>NZ_CBDQZP010000023.1:0-131422 GCF_965341865.1 Nocardia sp. bgisy134
ACGGCAACCGAGCCGAATCCACCTCGCGGCGGACCGAATTCGGCTCGGTTGTTGCGATTCGGCGTCATGACACACACAACTCGAGCACGAGCGGACATCCGTCTCGGCGCGTCCGGCTAGCCTGAGTCCCTGGCCCCGGCGCGACAGGGGGCATTTCGGGGTGGAAGGCCGCATCTCCCGGGCGCCAGGCGAACCCGACGTCGCACCCAGAGGCGTGTGCCATGAGATGTTTGCGTGCCCTTTTCCTGACGGTGCTGCTCGCCGGTTCGGTGACGATGGGCCACGCAGCGGCCCAGCCGCCCGCACCGCCCGTGCCGCCGAGCCTGCCCGCACTGCCCGATGTTTCGGGATCGTTGCTGCCCGGCCTGCAGGAGTTGATCGATCGGGTGATCCCGCCGCCCGCGATCGTCACCGCGCCGCGACAGGACGGCGCGGTGCTGGAGACCGCGGGCCTCTCACCGACGCTGGCCGCGCTGCGCGAGGCGGTGCTGCCCGCGCCGGTCGGCGATCCGATCTTCGACGCGTGGCCGCCCGGCCTCGCCGACTACACCGAGGGCCAGATCATCGAGGTTCGGGATGTCACCGCCACGGCGGGGCTGCTGGTGCTGGTGCCGTTCCGCCGAGCGCTGCTGATGAAATACCGCACCACCGACGCGCACGGCAGGCCCTCCTTCGCCACCGCGACACTGGTCGTGCCTCCCGGCGTGTGGACCGGCCCCGGCGATCGCCCGGTGGTGGTGAACAACCTGCCGATCGACGCGCTCGGCCGCGACTGCACACCCGGATACAGCCTGGCCAACGGGTGGACCGACAACACCAGCGTCACCGACTTCATTCCGCCCACAACGCAATTGGCGCTGTTGCGGGGCTACGCGGTGCTGATTCCCGATCACGAGGGTCCCTGGATGGCCTACGCCGAACCGTATGTCGCGGGCCACGCGGTGCTTGATGCCATCCGTGCCGTGCGCAACCTGCTGCCCGAGGAGTTCGGCGCCAGCGGGTTCGGCATGTTCGGCTACTCCGGCGGCGCCATCGCCACGCACGGCGCGGTCAAGCTGATCGCGGACTACGCGCCGGAACTGTCCGAGGTCGTCGTCGGGGCCGCGCTGGGCGGGGTGCCCGCCGACTACGAGATCCTGGCGCGCAGCATGAACGGCAATCTGGCCTCCGCGGTCTTCATGGCCGCGGTGTTCGCCATCGGCAGGGAGCGCCCCGAGATCCTGGGCCGGATGAACAACCTGGCCCAATGGATCGCGACCTCACCGGCGAAAGATCTGTGCGGCAGCGTCTTCGGGGCCGCGGGCGTGCTGATGCTACCCATCGACATCGCCGCCAACTTCGCCGATCCGCTGGATTCGGACTTCGCCGCCGAGATCTACCGGGTGACGCGAATGGAAGGCAGGCGCTCGGCGGTGCCGCTCTACATCTTCAACGGCGACCAGGAGTTCTGGATCCCGGCCGAGGGCGCGCGCAACCTCTATCGCGAGCAGTGCGAGCTGGGGGCTTCCGCGGTCTATCGCGGGGTGTTCGGCGAGCATCTCATCGGCGCGGTGATCGGCTATCCCGAGGCAATGTTGTGGCTCGACGAACGTCTGCGCGGCGCCCCCGCGCGAAACGAGTGCTGACCTGCCACTTCTTTCCTCCGGCGTTGCGCTGATGCGCCGCCACGCGATTAACTGACATGACGCTGTACCTCGACACCCCATCCGCCGCCCAGCAAGCCGAGGCGCTGGTCGGGCGGCATTTCCGGCTCGCCGACCACTACGAAGTCGGCCGCGAGAAGATCAGAGAATTCGCCCAGGCCGTGCAGGACGATCACCCGGCGCACTGGAGCGAGGACGCGGCGGCGGCCCTCGGCTACGACGGTCTCGTCGCGCCGCTGACCTTCCCGGCAATCGTCTGGCTGCAAATGCAGCGAACCCTGTTCGAAACGGAGCTCACCGGCTACGACATCAGCCAGGTGCTGCACACCGAACAGCAGGTGCGGGTGCACCGCCCGATCGTCGCGGGCGACGATCTGGTCAGCGAGTGCTCGTTCGAGTCGTTCCGCCAATTCGGCGCGATGGACATACTGGTCATGCGTAGCCTGCTCCGCGACGGCGCAGGGCGGCCGCTGCAAACCGCGCACAGCACCGTCGTCGCGCAGACCGGCGTCGAGCTGGTCGGCGATCTCGCCGCGACGGTGGCGGGCGTCGTGCAGCCGCCCGCCACGCGGGGCGATACCGGCCGCCCCGGCGCGGCGCGGATGGCCGAGTGCGCCGAAGGCCCGGCGGAGGTCGCGGAAACCAGCGACCGGCCCGGCCGGATTCGCTTCGAGGACCTGCGCGTCGGTGATCGACTGCCCGAGCATCGGGTGGCGCTCTCGCGCGGCGGCCTGGTCAACTACGCGGGCGTCTCCGGCGACACCAATCCCATCCATTTCAGCGACGAAATTGCCAGGGCGGTGGGGTTGCCCGACGTCATCTCGCACGGTCTGCTGACCATGGGCTTCGGCGCGGGATACCTGACGCGGTGGCTCGGTGATCCCGGTGCGGTGGTCGACTACGGCGTGCGCTTCGCCGGATTCGCGCCGGTGCCCGCGGACCGCAACAGCACGATCGAATTCGGCGGGCGCGTCAAGGAATTGGATCCGGTCGAACGCACCGCGACCGTGCTCGTCACCGCCACCTGTGGTGACCGCAAGCTGTTCGGCAGGGCCAGCGCGCGGGTCCGGCTCGCCTGAACCCGCTCAACCTCCCTGCATCCAGATCTGCTTCAGGCGCAGGTGGTTCTCCCACCAGGCCGAGATGGCCGCGGGATCGGAACCGACCGGGGGAGGCGGTGATTCGCCGGGGAACAGGCCGTCGCCGTTCGGCGCGCCGACCGCCGTCGTGGTCGGTACCTCCGGTGTGGCGGCCGGCTCCTGACCCGGCGCCGCGGCTTCTCCACCGGGTGTCGCCGGTCCGTCGTACTGTGTCGGTTCCACTGTCCTCGTATGAGTCTCTGGACGCGGGTCGTTCGGATCGTACGGATCGGCCGGGTCGCCGGGGTCGATAGGCCGCGCGGCCGGACGCGGCGTCGGCCGCCCGGGGTTCTGCGGCGCGGCGGAGGTCGGCGCCTGAATGGTGGACTCGATCACGATCGGCGGTGCGGAGGGGTCGGCCGGGTCCGGCGTGGCAGGGGCCTGGGCCTGGGCGGTCTTGTGGTCCGGTTGGCGTGCCCACACCCCGTTGTCGGTGACGTGGGCGACCGCGATGCCGGACGCGGCGAGCACCGCGGCCGCCGCCGCGCCGACCGGCAGCATGACACCGGCTCGCCGCCGCTCGCGGGTGGCGAGCGCCGTGGCGCCGCTCGGCTCGTGGCCGTGCTCATGTCCGGAATCCTCGGGCAGCTGTGCGGCCGCGATGCGGGCGGCGCCGAGCGCGGCCGCGGTGTGCGGCTCGTCGACGATCTCCGCGGGGACACCGAAGGCGCGCTCGCACTCGCGGCGCAGTTCGGCCGTGACGGGTGCGCCGCACAGCGCGACGCCGTCCAGCGTCAGGCCCTGGGACAGCAGCGCGGGGCGCACGCGGTCGTGCGCTTCGGCCGCGGGATCGGATCCGGCGCGCCACGTGCCCGAGCCGAGAATCCTGGAACGTGCGGCGTCCGTGAGGATGAAGGTCAGATCACGGTCGGCGACCTCGAGTACCAGAATGGTTTCGAATCGGTAGAGACTCGGGACGTCACGGACGAAAGCGAGCAGCGCCGAGCGCACCGAGACCAGCGAGGACGTCCGCCACCGGCCGGTGGCCAGGTGGGTGACGATCGCGCGTCGCTCGTCCACCGTCCGGTACGTCAGCGCTATGTTCTCGATGAGCGAGAGCGTCCGGTCGGCCAGCGCTTCGAGAATCTCAGGGATCGTCTCGGCCACGGTGGCCGCGCCGATCTCCTGTTCCACCTCCTCGAGCGGGGCCGATGATGGTTCGTCCGCTGTCGGATGGGAGAGCAGTACTCCGCGGACCGACCATCGGTCCGCTGAAACGCCAACGGTTGCCATACAGATCACCTCTGCTTACGCGACTCCTGAAGATTCGTCGCGGGCCCGTGCGCCGATGGGTCCGAGACCTGTCCGCTGCTTACTCGATATAGCGGCGGGATGCGCGGAAACGTTAGCTCGCCGGATGCCGCGCCCGGTCCGAGCGCGCTGCGCGGGTCCCAGCCGTGCACGTCCCGCCGGGGTTGCCCCGGCCCGCGAAGCCGTTGCCACGCGTGCCCCGGCCGTCGGCGTGCACAGACAACTGTGCATGTCTTACGCACGACACCAGCCTATGCCCTGGAGAGTCGGCACGAAATCATGGCAAACTCGGTGAATGCGTGCTCCGGAAGTGCGACATGCGGCCGAATCTCCTTTTCCAGGAAAGCATCCCGGCGTCGGCGATGGCCCGACGGTGTTGCGGATGCTGCTCGGCGGGCGGTTGCGGCGATTACGCGAGGCCGCGGGCATCTCACGCGAGGACGCGGGCGAGTCGATCCGCGGCTCGCACTCCAAGATCAGCCGCTTGGAGCTGGGGCGCACCGGATTCCGCGAACGGGATCTGGTGGATCTGCTCACGCTCTACGGGGTGGCAGACCCGACCGAGCGGGAGGAGTTCCTCGCGCTCGCCCGCCAGGCCAACGCCTCCGGCTGGTGGCATCGTGACAACGACTGGTTGCCCAAATGGTTCGACACCTACCTCGGGCTCGAACAGGCGACCAGGTTGATCCGCTGCTACGAGCCGAGAGCCGTACCCGAACTGCTCCAGACCGCCGACTACGCGCGGGCGCTGCTGTCGCTGGCGCACCCGAACGAGTCGTTCGCCGCGATCGAACGCCGGGTGGCGTTGCGTATGCGCCGTCAGCACATCCTCACCAAGCCGGAGCCGCCGCGGATCTGGCTGATCGTGGAGGAGGCGGCGTTGCGCAGGCGCATCGGCGGTTCCGCGGTCTGGCTCGAGCAGCTCGACCGGCTGCTCGCGGCGGTCGACCAACCCAACATCACCCTGCAGGTGCTCGCCGACCACGTCGGCGGACCCGCGCTGGCCGACGGCGCGTTCACCATGCTGCGGTTCACCGAGGCCGACCTGCCCGACATCGTCTACCTCCAGCAACTGACCGGCGCGCTGTACCTGGACAAGGAATCCGACCTGGCCGCGTATCGCGCCGTCGCGAATCTGCTCTCGGTGCACGCCGCGCCGCCCCAGTACACGCGCGGTTTGCTGGAAGCGCTGCGCGACCGTCAACCGCCGACCGTGGACCAGCCGACCGGATCGGTCTAGCCCGGCTGCCGCGCGGGCGCGACCGAGCGGCAGCCGAGACGAGCAGACCGCCCCGGCGGTGCGACGGTGTTGGGAGCGATGTCACGCCGACCGGGACGGTCTGCCACAGCGGCTCCGGTACTTGTCGCGCGGCAGGCCGCTGCGGGTCGGCCTGCGCCGGAGCCGTCCCGGCGAGCATAGCCACGGGCTCGGTGGACCGGCAGGTCGGCGAGCGGAATCTGGGGCATGCCCAGCCGCGGCCACGTAGCGCGTTGAATTCTCACAACGCCGCGCCGGAGGTCCGGCCGCGCCCGCGTTCGCCGGACGTCAGAACGAGCCCGGCGCGATCGTCCCGATGATCGGATGCGGCGCCGCGTCCTCGGCGCCGCCGGTGAGCAGGCGCTTGAGGATCTTGCCGGTCTCGCCGCGGGGCAGCGCGTTGAGGAAGGTCACGTCGCGCGGCACCGAGAAGCGGCTCAGCCGATTGCGGATGTAGTTCCGGACCATATCCGAATCCAGGCCCGCCCCTTCGCGTTTCACCACGAAGGCGGCCAGGCGCTGGCCGTACTCGCGATCGGGAACCCCGACCACCGCGACCTCGCGGACCTGCGGCAGATAGGCCAGCGCCTCCTCGACCGGGCGCGGGAAGACGTTCTCGCCGCCGGAGATGATCATCTCGTCATCGCGGCCCGCGATGAACAGCTTGCCCGTGGCGTCGAGGAAGCCGAGGTCGCCGGTGTCGAGCATGCCGTCGGCCTCGTCCGGCGGCGCGGCGTTGACGTAGCCGTCGAAGAGCATGTGGTTGCTGACGAAGATATGCCCCGTCGCGCCGACGGGCAGCGGCTTGCGGTCCGGGCCGAGCACCGCCACCTTGGTGCCGAGCGGCGGCTTGCCCGCGGTGGTCGGCGCGGCGCGCAGGTCGGTGGGATCGGCGATGGTCGCCCAGGACACCTCGGTGGAGCCGTACACGTTGTAGAGGACGTCACCGTAGGTGTCCATGAAGTCGAGCACGGTGCTGGCGGCGAGCGGCGCGCCGCAGCTGGCGACCACCCGCAGGCTCGAGGTGTCGTAGCGGGCGCGCACGTGCGCGGGCAGCTCCAGGATGCGGTGGACCATGATCGGCACCGCGATGAACGTGCTCACCCGGTGTTCGGCGATCAGGCGCAGGCAGTCCTCGGCGTCGAACTGCGCGGGAAGCACGACGGTGGAGCGCAGCGCGGTGCTCAGCTGTAGCGCGGCCAGCCCCCAGGTGTGGAACAGCGGCGCGGGGATGAGCATCGTCTCGTCCATCCGCAGCGGAATGCGCGACAGCAGCGCGGCGATGGTGCTGAAGCCCTTGGCGTGTGGGCGGCGCGCGCCCTTCGGGGTGCCGGAGGTCCCCGAGGTCAGCACGATGAGCTTGCCGGGATGCGAGGGCTTGCGAAAGTTGTTCTGCCCCATGGCCGCGAGATCGTCGAGGGTCGTTCGCCCCGGCACCGGCTTGGTCCGGTCGGTCGCGTAGCGCGGCAGATCGGCGTGCAGGTACTGCACGAGATGGTCGAATTCGCCGTCCACGAACAGCGCGGTGAGCTTGTCGCGCTGCACGACCTCCTCGATGCGCCGGGCGGGCAGGCCGGTGTTCAACAGGGCGACGTCGATGCCGAGCTTGCCCGCGGCGACCATGATCTCCACCATGCCGCCGTGGTTGCGCGCGAGCAGGCCGATGGCATCGCCTGCTCGCAGCCCGAGCGTGGCCATGGCGCCCGCGATGGCGTGGGTGCGCTCGTGCATCTCGTCGAAGGTGCGTGCGCCGTGCGCGTCGATGAGTGCCGTGCGCCCCGGTGCGAACGCGGCCGCGGCGGCGTAGCCGCCCGCCAGGTTGAATCCCCATTCCGAGAGCCTGCGCAGCTGTTTGAGGCCGAGGTCGGGCCGGTGGGCGCGCAGTACGCCGGTGGTCATCATCTGCCTGGCCACCTCGGCGCGGCGGCGGACGGGGGAGTTCTCGCCATTGACCACGACCGAGGTCGCCGCGCCGCGCACCAGATCGGCGATCCGGCGCAGGCCGCGCTCGGTCCAGGCGATGATCGCGCCGTTGCCCGCGTCCGCGACGGACGGATGGATGCGGCCGGGGCCGAAGAAGGTGACCGAGATGCGGGTGCGTTCCTCGGTGCCGCGCAGCCGGATCGAGGCGAAGCTGCCCAGCGTCGGGCTGACCAGCTCGAGGCTTTCGTACCACCGCCCGATGCGTAGCTGGATCACCTGGGTGCGGACGCCGACCCGGGCGGTGCCGACCCGGAAGCGCAGCATCTGGTGTCCGCCAGCGGATTCCAGCGGTTCGCACGCGCCGATTCCGGGAAAGACGCGGGGATAGGTCTGCGGCTCGCGGAGCAGGTCCCACACCGCCTGGCGGGGGATCGGAAATTCCGCGGTCACATCGATGACGTCGGTAACCACTGGCTTGCAATTCTCGTCGGCCGGTTCGAACAGCTCGGGTCGGCGGAGATTTCATTTGTAGCTCCCGGCGCAATCTTGGTCAAGAGTCCGGTGTTTGGCCTGGTGGTCGACTGTTTTCTCGCCTATTAACAAGCGAATTCGGCTGTGGTCGAACACAACTCGAAGCGGCGCGACGGCTTTCTGAGACGGCAATTCCCGAGATGCACACGGGGTGGATTTCCGGGCAATTTTGGACAGCTTTGTGAGAACTCATAACCGGGCGGCGTGAATCGCGGGCGTTTCCCCGGGTCGCCCCGTGTTCGCGTCCGGTGGTGGTCGCCGCGCAAGCGAACGCCGGGCGCCCTCGCCGTCGGGTGGGGCGGTTCCGGGCGCTCGTCCGCGGGTGGTGCCCGGGTATGAGGTCGGGGTTCGCGATCCCGGGGAAACTAATGTCCCAACGGGACAATATTGATAGGATGGGTTCATGGGCACCGGCGACGACGTCGACCTGGACGGCCGCAGGCTGCGCACCCGCCGCAGCCGCGAGGCGCTGTCGCGGGCCGCGTTCGATCTGCTGACCGAGCGCGGTCTGGTCGCGGTGAGCGTGGAGGACATCGCCGAGCGGGCCGGCGTCACCCGGCGCACCTTCAGCCGCCACTTCCCGTCCATCGAGGCGGCCATTCTCGGCGACATCGACCAGGACATGCATCTGCTGAACGAAGCGCTGGCCTGCCGCCCCGCCCACGAGCCGCCGCTGCGGGCCTATCGCCACGCGGTGCACGACTGGCTGACCGCCGAATACACCGGGGTGCGGGCCGGGCTGCTGACCCGGCGGTGGGCCCTGTTCCAGCGCTTCGACGACGAACCGGCCCTGCTGGCCGGCTATCAACGCATCCGCAACGAGGGCCAGCGCGAATCGGTACGAATCCTGGCCGCGCGCCTCGGCGTGGACCCGGCGGAGGATCTGCGCCCGGCGACGGTCGTCGCGGCCTGCTCCGGGCTCATCGTCGCGGCCTTGCAGACCTGGGCCGCGGGGGTCGACCCGGACGGCCTGCCCGACCTCATCGAGGGCTTCTTCGACACCCTCGCCGGGTTGGCCACCGACATCGAGTACGAGGAGTCAGCGTCATGACCAGGGAGCGCCCGGTCGGATCGGCGGGCATCGTGCGCCGGACCTGCCGACGGATGGGATGGGACCGCAATCCGATGCGCCGCCGCGAGGACCGGCTCCAATCCGGGGTCGGCATGCTGCTGACGCTGTTGTTCTTCGTCGTCGTCCCGGTGGTGGCGATCGTGCTCGGCGGTCGGGTCTACGAGACGGAAACCCTTGCCACCGAAAGCCGTATCGCCGAGCTGCATCGCGTCGACGCCACTGTGATCGAGGTGGGCAAGGCGCCGCTGTACGCGCCGATCACGCCCGCGCGGGTGTCCTGGGTGGACGGCCAGAATGTCGCGCACGTCGAGGACTACCGCTCCAGCACACTGGTGAAACCCGGTGCCACCGTGAGCATCTGGCTCGACCCGAGTGGCCGGGTGGTGGAGCCGCCGTCGGAGACCCAGGCGCTGAGCCGCGCGGTGCTGATGTCGGGCGCGGTGTCATGCGCGGTGCTGGTGTGCTTCGCGACCGGGTACTACCTGCTGCGCGCGAGTTTGGACCGCAGGCGTGCGCGCCGGTGGGAAACCGAATGGGCGACGGTGGGACTCACCTGGGGCGGTCGCGGCGCGGTCTGAGTCCTTCCCTGTCGCAGGCATGAATTCCGTTGCGAGAGGTGCGATCCGGCGAGCGGGGCGTCCGGCGCGATGAAGTGCGGCGTGCCCGCCGGGTAAGGGTAGGGAACAAACCTCGGCAGGCACGCCACTGTGTCCGGCCGCTGCGCGGCGAACGAGGGCCGGACACGAATCCGAGGTTAGGCGATGGGATCACCCGATGTCGTCGTATGGACGAACATCCGGCGATCCCACGACCCATCACCGGATGTGTTGTGAGACAGCACAACCGGCGTATTCGGCTAGACGGGGAAGAGGCTGTGCTTGCGCGGATTGTGCTTCGGCTTGGGATCCTTGTCGCGCAGCAGCCGCAGCGCCTTGCGGATCTCCAGGCGGGTCTGCGAGGGCTCGATCACCGCGTCGATGTAGCCGCGCTCGGCGGCGATCCACGGCGTCGCCATGGTGGCGTTGTAGAAATCGATCATCTGCTCGCGAACGGCCGCGCGCTGCTCGGCGGGCGTCGCCTCCAGCTGCCTGCGCCCGATGATGCCGACCATGCTCTCGGCGCCCATCACGGCGATCCTGGCGGTCGGCCAGGCCAGGCTGATGTCGGCGCCGAGCTGCTTGCAGCCCATCACCGCGTAGCCGCCGCCGTAGGCCTTGCGGGTCACCACCGTCACGACCGGCACGGTGGCCTCGATCACCGCGCGGAAGAACCGGCCGCCGCGCTTGATGACGCCGCTGCGCTCCTCCTCGATGCCTGGCAGCACGCCGGGGGTGTCCACGACGAACACCAGCGGCAGGCCGTAGGCGTTGCACAGGCGGATGAAGTGGGTGGCCTTGTCGGAGCACCGCGCGTCGAGGGCGCCGCCCAGCACCATCGGCTGGTTGGCGATCACGCCGACGCTGCGGCCGTCGACCCGCGCGAAGCCGGTGATGAGGTTCTGCGCGGTGCCCGCGCTGACCTCGTGGAAGCCGCCGTCGTCGAAGATGCGCACGAGGATGTCGTGCATGTCGTAGCCGACCTTGTCCGAGTCCGGGATGATCGAGTCCAGCTCGAGATCGTGCTTGGTCATCTCCGGCTCGAGCCCCGGGTTGACGACCGGCGGCTGCTCCAGGCAGCTGGAGGGCAGGTAGCCGAGGTACTCGCGCACCCAGTCGAAGGCGGCGCGCTCGCTGTCCGCGACGTGGTGCACGGTGCCGTTGGTCGCCTGCACGGCCGCGCCGCCGAGTTCTTCGGCGCTCACGCTCTCGCCGGTGACCGCCTTGATGACCTCGGGGCCGGTGACGAACATGTAGGACTTGTCGGTCGCGACCAGCACGTCCATGTTGACCGGGCCGTACACCGAACCGGCGGCGCATTTGCCGAGCATGATCGCCACCTGCGGCACGAAGCCCGACAGGTCCTCCTGGCGGCGGCACATCAGCGCGTACCAGGCCAGCGAGGCGACCGCGTCCTGGATCCGGGCGCCGCCCGAATCGTTGATCGCGATCACGGGGCAGGCGTTCTCGTAGGCGAACTCCATGGCCGCGGCCACCTTGCGGCCGAACATCTCGCCGACCGAGCCGCCGTGCACGGTCTGATCGTGCGCGATCACCACGACCGGCCTGCCCTCGATGTAGCCGCGGCCGGTCACCACGCCGTCGCCGTACATCGCGTTGCCGGAGCCGGGCTGGCGCATGAGCGCGCCCATCTCCACGAAGGTGCCGGGGTCGAGCAGCATCCGGACGCGCTCCCGGGCGCTGGGGATCTCCTTGGCCTTGCGTTTCGCGATCCCTGCCTCGCCTGCGGGCTCCTCGGCGAGCTCCAGGATGCCCCGGAGCTGCTCCAGTTTTTCTCGCGTACCGGTCATATGTCTGGGTAGTCCTTCCCACTCGACGTTGCGCCCGGTCCGCGGTACGGAGGCGCGGCGCTCGATGCTATCGGTGATGAGACGCCCGGCACACTCCGGCCACCCTTCTCACACGACAACTCGCAGCGGGCTTCGCCGCGCGCTTGGTCGGATGTCCTATCGTTCCCGCGACGCGCGGGGTTACGCGTCCGAGCGCAATTGCCGACCGGTCCGGAAAATATTCTGCGCGCCCGTGCGTCCCGAGCCCGTGACATTTTCATCCGGCACCGTTCGGGTCGGTCGGAGCAACCATGCCGTGCGACGGTCGTCGCGCGAAAAGCCGTGATCTGCTTGTGATTACGCCCAACTCCTCCTGTGCGATCTGATGAAAAGCCCGGAACTCGGTAACGCGCCGGGATATCGGCGCGATCGCCGCTATTGTTCGACAGTCATGGCGGGCACACAGGCCGGTTCGGGCTTCAAGACTCTGCGTACCAAGCTAGTGGAACACCTGAGATATCCGGCGCGCGGAGTGCCTCCCGGTGATCTCGCGACGATAACGCGGAGTTGTCTCGCCGAGGCGATGGAGGTACTCGATCCCGGCGCATTTCCGGCACCTCCGGAACCCGCGGAGATCGCCGGAACCGCAATTCGCTGGGCGCGCGAGGGCATCGGGCTGGAAACGGTGCTCGAGGCGTATCACGACGGGATTCGCTCCGGGCTGGAATTCCTCGCCGCGCAGGCGGGCGACGGCGACTCCGACCAGGTGATGGCCGGGGCCACCCTGATCGTCCGTGCGCTGGAGATGGTCACGGTGGCGGCCTCGGCGGCCTACGTCGAGGAGCATCGGCTGGTCGCCAAGGAGCATCAGACCGCGGCCCAGACCCTCGTCTCGGCGCTGTTGAGCGGGCACGGCGTGGCCCAGCTCGCCCGGCAGACCGGCATCGCCCTCGCACCGGCTTACCAGGTGGTAGCGGTGTCCATCCCGCAGCACGGCGACGAACTGCGCCCCGGCGGCGGGGCGACGGCCGGGCGCCGCAAGCTGCGCAGAGTGCAGGCCGCCCTCGCCAATCCGCTGGGCTCGCGAGCGCTGTCGCTGTTGTCCACCGAAGGCGGCACCGTGCTGGTGCCGATCGACGAGGCGTCCGCGCTGACGCCCCTGGCGATGACGGCCGAGGTGCTCGAGGTGGTGAGCGAGGCCGCCGAGGTTCCGCTGACGGCGACCGTCACCGCCGGAGCCCGTTGCCGCATACCGGAATTGGCCGGGCGTGCACACGATCTGCTCGGCCGGATCCGCGCGGCGAACCGCCCTCCCGGCCTGTATCCGTTGGCCGATCTGGGGGAATCGATCGGTTGTGACTCGCCCCAGCAGGCCGACGGGACGGCAGTCACCTCCCCCAACAAACGGCGAATGGGGCGTTCGGCCTGAGTTTTCGGCCCTATCGTCGAAGGCGCCTCGACCTTCGAGGCGGGCAAGGAGTGACCAGTGACCACCGCGTCGACCGATCTGGACCTGCTGCGCGAGTTGGAACCGGTCGCCGAGCGGCTGCTCGACGACCATCTCCGCAAGGCGAAGGACTGGAATCCGCACGACTACGTGCCGTGGGACGACGGCCGCAATTTCGCGGCGCTCGGCGGAATCGATTGGGAGCCAGGACAATCCACACTGTCCGAGGTCGCCCGGGTCGCGATGATCACGAATCTGCTCACCGAGGACAACCTGCCCTCCTATCACCGGGAGATCTCGGAATCCTTTTCGCTGGACGGCGCCTGGGGCACCTGGGTGGGCCGGTGGACCGCCGAGGAGAATCGGCACGCGATCGTGATGCGCGATTATCTGGTGGTCACCCGCGCGGTGGATCCCGTTGCGCTGGAAGCGGCGCGGATGCAGCACATGACCGCCGGTATCGCGAAACCCGTGAAGGGGCCGCAATTTCTGCGTTCGGTGGCGTATGTGACATTGCAGGAATTGGCGACCAGAATCAGCCACAGGAATACCGGGAGCGCGTGCGATGAACCCATCGCGGAGCGTATGCTGCAACGAATCGCGTCCGACGAGAACTTGCATATGATCTTCTACCGGAACCTGAGCGCCGCGGCGCTCGACCTCACGCCCAATGCGATGCTGCGTGCCATCACCGACATCGTCACCCAGTTCCAGATGCCCGGCCTGACCCAGCCCGGCTTCCGCCGCAACGCCGTGCTGCTCGCCAAACACGGCATCTACGATCTGCGACAGCACCTGGACGTGGTGATACGCCCCGTGCTGCGTGCCTGGAACGTCTTCGATCGCACCGATCTGTCCGGGGACGGCGAGCGAGCCCGCGACGAACTGCACGCCTACCTCGAGGACCTGGAGGCGCGGGCGCGCCGTTTCGAGGAACAGCGGGAACGCGCCGCCGCCCGCCGAGCGGAGGGAGCCGCCGCGATCTCATGAGACGAGTGTCGATCACCGCGGCGGCGCTGGCCCTCATCGCCGCCGCGACCACCGCGCCCGTGCTCGGCGAGGTGCTCAGCGCACCCGCGGGCTCCGCGGCCGCGCCGACCCAGCCGCCCGCCGTCGATCCGAAGATGACCAGAACCGGTCTGCTGACCATCGAGACCGTCGGTCCCCGCCGCGACCGCCTGCACATCGCCTCGGCCGCGATGCGGAGGGTCATCGTCGTCGACGTCCTGCGCGGGTCGGGCGAGGGGCCGCGGCCCACGCTGTACCTGCTCGACGGGGTCGACGGCGAGCCGACCTCCGGCTGGCTCACCAAGGGCGGCGCCGAGCAGTTCTTCGCGGACAAGCCGGTCGACGTGGTGCTCACCACCGGCGGCACCGGCAGCATGTACAGCGACTGGCAGCGCCACGACGCCGCGCTCGGCCTCAACCGCTGGGAGACCTTCCTCACCGAGGAGTTGCCGCCGATCGTGGAATCACTGCTCAAGGCCGACGGCCGCCGCGCGATCGCAGGCGTCTCCATGGGCGCGCAGGCGGCGATGATGCTCGCGCAACGCCATCCCGGCCACTACCTGGCGGTCGCGGGGATGAGCGGCTGCTACTCCACCGCCGATCCGCTCGGTCACGCGGTCACCACCATCACGGTGGCCTCGCGCGGCGGCAACGCGGAAAACCTCTGGGGCCCACCGAGTTCCCCGGAATGGGTGGCGCACGACAGCCTGCTCGGCGCGGACCGGCTGCGCGGCACCGCCATCTATCTGTCCGCCGCCTCCGGCGCCCCCACCGGCGCCGATCTGGCCGCGGTGGCGGCGGCGCCGTCGGTCGTCGACGCGCTGCGCCTCGCCGGGGGAGGCGCAGCGCTCGAGGCGGGCGCCCGCGCGTGCACCGAGCGCTTCGCCGCCCGGCTCGCCGAACTGCGGATTCCCGCCGAGATCGAGTACTCGGACGCGGGCATGCACACCTGGCCGGATTTCGAGGCTCAGCTACCGCGCGCGTGGCGGGTGCTGGCGGAGGCGCTTGGGGTGCCTCGAGCTGGCTGAGTGTGCCCCGAGTCGGCTGAGTGTGCCCCGAGTTGACTGAGCGTGCCCCGAGTTGACTGAGTGTGCCCCGAGTTGACTGAGCGTGCCCCGGTGGCTGAGCGCCGCCGGAATGGGCGAGCGGCGGGCGCGTTGAGAAGAGATATGACCGCAGCACTGCCCTCCGTCCGCTTCTCCATCCTGGACCGCTCGCGGGTGCGGCGCGGGCAGTCGCACCCGGCGGCGCTGCGCGAGACAGTCGAGTTCGCGCGGCTGGCCGAGGAGTGGGGCTATCATCGGTTCTGGGTGTCCGAGCATCACAGCGTGCCCGGCGTCGCCGGGTCGGCGCCCACCGTGCTCGCCGCTGCCGCGGCGGCCGCGAGCTCGCGCATCCGGATCGGCACCGGCGGGGTGATGCTGCCGAACCATCAGCCGCTGGTCGTCGCCGAGCAGTTCGGGGTGCTGGAATCGCTGTATCCCGGTCGCATCGATATGGGCCTCGGCCGGTCGGTCGGCTTCACCGACGGGGTCCGCCGCGCGCTGGGGCACGACAAAGCCGACGCCGACGATTTCGACGATCAGCTCGCCGCGGTGCTCGACTACTTCGCGCACGGCAAGCACGGCGTGCATGCGTGGCCCGCCGAGGGCCTGCGGGTGCCTGCGTTCCTGCTGGCCACCGGCTCCGGTGCGGATCGCGCCGCCCGATTCGGGCTGCCGCTGGTCGTCGCGGCGGTGGCCGGAACCGATCGGATGGTCGAGGCGATCGATCGGTACCGCGCGGGATTCCGCGAAACAGCCTGGGGGAGTGCGCCGTACGTGGTGGTGTCGGGAACGGTCCTGATCGCCGACAGCACCGAGGAGGCGCGACGGCTGCTGCTGCCCGAAGCCTGGGCAGGAGCTTGGTCGCGGACCCGAGGTGAATTCCCGGCCTTGCTGCCGCCGGAGGAGATCGAGTCGGCGCCGATGACCGAGCGCGAGCGTCGCATGGTCGCGGAATCGATGCGGGATCAGATCCACGGCACCGAGGACGAGGTCGCCGAGGCGCTCGAGCAGCTGGTCACGCGGACCGGAGCGGACGAGATCCTCGTGCACACCAGCACCTACGACCGCGTCGCGCGCCTCGAATCGCACCGGCGGCTGGCCCGGCTCACCGGTTTGCTTCCCGCGGCGGGGCGCAGGGCGGCTTAGCCGCAGACGCCTCGCGCTCGAACCGCGCCTCGGCGGCGGCGTACCCGAACAGCCGACGGCCCTCGCAGCGCAGGTCCACGGCCAGGGTGGCGGTGCGGTGGCGCCGGTCCAGCCCGGTGACCCGGCCGCGGAGGGCCAGGCGCACGCGGTGGCCGGGCCGGATCCGCAGGCCGTGGACGCCGGGTGCGACCTGGGTGCGCAGCCGGGTGAGGGCGGCGGGATCACCGAGCCAGTCGGTGAGATATCCGGTGGCGAGCCCGAGTTCGTACATCCCCGGCGCCTCCGCGCTCGACAGGCCGGTCACCGCGGCGTATTCCGCGAGGTCCGCCGCGGCGACCTCGAGCAGCTGGACCGGAAGTTCGTCGCCGACGCCGAGGGAAGCGAAATCAACTGCGGTGCACGGCATTCGGTCGGGTACGGGAGGTGGGGCCGTCTCGATCGGGCTCCGGTCGGCGAAGGTCTCCGCGACCGACGACGCGGCTGCTGCGGTGCGCGCCCGCCCGAGCAGCGTCGTCGTCCCGGTCTGCCGCGCGTGACCGTCCTGATCGACGAGCGCGCTCCGGATCGTGAGCACCTCGTAGTCGGAGAAGTATCGCGAGGATTCGACGTGCACCCGGCAGTCCAGGTGATCGCCCGCCACCAGTGGCCCGGCCAGGTCGAGCACGTGGTCGGCGTGCAGGACGCGCGCCGCTGCGGGGCCGGTGCACGCGGCATCGAGCAATTCCCGGTGCACGTGGCCGAGGAATACCGCGGAGAAAGTCGGGGGAGCGACGAGGCCGGAGAAACCGAGTCGATGCGCGGCGTCCTCGCGCAGATGCGCCGGATGGAAATTGCGGACGGCGCGGGCGAATTCGCGAATTGTCGTGGAGCGCACCACACAGCGCGACGATGATCCGTTGCGAGACAGGGGTGTGACGAGGTCGTTCATATTTGCTCCCATATTGCTCGTCCGTCGAGGATCGTCGGTGGGTCAGGCGGGTGTGCCGAAAGGGGAAGCTGGCACGCGCTCGGAAAGACCGTGTCCAGCATGGTATCTCCAGTGATCGGCCATCGAGTGGCCCTCGATGGCGTTGAAACGTCGCTCCATGATTGCGCGGGATCGGCCCGATACCTCGTGATGGTGGCGATATCTGGAGATCTCATCGTTGGGCGACCGCCCGATTGGAGGGTTGCACGCCTGATCGGGAGGCATACCGGAAATTCGTCCTGCGGCTCCGCTATCGATCCGGCGAAAGCCTGCCCGGCGCGGACTGTGCACGTTCCCTATGGCCGTGGCGAACGCTTCGTGAAGTGTCCAGATACCCGTTCGCAGTGTGGGTTTCGCCGTTCATCCGGTCCTAGCGTTGGCGCAGTTTCGGCCCCGCCGACCGACACGGCGGCGCTGCGAACCGAAGGACCCGCGAACGAGGGGACGACGTCGTTCCTACCGAAAGGCATTCGATGAAACGAAGTACCTGCGGCCGTGCGCTCGGCGCCGCGGCGGTGTCGATCGTCTCGGTGCTCGCCATGAGCTTCACCGGCGTAGCAGCCCAGGCCGACCCGGCGCCCGCGCCGACCGAACAGGCCCTTGCGGAGCTCATCGCCGCGGGCCGCGTGGCGACGCCGGTCGCCGGGCCGGGTGGGTCCGGTTCGGCGTGCACCTCCGGCAGCGGTGCGGGTTCGGGCAACGGCTCGGGTAACTGCTACGGCGGATCGGGAAGCAGCTCCGGATCGTCCGGCGGATTCGCCAGCGACACAGTCGGTTACGGCCCGTCGAAGACTTCCTGGGTCGAGGCGTTCGGCTACGGCTTGGCGAACCCCGACGTCGCCCCGCCCGGCGCCAACGACTGGAAATGCAAGCCGACGGCCGAACACCCGCGCCCCGTGGTGCTACTGCACGGCACCTGGATGAACGCCTACAACGGCTTCGCGTTCATGGGCCAGCCGATCAAGGACGCCGGTTTCTGCACCTTCACCTTCAACTACGGCCGAGCCAACCTGCTCGAGGGCGGCGGTCTCGGGTCGGTGCTGCCCGGCGTGATGGGCACCGGCTACATCCAGGACTCCGCCAAGCAGCTCGCCACCTTCGTCGACCGGGTGCTCGCGGCCACCGGCGCCTCGGAGGTCGACATCGTCGCCCATTCGCAGGGCGGCTCGATGGCCAACTGGTACACCAAGTTCGAGGGCGGCGCCGCCAAGGTGCAGAACCTGGTCACCTACGGCGCCACCCATCACGGCACCAGCCTGGACGGTATCGGTGCGCTGGGCCGGGCGATCAACAACCTCGGCATCGACATCCTGGGTTTCATCGAGATCTTCGTCGGGCATGCCGGCATCCAGCAGACGATCGGATCGGATTTCGTCAACAAGCTCAACGCGAACGGCGACACCGTGCCCGGCGTGGACTACACGATCGTGGGCACCCGCTACGACGAGGTCACCAACCCCTACGAGCTGACCTTCCTGCGAGCGGGCCCCGGCGCGACGGTGCACAACATCACCCTGCAGGACGGATGCGAGCAGGACCTCTCCGACCACCTCATGATGATGTACTCGCCGCGGGCGCTGTCGATCGCCTTGCGCACCTTGGATCCGGTGGGGCATCCGCAGCTCGAATGCGCGCCCAACCCCTGGCTGATCGGAGGTGGCGGCCGATGATCTGATGACCGGCCGGCGCTCGGGGATGGCAACCCGACGCCCGCCACCGCGCCCACCGAGCCGGTAACGCATGCACCGTCGCTCGGTGGGTTTCGGCTGTCCCGGCGTCCTCGGTCGTGCTCAGCGCTGTGCGCGCAGGTATTGGGTCCCGTCGTCGATGCCGAATTCGATCCACATAGGCAGGTGGTCGCTCATCCGGTAGGTGCGCCAGTCCTTGAAGCTGCGACCGGGACGTTCGGCGCGCTCGCCCGCGTAGTCGGCTTCCTGGTCGAGGGTGTAGACGTGGCGGTAGAAATCGAACACGCCCGCGCGACCCGTGGGTTGGAGGGCGGTGAGTTTCTCGTAATAGGCGATCTGGTCGTAGTGCCTGTCCTTGGCGACATTGCTGCCCGGAACCGCCTGCAGTTCGTCGGGGACCAGGAACCCGGCATCGGTGATCGCCCGCATGGTGACGTCACGACGGTTGAAGATGTTGAAATCGCCCAGTATCAGCACATTTCCCGGGCGCGGCGGCTGCCCGGGCTCGTATTGCGGGGCGCCCGACAGCCCGCGCGCGTTCTTCGCGATCAGCTTCGCCAGTGCGGTGATCTCCCGCAGTCGCCGCGGATCGTCGGCGGTGCCCGTGCCGTAGTAGATGTGCACGGTCGCCAGCGTCAGATACGCCCAGCCCGCGCGGAAACTCGCCACGTACGGCGACCGCGCGAACTGCACCACGTCGTCCGTCGCGCCCGCTGGCTCGGGCAACACCAGTTCCGCGGCGAGCCCGGTGAAATCCACCTTGCGCCGGTCGAACAGATACGCCATCCGTTCGGTGTTGCCCGATCGCCCCAGCGTCACATCGGTGACCAGGAAATCCCACCAACTCCCCAGATGCCGCCGGATTCGCTGGAGCGGATACAGCCCGTCGCGCACTTCCTGCACCGCCACCAGATCGAAGCGACTCATGATCTCGGCGAGATAGAAATACGACTCCACGGGCCGGAAACCGTACTTGCCTGAGTCGAACTCGCGAATGTTCCACGTCGCCAGCAACAGCGAGTCGGTCGCCGACCGCGCGGGCACCTCCGCTGCCAACCCCTCCCGAAGCCGCAACAGCCCGTCGATCACGCGACCACGCGCTCCCGCGTCGGTGATGTGCTTCAAGTCGGTGTAGTTCGGCACAACGGCCTCCCCTCAGGGCGCCTCGGAACGACGAGGGCGTTCGGGCCGGGACACCGCGCGGGCTATGCCTGCGGTGCGTGCACCAGTCCGGCGCCGACGTCGGCCGGATCGGTATCGGGGGACAGGTCGTCGAAGCGAGCATCGCCGATCAGCTTCGCCTGCAGGAAGATCGGTGCGAGTTGCCCCTGAGCGGTGAGCTTCTCCGCCCACAGTGCCGCGACGCCCGCCGCGTGCGGAGTGGCCATGCTGGTACCGCTCATCGTCGCCGTACCCCCACCGACTCCGGCGCTGATCACCCCGACTCCCGGCGCTGACACCGTCGCCCGCGTGTTGGAGAAGGGCGCGACGGTGAGACGTCCGGGGGTGCCGCCGAGTGCGCCGACGGCGATGATGCCTGCCGCCGCGGCGGGCGGTGCGACACTGATCTCGAACGGCGGCCGCTTGTCCCTGCCGCTTTCGTTCCCGGTGGCGGCGACCACCGTGGGCTGTCCGACACCGGCGTTGAGGAATTCGATCAGCTTCTCGAAGAGCTTCACATTCGCCGTGTACGCGTCGAGCGCTGCCGATGTGGCCACGGGTATCGACACACCGCGCTCGTTGACGAGCTTCTCGACGAACCCGGGGAAGTCGATGCCCAGCGACATCGAGATCACGTGCGCGCCGTTGTCCCGCGCCCAGATCATCGCCTCGGCGAGCATGTCGCTTCCGCCGCCGTTCGGGCCGAGTACCTTGCCGATCAGCGCCCTGGTGATCCCCTTGGCGACGCCGATCCGGAGGCCGTTTACGTCGCGGCCGAAAATCGTTCCCGCACAGTGCGTGCCGTGGCCGTCCTTGTCGTTCGCGCTGCCGCCGCCGGTGAAGTCGTTGGTGATCAATTCGACGCCGGAGAAGGCCGAATGCGACGAGTCGATGCCCGTATCGAGGACCGCCACCGTGATCCCCGCGCCGGTGAAGGGCGAGGTGGTGGCTCCGACGGCCCTAACGCCCCAGGTCGCCCTGCCCGCCTCGGCGGCTTCGCCCGCCGCCCGTTCGGTCGGTTCGACGAGCTTCATGGGCATCGCGGGGCAGAAGCCGATCACGGTCGGATCGTTCACGACCGTGCGCAGCCGCTCGCCGCTCGCGCCTTCGTCGATATCGATCGTGATGTCAGCTCCCGCGTCCATGGGTATGGCCGCCGCGCCTGCGTTCAGGTCACGCAGCACCGAGCGCGCGGGCGCGCGGAGAACGACGAGCTTCTCTTCCGCGAGAAGATGCGCTTTTCGCTTGGTCATGATGGCTCCCCGAGTGGACGAGATGGGTGGTCGATGACGAAAAGCCTGGTCCGTGCGGGCACGGAAGGCGCGAGTAGCCGACTACTCGTTTTCCGGCGCCGACGCCCTGATCCTCGACCTCGAGGACTCGGTGCCGCTCGCCGAGAAGGCCGAGGCCCGCGGTACCGTGGCTGCCACCATCGACCGCCTCCGCCGACGGCGTCCGTCGGCCGAGGGTGTCATCGCGCTGGCGGAGGCGATGTCGGCTCACGCGTGACGGGACAGGCCACACGGTCGGCAGGGGTGGGCGCACCGATCGCCCACCTCTGCTCGATCCGTCCGTAGCGCCATACCAGCAGCGCCGCCGCCCAGGTGGCGACGAACAGCCCGACCACGACATAGCCGAGGACGGTGAGGTCGAGTCCGGTGATCCAGCCCCAGAAACCGCCGGACCAGCCTCGTTGTTCGGCGAGCAGGCCGAGCAGTTCGACGGTGCCGACGAGCAGCGCCACCGTCACCGACAGCGCGGTGACGGTGATGTTGTAGTAGACCTTGCGGACGGGTTCGGCGAAGGCCCATCCGTAGGCGAAGTTCATGAACGTCCCGTCGACGGTGTCCAGCAGGCTCATTCCGGCGGCGAACAGGACGGGCAGGCAGAGGATCGCGTACCAGGGCAGCCCGGCGGCGGCGCTCGTTCCGGCGAGTACCAGCAGCGCGACCTCGGTGGCGGTGTCGAATCCGACTCCGAAGAGCAGGCCCACCGGGTACATCTGCCACGGTCTGGTGATCGCCTTCAGCACCGGCCCGAGGAATCGGTTCATGAATCCCCGTTTGTCGAGCTGGTTTTCGAGTTCCGCCGCGTCGTATTCCCCGGCCCGGGCGCGCTGCAGGACACGGATGACGCCGATCAGCACGGCGATGTTGACGATGGCGATGAGGTACAGGAACGTGCCGGAGACTGTGGTGCCGAACAGTCCGGTGTAGTGCTGCAACCCGGAGGACTCGTCCTCGATGGGGCCCGCGAGCGCCCTGATCCCGATCGACAACAGGAACGCGAGTCCGAACACGACGGTCGAATGGCCGAGCGAGAAGAAGAATCCCACCGAGAGCGGCCGCTGCCCGTCGCCCATCAGCTTGCGGGTGGTGTTGTCGATCGCGGCGATGTGATCGGCGTCGAAGGCGTGGCGCAAACCGAGCGCGTAGGCGGTCAGGCCGACACCGAGTCCGAGTGTCTGCCCGCCGATGTCGAGATTCCGCGGGACGACGAAAGCGATCAGGGTGATCCAGCCGATCAGGTGCAATGCCGCGATCACGGCGAACATGCCTGCGACGCCGAACCATTCGGAGCGGGTCAGCGCGTGTCGTACGACGTCGAGGCGGGATCGTCCGGAGGAGCGAGTCATCGCGGCGCCACTACTTTCGGGACAGCCTGTCGTTCGTCACGCGCAGCTGGCGAGCCGTGCTGTCGGCGAGCACGTCGACTTGGTTCGCCTCCAGCGGTCCGCACAGCCGATCCCAGTGGAGCGCTACGAGATCGTGCGCGCGCACCTGCGGCGCGGGAGAGTAACCGTCGACCCACACCGGGATCTGCCGTGGCTGCGGCGCGGACAGCGCGAGCCGATGTCCGTCCCATTCCAGGCGGCGCGCCAGCACCGTGAGCTCGTCCCCGGTCCGGGCCGCGACCGCTCCCCAGGTGATGCGGCAGTTGTCGAGCACGCGCACGGGGTGTTCGTCGTGTCCTCGCCCGAGCAGCCGGGTCCACGGATAGACGCCGAAGACGTGGAAGCAGTGGTTGGCGGCGGCTTCGGGCGCCAGGTCCGGCGTCAGATGCGCCCAATAGTGACCGGCGACCGGCTCGATGACGGACAGGAGCTCCGCGAGGAACTCCGCCGAATCCAGGCCCGCGCCGATTCCGCCTCCGAGCCAATACGATTCGACGAGCCGACGGTCCAGCGGGTCGTCGATTCCGGTCAGCCGCGACATCACCCGAAGGTACGGCCACGCGCCGGAGAACTGGCGCGCCATCGCCCTGACCGCCGCGGGCGGCAGGGTGGCCATCGGTGCGGTCTCGGCGGGTCCGCAATAGCCGAGCGCGTTGGGCGCGTGGGCGTATCGGGCGAACATCTCGGTACCGTCGATGCCACCCGCGTCGCGTCCGGTGCGCCCGCCGCCTTCCGTCGTCTCGGCTACCGGTGCCGGATCATGGCCCATGTCAACAGATTCGCGGCAGCTGCTCGCCGGCCGGGAGGTCGACCACGCGGGTGCCGCCCAGCGCCGTGCGGGCGACCACCATGCCCGGGTGCTCCTCCACGCAGACCCCGATCGCCTCGGCGCGTCCGCCCAGCGGGTGCCCGCGCATGGCCTCGAGGACCCGCTCGGCGTCCTCCGGCGCGACGAAGGCGATCAGTTTGCCCTCGTTCGCGACGTACAGGGGATCCAGGCCGAGTAGTCCGCAGGCATCGCGAACCGGCGCGGAGACAGGGATCTTCCGCTCGTCCAACGAGATGCCGACCTGCGCCACCCCCGCGATCTCGTTCAGCGTCGCGCCCACCCCGCCGCGCGTCGGATCCCGCAGCACGTGCACGTCGGCCCCGGTGGCCAGCATCGCCGCGACCAAGCCGTGCAGCGGCGCGGTGTCGCTGCACACCGTGGTGCCGAACTCCAAGCCTTCGCGACAGCTCAGCACCGCCACGCCGTGCAGTCCGATCTCCCCGCTGACCAGGACCGCGTCGCCGGGCCGTGCGCGCTGCGGGCGGATGTCGACTCCGTCGTCGATCAGCCCGATACCCGCGGTGTTGACGTAGACGCCGTCGCCGTGGCCCGCGTCGACGACCTTGGTGTCGCCGGTGACCAGTTTGACGCCCGCCCCGAGGGCCGCGGTGCCCATGGCCGCCGCGATGCGGGCGATGTCGGCCAGCGCGGTGCCTTCCTCGAGAATGAACGCGGTCGACAGCACCATCGGCCTGGCGCCGGACATCGCCAGGTCGTTGACGGTGCCGTTGACGGCGAGCTCGCCGATCGAACCGCCGGGGAACTCCATCGGCTTCACCACGAACGAATCGGTGGTGAACGCCAACCGGGCGCCGCCGAGCGTGACGACCGCCGAATCGCCGAACCCCGCTTCGGCCGCCGACCCGAACGCGGGCAGGAACAGATGCTCGATCAGTTCGCCCGACATCGCCCCGCCTCCGCCGTGCCCCATCACGATGGTGGGCGAATCCCGCAGCGGCATCGGACAGACCCAGCCGTCCATGTCGATGGCCGCGGGCGGCTCGGTCTCGTCAAGCATGAGCGGCCTCCGCGGGTAGGTCGAGCCGCCGGTACAGGTAGTAGGCGGCGCACGCGCCCTCGGACGAGACCATGGTGGCGCCCAAGGGATTCCGTGGCGTGCACTGCTTGCCGAAGGCGGCGCATTCGTGCGGCTTGATCAAGCCCTGCAGCACCTCGCCGGACCGGCAGATAGAGGATTCCTCGGTATGCAGATCGTCGACGGAGAATCGCTGCTCGGCGTCGTACTCGCGGTAGCGCTCGGACAGCCGCCAGCCGCTGCCGGGAATGACGCCGATGCCGCGCCAGGCCCGGTCGGTGCGCTCGAAGACGTCCTCGAGCATCGCCTTGGCGGCCGGGTTGCCCGCCGCGGCCACCGCGCGCGGATAGGCGTTCTCCACCTCGTGCCGCCCGGACTCCAGCTGGATCACCGTCCGGCGGATGCCCTCCAGGATGTCGAGCGGTTCGAAACCGGTGACCACCACGGGAACCCGATACTTCTCGGCCAGCGGCGGGTACTCGCCGGTGCCCATCACGGTGCACACGTGACCGGCGGCGAGGAACGCCTGCACCCGGCAGGCGGGCGATTCCATGATCGCCGCGATGGCCGGTGGCACCAGCACGTGCGAGACCAGCAGCGAGAAGTTGGGCACGCCGAGCCGTTTGGCCTGATACACGGTCATGGCGTTGGCGGGCGCGGTGGTCTCGAAGCCGATGCCGAAGAACACCACCTGCCGGTCCGGGTTCGCGCGAGCCAGTTCGAGCGCGTCGAGCGGTGAGTAGACCACGCGCACGTCGCCGCCTTCGCTCTTGACCCGGAACAGGTCCTTGGAACTGCCGGGCACGCGCAGCATGTCGCCGAACGAGCAGAAGATCACGCCCGGCCGCGCGGCGATCTCGAGCGCCTTGTCGATCACCTCGAGCGGTGTGACGCAGACCGGGCAGCCGGGGCCGTGGATCATCTCGATCTGGTCGGGCAGCAGCTGATCGATCCCGTGCCGGATGATCGAATGCGTCTGTCCGCCACAGACCTCCATGATCGACCAGCGTCTGGTCGTGACGGCGCGTATCCGGTCGAGCAGGCCTTTGGCGAGCTGGGGATCGCTGAATTCGTCGAGGTATTTCACGACGTCACCTCCGGATCGTCTCGCTGTGGGGTCGTTTCGGGATTCTCGACTCCGGCCTGCTTCGCGGCGATGGCGAAACCGTCGCCGAACTCCTCGTTGAGCACACCGAGGTGTTCGAATTCGGCCAGGGTCTGCAGCGCGGACTGCTCGTCCAGGCGCTGGATCGCGAATCCGACGTGGACGACGACGTAGTCACCGACCGCCGCGTCCGGTATGTATTGCAGGCATACGTCTTTGTGCACGCCGCCGAAGTCGACGACCGACATCATCGTGCCGTCTCGCTCGTGCAGGCTGAGCACCTTTCCGGGAACCGCCAGGCACATCGTCGCTTCTCCTTCCGCTCATCCCGCTCCGATGGCGAGTAGCTGGCCGAACGCGAGGCCGCCGTCGTTCGGCGGCAGCCTGCGATGACACAGGACTTGAAAGCCGTTCTCCCGCAGCAATCTCCGCGTCGCGGAGAACAGCAGCGCGTTCTGGAACACCCCGCCCGACAGGGCGACCGGCAGCGACGCCGTTCCGTATTCGACGGCGAGGGCCAGAATCAGGCGCGCGACCGCCGCGTGGAAGCGCGCGCCGATGACATCGGCCGGTACCCCGGCCCGCACATCGGCCACGACCGCGGCGATCACCGGCGCGGGGTCGATCGCGGTGACGCCGCGATCGCGCGGGGCATCGATCGCCGGGACAGCGAACTCGTAGAGCCCTGTTCCGGGATCCGCACCGCGGGACAACCCCTCCAACTCGATCGCCGCTTGGGCCTCGTAATCCACTTCGTGGCGCACCCCGGCCAGCGAGGAGACCGCGTCGAAGAGCCTGCCCATGCTCGAGGTCGGGACACATCCGAAACCGGTGTCCAACTGGTGCGCCAGCACCTTTCGCTCCCCGGCCGGGCACGCACGCACCGAGGGGATGTCCTCGGTCCAGTCGATGCCCGCGGCGCGCAAGTGCGCCAGGGCCATGCGGTAGGGCCGCCGGACGCTCAGGTCGCCACCGGCGAGGGGGACGTAGCGCAGATGAGCGAGCCGCCGGTATCCCTTGTAGCCAGCGGCAAGGACCTCGGCGCCCCAGATCGCCCCGTCCGGCCCGAACCCGGTGCCGTCGAAGGCGATTCCGAGCACGGTCGCGGCGGGGTCGAGACCGTTCTCGCCCATCACCGCGGCGATGTGGGCGTGATGGTGCTGCACCGTCCGTAGCGGACGCCCGTCCGCGTGCTGCTCGGCCCACGCGGTGGATCGATACCGTGGATGGGCGTCGGCGGCCAGCTGGATCGGCCGCACGGCGGTGAGCTCCTCGAGATGCCGCTCGGCCTCGGTGAACGCGCGCAGCGTCGCCAGATCGTCCATGTCGCCGATGTGCTGGCTCAGCCACGCGTAGCGGCCGTCGGCCACCGCGCAGGTGTTCTTCAGATCGGCGCCGACCGCGAGGGTGGGCGGCATCGGCGCGGGCAACGCGAGAGGTAATGGCGCGTATCCGCGCGAGCGGCGCACGGGTAGTTCGACGCCGTCGACCAGCCGCACCACCGAATCGTCACAGGGCACGATGATGCGCCGGTTGTGCGACAGCCACGCGTCGGCGAGGCCGACCAGACGTTCGCGCGCGTCGGCGTCGTCGTGGCAGATCGGTTCGCCGCCGAGGTTTCCCGAGGTCATCACCAATGCCCGCGGTCCTGGCGGATCACCGGGCAGCCCGAACAACAGCAGGTGCAGTGGTGAGTAGGCGATCATCACGCCGAGATCGGGATTGCGCGGGGCCACCGACGGAGCCGGGGCCGGGATTGCCTCGGAGACAGGTGATTTCGCATCGGTCCGGCGGCGCGGCAGCAGGACGATCGGCCGGGCGGGGCCGGTCAGCAAGCCGGCGGCGGTGTCGTCGACCTCGACGATCGCGCGCGCGGTCGCCAAGTCCGGCGCCATGATCGCGAACGGTTTGTCGCCGCGCCGCTTCCGGCGGCGCAGCTCGGCCACGGCGTCCTCGTTCGCCGCGTCGCAGGCCAGGTGATATCCGCCGATGCCTTTGACCGCGAGAATTCCACCGCGGCGCAACAACTCTCGTGCCGCGGCGATCGGCTCCCCCGCGCCCGGACCGGTATAGCCGAGGGTCGGGCCGCAGCCGGGACAGGCGATCGGCTGCGCGTGGAAACGACGATCCGCGGGATCGGCGTATTCGCGAGCGCACGCGTCGCACATGGGGAACTCGGCCATCGACGTCCGGTCGCGGTCGTAGGGCAGGCTCGCGATGATGGTGAATCGGGGGCCGCAGTTGGTGCAGTTCACGAAGGGGTGCCGGTAGCGGCGGTTGGCCGGATCGCGGAGTTCGTCGGCGCATTCGGCGCAGATCGCCACATCCGGTGAGGCCAGCGTGCGTCCGCCGCCGTCGCGGGTGGTGTCGGCGATGTGGAAACCGGTGCCGCCGCGCACCGGCGTCTCGGTCGATTCGAGGGATTCGACGACGGCCAGCGGCGGCGGGTGCCAGCGGACGCGGCGCTCGAACTCGTCCAGATCCCGTGCGGCGCCCTCGACCTCGATGACGACCCCGGAGCTGTCGTTGGACACGCGGCCGGTCAGCGACAGCTCGGCCGCCGTCGTATAGACGAACGGCCGGAATCCGACGCCCTGCACCACGCCGCGGACCAGGATCCGCCGCCGGGTCCGCATCACGGCTCCTCCCCGCGCCCGAGCAAGTTCAGACCCGCGAGCGCCTCGGCCGCGCCCGCCTCGTCGGTCTTCTCGACCGCGAAACCCATATGGATGATCACCCAGTCGCCCGCGCCGACCGAGCCCTCGTCGAGCATGCCGATGTTCACTTTGCGCGTCTCACCCGAGACGTCGACCAGGGCGATCTGACCGTGGTAGCCCTCGGCCAGTTGCACGACCCGGCCCGGAATTCCGAGGCACATCGGTCACACCTCCTGTCGATCGAGCAGCTCCGCCACGACCGAATCGACGGCGCTGGCCGCGGGCGCGAGCGCCGCCTCGACCAGATCGGTGAGACCGATCCCCTCCGCCACCGAGACGACCTGGCAGCCGACGATCACCGTGCGTGGCACCGTGCCGCCGAGCGTCCTGACCATCGAGAACACGGCCTCGGGGTTCATGGCGTGGGCGTCGAGCTGGGTGAGGGGGTCGTTCGTCTCGTCGGCGCGGAACACCTCGACCCGGCCGGGAGCGCCCCGATCGGGTAGCGCGTCGACGAGCACCAGCGCGTCCCAGTCGTCGAGCAGGTCGTAGGCGAGGTGCATGCCTCGGATCCCGTAGTCGGTGATGCGCACGCTCGGCTCACGGTGGGGCGGCAGTCGCCGCACCACCGCAGGGCCGAATCCGTCGTCGCTCAGGAAGATGTTTCCGATCCCGGCGACCAGCACCTTCGTCGTCTCACCCCTCCTTTACCCGGTCGGCGCCGTCGCGCCACCGACTTCGGTGGCGCCCACGTCGCCGGTGGCAGTCTCGTCCGGTCGATGTGTCCTCCCGATCGCTACATGTGGCGGATCTTCAGATACCGCCGGATATCCGGTATCGACCGCAGCCCGATGAGGGCGAACACCGCGGCGATCGCCGCGAGGATGACGACCGCGATCACTCCTACCGTTTCCATGGCCGACCCTTCCTTTCATTTCCGTTGGTCTTGCTCGGACGGTCTGTCCAGCGGCTCGATCTCGTCGGGCGCGAAGTAGAGGTAACGGCCGTACCACTCGTGCAGGTCGGCGGCGGGGTCGTTGTCGATGACCACCCCGACGTGCACGTCGCCGTCGACGTCTTCGTGCACCGACACCACCCGCGCCGTCTCGCCGTCGTAGAACAGGTCGTGGGCGTCGGCGCGCCGGGACGGATGCAGACGGACCCGGCTGCCGCGGTGCACCAGCACGCCCGCGACGACGACGGCGTCGGATTCGGGTCGGACGGCGTTGTCGGCCGAGGGATCCCACCAGTCGACACCGTCGGGAACCTCGGGAAGCACACGCGGCCGGTCCGCGGGCTCGCGCAGCACCCCGTGCAGCCGATCCAGCTGCTCGGGAGTGGTGGCGTCGCAGCGGTCGACGATCCGCGCGGCCAGTGGATCGGTGGCGCGCGCCTGGTCCTTCTCCTCGTCGGTCAAGGTCATCACGCGCAGCGTCAGGATCTCGTCGATCTCGGTCGAGTCGAACAGCGGACCCTCGCTCTGTTCGGCGATCTGCGGGTGGTCGTAGAGGATGATCGGCGAGACGAGCAGCAGGCTCCGGTCACCATCCGGCCCGGCGAGGACCGGGAAGCATCGGTGGTGGCCGCACTGCTCGGCGGCCGCGGCCGCTTCCGGCGGGGGCTCCAGCAAGGACACGAACTCGCCGCCCTCCAGCTCCGCGATCACGTGAGCGCCGAGCAACGAGCACGCGAGCGCGTCCTGCTTGTCCCGGGGCGCGGCGGCGATATTGCGCACCGTGATCGTCACGCGGCGGCAGCCCGCCACGTGGTCGACCGACAGCTCGAGCAGGCCGTCGATCGGCTCGCGGGTGCGAACGAGCCTGCCCGCGTGAGCGCCCGCGGCATCGTGCACTTCCTCGACATCGACACCGCCCGCGACGTGCACCCGAAACACCGTGTGCTCCAACGGCATCGGTCCGTAGTCGATCTCGTGTTCCACGCCCTCGTCCCAGCTCACCAAGGTGCGGCCGTCGACGTCGAGCTCGGCGACCGGACTGCCGTGCCGGTCTTCGACCGTGCGCCGCTGCAATTGCAGGAACCGGACGGCGAGGCCGAGCGTGGCGGCGTCGCCCGCGACGACGGGGAACTGCGCCCGCAGCATCGGGTCCTCGCCGAGCCCGGCCTCGGCGGCGCCCTCCGGGCCAAGTACGCCGAATTGCCAGCGGCACTGGTTCTTTCGAGAGTTCGCCCGATACGGGTACAGCAGGTATCCCTCGTACAGCACCGCGTCGGCGACCGCGCGTGCCCTTGCGCGCGCGGACCGGACAGATCGTCCCGTGGTCATGTCGCGTCCCGAGCGGTCGTGAGGAGTTTGGTCACCGCGTCGTCGTAGCCGAGCAGGCCGCGTTCGGATTTGTAGGCCGACAAGGCGTCGAGCGTCTCGCGGGACAAGCGGATCCAGTCGGAGTTGGGGAAGTGCGCGGCCATCAGGTCGTGCCACACCGAGACCGGCATGTCGAAGGTGTCCTCGCGATCCCACGGCACCTGCTGCACCGCGAAACCGCCCTCGCCCCTGATGAATACGGTGCCGCTGAACAGAAACCGCAGCGGCACCGTGCCGTCGCGCAACGCGTGCAGGTACTTCGATCCCGCGACCTCGAAGTCGTAGGTGCACTGCATCGGCAGATCCACTTCCGCGCCCCCGGTGAAGCCAGGAATCGTTGTCGCGCAGTGCATCCAGAGAAAGGTGCGCTGCGTGTCCTCCCATCGTTCGCGCGTGCCGAAGAGGTCCGTCAGCCCGGCTGCTTCCTCGTCGGTGTAGGAACGGCGGCGCGGTTCGATCCTGACCTGCGCCCGCAGCGCGATGGCGTGCACGGGCTCCTCGGCCAGCGCCGCGATGCCGACGCGCGCCGACAGTATCGGCGTCACCGCGTACGGCTCGGGCTTGATGCCGAGCACGGCGAAGGTGATCGAATAGGCCGGGCTCATCGCGCACCGCCCGTTCGCGCCCGCGCCGTCATCGTGGCGAAGAACTCCTCGATGTACCGGTGCGCCTCTTGGCCGCCGTCGAATCCGCGCCACAGCAGCCGCATCCGGCCGACGAACTCGTAGCACGCATCGATGGGCAACAGCAGACAGGCGCCGGGACCGCCGCGGTGCGGCATCCGGATCAGCAGCGCCTCGACATCGTCGGCCGCGACGTCGAGCTGCGGGTGGCGCTCCAGGATCGCGTGCCACCGCGGCAACGGAAGTTCGGACTCGGTCGCGCCTGCCGGGCCGGGATAGAAGGCGACGGTGCGCCCGAGCGAGGAGTTGCGGAAGAAGAAGGCCAGTCCGACCGGGATCTCGAGTCCGTCCCACTCCGCTTGGTCGACGACCACGTCCGGGAACGCCAGGTAGCGATCCGGCACCGCCCGATAACGCAGGTCCGCCGCGCTGTCGGTGAACAGCAGATAGCAGCCGCGGCATACGCACATGAGCTGCCTGCCCTCGATGCTCACCACGTGCTGGTGCGGCTCATGAATGGGTTCGGCGCACATCTCGCAACGCTCACCGGCCGGGACCGGAGTCGGTCGCGGCGCGGTGAGACGTCGCAGCACGCCGAACGGGGACGTCATCCGGCCACCTCCGCCGGAATCGCCACCGACAGCTCGCCCGATCGCACCAGCACCGGCAACGGTTCGAGGTGCCCGTCGCCGTCGACGCGCGCGCCTGCGTGGACCGCGTCGAAATGCGCCCCGCACGATGGACACCGCAGCACGGCGTCGCCCACGGGGAAGCCGAGGCGGCGATGCAGCGCCGCGCCAGCCATGGAACCGTCGCAGGCCGCACACCGGTCGCGGTAGACGAACAGCTCGTCACCGACCCGGCAGGCCAGCACCGCGACCCCGGCCACCGCGAATCCGCCGACTTCACCCGGCCCGATCTCGTCGAGCTCGGGCACGGCGATCCAGCTGCCCTGGTGCTGACTGTGCACGCGCGTGAACAACGACTCCGCCGCGATCACGCCCGAGCCGGACGCCGGTTCGGCCGCGACCACTTCGATCGCCGTGATCTCCGGCGCCGCGGCGCGCACCGCGTCTTCCACGGCCAGCTCCAACGTCACCGACGACGACGGGCAGCTGCGGCAGCTGCCCGCGAACTCGAGTTGCACGACACCGTCCTCGATGCCGCGCAGCTCGACGTCGCCACCATGGGAGCCGAGGTAGGGCCGCACACTGTCGAGCGCGGCGCGCACCCGTGTCGTCACGTCGTGCGGATGCAGTCCGTGCACCAACAGCAGGCTCGCGACCAGGTCGTCTCCGGTGAGCCGTTCGATCGCCGCGTCGTCGAGCAGGTCGATGATGCGCTCCAGGCCCGCGCCGTAGAGGTCGGCGACCTCGCGGACCAGTTGCTCGGCCCGCTCCCTGGCCGCGACGCCGCCCACGGAGCTCGATTCGAGCAGGGTCTCGATGCGCTCGCCTGCGTCACGCCAGCGAGCGTCATCGAGTGCTGCCCCGTCGTGTCCGTTCACAGTGCCCATCTCTTCTCGCGGGCGCGTCATCGGCTACTCCGCGGTGAGCGACTGAGTGGGGGAGTGCACCGTCTCCAGCGTCTTTCCTTTGCCGAGGTACATGTGCACGCCGCACGGCAGGCACGGATCGAAACTGCGCACGGTGCGCATGATGTCGATGCCCTTGAAATGCTCCCTGTCGTTCTCCTCGAAGATCGACTGGCCCTGTACCGCGTCCTCGTACGGCCCCGGCGTGCCGAAGCTGTCCCGCGGGCTCGCGTTCCACGGCGTCGGCGGATACGGGTGGTAGTTGGCGATCTTGCCGTCCCTGATCACCATGTGATGGGAGAGGACCCCGCGCACGGCCTCGGTGAAACCGCAGCCGATGCTCTCGTCGGGAACCTCGAACGTCTCCCAGGTCTTGGTCTTCCCGGCGCGGATCTCCTCGATCGCCTTCTCGGCGAAATGCAGCGCGCACGCCGCCGCGTAGGCCTGGAAGTAGGTCCGGGCGCGGTCGCGTTCGATGGTGTTGCTGCCCGCCGCCGGGATCTTCCATTCGAGCTCGACCGGTCCCTTCAGGGCGGTCTTGGGCAGGTTGATCTGCACGCTGTGCCCGGTCGACTTCACGTAGCCGATGTCGACCAGCCCGGCCAGCGCCGTGACCCACAGCCGCGCCAGCGGTCCGCCGCCGGTGTCCAGCGCCAGATGGTCGGTGCCGTCGAACCAGCGCGGTGACATCACCCAGCTGTACTTGTCCTCCAGGTCGCGCTTCTGCGGCTTGGGGTTGGTGTGCTGGTTCCACGGGTGGCGCCGATCCACCGGATTGCCGAGCGGATCGGTCTTCACGAACATCTCCTGATCGGACCAGTCGTCGTAATACGAACTGCCCAAAAGGATTCGGATGCCGAGGTTGATGTCGACCAGGCTGGTGGTGAGCAGCTTGCCGTCCACCACGATGCCGGGGGACACGAACATCTTGCGACCCCAGTCCTCCATGTCCTTGTACGCGAAGTTGCATGCCGCCGGGTCCTGGAACGAACCCCAGCACCCGAGCATCGTGCGGCGCAGGCCCACCTTGTCGTAGCCGGGCAGCGCCTCGTAGAAGAAGTCGAACAGATCGTCGTGCATCGGCACGGCCTTCTTCATGAACTCCACGTAGCGCATCAGACGCGTCGTGTAGTCGGTCATCAGCTGGATGGTGGCGACGGTGCCGACGCCACCGGGATACAGCGTCGATGGATGCACGTGCCTGCCTTCCATCAGGCAGAACATCTCCCGCGTGTACCGGCTGACCTGAAGCGCCTCGCGGTAGAAATCACCGCTGAACGGGTTGAGGGCCCGCATGATGTCGGCGATCGTCCGGTATCCGTGCGCGTCCGCGTGCGGAGCCTCGGTGCGCTCGGCGCGGGCCAGCACGCCGGGGTTGGTCTCGGAGACCATTTTCTCGCAGAAGTCCACGCCGACCAGGTTCTCCTGGAAGATGTTGTGGTCGAACATGTATTCGGCGGCCTCGCCCATGTTGACTATCCACTCGCCGAGGTTCGGCGGCTTCACCCCGTAGGCCATGTTCTGGCAGTAACACGAGCAGGTGGCGTGGTTGTCACCGCAGATACCGCAGATGCGGCTGGTGATGAAGTGGGCGTCGCGCGGGTCCTTGCCCTTCATGAAGATGGAGTAGCCGCGGAAGATCGACGAGGTGCTGTGGCACTCCACGACCTGCTGATTCTCGAAATCGATCTTGGTGTAGATACCAAGGCTGCCGACGATCCGGGTGATCGGATCCCACGCCATCTCGACGAGGGCGTTCGGGTCGATCTTGCGGTGCGACGGCTCCGGAACGATCTGAGTCATCGAAGTCCTCCTACCACGTGCGGGTCGCGCCGGATTCCAGCTTTTCGCCGCGGTGTCGCCAGCGCGGCTCCTTGTCCACAGTGCGGCCGGTGACGTGCCGCAGGCTTCGGATCACCGATCCGTACAGTCCCGAGGTCATCGACGAGAACTTGCCACCGGGTGGCTCGTCCATGAACGGCATGAACTTGTCCGGGAAACCGGGCATGGTGCAGCCGATGCAGATGCCGCCGACGTTGGGGCATCCGCCGATGCCGCTCATCCAACCTCGTTTGGGCACATTGCATTTCACGACCGGGCCCCAGCAGCCGAGCTTCACGATGCACTTCGGCGATCCGTACTCGGTGGCGAAATCTCCCTGCTCGTAGTACCCGGCGCGATCGCAGCCCTCGTGGACGGTCGCGCCGAACAGCCACTTGGGCCGCAACGCTTCGTCGAGCGGGATCATCGGCGCCTGGCCCGTTGCCATGTAGAGCAGGTAGGTCAGGGTCTCGGAGAGGTTGTCCGGTTGGATCGGGCAGCCCGGCACGCACACGATCGGAATACCGGCCTTGCTCTTCCACTCCCACCCGAGATAGTCCGGCACGCCCATCGCACCCGTCGGGTTTCCGGCCATCGCGTGGATGCCGCCGTAGGTAGCGCAGGTGCCCGCGGCCACCACGGCTGTGGCCTTCGGGGCGAGGCGATCCACCCATTCGCTGGTCGTCATCGGCTGGTTGGTATCGGGGTTGTTGCCGAACCCGCACCAGTAGCCCTCGGTGTGGAGCTGCTCGTTGGGGATCGATCCCTCGACCACGAGGACGAACGGTTCCAGTTCGCCGCGGTCGGCTTTGAAGAACCATTCGAGGAAATCGTCGGCCCCACCGGCCGGACCGCATTCGAAATCGATCAGCGGCCAATGGACGGCGACCTTGGGGAGACCTGGGAGCGCACCCAGAGCTATCTCCTCGATGCTGGGCTGGGCAGCGGCAGTCAGCGCCACCGAGTCACCGTCACAACTGAGGCCGGCATTGATCCAGAGAACGTGGATCAACGTATCTTCGGCTTTGACTGCTTCCTGAGTAGGCATCAAATGCCACCTTTCGAAGCTGGAGCGCCGTACAGACGTCTCAGTGGTAAGACCGTACGGAATGTGACACTCGTCACGTCAGTCTAGGCGGGGGTTGTAGCTTCCTCAAGGGAGGCGGACGGCGGGGACAACTGCCCCGAAATCCACGCGTACCAGCTAGGCAAGCCCTCGCCCGTGATCGCGGACACCGGCAGAATCGGCACGCCGGGATTGATCGAGTGCGCGTACTCCGCGCACCGGGTGAGATCGAAATCGACGTAGGGAATCAGGTCGATTTTGTTGACGACCACCAAATCGGCGGCCGCGAACATGTGTGGATATTTCAGCGGCTTGTCGGTGCCCTCGGTCACCGAGAACACCACGACTTTGGCGAGTTCTCCCAAATCGAACAGCGCGGGGCACACCAGGTTCCCGACATTCTCGATGAACAGCAGCGTGCCCGGCGCGGGGTCGAGCTCGTCCAGCGCGTGCCGCAACATTTCGGCATCCAAATGGCAACCCGAGCCCGTGTTGATCTGCACGACCCGGCACCCGGTCGCCTTGATGCGCTCGGCGTCCAGCAACGTCTCCTGGTCGCCTTCGATCACCGCGACGGGGCGATCGTCCAGATCGCCGAGGGTGCGCTCGAGCAGCGTCGTCTTGCCCGCGCCCGGCGAGCTGGTGATGTTCAGGGCCACGATGCCGCTGCGGCGCAGCCGTTCTCTGTTGTGCTGCGCCAGCCGATCGTTCTTGGCGAGCACCTTCTGCTCCAAGGTCACCGTCTCGGTGACCGGCACGTGCACGTGGTCCGCGTGGTCGTGATCGTGGCCGTGCGGGTCGTCGTGCTCGTGGTAGTGGCCATGGCCCTGATGGTGCTCGTGGTGGTGCTGATCGTGCTCGTGCGGCTGGTCGCGGAGGACCGTGATCATGGCCGCCGAATCGCCGCCGCATCCGCAGGTTGCGCACATGGTTCGCTCACCTCCATCGTTCGTATTCGAAGCTCCCGCCCGGATCTGACCTCGACGTCGGCGCTGCCGCACGGACAGAGCAGAATCAGGTCGGCGAGGTCGAAATCGGCGCCGCAAGACCGGCAGACCGCGGTGCCGGGCACCGTCTGGATGACGAGCGCCGCACCGTCCGCCTCGGTCCCTTCGGTCGCCAGCTCGAAGCAGAACCGCATCGCCTCGGGCACAATCGCGCACAGCGCTCCGACTTCCACGGTGACGCTGTGTACCCGTCGGCCCGCCGCATGCTCGCACACGGCGTCGACGACACTCTGAGTTATCGCCATTTCGTGCATCGTGGCCTCGGCTTTTCGGAGTTGGCCTCATTCGAGGCTACTCCGCAGCACATCGCGCCTGCGTCGTAACGGAGAATCCTTCGCGTGGCGGCGGGCGGCGCGGTTCAACCTTGTCTCAACCCACGCGCGCGAGAGTGATCCGCACCACGACATGTCGTGTGATCCGATCCGTGACTCAGCGAGGAGTATCAGCCATGACCTACGCCAAGCCCGGTGCCGAAGGCAGCGTCGTCGACTACGCGCGCCGCTACGACAACTTCATCGGGGGCGAGTGGACCGCGCCGGTGGAGGGCCGCTATTTCGAGAACCCGTCGCCGGTGGACGGCGAGGTGTTCTGCGAGGTGGCGCGGTCGACCGCGCCCGATATCGAGCTGGCGCTCGACGCCGCGCACCGTGCCGCCGACGCCTGGGGCGCGACCTCGACCACCCAGCGCGCGAATCTCCTCAACAAGATCGCCGACCGGATCGAGGAGAATCTCGAGTCGCTCGCGGTCGCCGAGACCTGGGACAACGGCAAGCCCGTCCGCGAAACCCTGGCCGCCGATCTGCCGTTGGCGGTCGATCACTTCCGCTACTTCGCCGGGGCGATCCGCGCCCAGGAGGGCAGCATCTCCGAAATCGACGCCGACACCATCGCTTACCACTTCCAGGAGCCACTGGGCGTGGTCGGTCAGATCATCCCGTGGAACTTCCCGATCCTGATGGCGGTGTGGAAGCTCGCGCCCGCGCTGGCGGCGGGAAACTGCGTGGTGCTCAAGCCCGCCGAGCAGACGCCCGCGTCGATCATGAAGGTCGTCGAGCTCATCGCGGACCTGCTGCCGCCGGGTGTTCTCAACGTGGTCAACGGTTTCGGCGTGGAGGCGGGCAAGCCGCTCGCGTCCAATGCGCGGGTGGCCAAGGTGGCGTTCACCGGTGAGACCACCACGGGCCGGCTGATCATGCAGTACGCGAGCGAGAACATCATTCCCGTCACGCTCGAGCTCGGTGGCAAGAGCCCCAACATCTTCCTGCCCGACGTGGCCGCCGCGGACGACGAGTTCCTGGACAAGGCGGTCGAGGGTTTCGTGATGTTCGCGCTCAACCAGGGCGAGGTGTGCACGTGCCCGTCGCGGGCGCTGGTGCACCGCTCGATCTTCGACGAATTCATGGGCCGCTGCGTGGCGCGCACCAAGGCCATCAAGGGCGGCAATCCGCTCGACGAGAGCACCATGATCGGCGCGCAGGCCAGCAACGACCAGTACGAGAAGATCCTGTCCTACATCGACATCGGCAAGCAGGAAGGCGCCGAACTGCTCACCGGCGGCGGGCCGCGCAAGGTGGAGGAGTTCGCGGGCGGTTACTACATCGAGCCGACGATCTTCCAGGGCCGCAACGACATGCGGATCTTCCAGGAGGAAATCTTCGGTCCCGTGGTGTCGGTGACGGCGTTCGACTCCGTCGACGAGGCGCTCACCATCGCCAACGACACCCTGTACGGGCTCGGCGCCGGGGTGTGGACGCGTGACGGCAACACCGCCTACCGGCTCGGCCGCGGCATCAAGGCGGGCCGGGTGTGGACGAACTGCTACCACGCCTACCCGGCGCACGCCGCGTTCGGCGGCTACAAGAAGTCCGGCATCGGCCGCGAGAACCACCGGATGATGCTGGACCACTACCAGCAGACGAAGAACCTGCTCGTCAGCTATTCGACCGCGAAGGCCGGGTTGTTCTGATGCCCGACCGCGTCGAGCGGGTCGGGCTGACCGAACGCGCGGAAGCGTTGCTGCGCACGCTGATCGAGCGGCACGGCCCGGTCATGTTCCACCAGTCGGGCGGGTGCTGCGACGGGAGTGCGCCGATGTGCTACCCGCGCGGCGACTTTCGCGTCGGAGCGTCGGACGTGCTGCTCGGCGTCCTGCCGATGGCGACGCCGTTCTGGATGAGCGCCGATCAGTTCCGCTATTGGCGTCACACCCATCTCACCGTGGACCTGGTGAGCGGGCGCGGCGGCGGGTTCTCGCTGGAAGCGCCCGAGGGCGTGCGGTTCCTGATCCGCTCGCGGTTGTTCACCGACGCCGAGACCGCGGCGCTGGAGGCGCAGCCGCCACCGCCGCGCGGCGCGGATTCGACGGCGCCGGACGCCGCGAACTCCTAGCGAAGACAACGCGCCCGGCTCCGGCATCGGCCTCGTCGCCAGTGCCGGAGCCGGGCGCGCGACCGCCTTTCCCCGACCTCCGGTATTCGCGGCGCGCGCGGGTTACCCTCGGTGCGGCGAGGATCGCGGCTTCCTGCGGCCGTGCGAGGACGAACGCAGCGAGGAACCGCGGACGGCCGAGGACGGAGGGAAGCAGTCGCGAGATGGCAGGACACGACTCCCTCTCGCAGCGCCGCGCCGCGTTGGAAAAGGAATGGGCGCGCTGGGTGCCCGCCCGCGCGGCGGCCGCGGGGATCGACAGCTCCCAGCTGCGCGGCGAAGTGGCCCAGTCCTGGATGAGATCCCGGCGCACCGTCGATCCCGAACTGAACTGCGCTCCCGCCGCCGGTGACGACGTGGGCAGGCGCTGGGCCGAATCCCCACTGCGCGCGCCGATGTCGGAACTGTCCGACCACCTGCACGCCATCACCCACGATTCCGATTTCGTCGCCGCCGTCACCGACGAGGACGGCACCATCCTGTGGTCACACGGCGGGGCGGTGATGCGCAGGCGCGCCGAACGCGTCGGCTTTGCGCCGGGCGGTCGATGGGACGAGACCCACATGGGCACCAACGCACTGTCGCTCACGCTGCGCACCGGGCAGCCGAGCAGTGTGTTCGCCGCGGAGCATCTGGTGGCCGCACTGCACGAGTGGGTCTGCTACTGCGCGCCGATCCGCGGCGCGGACGGACGGCAGCTCGGGGTGCTCGACCTGTCCACCACGTGGGACCGGTCGCACCCGCTCGCCATGTCGACCGTGCGGACCTTGGCCACCGCCATCGAGGCGAAATTGCAGCAGAACAGGCGGGCACTCGCGCCCGGCCCCAGGCTCACCTGTCTCGGCGGCGCCGAACTGATGCGCGAAGACAAACGAATCCCACTGCGACGCAGACATTTCGAGATTCTGACCTTGCTCGCGCTGGAACCCGACGGTTTCACGCCGGAGCGATTGCAGCTGGCAATCTACGGCGACCGCGCGCCCGCGGCGAGCACCGTGAAGGCCGACGTCTCCCATCTGCGCCGCACCGCGGTCGGCGACATCACCAGCCGAATCTACCGATTGGCGACCCCGCTCTCGTGCGACGCCGCCGACGTCCTCGCCGCGCTGGCGGCCGGGGACACCGCCACCGCGGTCCGGTTGTATCGCGGTCCCTTGCTTCCCGGTTCGCAGACACCCGGCATCGTCGAATGGCGCGAGTACCTGGAGGTCGGCGTCCGCACCGCGGTCCTGGCCTCGGACGACCCCGCGCTGGCGCTGCGATACGGCGAGAAAGCCCTCACGGACAGCGAGATTCACGAGCACGCCTGCCGTCTGCTACCCGCCGCCGACGCGCGGCGCGCGATCGCGACCGCTCGCCTGCGCGCGGCGACGCGCAGCTGAGCCGCACCGGCGTGGCCGCGTCACATTCGACGCGGTCGGCTACATGCCGGAAATGAACGTACTGTGCGCCATCGGCGACTACAGCACACAGAGCGACCAGCCGATCGTGAAGAACGTGAAGGTGACCGTGCAACCATCCGGCTGACCGGTTTCCCGGTGTTCTTTCGAAAGCTGCCGCATGGCACGACCAATGGTTGCGCGGTGGTGTGTATCGCTTGTCGGACAATGCCTGCCAGGTCTTCGGCGAGTCGTCCCGGCACTGACGCCGCTGGACCGGTCGTATGCGACTCTGTTCAGAGGATCGCGCAGGTGGTGATGGTGAGCATGAGGAGAGTCAGGGTGGCGCCGAAGCCGACGCCTCCGGCGCGGATCGCCGCCCACACGGTGGCTCCGTCCGCCTTGGCGAGCAGGGCGGCCACCATGCCCGCGACGAGGGCGCTCGAGACCGCGGAGGTCATCAGCAAGGCTTTCGTGATGAGCGACATGGCTTTCCGTTCGGGAGAGTGGTGAAAGTGCTGGTCTCCATACAGCCCGCGGACGTCGATGATCACCAGCCGCCGAAGCCGGATCCGTGCGGCCGTGCCCAGGTCGGCGGCGGTTTCCCGGGTTTGCGACTCGTACCGAGTCGGGCCGAGCCGGATCGGGGACCGCGCCGGTGAGCGACGGGGATTCTGCGCGGGCGGTATTCCTCGCCAGATGGCGCGAATTGCATGCGGCGGCAGGGGCGCCGTCGCCGACCGCGATGGCGCGGGCGATCGGCGGTGCGGTCCCGGTCAACACCTTGTCGGGCTGGTTCCACGCGGACGACGACGTGGTCGTCGTGCCGCGCGACGAACGCGGATTCGAGACCGTGCTGCGCTATCTGTACGGCAGGTCCGGGCGAGTGCCCGCCGGCCGTGCCCTGGATGGGCGAACGCTGTCGAGCTGGCAGCAGCTGCGCCGCGACGCGCGCAAGCGCGCTGTCACTCCGGGCCCGGTCGAGCCGGAGGACGATCCGGTGCGCTCACTCGTGCCGACATCGCGTCCCGTCGTGACGAGCGCGTTGCGCAGGGATGTCGCGGCGCTGCTCGGCCGAGACGATGCGCTGGAGCGGATTCTGCGCCTCGCGGACCGGGACAGTCCGTCGCGGATCGTCACCGTCGACGGAATGGCAGGCGTTGGGAAGACGGCATTGGCCACGCGCGCGGCGCATCGGCTGGCGCCCGCCTTCCCCGACGGCCGGTATTTCGTGGAACTGCACGCGCACACTCCGGGCCACAGCGCTGTCGACCCCGACGACGTGCTGGCACGGCTGCTGATCGGCATGGGCATGGACCCCGGGAGCATTCCGGAGAGTTTGCCCGGCAGGCGCGACCTGTGGCGAGATCGCTCCAGCGACAAGCGCATTCTGCTCGTACTGGACGACGCACGAGACGTCCACCAGATCGAACCCTTGCTTCCGACGGGCGGCGGGTGCTTCACGCTGGTGACCAGTCGCAGACGGCTGGTCGCGCTCGACGGAGCGACGCCGCTTCCCCTGTCCTTGCTCGAACCGGAGCCCGCGGCGGAGCTGTTCGCCGCGATGGCGAACCGGGAGCGGCGCGCGGACGCCGACGCCGCGGCGGTACGGCGCATCGTGGCGCTGTGCGGGTACTTGCCGCTGGCGATCGTGTTGCTCGCCGGTCGTGTCGCGCATCATCCCGCCTGGAGCATCGCCGAGCTGGCCGAGGAGTTCGCGGCGTTCGACAACGGCCGATTGGACGAACTCGATGTCGGCGACCGCGCCGTGCGGATCGCGTTCACGATGTCCTACGACCGTCTACCCGCTCGACGGCAGCAGTTGTTCCGATGGCTCGGCCTGCACCCCGGCAGCGAGCTCGATGTCGCCGCGGCGTCGGCGTTGTGGGACTGCGCACCCGGCCAGGCGCGTCGCGAATTGGAAGCCCTGTATGCCGACCACCTGCTCGAGGCGACAGTTCGCGGCCGCTACCGATCTCACGACCTGCTCAGGGAATACGCACGCACGCTGTGCGCCACGGAATCGGCCGAGGTGATCGACCGAGCCTTGTCCGGACTGCTCGGCTACTTCGAGTCCCGCTCGGCGGCCGCGAGCCGGCTCCTGACCCGTTTGCATCAACCCACGACGACATCCGTCGAGCCTGCGCAGCGTGCCGAATCGGGCCCGGAATTCGACGACGAGCGCGCCGCTTTGGCGTGGATGCGACTCGAGCGCGCCAACCTATTGGCCTGCCTCGACCTCGCGGCGTCGAAGTACCCGCGCAGGGTCGCGATGCTGGCCGCGTCCCTGGCGAGTCTGGTCGAACGGGACGGACCATGGGGCGAAGCGGTCCGGCTGCACCGACTGGCGGTGGAGACAGCGCGTCGGCTGCGTGATCGGTCCGCGGAAGCCGATGCGCTCGACAGTCTCGGTGTCGTCTACCGGTTCACTGGCCGGTACCCCGAATCGGCGGACGCGCATCGAGCGGCGCTCGCAATCTATCGCGAGCTGGGACACCGTCATGGTGAAGCCAACGCGCTCAACAACTTCGGGGCCACACGCTGGTTCTCGGACGATCAGGACTACGCGGAGGCCGCCGAACTGCACGGCCGAGCATTGACGATCTATCGCGAAACAGGCCACCGCTGCGGTGAGGCGTCCGCGCTCAACAGCCTCGCCATCGTGCACCGGGCCGGAGGTCGTCACGCCCAGGCCGCGGAGTTGCACGAAGCGGCTCTGGCGATCTACGCGGAGCTCGGCGACCGACGGGGGATGGCGGGCGTTCTACAGGGTCTCGGCATCGTGGCGAGACTGACCGGCGATCACGGCGAAGCATCGCGCTTGCACGAAGAGGCGCTGCGTTATTACCGCCTGCTCGGTGACCGTTACGGCGAAGCCACCGCACTGAACAATCGGGGAGTCGCCATCAGACTGACCGGCGACTCGACCGCGGCCTTGGAGCTGCACACGCAGAGCAGATCGCTCTATCGAGACGTCGGTGTGCGTCTCGGTGAGGCCTACGCGCTCCTGCAACTCGGGATGGCCTACGCCGCGCTCGGCGATCACCGCGCGGCGAACGGGCATCTCGAGCAAGCATCCGAGCTCTATCGTGACCTGGCACATCCGGAAGGTCGAGCCGACGCGGCGAACGGTCTCGGAGTCGTCGCGCGGTCGGTCGGGAATTACCGTGCGGCAAGGGATCTCCACGAGCAGGCGCTGCGGATCTGCCGCGATCTCGGCTATCGGCACGCCGAGGCCGAGGCGCTCGCCGAGCTCGGCTCGGTGCACGTGGCGACAGCGGAGTACGCCGACGCGGCCGCCCGCTTCGACGAGTCGCTGCGCATCTTCACAGAACTCGGCGACGCGTTCGGCCACGCGACGGTCTCGAACAAGCTCGGCGCGCTGTTCACCGCGATCGGTGTGCACGAACAAGCCGCGGCGCACTACGCCGAAGCGCTCGAGCTCGGTCACCGAACCGGCGGACGCCTCGAGGAGGCCCGAGCCCTGGAAGGTCTCGCCCGCAGCCGATTCGCACTCGGCGATCGAGCACGAGCGGTGGACGATCTGCGTGCCGCCGTCGAAATCTACCGGCGTGCAGGGGTGCCCGAAGCCGCCTCGGCGGCAACCTTTCTCGCGTCGATTACCGGCGATGCGGAGTAAGCCGTCGATAGCCCGGCCGATAGCGGGCGTAATGCCAGGCGGTTCCGGTGAACAAGCCGCCGTTCGACTTTTCGGGCGAGTCGGTCATGGTGGCCTTTCCTGGAGAGGTTGTCAGCTGCTTGCGAGTTCGTGGGTCGGTGGCGTGCGGTGACCTTCTCGGTCGGCGACCCTCTCGCCGTGCCTGTCGATCGGGGTAGGTTGTCGAGACCTCACGGCACCGGCGCCGCAGGGCTGGTTGCTCGTTCGAGCGCCCGGTACAGCCAGTAATGGGCGGCTCCGGCGGTGGTTTCTCCGGTGATGTCGGTGGTGAGCTTCCAGTACCGGTGGATGCGCGGATCGGTGTCGTTGCCGCCGTGCAGCATTCGCTGCCGGAAGCGCGGTGTGTCGCGTTCGCGGCGCGCGGTGGCGTGGGCGGCGAGGAATTGATCGAGCTCGGCTCCCGGCCGCGGTTCGACGTGGCCGACGACCAGTGGCCCTGCGATCGCACAGGCTTCGGCGACTCCGGTCAGTAGTTCTCGCTTGTCGTGGATGCCAGTGGGGTCGGGCCGCCAGAGCTGGCGTGACATCGCGGGCGCCGCCGCCGGATCGCTGGTGACGGTGACGAGTTCGGCGTAGGCGACGACTTGACGGGGAGTCGGATCGGTCGGCGGGGCCGGGATGTTCATGCCCACGAACCCGTCGAACATGTCCGACGGCAGGGGAGCGAGCACTCGTCGCCAGAATCCGACGAGGCCGTCGTAGGCGGTGTGGCGGTCGTGCACGGTGGCGAGCAGTGCCAAGCGCGCGGCTCGTCGCATCGGTGGTGCGTCCTCGACGGCGACCAGCGAGGCCCGCCGCCATCGCAGTGCGCCCAATTCGGTGTCGAGCGCGGTCCGTTCGGCGGCCACGGCCTCGGTGATCGACACGGCGTCGGTGAGGACGCCGACGATCGTGGTGAGACTCAGGCCGAGACCGCGAAGCCTGCGCACCAACAGCACCCGATCGACCGTGGTCACCGGATCGAACAGCCGGTGGCCGCCCGAGCTGCGGTGCGGCTGGAGTATGCCTTCGTCGCAGTAGAAGCGCAGGGTGCGGACGGGCACGCCGGTCTTCTGGGACAACATTCCGATGCTCACCAAGCCGTCACGGCGCGTGTTCTCGGTCACAATCGCTGGAACCTCCACCCCACTGGAATTCCTACCGTACTGGAACGTCCACCGGGAGAAGGAGAATGCGAATGGCCGCCTACGAACCGATGACCACCGAGCAGATCTGGCTGGCTGTCGCCACCGAGCGCGCGACCATGGTCGAACTGCTGACGTCGCTGCCGGAAGCGGCCTGGGACCACGCGTCCCTGTGCGCGGACTGGCGGGTGCGTGATGTCGTCGCGCACGTGATCCTGTCCGCCCGGCCGAATCTCGGCTCGATCCTGGTCAATCTGATTCGCGCCCGCGGCGATCTCCATCGGCTGATCCGCGACACCGCCGTTCGTCACGCGCAGCGCCGCACGACCGCGCAGTTGCTCGCCGAGCTGAGCGACAGCATCGACACACGGGTCGCGGCTCTCGGCACGACCCCGGCCGACCGGCTGATGGATGTGCTCGTGCACGGCCAGGACATCGCCGTCCCACTCGGCATCGCGCGGGTTATGCCGGTCGCCGCCGCGCGATCGGCCATCGAACGCGTCTGGGTGATGGGTTCCCCGTTCCATGCCCGCGAGAAGTTCGCCGGCTACCGGCTCGTGGCCACCGACGACGAGTGGGCCGTCGGTGACGGACCGGTGATCGAGGGGTCCTCGACGGCCTTGCTGCTGCTGGTGACCGGTCGCGAGGCTGCGCTGGATCAGCTCACCGGGGAAGGGGTGGCACGGTTGACCTCGGAGCGCAAATTGCTCTAGCGATAGGTCCGGTCGGAGGTGCATCGTAGAAATTACGGAATTCGAGTCGCCACGCACCGAGGAAGGTCGTCGTGAGCAAAAGCGAGAGCGAACGGGTGATCGAGTCGACGCGTCCCACTCCAGGGCGCGCGACCATCGACGAGCTGCCGCCGCTGCCTGCGGAGGCTGTGTCCGTCGTCGACCGGCTCGTGGCGCGGATCGGCAGGCGGCTGTTGCATGCGCCGTCTTGGCTTCGGCTGCGCCTGTCGGGGAGGCCGCAGGTCCGCATCGATGGCCAAGAGCTCGATCCGGGGATCCAGCTCGCGCTGCGACTGCTGGAGCTGCGTGGCGTCGCGACGCTCGTTCCGGATTTGCGGCGGGGCCGACCCGATGTCACCGACGCGCGCGCGAGCGTTCGGCACACGGCGGCGGCGTTCACGCTCGACAGGACCGAGGTCGGCGGCGTCCGGGATATCGAGATCGAGGGCGCCGACGGTCCGCTGCGCGCACGGCACTACCGGCCGTTCCCGTCGGGCACCTCCGGCGCGCCGCCTCTGCTGGTGTTCTTCCACGGCGGCGGGTACGTGCTGGGCGACGTGAACACCCACGACGAGCCGTGCCGCATGCTGTGCCGTTACGCCGAGGTGCAGGTTCTGTCCGTCGACTATCGGCTCGCACCCGAGCATCCGTTCCCGGCCGGGGTCGACGACGCGCTGGCCGCATTCCGGTGGGCTGTCGCGCACGCGTCGGCACTCGGCGCCGACCCGGAGCGCATCGCAGTCGGCGGAGACAGCGCCGGTGCGACCTTGTGTGCCGCGATCGCTCAGGTCACCACGCGCCAGGGCGGCCCGGTCCCCGCGCTGCAACTCCTGCTGTACCCCTCGATCGATCTCACAGAGGCCCGGACCACCTCTGATGAACTGTTCGCCGAAGGCTTCTATCTGACCGACGACGATCGGCAGTGGTGCCGTGGGCACTACCTGTCGGGGCCGGGGAACGCCGACGGTTCCGACTCGCGCACCTCACCCGCGTTGGCCGAAGATCTGTCCGGTCTGCCACCGGCCATCCTTATCTCCGCGGCCTTCGACCCCTTGCGCGACGAGGACGAGGCCTATGCCGCCGCACTGCGCGCCGCCGGGAATCGGGTTGTGCTGCAACGCGCTCCGGGATTGATTCACGGTTTCCTCAACATGACGGTAGTGCCGAGCGCGCGTGACGCCGTCTTGCAGATCGCCGGAATGCTCCGCGCGGGACTCGGAGCGTAGGGGGTATCTCTTCGACACGGCCGAGCGTCGACTCCCCGCTACTCTGGACCCGCGCCTTCCTTTTCCATCCCTACCAACGCGGCGATCGACTCGGTGCCGGGTTCGGGAGGCAGGCGGAGCGCCCTGACGGCGAATGAGATGGCGTGGTACCAACCGCAGATCAGGACCAGCTCGAGCGCGGCATCTTCATCGGTGACGGCGGCCAGGTTCGCCCAGGTCTCGTCGGAGAGATCGAAGGTCGCATGGAGCTCGTCGACCGCTTCGAGCACGGCACGGTCAGTCGCGTCCCAGCAGGCGTCCGCGGGCTTTCCGGTCGCGAGGGACCTGAGCTGTGCGGCGTCGAGTCCCGCCTTCTCGGCGACGCCCGCGACGTGCACGGCCCATTCGTAGTCGGCGCCACACAGCGCGGTCGTCCGGTCGATGACCAGCTCGCGCTGGCGGAGGGTGAGAGCGGAGCGCCGGGAGAAGTAATAGCTTCCCCAGCCCGCGATGGAGCGAGCGAGCTCCGGCCGCCGTGCCCACACCCGGAACAGCTGGATGGGTGAATGCCCGAGGAGCTCGAGAGCTGCGCCGGCTTCTTCGTCGTACGGCGGTGAGAGCGGTTCGATTCGTGGTTGCTTCGATTTCAGAGGCATTAACACATGCTAGCTTTGATGCTTCGGAAAGGGAAGCAGATGACAGGACCAACACCACTCCCCGGCCGCAAGGTCCGCGGCTCACGCACGGGCCGCCCGATCATGGCGCTCCTCGACCTCCTGGGCCGGCGCTGGGCGCTGCGAGTCCTGTGGGAGCTACGAGACGACTCGACTCCAACCTTCCGTCAACTACAGCAGCGATGCGACGGCGTCTCCTCGAGCGTCCTGGCAGACAGGCTTCGTGAGCTTGGGCAGGCCGACCTCGTCGAGCACGCCGGCGAGGGCTACCTGCTCACCGGACAGGGCAGGACCCTTCTCGAATGTCTCGCCCAGCTCGACGCGTGGGCCGCTGACTGGCGACCCAAGGCAGCGGACTGGCAGCCGTGACAACCCGCCCGTGTCGCTGCGCCGAAACCGTCCTTACTGTCGGGCCAGTGCTTCGCGACGAATCCACCGGAACAGCGTGGGGTTGTCTACGGTGGTGATGACGCCGACCGCTGTGCGCAGGTAGCGGTCGTCGTCCAGCACGGCCAGCAGACTCGCCGCCAGATCCACACGGGCGGTGAACCGTCCGTCGGCGTGGCCTTCGACGACGGTGTAGTCGGTGACCGACGGCAGGTGGTAGAGCCCACTCGGGCGCACGATCGTCCAGTCCAGATCGGTGGCGCGGATCAGCGTTTCCATTCGCCGCATGTCGTCATAGAGGGTTTTGCCCAGCACCCGCGTCACATACGGGAGCAGCACCCGGTTGAACAGGATCCCACCGTCGGAGTACGGGTGTGGATCGACCCCGCTGGAGCTGACCACGGCGAGCCGACGCACCCGATGCCGCTGCATCGCCGCGACGATATTGGCCACACCACGCGAATAGGTGCTGATCGGTTCCTTCCCGGCGGGTACCCCGAGCGTCGACAGCACCGCATCCCGCTGCGCCACGGCGGCATCGACGGCCGCAGGATCGAGCACGTCGGCGCCCACCACCTCGAGCCGATCGTGGTGCAGCGGAAACGATTTCGGCTGCCGGGTGACCGCAGTGACCTGATGCCCGGCAGCCAGTGCCTGACCGGTCAGCAGACGACCGGTGGGACCATTGGCGCCGAAGACGGTGATACGCATGACGGTTGTCCTTCCTAGAAGCTGGAGAAGGGTAGTGGGGCGAACACAAGTGCCCGGCAGCCGCGCACCTGTGACGGCGCGGCCCTGTGACGAGCACCACCACGTCCGGGTGTCACACAGCGGTCGGTGCTCGCTACTGATGCATGACATCGTCGACGAAGCCCGGCAGACAGGACCACACCATGAGCGACGGCGAACGCACCGCCCCCGCCACCGAGACCTTCGTCGCCCACCGCAACCTGCTGTTCACCATTGCCTATGAGATGCTCGGCTCAGCCGCCGACGCCGAGGACGTCCTGCAGGAGACCTGGCTGCAATGGGCAGCCGTCGATCTCGGCACGGTGCGCGATCAACGCGCCTTCCTGGTCAAGATCACCTCCCGGCAGGCGATCCGGCGACTGCGCACCCTGGGCCGCCGCCGGGAGTCCTACGTCGGCCCCTGGCTGCCCGAGCCGCTGCTCACCACGCCCGACGTCGCCGAGGACGTCGAGCTGGCCGACAACCTCTCGATGGCGATGCTGCTGGTGCTCGAAACGCTCGCCCCGACCGAGCGAGCGGTATTCGTGCTGCGCGAAGTGTTCGGCATCGCCTACGACGAGATCGCGCACACCGTGGCCAAAAGCCCGGCCGCGGTCCGCCAGATCGCCCATCGCGCTCGCGCACACGTCGCCGCGCGCCGGCCGCGCGGAGCCGTGACTGCGGTCGAGGCCCGGCAAGCGCTCGGAGCGTTCCAACGAGCAGTCGAAACCGGCGATCTACAGAGCCTGCTCGACATCCTGTCGCCGGATGTCGTCTTCCTGGGCGACGGCGGCGGAGTCAAGCAGGCAACGCTGCGGCCCATCGTGGGCGCCGATCGCGTGCTACGTGTGGTGAGCGGCGGCACGGGCTGGATGGGTGGGCCTGCCTCGGCCGAACCCGCTCACGTCAACGGCTGGCCTGCACTGGTCATCCGACTCGACGGAGAGATCGACGGCGTCGTCGCGGTGCGGATCGACAACGGCCTGGTCACCGGGCTCTACTACGTGCGCAACCCCCACAAGCTCGAGCACCTTCACCGGGAAACCGCACTGGACCGTTGACACCCAGGACGACCGGCCCGAAGCCGTCGTCGCACCGATGCTGCTGTCCAGGCGCGGTACCCAGGCGAGTGGAATGGGGGCACGGTCCACGTTGTGGTCGGGTTCGGTCTGGCATTCGGCCTTATCGGACCTGCGGCGGTATCCGTTCTGCTCGCAAATTCACTGCCAGCTCCAGCATCGCAACCGCCGGTCCCGGTGCCTGGGCCACCGCCCCCTCCCCGGGCCCAGAACCCACGCCTGCCGCATAGGGACTGAGTGATATCGCGACCGTTCCTCATTCCGAGTTCCGTGTGCGGCGCCCACGTCATCGGGTCGGCGGCTCACAAAGGCCACCTGATCACCGGACCCGGTGAACGTTCCCGGTCGGAGTGCGGTACTGGCCTGCCGGAAGATCAACAGCCCGAAAACATCTCAGGCCACTACTCGCCGTCGACGGTGCGAGCTCATGCCGATGTGCGCACGGGCTGCACTCTTCGAGCCGATTGGACCTTCAACGTCTGGATCAGTGGCTCAGGGACCCAACCTTTTCAGAGGAAAACGCGAGCGATCTCCAGCCACTTCCGTGCGTCTTCGCCGACCGCCGCGAGGTCGGTCTCGGCCAGTGGCCTGCGTTGGGTGACTCGAAGGCAGAAGTCGAGGGCACTGCCTCGCACCCGTTGCCCGGCATCTTCTGGACCCGAGACCCAGGTCTGGCCGTCGGGACCGGTCAGCTCGACACGAAACGGCTCTGCCGGAGTAGGCAATTGGGCCGCGTAGAACGACAGCTCTCGCCCTACGACTCCCAAGGAGGCCACATGCCGCAGCCGACCCGTCGGACGGCGCGAGACACCCAGCGCATCGAAAACGTCCTGCCCGTGAGCCCACGTCTCCATCAGTCGAAGCGGCACCATCAGCGCGGCGGTCAACTGCGAGCCGTACCACGGAAACCCATGGTCCAGTGGAACATCACGCAGCGCCGCCGCCACCTCGGTTCGACCGGCACGCCATTGTTCCAGCAGTACCGATCGCGGTTTCGCAGCTCCCGCGGCAGCGTCGAGATCAGCGTATCGACTGCCTGCGGCTTCGGCCTGCTTCAGCACGGCGCCGAACGCCTCCGGGGTTCGTATCGCGATGAGAACGTTCGCATCAGCAGCAGCAAGATGAGCGATCTGGTGGGCGATCGTCCACCCCACTGCCGGCGTGTCCTTGGACCAGTCGGCCTGCGCTGACACCAAGGCGTCGAGCTCATCTCCTTCAGCCACCAAGTCGGGCAGAGCCCGATCGCGCTCCACATCGGACGTATCAAGACCGTAATCCAACATCCAGTATCACCTTCACGCGCATGGTCGAACATGATCACCACCAAGATAGACGCCGACCGTGCCACACAGCCGGCGCATCTGGAAATGCCGCATATCGGTCGTTCGAGAATGCGGCGTCCGCCAATTTCTCTCTTCCGCACGGTCGGGCGTTGACTCCCCGTCGCGGCTCGTATTCTGTGGTGGGAAGAAGACGAGGGAGCGAAATGTACTCGGCGGTCGAATCTTTCACGTTCGAGCTATCAGTGATCACCTCACAAGTCGTCGAAGGGCAGCGGAATTGATCGCGATCAGAGACGCCTACCTCGAGGCAGCGGCGTCGGCGGCGGCGCTGCTCGGGGATCCAGCGGTGGCCGCGGCGTGGGACCGGCCCAGCGCGTTGCGGGAATTCAGCGTGCACGGGCTCGCAGGCCATCTGGGGTCGCAGGTCCTGCACGTGTCCCGGCTGCTGGAGACCGAGGCTCCGGACGAGAAGCCGCTGACGGTTGCCGAGTTCTTCGCCGGGGCTTCCGCGTTCGACGCCGAGGTGGACGCGGAGATCAGCGTGCGCATCCGGCACGGCGGTGAGGCCGCGGCGGTCGAGGGTGCGAAACCCTTGGTCGGCGAAGTCGAATCGGCGATCGCTCAGCAGCGGGTGGCGCTGGCGGCCGAACCGGCCGACCGGGTCGTCGAATTCGTCGGAAAGGCGATGCTTCTCGACGATTTCCTGCTGACACGCCTGATGGAGATCGTCGTGCACTCCGACGATCTGGCGGTGAGCGTCGACATCACGACGCCACCGTTCCCACCGCAGGTCTTCGAACCGGTGCTGGACCTGCTGTCGCGACTCGCGGTGGTTCGACACGGACAGCAGGCTGTGCTGCGCGCACTGAGCCGAGCCGAACGCGCCCCCGGAACAATCGCAGCCATCTGAGCCTGTGTCGAAATCAGGAGCAACGCTGCTCGCGGGCGCGCAAGGCCACCGGTGCGGCTCAGTACGGCATATCCACCGGCAGCACGGCGAGCTGGGCGATATTGACCCCTGACCGCCGACTGGCGACGAAGGCGACGATCTCGGCGATATCGTCCGGCGACATCATCGTCACCGTGCCCGCCATCTCGGTCAGCTGCGCGGCGAAGTCCGGGTCGGCGACCTGACCGCCGATCTCGGTGCCGGTCATCCCCGGTTCGACCGCGCTGACGCGAATCCCCTTCGGCCCCAGATCGGTACGCAAGTTGCGAACCAGGTGGCTGACGGCCGCCTTGGTGGCGAAGTACACGCTGTAGCCGGGGTAGGCGACCTGGGCGCCCAGCGAGGAGATCGCGACGAGGTCCACCTGGCCGCCCCGTTCGGCCGCGGTGAGCAGCGCGGGCAGGAAGGCATCGACGGTGTGCAGCACGCCGTTGAGGTTGACTTCGATCTGGTGCTGCCACAGGTCGGTGCGCCGGGCTTGCGGTAGGGCGGGCTGCATGACACCGGCATTGGGCACCAGCAGATCCACCGTCCCCAGCGCCCGATCGATCTGCTCCGCCGCGTTCGCCAGGGCGGTCGGATCGGTGACATCGGCGGCGATCGCGAGCGCGGTGCCGCCCGTGGCGGCGATCTCCTCGGCCAGGTCGGCGATGCGGTCCTTGCGCCGGGCCAGCAGCGCCACCGAGGCGCCTGCGGCGGCCAGCTTGCGCGCCGTCGCGGCGCCGATGCCGGAGGACGCACCGGTGACGACGGCGACGCGTCCGGCGAGAGGCTGAGTGGTCATATTTCGCTCCGTTCGATTCGGCCCGGCCAGTGCCGGTGACATCGCCATCGTGTCGCCGGGCGACCAGGGCGAACCAGGTCCGCCGTGAACGCGGGTCCGGTGTGCCTGGGTCCGGCAGTACCAGGCTGGCCCGTCGGGCGTGGCCGATAATCGGCTCATGAGCAGAAACCGGGAACTCGGCGAATTCCTGCGCAATCAGCGCGCCCGACGGATGCCCGAACCGGGCGCGGTCTGGTCGGGCACCCGCCGGGTGGCCGGAATGCGGCGCGAGGAGGTGGCGCAATCGGCCGGGGTGAGCGTCGACTACTACGTGCGGCTCGAACAGGGCCGGATCGGCGCCGTCTCCGAGGAAGTGCTCGACGCGGTCGCCGGTGCGCTACGGCTGACCGATACCGAACGCGCACACCTGTTCCGGCTGGCCGCCCGTCGGCGGTCCGCGCCGGGCCGGGAACACCGCGCCCGGATCGATCCCGGTCTGCAACGCCTGCTCGACTCGTGGCCGACAACGCCCGCGCACATTCTCGACCACCGGATGAACGTGGTGGCCGCCAACGACCTGTGTCTCGGCCTCTTCGCCGGTGCGGGCTGGGACCTGACCGGTGAATCCAACGGCGCGCGACTGGTATTCCTCGATCCAGCCGCCCGCGAGTTCTATCTCGAATGGGCCGAGAAGGCGGAAGGGATCGTCACCTACCTGCGGCTGGCCGCGGGCCGTCATCCCGGTGACACCGAATTGTCGGCTCTCGTAGGTGAACTCGCCGTCGCGAGCCCCGAGTTCGCGACCTTGTGGGCGGCGCACCTGGTGGCGGAGAAGGGCAGCGGGACGATGCGGGTGCGCCATCCCGTGGTCGGGGTGATCACGCTGCTGTTCCACGGTTTCCCGGTGCCCGGCGACACCGATCTCACCTTGGTCACCTTCACCCCGGCCACGGCCGCCGACGAAGAGGCGATCCGCCTGCTCGGCAGCTGGACCGCACCGCAGCCGTCACCGGACGAGCGGGAATCGGCTGTAGCGGAAGCCGATCCGGCCGTGCGACGCGACATCGGCTAGTGCTGCGTTCCTCGGCGGCCGCGCGGATGCGGCGTGTGATCGAACTCTTCGTGGAGGCGAATTCGATCCGGGAATCCGAAGCGGACACTATGGTTCCGATGCGTGATTCGTACTTCTGGGACGGAATGTCGATACTGTCGTCGCTGTGCCGGGAGAGTCGCGAAGCGGAATCTTTCTCGGAATGGGCGGGTTTCCGTGAGCGGATCGTCGCGCTGATCCGGTCGAATGGATGGGCGTTCCACAACTACATCGAGACCACCGCGGACAAGGCGCGCGGTTCCGGTGCTGATGGTTGGGCGAGTTGGTCCGCGGCGTGTGAATTGCGGTCCGCGGTGCAGTTCGTGCTGGACGAACTCGGTGGTCCGGCACTGTTCTACGCCGGTGGCTACGACGTCGAGTTGCTGGAGGAGGCCGACGAGAGCTTCAGGGAGCAGGCTTCGTGGGTGGCGCCGGGGCCGGGGTATCGCCCTCCGGCGGGCACCCCGGACAGTCACTGGTGGTGGCTTCTACCGCGGTTTCCGTGAGCATCCCGCTTGCGAATACTGCGCTCCTCCAAGGCATCCCGTGTTCGTGCGGGAAGACCAGCGAAGCTCTCCGACGTGTCGGTGGATTCTCCGCAACCTTGCACGATGATGCCCCGCTATACAGACTTGCACGAATTGCACACGAATATTGCAGGTGCCCAACAGCATTCGCGATCCGCGATGCTTCGCGCCGCCGCGACAACTTATCGACCGACTGTTACGGTCTTCGCGTCCAATAGCTTCAACGGGATGAGAACCGAAATGACAGTTGACGCAACTGATTCGACACCCACGGACGAAACGCCGCTGTGGTTGCAGGGCCGGGATGCCGTGGTCGCGGCCGCCGCGGCCGAGGATTGGCGCGACGGCGCACCGGACTACCGGCTGACCGATGAGATCGTGCCGCGGGAGCGGATCACCGAACACGCACCGGGATCGCTGGAAGCGATCGTCGAGGATCTGGTGCGGGTCTTCGAGATGGAGGTCTCGCACAAGAAGGATCCGGCGACATGGGTGTCGCTGGTGGCCGAGCACTACCGCGGCCGTGTGAACGGCGGCCCCTGGCAGGATGCGGAGGAATTCGCGCGGATCGGGAGCTACAACATCCTGATCGGCGACAACCCCTACTATGAGGCCGCAGCCGAGACCTTCGAAAGCTCACACAAGATCTTCCACACCGCCTTCCCGAACGGCTTCTTCTGGGAGGTGCTGGAGGTGCTGTCCGGCCCGCCCACCGTCAGCTTCCGCTGGCGGCACTGGGGCAGCTACGACGGCCCGTACCGGGAGCACCAGCCCACCGGAGCGACGATCGAGATGTTCGGCGTCACGATTGCCAGGGTCAGTGAGGATCTGCGCATCCTCGAGCTCGAGCATTTCTACGACAACAACCAGCTGCTGAGCCCACTGGCCCACGGCTGCCCGGTTTCCAAGTCCTGACCGCGCCTTCCGGATCGGGCGTGACGCTGAGCTCGTTCCGGGAGTTCAGGATTCGCGGCGCGGCGGCAGCTCCGCCCGCCGAGTAGGTCGGCACCCGGCTCACGTTCTCCGCGCTGTCGCAACTCGCGGTGGTCCGACACGGCCAGCCGGGCGTCGCGGCCGAAAGCCGTTGGTCTCCAGCGTAAGACGGACTCGAGCGTGCTATGTGCCATCGAGTGTGCACGCGCGGCAGCAAATCCGATCCCGGGGCACCGGTGGCAGACGAATTGGGGGCATTCGCGACTTACCTCCAGCCGGTAGCTTTCCGACCGGATATCCGGCGGTGATATCCGGCGAGGACGGTCAACAGATGAGCGACGAAGGCACCCCACCACATCCGGAGTTGGTGGAGCGGCTGGTACGGCATTTCAGCGCGGTCACGGCGACCCGGCTCGGACCGGACGATGACTACTTCGGTATGGGCCTGGTTAATTCGCTGCGGGCACTGGAGATCGTCGCCTATCTCGAGCGCACCTTCGACTTCGAGATCGATATCGACGATCTGGATCTGGACAATTTCCGGACCGCGCGGCGGGCCGCCGCGTTCGTCACCCGCAAGTGCGGGACCACCGCCGACCTCGGTGCGGACAGGTGAGCGAACTACCGGCATTGCTGCATCGCGCCGCCGCGGGCGCGGCCGAATGGGACAGCACGGGGATGCCCCGCGAGATGGTCGCCGCCGCAGCGGAGGCGGGCGTGCTCGGCATGGATCGACCGGCGCGCTACGGCGGTCGCGGCGCGGATGCGCTGGCAATCGGCCGGGCGGCCGCCGCGTTGGGCGCGGTGTGCACGTCGCTGCGCTCGCTGTTCACGGTGCAGGGCATGGTCGCCGCGACGGTCGATCGCTGGGGCGCCGCCGAGCAGCGCACGCGCTGGCTGCCCGCGTTGACGGGTGGTGAGTTGGTCGCTGGACTCGCGGCAACGGAAGCTGTTGCAGGCAGCAATCTTTCGGGAATTGCAACTCGGTTCACCGGTGCGGGGCCCGAGCGCTGCGTGTCGGGCCGCAAGATGTGGGTCACCTTCGGGGCGCTGGCGGATGTGGTGCTGGTGGCGGGACGATCCGACGACGGCCCGGTCGCCGCGCTAGTGGAGACGGACCAGCCCGGCGTGCACGTCGAACCGGTCACCGATCAGCTGGGCATGCGAGGCGCGCGCATCGCGCATCTGACCTTCGACGCGGCGCGGGTGCCCGCCGAGAACGTCCTCGCCCGACCGGGTTTCGGCCTGTCTCACGTGCTGGGAACCGCACTCGACCACGGCAGGTACACGATCGCGTGGGGCTGCACGGGAATGGCGCGGGCATGCCTCACCGATGCCGCGGCGCACGCGCGCGACCGGATCCAGAGCGATGTCCGGCTTGCCGACCACCAGTCGGTGCGCGCCATGCTCGGGCGCAGCTGGGTGGACGTGGAGGGCGCGGAGGCGCTGTGCACCCGTGCGGCGCGCGACCGTGACGACCGCGAGCCGACCGCGCAGCTCGCCACCATCGCCGCGAAATACGCCGCAGCGGCGGCAGCGGCGGCGGCGAGTGACCGCGCGGTGCAGATACTGGGCGCCGCGGGCTGTGCCCCCGGCAGCCGGGCGGGGCGCTTCTATCGCGACGCCAAGATCATGCAGATCATCGAAGGCGCCCGCGAGGTCGCCGAACAGGATCTGGGTGAGTTCGTGCTGCGGTCCGTCGGGGAATCCCGCGCCGCGTCGGCTGTAGTGGCCGGGAGGTGACGGTGATGCCCGCGATCACAATCGGTCCGGTGTCGACCGCTTTTCCCGAATCCACCGTCGCGGTAGCCGATCTCGGCGAGCTGTCGGAACTGCCGCCCGCTCGGCGCGCGCACGCGCTGTCCCTCGGCATCGACACCGTGCGCTGCGCCGAGGGCGACGCGGAACACGACCTCGCCGCCGAGGCGGCCCGCGACGCCCTCGAACGCGCGGGAGTGACGGCAAGCGAACTCGACGCATTGCTGGTCGTCGGCGGCCGCGCACCGCGCTACCTGCTCGCCTCCGAGGCCACGCGTCTGCAACATCGGCTGGGCGCGGATCGCGCCTTCGTCACCGGGGTCGGCGAGCTCGGATGCGTGTCGATCTCGGCCGCCTTCACCCTTGCCGCGGCGCTGCTCCGTGGTGACGAACGCTGCCGCACGGTACTCGTCGTGGCCGCCGCGACCGCGCCGACACGATTCCGCTACCGCGCGCCGATGACGATCCTCGGCGACGGAGCCGCGGCCGTGGTGCTCGGCACCGGGCGCGGCGGCCGTTATCAGCTGGTCGACCACGAGGTGCGCAGCGACGGCCGCTACGCGGACCTGTTCCGCATCGACTACCGCGATGTGCGTTGGCAACAGTGGCGCGAGACCTGTACCGACGAGACCGCCTACAGCTTCCGGCTCGCTGTCGAGAGCCGCAAACGTCTCACGGCGATGAATGCCGACGTGCTGTCCCGCAATGGATTACGGCTCGCCGATATGGGTTCGGTGGTGATGCAGAATCTGTCGGCAGGCGCGTTCGCCTTCTGGGAGGAGGCGCTCGGCATCGGCATCGATCCGGCCTGTCGGCGCAATCTCGCCGGATTCGGCCACCTCGGCTCGATGGACATGCTCGTCAACCTCGACCTCGCGGCGCGGACGCGCGCACCGGGGGACCACGTGCTGCTGCTGAACAGCAGTCCGGTCGCCGCCTGGAGCACCAGCCTGCTGCGCCGTCTGCCCGACCACGATCTCGAAGGGGCGTCGTCGTGCACGCGATAGTGAAATGCCTGGTCTGGGATCTGGACGACACGCTGTGGGACGGTGTGGTGCTGGAGGGCGACGCCCACGCGCCGCGTCCGGAAGCCCGCAGGGCTCTTCGACTGCTCGACGAACGCGGCATCGTGCACGCGATCGCGAGCCGCGGCGAGCCCGCTCCGGCTTTGGCGCATCTCTCGGCGCACGGGCTGGAGGAGATGTTCTGCGCGACGCAGATCGGCTGGGACGCCAAATCCGAAGCGGTGCGCCGGATCTCCGAGACGCTCAACATCGGGCTGGACGCCATCGCCTTCGTCGACAACGATCCGGTCGAACGCGCCGAGGTGGCGTCCGCGCTGCCGCAGGTCCGCTGCTACGCCGCCGAGGATCTGTCGATGCTGCCCGGGCTCGCGGAGTTCCGCCCGGCGGTCGTCACCCGGGACGCGCGCGAACGCAGGCAGCGCTACCGCGCCGAAGCGCGTCGACGCACCAGCGAGCAGTCCTTCGCCGGTTCGAATGCCGAATTCCTGCTCGGCCTCGGGCTGGTGATGACCGTGCGCCGGGCCCGCGAGGCGGATCTCGAACGCGCACACGAACTCACGGTGCGCACCCACCAGCTGAACACGACCGGCCGTACTTTCGACATCGAGCAGCTGCGCGAGCTGAGCGCCTCCGCCACGCACGAAGTGCTGATCGCGACGTTGCGAGATCGGTTCGGCGAGTACGGCGCGATCGGGCTCGTCGTCACCGAATTCCGTGGCCAGGACTCGGTGCTGGTGCTGATGCTCATGTCCTGCCGGGTGATGTCGCGCGGGGTCGGCGGCGCGCTGCTGGCGCACCTGATCGACCGGGCGAGCGCACGCGGACAGCGTTGCGTCGCGGAATTCGTGCCGACCAAGGTCAATCGGGTCATGCTCGTGACGCTGCGCTTCGCTGGATTCGTTGTGCTGGAACAAGACCCGGAACGCGTGCTGCTCGGCCACGACCGACGAACCGCGGTGCCGAACACCGCCCACGTGCTCGTGCGCTCGGCGGATGCGCCGACGCCGCCGGGCGATCTGATCAGCGGTCTGCTGCGCCGGGTCGCCGAGTTCCCGGATCGGATCGCGCTGATCTCCGGCGGCGAGACCCTCACCTATCGCGAACTCGACCGCCGCACAGCCGATCTCGCCGGACGCCTGGTCGGGGCGGGGGTACGTCCCGGCGACGTGGTGCTGTGTCTGCTGCGGCAGGACGCGTGGACGGTGGTGGCGATGCTGGCCGCGCTGCGCGCCGGAGCGGCCTGGTGTCTCGTCGAGCCGGGGCGGGCGAGCGCACAACTGTGCGCGCTTGTCGACGACTTGCGTTGCAACACGGTAATTTTCGACGAACGCGCGCCACACACCTCGTGCGACGAGGTGGAGGCGTTGCTCGCGCCCGCGTCGAACCGGCCCGTTCTGGTTCCGCTGGGCGCGACCTCGCCGACCGGCCCGCTGCCCGCACCCCCGCCCGCGACGGCGCCCGCCTACGTCATCACCACCTCGGGATCGACCGGCGCTCCCAAGGCCGTCGTGGTCAGCCGCGGCAACCTCGCCGCGATGATCTCCGGACGCGACTATCCATGCACCGAAGGCGAATTGGTCACCCTGTCGACCTGTCCGCTCACCGCGGACGCCGCCTTGCTGTTCGGTCCGTGGGCGCTCACCCGGGGTGGCACCGTGGTGGTGCCGACCCACCGGGAACTGCTGGACGCCGCAGCGATCGGTGCGCTCGCGGCCCGGTATCGGGTCAGCCATCTCGTCGCGACGCCGTCCTACTACCGGCTGCTGCTGCCCCGGCTGGCCGAAGCGCCCGCCGCGCCGACGGTGGTCGCCCTCGCGGGGGAGACGCTGTCCCCGTCGCTGGCCGCCCGGCATCGCGAACTGCTTCCCTGCACCGTGCTGATGAACGAGTACGGCCCCACCGAGGCGACCGTGACCTGCGTGTGGCACGTCGTCACTGATGCCGCGACCGTGCCCATCGGAAAACCGCTGCCCGGCAATACCGCGCGGGTGCTCGGACCGGAGCTGACGGCCCTGACCGACGGCGACGTCGGCGAACTGTATGTCGGCGGTGATCAGATCACCCTCGGCTACGCCGCGCGTCCCGGGCTGACCGCCACCCGTTTCGTCGCCGACCCATACGCCGCCGAGCCCGGCGCGAGGATGTATCGCACCGGCGATCTCGGGCGGCTCACCGCCGTCGGGAACATCGACTACCTCGGCCGCGCCGACGGTCAGGTGCAGATCCGCGGCGCGCGGGTGGAGCGCCATGCGGTGGAGGCGGTGCTGGAGACCCACCCTGGGGTCGCGCACGCGGTGACGGTGGTCCGCACCGGCCGCGACGAGATCGCCGAACTCGTCGCGTTCGTCGTGCCCGGCGCCGACACCACACCGCCTGGTCGCCGAGAGCTGGCTCGGCACTGCGCCGAACGGCTGTCGCCGTTGGAGGTGCCGAGCCGTTTCGTACCAATCGACACGATTCCGATCGCCGTGGCGGGCAAGCTCGACGAAGCCGCCCTGCTGGCTCGGGCCGACGATCCGCCGCTGCCTGGGCCGTCGCGCCACGACTGGACGCCAGGGCAACGCGAGGTGGCCGAATTGTGGTCCACCGCCCTCGAACACGGCGACTTCGATCTCGACGACTCGTTCTTCGAGGTCGGCGGCAACTCGCACCGGGTGGTCATGCTGCATCTGCTGCTGGAGCAGCACCGTCCGGGTCTGGTCCGGGTCGGGCAGCTGTTCGATCTGCGCACGATCCGCGACCAGGCCGACGCGCTCGCGGCGAGCGTCACCGTGGCCGCCGCACTCGCGGAGTCCGCCGCATCTTCCGTACCCGTCTCCACTCGAGCCTTCGAGCTGTGACCCCTCAGGAGCACGCCTTGCCGGACCCCGGCACCCATGACATCGCCTTCGCGCGTGACACCGACATCGCGATCGTCGGCATCGGCGCGCGTTTCCCGGACGCCGCCGACCTCGCGGAATTCCGGGCCAACCTGGCCGCGGGCCGCGATTCGGTGGGGCCGATGTCGCCCGAACGGATCGCCGCCACCGGCCTGGACGACACTGTCACGTACCTGCCGATGGGGCACCTCGCCGAGATCGACGGCTTCGACTATCGCTTCTTCGGTCTCTCACGCCGGGAGGCGTGCGTCACCGATCCGCAGCAGCGGCTCGCCCTGGTGCTGGCCCAGCGCGCGATCGAGGACGCCGGATACACCACGGACCGCCTGTCCCGGGCGGTCACCGCCGTCGCGCTCAGCGCCGCGCAGTCGAGCTATCACTCCGCCGCGGTCGATCCGGGTCCGTTGAGCCTGCTTGGCAACGCCACCTTCGCGGGCCCGGCGCGGATCGCGCACCGGTTCGGATTCACCGGCGCCTGCTTCGGCGTCGACAGCGGCTGCAACAGCGCGCTCGTCGCGGTGCACCAGGCCTGCCGCGAATTGCGCTGCGGTGACGCGGATTACGCACTGGCGGGCGGTGTCACCGTGCGGGTGCACGGCTCCCCGTCCTGGGGTGGGGTGACCTTCTCCGAGATCATGTCGCCCAGCGGCGTCTGCCGCGCTTTCGATGCCGACGCCGACGGCACCGTGAACGGCGAGGGCGGCGCGATACTACTGCTCACCACGGTGGGCAGGGCCCTGGCCGACCGCGCCCCGATCCACGCCGTGATCCGCGGCAGCGCGACCCGGCACAACGGAGCGGCCGCCGCCACCATCAGCACCCCGAGCGCCACCGCCCAGAGCGCCGTGATCGCCAAGGCGTGGGAGGCCGCCGGACTCGACCCGCGCGACGCCGGCTACCTCGAAACCCACGGCTCGGGCACGCGGCTCGGTGACGCGGTGGAGCTGGAATCGATCGGCACCGTCTTCGGCGGCGGTCCCGGCCTGCCCATCGGCTCGGTGAAGACGAACATCGGTCATCTCGATCACGCCTCGGGCATCGCTGGTCTGGTCAAGGCGGTGCTGAGCGTGTCGGAGGCGCAGCTGTTCCCTTCGCTGCACTTCACCCGTCCGACCGGCGGATTCGACCTGGCGGCCGCGGGCATCGAAGTGCTGACCGAGAGCCGTCCGTGGACCGGTGACGCGGTGCGCGCCGCCGGAGTCAGCTCGTTCAGCCTGGGTGGCAGCATCGCGCACTGCGTGGTGTCTCAGGCTCCGCCCGCTCCCACCGAGCCCCCGTCGCGCCGCGCCCGGCTGATCGGCGTCTCCGCGCGCACACCCGAGGCGCTGAGCGAGCTGTGCGTCCGGCTCGCCGAGGCGGTGCGCATCACCGACGCCTCGCTGCACCAAGTGGCCGCGACACTCACACTCGGTCGCGACCATTACGAGCACCGAGTCGCCGTGATCGCCTCGGACACAGCGCAACTCGCCGAGGCGCTGGACAAGGCCGCGGTGCGCGTGCACCGCGCGCCGACCGCGCCGCGTGTGGTGCTGTTGCTGTCTCCCGACGCCGTCCCGGTCGCACCGGCACAGGCCGATACCGCCGCGGGGCAGCCCACCGGTTTGCCCGCCGAGTTGCCCGCCACGGGCGCGACCGCGACGGTGCTCGCCGGGCAGCTCGCGGTGCACGAGCGGCTCAGCGCCTGCGGAATCCCGCTGGCGGCACTGCTGAGCGCGGGATCGTCACGATTCGCCGCCCGGTATCTGCTCGGCTCCCGCGAACGGATCGACCCGGCCGAACTCGCCGCCGCGCCGCCCACCATCGACGGCGATCGGCTGCTCGGCGCGGTACGGACCCTCATGGCCGAGGGGCCGGTGGTGTTCGTGGAACCGAGCCCGGACGGCAAGCTGGCCGCGCTCATCGCCGATGCCGTGCCGGAAGCCGAGATCGTCTCCGCCGCAACCGATACCGCCGATCTGGACGAACTGCTCGGCCGGTTGTACGAATACGGTGTCGATCTCGACTGGTCGGCCGTCGCGCCCGTCCGTGCCCGGCGGGTGCGGTTGCCGGGGCATCCGATGCGCGAATCCCGCTGCTGGGTCGATCTGCCCCGTACCCAGGCACCCGCCCCCGCGCTTGCCGCGCCCACCACGTCGCACGACCACTCCGATCCGGTGCGCTGGTTGCGCCGAACCCTCGCCGAACTGCTGTACACCGATGACGAGATCGACGAGGACGCCGACTATTTCGCCCTCGGCGGCAATTCGCTGATCGCGGTACAGCTGGTGGACCGGATCGAGGAGACCTACGGTTTCCGGCCGAAACTGCTCGACGTCTACGAGCGCCCGCGGCTGGCCGACTTCGCCGAACTCCTCACCACCGGGCGCGCGGGCGACGGCGAGCGCGCGCCGATTCCGGCGCTGGTCGCCCACGACGAACCCGTCATGTCCTCGGGGCAGGAACGGATGTGGTTCCACCACCAGTTCGATCCGCGCACGACCCTGTACAACTACCCGGTCGTCCAGCTGCTGCGCGGACCGATCGACCTGGACGCGCTGCACGGCACCTTCGACGACCTGGTCGAGCGCCACGAGACCCTGCGGTACAACTTCGCCGAAGTGGACGGCGCCGCGGTGCTGCGCATCCGCGATCGGCTGGACGACTACTTCCGGCGCGTCGACGTCTCCGCCGAACCCGATCCGCTCGCCGCTGCCCGCGCCCTCGTGCACGCCGCCGCCACCGAACCGTTCGACCTCGCCGAAGACGCCCTGCTGCGGGTAGTGCTCATCACCGTGGGGCCGGATACCCATGTGCTGCAACTGACCTGCCATCACGCCGTCACCGACGGTGCGACGCCGACGATCCTCGGCCGCGAACTGCCGGAGCTGTACGCCGCACGGCGCGAGGGCCGTCCGCACCGCCTGCCTCCGCTGCCCATCCGCTACCGCGACTACGCGGCCTGGCATCGCGCGCTGCTGGCGAGTTCGGCGCTCGACCACGAACTCGACTACTGGCGCAGCACACTCGCCGACGCGCCAGTGCTGCGGCTGCCCACAGATTTCCCACGACCTGCCCGCAAAACCTATGTCGGCGACCTGTATCCGTTCACCATTCCGGCAGCGCTGCTCACCGATCTGCGTGCGCTGGCGGGCCGCGAATCGGTGTCGCTGTTCGTCGTCCTGCTCAGCGCGTTCTATCTGACCCTCGCGCGGTACAGCGGGCAACGCGACATCGTCGTCGGCACACCGACCACCGGACGCGGCCGACGCGAATTCCAGGATCTGATCGGCTATTTCAACAGCACGGTCGCCTTGCGCGCCGACTTCACCGCCGATGCGGCGCTACCGGATCTGCTGACCCGGGTGCGCTCGGTGGTCTTCGGTGCGCTCGAACACCAGGAGATCCCCTTCGACCGCGTGGTGAACGCCTTGGCGCCGCAGCGTGACCTGTCGCGGACCCCGCTGTTCGATGTGCTCTACATCCACCAGGTGACGCCACGGATGGAGCGGATCGACGAGGCGGGCGCGGAACTGTTCGATCTCGATCACGCCGCGGGCAACGAATTCGGCGGATTGCCCACCGGCACGGCGAAATTCGACCTCACGCTGGTGACTTTCGAATACACCGACGACGTCCCGCGCGATATCGGCGCGTGCCTCGAATTCAGCACCGAGCTGTTCACCACACAGACGGCGGCCGCGCTCGGCGACGCCTTCCTGGAGATCCTGACGGCGATGACGGCGAACACCGCCGCGCCGCCGATCGAGGCGCTGGTCACCGGACCGCAGCGGGACTCGGACGCGACGACGTCGATTCCCACCGATCGTCCACGCACTGAGGACGCCGCATACCACCACGAAACCATTACGTGCGCAATCGATCTAGCGAGGGATGAGGCGGAGCGCTACGACGCCGCGCTGTTCGACGCCTACGCCGTGCTGCTCGGCTGGTACAGCGGTGGTGACCGGCTGCGCATCGGCCTGCCTGATGCACCAGAGGGTTCGCGGGACGTCGTCGTGACCGTCCGCCCGGACACCACATGGCGAAACCTGCGTGACAATCCGCCAGCATCGGTCACCGGCACAGCGCCACTGCGGTACCTCGGCAGCGCGCCGGTCACCCTGGGAGACAACGGGATCGAACTCGCTGTCTCGTGGACGCGCCACCCCGCCGAGCTGCATCTACACTACGCGGCCGAGCTGTTCGACCGGTCCTCGGCCGAGGCCATCGCCGACGACCTCGTCGCGCTCGCGAGGGCGGCGCTCGACAGACCGGACGAGCCGGTGCACGACACCGTGCTCGGCATCGAAGCATTCATGGACGAACAGGAGATCCACCCGTGACCGCACAGCATCGGGTCGGCGTGGTCGGCGCGGGCACAATGGGCGCGGGCATCGCTCAGTGCGTGGCCGAGGCGGGTATGCCCGTCACCGTGGTCGATCCCGACCCCGCGGCCGCCGAACGCGCGCGACGCAGTATCCGCGCGGCGCTGCGTTCGAGCGTGCTGCTCGGCCGGGGTCCGCGCCCGGGCGAGATCTCCGAGATCATCGACCGTATCCGGTGGTCGCAGCGCGTCGAGGATCTGCGCGATGCCACTTTGGTCATCGAATCCGTCACGGAGCGAGTCGAACTCAAGTACCGAGTGTTCGCCGAACTGGACCGGACGTGCCCACCCTCGGCCGTGTTCGCCTCGGGCACCTCGGCCATCTCGATCGCGGACCTGGCCGCCCGCACCGGCCGGCCGGAGCGGATGCTCGGACTGCATTTCATGAATCCCGCGCCGCTGACCGAGGCGGTGGAGGTGATCACCACCGCGCGCACCGCGCCCGGCACCCTGGCCACCGCGCTCGACTTCCTCGGCGCACTCGGCAAGCGCGGCATCGTGGTGGGCGACGGTCCCGGATTCGTCATCAACCGGGTGCTCATGCTCGCCATCGCCGAGGCCGCCGCGATCACCGAATCCGGTACCGACGCCGCCACGGTCGACGCCTTGTTCGAAGGCTGCCTCGGGCATCGAATGGGACCCTTGCGCACCGCGGATCTGATCGGCCTCGACAACGTGGCCGACACCCTCGCCGTGCTGCGAGATGCCACCGGCGACGGTCGCTATCGCGTGCCGGACGCGCTGGCCGGGCTCGTCAGAGACGGACATCTGGGCCGCAAGTCGGGAAGGGGATTCCATGCCTACCCGTGAGATGAGCGCACTCGACTACCCGCTGGAGCAGCCGCCGGGACTCGGTCCGCTCGCTCGGCGCAGCGGGGGCGGAACAGCGGCGGTCGTGCTGGCCGCGCTGGCGGTGTACACCCATCGCCGCACGGGCGCGGCCGAGGTGACCGTCGGTTACCGGTCCGGTACGACCGCGGTCGAGATCCGCGTGACGGTGATGGCGCGGCACGACTTCCGCGCCATCACCGCACAGGTCGGTGCGCTGCTGCGGCAGCGTATGTCCGGCGCAGCCGAAAGGGATTGTCCGACCGCCGTTCACGACGACGACGGCTGGCGGATCGGTATGCCCGACGCCGAGTTGCCGGTGTTCACACGGCTTTTCGCCCGACTCGGCGCCGCACCCGCGACCCCGATCGCCCGCGTCGATCTCACCACCGACGAGGAACGCGCGCGCATCATGCGCCGCGGCGGCCCGGCACGCGTCGGGGACCCGCACGCCACCACATTGACCGGTTTCGAGTCGGTCGCACGCCGGTCGCCCGATGCGATCGCGCTGGTGTGCGGCGCGGAATCGGTCACCTACGGTGAGCTGGACGCGCGCTCGAATCGTCTGGCGCGCAGCCTGATCCGGCAGGGAGTCGCCCCCGACACCGTGGTGGGTGTGGCGATGGCGCGGTCGGTCGAGGCGATCGTCGCGGTGTACGCGGTGCTGAAAGCAGGGGGCGTCTATCTGCCGCTGGAACCGGATCATCCGGCCGAGCGGCTGGACCGCATCCTGACGGTGGCCCGGCCGGTGCTGGTGCTGAGCACACGGCACGACGGATTCATCACCGACGCCGCGCCAGTCCACTACCTCGGCGAACCGGATGACACGGCCGACGACGGCACACCACTGCGTTACACCGAGCGACACGCTCCACTGCGCCCAGGCAATCTCGCGTATCTGATGTTCACTTCCGGCTCGACCGGTGTGCCCAAGGGCGTCGCGGTGCCACACTCCGCGGTGGTGGATCACCTGCGGTGGATGAGCGAGCACATCGGCCTCGACGAGACCGACACAGTGCTACAGAAGACACCGGTCACCTTCGACGTCTCGATCTGGGAGCTGTTCTGGCCCTTGGGTATCGGAGCGACGCTGGCCATCGCGCCGCCGTCGGCGCACACCGACCCGGCCGAACTGACCCGGGTGATCGCCGCGCACACGGTGACCACCCTCCAGTTCGTGCCCTCCACACTGAGCAATCACCTCAACGTGGTGTCCGGCTTCCCTGCCTGCGTTCGCCGCGTGCTGACCATCGGGGAAACCCTCACACTTGCCCTGGCGCAGCGCTTCGGCGCGGCCACCCCCGCGCGCCTGCACAACCTTTACGGGCCGACCGAGGCCACCGGCGCGGTCACGGGATATCCGGTGAGCGTGCGGGATTCGGTGTCGATCTCGATCGGATCGGTCGCGTCGAACACGCGGGCGTATGTGCTCGACGCCCGGCTACGCCTCGTCCCCGACGGGCTGCCCGGCGAACTGTATCTGGCGGGCACGCAACTGGCGCGGTGCTATCACGGCGATCCCGCCCGCACGGCAGACCGCTTCGTCGCCGATCCCTTCGCGCCCGGCGCGCGGCTGTACCGCACCGGCGACATCGTGCGCTGGAACGCGGCGACCGAACTGCTGGAATATCAGGGACGAGCCGATTTCCAGGTCAAACGCCACGGCGTGCGCATCGAACTCGGCGAGGTGGAGGCCGCGCTCTCGGCGTGCGCCACGGTCGCCCAGGCGGTGGCGACGCTGCGTTCCGACGGCAGGCTGCTCGGTTACGTCGTCCCGGTGGCCGGTGCCGTCTGCGCCGCGGACACACTGCGCACGGAGCTGTCCCGCACCCTGCCCGCGGCCATGATCCCCGACGACATCGTCGTGCTCGACGCGTTCCCCGCCACGGCGGCGGGCAAGGTGGACCGGGCGGCGCTGCCCGAACCGGCGCCGTGGCACACGCCGTACCGTGCGCCGTCGACACCGGTGGAGCGGACCGTGACCGAGGTGTTCGCGCAGGTGCTCGGCCGGGAGCGGGTGGGCGTCGACGAATCGTTCTTCGCCATGGGTGGCGACAGCGTCATGTCCATTCTCCTTGTCTCCCGGGCGAAGTCGCGGGGCGTGTACTTCACCCCCGCACAAGTCTTCGAACAGCGCACGGTCGCCGGACTGGCCGCGGTCGCCACCACCGGTGCGCCCGAGCGGCGTGTGCTCGCCGAACTTCCAGGTGGCGGTGTGGGGGAGATGCCGCCGACTCCGGCCGTGCTCGCGCTGATCGAGCGCGCCGAATCCGGCGGTGTGTCGTTCGATCGGTACGCCCAGCACATGGTGCTGGATCTGCCCGCGGGCATCACCGCGACCACGCTGCGGCGCGTGCTCAGAGCAGTGGTCGACCAGCACGACATGCTCCGCGCGCGGCTGTACCGCGACGCAGGCGGCGAGTGGCGGCTGTTCGCCGACGCCCCCGAATCCTTCGAACCGGCTACGGTACTGAGCCGCGTCGACATCTCGGACGCCGACGACGCCGAAGTGGCGGCGACCTTCACCCGCGAGACAGAAACCGCGATCGACCGCCTCGATCCGGCGAACGGAGCCGTGCTGCACTGTGTCTGGCTCGATCGCGGTGCGGGAGAACACGGTGGTCTCCTCGTTGTGGTGATCCACCACATCGCGGTGGACGGCGTCTCCTGGCGCATCCTGATCCCGGACTTCGTCGCGGCGTGGGCGCAAGTGGAGTCGGGCCGGTCGCCGCGCCTGCCCGCTCGGGGCACCTCCGTGCGACGGTGGGCGCACGCGCTGCGCGAAAAGGCCGACGACGCACAGCATCTCGCCGAGGTCGATCAGTGGCGAGCGTTGCTGCGCGGGCCCGATCCGCTGTTCACCGATCGTCCACTCGACCCGCGTATCGATGTGTCGTCCACGATGCGTCGCATTGTCCTCGAATTCGACGAGGCGACGACCTCCGCCGTCGTGACGGCATTGCCGCCGCGCTACGGCACGGACACCAACACCATCCTGCTGACCGCGGTGACCGTCGCGATGGTCGCGTGGCGCGGCGATCACTGCCCGGTGGTCCCCATCCGGATGGAATCCCACGGCAGGCATACCGATTTCGTACCCGGCGCCGATCTCTCACGCACGGTCGGCTGGTTCACCGCCGCCTACCCGTGCCGCTTCGATCTGGAAGGAATCGACACCGCAGACGCGATCGAGGGCGGATCCGCCCTCGCCGATGCGGTGAAAACCGTGAAGGAACAGATGCTTTCGGTGCCCGGAGGCGGCATCGGCTATGGACCGCTGCGCTACTTCGGCACGGGCGCCGACCTGCCCGCCGAGACCACGCAACTGTCCTTCACCTATCTGGGCGCGGTCTCCGCGGCGAACGGCCCGTGGCTGCCCGCCGCGCTCACGAACGCGCCGCATCCGGTCGACTCCGGACTGCCTGCCGACGCGTCCCTCGCGATCGACACCGCCGTGCTCGGCGATCGGCTCACGGCGGGCTTCTCCTTCCCCGACAGCCTGATCGGACCCGACCGCGTTCGCGCCTTCGCCGACCTGTTCGGGACGGTAATGCGCACCCTCGCGCGGCACGCGGCCGATCCCGCCGCGGGCGGGTGGACACCCTCGGATTTCGCGCCCGCCGGTCTGCGTCAGTCCGAGATCGACCGCTGGGAGCGCCGCTACGGCCGGTTGTCCGATATCCGAGCCCTCACACCGATCCAGGAGAAATTCGCCGCACTCGCACCCTCGGACCCCGCCGCGCCGGAGATCCACACTCTCCAGGTGGTGCTGACCTGCACGGGAATCCCCGATCTCGCACGGTTGCGCGCCGCAGCCCAGCACGTCGTCGACCGGCACTCGTCGCTGCGGGCCGCTTTCGTCCGCGACGGTGGCGGCCGGTGGCGTCAGCTCGTCACCGCGGCAGCGCCGATCGAGGTCAGGGAAGTCGACCTACGCGAGCACGGTACAGACCCGGACGACATCCTGGCCGAGGAACAGGTGCGCCCGTTCGACCTGGAGACGCCGCCGCTCATCCGGTTCCTGCTGATCCGGACAGCAGAGCGACGATGGGTGCTGTCGGTGACCAACCATCGGCTCCTGCTCGACGGCTGGTCCGCGCCGATCCTGATGCGAAACCTGTTGAGCGCCTTCGCGCTCGACGCGGACGCGCCCGGCGACGTGGACGACGGATTCGCCACGTTCCTGCGCTGGCGGGCCGCGCAAGACCGCGAACCCGCCGCCGCGGCGTGGCGGGCTGCCCTGGACGATCTCGCCGCGCCGACCCTCGTCGCCGCGCCGGGCGCCGCACCGCGCGATCCGGCGCGGTCCCACGCCGAACACGTCGTGGCGCTGACGGCCGAGCGGACCGCCGCGCTGTCCCGCTTCGCCGCCGCCTGCGGCGTCACGCTGAACACCGTCCTGCAGTACGCGTGGGCGTCGGTGCTGGGGGATCTCACCGGCAACGACGACGTCGTGTTCGGCACGGTGGTCTCCGGGCGGCCCGCGAGCATCCCCGGCATCGACGCCATGGTCGGCTCGTTCATCAACACCGTCCCGGTGCGGGTGCGCCGCCGCCACGACCAGCCGATCGGCGCGCGATTGCGCGCGGTGCAAGCCGAACAGGCGGCGCTGCTCGACCATCACCATCTCGGCCTGGCCGAGATCGAAGACGCGGCAGGCGTTCCCGTGCGCGGCTGGTTCGACACCCTGCTGGTCTTCGAGTCGTATCCGGTCGATATCGCGCCGACCCCCATCACGGTGGGTGACCTGGTGCTGACCGACCTGCGGTCGCGGGAGATCACCCTGTTCCCGCTCACCGCGACCGTGTGGCCGCGCGAACAGCTGACGGTGGCACTGAACTGGCACCGCGATCTGCTCGCCGACGATATGCCGCGCCGGGTGATCACCCGGCTGGAAGCCGAACTCGAACGGCTCGCGACCCTGCCCGCCGACGGCGCGAACGGAGTGAAATGACACAGACGCCGGATCGCCGGACCGACTACCCACTGACCGTCGCGCAGCAGGAGATCTGGGCCTACACCACCCTGTACGGAGCCGATCATCGCTATCTCGTCGACGGTTACGTCCACCTGCGCGGCCGCATCGATCCCAGCCTGTTCGAGCGCGCGCTGCGGAGTGTGGTGGCCGCCGCCGAGACCATGCGCGTCCGGCTCGACACCGAGGGCCCGGAACCACGGCAAGTGGTCGAGGAGTGTGCCGAATGGCCTTTGCGCCGAGGCGATTTCGGTGACGAATCCGATCCCGTCGCGGCGGCGCTCGGGTACCTGCGCGCCGCGCCGCCCTCCTTCGACCTGAACGTCGCACCGCTCTTCGAACACCATTTGCTGGATCTCGGTGCGGCGGGCCAGCTCTGGGGCATCCGCGCCCACCACATCGTCTTCGACGGCGGCGCGTCGCTGGCTTTCATCCGGGCGGTGGCCCGCGCGTACACCGCGTTGCTCGCCGGCGAACCCGCGCCGAACGTCGCGGATACCGTCGCCGCGTACGTCGAGCAGGATCAGCGGTATCGCGCCTCGCGCCGATTCGCCGACGACCGCGCGTTCTGGTCCGGACGGCTGGCCGGGTTGCCCGACGCTCCGATGTTCGCCCACCCGCCCGTCGCCACCGGTGCGCCCGGCCCCCTCCGGCATTCCGGTTGTCCAGCCGACGACGAGTGGCGGGAATTCATCGGCGCCGCAGAACGATTCGGCGTCGAATGGCCCGCGCTGCTGGCCGCCACCACCGCGCTTCTGCTGCACGCCGACTCGGGTGCGCGGACCGTGGTCCTCGGCCTGCCGGTACCGGCCAAACGATCCTGGCGCGCGCTCGGCATGACCTCGAACGTCGTCGGGCTACGACTCGAGGTCGACCCCGGCGCGTCCATCGGCGCGCTCGCCAGGGCGGCGCAGACGGAGCTGCGAACGGTGCTGCGCCACCAGCACTATCGGCGATTCGACCTGCTCGCCGACGGTGCCTCACCGGGCGGCGACCATCGGATCACCGGCCCTACGCTCAACATCCTGCCGATTCCCCCGGACATCCACTTCGGTGACGTGCTCGCCACTCTGATCCCGGTATCCACCGGATCCACCGAGGCATTCGGCATCGGCGTCTACCTCGGCGAGGGTCCGCCGCGCATCGATATGGACACCACCGCTGATCGGTGCGATGCGGCGGCACTGGCGAGCCTGCACAGCCGCTTCCTGACCGCCATGAAGGAGGTCGCCGCAGCCGCGGCGGACACACCCGCCGGGCGGCTCACAAGGACACCTCCCGTTGTCTCGCGCAGCCCGCACGAGGATCCGATGGGCGCCACCGAGCGCGGTATCGCGGAGGTCTTCCATTCGGTCGCGCGCAGGTTCCCCGAACGCAACGCACTCTGGTACGAGGGGAAGCACATCACCTACCGCGAATTGGCGCTTCACGCGGAACGATTCGCCTACCATCTCGCGTCTCGGCACGGCGTCCGCCTCGGCACGCCGGTCGGTGTGCGACTGCCGCGCACTCCGGAGATGGTCGTCGCGACGCTGGCGCTCATGCGGCTCGGCGCGATCTGCGTCCCGCTGCACGAGCAGGATCCGCCCGACCGTGTCGCGTGGACGCTGGCACACACCGGCGCCGAACTCGTCCTCGACGACAATGCGCTGGTGCGCGCCGTGGCGCGGTCCGACGGGCCGGTCCTGACCACACCGGTCGACTCGGTGCCCGCCGACGCGGCGGCCTGGCTGATGTTCACCTCGGGGTCGACCGGCGCGCCGAAAGGCGTGCTCGCCACGCACCGCGCGATGGTGACGCGCGCGATCGACCGAATCGCCGCAGGCCCGGAATACGCACGGATGCTGATGCATTCGCCGTACGCCTGGGACATGGTCGTCTGGGAACTCTGGATGCCGCTGTTGCAGGGGCACACCGCGGTCATCGCGACACCGGACCGGCTCGGGGCCGAGGACTTCCGTCACGTCCTGCGGGCGGGGGAGGTGACCGCGATGCTGTTGGCGGCCGGGCTTTTTCAGGTACTGGTCGACGACATCCCGGAAAGCCTCGCGCGGCTGCGCACGTTGTCGAGCGCCGGTGACATCCTGGCTCTCGATACCGTGCGGGCGATGCGCGCGGCGGCTCCCGGCATCTCCATCGTCAACATCTTCGGGCCGGTGGAGGCGACCGCGTACGCCACCGCCTATTCGATTCCGAGCGGACCGCTGCCCGACGAGGCGATTCCGGTGGGCCGAGCGGTGGACCACACCGAGGTACTCGTTCTCGACGCGTTGCTGCGGCCGGTGCCGCCGGGCATGGTCGGTGAGATCTATTTGACCGGCGCGGGCCTGGCGCGGGGATATCACCGGATGCCCGGCCGCACCGCGAAGGCTTTCACCGCCAATCCTTTCGGCGCACCGGGATCACGGATGTATCGCACCGGCGATCAGGGCAGCTGGGGCGCCGACGGCGCGGTGCGGTTCCTCGGCCGGGGTGACCGGCAGGTCAAGGTCAACGGCATCCGCGTGGAGCCAGGCGAGATCGAACACGCGATCCGCGCCGTGCCCGGGGTCACCGCGGCGGTTGTCACGGCGCATCGGATGGCGGCGGGCAAGACCTTGGTCGCCCACGTCGTCGCCGCCGAGCCGATCGACACCGCAGTCCTGCGGACCCGGCTCGCACGAGTCCTGCCGGCCTACCTGCTGCCCGCCGTGATCGTGCAGATTCCCGCGCTGCCGCTCACCGTCAACGGCAAGATCGACCGCCAAGCGCTGACCATGCCCGCCTCGGCGGCCGCGGATCCGCCGCGGACACCCCGCCAGCAGATCCTGGCCGGGCTCTTCGCCGATGCCATCGGACAGCAGCGGATCGGCGTGACAGACGACTTCTTCCGTATCGGCGGAAACTCGTTGGCGGCGATCCGGCTCGCTGCGTCGGCGAGCCGGGCCTTCGGCGTCGTCGTGAGCCTGCGCGATCTGCTCGAGGCACCCACCGTCGCCGCGCTGGAACGGCGCATCGCCGAGCGCGACGGTGATCCCACCGCCATCGACCGAGAACCGGCGGGCATCGCGTATCGGGAGAGCGACGGTAGCGCCTCCGCGCCGGACGCCGCGCTTCCGCTCGCGCCGAGCCAGCAGCGGCTGTGGACGGTCAACTATCTCAGCGAGGGCGCGGCCGACTATTTGATGCCCGCCGCCGTGGATCTCATCGGGCAACTAGACCACGCGGCCGTGCGGGCGGCCGTCGGCGATGTGGTGCGCAGGCACGAGATACTGCGGACCACACTGCCTTTCACCGCTGCCGGGCCGGTCCAGCGGGTCGCGGCCTTCGACCCGGACCACGTCGACTACCGCGAGGTCACCGACGTCGAGGACCTGAACCGGTCGCTGGAACGGGAGATCGCCCGCGGTTTCACGCTGCTCACCGAGGCGCCGATCCGGGTGCGGCTGTACCGGCTGACGCCCGGCCATCACGTCCTGCTCGTGGTGCTGCATCACTGCGCGGGCGACGCCGAGTCGCTGGCGCTGCTGCTGCGCGAACTCGAATTCGCCTACCTCGCACGCGCCGAGGGTGCGGCGCCCGGCTGGCCGACGCCCCCGGTCCAGTTCGCCGATTACGCCCGGTGGCTGCGCGACCACGCTGGCGATCCCGCCGACGACCGGTCCGCCCAAGCTCGGTACTGGCGTGACACGCTCGCCGGATTGGAATACAGCCCGCCGTTGGCCGTCGACCACCCGAGGACGACCGCCGAGGGATATCCGGCCGCGGCACTGCCGTTCACCCTCGACGCGTCCGCCCACGCCGGTGTGCTGGACACCGCCCGCCGCTGCGGTGCGACCACCTACGCCGTCCTGCACGCCGCCCTGGTGTACGCGCTCACCGACCTGGGCGCCGGGCCCGATCTGGTCATCGGCACGGCGCTGAGCGGACGCGATCGCCCCGAACTCGACACGATGCTCGGCTGCGCCGCCGACATCGTGCTGATCCGCGCCGACCGCACCACCGCACCCACCGCAAGGCAACTGATCGACCAGATCCGCGATCGAGTCCTGGACGCCCACGAGAACAAGCGATACCCGTTCGAGCGATCCGTCGCCGCACACACCGGCCCCGACCGGCCGCTGCCCCAGATCGTCACCACCTTCTTCCGCGACATCCCGGTGGCGGGCCGCGCCGGGGACATCGAGGTCCAACTGCGCGAATTACCGCCCCAGCGAGCCGAATTCGAGATCCTGATCCAACTCAGAGAGACCGTCGGCGCCCGCGGTGAACCGGACGGCATCCACGGCGAGATCCGCTACGCCGCACCACTGTGGAATCCCGCGACCATCACCGCGCTCGCCCACGGCCTGCACTCCGCGCTCACCGCACTGTGCACCGACCTCGACAACGACCCCGGCGACCCTATGCTCCGACCTGGTCGAGCACCTCGTGGAGTTGTGACAGGGTGATCGTCCAGCCCCGCTCCATGACGTTGCGGGCCATCTGCTGTCGGCGGTCGGAGATATCGAAGCCTGTCTGCGTCAGCAGAAGTCGCGTGCCACGGCCCTGCGGCCGGATCACCCAGTCGACCACCCACCGCGCGGGATACCGAGCCCGCAGATCGACCCAGCTGAGGGTCAGTTGCTCACTCTGCCGTACCGCCAGGACCTCGCATGCGATCTTGCCGGTCGGTTGCGTAGGTACCACGAAAATGAAATGCGTTCCGACCGAGGCGCCGAACCCGATCGAACGCATCAACCATCGCTCGAGCAGATCCGGCTCGGTCAGTGCCCGCCACACGGCGCCCGGCGGCTGCGGGAAGAAGCGCCCGATCTCGACCGCGGCGGGATTCAACTCCGAATCGGACATCACCGGCGCGCTGTCTCGGCGAGGTTCCCGTGCGGGGCGAAAAGGTCGTACATGGTTGCTCCCGTCACTGGGCATCTTCGGCGAACTTCGCCTTCGGCTCCGCTGCGAGCCGCAGTTCCGGCTTCTCACGATTCACGATCCCAGGCCTGAGTAACGTTTGCCTCACCGATCGAGGACGCTGCAGCACGATTGCGCGCCGGGCGATCGGGGGCAGGGTGGACGGGGGCTGGGCGCATGGCCGAGTATGGAGCGATGCCGCTCAGTACGCGGGAAGCCGATCTGTTCGAGGGCTGCCGGGGTCGCCTGGAGGCGATCGCCTACCGGTTGCTGGGGTCGGCCGGCGATGCCGAGGACGCGGTGCAGGACACGTATCTGCGGTGGCATGCGGCCGACCGGGAACGGATCGAGACGCCCGAGGCGTGGCTGACGAAGGTGCTCACCAATGTGTGCCTCAATCAGCTCACCTCGGCGCGTGCCAAGCGAGAAACCTATGTGGGGCAATGGCTTCCGGAGCCGGTCCTGACCGGCGACTCGATGCTCGGTCCGGCCGACACCGTCGAGCAGCGCGAGTCGGTCTCGCTCGCGATGCTCACCCTCATGGAGCGGCTGTCGCCCAACGAGCGCGTGGTGTACGTGCTGCGTGAGGCGTTCGGTCACTCGCATCGTGAGATCGCGGAGATCCTCGATCTGACCGAGTCGAACTGTCAGCAGGTCTACCGGCGTGCCAAGCAGCATGTCACCACCGGCCGGTCCCGCACCGAGGTCGACGCGGCCGCCGCGCGGAAGCTCGTCGAGGAATTCCTCGCCGCGGCGCTCAGCGGCGACACCGAGCCGCTGATCCGGATGCTCACCGACGACGCGGTCGGCATCGCCGACGGCGGTGGCCGGGTCGCGGCCCGCAAGACCCCGGTCATCGGTGCGCTCGGTGTCGCGCGATACCTGCGCGGCCTGTTCCGGCCGACCGAGGCCAAGCGAGCCATCGTCGGCGGCCGCCCAGTCGCCTACGCCGCCGTCGTCAACGGCGGTCCCGCCGTGTTGTTCGAGGTCGATGGTCGGGTCGTCGGCGTCGTCTGCCTCGATGCGACCGCCGACGGTGTCGAGGCGATCCACCTCCAGGTCAACCCCGACAAACTGGGACGCATCACCCGCCAGTGGGCGGCGGAGGCTTCGCGCCGCCCCCTCGCGCAGGTCTGGTGACTCACATCACACCCTTTCCCTGTCAGGGATCGCGCGGCTGTCCGGTTCAGGAGGTGAGCGCAACCCAGATAGGAGCAAGCCATGAAGCACCGCATTGTCGTCCTCGGAGCCGGATACGGCGGCGGGACCGCCGCCGGTCGCCTCGCCAGGCGATTGCACCGCGACGACGTCGAGATCACCCTCGTCAACGGCGACGCCGAATTCGTCGAACGGGTGCGTATGCACCAGCTCGCGAGCGGGCAGGATCTGCCGCGTCGCTCGCTGCGTGACGTCTACGCGGGCACCGGCGTGCAGGTCAAGACGGCGTGGGTCGCCGCGGTCGACGTGGACCGCAAGACCGTCGATCTCACCGGCGAGAGCGGCGCCGAGACCCTCGGCTACGACACCCTCGTGTACGCCCTCGGGAGCACCGTCGCCGACCACGGCGTCCCCGGTGTGGCCGAGTACGCCCACAACGTCGCGGGGAAGCAGGCCGCGCTGCGACTGCGGGCGCGCCTGACCGAGCTGGCGCCGGGCGGGACCGTGCTGGTCGTCGGCGGCGGCCTGACCGGTATCGAAGCGGCCACCGAGATCGCCGAGGCCCATCCCGACCTCGAGGTGGCGATCGCGGCCCGCGGCGGGGTCGGCGACTGGCTCAGCGAGAAGGCCCAGCGCCACCTGCGCGGCACCTTCGACCGACTGGGGATCACGGTCCACGAGCATGCCGACATCACGCGGGTGGAAGCGAACAGTGTGGTCACCGCGGCAGCGGGGGAGATCCCGGCGCAGGTGACCGTGTGGACCGCGGGTTTCACCGTGCACCCGATTGCGGCAGCCACCACCCTGGAGGTGTCCGATACCGGGCGGATCGTCGTCGACGGCACCATGCGCTCGATCTCGCATCCGGATGTGTATGCCGTCGGCGACGCCGCATTCGCCGAAGGAGTGGGCGGTAAGCCACTGCGGATGGCCTGCGCCACCGCCAGCCCTATGGCGTGGCAGGCCGCCGACGCTCTCGCCGCGCGCTTGACCGGTCGCAAGATTCCCGAGACCCCGATCGGCTATACCCTGCAGTGCGTCAGCCTCGGACGCCGCGACGGCATCGTGCAGCGCGTGACCCCCGATGATCAGGTCACACCCACCGTCATCACGGGCCGGATCGCCGCTCGCATCAAGGAATTCATCTGCGCGGGCGCGGCTTGGAGCGTCTCCCACCCGACCGTGCTGATGCCGAGCCGCCGTCGACACCTCGCGGCAACCGGCGCGGCGGAGACTCGGTTCGTCACGGCGTGACGCGGACCGATGGCCTGGTGCGCCGAACTCCCTGCATTCGGCGCACCGGGCAAGACGAAGCGTCGCCGACGACGTCGCGGAAATCCGCAGGGCGCGCGATCGTCTCGTGACAACGACGGCGAATTGTGGCTTTGTGGACCATATCTCGCCTGCTTGCGTTACTTTTCGGTGATGACACGCACCCGGGTGCGTTCGGAGCGATGACCGATGACGCGCGCCCCGAATTTCCCAGCCCCCACCGCAATCACGCCACGTATCGGCTCATGGGCGCTGGGGCCAGCACCGTGCTTCTCGTTCTCGCGGTCCTCGCCGACGCGCTTGATGATGGTGCATGATCGAGGAGGTGATGATCACCACCGCGTTCTTGCAGCACGCCGGATCGGGTCCGATGCGGCACGAGGAGCCGCTGCTGGCCGAAGGTCTGGGGCGGCGCGGTATTCCCGTCCAGTGTCCGCAATCACCGCATACCACGGTTCCGGAAATGCGCCGAGGGCGTACGGCATCGACTTCGGCGTGCTGGCTACTGGCGAAACGGCACTGATCGAGGCCAATGACGGCTACGCACTCGGCGCGTACGACATAGCCGCCGACCTGTACACCGAGTTGGTGGTGCAGCGGTGGAGTGAGTTGCTGAGCCACGCAGGCTGATGAGATGCGACCACCGGTGCTGTCTCGAGCGGCACGCGGCTGCGGATCGTCCTATCCGGCCGCGACCTCAGCTGCCCACCGATAGTCGGCCTTGCCTGCGGGGGTGCGTTCGACCTCGTCCACCACGACGATCGAGCGCGGTATTTTGTATCCGGCCAGCGACTTTCGGCAGTGCTGCTGAACTTCGTCCAGTTCCAGCGGGGGCGCGTCCGGGTAGGTCGCGATGACGGCGGCGACCTTCTGGCCCATGCGCTCGTCGGGCACGGGGACCACGAGGGCGTCGGCGATCGACGGGTGGGCGTGCAGGGCGGCCTCGACCTCTTCGGCGAAGACCTTCTCGCCGCCGGTGTTGATGCACTGCGAACCGCGTCCGAGAAACACGATGGTGCCGTCGGCCTCGACGCGACCCATATCGCCGAGTACGGACATGCGCGTGCCGTCGGCGCGGGTGCGGAAGGTGCGGGCGGACTTCTCCTCGTCCTTGTAGTAGCCGAGCGGGACGTTGCCGACGCGGGCGATGTAGCCGATCTGGTCGCTGCCCGGCGGGATGTCGGCGAGGTCCTCGTCGACGAGCAGCATTGTCGGCGAGGGCGGCATGCGCAGATTGCCTTGTTCGTCGACGGTGAAGGCGCCGTCGTTGCCGGATTCCGAGGCCCCGAAGTTGTCCCGCAGCAGCAGATCCGGCTTGACCGCGAGCATGCGTTCGCGCACCCCGACCGACCAGATCGCGCCGCCCGAGGTGATCGAGAACAGCGAGCCGAAGTCGATCTCGCCCTTGCGGCGCTCCATCTCGTCGACCAGCGGCAGCCCCATGCCGTCGCCGACGATGAGGATAACCTGGAGTTTCTCCTGCTCGATCGCTTCGACGACGCGCCGCGAATCGAAGTCGCGCATCAGGACGACACGGGCGCCGAGGGTGAAGAAGGTGAACAGCGAGTACAGCGCGGCACCGTGCATCAGCGGCGCGGCGATCAGGAAGGACAGCTCCGGGAATTCTTTTGCAGCGCTGGCGATCTCGGCGAGGTCCTGGCGGGGACTGGCACCGTAGGGGTTGCCGCCGGAGAGGGGCTTGCGGAAGAAGTCGTCGTGCCGCCACATCACGCCCTTCGGATAGCCGGTGGTGCCACCCGTGTAGAGCACGTACAGCTCGTCTCCGGTGCGAGGCGCGAACTCCGCTGCGGGGGATAAGGTTTCGGCATCGGCGAACGGCACCACGGCGATCGAGCGCTCGGCCGCGGCGGAGCGCAATTCGCCGTCGATCTCGCCGACCACGATCACGGTCCGCAGCAACGGGCACGCCGCGAGGAGCCCTGCCAGCGTCCGCTGGTGCTCGGGCAGTTCGACGATCACGGCGACGGAGTCCGAATTGGTGAAGATGTACTCGAGCTCGGCGGGTGTGTACCGGTAGTTGACGTTGATCGGCACGGCGCGAATCTCGAGCAGGCCGAGCAGGGAGGTGACGTGCTCGACGCTGTTCTTCAGGAACAGCGACACGTGGTCCCCCGCGCCGATGCCCGCCCGCGACAGCAGCGCAGCCACCTTGTCGGCTTCGGTGCCGAGCTGAGCGTAGGTGATGTGCTCGCCCTCGTAGGTCAGCGCGATCCGGTCGGGGACGGCGGCCGCGACCGTCTCGAAGACATCGGCCAGATTGAACTGCAAATCCACTCCTCGTAGACCGTCGGCATGGCCCACGCGCACCCTATGAACGCGTTCTACTCCCACGTCGGCTGTGTCCTCGACCAGGCATGATCAACCGAGCTTCGGCGACACGAGTCGACGTGGGCAACTGTAGAACATGTTCTAAAAGTTGGGAAGCTTTCGAGCCGCTCGACAGGACGGCCGCCCCCGGGGCCGGGGGCGGCCGGGAACGCGGGTCAGTCTCTGGAGAACGCCGCCGCGAGCTCCCGCTCGACATCGATGTACGGGGTGCCCGAGGTATCGACGACGACCTTGGCGACGGCGCCGCCGGTGAACGGGTACGGCGCCGTGTACGCGCTCGATACCGACTGCCCGCCGTTGCGCCCCACGGCGATTCCGCCGCCCGCCAGTCCGAAGGTGCCCGGGTGGGTGCGCATTTCGGGCCGGGACGCGACGACGGCGTCATCGATGAACAGCGAGAGCTCCCCGAGCGGCGTGTGGCTGCCGTCGACGGTGCCGTTGCGCTCGTAACGGACGCCGAAGACGTGGCTGCCCAGCGGCACCGGATCAGGCGCGGACACCCGCTGCTCGTCTTCGCCCATGAAGTTGTAGATGTAGTGCAACCGGCCGTCCTGGACGAACAGGACGTGACCGCCGTGGCCCGCACCCTGCTTGAACAGCACGCCCTCGGCCGAAGGGGAGTGGATGGCGACTTCGGCCAGCACCGAATAGGACTGGCCGCGCATCTCGACACCCGCCCCGATGCCGACCTCGGCGGTGTCCGGGTAGTACGTGAAATTCGTCCGGTCCACCACCAGGTAGGGACGCCATCGCCCCAACATCTCCATGATGTTGAGATCGGCCAGCGGCAGCCCGTTGTACTTCGCGGCCTCGGAGAACCAGAGCGCCTTCAGTTCTTCCAGCTTCTCCGGGTTCTCTGCGGCCAGATCGCGGTTCTGGCTGCGGTCCCGCTCGATGTGGTAGAGCTCCCAGCGGTCCTGGTCGAAGTGGCTCCAGCCGGACGGGGTCGCGGCGTGCACGGTGTTGGCGAACCAGCCCTGATGCCAGATGCCCCTGGTGCCGAGCATTGTGTAGAACTGCGTGTCCTTGCCCGTCTCGGCCTTCGGATCGGTCAGTGCCGCCGCAAAACTCATGCCTTCCAGCGGCTGCTGTGGGATGCCCTTGACGGTGTCGGGCGGGGTAATGCCGAGCAGTTCGTAGACGGTCGGTGTCACGTCGCAGACGTTGATGTAGGTGTCGCACACCGTGCCATGGGCGCGAATTCCCTTGGGCCAGGAGACGATCGCGGGATCGGCGATGCCGCCCTCGTGCGAGGCGTAACGCTTGTAGAGCTTGTAGGGCGTGTTGAACGCCATCGCCCAGCCGATCGGATAGTGGTTGTAGGTCTGCGGGCCGCCGAGCTGGTCGTAGAACCGCATGCTCTCTTCGACGGTGTCGATGTAGCCGTTGAAGAACTTCACCTCGTTGACCGAGCCGTTGGGTCCGCCTTCGCCGCTCGCGCCGTTGTCGGAGATCACCACGACGATGGTGTTGTCCAACTGTCCCGACTCTTCGAGATAGTCGAGGATCCGTCCGATCTGATCGTCGGTGTAGCTCTGGAAACCGGCGAACACCTCGGCCATTCGGGCGAACAGCCGCCTCTCCTCCGTGTTCAGCGAGTCCCACGGGCGCACGGTGTCCAGCAGCGGCCACGGTTCGCCGCTGGGGCCTTTGGCGCTGAGATACGGGTTCACCGGAGACATTTCGGTGTCGGCCGGGACGATGCCCATCCGCTTCTGGTTCTCCAGCACGATGTCGCGGTACGCCTCGTAGCCCATGTCGAAGCGACCGGCGTAGCGGTCGGCCCACTCCGCGAACACGTGATGGGGTGCGTGGCCCGCTCCCGGGCAGACGTAGGAGAACCACGGCTTGTCGGGTGCGATGACCTTGGCGTCGCGGATGAACTCGATGGTCTTGTCCGCGATGTCCTTCGACAGGTGGTAGCCGTCCTCGGGGGTCGCGGGCGGCGCGGTGCTGTGGTTGTCGTAGACCAGCTCCGGGTACCACTGGTCGGTCTCGCCGCCCATGAATCCGTAGAAGCGTTCGAAGCCCCGGCTCAGCGGCCAATGTCGTTTGGTGGACGCCAGATTCGACTCCTCGAGCGGCGTCAGGTGCCACTTGCCGACGCAGTAGGTGTTCCAGCCCCGTTCGGCCAGCACCTCCGAGAGCAGTGCGGTCTCGAACGGAATCCGGCCGCTGCAATTCGGGAAGCCGTCGGTGAATTCCTCGATCGTCGCCATGCCGACGGAGGTGGCGTTGCGTCCGGTGAGCAATGACGCGCGCGTCGGCGAACAGAGCGCGGTCGTGTGGAACTGCGACAGCCGCACGCCGCGCTCGGCGATCCGCGTCATGTTCGGCATGTCGACCAGGCCGCCGAAGCAGTCCCAGGTGGCGATGCCGACGTCGTCCCAGACGATGTAGAGCACATTGGGCGCCCCCTCCGGCGCGGTCGGTGCCGCGAACGGGCCCCAATCCGGGGTGGAGTCGCGAATGTCCAGCTCGATCTTGCCCTTGAAATCGGTCGCCATCGCGCACCCCGATCGTGGTTGGGAGATTGCTGTCGACATGCTGGGTTGGAGAATAACTCGCGTGGCGCCGCGCCAGAGGCGGAAAAGCACCGACTCGATGAGGTATCGGCAACTATTCAGTTACGGACCTGTCGGCGGGGCGGCGCTCATTCGATCGGCGGCTGTGCCGCCCAGTCCTGACCCGGGTGCGCACGGTGCCTCCACCGCGCGCACCCGCGAGGGTCAGGCGCCGACGTAGTCCGCGAGGTGTTCGCCGGTGAGGGTGGAGCGGGTGGCGACGAGGTCGGCGGGCGTGCCCTCGAAGACGATCTTGCCGCCGTCGTGGCCTGCGCCGGGGCCGAGGTCGATGATCCAGTCGGCGTGCGCCATGACCGCCTGGTGGTGCTCGATGACGATGACCGACTTGCCGGAGTCGACGAGACGGTCGAGCAGGCCGAGCAGGTTCTCGACGTCGGCGAGATGCAGGCCGGTGGTCGGCTCGTCGAGAACGTAGACGCCGCCCTTGTCGGCCATGTGGGTGGCCAGCTTCAGCCGCTGCCGTTCGCCGCCCGAGAGGGTGGTGAGCGGCTGACCCAGGCTGAGGTAGCCGAGCCCGACGTCGGCGAGCCGGTCGAGGATGGCGTGTGCGGCCGGGATCCGCGCCTCGCCCGAGCCGAAGAACTCCTCGGCCTCGGTCACCGACATCGCGAGCACCTCGCTGATGTCGCGGCCGCCGAGGCGGTATTCCAGCACCGCGGGCTGGAACCGCTTGCCCTCGCAGTCCTCGCAGGGAGTCTCGACTCCCGCCATCATGCCCAGATCGGTGTAGATGACGCCCGCGCCGTTGCAGGTGGGACACGCCCCTTCGGAATTGGCGCTGAACAGCGCGGGCTTCACCCCGTTGGCCTTGGCGAACGCCTTGCGGATCGGTTCGAGCAGCCCGGTGTAGGTCGCCGGATTGCTGCGCCGCGAGCCGCGGATCGGCGCCTGATCGACCGACATCACGCCCTCGGACGCGGGGATGGATCCGTGGATCAGCGAGCTCTTGCCGGAACCGGCGACGCCGGTGACGACGACCAGCACGCCGAGCGGGATGTCGACGTCGACGTCCCGCAGATTGTTCGCGGTGGCGCCGCGGATGGCCAGCGTGCCGGTGTGCTCGCGCACCTCCTGCTTGAGCGACGCCCGGTCGTCGAGATGGCGGCCGGTGACGGTGTCGCTGGACCGCAGTCCCTCGAGGGTGCCCTCGTAGCAGATGGTGCCGCCCGCCGAACCGGCGCCGGGGCCGAGATCGACCACGTGGTCGGCGATCGCGATCGCCTCCGGCTTGTGCTCGACGACGAGCACGGTGTTGCCCTTGTCCCGCAGCCGCAGCAGCAGGTTGTTCATCCGCTGGATGTCGTGCGGATGCAGGCCGATGGTCGGCTCGTCGAAGACGTAGGTGACGTCGGTGAGCGACGAGCCGAGGTGCCGAATCATCTTGACGCGCTGCGCTTCTCCGCCCGACAGCGTGCCCGCGGGACGGTTCAGCGAGAGGTAGCCGAGCCCGATCTCCACGAACGAGTCGAGGGTGTGCCCGAGCGCTTCGAGCAGCGGCGCGACCGACGGCTCGTCCAGGCCGCGAACCCACTCGGCGAGATCGCGGATCTCCATCGCGCACGCGTCGGCGATATTGATGCCCGCGATCTTCGAGGCGCGTGCTCCCTCGGCGAGCCGGGTGCCGTCGCATTCGGGGCAGACGGCGAAGGTGACCGCTCGCTCCACGAACGCCCGGATGTGCGGCTGCATCGATTCGGGGTCCTTGGACAGGAAGGACTTCTGCACTTTGGGGATCAGCCCCTCGTAGGTGAGGTTGACGCCGTCGACCTTCACCTTGACCGGTTCCTTGTAGAGGAAGTCGCGCATCTCCTTCTTGGTGTACTTGCGGATCGGCTTGTCGGGGTCGACGAAGCCCGACTCGGCGTAGACCCGCACCGTCCAGAAGCTGTCGGACTTCCAGCCCGGGATGGTGAACGCGCCCTCCGCGAGCGACTTGGAGTCGTCGTAGAGCTGGGTGAGGTCGATGTCGGAGACCGTGCCCCGGCCTTCGCAGCGCGTGCACATGCCGCCGGTGCGGGTGAAGGTGACCTTCTCGGTCTTGGTCTTGCCCTCGCCGCGGTCGACCGTGAGGCCACCGCTGGCCCGGACCGAGGGGACATTGAAGGCGAACGCGCTGGGCGGGCCGATGTGCGGATCCCCGAGCCTGCTGAACAGGATGCGCAGCATCGCGTTGGCGTCGGTGGCGGTGCCGACGGTAGAGCGTGGGTCGCCGCCCATCCGCTGCTGGTCGACGGAGATCGCGGTGGTCAGCCCCTCGAGGACGTCGACCTCGGGCCGCGCCAACGTCGGCATGAAGCCCTGCACGAAGGCGCTGTAGGTCTCGTTGATCAGCCGCTGCGACTCCGCGGCGATCGTGCCGAACACCAGCGAGCTCTTGCCGGAGCCGGAGATGCCGGTGAACACCGTGAGCCTGCGCTTCGGGAGCTCGATGCTGACGTCCCTGAGGTTGTTCACGCGCGCGCCGTGCACGCGGATCAGATCGTGGCTGTCGGCGGCGGGCAGCGCGGGCGATGCGCCCTTCGCCGTGGCCTTTCTGGCGTTCTTCCTCGTGGCCGTGGTCATCGTTTCTCCCTCTGATGCGCGGGGCTGTGTCGCTGTCTGCGTCGACCGGGCTGTGCTCGATCCAAGCAGTTCCGGCGTCGGTTCGGTTTCGTTCAGTGCGCCCGGTCGCGTCGGAAGCGCGGCGCGGCACTCGCCGATGGTCGCCGCGGGCGGTGGCGACCATCGGCGGGCGCGGACTACTTCACGTTGCCGTTCGGGCAGCTCAGGGCCTGGATCTCCGGAAGGATCAGCCCACCTGCTGGATGCGGACCATGTTGCCCGCGGGGTCGCGGAAGGCGCAGTCGCGAACACCGTACGGCTGGTCGGTGGGCTCCTGGACGACCTCGGCGTCGGTGGCCTGCAGCCGCTCGAAAGTGCCGTCGACGTCTTTGGAGGCCAGAAGGATGCTGGCGTAGGTGCCCTTGGCCATCATCTCTTCGATGGCGCGGCGCTCGTCCTCGGTGATGCCGGGGGAGGCGGCGGGCGGGTACAGGACGACGGACGTGCCGGGCTGGTCGACGGGGCCGACCGTGATCCAGCGCATCCCGTTGTATCCGACGTCCTTGCGGACCTCGAAACCGAGGGCGTCGCGGTAGAACGCCAGGGCGGCGTCGGGGTCGTTCTGCGGAAGGAAGCTCGAGTGAATGGTGATGTCCATGCTGATCAGGCTAATTGCGTCCCGGTGGCCGGTGCTTCTCGATTCCTGACCGGTCTGGTGACCTGTTTCGCCACGCACGACGGGATCCCCTCCGTCGACTGTGCCGCCTCGCGCCGATAGACGCTGGGCGGCACACCGACCAACTCGGTGAAGCGCGTGCTGAAGGTGCCGAGCGACGAGCAGCCGACCGCGAAACAGACCTCGGTGACGCTGAGGTCGCCGCGCCGAAGCAGCGCCATGGCGCGCTCGATGCGTCGTGTCATCAGATAGGAGTACGGCGATTCGCCGTAGGCGAGCCGGAACTGGCGACTGAGGTGGCCCGCCGACATGTGCGCGTCGCGGGCGAGCGCCTCGACGTCCAGCGGCTGCGCGTACTCGCGGTCGATCCGGTCGCGGACGCGTCGCAATCGCGCGAGGTCGCGCAGGTCCGTGGCGGGTTTGCTGGTCACCTACGCGATGTTCCCATGTGGCACCGGCGCTGCCTAGAGCGGGCCGCGTCCCAGCGGCCCGCTCGGCGCGGTGATCGAGAAGGCGGCGTCACAGTCCGTAGTAGTCGCGGACCAGCCGCTCGTACACCCGGGCCGGGACCAGCCGCCGGGTCCAGAAGGACAGCCGGACGTCGTTGCCGCAGAGATAGGTCTGGCGCGGCCGCGATGCCTCGAGAATGGTCTGCACCTTCCTGGCGACCGCGGCGGCCGGTTGGCCGTCGGCCAGGTATCCGCTGACGCGCTCGAGCACCGCCCGCCGATCGGCGTCGTATTCCGGCAGCGGGTCCGCGACGCGCACGGCCGATTCGATGATCGGCGTCACCGTCCATCCCGGCGCCAGTACGGACACCGTGATGCCGAATCCGGCCGCCTCCATCCGCATGGCCTCGCCGATCCGTTCCACCGCGGCCTTGGTCGCGGAGTACCAGCCGCCGTACGGTTCGGCGATCGCGCCCGCGCCGGAGCTGACCACGATCGCCCGGCCGCCGCCCTGCGCGCGCATGATCGGCAGGACCGCGCGCAGCACGCGGTGGGTGCCGAGGACGTTGGCGTCGAACAGCGCGGCGGCTTCGTCCGGGTCGGTCTCCTCGACCGAGCCGACGACGCCGTACGCGGCGAAGGTGACCACGGCGTCGATGCGACCGTGCCGCGCGGCCATCTCCTTCACCCAGGCCCGCACTGCCTCGGTGTCGCGAACGTCCACCGTCGCGTGCGCCGGTCCCGGGACGAGGTCGCAGCCCTCGACGGTGTAGCCCGCCCGCGTCAGATGCTCCGTGGTCGCCGCGCCCATACCGTTGGCCGCGCCGGTGATCAGGACGACTCCGGTCACGCCGCACACACCTTCAGCACCCGGGGCAGCACCTCGAGGCGCGCGGATTCGACCAGCATGATCTCGCCGTCCAACTCCAGCGGGGCGGGCCGTTCGGGGCGCAGTTCGACGGTGGTGTCGCGGTGGCAGACCGCCAGCGGCGAGCCCGCGAACGCGCCGCGGTACAGCCCGGCGATCAGGCCGAGGATGCGCAGCCGTCCGGACGCGGCCCAGATGTTCACATCGAACCTGCCGTCGGTGCGAGTCACCGGAGTGTCGTAGTACATCCCGCCCGCGAAGTGCACGCTCTTGAGCACCCCGATATTGGTGATCGGCGCCGTGTGCACCCAGTCGGTGCCGCGCACCTCGAGCCGCAGGGGCCGGTGGGTGGCGATATTGCGCAGCGCGGTGGCGACGATGGCGGCCTCCACGTTCCGTGACTTGAGCCAGGCCAGCGCGCCGGTCGCGTGATTGAACGAATCATTGCCCGCCGCAACGAGTCCCATGCTCGCGTTGAGCAAGAAGTAGCGCACCACGCGAGTGCCGTCGGGCAGGAGCATCGTCGCCTTGCCGACGTCGACGGTCTCCGCGCCCGCCGCGTCGACCCGGACCGCGACGCCCGCGCTCGTCGACTCCGGGCGCAGCGGCTTGTGGAAGTCGTTGGAGCTGCCCAGCCCGATGGCGCCGAGCGCGATGTGCTCCGCGCCGCGGCGCGGCCGATCGGTCTCCGGATCCATGATCGCGTTGAGCACCAGATTGACCATGCCGTCGCCGCCCGCCGCCACGATCACCTCGGGCGCGCCCGCGTCCGGTGTTTCGATCTGGGCGCGCACCAGTTTCACGGCCTGGTCGGCATCGGCGGGCAGTTCGACCGTCATGCCGGGATGCCGCTCCCGTAGCGCGCGCTCCACCGGCTGCCAGCGTTGCAGGGCGGTCCCCGCGTTCGACTGCGGATTCAAGATGACGAGCATGACTTCTCCTCGATGCCCAGCCACTCGCGCAGCCGGGTCCACTCTCCCGTGGTGACCAGACCGGTCCGCGCACACTCCGGCGGCACAGCGGATTCCGTGGCGCCGAGCAGGAAGACCGGGATGCCCGCGCGGGCGGCGGGCGCGTCGTTGGCGGCGTCGTTGCCGATCATCACGCAGTCCGCCGCCGCGAGACCGAGCCGATCGAGCAGTTCGTGATAGAACTCGACCCGCGGCTTCGACCGTCGCATGGTCTCGCCGCTGGTGATGAACGTGAAGACGCCGGGATCGTGCCCGCCCCACCGCAATCGGCTGATTGCGGTGCTCGACGGCCACAGCGGGTTGGTCGCGACGACCTGCGTCACGCCCGCCGCGCGCAACTCGCGCACGGTCGACACCGCCTCCGGTAATGCCGGGAAGCAGCGGCGCAGCCGGACGAAATCGCGATCGGCCAGCCGCTGCAACCGCTTACCCACCAGCTCCGGTGCGATATCCAAGCGATCGGCGAGCAAGCCGACCATGAATTCGGTGTTGGTGCGGTCGGTTTCGTTGCGGCGCACCTCCGGCAGGACGCCGGAGAGCACGCGCAGGAACCGGTGCGGCGGCGTCAGGTCGCGGAAGGCCAACGCCGCCGTCAACGGCATCAGCGTCCGGAAACTGCGCTTGCGCAGACCGACCAGCGTGCCGTCCAGATCCCACAACACGGTGCGATGCGCCGCCGTCATTCCTGACTGTCCAGCACGGCTTGCAGGTCGTCGCGGGTCAACCCCAGCCCCGCGGCGAACTCGTCGATCCCGGGCCTGGCGGCGATCGCCCGCACGCCCGCGCGCTGCACCAGGTCCACGCCGTAGGCCGCACCCAGGTCGAAGACCGTCTTGGCCAGCGCCGCGGGGAACAGCCAGCGGCCGAGATCGCGCTGGAAGACCCGGGTCAACCGATAGGGCGCGGCGACGCGGGCGCCGAGCGCCGAGAGCGCCGTCGGTTCCCGCAGCGAGCTCATCCGCGCCGCCTCCGCGGCGGGCACCAGCAGCAGGTCCGACCACAACCGGCCGAAGCTGGCGCGCTTCTCGTCGGCCAGCGCGGTCATGTTGAACTCGGTGTAGGCCTTCTCGATCCGCGAGGTGTGCGTGGACCGGCTGCGCAGCAGCGCGTGGATGTCGGCGGTCTTGCGGGCGGTGTCGTAGCGGGTGAAGCGATTGATCCTCGGCCGCACCCGGTCGATCAGGGCGGCGAACGACGGGTTCGGCACCAGGCGGTCGGCCAGCGAAAGGGCGTGGTACATCAGGTTTTCGGTACCCGCCTTCGCGATCTCACCCGCGAGCAGGTCGTAGTCGAGATCGGTGGCGTGGCGGGCGAGGTTCCAGATGTCGCCGAGTTCGCGCACCCCGGTCTTGTAGTACGGCAGGTGCACGCCCAGGTGGTGCAGATTGTCCTCGTGCGCCATGGCCCACGCGGGCACGCCGTAGAAGTCGATGCGGCGCACCCGATCCCAGATCGCGCCGTAGTCGATGGTGTACGGGGTCAGCGGGGTGATCAGTCCCCAGTGGGTGCCGACGACCAGCGCGCCGTCGCGCGAGACGAACGAGGGCAGGTGGTGCGACCGCTCGGCCCGCACCTTCGGCGCTTTGCCGAGCAATTCCGAGGTGGCGAAAAGGCCCAGCTCCCGGTAGATCTCGATGGCTGTTTCGACCTGATCGAGCTCGATGAGGATGTCCAGATCGTTCATCCGCTTGTAGCGCGGGTCGTGGTAGATCTCGGTCGAGAAGAGCATCCCCTTGAGCACCACGCACCGCACGCCGCGTTCGTCGAAGCGGCGCAACAACTCCAGCGCCCCGGCCAAGCGCCGGTCGTTGACGGCGCCGATGCGGTCGGTGACGGCGGCGAAGTCCGTACGGACGGAGTCGGGCACGAGATCGTAGAGTTCCTCGGCCTCCAGCCTGCGCTGCACCAGCGGCACCGTCGCGTTGAGCTCGGCCAGCGCGAAGAATTCGGCCCAGTCGGTGACGTCGTGGGCCAGCTTCGCCGTCTCGGCGCGTTCGTCCACGGTGGGCGCCGCCAGCGACGCGTGCACCAGCAGCCGTTCGACCGCGGAACCGCCCGCGGCGATCTGGGTTCCGGTCATACCGCACCCTCCTGTTCTGGATGGAATCCGAAGCTCCTGGCGACGGTCGAGATCTGTTCGAGCGCGAAGTCGAGCTGGTCGCGGGTCAGCGTGGCCATCATCGACACCCGCAAGCGCTGCTGTTCCCGTGGCACCGCGGGGAATTCGACGCCGTTGACGAAGACGCCCGCGCGATGCAGCGCGGCCACCACCTCCGCGACGGCCAGCCGTTGCGGCACCAGGATCGGGATGATGGCGGTCTGCGGATCCACCGCGAAACCCATCCGGCGCAGTTCCCGCGCGAAATAGGCCGTGTTGTCGTGCAACTGGCGAACTCGCGCGGGGTGGGCGTCGATGAAGTCGATCGACGCGAGCACCGCCGCGACCACCGCGGGCGACAGCGAAGCGGAGAACATGTAGGAGCGAGCGAAGAAACGCAGCGTGTCGACGAGGTCTTTGGATCCGGCCACGAAGCCGCCGGTGGTCGCGAACACCTTCGAGAAGGTGCCCATGTACAGCTCCACCGAGCCGTCGCCCAGACCGAAATGCTCGGCGGTGCCGTGGCCGCGCGCGCCGAGCACGCCGGTGCCGTGCGCGTCGTCGATGGCCAGCCAGGCGCCGAACGAATCGCACAGCGCGCGGATCTCCGGCAGCGGTGCGATATCGCCGTCCATCGAGTAGACGCCCTCGACCGCGACCACGATGTTCGCGCCGGGATTCCGCCACCGAATCTGCATCAGGCGATGCCGCAGGTGCCGCAGATCGTTGTGCTGGAACGCCATCGACCTGACCCGGCCGAGCTGGATGCCGTCGTAGAGGCTGGCGTGGCTTTGCTCGTCGTAGAGCAGGGTGTCGCCGTTGCGCAGCAGGCCGGTCACCCAGCCGACGTTCGCCGCGTAGCCGGAGGAGAACACCATCGCCGACTCACAGCCTTTGGTCTCGGCGAGGCGCTCCTCGAGTCGCCGGTGCAGCGAGGTGGTGCCGTTGAGCAACGGCGGCCCGCCATGTCCGACGCCGAACTCCCTGGTCGCCGCGATCGCGGCCTCGATGATCTCCGGTTCGCTGCCGAGCCCGAGATAGTTGTTGGAGCCGAGCATGATCAGCTCGCGGGTCTCGCCGCCGTCGGGATCGCGCACCTGGACGACCGGACCGGCCGGACCGGTGATCTCGCGCAGCACGAAGCCGCTGCCCCTGGCATTCGTGACGTACGGCCGGAATTCCTCGAAGCGCTGTTCGAAGGTGTGCGCCGCGGGATCGAGATAGTGTTCGAGACTGAAATTCTCGCCGTGACCGGCGGATTCGCTCCGCACTCGACCCGTCGCGTGGTCGTCGGTCCTGACGGAATCCGTATGCGATGCCGGCCCACCCGTCGCCCGGCCGCCACCCCTCACGGAATCACTACGTGATGCTGTCGTCATTCTTTGTCCTCGTGCACGATGGTTGCGGTGCCCGCGCGCCCGTCGAGCACCACGCGATCGCCGGTGGCGACCAAGCGGGTGACGCCGGGAACGCCGACGACGGTGGGGATGCCGAGTTCGCGGCCGATGATGGCGGTGTGCGAGAGCACGCTGCCCTTCTCGCTCACCAGTCCGCCCGCGGCGACCATGAGGAAGACCCAGCCCGGGTCGGTCGTCGAGGCGACCAGGATCTGCCCGTCGATCTCCACCTCGGGATCCGGCGTGCCGAGCACCAGCGCCGGCGCCTCGACACGCCCTGGCGCGCAACCGATGCCGCGCAGCACGGTCTGCGCCGTTGCGTCCACTGCCGGATTCGGGGTGTCGAACGCCGGGTCGTCGATGGTCGCCGCGGCGATGCCGGTGGTGACGATCCGGGTGGGCAGTTCGACGGCGCGCCAGCGCTCGTGATCGGCCTTACGGGTGGCGACGATGCGGGCCGCGTCGGTGTCGACGGCGGTGCCGCGGGTCAACGCCGCGATCTCCTCGTAGGTGAGCCAGAAGATGTCGCGCGGGTCGTTCAGCAGGCCCGCGCCGTGCATCTGCTTGCCGAACTCCCGGAACACCCGCTTGACCAGGCCGAACGAACGGCTGCGGCCCAAGCGCATGTTCTCGCGCTGCTTCACGTGCTCGCGGGCGCGGCTCAGCGCGAGACGGAAGGCGACGCGTCGCGGGAAGCTGTCGCGGAACAGCGTGGCCGCGGTGGCCTCGGCCTCGCGACGAATGGCCTTTTCCCGCGCTGCCATTTCGTCGATGTTCTGCCCGCCGCGCAGGTAGTTGCGCAGCATGGGCACCAGGCGCTCGGGATGTTCGCCGAGCGGGTCGGTTTCGAGCTTGAGCTCGTCGACCGTGCGATCGCCGAACAGGGCGATATGGCGCAGGTATGCCGCACGGAACGCGGCGAACTCGCGCTGCTCCAACGTCTTCCACACCGCGTGCGCGTCCAACGGACCCTCGAACAGCGCGCGCAGTGCCGCGTCGTCGCGAATCGTCGCCGTCAGCGCCAATGCCGAGCGCACCGGGTCGACGCTGTCGACACCTTCCTCACCACAGAACAATTCGTTGCGCAGGGTGATCGCCTCGGTCGGCTCCAGCCCCTGGCCCTCGAGCAGCAGCCCCACGACGTGGAACAGCTGCTGGGCCAGGAAGTCGTTGAAGATCTGCACCGAGTACGCGGGCACGAGTTCGTGCAGGCAGCGCTCCATCCACTGCAGCAGCGCCTCCGGATCGCGTTCCCGCTCAGGCGTGTCGGGGGACAGACGCCGGTCGAGGTCGGCGGTGAAGGCGGCCAGCTCGGTGAAGAAGGCTCGCAACCGCTGCGGCAACCGCACCCAGCCCGAGGCGATAATCGCGAAGACCCGCACCCGCAGCGCGTACATCCGCAGCCGCGCCACCCCGCGTTTCGGCGCGGCCGGACGCTGGTAGCGGTTCTCGATGTTGAGGGCGGCCTCCCAGCCCTCGATCGCGAACTCCATGCCGGGAATCTGGAGGAACAGCCGGTACCAATTGCTGATGTTGTAGTAGATCCGTCCGTGCGCGGTGCCGACCAGGTACGGGTACAAGCTCGCCGCATTGCGGTCCACGATCGCGCCCGTCGCGCCGAAATCCCGGTGGCAGGCACGGAAGACCTGCTCGTAAGCGGCGCGCAGGATCGAAAAGGTCAGCGGGCTGGACAATCCCGGATAGGACTCCGCGACATTGACGTTGTCGAAGATCGTTTCGCGCGCCCCCGTCGCGGTGACCGGGCGGGCCTGCAACAAGAACAGCGTGCCGTCCGCGTCGTAGGCCCATTCGACGTCCTGGGGTCCGCCGAAGGCTTCGGCGAGCGCGCCTGCGGTGCGCGCGAGTTCGACGATCCGTTCATCGGTGAGCGCGGGCTCCGCACTGCCGCCCGCGATCTCCGCTACCGCGGTGCCGGAACCCGAGTCGGCGACGACGCGGCTCCGCTTGTCGACGACGGTGCGGGAAACGACCGCGCCCGAGGCGTTGTCGACGAAATACGTATCGCATTCCACCGTGCCCGCCACGACGCCCTCACCGAGACCGAGCGCCGCCGACACCACCGATTCGGCCGGATCGCCGGTCTGCGGATTGCAGCTGAAGACCACGCCGGAGACGGCGCTGTCGACGAGCACCTGCACCAGCACCGCGCAGTCGACGCCGCCGTTGTCCAGGCCGCGATGCGCTCGGTAGAACAGCGAACGCTCCGAATAGGCCGACGCGAGCACCTCCAGAATGGCGCGCGGCACGTCGGACGGCGCCACATTGAGGACCGTATCCAACTGACCCGCGAACGAATCCGTCGCGGAGTCTTCCCCGCTCACGGACGAGCGGACCGCCAGCCGCACCGGGCCGTCGGACCATTCGGCGATCGCCGCGTCGAGTTCGGCCGCGACCTGGTCGGGCAGGGAAACGCCGAGGATCAGGCCGCGGACGGCCGCCGACACCGACCGCAACGACGCGGGGTCGGTGTGGTCGAGGGTGCCGAGCAGGTCGGCGATGCCGTCGGCGGTGGGCGCGAGGATCTCCGCGCACGCCTCGGTGGTGACCACCGCGAACGGCGGCACCCGATAACCGGCCGCCAGCAAGCGACCGAGATTCGCGGCCTTGGCCCCGAATCGCGCGATGTGCTCCGGCGCCGCGTCCGGCCGCGCGGCCAGTGTCGCGGCGGGCACCACCGCGCCGGTGTTCGTTGGGTTCATAGCTCTGTGCCTCTGCGTATCGAAAGACGATGGGGGCGTGCGCCACTCGGGCCGATGACGCTCATCGGGCCGACTCCGCCAGTGCGCCGGCGGCCGAGGCCGCGGTCTCGCGCCGGGTGAGGCGCACCAGCACCGGGTCGGGCGTGTTGGAGATCTCCGGGTTCTCCCGCACCCGAAGGCCGTTGACCAGTTCGATGTCGTAGCGCGCCAGCAGCATCGCCAGACCGACGCGCAGTTCGGTCAGCGCCATGTGCTGGCCGACGCACAGGTGCGCGCCCCAGCCGAACGGGAAGTACCGGAACGGGGGACGAGACCTGGTGCGCTCCTTGGTGAATCGCTCCGGGTCGAAGGTCAGCGGCGAGTCCCAGAATTCGGGGAAGCGGTGGTTGACGAACGGGCTGATCACCACAATCGCCCCCGGCTCCAGGTCGAAACGGTCGAAACTGTCGGCCTCCAGCGCGGTGCGGCTGAATGCCCAGGCGGGCGGGTGCAGTCGCATCGCCTCGTCGATGGACCGGCCGGTCAGCTCCAGCGCGGGCAGCGCCCGCGCGATGCCGGTCTCGCCGAGCGCACCGTCGATCTCGGCCCGCACCCGATCCAGTACCGCCGGATTGCGGCACAGTTCGTAGACGGTCCAGGCCAGCGCGCCGCCGGTGGTCTCGTGCCCGGCCAGCAGGAAGGTGAGCACCTCGTGGCGCAGCTGTTCGTCGTCCATGGCGTGGCCCGCGTCGTCGCGCGCCGCGAGCAGCCGGCTGAGCAGCGAATCGGCCGCACCCGTCGCGGCGGCACGGTGCCCCTGGATGACGTCGTCGACCACCCGGTGCAGCCGGGTCAGCACGCCGTGGAAGCGCCGATTGGCGGGGGTGGGCACACTCGGCGGCAGCTGGATCGGCGCCGACATGTGGTTCATCACCCAGGAGACGCCCTCGCGCACGTCGTCCTCGATCTGCGGCAGCACACCGTCGATGTCGGCGCCCATGACCGCGCGGCACACCACGTCGGCCGCGAACCCCATTACCTCGGGCACCAGATCGAAGGCCGCGCCCTCGGCGGCCCGCGCGTCCAGCCGGTCCAGCATCCGCTGCGCGCAGGCGATCATCAGCGGGATCTCGGTGTCCACGTGCCTGCGCGCGAACGCCGGTTTGATCAACGCGCGCTGGCGTTTCCAGAGTTCGCCGCCGCTGGTCAGGAGACCGGGCCCGAGCAGGTAGTTCAGGCTCTGATAGCTGATGCCCTTGGCGTATTTCGCCGCATTCGTCACCAGCACCTGGTTGATGTGGTCCGGCTCGACCAGCAGGTGCAGCTGCTGGTGCACGAGGCGCAGCCGCACGCTGCCGCCGTGCGCGACGGCCTGCTCGTAGAACAGCGTGAGCGGGTCGGCGCGGTAGTCGAGGTAGGCGCCGAGCGGATGCCGCAGCGCCGGACCGGCGAGCGCGCGAGCCGTCATGCGCCGCCTCCCACGTCGACCAGTTCCGGTTCCCTTCGCTCGAGGAACAGGCGACGGGCTTCCGCGCGCTGCACCTTCCCGCTGGTGGTCTTGGGGATGCTGCGCGGCGGCACCACTCGGACGTCAGCGGCCAGCACCCCGGTCCGCTTGCTCACCGCGACGCGCACCGCGCGCCGCAGCGCGTCGTGTTCGTCAGGGGCGAGCGCGGTTTCGACGATGAGGTGCAGTTCCTCCGACAGACCCGCGGCATCGGCGTGCCCGACCGCCGCGACCCCGCCGAGCCGCACGCCGTCCACCTGTTCGGCGGCGATCTCGAAATCGGTGGGCAGGTAGTTCGCGCCGCGGATGATGATCAGGTCCTTCTGCCTGCCGGTGATGCGCAATTTGCCTGCACGCAGATACCCGATGTCGCCGGTGTCCCACCAGCCGTCGGCGCTCGCCGCCGCGGTGGCGTCGGGGAGCCGGAAGTAGCCGACGGTGGTCGACGGGCCGCGGAACTGGATGCGTCCGACCGTGTCCGGGCCGCACGGTACGCCGTCGCCGTCGACGACGCGCACCTCGGTGCCGAGCACCGGCTCGCCGCAGTCCACGATCTGCATCGCGTCCGGGTCGTCGTTCGGAACATCCAGCACCACACCGCTTCCGGTGAGCGCGCGACGGGAGACCGAGTCGTAGGCGATCGGAGCGTGCGGGCGCGCGACCGTCACGGCCAGCGAAGCCTCCGCCATACCGAAGCAGGGCACCAGCGCGTCCGGTGGAAGGCCCCACGCGCCGAAACGATCCACGAAGCGCTGCACGGTCGGCGGGTGGATCGGCTCCGCGCCGCAGAACAGGAACCGCCAGCTCGACAGATCCACCCCGGCCAATTCCTCGTCGGTCACCCGCGCCGCCGCGTAGCCGTAGGCGAAATTCGGTGCGGCGGTGAAAGTTCCGCCGTACTTGCTGACCGCGCGCAGCCAGTCGCCCGGGCTGCGCAGGAAGCGGCTCGGCGGCATCAGCACGGCATCGATGCCGCGGAACATGGGCGTGAGGAAGCCGCCGATCAGTCCCATGTCGTGGTGCAGCGGCAGCCAGCCCACCCAGGTGTCGCCCGGACCCATCGCCGCGGCGAGCGCGATCTGCTCACAGTTCGCGGCCAGATTGGCGTGGGTGATCTGCACCCCCTTCGGCGTGCCGGTAGAGCCCGAGGTGGCCTGAATGAAGGCGAGGTCACCGGGTTCGGGCAGGCGCGGCGTCAGCGCGGGCCCGTCCGGCGATCCGGCCACCGCGTGCAACGCCGCTCCGTCGATGCCGGTCGCCCCGGCCGGAAGCTGTGCCGCCGCCAGCACCGTCGCGCCCGCGACGACCGCCTTGGGCTCCAGGTAGGCGAGCAGCCGGTGGAACTTGTCGTAGAACAGCTCCGCCGAGCCGAACCCGCCCGGCGTCGCCACCGCCGTCGGCACCGCGCCGAGCGCCAAGGCGCCGAAGAACGCGGTGACGAACTCCGGGGAGGTGGGCAGCGACAGCACCACTCGATCCCCAGCCCGCACCCCGGCATCGGCCAGAGCGGCCGCGGCGCGTCCCGCGGCGAGCGCGAGATCATCGTGCCGCCAGGCGAATTCGTCATCCGTGCCGCGCTCCGGCACGAAAATGGTCGACGGGCCGTCGGCGCCGCGTTCGGCGTTCGCCAGCAGCGCGTGCACGATGCTCGGAAACCGTGGCGCCAGCGGGCCGGTCACGACTCTCCCCGCACGTAGGCGACGATCTCGGCGACCGTATTCAACTGTGCCGCAGCGTCTTCGGGAATCTCGACGTCGAAGGCCCGTTCCAGCTGAATGGTCAGCTCGATGGCGGTCGGCGAGTCCAGTCCGTAGTCGATCAACTGGGCGGCGGCGTCGATGTCGTCGGCCGCCACCCACAGCACCTCGCCGACGATGGCGCGCACCCGCGCCTCGATCTCGGCGGCGGTCTGGGTTCGTGCACTCATCCGAAGAGTTTTCCTTCCGTGACGCAGGCGCGGACGGACTCGTCCAGGTCGACGCCGTCGGCGGTATCGATGCGATGGAAGCTGACCTCCGGGTAGGCGGCGGCCAGGGTGTCGCGCACCCGGAGGTAGCCCTCACGCAGGGCGGTGAGGCGTTCCGCGGTCTCGTGCGCCTCCTTGACGCCGCCTGCGGAGCGCTCCGCGCAGCGGGCGGCCGCCTGCTCGGGCGGGACGTCGAGCCACAGCACGGCATCGGGCAAGGTGGTGCGGAACCGTGCCGCGAATCCCGCGACCGAGGCGGTGATCTCGCGGCCGACCAGGTCGGCGATCTCCGAGAGCAGCTGCCAGATATCGGGGGAGCTGCCGAGTCTGCTGGACTCGGAGTGCTGCCAGGCCAGGATGTCGTCGAAGGTGCCGGGGCGGTGTCGCTCGAGCACCGCGGCGATCTCGGCTTCGCGATCGTGGCCGTTCCACTCGGGGCGAGCGAGTGCCACGTACAGCGGGCCGTAGACCAGCAGCTCGATGAGCGGATGCCGCTCGAAGACGAGGACATCCGGCGCCCAAGTGTCCAGGAAGTGCCGCTCCACCGGACCGAACAGCGTCATCTGCAAGTACATGGCCGTGGCCTTCATCTCCAGGCTGGAGATCTCGTCGCATCCGACGCTGAATGCCTTGAGCTGCTTGGACAGATCGGTGAGCGGGACGTCACGGGTGTTGTGGAAGTCCGGGCAGGTCATCGAAGCGAACGCGGCGTGATCACCGGCCGGGGCCAGCTCGCGCAGCCGCGCCATGACCGAGGACTTGCCGGCGCCGTCGATGCCGACGATGGCGACGCGTCGGGTCATCGGTCGTCCTCCTGCAGCTGGGCCAGCACGGCCTTGGTGATCGCGGCGGGCGCGTCGGTGCCGTCGAGACGGACCCAAGCCAGCTCCTCGGCCAGCTCCTCCAGCGCGTCGTGGCTGCGCTGCTGGAAGTCGAGGAACGCCTTCTCGTCCCCGTAGCCGCTCTCGTAGTCGCTGCGCAACTGCTTGCGCCCCAACGCGTCCTGCGGGCTGACGGTCAGATAGAAGGTGCGGTCCGGCTCCGGGAAGCCCGCCGTGAGCTTGCGCAGCACCGCGGGGTCACCGCCGTGCGCGACCTCGGTGGCGTAGTACTTGTACCAGTACGCGTTCGCGAGGACGATGTCGACGCCGCGCGCGGCGGCCAGGTCGAACGAGAGCTGCATGGCGTGGAACAGGAAGTGCGCGCGGCTCAGCGGCGTGAGCAACTTCAGGTAGCCGTAGATCTCCGAGGGGCTGTTCCACGGCAGTTTCGAGGAGACCTTCGGATCCAGGAAGGCATCCCAGATCGTGACCGCGGCGACGCTGTGTCCTTGAGTTTCGAACTCCGCGGCGATCCGCGCCACCTGGGTGGTCTTGCCCGAGCCGTCGCCCCCCGCGATACAGATCAGGCGTTTGCGTGCGGTCAGTGGTTCATCCCTTCTCGGCGCCGGGCGCGGAGACGCCGGGCGGGTTGGTTCTTCGCGGGGTGCGACGACTTCGGCGGGAGCTTGCGCCTCGGCCGCTGTCGCCGACTCGGATTCGGTTACGCTGTCGTCTTTTTCGGATCCGGCGGGCGCGGAGTCACCCGTCTCGGCCTTGGGCGACGCGCCGGTCTCGGCTGCTGGGGTGGCTACCGCCGCATCGACCTGCGCCGTCGCCGTGTCGAGCACGCTGATCACGCCGGCGCTGCCGTCGACCCGGATCCGCTGGCCCGAGCGCACGGCGGTCGTCGCGCCGGCGACGTTCAGCACCGCGGGAATCCCGTACTCGCGCCCGATGACAGCGGCGTGCGACAGCATTCCGCCCACCTCGGTGACGACTGCGGCCACCAGGCCGAGGGCCGGGGTCCAGCCCGGGTCGGTGAAACGGGTGACCAGAATGTCGCCTTCGCGCAGCTGATCGATATCGGCCAGCGAGGTGATCACTCGTGCGGTGCCCTCGGCGATGCCCGGGCTGCAGCCGAGTCCGGTGAGATCGCCTTCGCCGATCTCGCGCACCGCCCCCACCGTGACTCCGCCGCCGAGTTCGTGCGGCGGCGTCAGATCCCGGTATCCGGCGTATACCGCACGGCGATAAGCGATTCGGGGGGCCAGCTCGGCGATCTCGACGCGACCCGCGACCAGATCGCTCAGCTCGTGGATGCTGAGCTGGAACGCGTCGTCGGCGTACTCGAGGGTGCCCGCCGCGGCCAGCCGGGCGCCCGCCTCCACGACGTAGGCTCGCACGATCGCGTAGCACTGCGAGGAGAATTCCCGCATCCGTTCGCGGGCGACGAGGTAGCGCCGCATCCGCTCGACGTGCTTGTCGACGGACTTAGCGAACTTGACGCGAGTCCTGGTCTTGGCCCGAACCCGGCCGCGCAGCGCGGCCAGCTCGGCCTCGTAGCGCTTGCGCTGCTCCACCAGGGTCACGTCCGGATCGGCGGGCGCGGTGCGGTGTTCGAGCATGACCGCGATCATCGAGCGCACCCGCTCGGGCTCCTCGGACCAGCGGGGGCAGGTCAGATCCAGCTCGGCGTCGGCGTGGAAGCCCTGCTCGGTGACGAATTCCGCCAGCGCCCTTTCCCATTCGACGCTGTCGAGCCCGTGTTCGCTCGCCACCCGGTGCAATGCGACGATGCCGCGCTGCATCTGCATGTGGCTGATCTCGGCGAGACCGCCCATCAGGTCGATGGCCGAGGTCGAACCCTCCGTCGCGGCGTCGACCTTGTCCAGCAGCTGCTTGAAGTCGGTCTGCACGCTCGAGTTGTTGTAGATGGTGGTGAAGTAGGTGCGTTCGGTGAACGCGTGAAAGGTGAGCAGGCAGTCGGTCAGATCGGTGGCGAAGGTGGCGTCATCGGTCTGCGACAGGACACCTACCCGGTCGCGCCAGAGCGCGTGCTTCGCGGGCCATTCCACCGCGAAGGCGTCCACCGCGGCCAGCTGGTCGCGATAGCTTCGCTGGACCGCCAGTGCCGCGGGCAGCGCCTTGGCGATGGTCTTGGCGGAGGTCGGGGTGCGGTGCGGCCCCTCGGGGCCGTAGTCGTTGAGCACGCCGAGGTCGTCGTCGAAGTGCTGCTCGTCGAAGCCGGGAATCTTGAAGAAGCAGTTCTTCACCGCGCTGACATTCCAGTAGGCGCGGCCGTAGTACATGGCCATCCAGTCCGGTTCCACGCCGGGATCGGCGAGCTTCAACCGTTCGAAGAACTGCTGCATCGAATGCTGAAAAGCGTTGTCGTACAGCGAGAACATCATCGGCGTGCAGACGCGCGCCGAGACGCCCCCGTCGCGCAGGTCCGCATCGGAGAACTGATCGATATCGGTCCGCCAGGTGATCGCGGTGATGGCGCGCGCCTGCAGCAGCCACAGCTTGCCCTCGGCGTCGATCGCCCACTCGATGTCCTGCGGGCGGTGCCGGTGCGCCTGCACGGCCAGCATCAATGCGGCCAGCTCGGCGGTGGCGGCCGGCTCCAGCTCGATATCCTCGCCGCCCGCGTCCCGCTCGAGTACCGCGCCGTCGAACAGGCGCAGGGTGTACCGCGTCGGGGTCACTTGACCCGAGACCAGTCGTTCGCCCAGACCGGCGCAGCATTCGACGACCGCGTTTTCCTCGATGCCGGTGAGCGCGTCGATGCTGAAACCCACACCGGCATACCGGGCGTCGACCATCCGCTGCACCAGCACCGCCACCGTGGCCTTCGCCTCGGTGTAGCCGTGCTTGGCCAGGTAGGTGCGGACCCGGTCGTTGTGCACAGAGGCGCGGCACTGTCCGATGTAGTCGCGCAGCGCCGAGACGTCGGTGATGTCCAGATAGGACTCGTACTGTCCGGCGAAGCTGGCGTCGTCGAGATCCTCCAGCACACCGCTGGAGCGAGCGGCGACCGGGAATCCGCCCAGCGTCCGCACCCAGCGGGCCAGGTCGTCGTCGCCGACCGTGTCGAGATCGAGGTCGGCGGGCACCACGAAGCCGGGCGGCACCTCGAAGCCCGCGGCGATCAGTTCGTGCAGGGTGCCGGCCTTGCCGCCGGCTCGCTCGGGAGCGAAATCCGCCGCGCCGAGGAACATCGGCGCGGGTGTCGGGCTGTCGGACACGGTAGTGGCTCCTGTCGGAAGCAGAACCGGGCGCACCTCGTGACGAGCCGCGAGTTCGCGGGCGGCGTGCACGCCCGCGACGGTCAGTCCGCCGTACGACGGACTCGCGGTGCCGGGCTCGAAGCCGAGCAGCACGGTCTCGGCCATACAGGCGTAGACCACGCCGGGAGGCAATCCGGTTTCGGGGAAGGGGGGTGTCTGGCCGAGCGGCAGCGTCATGCGCCCACCGGAGACCAGGGTGATGTTCGGGCGCTCGGCGACGGCGGGATCCACGTCGCCGGGGACCGCCAGATCGCATACCAGCACCGGATGATCCGCGGCCAGCAGATCCGCGGTGACGAGCGGGAGCGCGGAATTGGTCGCGGTGAGCACGACGTGGCAGTCCCGCAGCGCGGCCAGGTCCTCGCTGACCTCGATCACGGCAGGCGCGGCCGAGGTGAGCCGGTCCGCGACCCGGCGCAGGCGTCCGGCCGAGCCCGGCCGTCCCACCAGCGTGATCGCCTCGGCGTGCGGCGCGATCATCTCCGCCATGACCGCGCCGATGTTGCCGAGCGCGCCGAGGATGCCGACGCGCCGTCGCCCCGGTTCGAGCCGGGCGAGCTCACCGACCACCACGTCGTAGGCGCAGGCGGCGGTGAGGGAATTGCCCGAGGTCACCGTGACCGCGTCCTCCACCACATCGCGGGAGGCGTTGGTGACGATAGAGGTGTACCCGCCGAGCCCGATCACGGTGGCGCCCAGCGCGATCGCCTGTTCGACGGCCTCCAGCACCAAGTCGCGCGGCCAGGCGCGGTGGCCGGACCGCTGGCATTCGACGATCTGTTCGGCGGAGATCGGCACCGCGATCAGGCAGACCTCGACCGTGGCGCCGGTGGGGGAGCTGATCAGCTGCCTGGTCAGCTCGAAGGGTTCGGCCACTCCGCGCAGGCGCTCGAACAGCGCGGCGAACTGCGCGTCCGACCACTCGGCCAGTTCCGGCGCGAACCGGCGCAGATCGGCAGGTTCCGGCAGATTCGCGAGGAAGACCACCCGGTTCGGCGCGTCGTAATCCCGCGCCACCTTGGCGGAGCGCCGCTCGGGCAGCGGCTTGCGCTCCGGCACTTGCCAATTCGTGGTCACGGGTGTCGTCAGGTGAGCCAGCAGCGTGGCCATGTCGCCGCGGTGCAGCAGCTCGGCCAGCTCGTCCAAGGCGGATTCCAGGCGGGCCAGCTCGGACTCCGCAAGGAATGCCGACGGCTGCAACCGCAAGGTGGTGGGCGCGGACAGCGTGGGCAGCATCCGGATCCGGTGGGTGTGCAGCAGGTAGCCCGCCACCACGTAGCCGAACATGTCCGGGTCACAGATCTCGCGCAGCAGCGCCGATTCGGGCGCGGGCGGGATCAGTTCGATGCCCTGCAGCAGTCCCCGGCCGCGCACGCCCGCCAGCACTCGCGGCCAGCGCCGCGTGACCGCCTCCAGCCGCGACCGCAGTCGTGCGCCGGTATCGCTGATCCGGATCTGGTTGTCGCGCAACAGATCCAGCGCGGCTTCCGCGACCGCGCAGGACAACTCGTCGTCGGCGAAGGTGGAGGTGTGGTATCGGCCGAAATCCGACACCGACGTGGCGCGGTCGACCAACAGCGCCGAGATCTTCACCAGGCCGCCGCCGAGCGATTTGGACAGCAGGTAGTAGTCCGCGGCCACACCCGACGGCGCCGACGCCAGGAAGGTGCCGGTGCGGCCCATGCCGGATTGGATCTCGTCGAAAACCAATGCGGCCGTGTGCCGGTCGGCCAGTTCACGCAGGGCGCGCAGCGTCTCGGCAGGCACCTCGCGGACCCCGCCCTCGCCCTGGATGGGTTCGGCGAAGATCGCCGCGATCGGCGAGACCGACGTCTGCGACAACACCGGCCGTCCGGCGGCGTTCACGCTGATCCGGCCCACCGGCCGCAGCTCCTGCGCGAAGGCGGCGGATACCTCCTCGGGCGTCCAGGTGTCGAGTTTGCGCCGCTCGGGGCCGGGCACGATCAGGTCCGCGGGCGTATCGGCCTGCTCGGTGAGCGCGAAGGCGCCCGCCGTCTTGCCGTGGAAGGCGTTCGCCAGCGAAACGAAGACGGGGCCCCGCCGTTCGATCTCCTCGACGACGCGCAGCGAGTCTTCGAGAATCGCTGCCGCCGAGCGTGTTTCGTCGTCTTTCTGATCGGCCGCGGTTCTGGTGACCGGACGCACCGCGTGCAGTCCGTCGCGGCGCAGCTGCCGAAGCGTGCGGCGCAGTTCGTCGCGCAACTCGGCCAGTCTGCGCGCGTGCGCGACGGCCGCGTGCCTGATGGCGGCCTCGACCGCGTCGGCGCCGGTGGACCCGAACGTCACCACGTACTCGCGTCCCGTGCTCGCCCCGACCAGGTCGGAAAGCCGATGTGCCAGAAGCGAAGCGCCCGGCCGGACACTGCCCTGTGAGACGAACGGAGTCTGCTGGTTCAACCGTGCGGTGGCCACGCGGACCAGCGCCGGATGGTTGTGCCCGAACAATGCCGCGCCGAAGCCGCCGACCATGTCGAGCACCCGTGTACCGTCCGCGCGGATCAGATGGTCGCCCTCGGCGCCGACGTACACCACGTCCAGGTGACAGGCGCGCAGCAGCCGCGCCAGTCCGGGTCGGTTGTGCCGCGCGAAGTCGTCGAACAACTGCGACGCCTCGACATCCATTCCGGTCGAGGAGATTTCGTGGTCTTGTGCTCTGGGAGCCATGCGGTTATGCCCCGATCCCGGCGCGGTGGCTCGTCTTGTTCGTCACGCACTCGATCACGTCACGCGCGGTGTGCAGCTCGGAGGCCTCCTCGTCGGAGATCTGCACGTCGAACGCGCGCTCCAGTTCGATGATGATCTCGGCCGACCGGACCGAATCCAAGCCATAATCCAGCAACGGCGTATCGAGGTCGATTTCGTCGACACGCAAACCGCTGCGAAACAGCTCTCGGACGCGTTCGGACACCGTGTTCGGGGCGGTCATTCCAGACCTCCGACCGGGCTCGCGCCCGTTGCGCCCGGGAGCTCCTCGATCTCGACCGCGGTGTTTGCCGACACCGTCGAGTACCTGCCTTTTCCCTGGTCAGTGCCGGATGCGGCGACAGCCGAGCCGGTGATCACTTGCCTTCCGATATCGACAACCAAAACTGTTACGCCTCATATCTCGTCACCCTGCACGACTGTCACCGTGCACAGTCGTGCGTTCGACCAATCTCTACACCGCTGATGTGGGCGCTGCAATGCGAAAAGCACTGTCCTACAGTGCATCTCATGCATCGGCAATCTCATGGCTAATGGGCTTCGATTGTTGTGAGCGCAACGTGGCGTCGCCCCGGGAAAATGGGGCATGACGGCATGGTGTCTCGGACAATGAATTCTGCGATTTCTGGTTACAGGTACTCCGTCGGGTGGTGGTCGCGGAGCGGGTTGGAGGAGTTTTCGGAAAGTTCGCTGTTCACGATCGGTTTACCGAATAGATAAAACCGACCCATTGGTACTTTTCGATTGAATCGGGCCATACCAGATTTCGGTGACGAATTCCATACTTGCCAGAAAATTTTTCACTCCGTACAGATGGCGCCGGGTGCTATTGCGCAGCGTGGCAAACTTTTTCGAGTTCTCGAGAATGTGACCGCTCTCATTGCAAGCAGGTAGTGGAATCGGCTATGTGGGGCATCACATCGTTTCCGAGAGTCGATCTTCCGGAGCGCGAGGGATCCCACCGCAGCGCGAACCTCTCCGCTCGGTCGGCTTGCCGTCGCGTCGAGAATTTGGTTCAGTTGGGGGACTGATCATTTGGTACTCGTGCTGGGGGTGCGGCGGGGTGGAGTCGGTAGGCATGGTGGCCGGGGGCGTGGTGTGGCTTCGACCGATGTTGCTGTGGCACATGGTCGTTGTCGACGGCTCGTCGGGTAACCGAGGTGGGGTGGTGGCGGGTCCGGATTGCCCGCACTAATTGCTCGGCCTCACCCAACGGCGTATCGCGTCGATGGTGGTTTCCGGTGAAGTGTTGAAGCAGAACCGCACGCCAGGGGATATCTGGTTGACGGCGTTGACTATTCGTTCGAGCACGAGGGTGTGCTCGAGCGCGCCGCGGATCCCGGCGCCGATCATCACGACGCCGAACGATCTGTCGGTGGCGCACTCTCGCAGCACGGCTTCGGCGGCGTCGGGTTCCGCGGGGACGAGGCATGACACGAGGTCGAACCCGGCGTCGCGCAGCGCCTGCTCGCCCGCGGCGATCCGCGCTGTCAGCGTGGCCTCGTCCAAGCCGGGAATCCGGCTGTAGTCGAGAGCGCCGGGATGCAGGCCGATCGACAGCACGGTGCTGGAGATTCCGGACTCGTTCACTGGCTCGGTTCCTTTCGGTGTCACGGCGAAACCGATCACGCTCAGCGTCGCCAGCAGGGCCACGGCGGCTCCGATCAACGGCATTCGTCGGTTCGTTCGGCCGTCGGGTGCGGCCTCGGCTCGGTCGTGCGCCGTCCGGGCGGTTGTCGTGCCTGTCATGTTCGCAGCGTCGTGGACCGTGCGCCCGGCCACCAGGACCGCCCGGGCATGGGACGGGCGGTACCACCCCGGGCGGTGGATCGCGCGGCACGATAGGAGTATGGACAGAGCCGAATTGGCCGCCGTGCTGCGCACCGCACGCGCCAGGGTCGAACCGGTCGAAGTCGGCCTCCCCGCCGGATCACGTCGGCAGGTGCCGGGGTTGCGGCGGGAGGAGGTCGCGCAGCTGGCGGGCGTCAGCGTCGACTACGTGGTGCGGCTCGAGCAGGGGCGCGGACCGAAACCGTCCACGCAGGTCCTGGGTGCGCTGACCCGAGCGCTGCGACTCGGCGACGACGACCGCAACCTGGTCTTCCGGCTCGCGGGCTCCGAACCGCCGCACGCCGGGCGTGTCCCGATGCAGGTGCGCCCCAGCGTGCTTCGGATCCTCGACCGCATGTCCGACCTGCCCGCGCTGGTGCTGTCCGCCACCTCCGACGTGCTGGCCTGGAACCCGCTCGCCGACGCGCTCCTCGGCGATTTCTCCGCGCTGCCCCCGACGCGGCGCAACCTCATTCGTGAACGGTTCCTCGGCGACGGTGTCGGCCGGGTGCGGCTGTCCGACGAAGACGAGGAGCGGACCGCTGCCCATTGCGTCGGCTGTCTGCGCACCGCGCGAGCCCGCTACCCCGGCGACCCCGGCGTTGCCCGCCTCATCACCGAACTGCGTTCCGGCAGCGTGCGATTCGACGAGCTGTGGCGTGCCGGACAGGCGGGCACGATCAGCGCGACCACCCTCACCATCGAACACCCCGCGCTCGGCAGGCTCACTCTCGACTGCGACACGCTGCTGGTGCCGGAGGTCGACCAAACCGTCGTGGTCTACTCCGCCGCACCCGGCACGCCGGAGGCTGCCGCCCTGGACCTGTTGCGCGTCACATGAGGAAGGGGTGCTGACGACACGGCCGCGTCCTGCGAGCCCGAGTTCCGCCGGCGCCTGGCGCGAAACTCACCCTGTGACACCCGTCGTCGCGTGCGGCGCGCCTGTTCGCTAGGGCCGGTGGTTCGAGCCCGGGAACCAGCGGTCCAGCCGAGCGGCGGCCGAGGCGGCCTTCTCGCGCGCGAGTTCCTCGGAGGGCGCGGAGAACGGCGCGACCGGCGCGGGGCCCGACAGAAAATCCGCGTCGACCTTGCCGACCAGGCCGCCCCCGAACTCGATATGACACACGCCGCGACCTCGGTACCGTTCGGACCAGTCGGACCCGTGCACCGTCGCCGCGATCGCAGCGGCGACGGTATGGGCGGCGTCCTCGGCGAACACTCCCGCTCGCGGGACCGGGGCATCGGCGCAGTCGCCGAGCGCGTAGACGCCCGGGTACGGCGTCTCGAGGGTGTGCGGGTCGACGGCGATCCAGCCGTCCGTGCCGCCTTCGGTCAGCCCGGACGCCGCCACGACGGCGGGCACCCGGTGCTTCGGGATTCCGATGAACAGGTCGTAGGGGAGATCGCCAATGCGGGTCACCGCCACGTGGCGGCTCGGATCGAGAGCGTGGACCAGTCGGCCCGGCGAGTACTGGATGCCGCGGTTGTTCAGTGCCTCGACGAGCGCGGCGGAGGTGTCGGCCGAGACCGGGATCGGTGAGTCCATCGGGCTGATCATGTGAATGCGCGCGTCGACACCGCGCCCGGCAAGCTTCTCGTGCAGGAGCATCGCACCCTCGTAGGGCGCGGGCGGGCACTTGAACGGGACGCTGAGAATGGCGAGGAGCACGTCGCCGCCCTCGAAGTTCGCCAGCCGGTCGCGCAATCGGCACGCGCCCTCGATCGAGTAGTACTCGTATCCGTCTTCGACGAATCCGGGGGTCGCGGTGAGGTCGTATTCGGCCCCGAGCGCCACGACGAGAATGTCGGGTTCGTACTCGGACCGATCGGTGACGACGCGGCGGGTCCGCGGATCGATCGAGGTCACCTCCTCGCGGCGGAACTCGACCCCCGGATGGGCGAGGTCCGCGTACGGAACACGGACGCGCTCCGGCGGAACATCCCGGAAGAGGATCTCGAGTTTGGCGAAGCCGAAGGTGAAGGAGTCGTTCCGGTCGATCAGCACGATCCGGACCTGGTCGTCGGCCAGTGCATGCGACAGGCGGCTGGCCAACTCCAGCCCGCCGAATCCGGCACCGAGAATGAGCACGGTTCGCATGCGCTCATTGTGCTCCCGGTTGCCACGCGTTCGCTGACGAACCGGGGTTTGCGGTCGCATCCGGCCGCCGTGCGGATGCCCCACCAGGCGGTCGATTCGCCTGCCGAGGATGCTGTGTCGTAGCGGCAAGCGGTGCGAGTGCCGGCGCCGAGCCGCGCGGCGGCGGTGCCAAGGCCTTGATAAGCCCTCGGTCGAGAGATCAGGAGACGAGATCAGTCGCTCGAGTCGGAGCCGTAGAGCGCGGACATCCAGATGTTGTAGAGAACGTCCACAACTATTCGCGGGTCGGTGCGGGGTTCGCGTCCGAGGGCTTCCGACAGGTAGCGCTCGTCCATCCACACCAGAGCGCGGGCGGTCTCGTCCGCGTCGAGCGCTTCCGCGGTCCGTCCTCGAGCCTGTTCTTCTCGGATGTGGCGCGCGATGGCGTCGATGAGTCGCTGAACGAGTGCGCGGTAGGCGATTTCGACCTTTTCGTCGCTTCCGGAGGCGTCGGACAGCGCGCGTAGCACCGGGCCGTGGCGGACATAGACGTCGGCCAATCCCTCGAAGGCGGCTCGCGCATCGTTGCGCAGGTCGTTGCCTTGCATCCACCGGTTGGTCATCTCGAAGATCTCGCGGCCGACGTCCTGCACGACGCGCAGGGCGAGGTCGTGCCGGTCCCGGAAGTGCACGTAGAACGCCGGCCGTTTGAGGCCGGTGCGGCTCATGACCGTCTCGACGTTCATCTCGCGGAACGGCCGTTCGCGCAGAAGCTGTTCTGCGGCGTGCAAGATCTCCTGCTCGGACTCTCGCGGATCATGCTTCGGACGTCGGGCCATTGCTACATCGTACGCGACAAACCGAAAAGTTACTTTGTGTCATTGACATATAGTAAGTAAATCGGTGTGGTCCGTTTCATGGTTGATCGAAGTGTTTGCATTGATCGAAGTTCTGATATCGGCCGACGCCAGTGATGAGGTTCCGGCGGTGGGTGGCGGGGCCTAGGCTGACGATCGTGATTCGGGCGGTCTTTGTCATCCCGTTGCTGTGCTGGTTGCTCGCGGCGCGCACGCCGCGCAGCCGGAAGAGGGTGGGCGTGATCCTGGCGGTGATCGCCGCGGCGGAGTTCGCGGTCAGTCTCGGATGGGTGCTGCCTGCTGGGACGATCACGGTGATGGTGCTGTTGGTGACGCTGAATGTGGCTGTCGCGGTATGGGGATTCGTATCCGACCGTGCGGAGACCGCCGAATTGTCGGTGCTGAACCGTATCGGGCGAACGCTGGTGATCGGGTACTGCGTTCTGAGCGTGCTCTGCACGGCCCTCACGGTCGGCGTCATGAAGGGACAGCGGGCCTCGGTGCCGTCCAACGACGCGCTGCTGCCGCTGCCCGAGGGGTTGACCGTGTTGGCGAACACGGACCGGGGTTGCGGCGGGAACTCCTCGACAATCTGTATGCGCGCCTTCGAGATCGGGACCGCGGGCACGGTGCCCGCCGAGGAGGTCAGCGACCGCGTGCGTAGTCACCTCGGGTGGCGGCACGGGTGGTCGCTGTACCACGGGCGCGACGGCGGCTGGTCCGGTTGCCGCGACGAGGGCTGGGTCTTCGATCGAAACAACGTGTGCGTGAGCGTGTTCGACCGCCCTGGCCGGACCGTCGTCTGGTTCGAGAGCGTCGCCTACAACTGACCGCGCCACAGCGCCCGCGGCCCGAGGGGGCCGCGGGCGCGGACTGTGCGGCGCGGACTGTGCGGCGCGGACTGTGCGGCGCGGACTGTACGGCGCGGACTGTGCGGCGCGGACTGTACGATCTCGCACAGCGCGCGGGCTCGGCGATGGGCACGCACGCGGACCGTAGGGCTCCCGCCTCACCGATCTTGTTCGCGGCCACCACCTTTGCGGTCTCTCCTGTCCGTCAGGAGAGCTTGCCGTTGTAGTCGGGCAGTTTGAAGGTCTTCTCGGCATGTCCGCCCGCGAGATCCGAAGGGCTGTTTCCGATGTTCGCGACGATCGTGTACCCGTCGCCCTCGATGTCTATGCGGGCGTTGGTCTTGTATTCCTCGAGCCCCACCGAGCCCGCGGACAGCGTGGTGAGCGGGCTTCCGTAGAGCCCATCCACCGGGTAATCGACGGCGGTCAGATTGGTTTGGGTGTACAGGTTCATCAGCGCGGGACGACCGGTGACGAAAATGATTGCCGCACCTTGCGATTTGGCCCATCGGACCAGCTGCAGAATGGGCGCGATGGCCGGAGTGATGGGGCCCGGGTTGTACTGGGTTTCCAGCGAGGTGTTGTCGATGTCGAGGACGATGGCCGGGCGGGTCGCCCCGGGCAGCCGTCCGGCCAGATAGTCCTTGGCCTGCGCGGCGACCGTCTGCACCTCGGTGATCCACTGCGAATACGGGGGAAGGCCGCCACCGGAGAGCGACGACGAGCCGGTGCCGCCGGAGAGCGACGACGAGCCGGTGTCGGCTTGGGCGACGGACAGCGGTGCGGCGACCGTGATGGTGATGCCGAGGGCGATACCTGCAACAGAGCGTCTCATGACCAGGGGACGTTATCGCGCACGAAACAGACGCGCATGTGTTTCACATCGTGCGGCGTGGAATATCCCGCTCAGTGGGACGGTGGTCGTCGAAGTCGTCGAACGCTACGCCGACGTGGTACGGCTTGTCGGTGATGCGCCGACGAGTGACGTGCCGGGGCACATCACAATCCGGCGCGATCCGGCGACCTCGACGTTGTACCCAGCCTCGATTACGTTGGCGACGTACTGGATTCGAACGCGCCTGTGGGGAGGGGCGCGGTGGACCGGATTTCCGAAGCGCTGGGTGAATGCGACGTGGACCGGCGGGCACACGGCCACTTACGAATACCGGCTGCGCGGGTTCGAAAGCTATGTCTTCCGGTTCGATAGCGGCGCGCTGACAGTGGATCCGGCCGAACCCGGCCCGATCGATGTCTACCTGAGCATCGAACCGGTTACCGCGCTGCTGTTGAACTACGGACGGATCGGCCAAGTCCGGCCTGCGCTGAATGGCCGCGTGCTGGCTTGGGGTCGCAAAACCCTGTCTGGCTCCGGGCTTTTCGCGTCGCTTCCTATCGGCTTGATCGGCATTCCACGGCGAGCGTGCCTAGCCCCTGCGCGAATTGACAGCCACAGTGTGGTTTCCCGATGTCTGTCCTTCGTTCTGGTCTCGTATCCGACGCAGAGCTTGGAGGTCGTTCGCTGCTTCCGGCACATCCATTTCTGCGCGCAGCATCAGAGCCTGGATGCGTGTAGGTGGACCGCGTCGGAAACGTCCGACCGAACGATTCGAAAACAACTGTCGGCGCGATCTGAAGATGACCCCGGCGAGTCGCCTGGCTACGTGAATCGCACGCACCGCAGCTCTTCCCACCACCCGTTCCGTCAATCGGACCAATCCCTTGTGAAAGCCCCTCCGAAAGCGGCTGATGGTTCTGTCCGGGTCGGGCAGGCAGCATGAGAGCGAGGTCCCCAATGAGCATGAAGTTGTGCGGGATAGCGGCCGCCTTCGCTGTCGCACCCGCCATCGCCCTCGGCGCGGGCGTCGCCACCGCCGAGTCACCCACCGTTCCTATGGCGGAGCAGCGGCACGAAGTCATGAACAACTTCTTCGCGCCGGTGTGCCTGCCGACGCTATTGCCCAGCATCAACGCCACGGGATTCTTGATCTGTCTGGCGTAATGCCGGGAGCGTGCCGGCCCGCGTCCAAGTCGCGCCGCGCGCTCGCCGCAATCTCACCGCAGGCGCTGCGCGATCCGATCGGCCGTGTGCAAGACGAGATCCGAGAGCCCCGGCGGCGGGCAGGGCGTCAGGGTCAGGACGGCGACGACCGCCGGTCGATGCATGCCGTCGCTCAGCAGCGGCGCCGCCACGCAACTCATTTCGGGAACGCCCTCGTGGTGGACCGAGATGGCGAATCCGCGGTCGCGCAGGGAGATCGGCAGCCGATGCGACCGCCTCGCCGTGAGCGTCGCCGGGGTGACGGGCTTGTGGTCGGCGACGAGCAGGACGTGCCAGGCCGCGGCGAGCGGCGCGAAGGTCTCCGTCAGGTCCGGCGGCAGTATCCAGCAGTGGGCGCCGCGGGCGGCGGCGGTCACCAATCGACCTTTGCCCCCGTACAGCGCGTAGACGGCGGCCGCGTCCGCCGGACCGACCAGCGCGCGCACGGGATCGGCGGCGGCCTGGCTCAGCAGCGGATCCGGCTGCCAGCAGCGTCCGAGCTGGGCGGCGAGAGGGCCGATGAAGTAGCGCTGATCGATCTGCTGAATGGCCCCGACCGAGACGAGCTGCTCGGCGATGCGGTGGGTGGTGGTCTTGGCGAGTCCGGCGTTCCGGGCCAGCTCGCTCAGCCCGAGTCCGTCGTCGGCCCGGCTCAAGACATCGAGCACAGCGAACGCCCGATCCAGCACACCCTGCTTGTCGTCGCCGCCCGCGACGAGCTCGCGCACATCCGGCATGGAGATAGTGTGCACGCCCCGCCCGGGTTTTCTCATGAGTAGCGGGCTACCCGAAATCGTCCTTTGCTCCGCTTGCGGCGCGACCGGGAACCGTTGCGGAATCGCAACCGGACATTCCCAGCCGCGCCGGGTCGTGAACCCCTGGCTCAGGGAGTGCGGTAGGTGCGCGCCACCAGCGCCGAACGCAGATACCAGAGCCCGGAGGGCTGGGATGGATCGAAACCGGTGAGCTGCCCGATTCGTTTGAGCCGGTAGTCGACGGTGTTCGTGTGCACGTGCAGCACGCGGGCGGTGCGCTGGCGGTTGAGGTTGTTGGCGATGTGCCGCTGCAATGTCTCCAGCAGCTCCGGGTGTTCGTCGAGCGGGTCGAGCAGCGAACCGAGGTATTCCCGGCCCGGGCCAGGGCGGGTCAGCTGGTATTCCAGCGCCAGCTCGTCGAAGCGGTAGAGACCGGCCACCGCTTGCAGGCGCTGCACCATGTCGAGCAGTTCGTGCGCCTGGTCGGCGGCGTTGGGTATCTGTTCCGGCGTTGCCTCGACCAGGGTGGCGGTGATGCCGACCTGGGCGGCCCGGGACAGCTCGGTGATCAGCGCGTCCAACTGCCCTTTGTCGAACGCGACGGACGGTATGAGGATGGTGCCGCCGTCCACGCTGAGCAACGACAGCGCGCTGCTGCCGCACCGGGTGGCCAGTTCGGCCTGGACGCGGCGCAGTTTGCGCCTGGCCACCACCTGCCCGTCCACGGCCGGGTTGCGTTCGTCGCGGTGCTGCGGGATCGCGACCGCGACGACCGCGTACAAGGCAGCGATGGCGATGCCGCACTCGCGCGCCATGGTGGAGGTGCTGTGTCCGCCGAGCAGCGCGGAGGTGAGGGTGTGCACGGCGGTGTGGTGCTCGCTGACCACGGCGCGCAGTTCGCGGACGTAGGCGACCGAGATCGCCGAGGTGATCTGGTCGAGCATTTCCACGACCATCTTCGCGCCGTCGACGAGGTTGCCGTAGTCCTTGGTCGAGGCGTTGGAGACCACCAGATCCAGGCCGATCTTGAAGCCCTCGTGAATCGAGTGATGGATGGTGTCGATCGGCACGCCCTCGCGCGCCCAGCCCGCCGCGGCGTCCTGCAGCCGCTGCAATTTGGCGGGAATGTCCCGTCCGTCGAGCATGCTGACCGCGAACTCGAGGCAGACCCGGGTGATGGTGGTGACGTCGCCGCTGATGGCGTCGCCCGGTAGCGTGCCGCAGGGGACCACGTTCTCGACGAAGTGTCCGACCATCTGGCGCGATAGGCTCCGGACATCCTGCAACGGCGAAGACATCGGTCGGCCGGACAGAGTCAAACTCGGTCTGGCCCCACTGTCGACGGTCATTGGCGACTCCTTCCGCCCCCGGGGGGAAATTGCTGTGCGGCGCATTCACATTAACCGCATGATCAATGGCGCGGAACGATTCGTCGGGTTCTGTGAGATCACGACGGCGCCGAAATCGGACCCTTGTGAGCGCTCACAGGTCATGGGGCGTTGGGGTCCGGGGGGAATGCGGACCGAGGCTTTTGCTGGTCATTTGTTCAGTTTACTTTTCGTTCGGAAACCGGTCCGGAGACCCATCTTTCGCGCAATTAGTGGAGTATCGACGAGTCAAAGTTGCGCTGAAATCGTCTGGGACGCTATGAGTGTCAACTCCCCTTCGGCGAGGCGTTGCGCGGTGCGATCGACCTCCTCCGAGTGACCTCGAGGGCGAGCCCGAGTCAGGCTGACCGACAGGTGGTTACACCCCGCCAGGGAGCGTGGTGTGCAGGCGTGTCGCGAGCGTGCCGAATGATCCATGCCGGGCGAGGATCCGGGGCGCGCGTTGCCTGCGCCGACGGAGTTACTCGCCGGTCGCTCGCCCGCGGCGGGTGGCACGAAGCGCGGGCCCGCACGCACTCTCGCGCCGCCGCCGCAAGCGAGCGTCTGCGAGGGCCTTGCGGCAGGCGGAATTCCGGCGCGACCCGCACAACTGCACGGCATGCCAAACGAGCGCTTGGCCGGGCATCGGAGGGAACCATCGAGCCGACGGACCCAGGGCGACAGAGTTGTTCGCGGGCTGGGAGCGCTGACGGTTTGCCAGATCGGATCGAGTGGCGCTTCGGCGGCCTGGCGGTAGTATCACCCGGGCCGGACCGGCCACCCAGGAACCTGGGGCTTGCCCGGCACGTGCCGTGCCCCGGATGGTTGCAGTACTCCCGTCTGCCGGGCGCGCCACGGCAGGGAAGGCAGCGATGACGAACCGATAGGGGCAGGCGATGAGACCGGCTCTGAGATGTCTTGTCTGGGAACTGGACAACACGTTGTGGGACGGTGTCGTGTGCGACGCGACGAGCGGCGCACCGCGGCCCGCGTCCCTGCGCACGTTGCGGGCGCTGACCGACCGCGGCATCTGGCACGCCGTGGCGAGCCGAAGCGACCGCAACCTCACGCTGGAGCTGTTGTACCGGCACGGCGTCTACGAGATGTTCTCCGCGCTCGAGATCGGGTGGGGCCGCAAGTCGGCCAGCATCGTGCGGATCGCCCGAACCCTGGGCCTGAGCCTGGACACCATCGCGTTCGTCGACGACGAGCCGGTGGAGCGGGCCGAGGTGTCCCGCGCGCTGCCGCAGGTGCGTTGCTACGCGGCCCGCAACATCGATGTGCTGACCGCGCTGCCCGACTTCAAGCCGGTGCTCGGCACCGGCCCGACCCCCACGCCGCCGCTCGGCTTCGACCGCGTGCCCGTCTTCTAGCGCCGCCGCCCGCGTCCGGTTTCGCGGAACCCGGACGCGGCGGCCGAGCGATGTGAGGTCAGGACTCCCGCAGGAACTTGGCGGCCTGCTCGCCGACGAACACGCTCGGCGCGTGCGTGTGTCCACGAATCAGCAGCGGCATCACCGAGGCGTCGGCCACCCGAAGTCCTTGCACGCCACGGACCTCGAGTCGCGGCGTCACCACGCTGGCCGGGTCGGTGCCCATCCGGCAGGTGCCGATCGGGTGATACAGGGTGTGCGAGTAGCCGTTGATCGCCAGTTCGAGGGTGGCCTCGAGCTCGTCGGGCGCGTTCGGCGGGTAGATGAGGCTGCCAAGCAACGCCTTCAGCGCGGGCGCGTCGGCGATCCTCGCGCAAGTGCGCAGGCCTGCCATCAGGGCGGCGCGGTCGGCGCCCGCGGAGTCGGAGAGGTAGCGAGGATCGATGACCGGCTTGGCCGTGGGATCGGCCGACCCGAGCGCGATCCGCCCTCGGCTGTGCGGGCGCAGCAGCACCGTCGCCAGGATCATGCCGTGCTCGGTCGGATCGATGAGGCCCTCGTAGTAGAACGGGGCGGGTGCGTAGACCAGCTCCAAGTCGGGCAGTTCCAGCTCGGGCTTGGACCGGACGAAGCCGTAGGCCTCGCCGATATTGGAGGTGAGCATGCCGCGGTGGCGCAGCAGGTAGTCGAGCAGCTGCCGCGGCTTCTTGTCGGCGTTGAACAGCGAGTCTTCCACCCCGTAGCCGATGCCCGCGACCAGGTGATCCTGCAGGTTCGCCCCGACATCCGGCGCGTGCGCCACCACCGCGATGCCGTGGCGACCCAGTTCGTCGCCATCGCCGATGCCGGAGAGCATGAGCAGCTGCGGGCTGTTGATCGCGCCGCCGCACAGCACCACTTCGCGGCGGGCGGTGACGGTGTGGGTCTCACCGTTCTGCCGGTACTCGACGCCGACGGCCCGTTTGCCCTCGAAAATCACCCGGGTGGCGAGGGCCTCGCTGTGCACGGTGAGGTTGGCGCGCCGCAGTGCCGGACGCAGGTACGCGTCGGCAGTGCTCCACCGCCTGCCGTTGTGCTGGGTCACCATGGTCTGAGTGAAACCGTCGGGCTGCGGCCGATTCGGCGCCTCGACGGTGAATCCCGACTCCTGCGCCGCCGTCAGGAACGCCGCCGTGGAGGGGCGCGGGCTGCGCTGGTGCGAGACGTACAACGGTCCGGCGGTGCCCTCGTCGGGGTACTGCGCGTCCTCGACGTTCTCGATCCGGCGGAACTGTTCGACCGCGGCGGCGAATCCCCACTCCGCACCGGCAAGCAGCGCCCACTCGTCGTAGTCGGCGCGGAAGCCGCGCACCCACATCATGGCGTTCATCGAGGACGACCCGCCGTACGTGCGCCCGCGCGGCCAGTACACCTGCCGGTTGTCGAGCTCCGGCTGCGGCTCGGTCAGATAGTCCCAATCCAGTTCGGAGCGAAACAGTTTCGCGAAGGCCGCCGGAATATGGGCGAACTTGTCCTTGTCCGGCGGGCCCGCCTCCAGCACCACCACCTGGGTTCCGGAATCCTCGCTGAGCCGGTTGGCGATCACCGCACCCGCCGAACCCGATCCGACGATCACGTAGTCGGCCGAGAGCTGCCCTGCTGCCACTGTCCACTCCGATCTGCACCCTTACGGCAAAGATACGGCCAACGAGCCCGCCCCGGCCCGGTTTCGCGCAGACGCCGACCGCGCCGGACGGACTCTCGGCCTCACCGTGCCGCGCGGGCCGAGAACGCGGCCGCGAGCAGCACCGTCACCCCCTCCGCCGTGCCGGTCACGCCGAGCGCCCGCGCCGCGGACAGCGTGGACGCGCCCGCGAGGCTCAGGAACACGGTTCCGAAGGAGGCGATGCCAACGACGATACCCAGTTGGACGTGCGTGACGAGAATTCCGCTGGCGTCGGCGGCCACCGCGCGGGGAACGTTCGCCAGCGTGCGGGTCATCAGCGGTGTGAAGGCGAGGCCGAAACCCATTCCCATCAGTCCGAAGACGACCAGGGCGACCGGTCCCGGCTCGGCGCCGTCGCGCAGCATCGCCGCGAGCGCCGTCATGGTCGCGGCGCCGAGGACCAGTGCGAGCGGAACCATCGCGCGGTGGAAGCGCCCCGGGACGCGCTGCCAGTTCAGGCTCGCGACGGCGAAGGCGGCCCCCATCGGCACGAACACCAGTCCCGCGTGCAGCGCGGTGTAGCCGAGCGTGTTCTGCAGGTGGATGGCCATGACGAACATCCAGCCGCCAAAGGTCGCCATCACCACCAACAGTGTCGCCGCGGTGAGCAGCAGGCCCGGTGCGCGCAGCGCCTCCCGCGCGAACAGCGGCGCACCGCCGCGACGGGCCACGTGGCGTTCGACCAACACGAACGCGACGGCGCCGAACACGCTGGCGCCCAAGGCGATCCATGTCCACCTCGGCCAGTCTTGTTCGCCGCCGAGCACCAGCGGCACCACGAGCAGCAGGACCGACACGGTGAGCACGGTGAGCCCGGCCAGATCGAGCTTCCGGTCGAAACGCGGTCCGTCGGACGGCAGTACGCGCGGCGCGAGTACCAGCAGCACGGCGCCGACGGGCACGTTCACGAGGAAGACACCCCGCCAGCCGCTGCCGAAGAGATCGGCGTCCACGATCAGTCCGCCCAGCACCTGGCCGACGACCACGCCGCCCGAGATGATGGCGGAGTACACGCTCAGCGCCTTGGCCCTGGCCTGCCCGCTGAAGTCCCGCTGGATGAGGGTCATCACCTGCGGAATCATCGCCGCAGCCCCCGCACCCTGGATGAAGCGGAACACGATGAGCGACACCGCGTTCCAGGCTAGCCCGCAGGCCAGCGAGGCGACAGTGAACAGCGCGAGACCCGCGATGAAGGCGCGCCGCTGGGTGAAGCGGTCGCCCAAGCGGGCTCCGGTGACCAGCAGCACCGCGTAGGCGATCACGTAGCCGGCGACGATCAGCTGGAGCGCGGATCCGCTGGTGCCCAGCCCCGAACGGATCGACGGGATGGCGACATTGACGATGGAAGCGTCGAGCACGGCCATGAACTGACCGGTGAGGATGATGGCGAGGATGGCCGCGGCGCGCCACGCACCGCGCGCCGCGGCGGCCGTGTCGGCAAGGTCTGGGTCATGCGATCGAGCTTGCGCGCTCGCCGACACCGGTAACAGGAGCCCGATAAAACTAGTACTGGCACCACCTGGATAAGCCGGGCGCGATCGGCGACGATCACTGTATGACCGATGCGGTGGATGCTCGCGCCCTGCGCAAGGCCCGGCGAAACGAACTGGGAGCCTTCCTCAAATCGCGGCGGGCCCGCATCTCGCCCGGGGATGTCGGCCTGCCGCCCGGCCCGCGTCGTCGCACTCCAGGACTGCGCCGCGAGGAGGTGGCGCAACTGTCCGGTGTCGGCGTCACCTGGTACACCTGGTTGAACCAGGCATAAGGGGTCGCTATGTAGCGCGCACGGTTCGCGGAAGTTGGCTGTGGCGGCGGGGTGGGAAGTTTCTGCGGCTCGACGGACAGCAGCCGTTCTGTTGTCGTATGTAGCGCACCCTGCTGGCCAGGGCGGCCGGGGCTAAGGGCTGTGAAATCGTTAACGGTAGCCAAATAGAGATGCTCCCAAAGAGTTTGGCATGGGTCTATGTCGCTGTGCGCATCTGACAATGTCATCGTGTGGGTGATCGTGAGCCTGCCGACAAGATCGAGTGCGTCGAGGGGGCTGCGGCGAGCACGATGATCGTGAGCGCCCGTCGCACGTGCGGACGTCGACCCGCAACAGTTCCAGTTCCAACGAGGTGCCGTCGGGCGGTTGAACCGGAATCGTGCAGAGTCAGTACTGCTTACGTACGGACTGCAGCAGCGACCACGCGGCGTCGACGGCGGCGCGGGCGTCGCGGTTGCGGCGGTGAGCCTGCTGCTCTAGCGCTTGTATACGGCCGAGCTCGCGAGCGGTGTCTTGTCGGCGCAGTTCGGCCAGCCAGTGACGATGACGCGCGACGCGTTCGTCAGTGAGATACTCGGCGGTGATAGCAGCGAGCAGGTCGACCATGAGCTCTCGCTCCGTGCCCGTAGTCGTGGTGATCGGGTGGCCCAGATGCACTGTCAGGTAACCGGGTTCGCCGAGGCTGATCGCGCGCGTGGGGCTCGTGCGCCCGGTCCACTCGGGATTGAACTGCACCGTGGCGCGCGGGTTGCCCATCTGCTGGTCATCGATGGTTAGGCCGAAGAATCGGAACACCACCATGGGTCGGCGTTGGGCGAACCCGTCCCCAAACACCTGATGTTCGGCCATGTCGGTGAATACCAGCCCGTGCACGGGGGCGGCGTCGGTGGCCGAAAGGGTATAGGCGGCACCGTGCTCGGTGCAGTTGGTGTGGGTGCTGAGAGTGAATGTTGCTATGGGCATGACAGATCCAGTTGTCTCTCCAAGGAAGGGGGTGCTCAGTTAACGGGCGGTGTCGGGCCAGCTCGGACGGGTGAACGCGTGCGGGATCTCGGTGACCAAGGCCCGGATAGAACTGCGGCGTGCAAGGGCGGTATCGGTGAAATCGCAGTGACGATCTCGGGTGGCAATAGGTGGTGGTGGCACTGTGCGGTGTAGAAGCGGGTCTCGATTCAGCCGTAAGGTTTGACCGTGGTATCGGTTGCGTCGTGGAAGCGCCCGAAAAATTTGTTGTCGGCGTGGTCATACTGCATGCGAGCGCCGCCGTTGTAGAGGGACGGCGCTCGACGGGCCAGGTACTAGACCGTGTGGTCTTACATGTCTCGCGAACGAAGTGCGCCCCACCAAACGGACTGCCGCATCGATACGCGCTGAGTGACCCGATCGCGATCGAAAAGGCAGCGTGCCAATCTTTCGGCGCCCATGTCGGGGCAAACGATCTATCAGCCACGGCCCACAATGCAAAAGCACTCAGTTCCGAATGGCGCCGGCCATCGGACTTCCGGTGCTCGGATGGTCGCTGCAGCTCTAGAGATCCAGTCGTGTCGCCTGCCAATTCACAACCTTCAGGTCACCGTCGTGCTGATGCCACGCGATCGTGTATCGATGCTCGAGTTCGCGTTCAAGTCCCTTCATCTCGGCCTTGATCGTCACGATCCCACTTAAGAAGGCGACCCCGCCCTTGATCCGCAAGCTGTCGTCCCGCGTGTCGATCGTCAGATACTTCGCCTTGCCCGATCGAAGCGTCTCGAGGAGCGTGTCCTTGGTGTCGATCTGGCCGCTAGCGTGAATCCACAACATGTCGTCGTCGAAGAGTCGTGAAAGCTCCTCGATATCACTGCGGATCTGCGCTTCTCGTCGCCGCAGATCCGCAGCGTAGATCTCGGCAATGTTCATTCCTGTGCTCCTCGCTCATTGCTTGCTGATCGACATCCGAGCGCCCATCGTCTGCACGTGGCCGACAAGCCGAGGAGCGCTCCCGGCCTGTGCTGGTGACGCGTCACCGACCCCTGGTGTCTCGGTGGACCACACGACATCGAGTGCTCGTGCTGGATAAGGCACCGTCACGCCGCTCGTCTGTTGGCCTCGACCGGGAATTGCGATGCGGGCCGGAGCGGGATACCAAGAGGGCGTCGAGGGCATCGGCCGCATGCCAACCCTTCCAGGAGTGGTCCACTATGCGATCCGGTCGGATCGGATAGTGGAACGATAGCGACAGCTTGTTCGACGGTCAACACATCGGCGGCGCCCTGTGATGGGCCATCGTCTGTGCCGCCAGCGCGGTCAACGCCGACTGACAGGACGGGGGACCTGCCATACCAACAACGGCGGCGCCAGTTTCGAGCCGGCCCGAGCGAGCAAAAGGGGTCAGCTCCGCCCCGCTGCTGCTCACCACCTTCTTATGACGGCGCCGATGGTCGGTGGCGCTTCATACCTTCCAGTTCGGCATGCCTCCGTCGACGTCTTCGGCGATACGCTGAGCAGTAGCGAAAGGTGAGCACATGTTGCCTGCTGTCCGGAGACCGGCTGGTCTGATCACTCCTAGCCGATGACTGATGATGATCCTTTGCGTACTCGTCGTGAGGTCGTAACGCCTCTCGCGGCGGAATTAGCGGTGGCCGGGTTCGAAGATGCGGTGGAGATCGGTCGGGGTGGTTTCGGAGTGGTATATCGGTGCTGGCAGCCGGGGTTCGATCGAATGGTGGCGGTGAAGGTGTTGACCGCGGAGTTGGATGCTGACAACCAGGCCCGGTTTGTTCGGGAGCAGCGGGCAATGGGCCGATTGACCGGGCACCCGAACATCGTCACGGTGCTGGAGGCGGGAGTCACCGAAAGTGGAAGCCCCTTCTTGGTGATGCCGTATCACCCGCGGGATTCGCTGGGTGCATGGATCCGCAAGAACGGTCCGCTTGCGGTGCAGGACGTGTTGAGAATCGGGGTGAAAGTCGCTGGAGCGCTGGCCAGTGCGCATCGGCTGAACATTGTGCATCGGGATGTGAAGCCGGGAAATATTCTGCTCACCGAGTATGGAGAACCGGCGTTGACCGATTTTGGTATAGCGCACATCGTCGGTGGATTTCAGACGTCGGCAGGCACGCTGACTGGATCGCCGGCGTTCACCGCTCCGGAGGTTCTCGAGGGCGAGACCCCGACCTCGGCCGCGGATGTCTACGGGCTGGGAGCCACTCTGTTTTGTGCACTGACCGGGCATGCCGCGTTCGAGCGTCGTAGTGGTGAGAACGTGGTGACCCAGTTTCTGCGGATCACCACCCAGCCAGTGCCGGACCTGCGAGCCAGCGGCATACCTGATGATGTGTCGGCGCTGGTGTCGACGGCGATGAGCCGGGATCGCCGGGAGCGGCCGTCGGCGACGAAGCTCGGAGAGGCCATCCAGCAGATCCAACAGCGTCGCGGTTCAGTAGTGAGTGAGATGGCGGTGCAGGGCGAACCGATTCTCGAACACCGGCGCCGCACGTCATCGGAGCGGAGAAGCCCCGCGTCGCTTGCGGCGATCGGCGGCGGCAGCGGTGGTTTACCGCTCGAGTTGACCAGTTTCGTCGGCCGGCGCGTTGAGATGTCGGAGGTGAAGAACAGGCTGGCCACGTCCCGACTGGTGACGTTGACAGGCACTGGGGGCGTTGGCAAGACGAGGCTGGCGCTGCGCGCCGCGACACGGGCGCGAGGCGATTTTGCCGACGGGGTGTGTTTGGTCGACCTGGCCGAGGTGTCCGATGGTTCCCTACTAGTAGATGTGATGGCGGCGACCCTTGGGGTGCGGGATGAGTCCGCTCGACCGCTGCGCGAAGTCTTGATCGAGGTCGTGAGCTCCCGGGAAGCTTTGCTCGTATTGGACAACTGCGAGCAAATTGTCGAGGCTGTCGCGGAGTTGGTCGAGGCGTTGCTGCGGACCTGTCCGGATGTGCGGGTCCTGGCCACCAGCCGCGAACCGTTGAACATCGCAGGGGAGGCGGTGTTGCGGGTGCTGCCACTGACCGTCCCGGATCCGCACCGAAAGCCGATGCTCCTGGGGCTGCCGCGCTTCGACGCCGTGACACTGTTCATCGAACGTGCCGCCGCGGCCGTGCCCGGCTTCGAACTCGATGAAGACAACAGTGCTGCCGTAGCCGAGATCTGTGCCCATTTGGACGGGTTGCCGCTGGCGATCGAGCTCGCCGCAGCTCGGATGCGTACACTCTCGCCTCAGCAAGTACTGGCACGGCTCGTCGACCGGTACACACTACTGACCCGCGGCAGCCGCACTGCACCGACACGGCAACAAACCCTGCAGTGGTGCATTGATTGGAGCTATCAGCTGTGCACCCCGGTCGAACAGCGACTGTGGGCTAGGCTTTCGATATTCGCGGGCAGCTTCGACCTCGACGCCATCGAACAAATCTGTGGCATCGCCCGCACCGCTGATTCGGAACCCGACGCCAGCGAGCAGAATGCGCTGGATGCACTGTCCTCCCTGGTCGACAAATCGATCCTTATCCGAGAGGCATCCGGCGCGGTCGTGCGTTTCCGTATGCTCGAAACGCTACGAGCATACGGTTGGCAGAGGCTGCACGGCTCCGGCGAATACGAGGATCTGCGCCGACGACACCGCAACTGGTACCAACAGCTGGCACTCGACGCCGAAACCGAATGGGTCAGCGACCGGCAGCCCGAGTGGTTAGCCCGCCTCGACCGCGAACAACCCAATCTGCGCGAAGCCCTCGAATCGTGCCTGTCCGAGGACAGCGACGAGGCCGCCGTAGCAGGACTGCGCACTACCGCCGCCCTGTTCGAGTTCTGGAGTTTCCGCGGTCTGTACGGTGAAGGCCGATCCTGGCTCGACCGCATTCTCGCCCACCCCAGGGCGCAATCGATACCCCACCGCGTCGGGGCTCTCTGTGTCGACAGCCAGATGGCCGCCCTGCAGGGTGATTTCGAGTCCGCACGCACCCTCCTTGCGCAAGGGCGAACGGTCGCCGAACAAGCGCCCGCTGCAGCCGCGGAGGCGCGAATTGCCTACGCCGAAGGCATTCTGGCACTCACGAGCGGCGAACCTGTCAATGCGACCGCCGCGTTCGAACGTGTCGTCGAGGCATCAACCTCAAATAGGGCCGGAACTCGCTACATCAGTGCGCTGATGTTCCTGGCTTGGGCATATGAATTGCGAGGTGAGACAACTCGCGCGATCGAGCTGTACCGTCAAGTGCTTTCACTCACCGAAGTCCTCGGTGAACTGCACTATCGTTCAGGTGCGTTGCGCGGCTTGGGCGTTGCCGCATGGCAGCAAGGCGAGCGATTCCAGGCCCGAAAGCTGCTCGAAGAAGCGCTGCGCGTGAACCGGCGCTTGAAGAGTCCCTATGTGATTGCCTTCAGTCTCGCGGCGCTGGCCTGGACTGTCGCCGATGACAGCGACGCCGAGCGCGCGGCTGTTCTGTTGGGAGCTGCGGAAGGACTCTGGCCGGCGGGAAGCAATGTAAGGAGAGTGTTTCCGAATTTGGCCCGCTTCCACGACGAATGCGAACGGGCTACACGTCATGCTCTCGGCGCACGAGGATTCGACTCGGCTTTCCGGCGAGGCCATGAGATGGGGATGGACGCCGCTGTTGCCTATGCACTCGGAGAGCCCACCGGCATGACGCCGGCATCAAACCTGTTCGCGAAATTGACAAAGCGTGAGCGGCAAGTCGCCGACCTGGTAGCCCGGGGGCTCAGCAACAAGCAGATCGCAGCCGAACTGGTGATCTCGCAGCGCACCGCTCAAGGCCACGTCGAACACATCCTGACCAAGCTGGGATTCACTTCGCGCGCACAGATCGCGGCTTGTGTGGCGGAGGAGGCACAGCGCGAGAGCCTTTGACAGCGTGGTCCGCTCATGACTTCCTGCATGGCGTGGTTGTACCGTCACCGCGCGGCCGGGCAACTACGCGGTGACGGTACACCGCGCCATGCAGCAGTGGCGCGGGCCTGGGGGTGTGCCGCCACCGTGGGGGTAGTCACGGTGGCGGCACGCGCGCCACGGCGGGTAAGTGTGGCGCGGGCTCTTAGGATGTGCCGCCACCGCGAGGCAGGGAGGTCTTCACGGTGGCGGCACGGCGCGCCATTGACGGTTGTGGCGCGGGTTTCAGGGGCGCTGCTAGAGCGCCTTGAGTTCTTCGGTGACTGTGCCGACGGATTTCTTGGCGTCGCCGAAGAGCATGGAGGTGGTGTCGGCGTAGAACAGCGGGTTGTCGATGCCGGCGAAGCCGGAGTTCATCGACCGCTTGAGCACGATCACGGACTTGGCCTGGTCGACGTTGAGGACCGGCATGCCGTAGATCGGGCTGGAGGCGTCCTCGCGGGCGGCGGGGTTGGTGACGTCGTTGGCGCCGATGACCAGGGCGACATCGGTGCGGCCGAACTCGCCGTTGATGTCGTCCATTTCCTTCATCGCGTCGTAGGACACCTCGGCCTCCGCCAAGAGCACGTTCATGTGCCCGGGCATGCGACCGGCGACCGGGTGGATGGCGTATTTGACCTCCACACCCTTCTTCTCGAGCAGCTCGGCCATTTCCTTGACCGCGTGCTGAGCCTGGGCGACGGCCATACCGTAGCCGGGGACCACGATCACCTGGTTGGCATAGGCCATCTGGATCGCGGCATCCGCGGCGGAGGTGGCCTTGGCCTGCTTCTGCTCGCCACCACCGGCACCGGGTGCGGTGCCGCCGCCACCGAATCCACCGGCCACGATGGCCGGGATGGAGCGGTTCATGGCCTTGGCCATCAGGTTGGTCAGGATGGTGCCCGACGCGCCGACGATCATGCCCGCCACGATCATCGCGGTGTTGTTCAACGCCAACCCCGCCGCCGCGGCCGACAGGCCGGTCAACGCATTGAGCAGCGAGATGACCACGGGCATGTCCGCGCCACCGATCGGCAGCACCACCATCAGGCCGAGCACACCGGCGGCCAGGAGCAGCAGCACCATCCACCACCACGGTGCGCCACCGTCGGCGGCGCCCAGGCCGATGACCACGGCCGCGGCGATCGCGACCACCAGCAGCAGCAGGTTCAGCGGCTGCTGGAGGCGGCCGATGCCGATCGGCTTGCCGGGCAGGATTTCCTGGAGCTTGCCGAAGGCGATCAGCGAGCCCCAGAACGAGACCGAGCCGATGATCGCGGCGAACAGCGAGCCGACGATGATGTGCACGGTCGGTTCTTCCCCGTGCTGGAAGTCCGAGAACCCGGTGGTGCCGAGGAATTCGGCCCATGCGATGAGCGCGACCGTGCCACCACCGACACCGTTGAACGCGGCCACCAGCTGCGGCATCGCGGTCATCTTGGTGAACCGCGCCGGTGGCACACCGAGCCCGACACCGACGACCAGGCCCGCGACGATGATGATCCAGTTGCTGGTGTCGCGCACCGCGATCAGGGTCGCGATGACCGCGATGCCCATACCGACCGCGGCGATCCAGTTGCCGCGCACCGCGGTCTTGGGACCCGTCAGGCCCATCAGACCGTAGATGAACAGCGAGAACGCGACGATGTAGAGGATGTTGACCAAGTTGTCCATGACGTTTACTCGCCCGCCTTCTCGACCGCGGCGACCGGCTTCTTGCCCTTGAACATGCCCAACATCCGGTCGGTCACCACGAAACCACCGATGACGTTCAGGGTTCCGAAGACCACGGCGACGAACAGAATGAGCTGGATGCCGATCGAGGGATCCTCCACCCGGCCCAACGTCACCAACGCACCCAACACCACGATGCCGTGAATCGCGTTGGTACCCGACATCAATGGCGTGTGCAGAGTGTTGGGGACCTTGGAGATGACGGCGAAACCGACGAACCCGGACAGCACCAGGATCGCGATGTTCGCCAACAACTCGGTATACATCAGTTCACCTCGCCGTCGATCGGGTTACGGGTCACGCAGGAGTCGGCCAGTATCTGATCACTGAAATCTGGTCGCAGCACGCCGTCTTTCAGCATGAGCTCCAGCAGAGCCATGATGTTCTTGGAGTAGAGCTCCGAGGCGTGCTCGGGCATCGTGGCGGGCAGATTCAACGGCGAGGCGATCGTGACATCGTGGCGCACAATGGTTTTGCCCGGCTCGGTGAGTTCGCAGTTACCGCCGGTCTCGCCGGCGAGATCGACGATGACGCTGCCCGGCTTCATGCCCTCGACAGCGGCGGCGGTGACCAGCCGCGGGGCCGGGCGACCCGGCACGAGCGCGGTGGTGATCACCACATCGAAACCTTTGATCGCCTCTTCCAACGCCTGCTGCTGCTCGGACTTCTCCTCGTCGGTCAGTTCCCGGGCGTAACCGCCTTCACCCGCGGCGTCGATACCCAGGTCCAGCCACTGCGCACCCACCGACCGCACCTGATCGGCGACTTCCGGGCGCACGTCGTAGCCGGTGGTGCGGGCGCCGAGGCGCTTGGCGGTCGCCAGCGCCTGCAGGCCCGCGACACCCACGCCGAGCACCAGCACCGTCGCCGGCTTCACCGTGCCCGCCGCGGTGGTCAGCATCGGGAAGAAGCGAGTGGACTCCGATGCCGCCAAAAGCACGGCCTTGTATCCGGCCACATTCGCCTGCGAGGACAACGCGTCCATCACCTGCGCACGCGAGATACGCGGAATCGCCTCCACCGCAAACGCCCGCACGCCCGCCGAATACAACGCCTTGATCTTGTTGTCCGGGCCGCGCGGCGCGAGGAAGCCGATCAGCGTCTGCCCGATCGGCATTCTCCGCACTTCGGCATCGTTGGGTGGCGCCACCTTCACCACCACGTCCGCTGACCACGGATTACCGATCGTCGCGCCGGCATCGACGTAGTCGTTGTCCGAGATCAGTGCTCCGAGTCCGGCGCCGGGCTCGATGATCACCTCCACGCCCTGCTTCAAAAGGCTCGGAATGACCTTCGGTACCAATGCCACGCGCCGTTCGTCCACGTTCGTTTCACGAACCACGCCGACGCGGGCTTTTCGCGACACTGCGGCATCCGCGGTGTGCTTCGTATCCATTGGTGAGGCTTCCTTACTTGCGCTTGCGGCACTAGTTTCGACGTGACCGCTGGCAACTCATTTCGGTTAATCGAGGTTATCTGAAATGTCAGTTATTGTCTACTAACTGATCTAGGTATGGCGCGGTGGCGTGCCGGGCGGGATGAGGGAGAGTGGTTGGGGGTCAGGCACAATGGATTCTGCGGATCCATCTCACGGATCGCTGATCAGGGAAGGGTCTCTGACGAAAGGGGGCTCATGTCTCTGGTCTGAAGAGGTCTGTAATGCTCAAGGGTGCGGGGGAGAGTGGGCGCCTGGGTGTCGTTGTGGCACAGATTCCGTCGAGGGTCAGGGCCAGGTAGCGACGCCAATTGTTCTGCTGCGCTGTGTGAGTGAGGGCGACCACGGGGCCTATCATGATGATAATGGTGTAGATGTCGGATGCTTCGACATCGGGCCTCAGATGGCCAGATTCTTTGGCGCGCCCCAGCAGCATTGTCAGGGGTTCGTCGATCGACTTCTGGATGAAGTCGAACAGTTTCGTTCCTTCCCGGACTCTGGACAGCAACTCGCAATAGGCCCGACTGTTCGCGACTTGCTGACCGGCGTACTCCAATAGTTGCCTAAGTCCTTGCCAAGAATCTGGATTCGCTGAAGCGAGTTCAATTGCCGCAGCGAATTCCTCGACATACTGCCGCTGCACCTGAGCGATCAGCTCCTGCTTGTTTGCGTACCGCCGGTAGATGGTTCCGATACCGACGCCGGCCAGTTGGGCGACCTCGTCCAGGGTGATGTCCACTCCGTTCTCGCCGAGTAGGCGATGTGCGGCGGCATAGATGCGTTGTTGGTTCAGTGCGGCGTCGGAACGTAATCGCCGAGGCTTTGTCGCTGCTGTACCACCCATGTGAATCAGTCTGTCGCTGACGCATGTTGGGGACCGGTCGTCACTCTCTGCCGCCCTTCCCGTTCGCGATCGGCGTTGCTGGCTCGATCGGTTGTTGCTTCGTATCCAGGAACACCGTTCCGATCCAATCGCTTCTGTTGGTGGGATGCTTGGGCCTCCGTCCGGTCGGGGCGGGTGGCGGAGCTGGCTCCTTGGAGTCAGCTTGGTTGTAATGGCGCATCGCCATTGGCGGTGTCGCAGGGTGCTGATCGGTCAGGCGCGGACGATGAGGGCGTCACCTTGGCCGCCGCCACCGCAGAGCGCGGCCGCGCCGATGCCGCCGCCACGGCGGCCGAGTTCCAGTGCGAGGTGCAGCACGAGGCGTGCGCCGGACATGCCTAATGGGTGGCCGATGGCGATGGCGCCGCCGTTGACGTTCACTTTCTCCGGAGCGATGCCGAGCTTGCGGGTGGAGGCGATGCCGACTGCAGCGAATGCCTCGTTGATCTCGACCAGATCCAACTGCGTGGGCGAAATACTCTCGCGGGCACAAGCTTTCGTAATGGCGTTGGCGGGCTGGTCTTGCAAGGTCGAGTCTTCACCGGCGACCATGCCTGTCGCGCCGATCTCGGCAATCCAGGTCAGGCCCAGGTCTAGTGCCTTGGTTTTGCTCATCACTACTACCGCTGCGGCGCCGTCGGAGAGCTGTGAGGCGGAACCCGCGGTGATGGTGCCGTCCTTGCGAAACGCGGGTTGCAGTTTGACCAGGGACTCGACGGTGGTGTCCGGTCGGATGCCCTCGTCAGCAGTGAACAGTAGCGGGTCGCTGTTGCGCTGTGGAATCGACACCGGCACGACCTCGTCCTCGAACAGGCTGTTCTTCCACGCGGCCGCGGCCTTCTGATGCGAGGCGGAGGCGAAGGCATCCTGGTCCTCGCGGCTGATCTTGTCCGCCTCGTTGCGCTGCTCGGTGAGGGCGCCCATCGGCTGATCGGTGAAGATGTCGTAGAGGCCGTCGTAGGCCATGTGGTCGCGCAGAGTGGCGTCGCCGTACTTGTAGCCCTCGCGGGAACGCTTCAGTAGGTGCGGTGCCTGCGACATGGACTCTTGGCCACCTGCTACCACGATTTCGCATTCGCCGGAGCGAATCAGCTGATCCGCCAATGCGATTGCGTTGAGTCCTGACAGGCACACTTTGTTGAGAGTGAGTGCGGGTACGGACATCGGAATGCCGGCGGCGACTGCCGCCTGGCGGGCAGGGATCTGGCCGGCGCCTGCGGTGAGTACCTGGCCCATGATCACGTAGTCGACCTGCTCCGGCCAAATCCCGCTCTTCTCCATGGCTGCCTTGATGGCGACGGCGCCGAGATCGGAGCCGCTGAAGTCCTTCAGCGATCCAAGCAAGCGGCCCACCGGGGTGCGTGCCCCGGAAACGATGACCGATTGAATTGTCACGATGTAGCCCTCTCTGTGGTTCGTAGTTGTCGCGCGGAAACGCTTCCCAGCGCTCAGACCCCGAGTTCGACCAGTAGGTCTCCGCCCTCGACCTGCTGT
>NZ_CBDQZP010000024.1:0-124282 GCF_965341865.1 Nocardia sp. bgisy134
CGCGTGCAGTCACCACTACACCGCCGTATCCGTACCGTCGCCAAAACCCTGGCGCACGAGCTGCACTGGCTGCCGGACTGACGCGCAAGAGGTCAAGCGAGACGGACACCTGCGGTGGCGAGGCCGAAGACCTTGCGCCCGGCGGACTTCGCGGTGATGACGACGACGGCGGTCTTACTGAATGTCCGACACGACCTCGCTACGCCGGCGGATCAGCATCCGATGATGGCCTTTGCGATCTGTTTGCCTGGAGGTCGGGTCGCTGCGCCCTGTATTCGGCATTTCAGGATGCTTACACCGACTTGGTGGTAGCAATGTGGTCGAAGACCGATCTGGGGACATCCGTCCGCGCCGGACCCCGTGTCCCGGGTCCGCGGACCGATGTTGGCGGTTCGACCACTGCCTAACCGATCAACCACGATCCGCGCTCTCGCCGCGCCGAATCATGGGGCTGCTGTAGGGAGAGGTGACATCGTCGTCTCCCTCCCCGTAGGCGGGCATTTGGGGAGTGTGTAACCGACATCTCACCCCGGCCACCTGGGCCAACTCCTCCCGGCGCAGACCCGCGACTCGGCGCACTCCGCCGTGGTCGCGTAATCCGACATCTTGCGGGCTCAGGCGAGCTCGGCGCGATTTGAGGAACCCGCTCAGCTCGGTCCGATCGTCCACTCGACAACCCAACGCGGGGTGCGCGGCGTCCATTCCGCTGGCGTGGTTCGAAAACGGCCGCGAGATCACGTTCGGCCTCGAGCAGGACTTCGCAGACTCGGCCCTGTTCAGCGCCGCACCCAGCCTTGGGTGATCACGCCGTGCGTACGCAGAGCACGGGGCTGGTCGTGCGGTCGACGCCGGCTGTCGAGCGAACAACCCACTCACGAACGGAGACGAACCGTGCCACAAACGCTCGGACTCATCGGCAGCGGAATGATCGGATCCGCTGTGGCCCGCCTGGCCGTCGAGGCGGGCCTCGACGTGGTCATCGGCAACTCGCGGGGCGCGGAGTCGCTCGCCGATCTCGTCGCCGAACTCGGCGCGACGGCACGAGCCGCCACACCCGAGGAAGCGGCACGCGTCGGAGATCTGGTCGTCGCGGCCATTCCGCTGGCGGCCTACCGTCAGCTGCCCACCGATGCGCTGGTCGGCAAGACGGTGCTGGACACGGCGAACTACTACCCCGAACGCGACGGCCACCTGCCCGAACTCGACGCGGGCGAACTGACCTCGACCGCGCTGATCCAGCGCCATCTCCCGGGGTCGCGAATGGTCAAGGCCTTCAACACAATCACTCCGCACCAGCTGTATTCGCTCGCCCGGCCCGCGGATGCGCCGGACCGCAGCGCCCTGCCCATCGCCGGTGACGACGCGGAAGCCAAAGCGGCGGCCACCGGGCTGCTGGATGCCCTCGGTTACGACGCCGTCGATATCGGCACACTCGCCGACAGCTGGCGCAGCGAACCGAACACACCGGCCTATATCGCGCCCTATCTCGGCGAAGTACCCGCCATGAACGTCGAGGACTTCCTCCGCTGGACACTCGGCACACCCGGCATCACGGTCCCCTCGGCGCGGGTCGTCGAGCTCGTCGAGACCGCGGTCCGCGCCCGTGCGGGCGAGGCCAGGCTCCCGAGCGCGGAGTGACCTCGCTCGCCTACGAAGCCGCGAGGTCCAGGGCACCGGGGCCCGACACGAGCGCTCGGACCGCGGCTCGGGCTGCCGGACGCAGCCGTGGTCGCGCTGACCTCGCCAGGGACGGTGCGGTCCGGCCTGACGCAGCAGCCGATCCGGTCGGATTCAGGCGCGCGTGCCGTCGGCGCTCTGCCGTGGGTGCGCCGACCGATCCCGGCCGCGGAAGAGCGCGACCGCTCTGCCGCGCAGACCGCGGGGGCCGACGCCGTGGTGCTCGCCCGTCCCGCCGGATCGCGCCGAATCCTGCTGCGCCGGGGCCGGGTCCTGCACGCGGGTCGCGGTGGCCTCGATCCATTGGGTGTCGGTCGACGAGTGGCGCGGGAGTTCCGCGCCGCGCACGGCGAGTTCGCAGCGGCGAGCCAGATCCTTGCGGTCGAGGCCCGGATACTCCGGCGTTTCCAGGGTGATCTCGGCGATCATGCCGCGGGAACGCAGCACGCGCAGGGCCGAGTCGCCGAAGGAATCCTCGCCGACGAAACTGGGCACGGTGCAGCGGTCGCCGTGTCCGTCCAGATAGCGCAGCCGCACGGGCTGCACGAAGGTGCCGGTGTCGATCGCGGCCTGGAACAGGGCGGGCCGCATGGTGCCGTAGGCGCGTCCGCACCAGGTGGTGCCCTCGGGGAAGAACGCGACTCGCTCACCCGCGGTGAGGCGAGCGCCGATCTGCGCGATGATCTCGGGCAGCTCACGCAGCCGCTCGCGTTCGATCGGGATGACGCCCATGAGCTTGGCGAGCCCGCCGATCAGCGGCCAGTCGATCAGGTCCGCCCGCGCGACGAACCCGAGCGGCTGCACCGCGGCCAGCGCGACCACATCGGTCCAGCCGATGTGCCCGGTCACCACGAGCACGCCGGTGCCGGGATCGGCATAGCGGACATCGGCGGCGGCAGCAGCTGCGGCGGCACGTTCGGCGCCCACGCGCGAGGCGATGGCGCGCTCGGCGGGCACCGGATCGGTGGGAATCCGGTTGTCCACCACCCGAAGCCGCATGCCGAGACAGCGCAGCAGCACGCGCGCGTATCCGCGCTGCACGTCCGCCCGCCGTCCCGCGGGGATCGCGAGGTGGCACACCGGATAGGTCAGCAGCAGCCCGGCGATACCGAGCGCGCGGGCGACCACCCGCGCCGTGCCGATCTCACCGATCGGCTCCATGCAGCCGGGCCCGCAGGGGCTCGACGGCATCCACGCGTGCACGGCCTGTGCGGGCGGCGCCTCGAAGACCACGGTCCTCACCGCCCCCCGTCGAGGGCTGCGGCCGCGCCCTGTAGTCGGTCCAGGTATCGCGTGTTGATGGTGTCCAGGCCGAGCAGCGCGACGAAGTCGGCGACAGCGAAGTCGGGATCGTGTGCGGGTTCGCCGCAGATCTCCGCGCCGAGCCGCAGGTAGCCGCGCATCAGCGGGGGCAGCTTGGGACGCGAGGGCGGGGTCAGCTCGTCGAGCGTCTTGCCGTCGACGACCACCGGACGGTGCGGGTGCACCCGTCGCTCGGGGTCGGAGGCGTGCCGCCCGAGCAGCATGTCCCGCACGCCGCGCACGTTCACGCCCGCCGGATCCTCCGGGGTGTCCTGCATCGGAACCGACACGCACCCCATCACCCACTCGTATCCGGTGAGCTGGATGTAGTGCAGGATGCCCGCCCACATCAGGGTGAGCACGGATCCGTTGCGGTGATCGGGAACCACGCACGCCCGGCCCATTTCGACGATCCGCATGCCTTCGGGATCCAGCTGGGCCAGGTCGAATTCGGTGGCCGTGTAGTACCCGCCCGCCGCGGCGACCTTGTCCGGCGGCAGCATCCGGTAGCAGCCGACGAACTGCTCGGTGACGTCGTCGCGGACCAGCAGGTGATCGCAGTGCTCGTCGAAGCGATCGGCGTCGCGTCCGGTGCCGTTGTCGGGGATGTGGAAGCCGGGCTCGTTGGCGAACACGCCGTAGCGCAGCCGTTGCGCCGCCTCCCGATGCTCGGCGTCGGACGAGACGACCAGCGAATAGCGCGACCGTTCCACCCCCGAGTCCGTCGGTCGAGCCGGGGCTGTCAGCACGGACGAAATAGTCATATCCGTGATGAAGCCAGTCCGACACTGCGCCGGGGCAACCTCGAAGTTGCGTGCCGATGCAGGCTAGGTTAACGAGACGCCGGTCACACCCAAGGTTCACCGATCCGACGCGCACCGTTAGCATCGACGCGTCGTGGAGTCGCCTTTTCCCTGCTTGGGCAAGATTTCAGCGTCCGGAGACGGCAATCGCACCGATGCGAGAACATCGGTGCGATTCGTTCGGGCGAGCTCAGGCGGCGACGCGTTCGGGTACCCGCGCTTCCGTCGGCGTCGGTTCCACCTCGTCGAAGCCGGGACGCCCCGACCCGATGAAGGCGATCAGCCACGAGGCCACCGCCGCGAAGCGGTTGCGGAAGCCGACCAGGTACAGCAGGTGCACCGCGAGCCACATGAACCAGGCAATCACGCCGCGGAAGGTGACGTGGTCGTTGAGCTTCACCACCGCGCTGAACCGGCTGATCACCGCCATGCTGCCCTTGTCCCAGTACTTGAACGGGGTGCCGGGCAGCTTCTTGCGACGGATGATGTCGGCGGCGTGCCTGCCCTCCTGCATGGCCACCGGCGACTGACCGGGGTAGCCGTTGAGCGAGGTCATGTCGCCGATGGCGTAGATGTCGGCATAACCGGCGACGGTGAGGTCCGGGTTGATCAGCAGTCGTCCGGCACGGTCGGTCTCGACGCCGGTGGCCTCGGCCAGGATCGCGGCGAACCCGCCCGCCTGCACGCCCGCCGACCAGACCACGGTCTCGGCGGCGATCTTGCGCTCCACGCCTGCCTTGTCCTTGATCGTCACCTTGCCGGGCTCGATGTCGGTGACGAAGGTATCGACGAGCACCTCGACGTCGCTGCCGGCGAGCGACTTCTTCGCGTATTCCGAGAGCCCACCGCCGAAGGGCGGCAACACCTCTCCCGCGCCCTCCACCAAGCTGACCGAAACCTCCTGGTGGTAGTACCTTTTCGCGAGCTCTTTGAGCTGACCGGCGACTTCCACGCCGGTCGCGCCCGCGCCGACCACCACGAAGCTGAGCAGCCTGCGCTTGGTCTCGGCGTCCGCGGTCGCGGCCTCGGCGAAGACCCGTTCGATCTGCGCGCGAAGCAGTTTCGCGTCATCGATGGTCTTGAGCGCGAAGGTCTTCTCGGCGAAATCGTCACGGCCGAAGTAGGACTGCGAGGCGCCGGTGGCCGCGATCAGCGAGCCGTACCGAATCTCCTGGCGCACACCGTCGGTGACGTAGGTCACGATCGCGCGATCCGGATCGATGGCGACGACCTTGCCGAGACGCACGTCGGCTTCCTTGTGCCTGCGCAGCACCGACTTGATGGGCGGGGCGATTTCGTGCGACGCCAGCACACCCGTCGCGACCTGATAGAGCAACGGCTGGAACAGGTGCTCCGGCGTGCTGGAGATGAGTACGTAGTTGATTCCCGACTTTGCCAGTTGCTTGGCGGCGGCCAGCCCCCCGAATCCCGATCCGACGACGACCACATCTGCGTGTTCCATGACAGCCTCCTTCTCTCATTAGCAACCGTCATCGGGAACGCAGATATTTCACGCGTTGAGGCGCATAATGAAGATGACTCTTATCTGGATCGCTCATGAATAGGAGATTTGTCGTGGAGCTCCGCCAGCTGGCATACTTCGTCGCGGTCTGCGAAGAACTCAGCTTCAGCAGGGCCGCCTCGCGATGCTTCATCTCGCAATCGGCGATCAGTCACCAGATCGCCCGGCTCGAACGCGACCTCGGCGTGCCGCTGTTCGAGCGCTCGACCAGGGCTGTCGTGCCCACCGACGCGACCACACGGCTACTTCCGCTGGCGAAACAAATGCTCAGCCTGGAATCCGCCATCCGCGCGGCGGTGCGCGCCTCCGGCCCGCGAATCCGGTTGGCCGCCAACATGTCCTTCGCGAGCCGCTCGCTGTCCGCCATCGCGGCCGCGCGCGCCGCACACCCGGACGCGGAGATCGAATTCGTGATCAAGCCCTTCCGCCAACGCATCACGGCCGTCGCGGACGGCGACTGTGATCTCGCACTCATCCGCGGCCGCGTCGACCAGCCCGGCCTGATGGTGGAACAGCTCTGGGTCGAGGACCTCGTAATCGCCACCAGCAGCGGTCATCCGCTGGCCACCCGCGACACCGTCACCCTCAACGACCTCAGCTCGTACCCGCTGCTGCTGCCGCCCGAACAAGAACAGGTGCTGCTGCACAACATCATTCGCAGCGCCTTCGCGGATCTGCCCGTCGGCCCCACCTTCGGCCCGCCGATCCCGCCCGACCACACCGCGACCCTGGAGCTGATCAACCGCCCCGAGGCATGGACCGTCCTCTACGCCCAGAGCCCCACCGAAGGACTCGTCGTCCTGCAACTCGCCGAGCACCGCCTGCGCATCCCGGTCTCCGCCGTCCTGCGCGACGACGCCCGCCGCTCCCCCATCCTCACCACCCTGCTCGCCACACTCCAGCGCAGCTGAGGCACCACGGACCACCGTCGGTCTAGGTCGAACGATCCGAAAGTCTCCGGTCCACGGTGATTTCGCCGGTCAATCGCCAGGCCCCACGTTCGAACGACAAGTCCCCGGCAACGACGATCGGCCTCTTGGACTGGTGTGCCGCGATCGCAAATTCGTAGTCGGTACCGGCCAGCGGAACGTGAACCTTCCGCTGGCGGCCGTCCACGTGCGTGGACAGGACGATGCTGGTGGCCTCCTCGTCTCCGTCGCCGAGATCGTCACGGTTGAGCGTCCGGACGATACCGAGCAATATTTCGTGCCGCGGCGGCTCCTCGTTGCGAACCAGGCGCTCACGTACCCGCGACAACCCCGCCATCGCATCGCGATCGATGACGATCCGTGAGCTTTCGAGCACCGGTGAAGGCTCGGCTGCTGCCCAATCGAACGACAGGTCCAATGCGCGCAGATCCTCCGGCTGAGTCAGCTCCAAGACCGACTCCACCAAATTGGCGCTCAATCCCAGCTCGCCGGTGCGCTCGAGAGCGCTATCGTCCCAGTGCAACGCCAGCTTTCGAGTCGAGTCCAAACCCTTGGCGAGCGTGGCCATCGCCGTTCGCGGAAACGGCACCTGAGGAATTCCGACGGTGTGGCCGGGCATCACATCGCCGAGCCGAGAGACGACGGTGAAAACGAAACTACCCCGCCTGGTATGTCCGAGACGGATATTCTCCTCGAGAAATTCCGTCACGATGGCCGATCTACGACCGCGGTGCGAGTGAGTCGGATCGTCCGCGGTCGTCGCGGCGGCCTTCATCATCCGGAACAGGGCTTCCAGAGTCGTTTCCGCCTGCCGGAACGGGATGGTGCCGTCGATCATCTCCTGGTCGAGTCGCACGAAGAACAGGTCGGCACGAGTGGCGATTATGCGTTCGACCAGTTGCGCCGGATCCCAGTCGTAGATGGTTGCGAGAGCTCGAATCGTTTCCTGAAAGCGCCGGGGAAAGTCCACGTAATCAGTGGCCAGCGGCAACATTATTCGTCCCAGCAGACCATTCTCACCCGGAAGTTGCCAGATCTCCCTGACGTCTTCGTCTCGAACCTCGAGTTCCCAGTCGTGTGTGGCGAGGTATTGAGATACAGCTGGTGGCGACAAGGCAAGCGCAACGTCGCGAAGGTCGCCGACAGGGATACTCTTCACCACTGGCCTCCTTCGCCGATTCTCTGCATGATGTTCTGGAGCCCAACTACATCGAACAGGTACTTCTGGGTAGGTGCACTGTCGTGCTGGACTTGCCGTCCTCGATCTCCCCCAGCTTCGCCGCATACTCCCAGCACATGCGGCTCGGGCTGGTCAAGCCATCCTCCGACAGGTCGAGCAGCTGATCAGGGTCCTCCGGTATGAGCAGGACACCGAGCAGGGCCGGAACGAACCGCTTCGGACTCACCAGCTTCAGGAACCGATCTCTTTCCAGGGGCCATGCCAAATGATCCGCCTTGAGCCGACTGTGTCGGGTCGTGCACTTGAGCTGTAGTTCGAGCTCGGGGCAATAGAATCTCGCATACTCGCGCGAGGCCACGATCGTGATATCGACTCCGTCGTAGTCGGTTTCGTGGCTCTTGATGGAACACCCCGCAGCGGCGGCGACCATGCGCACGAATGCGAGACTGAACTGTTCCTGTCGAGCGGTGATCGAAAGTCCACCGTCGCCGGGCATTTCAGTCGTCCGCGCTATCGGCAGACCACCATTGTCGTCGATTTCTATGCACCCCCCGCACCTCGAACCGGACCGGCACACGGTAGCGCATCGCTGAACCCGAGCACCAGCACCCCGCAACGCAGTTGAGGCACCAACGAAAAAACCCCGCCAAACCTGCTGCTACGCAACGCAACAACAGATCTGGCGAGGTCCGGGGTAACTCACCGGGTACGGGCTGGGCCCGCTACCGCTCAACGCGGGACGGCAGCGGAACCCAGCCCCGCACCCAAAGCAGCCGCCTTAGGCACGGAGAGCCGGAACAGCCTAGCCCTTGTGGGTCTTGACGGCCTCAGTCAGCTGCGGGGCGACGTTGAACAGGTCGCCCACGATGCCGTAGTCGGCGATCTCGAAGATCGGGGCCTCTTCGTCCTTGTTGACCGCAACGATGGTCTTCGAGGTCTGCATGCCGGCGCGGTGCTGGATGGCGCCGGAGATGCCGAGGGCGATGTACAGCTGCGGGGAGACCGTCTTACCGGTCTGACCGACCTGGAACTGGCCCGGGTAGTAGCCCGAGTCGACGGCGGCACGCGAGGCGCCGACGGCCGCGCCGAGCGAGTCGGCCAGCGCCTCGACGACCGCGAAGTTGTCGGCCGAGCCGACGCCGCGACCACCGGAGACGACGATGTTCGCCTCGGTGAGCTCCGGACGGTCACCGGCGACGACCGGCTCGCGCGAGGTCACCTTGACGACGCCCTCTTCCTGCGCGGGGACCTCGACGGTCACCTTCTCGCCGGCACCCGCCTGCGCGACGGCCTCGACCGCACCCGGGCGGACCGAGATGACCGGCACGTCGCCGGTCGCCTTGGCGTCGACGGTGAAGGCGCCACCGAAGATGGAGTGCACGACGGAGCCGTCGGCGTTCACGCCGATGACGTCCACCAGCAGGCCGGAGCCGATGCGGGCGGCGAGGCGGCCCGACACCTCCTTGCCCTCGGCGGAAGCGGACACGATCACGGCGGCCGGGGAGACCGACTCGACCAGACCGGCCAGCACGTCGACCTTCGGGGTCACCAGGTAGTTCTCCACATCGTCGGACTCGGCGATGTAGATCTTCTCGGCGCCCGCGGCGGCCAGCGCGTCGGCCAGCTTCTCGCCGGTACCCGCGGTGCCGAGCACGACGGCGGCCGGGGTGCCCAGGGTGCGGGCGGCGGTGAGCAGTTCGGTGCTGACCTTCTTGATCGCACCGTCGGCGTGCTCGACGAGCACGAGTACTTCAGCCATTTGTGTTCTCTCCTAGGAAGTCTCGTCAGCCGGGCGGATCAGATGATCTTCTGACCGATGAGGTACTGGGCGATCTTGGTGCCGCCGTCGCCCTCGTCGGCGATCTTCTCGCCCGCGGTGCGCGGAGGCTTCGGGGTGGACGCGGTGACGGTGGTGCCCGCGTTGGCGACACCCACGGTCGACGGGTCGACGCCCAGATCGGCCAGCGTGAAGACCTGAACTTCCTTCTTCTTGGCCGCCATGATGCCCTTGAAGGACGGGAAGCGCGGCTCGTTGATCTTCTCGGTGACCGAGACGATGGCCGGGAGGGTGGCCTCCAGCTTGAAGACGCCTTCGTCGGTCTCGCGCTCGCCGGTGATCTTCTCGCCGTCGACGGTCAGCTTGCGCAGGTGGGTCAGCTGCGGCAGACCCAGGTACTCCGCGATGATCGCGGGCACGGCGCCCGCGCGGCCGTCGGTCGCCTCGTTACCGGCGATGACGAGCTCGACACCCTCGACCTGGCCCAGCGCGCTGGCCAGCACCCACGCGGTCTGCACGGCATCGGAGCCGTGGATCGCCGGGTCGTTGATGTGGATGGCCTTGTCGGCGCCCATGGACAGCGCCTTGCGGATGGCCTCGGTGGCGCGGTCCGGACCGGCGGCCAGCACGGTGACCTCGCCGCCCTGGGCCTCCTTGATCAGCAGCGCCTCTTCGACGGCGCGCTCGTTGATCTCGTCGAGGACGGCGTCGGCGGCCTCGCGGTCCAGGGTGTAGTCACCATCGGACAGCTTGCGCTCGGACCAGGTGTCGGGAACCTGCTTGATGAGTACGACGATGTTCGGCATCGGTCTTCGTCGACCTCCTGTTCTGGGGGCGTGTATCTGGTGGTCGCACGATCGGGCCGTACGTCCTGTTGAGGTAGCTCAGGGCGTGACACTACCCTACGCTAAGTTACTCATGGGTAACTTAGTGGCTTCTCTCTCACTACACCGGTCCGGGCGATATCGTGCGCGACCCTTACCAGTAACGTCGGTGTGATGAGCGAGGCTGTGATCCCTGCCGCAGTGGGCGACCCGAGGGTCATGACTACGGAAAACGCCGGTGCCGTCGAACCTTTGCCGCTGACCGGCGAGCGCACCGTACCCGGCATCGCCGAGGAGAACTACTGGTTCCGCAGGCACGAGATCGTCTACGCCCGGCTGCTCGACCGGTGCGCGGGAAAGACCGTGCTGGAGGCCGGTTCCGGCGAAGGCTACGGCGCCGACATGATCGCCGGTGTGGCCACCAAGGTGATCGGCCTCGACTACGACGCGAGCGCGGTCGCGCACGTGCGGGCGCGCTACCCGCGCGTCGAGATGATCCAGGGCAACCTCGCCGCCCTGCCGCTCGACGACGCCTCGGTCGACGTCGTGGTGAATTTCCAGGTCATCGAGCACCTTTGGGATCAGAGCCAGTTCCTCCGGGAATGCCTGCGGGTCCTGCGGCCCGGCGGCGAGCTGCTGATCAGCACGCCCAACCGGATCACCTTCTCGCCGGGTCGCGACACCCCGCTCAATCCGTTCCACACCCGTGAGCTGAACGCGGACGAACTCACCGAGCTGCTGGTCGACGCCGGTTTCGAGGTCGCGCTGATGACCGGCGTGCATCACGGGGCGACGCTGAAAGCGCTGGACGCCAAGCACGGCGGCTCGTTCATCGATGCGCAGATCGAGCGCGCGCTCGCGGGCGAGCCGTGGCCCGCCGAGCTGACCGCCGACGTCGCCGCGGTGTCCGTCGACGACTTCGACCTGATCACCGAGGACATCGACGCCAGCCTCGACCTCGTGTCCATCGCGGTGAAACGTTGACCGACAACGCGGTACCCGGCCAGTTCACCCTGGTCCTGCACTCCCATCTGCCCTGGCTGGCCCACCACGGCCGCTGGCCCGTCGGCGAGGAGTGGCTCTACCAGTCCTGGGCAGCCTCCTACCTGCCCGTCGTCGAGGTGCTGAGAACCCTTGCGGCGGAAGGGCGCTCGCACTTGCTCAGCCTCGGCATCACGCCGGTGCTCGCGGCCCAGCTCGACGACCCGCACTGCCTGGCGGGCATGCACCACTGGCTGGGCAACTGGCAGCTGCGCGCCGACGAGGCCGCCATGGCGGGCAACGTCGCGCTCGGCAGGCACGAACACCGGCTCGCCGCCGCGGCGCTCACCGAGTTCGAGCAGCGCTGGCGGCACGGCGCGGCGCCGGTCTGGCGCGAACTCGTCGACGCGCAGACGATCGAATTGCTCGGCGGTCCGCTGGCGCACCCGTTCCAGCCGCTGCTCGACCCGCGACTGCGCGACTTCCAGCTGCGCGAGGGCCTGGCCGACGCCCGCAGGCGCTGGGGTCACACCCCCACCGGCATCTGGGCTCCCGAGTGCGGATACACCCCGCGCATGGAGCTCGGCTACGCGGCCGCCGGTGTGACGCATTTCATGGTCGACGGACCCGCCCTGCGCGGCGACAGCAGCCTCGGACGACCGGTGCGCGACTCCGACGTGGTGGCGTTCGGGCGCGATCTCGCGGTCAGCTACCGGGTCTGGTCGCCCAAGTCCGGCTACCCCGGCCAGGCCGCGTACCGTGACTTTCATCACTACGACCACGCGACAGGCCTCAAACCGTCCCGCGTCACCGGCAAGACGGTCGCCGGGCCCGACAAGGCGCCCTACGACCCGGAGCTGGCGGCCGGGGCGGTGGTGCGCGACGTCGAGGACTTCGTGACGACGGTGCGCGAGCGGCTGATCGCCGAATCCGAACGCATCGGCCGCCCGGCCCTCGTCGTGGCCGCGTTCGACACCGAACTGTTCGGGCACTGGTGGCACGAGGGCCCGCAGTGGCTGGCCCAGGTCCTGCGCGCGCTGCCGGAGGCGGGCGTCACCGTCGGCACCCTGGCCGACGCGCGGGAACGCGGCTACGTCGGTGCGCCCGTGCAACTCACCGATTCGTCCTGGGGCTCCGGCAAGGACTGGCGGGTGTGGGCCGGTGATCAGGTGCGCGATCTCGTCGAACTCAACGACGAGGTGGTGCGGCTCGCGCTGGACACCCTGGACAAGATGCGCGCGGGAAACACGTTCGCGCTGCGCGATCCGGTCGCGGATCAGTTGCTGCGCGAGGCGATCCTGACGGTGTCCAGCGACTGGGCGTTCATGGTCAGCAAGGACTCCGCCGCGGGCTACGCGCGGGAGCGGGCCCACCAGCACGCGCACGCCGTGCGGGAGATCGCGGCGGCCGTCGGCGCGGGTCAAGTCGCCAAAGCGCGGCAGTTGGCGGCAGGATGGTACGCGGCCGACGGATTCTTTCCCGGATTGGATGCGCGACGGGTCCCCAGTACCGACCCCACGGGGAACCTGGGCCCGGCCCCGGAAGGCCAAACCGCAGAAGGCCCTGACCGACAAGGCCCTGCCTGAGAAGGACTTGCATGAAGATCTTGATGGTGTCGTGGGAATACCCGCCGGTTGTGGTCGGTGGGCTGGGTCGCCACGTACATCACCTGGCCACCGAGCTCGCCGCGGCGGGCCACGAGGTGGTCGTCCTGTCCCGCCGCCCCTCCGGCACCGACTCGTCGAGCCACCCCACGCACTCGTTCATCGAGGACGGCGTGCTGGTTGTCGCGGTCGCCGAGGATCCGCCGTGCTTCGACTTCGGCGAGGACATGCTGGCGTGGACCCTGGCCATGGGGCACGCCATGGTGCGCGCGGGCGTCGCGCTCGGCAAGCCCGGCATCGGTGACGGCTGGACGCCCGATGTCGTGCACGCGCACGACTGGCTGGTCGCCCATCCCGGCATCGCCCTGGCGGAGTACTACGACGTGCCGCTGGTGTCGACCATCCACGCCACCGAGGCGGGCCGCCACAGCGGCTGGGTCGCGGGCAAGGTCAACAAGCAGGTGCACTCCGTCGAGTGGTGGCTCACCAACGAGTCCGACGCGCTGATCACCTGCTCGACCTCGATGCAGGACGAAGTGCAGCGCCTGTACGGTCCCGAGCGCATCCCGATGACGGTCATCCGCAACGGCATCGACGTGGGCGCATGGACCTTCCGCCCGCGCGCCCCGCGCTCCGGGCCGCCCCGGCTGCTCTACGTCGGCAGGCTCGAATACGAGAAGGGCGTGCAGGACGCCATCGCCGCGCTGCCCCGCATCCGCCGCGCTCACCCCGGCACCACGCTGACCGTGGCGGGCGTCGGTACTCAGTTCGAATGGCTGCGGGAACGGGCCAGGGTGCATCGCGTCGCGCGCGCGGTCACTTTCGCGGGCCAGCTCGGTCACCAGGAACTGCTCGGCTGGCTGCACGGCGCCGACGCCATCGTGCTGCCGAGCCGCTACGAGCCGTTCGGCATCGTGGCGCTGGAGGCGGCCGCCGCGGGCACCCCGCTGATCACCTCGACGGCGGGCGGACTCGGCGAAGCGGTCATCGACGGCGTCACGGGCGCGTCCTTCGAACCCGCCGACGTGGACGGCTTGGTGGAGGCGGTGCGCGCCACGCTGGACGACCCCGTCGCCACGCAGGACCGCGCCTACGCCGCGCGGGAACGCCTGACGGCGGACTTCGCCTGGGACGTCGTCGCCGCCGAGACCGCGCAGGTGTACTCGGCTGCCAAACGCCGCGTGCGCAATCCGCTCGGCAGGCCGGTCATCGTGGAACGTCCTCTGCCGGAACGGGATCCGAACAACCCGCTCTGAGCGGCGCTGCCGGACAGTCCGTCCGAAGACCGCGCATGGCCGGAGCGAAGGCGGAGGTACGCCCTACTCCGGCTGGAAGACGAAGACCTCGCCGATGCGCGTGGCCACCACCACCTCACCCTTGGGCCCGACCGAGGTGCCGGTGGTGGTGCCCTTCGCGCCGGGCAGCACATCGGAATCGATGGTGGCTCCGGTGCCGGTGTCGAAGGTGATCAGGTTCAGGCCGTCGCCGATCGCGGCGGCGGTGTAGCCGGTGTCGCCCGCGGTCTGCACCGGGGCGCCGCGCAGCGCGAGATCCTTGCGTTCCCAGGCGATCTCGGCGCTGTCACCGGTGTCGCGCAGGGCGAGCAGGTAGCCCTCGTCGCCCGCGGGGATGATCAGGCCGTCGCCGGAGACCGAAATCCCGCCGCTCGGCGTGAATCCCAGCGGCCGCACCCACTTGATGCGCCCATCGGCGGCGTCGACGGCGATCAGTCGCTCGCTGTTGTCGCCGACGTAGACGGTGCCGCCGTCGGCGGACAGGGCGGGGCCGGTGGCGCTGCCCTCGGTCAGGATCTCCGCGCGCCACTCCTGCTGAATCCTGTTGTCGGCGTAGCGCAAGGCGATCAGGGCGGCGCTCGGAGCGCCGGGCTGCCACACGGTGACGTAGAAGCGGCCGGTGGATCCGTCGATCGCCGAGATGTTCGCGATCGGACACTGCGGGCCGCCGGTGCCGCAGTCGTCGAGCCCCTGGCCCGAGGCGGGGCGGGTGAGGTCGGGGTTGCCCAGGAAGTCGGGTTCGCCGAGCAATTGAACGGTCGGCACCGTCCGCAGGCCCGTCTGCCGGTCCAGCACGTCCACCTGGCCGGACTGGGTGATGGTGAGCAGTCGGCTGTCACCGGTGAACTGCACCGAAACCGGAACCCCGGCAACGGGTGTGCGCCAGCGCGGCTGGCCGAGGTAGTTGAAGGAGTTCACCGCGCCGTCGTCGCCTGCGTAGACGTTGCTGACACCGTCGACCGCCGTCGGCGACGAGATCGCGTTGGGGCCGAGCACATCACAGAATCGCTTGCGGCCGGTCGGCATCTGGAACGACAGGATGGCGCACCCGTTCGCGGTGCGGGTGGTCAGGAACAGCTGCCCCTCGGCGCCGATGGTGACCGGCCGCTCGATGGGGCCTGCCGCGGGTCTGGACCAGCTCAACGTCAGTGAGCGCGCGCCGGTCACGGGGCTGACGCCGCTGTTGCGACCGTCGTGATGCGCGGCGGGCCATCCCTTGCCGGGGCCGACGGCGATGTCGTCGACATCGGTGCCGCAGGAGGTCAGGGCCAGCGCGCCGAGAGCGGCCAGCGCGGCTGCCGCACGCACCCGGGATCGCGGCTGTGTCGCGACAGCCCGCACGCTACCGGTTCGCACTGCTGTTCTCCCCTCGGGTCGATGGCCGCTCGCAAGACTAGCCGGTGTTGAATTTGCCGCGCCTCCGGCACGGCGTGTTCGCGGCCCCCTGGTGTCTCGCGCTCGAGCGGCCACTGCCGGGCGACGGTGTCGCATGCGCAGCGGCCGCTCGAGCGCGAGACGGGCCGCGAACGGCGCTCGTAAGACTCGCACCGGAGGGTGGTCGGCCTGCGTGGCGCAGGTTGCTACTCGGTGGACGCAGGGGGGAACGTCTCGTCCGGCGAAGGTGAGGGTAGAACCAGAGGTGATGCGGCACGAAAGTACGCTGTGTAGCCAATGACGGACCCTCGGGTGGCCGCCCGGGGAACACGACGGGAGAACGGTTCGTGACGAGCATGTGGGGCGCACCGTTGCGCTCGCGGTGGCGGGGTTCGCGCCGCCGGGATCCGCAGCAGGCGCGATTTCTGACCATGGCGTCGCTGCGCTGGGTGCTCGCCAACCGCGCCTACACGCCCTGGTATCTGGTCCGCTACTACCGGCTGTTCAAGTTCAAGCTGGCCAACCCGCACATCGTGCTGCGCGGCATGGTGTTCCTCGGCCGCCGGGTCGAGATCCACGCGACCCCCGAGCTGAGCCGGATGGAGATCGGGCGCTGGGTGCACATCGGCGACGGCAACGCCATCCGTTGCCACGAAGGCTCGCTGCGGATCGGCGACAAGGTGGTGTTCGGCAAGGACAACGTCGTCAACACCTACCTCGACATCGAGATCGGCGAATCGACCCTGGTCGCCGACTGGTGCTACATCTGCGACTTCGACCACAAGATGGACGACATCACGATGCCCATCAAGGATCAGGGCATCGTGAAGAGCCCGGTCCGGATCGGCCCCGACACGTGGATCGCCGCCAAGGTGACCGTGCTGCGCGATACTCGCGTCGGCCGCGGCTGCGTGCTCGGCGCGCACGCGGTGGTCAAGGGCGAGATCCCGGACTACGGCATCGCCGTCGGCGCGCCCGCGAAGGTGGTCAAGAACCGCAAGGCCACCTGGGAGGCGGGCGCCGAGGAGCGGGCGAAGTACATCGCCGCGCTGGAGGACATCGAACGCAAGAAGAACGGCGCCACCCAGCAGGCATAGTTCGCCCGCGTTGGACGCCGAGTAGTCGGTGCGCTCGAGTACGGTCGTCGGCATGAACAGGTACGCGGCGCTGCTGCGCGGGATCATGCCGACCAACCCGAACATGCGCAACGAGAAGTTGCGCGCGGTGTTCGAGGGGCTCGGGTTCGAGAAGGTGGCGACCATCCTGTCCAGCGGCAACGTGGTGTTTCGCTGCACCGACACCGATGCGGCTGCCTTGGAGGACCGGATCCAGGAGGCGCTGAACCGGGAGCTGGGGATTCCGGGCGGCACCATCGTGCGCAGCTACGAGGAGCTGCGCGAGCTGCTGGATCGCGATCCGTTCGAGGGGCTCACCCACGAGCGCGGCTCCTACCTCACGGTGACCTTCTTCAAAGACCAGAGCCCGGAGGTCGAGCACCCGGACACCGGCGACGAGTTGACCCGGATCATCGGCTACGACCCGGAGGCCCGCGCCTTCCTCACCGTCATCGACAACAGCACGCCGAAGACGCCGGACTTCATGGCCTGGCTGGACAAGACCTACGGCAAGGACATCACCACCCGCACCTGGCTGACGGTGCAGCGGGTCGTGAAGAAACTGGAGTCCTAGGCCCGGACCGCGCTCACGCCTGCACCTCGCTAGCGCTCGGCTCCGGCATGCGCGACGCGCGCTGCCACATGGTTCACTCACTTCGTTCGCTCACGACGCGGCGTGCGCGGTACACAGGAACACCGTCGCGGTGCGGCCGATGCGGGTGATCACCAGGGTGTAGGGCACGCTGCCTTTGAGCTTCAGTCGTTTGCGCAGCGCGTCCGGGTCGACGTCCACGCCGCGCACCAGAATCTCCAGCGCTCCGCACTCGCGGCGCGCCAGCTCCTGGCGCAGTGTCTTCTCACGCAGCTCGAGCCGGTCCTCGATACGGAAGCCGCGCAGGCCCTCGGGCACCGCGTCGCCCGTGAGGTAGGCGATGTGCGGATCCAGTTGCCACAGGGCGTGTCTCGCGGCGTAGTGCCGGACCAGTCCGGCCCGCACGATCGCGCCGTCGGGATCGATGATCCACTCGCCGGGCGGCCGCTCGGGCAGTTCGTCCGGCTCGGCGTCGGTGAGCACCTCCGGATCGCGGCGCGAACTCAGCACCGTGGCGCGGCGGGCGACACCGGCTTCGGTCAGGCCCGCCGACCACAGGCACGCCTCGCGCACCGCGCCGTCGAGCGAGACGACCTCGATCTCGCCTCGCCAGTCCAGCCGGTCGAAATCCAGTCCGGGCGCGCACTTCACGGCGATGTCGCGGCCCGCGTACGCGTCGAGCAGATCGGGCAGCGGAGGTTGCAGCTTGGCCGGATCGTGGGTACGGCGGCCGTCCGCGCGGCGGGCCGGATCGGCGATGATCACCGTGCCGGTGCTGCTGGGCACGACGGCATCGGCCTTGGCCAGCAGCACATTTCGCTGCCCGGCCCGATCGGCGCCGGACAGCGGCGCCCAGCGGGAGCCGAGATTGTGCGCGGCGATCGCCAACCGCACCTCGTCGAGGTCGCTGCCGACGACGGCGGGACACACCTCGGCCAGTTCGACGAGTTCGGCGCCGATGGAACAGGTGACATCGTGCACGGCACGGCCGGCCAGCCGGGCCGCCCGGTGGCGGGCGACCGGCGTCGGCGTCGCCTGCTGGAGCGCGTCGTCGGTGAAGAGCCAGTCCCCCGCGCCGTGCAGTTTGGCGGCGGCCTTGCGCCGCAGCCGCACGGTTTCCACGAGCGCGGCGGCGTGTTCGCCGTGATCGCGACGCACCCGCTCGAGATCGCGCAGGTGCGTCGCGGGGGTCAGCTCCAGCCGCTCCACCTCGGCCAGCGCGGCATGCCCTGCCGCGCCGGCGAGGAAGGCGATGTCCGCGCGGCCGAAGCGGTAGCCCACTACTTGGCGGACGCGTCCGGCTTCACGCCGGTGATCATGGCGTTGTAGAAGAACTGGCGCGGCACCACGCGGCGCATGATGTTCTCGTCCACCCAGCTCAGTCCGAGCCACGCCCGGTACATCGCCATCCGGTAGCCCATGCTGAGCTTCTCGGCGGGCACGGCCGCCTCGAAGGTGCGCACCGGCCAGCCCCACAGCGCGGCGGCGAATTCCTCGGTGCTCGCCTTGACCTCGACGGCGCCCGCGGACCGCGCCATCGCCTCGAGATCGCGCGGATCGAAGGTGTGCAGGTCGACGACCGCCTCCAGCGCCGCGGCGCGCGAGGACTCGTCGAGCTCCTCCTGCGGACGACGCCAGCCCGCCAGCACGGGCAGCTTCGTGACGGTGGTGGTGGCCTTCCAGGTGATGCGGCCGAGCCAGCGGGCGTAGAAGTTGCCCGCGGTGGTCGGCTCGCCCGCGAAGACGAAGCGACCGCCCGGCTTGAGCACGCGCAGGCACTCCTTGAGCGCCAGCTCCACATCCGGGATGTGGTGCAGCACCGCGTGACCGACGACGAGATCGAAGGTGTCGTCGTCGTAGGGGATGGTCTCCGCGTCGGCGACGCGGCCGTCCACGTCCAGACCCAGGTTCTCGGCGTTGCGCAGCGCGACCTTCACCATGCCCGGCGAGAGGTCGGTGACCGAACCGGACTTGGCGACGCCGCCCTGCATCAGGTTCAGCAGGAAGAAGCCGGTACCGCAACCGAGCTCGAGCGCCTTCTCGTAGGGCAGCGGCGCGGGGCCGACCGCGGCGTCGAAGCGGCCGCGGGCGTAGTCGATGCAACGCTCGTCATAGGAGATGGACCATTTGTCGTCGTAGGTCTCGGCCTCCCAGTCGTGGTAGAGCACCTGGGCGAGCTTCGTATCCTTGAGCGCTGCTTCGACCTCGGCCTCGGTGGCGTGCGGGTTCGGCGCGGGGTCGTCGGGACGTACCGTCATGGTCGCCTAGCCTACATAAATCCCCAGATGAAGCCCGCTGTCGGCCCGGGCATTCTGCGACCCTCTGGACGGATGGCCAGATGAGAACATGTTCCCATCAGGGCAATCTCCTGGCACACCCCGAGCAGACCGGACGGTCTGCGTGCGGGCGACCGCCCGCACAGCCTTGTCCGGAGGAATTCAGCGCCCGACGAAAGCCGCGGATCCCGGCCCGTCCGCGACGTAGGATTCCGTCCCGATCCGGCGATCCTCGGTGCCGAACAGCCCGGCCCACTCGCCGCGCGCGCGATCCAGGCCGTGCGGGCCCGCCTCGAACACCGCCTTGGCGGCGGCCAGCGCGCGTCCCGGTCCGTCGGTGAAGCGTCCGGCCCAGCGCAGCGCGGCGGCGAAGACGTCGTCCGGCGCGACGACCTCGTCGACCAGACCGAGCGCCAGCGCCTCGTCCGGCTCCACGAAACGCCCCGTGTACACGAGGTCCTTGGCCGGGCCGGGACCGACCAGCAGCGACAGCCGCCGGATGCCCGCGAGCGGGATCAGTCCCGCGTGAATCTGCGGCAGCCCGAGCTTGACGTTGTCGCCGATGACGCGGCGATCGGCGCCGAGCGCCAGTTCCAGCCCCGCGCCGAGGCAGTACCCGCTGATCGCGGCGACGGTCGGCTGCGGAACCCTGGCCAGGCACCCCAGCGCGGCTTGCACGTCGGCGGCCATGGCCGCGGCCTGGTCGGCGTTCAGCGTGGCCAGCTCGGCCACGTCGTCACCCGCCGAGAACACCCGCTCGTCCCCGTAGACCACCAGGGCCGCGACGCCGGAATGCGTCGCGACCGCCGCCGCGGCCTCGGCCACTTCCCGCACCACCTGAACGTTGATCAGGTTCATCGGCGGACGAGCGATCCGCAGGACGGCGACGCCCCGCGCGCCATCCCCTTCCGGCAGCTCCAGGGTCACGAATTCGGCCATGCCACGCACGCTACCTCCCGCCCCCGCCACGTCCCGCATCACCGATGCCGCAACAGGCCCTGACGCGCTCGCAGACCTTGTGCACGCCTCGCAGTACCTAGGGCCCCTACGAGGCGTGCGGTAGCCCTTGTCAGCGGGCCGAGCCCCGGAGCTTGGCGGTTTCGGGGAGATCGGCGAAGTAGCGGTCGTTGCCGGGGAAGCTGAGCGCCTTGGCGCCGCCTGCCTCGGTCAGCTCCGGCATGATCGGGTCGATCACCGGTTCGGCCGCGAAGATGTCCGCGGTCGAGGCGAAGCCGCTGAGGGCGTCGAGCTGAGACCAGGTCGGAGGGAGCAGGATGTCGGCGCCCGCACGCCAGCGGTCGAGTGCCTCGGCCGGGGTACTCCACTGCACTTCGGCGGCCTCGGAGGTCGCGCCGTCGGCCAGCTGGCCCTGCGGCAGGACCGCGACGAAGAAGTGGGTGTCGTAGCGGCGCGGCTCGACTACCGGAGTGATCCAATTCGCCCAGGGGCGAAGCAGGTCGGCGCGCAGCACCAGCTTCTCCTCGGCCAGGAAGGCGGCCAGGGACAGTTCGCGGCGCTCCAGCCTGCTGCGGGCTTCGCGGTACGGGGTGGTGTCGTCGACGACGGTGTCGGCCGTCGGACCCGCCAGCAGCACGCCGCATTCCTCGAATGTCTCCCGCACCGCCGCGCACACCAGCGCCTTGGCGCGCGATTCGGTGGCCGCGAAACGCTCGGCCCACCAGGCGGGATCCGGGCCCGCCCAGTCGATCTCGATGGTGCTGTCGGCGGGATCGACGCCGCCGCCGGGGAACACCGTCATGCCCGCGGCGAAGGCCATCGCCCCGACCCGTCGTTGCAGGAACACCTCGGGACCGTTCACCCCGTCGCGCACCAGCATCACCGTGGACGCGTCCTTGATGGGCGGGGGATCCTGCGGCCGATCACCGGGCGACGTCGTTGTCTCACTCACACCTGCACCATAACCGGCGCCGCCGGAGCCCGCCGCAGGCCGCGGCCACTCGCTACCGGGACCGGTGCTGGCCCGCTCGCCGCGCACGTCGCGCGAAGTAGCGGCCGTCGACGCGGTCCAGCGCGATGGACTGGCGGAAGGCGTCGCTCAGGTGCTCCGAGGTGAGCACATCGGTCAGCAGACCCTGGGCGACCACCTCGCCCTCGTTGAGCAGCAGGCCGTGGGTGAAACCGGGCGGGATCTCCTCCACGTGGTGGGTCACCAGCACCATCGCCGGTGCCTCGGGATCGGCCGCCAGATCGCCGAGTCGCTCGACCAGTTCCTCGCGACCGCCGAGGTCCAGGCCCGCCGCCGGTTCGTCGAGCAGCAGCAGCTCCGGATCGGTCATCAGGGCGCGGGCGATCAGCACCCGCTTGCGCTCGCCCTCGGACAGGGTGCCGTAGGTGCGGTCGGAAAGGTGTTCGGCGCCAAGGCTTTCCAGCATGTCGATGGCCCGGTCGGTGTCGACGTCGTCGTAGCGTTCGCGCCAGCGGCCGAGCACGGCGTATCCCGCGGACACCACGAGATCGCTGACCTTCTCGTCCAGCGGCACACGACTGGCCAGCGCCGCGGACGAGAGGCCGATGCGTGGCCGCAGCTCGTTCATGTCGACCTTGCCGATCACCTCGCCGAGCAGGTGGGCGATTCCGGAGGTCGGGTGCATTTCGGCGGCGGCCATGCGCAGCAGGGAGGTCTTGCCCGCGCCGTTCGGGCCGAGCACGACCCAGCGTTCGTCGAGCTCGACCTGCCAGGTGACCGGACCGACTAGGGTGTGCCCCGAGCGTCGGACGGTCACGTCGGTGAAATCAATGAGCAGATCGGGATCCGGTTGCGGCACGCGCTCCATCTTGGCCCACACGCGCCGGGTTTGCCCGACCGGCCCACATCGGTCGCGCCGAACGGGCCATCCGCCCGGCCAGCCGGCCGACGACGGTTCGCCGCCTGGCCCGTGCGGGACGCGGTCGAGCCGACGGCGGGCCATCGATCGGGCGGAACATTCTGGCGACGATCAGCGCCAGCGGCAGCGAAAGAAGCACCCATCCGGCGAGAATCAGCAGCAGCGTCGTCATGACATCCTCCGGAGACGGCGGGGCCGAAGCCCCGTTCCGTCACTGATACCCAAATACCCCTCGGCCACACCTGGGTGCGGTGCAGCCCGTCGGCCGTGCGCCGGTTCCGGCCTTTCCCGGACGCGGCTCACCAGGACTCGGGCGGCACGGCGATCACCGTCAGCGAACCTGGAGCAATCTCGGTGAAACCGGCATCGCGCACCGCCACCGCGCTGCCCGCCGCCACCCGATCGGTGTACGCCCGCCACTGCGCCGGGTCGGCTTCGCGTACCGCGCAATGAAATTCGCGGCGCGACCAGCGGTAGGCGTCCTCGGGACGCAGCGCGGCCGCGAGCAGCATGCTGGCGTGGCCGACCTGCGCCGCGCTCTTGCCGAGCGTCATACCGAGCGCCGAATTCACCCACAGAACAGGCAGATTCGGGTCCGGCGGACCGGGATCGTCGTGCTCGAGATCGGTGCCGCCGATCTGGAGCTTCTTGATTCGCGGGTCCACCTCGCCGACCGCGCTCGGCACGAACGCACGCGCCTGCGCGCCGCCGATCTCCACGGTGACGCCGTCGACCTCGCCCGCCGCCAGCCACTGGGCGCCGCGAGCGCGCCGCGCCACCTTGCGAATCCGGGAGCGCTTCCACGCGAGATACCGTTGCGCCCAGGGCCCTTCCGGGCCGACCCGCTCGTCCAGGCACAGCGCGACCGCCGAAGCCGCCGCGGCGGCGAGCAACGCGCTGCGCGGCGGCGGATCCGCCTTCGGCAGGTGCAGCACCATCTGCATGGCCTGGACCTGGCCGGGGTCGTCGGGATCGCCCGCGCCACCGTAACCGAGCGCGAGTTCCGCGTGCCGGATGCGGAATCCCTCCTCCCCCGTGGACAATTCGTCCACGGTACCGCTGTCCGGACTGCTCATTCACTTCACCTCGACCCTCAACGTGAACTTCTGCGCGGGCTCGACGCCGTGCTCCCACGGGCGCGCGTACTCCAGTGCAAGCTCGGTGACGCCCGGGGCATTCCCGACGAACGTCCACACCGCGGTGCCGCCGGAGCCGGGCGCGATCGGACGGTCGGCATCCGGCCGGTAATCCGGCTCGCCCGCCTGCCGGAGCACATTCTGGTCCAGTGCGGCGAGCCGCCAGCCGTACCCGGTCGACGGGTTGGCGGCCAGCGTCACGATCAATTGCCTGCCGACGCGGAGCGAGCGCTGCTGTCCGCTGTCGGCCTCGGTCACGTCCATGGCATCTCCCGAAGGCTCGACGTTTCCGGACGGTTCGGCGCGGGTGGACACGGTGGATGTCGCCGGTGCGTGCCCGTCGTGGCCGTCGTCGGTTCCGCACGCGGTGAGCGCGACGCCGAGCAGCAGCACAACCAGGGACTTCCGCACCGCATCCTCCGATCACCGAATGATCAATCCGCGACCAGCCTAATGAACACGGCCGCACCCGGTCCGTCGATCGCCCGCGCACAGCCGGAGCGAAGGCAGATGAACGCCGCCGGACGCGTTCGCGCACGACCGAGGCGACACCGCCTCGGTCCCGGCAGGCGAAATACGTTGCGCCGCGCGAACTACTGGATCAGCGGCACCCGGCGCATCAACCCGTCGCGCGCGTCGGCGGCCTCCACCTCATGGCGGGTGACGCCGAGGATGAACAGCACCGCGTCCAGGTAGGGGTGCGACAGCGCCGCGTCGGCAACCTCGCGCAGCGCGGGCTTGGCGTTGAAGGCGACGCCGAGCCCGGCGGCGTTGAGCATGTCGATGTCGTTGGCGCCGTCGCCGACCGCGACGGTCTGTTCCATCGGCACCCCGGCCTCGGCGGCGAACTTGCGCAGCGCGGTCGCCTTGGCGGCGCGGTCGACGATGTCGCCGACCACGCGGCCGGTCAGCTTGCCGTCCTTGATCTCCAGCGTGTTCGCCTGCACGAAGTCGAGTTCGAGCTCGTGCGCGAGCGGCTCGATGACCTGGCGGAACCCACCGGACACCACACCGCAGCGGAAGCCGATGCGGCGCAGCGTGCGGATTGTGGTGCGCGCGCCAGGGGTCAGCTCGATCCGGTCGGCGACCTCCTCGATGACCGATTCGTCCAGCCCCTCCAGGGTCGCGACGCGCTGGCGCAGCGATTCGGCGAAGTCGATCTCGCCGCGCATGGCCGCCTCGGTGACCTGGCGGACCTGCTCCTCGACGCCCGCGTGCGCGGCGAGCATCTCGATGACCTCGCCCTGGATCAGGGTCGAGTCGACGTCGAACACGATGAGCCGCTTGGCCCGCCGCGCCAGCCCGGCCCGCTCCACCGCCACGTCGACCTCTTCGGCGACCGCCACCTCGGCCAGCGCCGTGCGCAGCCTGGAGTCGGTGTCCGCGCCCGTGTCGGTCGCGGAGACCAGCAGCTCCATGCCGGTGACCGGGTAGTCGGCGATGCCGCGGATGGTGTCGATGTTCGCGCCGAGCGCGGCGAGCTGACGCGAGACCGCGCTGAACGCCCGCGCGGTCACCGGCGCGCCGAGGATGACCACCGCGTGCGTGGACATCGGTGCCCGCCCGATCGCGGCGCCCACCTCCACGTCGACGTTCATGCCGACGGTGTTCATCGCCTCCTCGAGCTCCTCTTGCAGCTCTTCGGGATCGTTCGGGCAGGTGACCAGGACACCGAGGGTGAGCCGGCCGCGGATGACGACCTGCTCCACATCCAGCAGGCTCACCTGGTGCCGCGACATCGCCGCGAGCAGCACGGACGTCACACCGGGCCGGTCGGGTCCGGTGACAGTGACAAGAACGGTGGTGTCGGCCAAGTCGATGCGCTCCATGTCTGTGTTCGATTGGCGGCGTCGCCCCTGGGCTCTACCGTATCGCCGCTGAAGCACAGCTACGGCAAACAGCAACGTACACAATGGGGCCACGATGTGGGGCCGTCGACGCCGCACTACCCAGGGCAAACGCGCGTGCACCCGCTGATTGTCAGCGGGTGCACACTCGTCGAGTTTCTAGTGCTTGACCAGCTCGCCCTCGTGGACGGCGGTGGCGTGCTTGCCGGAACCCCAGCCCACGTGCGCCTCGGCGCGCATGCGATCGATCATGTGCGGGTAGTGCAGCTCGAACGCGGGGCGCTCGGACCGGATGCGCGGCAGCTCGTAGAAGTTGTGCCGCGGCGGCGGGCAGGTGGTGGCCCACTCCAGCGAGTTGCCGTAGCCCCACGGGTCGTCCACCGTCACGACCTCGCCGTAGCGGTAGCTCTTGAAGACGTTCCAGAGGAACGGCAGCATCGAGGCGCCGAGGACGAACGCGCCGATGGTCGAGATGGTGTTCAGCGCGGTGAAACCGTCCGTGGGCAGGTAGTCGGCGTAGCGGCGGGGCATGCCCTCGTTGCCGAGCCAGTGCTGCACAAGGAAGGTGGTGTGGAAGCCGACGAAGGTCGCCCAGAAGTGCCACTTGGCCAGGCGCTCGTCCACCATGCGGCCGGTGATCTTCGGGAACCAGAAGTAGATGCCCGCGAAGGTGGCGAACACGATGGTGCCGAAGAGCACGTAGTGGAAGTGGGCCACCACGAAGTAGGTGTCGGACACGTGGAAGTCCATGGGCGGCGAGGCCAGGATGACACCGGACAGACCACCGAAGAGGAAGGTCACGAGGAAGCCGATCGACCACAGCATCGGCGACTCGAAGGTCAGCTGACCGCGCCACATCGTGCCGATCCAGTTGAAGAACTTCACGCCGGTCGGCACCGCGATGAGGAAGGTCATGAACGAGAAGTACGGCAGCAGCACGGCGCCGGTCGCGTACATGTGGTGCGCCCACACCGCGATGGAGAGCGCGGCGATGCCGAGGGTCGCGTACACCAGCGTGGTGTAACCGAAGATCGGCTTGCGGCTGAACACCGGGAAGATCTCCGAGACGATGCCGAAGAACGGCAGCGCGATGATGTAGACCTCGGGGTGCCCGAAGAACCAGAACAGGTGCTGGTAGAGCAGGATGCCGCCGGTGGCCGGGTCGTAGATGTGGCCGCCCAGGTGGCGGTCGTAGGCCAGGCCGAACAGCGCAGCGGTGAGCAGCGGGAAGGCGAGCAGGACCAGGACGCTGGTGACGGCGATGTTCCAGGTGAAGATCGGCATCCGGAACATGGTCATACCGGGCGCGCGCAGGCAGACGACGGTGGTCAGCATGTTCACGCCACCGAGGATCGTGCCCAGACCCGAGACCGCGAGGCCGAGGATCCACAGGTCGGTGCCGACGCCGGGCGAGTGCAGGATGTCGGTCAGCGGGACGTACGCGGTCCAGCCGAAGTCGGCCGCGCCACCCGGGGTGATGAAGCCCGCGGTCGCCATCGAGCCGCCGAACAGGTACAGCCAGTAGCTGAAGGCGTTCAGGCGCGGGAAGGCGACGTCAGGGGCGCCGATCTGCAGCGGCAGGACGATGTTGGCGAAGCCGAACACGATCGCGGTCGCGTAGAACAGCAGCATGATCGTGCCGTGCATGGTGAACAGCTGGTTGAACTGTTCCGGGGAGAGGAACTGCAGGCCGGGGCGCGCCAGCTCGGCACGCATGAGCAGCGCCATCAGACCGCCGACCATGAAGAAGCTGATCGCCGTCACCAGGTACATGGTGCCGAGCACCTTGGGGTCCGTGGTGGTGACCATCTTGTAGAGGAAAGAACCCTTGGGTCCGGTCCGGGCCGGATACGGTCGAGTCGCTTCCAACTGAGGGACTGGTCTGGGCTCTACCGCAGTCACTGATCCTCCTGAAGATGCCTTTAGGTCGCTCCGCGAGCTCCGCTGCTCGCCTTCGATCCCGTTCCCGAGACAGCGGACAGTTCGCTTGCGCTCCTGAGATCGTAAACGGTGCCGTCACGGCCGACAGCACGGGTCCTACTCTGCGTCGTATTTCGTTGGTCACCGGTCATCCGCAGTACACCGCGGGACCCCCGTGGCGTGCGCCGATGAGTTCTCGGCGCGACCGCCGTCTCTATCGATGACAACCGTTCGTCACCTGCGAGGAGACCGCTCATGACCACCCCGAAGCCGGGCGACCCCGTCTGGGTCGACCTCTACACCGCCGATCCCGAGCGCAGCATCGCCTTCTACGGCGACCTGTTCGGCTGGACCGCCGACCGCGCGGGCGCGGAATTCGGCGGCTACCTCACCTTCCGCAAGGACGGCAAGGCCGTCGCGGGCGGGATGGGCAGGATGGACGACGGCGACACCGGGCCGGATCGGTGGACCGTCTACCTGTCCGCACCGGACGCCCGGGCCACCGCCGCGGCCGCGACCGCGCACGGCGGTTCCGTGATCGTGGAGCCGATGGACGTGGGCGACCTCGGCACGATGGCGGTGCTCGGCGATCCGGACGGCGCCGGCGTCGGCGTCTGGCAGACCGGCACCTTCGGCGGCGTCGAGACCGAGGCCATCGTCGAGGGCGGCCGGTGGCGCAATCACGCGGGCGCGCCGTCCTGGTTCGAGCTGCACACCAGGGCGTACCAGGCGTCCCTGACGTTCTACCGCGAGGTGTTCGGCTGGTCCGACACCTTCGAGATGCCCGGCGCACCCGATTTCCGCTACACCACCATCCACTCGACCAGCCCGATGCTCGGCGGCGTGATGGACGCCTCGGACTTCCTGCCGCCGGGCGCACCCGCAGGCTGGACGGTGTATTTCGGCGCCGACGACGTGGACAAGACGGTCGCCCAGGTGGTCGCGCTCGGCGGCAAGGTCGTCTCGCCCGCCCAGGACACCCCGTACGGGCGGATGGCCACCGTCGCCGATCCGACCGGCGCGGTCTTCCATCTCGGCGGCGACGCCGCCTGAGGTAGCGGCTTCGTGCGCCGAGGTGCGGGCCGCCACCCGCGCCTCGGCCGCGTCTCCGGACGCCTGTACCCTCTCCGGCATGCCGGTGAGCGCCCTCGTTCGCACCCGAAACCGCACTGTCGCCACCCGTTACGGCACGGCCGCCGTCGCGGCCCTCTGCGCCGCCGCGCTGGTCGGCTGCGGTAACCAGACCGACGACGCGAGTTCGATCATCCGCACCACCACCAATATCGCGGGCGCCGGCGTGGTCGGCTTGGAGCGCGACACGACGAAGGCCTGCGCGCTGCCCAGCGCACCCGATCAGCCCTCGGGCACCCGCAGCGTCACCCACGCCGCCGGAGTCTCCGAGGTGCCCGCCGATCCGCAACGCATCGTCGTGCTGACGACCTCCGCGCTCGACGCCACCTGCGCGCTCGGTCTGTGGGAGCGCGTCGTCGGCGCGGTGACCGTGGCGGGCGAGCGCCCGCAACCCGAGTTCCTCGGCACCGGCGTGCTGAAGGTCCCGAGCATCGGCACCGCCGCGGCGCCCGATCTCGCCAAGATCGCGGAACTGCGTCCCGACGTCATCATCGGCGAACAGCCTTCGGGCGCGGCCACTTTCGACGCACTGCGGGCCATCGCGCCGACGGTGCTGGTCGGCGCTCCGACCAGCTGGCAGGCCGAGTTCGGCGCCTTCGCCGAGGGTCTGGACCGGCGCGGCGCGGCGACCACCGCGCTGGACAACTACCGCACCGAGGCCGCCGACATCGGCACCGCGATCGCCGCCAACCAGAGTCAGGCGTCGGTCGTCCGCTTCACCGGTGATGCCGTGCAGGTTCAGGGCGCCGACAGCTTCGCGGGCCAGGTCCTGGCCGACCTGGGCGTGCGGCGGCCGACGGCCCAGCGCGTCGCGTCTTTCGACGTCGCCCCCGGCGAACTCGGCACCAAGGTCGAAGGCGACATCGTCTACGTCGTCCTGGCCGGTGAATCGGGCAAGGCGCAGGCCGAGAAGGTGATGCGCGGCGACGAGTGGAAGGAACTCGGCGCCGCCGGCGACCGCCGCGTCTTCGCGGTCGACGACAGCGTCTGGCACGGCGACGGACTCACCGCGGCCCGCGCGCTCATGACCGATCTCCAGAAGACGCTCAACGGGTACGTCACCGACTGACGGCTCGTCCGTTCCCTGAATCACTGCCGATTTCGCTTGGCGCGGTGCATCTTCAGGCAGCCCGGCACGAGGCCCCTCAATCGAACAGCGACAAGACCGCCTCGCCGACCGCGGCGATGACCTCCTGATCCGAACCTTCGATCGTGACGGTCGGCGTCCACGTCTCGTCCGGAAATTGCGGATCGGCGAGCGACGGCAAATCCACGGGCGCGCCGAGCGGCAGATAGTAGGTGTGCTGACCGCCGCTCTCCGACCGATATCCCGTACGGTTCGCGACGGTGACCAGCGGATAGTTCGATCGATAGCCATTCCCGCTCGGATCGGGAACCGGCGGGACATCAGCAGGCGGACGCCCGGTGTCGTATTCGTACCCGACCGCGATCCGCTCGCCTCGGTACCGGAACCCGCACCGCTCTGGTCTCGACCACGAACCTTTCCGCCCGATTCCCAGTTCGGCGAGCACCGCGCAGGGATCCGCGCCGGTCAGCGGCGTACGCACCGTATCGGGCGAATCACCTTGGCGCGGATGGCGTTCCCACTCTCGCAACACGATCTCCGCGGCCCGGTCGGCCACCGAGCACGCGTCGATCCCCTTCGCGGAGTCCACCCGCAGGGCCACGGAACCGCCGGGCGGTAGCTCCACCTGCAGCGCGCAGTACCGGTAAGAACTGCGCTCGATCTCTTCGGGCGTGCTGTTGTCCACGTCGGACACCATCCAGGCGCGCGCCGCACCGATCCTGCGGTCGTGCCCGCCACCGCCTTCGTTGGGCGGCGATGAGACCAACACCCACCCGAGGTCGACGTGCCCTTCGGTGCGGGTCGCAATGCGCGCGTAGCAAGCCTGGATGCCGTTCGTGCCCACCACCCGGACCGGTCCGAACTGTTCGAGATTCGGCCGCGGTATCAGCGCACAGACGTCCACCACCCGCAGCGCCGCGGCGATTTCCCATTGCGGGTCGTCTTCGGGATACATCTGCGCGTCCAGATCCGGAATCAATTCCGGCATACCGTTATCCCCGCATCCGACGGCGCACACCAGCAATACCGCGACCAACGCCAACCATCGGCGCATCCGACACTCCCCCTCCGTGGACCAACGGAAAGAATAGAGCCAATAGTCTTTTCGCGCGGATCCGATGTCCTGAAGGAAGAACGGGACAGGCCGACAAGCTGAGAATCCTTCATCGAGCGACAAGCCCAGCACCGCCCGTGACAGCGCAACCTCTCCGCGCACCCCTCACAGCGAACTCCCAGCGATGTCCCAGATCGGTCCGAGCGCCGCCCCTTACCGTCGCTGTCGACGCGAAACGAACAGAGGAGAACGCGGTGGGTAGGAATGGCGAGGCGCACGAGCACGATCTCGGTCTGGCGCACGACCTGCGGGTCATGTCGCGGCGGCGGGCGCTGGTCTTTCTCGGAATCGCCGGGGCGGCGACGGCCGCGAGCGGGTGCGCGACGGCGACGCGGACGGGCTCGTCGAGCGCCGAGACCTCCGCCGCGACAACCGCCGACGCGGTGAGCGCGGCACCTCAGGAAACGGCCGGACCGTATCCGGGCGACGGCTCCAACGGACCCAACGTCCTCATCGAGTCCGGCGTGGTCCGCTCCGACATCACCACCAGTTTCGGCTCGTATTCCGGTGTCGCGGAGGGCGTTCCGATGACGCTCGAGCTGTCGCTGCGCGACCTCACGAAGGACGGCGCCGCGGGCTCCGGCATGGCCGTCTACGTCTGGCACTGCGATCGCGCCGGGAACTACTCGCTCTACAGCCCGGGCGTCACCGACCAGAACTACCTGCGTGGCGTCCAGGTCGCCGATGCGACCGGCACGGTCACCTTCACCTCGATCTTCCCGGCCTGCTATTCGGGCCGCTGGCCGCACATCCATTTCGAGGTGTTCGACTCGCTGGAGACCGCCGTCGCGGGTAGCGACGCCCGCCTCACCTCGCAGATCGCGCTTCCCGAGGACACGTGCGACGCCGTCTTCGCGCACGACTCCGGCTACGCTCAGAGCGTGCGCAATCTGTCCGGCGTCACCCTCGCCTCCGACAACGTGTTCGGCGACGGCTGGGACGCCGAATTGGCCACCGTCACCGGAACGCCCTCCTCGGGCCTCACGGTCACGCTCACTGTCGGAGTCGCCGCGAAATCCGAGAACCGTTCCGGCGGTGGCGGTTTCGGCACGCCGCCCGGCCGCCCGGGCGGTCCGCCGCCGGGCCGCTGAGCCGCGCGAACTCGGGGAAACGAATCGGGGCCCCGCGTCCGGCGGGGCCCCGATCAGGAGTGGCGAGTCAGAACTCCCAGTCCTCGTCCTCGGTGTTGACGGCCTTGCCGATCACGTACGACGAACCGGAGCCCGAGAAGAAGTCGTGGTTCTCGTCGGCGTTCGGGGAGAGGGCCGAGAGGATGGCCGGGTTCACCTCGGTCTCGTCCTTCGGGAACAGCCCCTCGTAGCCGAGGTTCATCAGCGCCTTGTTGGCGTTGTAGCGCAGGAACTTCTTGACGTCCTCGGTGAGGCCGACCTCGTCGTAGAGGTCCTGGGTGTATTCGACCTCGTTGTCGTAGAGCTCGAAGAGCAGCTCGAAGGTGTAGTTCTTCAGCTCCTCGCGCTCGGCCGGGGAGACCAGCTCGAGGCCCTTCTGGTACTTGTAGCCGATGTAGTAGCCGTGCACGGCTTCGTCGCGGATGATCAGGCGGATCATGTCGGCGGTGTTGGTCAGCTTGGCGCGCGAGGACCAGTGCATCGGCAGGTAGAAGCCGGAGTAGAACAGGAAGCTCTCCAGCAGGGTGGAGGCCACCTTGCGCTTCAGCGGGTCCTCGCCGTTGTAGTACCCCAGCACGATCTCGGCCTTGCGCTGCAGGTTCCGGTTCTCCTCGGACCAGCGGAAGGCCTCATCGATCTCCTTGGTGGAACACAGCGTGGAGAAGATGGAGCTGTAGCTCTTCGCGTGCACCGATTCCATGAACGCGATGTTGGTGAGCACCGCCTCCTCGTGCGGGGTCAGCGCGTCCGGGATCAGGCTCACCGCGCCGACGGTGCCCTGGATGGTGTCCAGCAGGGTCAGGCCGGTGAAGACCCGCATGGTCAGCTGCTTCTCGTCGGCGGTCAGCGTGTTCCACGAGGGGATGTCGTTGGACACCGGAACCTTCTCGGGCAGCCAGAAGTTGCCGGTCAGGCGGTCCCAGACTTCGGCATCCTTCTCGTCGGGCACCCGATTCCAGTTGATGGCCGACACCCGATCGATCAGTTTCATCCTGCCTCCACACCTTTCCCGAGCACGCTGCCGTCACGGAGTTCCTATTCTGAACACTACTCCTAGTGGATCAGAACTCCATGCAGCACAACACCTTGTGGCGCTGCGGTGCACGTCACGGACAACCGATTCGCCATGAGACCACCGCGCGCGGCACTTATTGTGCTGCACCCGCCAGCGGCCGAGTGCAGCGGTCCATCCGTAGAGCCGATCGATCGCCAGCAGTTAGCCATCGCCAGTAGTCACCGGTCGGCCGGTGCGACGAGCGCCCGTGGTCGACCCCACGGCGCCGGTTTGCCGGTATCGAGTCAGCACCGCGACCCGCCGATGCGGCCGGGATACGTCAGATCACCGACTCTGCACACCTCAAATGAAATCCGGCCGCCTCCACCTGGACCGTTTGGCCCGCACTGCACAGTCGGGCAGACTGCTGCAGCAGAAGTCGCGCACTCGGCGCGCGCCGCATAAGGGGTTCACGATGCTGCGCAGGTTCGTGACGGCCTTCGCCGCCGTCCTCGTCGTGCTCGCTGTCGCGGCCTGCCAGGACGAGCTACCGACCGTGCCCGCCGGGCCTGCCATCTCCTGGTCGACTGCTCCCACCTCCGACGAGGGGTACCTCGCGGTCATGGCCGCGGTGCGCACCATCGATCCCTGCGCCATCATCCCTCGCAAGGAGCTCACTGCGATCGGCACCGTGGTGAAGGTCGAGGCCCGCTCCACCGATACCTGCGAGGCCACGCTCGGCTCCGCCGAGTTCGGCAAGAGCACGATCTTGCGCTGGTCGCTGGGCGTCTCACGCGACCCCGTAGAAGGATCGGACACAATGGAGCCGCCGGCCCGAATCGGCCACGCGACGATGGTTGTCGACCGTGAGGCGGACGCCGCTGAGCAAGGTTCGATGACCCGGACGTGCATGGCCATAGGCCAGTTCCCTGCCACGGTCTTGCTCAATGTGAACGTGGTGACCCCCGCAGATCAGTTGCCGTGCGCGCTGGCGAAGAAAGTGATGCCGAACGCTCTCGATGCGCTACGCACCGCGCCGGCCGCGGGCACGTCGCCGGATACGCCGAAAACCGTTCTGTCCGGGGCGGATCCGTGCGAGATCCTGGATTCCCTCGGGACGACGACGCCCACATCCAAGCATTATCTGTTCGGGTGCGTATTCCAGTACAAGGGCTCCGATATCGATCTCCAGTACGCCTACGAGGGCGAACTGATCGCAACGGGCGGCACCCCCTTGGTGGAGGTGAACGGCCATCGCGGCTACGACCGGCGCAGCACCACCGAGACGTACTGGTACTCAGTGGTTGTCGGCCCCGCGTTCGGCACGGCGGATCCGAAGACGACAATGGGCCGCCAGCTGCCGGTGGCAAGACTGATGGGCCGCGATCCCGAGGTCCTACAGGAGGTCCTGCGGCACGTCGCCGAACTGTTCCCGGCGAGCTGAATCGAAGGGGTCCGCCACGATGCGCAAGTTCGCGCTGGTCGCGGCTACTGTCACCGTCGCGGCGATCTCGGCGGGATGTCTGGAGGAAATGCCTGCCAAGCCCTCGTGATCGGCTCGCATCGTGTCAGCGGCGGCGGCAGTGAACGTGCCCCCGTTGCGGAATTGTCAGGACGCATGCCGCACGGCAGACTGCTGCACCAGAAGACGCGCGCGCTGCGCGCCACACAAGGGGGGTTCACCGTGTTGCGCAAATTCGCGACAGTCGCCGCGGCCGCTGTCGCCCTGCTGAGTGTCACATCCTGTCAGGATGACCTACCGCCCGCGCCTGCCGGTTCCACTGGATACTGGTCCACCGCCCCGCAGACCGACGAGCAGCGTTGGGAACTGCTGAGCAAGGTTCGTGCGATCGACCCGTGCGCACTCGCCCCGCGCACCGAACTGGCCGAGATCGGCACCGTGAACTGGGTGGATGTACGCATGCCCAACTGGTGCGAAGCGCGAATGGGCCCGACCGAATCCGGCAAGGGAACCGCGCTGAGCTGGTCGTTGTCCGTCGCCACGCGCGGTATCCCACAGCCGGAGCGGGGTCGCACAACGAAGATCGGCGCTGTCACGGTCGGCACGGTGAGCGATCTCGACACCAACCCAGCACTCGAGGGCAAGCTGGTCGAGCGCAATTGCACCGCGACCGCGAGCTTCCCTTCGACCGCGGCCGTGATGATTTTCGCCACGACCCCGGTCGGCACCGAACCGTGCCCGGTCGCCGAGGCGGTCCTGCCGACCATCCTCGCCCAGCTCGACAAGGAACCCGCGCACGGCGCCTCGCCCGACACCCCGCGCACCGTCCTGCTCGGCAACGATCCCTGCGCGGTCGCGAAGGACCTCGGCGTAACTCCGGCGGTAGCCGACCAGCGCGACTGGAAGTGTTCCTTCCCGTACCACGGCGACACGATCGAGGTCCGGTACACCTATGACAAGGAGCGACTGATCGTGGAGGGCGAACCGATCTTCACCGTCAATGGGCATCCCGGATACGGCGATCCGAGCGCCGACGAGTTTCATTCGTACAACGCGATCGTGGGACCGCCGCTGCCGTCGTCCAGACCCGAGTCCTCCCTGGGACCGAAGCTCCCGATCGTCAACGTATTCGGCCGAGACGAGGCCGTGGTGGACGAGGTCCTGCGCCGGGCGACCGCGCTGTTCCCCGCCGCCTGACCGAATATCCACCCGACCGCGCACAACGCAATCCTCGTTGTGCGAGACGGATCGCCGGATCGATTGTCGCCGCCGTGACCGGCCCGCCGGACCGACGACGACATCTTTTCAGGCCGCCCGTCCCTGCGGTCAGAGTGCCGAGCCGCGGGGACGACGCGCTGGAAGAAGTGCTGCGGCAGGCGCCGGTAGTCCTGCCATTAGCGGCGGCCCCGCCCGTACCGGAGCGCGCCTGCCCCGTTTTGCGGACCAGCGACGCTACGGGCACACTCGGCGGCGATAGTTCGCGGAAGTAGATCGTTCCGCGCCAATCCGATCCATGCGACGAAGGGGAATCGATGCTGCGTCGACTGCTGCTGGCGGCCGCGCTCGTTCTGACCACCGCGGGCTGTCAGGACGCACCGGCGTCGGATTCGACGTCGACCACGGACACCGCGACGGGCGGATTCTGGTCCGCCGCGCCGCAGACCGACGCACAGCGGCTCGAGATGCTGCGCAGGGCGCGCAATATCGACCCCTGCGCACTGCTACCGAATCAGAAACTGCGCGAGGTCGGTTCGGTGGTATCCGTGGACAATACGCAGCCGTCCACCTGCAAGGCGATCATCGGTTCGGCCGAGCCTGGCAAGGGAACGACCCTGGTGTCGCATGTGGTGGCGCCGCCGGCGAGCATGCCGTGGGAGGACAGGGACGCGACGATCGAACGGGTGGGTGACGTCACCGTCTCGCTGTTGGACGACCGGAAGGTGATGACCGACGAGCAGTTCCGCGAGCAGGGCCATCACACCTGCTACGCCGAAGCGCGCTTCCCCGCCGCCGCCGAATTCTGGCTCGACGTCCAGAGCCCGATCGGCGGCGACCCGTGCGCCGTGGCCCGTTCGCTGGTGCGAACGGCGTTGACGGAGTGGCGGATCGAGCCGCCGCATGGCACCTCTCCCGTGACGGCCCGCAGCATCCTCACCGGACTCGACCCCTGCGCGGTGGCGCCCACTCTCGGCATCTCCGTGCCCGCGGGTGAACAGCAGCTGCACAAGTGCGAGTTCAGCTTTCGCGGCAGCAACGTCGTGATCAACTACGAGTACCAGGACGGAGACCCGGCGGGACCGGGCGAGCCGGCGTTCACGGTCGGCCCCCGGCCCGTGCACCAGGTCGCCGCCGCGGCCGGTGACTCGCGGGTGTACTCCGCACCGGTCGGTCCCCCGCTTCGCCCCGCCGTGACCGGTCAGGCGCTGCCGACCCGGATCCCCGTCGTCTCGGCGGTGGGCAAGCGCGACGCCGTGGAAGAGGTCATGCGCAAGCTGCTGCCGATGCTGCCCTGATCCGTGGCCGGGGCCTCGGCCCCTCGAGCCCCTGATCCGCTCGCTTCCCGGGTGTCGGCGCGCAGCCGATCCCGGAAAGCTTGCGGCGGAACCGAATTCCTCAGATCCCCAGGACCAGCTTCGCGGTCGTGAAGTAGATGATCAGCCCGGTGGCGTCCACCAGCGTCGTCACCATCGGCGCCGACACCACCGCCGGGTCGATGCGCAGCTTCTTGGCGAGCAGCGGCATGGTGCCGCCGATGGTCGCCGCCCACCCGCAGATCAGCACCAGGGTGATCGCGACCACCACCGCGATGCGCGGGCCGACGAACACCGCGCCGATCACCAATCCCGCACTGGCCAAAAGGGATCCGAGCACCAACCCGACCCGGCATTCGCGCCAGATCACCTTGAACAGGTCCGAGACGCGCACCTCGCCCACGGCGAGCGCGCGCACACAGGCGGTGGCCGCTTGCGCACCGGCGTTGCCGCCCGCGCCGATCAGCAGCGGGATGAACAGCGCGAGGTGCGCGGCCTGCTGCAGGGTGCCTTCGAAGAAATCGGTGACGCTCACCGTGAGCGTCGCCGCGAAGAGCAGCAGCATCAGCCACAGCGCGCGGTAGCGGGCCAGCTGGAAGACCCCGGCCGCCATGTAGTGGCCTTCCCACGGCGCGGAACCGGCCTGGCGGGCGACGTCCTCGCTGTCGGCGGCCTCGATGACCTCGACCGCGTCATCGATGGTGAGCAAGCCGACGAGGCGGTCCTCGCTGTCCACCACAGGGAGGTTGATGTCGTTGGTCTCGCGCATCAACCGGGCGGCCTTCTCCGCGGAGTCGGTGGCGCGGGCGAACGCGGGCTCGGTGACGACCAGCTCGGACACCATGGTGTCCGGCCCGGCCAGGACCAGTTCGCGCAGTTCGACGACGCCGGTGAGCCTGCGGCCCGAGTCGACGACGGGCAGTGTGTACACGGTCTCCGCACTCGAGCCCTTGGCGCGCACCATGGCCAGCGCCGCCGCGACGGTCAGGTCGCGCGGCAGCGCGACCACCTCGGGCGTCATGTACTGACCCGCGGAGCCCTCGGGATAGCCGAGCAGGGCGGCGGTCATCCGGCGCTCGCGCGGGCTCAGTCCGGCCAGCACCTTCTTGGCGACCTTGGCGGGCGCTTCGCGCAGCATGCGCGCGCGGTCGTCCGGGGCCATGCCCTCGACCAGCTCGCGGAAGCTCTGGTCGCGCAGGCCCTGCAGGATCTGCTGCTGGTCGACCGGATCGAGCTCCTCGAATACGGCCAGCGCCAGATCCTTGTCCAGCAGCCGGAATGCCATGCCCGCTTGGACGGCGTCCATTCGGGCGAGCTGGTCGGCGATGAAGTGTGGCGGGTGGTTGTCGAGCCAGTCGAGCGCGGCGTCGACACGGTACTCGGCGACGAAGTCCGGCAGGGACTCGGACGGCGCCGGGCGTGCTTCGATCAGATCGGTCTGCGACATGGGAGGTCCTCAGCACAGCGTGGGGTGAAAAATGCACGAAGTTTCACACCGCGAGGCGCCCACCCGGGCGACGCAGACCTACCAGGTATGCGAAGGGGCGGCGCCGCGCGGCCTTCGACTGGGAGGTTCACTGCGCATGGCAACCCACCTCCTGATCGTTCCCGCCGCGACCGACCGGTCGCGCGCCGTCTACCTGGTCAACAGAATTCGGACGCGAATGCGTCCTCGTGAAGGATACATGTTTCAACCCCAGGTTTCACGGCGAGCGGCGTGTCGTCACCGTTCCGCGGGTCGCGGCGTGAGTGAACGCAGCGAGCGAACCATGTACCAGCGCGCATCGGCGCACGCCGGAGCCGAGCGCTAGCGAGGTGGAGGCGTGAGCGACGCCACCACAGCGAGTTCCGTTTCCGGCCAAGACGGGACGTGCTCTACCCACTCCGGGACCGGTTCGGCCTGGAGGCCGAAAAGGTACAAATACGGCACCAGACCGCGTAGTGCCCGGTGCACGTCCAGGCGATCGTCGATCATGTGCGTGATGCCGAGTTCGGCGCAGTGCACCGCCTTGTCGGCCCGCGCCCGGCAGAACCGGAGGTTGTCGCGCGGCACACCGGTCCGCTCGTAGAAGTCGTGGCGATCGAGCCACTGCCTGGTGCGCTGCTCCACGCGCGGGCCGCATTTGGAGATGACCCAGGCGCGACCCTCGAACCGCGCGACCAAGCGCGCCAACACCTCGAAAGCGTTGGGGCTCGGCGGTGTTCGCATGGCGTCCTCGATGCCGCCGGCGAGGAAGACAGTGTCTTCGTCGCCGGAGGGCAGCGTGGCGCCCTGGATGACCCGGCCGAAGTCCACACCGAGTCGATACTGTCTTTCATCGTTCATCGCACTCAGCATGGCCGCGCCGGGGCCGCTCGGCCAGCGAATTTCGTTCCGGCTCCGCGCTTTTCCTCAACGCCACGTGGCGGTCTTGCGCCACGGATCGGGCGCCTGGTCGACCTTCTCGCGGGACCGGATCATCATCCGTTCCAGCATCGCCAGCCGCTTGCGTTGCGCGATCACCTCGTGCAGTGCCGCGTTCACCGTATCCTCGGTGCTCGTCGTTCCCAGCAGCACACCCACCACCGCCAGGGCGGCATCATCCACATCGATCGATGTCTGCGACATGCGCACCTCCCACAATCGCCCCCTCTTCGAATCGTAGGCCGAATTCCCGCACCGCGGACAGTGGTGTGCGCGTGCGCAAATCCCGACTGCGGTTGTCCGCGCGCTCGGGGGCGCCCTATAGTCAGGCCAGTTTCTGACGAAACATGCTGTGTCCGTGCGAGACACGCCGCTAGGGGGAGTTGTGAGCGAGACGATCGATGCTGTCGCGGCGCTGCTGTGGCCGTTGCTGGCGGTGGCCGCGCTGGTGATGTTTCGCGGGCCGCTGGCGCGGGTGATCCGTTCGGCGGAGCGCAGGCCGTTCACCTTGCGCATCGGCGGGCAGGAGCTGGATATGAAGCAGGTCAGCGAGCAGCAGGAGACCATGATCGAGGATCTGCAGATCCAGGTCCGCAGGCTCCGCGAACAGGTCGATCAGCTCACTGCCGAACGCGCGCTCGTCCCTGACACAGGCCAGGTCCGCAGCCTGCCCGCCGCCGAGGACGATCACCGATCCGAAGCCACGGCGTACGCGGGCAGCTCCCAGGACCGCGGCCCCGCATTCGGCTCGGCCCCGTCGCCCGGTTCCCTTCCGGAATCGCCTGCCGCAAGCGCGATCCTGTGGGTCGACGACCACCCCTCGAACAACGCGTTTCTCATCGACCGCTTGGAACGCAACGGAATTCGCGTTGACACCGCTCTCACCACCGCGGCCGCCACCGACCTGCTCGCCACCCGCCGCTACGCCGCGATCCTCACCGACATGAGCCGCACCGAAGACGGAGCCTCCGTCCCCGACGCGGGCCTGCGCCTCACCGAAACCGCCCGCGCCCGCGGCCTCACCACCCCCATCATGATCTTCACCAGCACCCACGCCACTCACACCGACAACAGCGACCGCGCCCTCGCCGCAGGCGCCCTCACCGTCACCTCCTCCCCCACCGACCTCACCGGCGAACTCGCCACCCTCGGCCTCCTCCCCAGGTAATTCGCCAGATCGGCGAAGAACCCATACGACGCGGTCAGCCGGCGCTTGTGTCAACTTCTGAAAATATTCAGAATAGTTCCATGGTGACCGAGGTGCAGTGGAGCGAGCTACAACGCGACCCGAAGCAAGTGGCGCAACTCGCCGATCGAGGCGCCGTGCGTGTCCGCCGCCGCGACGGCGCGCCGCTCTTGCTGATCCGCGAGGACCGCGCACAGTCGGAGTCGGAGGGCTCGATCACAGCAGCTCGCGCCCTGCGCAACGTGCTGGTCCACCTCCCCCACGATGTCGCCGCCCGAGCTCTTGTCGACGAGTTTCCGTGGGTGGACGTGCTGCCCGAAGAGGCGCAAGCCCGTTTCGTCGCCGATTTCGCGCGCGCCTTCCAGGCCTCGGCCGAACTCGGCGAGTGGTCCGTGCTGGAGCGAACTGTGCACGAATGGCGCAGCACCGCAGCGGTTTACGCCGACCCCTCGCTCGCCCGCGAGCTGTCCGGACCACTGGACGACGATTTCGGCCCAGTGTCCGAACCAATGGGGGAATGAATGGCGCCGAAAAGGGTGACCGAGTCGCGCCGCCCGCACGACCCGGGATGTGGGAGGCGCGGTTCGCTACGTCGGAGGCGGCCAAGGGATAAGAAGACCTCTGCCGCACAGCGCAATCCGACACGTGGGAGGCGTGGATCGTCCTCACGGAACGGCCGCTGGCACCGGAGAACCCGGCCCGCCAACACCGGCTTCGCGACACCTTCCGCACGCGCGTGATCGCCGGCCGGTAGCTGGAACAGTGGCAGTACGAAGTGACCGCGGGCAGCCGGATCTGGTTCTGCCCCGACCCGGAACGTCGAGTCGTCTGGGTGGTGCTGGCCCGCTCGGGTCATCCCAAACAGACCGACTGACCCGATAGCAGCGCGCGGTCGACCGCACCTTCGGCTGTGACGCTGGAGAAGAGCCGGGGCGCAATTGGATTCGTGGTGCGCTAAGGATTCGGCAAGGTTTTGGGGTGGGCTCGGAGATACGTTGCCGAGTATGGACGAGAGGGTGGAGGGGCGGCGCGGGGATGGCGCTGTAGCCCGGTTCGAACGGCATCCGGATGGCACGTTGCGGTACGTGCGGCCGGAGGAGCCGAAGGAGGACGAATTTCCGATGGTGGGGAGCGGTCGGCACGAGGACGAGAAGAATGGCGTGCAGGCGGCCGTGGCCTTCGTGATCGATCTGGCATTGCACGCCGCGATCGGGGTAGGCGTCTGGTATGCGGCGAATCGGTACGGGCACGCGGAACAGGCGGTGTTCTTCGGTGTCCTGGCCGGGATCGGGTGCTCGTTCCTCCATCGCACCGTGGTGCAGCGACTCACCCGGACGACGCTCGGAAAGGCTCTGTTCGGGCTTCGTCTACGCAAGACCGACCGCTCCTACCCGACCTTGTGGGAACTCGTCCGGCAGTGGTTCCAAGGCGCCATCGCCTGCATGTTTCCCTTACAGTTCCTGGGCTGACGCGCCGGTCGAATGGCGGCGAGTATTCGGCGCGTGGCGCGTGGAATGGTTGATCTCGGTGTGCCGTCCGGGCAGGGTGGGGCGGGTTCGCGGCAGGATTGCCGGGGACAGGTCGTGCTCGGATACGCGAAGGAGAAGTCTGTGCGCTTCGGATTGTTCGTCCCGCAGGGCTGGCGGCTGGATCTGGTGGGCATCGAGCCCTCCGCGCAGTGGGAGGTGATGCGGGACCTGGCTCGACGCGCCGACGCGAACGACGCGTGGGAGTCGATCTGGGTGTACGACCACTTCCACACCGTCCCGGTGCCCACCGAAGAGGCCACGCACGAGGCGTGGACCCTGATGTCGGCGTTCGCCGCGACCACCTCGCGGGTGCGGCTCGGCCAGATGTGTACCGCGATCAGCTACCGCAATCCGGCCTACCTGGCGAAGGTCGCCGCGACCGTAGACGTGATCTCGGGCGGCCGGACCGAGATGGGCATCGGCGGCGGCTGGTACGAGCACGAGTGGCGCGCCTACGGCTACGGCTTCCCCTCCGCCGGCGCGCGCCTGGGCCGTCTCGACGAGGGCGTGCAGATCTTCCGGCAGGCGTGGACCGAGGGCAAAGCCACGCTGGACGGCAAGCACTACCAGGTCGACGGCGCGATCGTCCGCCCGCTGCCGTTGCAGGAGGGCGGGATTCCGCTGTGGATCGCGGGCGGCGGTGAACAGAAGACCCTGCGCATCGCGGCGAAGTACGCCAACTACACCAACTTCACCGGCAACTTCGACGAGTTCGCGCGCAAGTCGGAAATCCTGCGCGGGCACTGCGCCGAGGTGGGCACCGATTTCGACGCCATCGTCCGCTCCTCGAACTTCAACGTCGCGATCGGCGCCACCGAGGCCGAGGTCGAGGACCGCCTGGCCGCCCTGCGTGACCGGCTGACCCCCTTCGTCGGCGCCGAGCAGGCCGCCAAGCAGGTCGACGACCTGTTCCGCGGCACCGCCGCCGTCGGCACCCCCGAGCAGATCGTCGAAAACCTGTCCAAGGTCCGCGATCTCGGCCTCGGCTACACGATCCTCAACTTCCCCGAGGCCGCCTACGACACCTCCGGCATCGAACTCTTCGAACGCGAGGTCATCCCCGCCCTGTCCTGATCAGCCGCTACCGAGCCGATCGGCAGCGAGCCTGCCGATCGGCCGGAGCGGCGGCGAACCCGGCCCAGCATCCGAAACACCCGAACCAACGGCGACTCCACCACCGCGGAGCGAGCCCTACAAGCGACATTCGCGGCCCAGTGCGTTCGAAACGCTCACACCGAACCGCCAACCCCCACACTCATGCAACCGCGGAGCGAGCCCGACGAGCGACATTCGCGGCCCAGCATGCTCGAAAACGCTCACACCCAACCGGCAACCCCCGCACACACGCAAAAGACCCGCGAGCGAACCCGCCGCGCAACATTCGCAACCACTACCGAAACGCTCACACCGAACCCGCAACCCCCGCACTCACCCAACCACACCGGAGCGAGCCCGACGAGCGACATTCGCGGCCGTCTCGCGGCCGAGCGATCGAAGCGCATGCGCCGAAGGCGCGAGTCTCGATCGCTCGGCCGCGAGACATAAAGGGCCGCGAACACGCGGCGCCGCAGGCGCCGCCAAAAACTACAGCATGCAGCTCACGCAGCCTTCGACTTCGGTGCCTTCCAACGCCATCTGGCGCAGCCGGATGTAATACAGCGTCTTGATGCCCTTGCGCCAGGCGTAGATCTGCGCCTTGTTCAGGTCACGGGTGGTGGCCGTGTCCTTGAAGAAGAGAGTCAGCGACAGGCCCTGGTCCACGTGCTGGGTGGCCGCAGCGTAGGTGTCGATGATCTTCTCGTAGCCGATCTCGTAGGCGTCCTCGTAGTACTCGAGGTTGTCGTTGTCCATGTAGGGCGCCGGGTAGTAGACGCGGCCGATCTTGCCTTCCTTGCGGATCTCGATCTTCGACGCCACCGGGTGGATGGAGCTGGTGGAGTGGTTGATGTAGGAGATCGAGCCGGTGGGCGGCACGGCCTGCAGGTTCTGGTTGTAGATGCCGTGTTCCATGACCGACGCCTTCAGCTCCCGCCAGTCCTGCTGGGTCGGGATGTGCACGCCCGCGTCGTCGAACAGCCGCCGCACCCGGTCGGTCTTCGGCTCCCACGCCCGGTCGGTGTACCTGTCGAAGTACTCGCCGCTGGCGTACTTCGATTCGGGGAACCCGCCGAAGTAGCTGCCGCGCTCTTTGGCGATCAGGTTCGACGCCCGGATCGCGTGGTAGACCACGGTGTAGAAGTAGATGTTGGTGAAGTCGATGCCTTCTTCGGATCCGTAGTGGATCCGCTCACGGGCCAGGTATCCGTGCAGGTTCATCTGCCCGAGGCCGATCGCGTGGGACTGGTTGTTGCCCTGTTCGATCGACGGCACCGAGTAGATGTGGGTCTGGTCCGACACGGCGGTCAGCGCGCGGATCGCCACCTCGATGGTCTGCGCGAAGTTCGGCGAGTCCATCGACTTGGCGATGTTCAGCGAACCCAGGTTGCAGGAGATGTCCTTGCCGACCTTCGAGTAGGACAGGTCGTCGTTGAACTCCGACGGGGTGGAGACCTGCAGGATCTCCGAGCACAGGTTGGAGTGGGTGATCTTGCCCGCGATCGGGTTGGCCCTGTTCACCGTGTCCTCGAACATGATGTACGGGTAGCCCGATTCGAACTGCAGCTCGGCGATGGTCTGGAAGAACTCGCGCGCCTTGATCTTCGACTTGCGGATGCGCTTGTCGTCGACCATCTCGTAGTACTTCTCGGTGACGTCGATGTCGGCGAACGGCTTGCCGTAGATCCGCTCCACGTCGTACGGCGAGAAGAGGTACATGTCCTCGTTCTTCTTCGCCAGTTCGAAGGTGATGTCGGGGATCACCACGCCGAGCGAGAGCGTCTTGATGCGGATCTTCTCGTCCGCGTTCTCCCGCTTGGTGTCCAGGAAGCGGTAGATGTCCGGGTGGTGCGCGTGCAGGTACACCGCACCGGCGCCCTGTCGCGCGCCGAGCTGGTTGGCGTAGGAGAACGAGTCCTCCAGCAGCTTCATGATCGGGATGACGCCCGAGCTCTGGTTCTCGATCTTCTTGATCGGCGCGCCGTGCTCGCGAATGTTGCTGAGCAGCAGGGCGACACCGCCGCCGCGCTTGGACAGCTGCAGTGCCGAGTTGATGGAGCGCCCGATGGACTCCATGTTGTCCTCGATGCGCAGCAGGAAGCAGGACACCGGCTCACCGCGCTGCTTCTTGCCCGAGTTGAGGAAGGTCGGGGTGGCGGGCTGGAAACGCCCGTCGATGATCTCGTCGACCAGCTGGCGGGCCAGGACCTCGTCACCGGCGGCCAGGGTCAGCGCGACCATGCACACGCGGTCCTCGAAGCGCTCCAGGTAGCGCTTGCCGTCGAAGGTCTTGAGCGTGTACGAGGTGTAGTACTTGAACGCGCCCAGGAAGGTCGGGAACCGGAACTTGTGCGCGTAGGCCTGCTTGAACAGGCTCTTGATGAACGCCCTGCTGTACTGCTCGAGAACCTCGGCCTCGTAGTAGTTCTCGTCGACCAGGTAGTCCAGCTTCTCGTCCAGGTTGTGGAAGAAGACGGTGTTCTGGTTGACGTGCTGCAGGAAGTACTGGTGGGCGGCCTCGCGGTCCTTGTCGAACTGGATCGTGCCGTCCGGTCCGTATAGGTTCAGCATCGCGTTGAGGGCGTGGTAGTCGAGTACTTCACCCGTGGCGTCGGCGCCGCGCACCGGGGGCTGCTCTAAGCGAGCTGTCTTTCCGGCAGGCGCTGTCGTTGCTGTTGCCAAAACAATCCCAATCCCTCTCGGACGCGGTCGACGTCCTCAGCGGTTCCCATGAGTTCGAAGCGATACAGGTACGGCACCCCGCACTTGCGCGAGATCACCTCTCCCGCAAAGCAGTAGGTATCGCCGAAGTTCGTGTTTCCCGCCGCGATGACGCCGCGCAGCAGCGCGCGGTTGTGCGGGTCGTTGAGGAACTTGGCGACCTGCCGCGGCACGAAGTCCTTGTCGGACCGGTTACCCCCCAGAACGTGCCGACCGCCACCGTAGGTCGGGACGATCAGCACGTAGGGTTCGTCGACGCGCAGCGAATCGGCGGTGTGCAGTGGTATGCGAGTCGCCGGGAGTCCCAGCTTCTCGACGAAACGATGCGTGTTCTCCGAGGCGCTGGAGAAGTAGACCAGCGCGGTCCCTGCGGACATCGCTTCTCCTCTCCCATCGGATGAACAGGAAGATCTTGCGCCTATCAGGCCGCCGCGACCGCGAGGGCCTTGATGCGGTCGGGACGGAAGCCGGACCAGTGGTCCTCGCCCGCGACGACGACCGGAGCCTGCAGGTAACCGAGGGCCATGACGTAGTCACGCGCCTCGTCGCTCTCGGAGATGTCGATGACCTCGTAGTCCACCCCGACCTTGTCGAGGGCCTTGTAGGTGGCATTGCACTGGACGCAAGCGGGCTTGGTGTACACGGTGATGGTCATAGAGTCCCTCTCTCCTGTGCCTGATGCGCGGTGTTCGCGGCCTGGTTACGCGGGCTTCCGCCTGCGGGCCTGAGCTCACACCGCGAGCCTGATCCACGGCCGGTGATCCGTATGCAGTGCGTGATCCGACGTATGCTGCGCAAACTCCTGGATCCGGTCTCGAAACCCCTGCTAGCGCCGCCGAGGGCGGTAGCTTTTCGCGGTGGGTCTCGTACCGCCTTCCAGCACCGAAGACACTACACCTAGTGGCCGACAGATTGAAACAACACGACATGTTGCGAGTCGCACAGGTGTAATTCCACCGGGAGAAGTACCAGGACGCTCGATTCGCAACCCGACACGTCCGTGGTGCAGATCACAATTCCGTACCGTAGCGCCCTTCCAGCAAACTCTTCTGTCACATCCGCCACGGCTGTCTCGTCCACCCCTTGTGCGACATCGCGACACACTGGAAACACGAAACCGCCCCCACCTCGGAAGAGAGCGGGGGCGGCCACGGAGGACGGCGCGCGGCGCCGGACAACGGTCAGGCGGACACCAGCTGCCCGCGCGCGGCCTCGGCCAGTTGGTGCACCGTGGCGCCGAGCTGAGTGAGCGCCTCCGCGTCCTCGCGCGGATGCACGGCGCCGAAACGCTCGCCGATCACGCCGAAGTGGGCGTGCGCGGCCTCGACGATCTTGCCGCCCGCGACGCCGATCGCCTTGACCGCGTCCCCGTGCGCCCACTGCGCCGCGTTCGCGCTGATGGACGCGCTGACGACCGCGACGGCCTTGCCCTGGAGGGCGCCGACGCCGTACGGCCGCGAGGCCCAGTCGATGGCGTTCTTCAGCACGGCCGACAGCGTGCCGTTGTATTCCGGGGTCACCAGGAGCACGCCGTCGGCGGCGGCGACCGCGTCGCGCAAGCGCTGCGCGGCGGCGGGAACGGCGCCGGGAACGTCGATGTCCTCGTTGTAGAACGGAATGTCGGCGAGACCCTCGTAGATCGTCACCTCGACGCCGTCCGGCGCGGTCTGCACGGCGGCCTCGGCGAGCTGCCGGTTGATCGACGCGGCGCGCAGGCTTCCGACGAGAGCGAGGATGCGGGTCTGAACCATGGCGACTCCTGGTGTACTGAATGTGGTGTCCGAACTTTCACCAGACACTAACCGGACTACGGTCCGATTACTTCCCACGAGACCGTGAGAGGGCTGTGAACTACCCCACACCGTCCCCCGGCGAACCGACGCGCGAGCGACCGCTGCTGCGTATCGGCGCGCCCTTGCCGGGGACCGCCGAGCCCACCGAACGCGCAGACGCGGCCCGCAATCGGCGGTTGCTGCTGGACGCCGCGCAGGACTTGGTCCGCGACCACGGCGTCGACGGCCTCACGATGGACGCGCTGGCCAAGCGGGCCGGCGTCGGCAAAGGCACCGTGTTCCGCCGCTTCGGCAGTCGCTCCGGACTGATGCGCGCGCTGCTCGACCACTCCGAGCAGAAGTATCAAGCGGCCTTCATGTTCGGGCCGCCGCCACTCGGGCCGGGCGCGCCCCCGGTGGACCGGCTCATCGCGTTCGGGCGCGCCCGGATATCGGACATCGAGGTCGAGGGCGAACTGCATCGCGCCGCCGAGGTGAGCGAGGCAGGGGACCGCTACACCGGAGCGCCGTACAACCTGCTCAAGGCGCATGTCTCGATGCTGCTGCGGCAGGCGGGCGCGACAGGAGAGGTACCGCTGCTCGCCGACGGTCTGCTCGCCGTACTCGGCGCGCCGCTGCTGATGTACCAGTTCAATGTCCTCGGATACAGCGCGCGGCACGTCGGGGACAACTGGGAAGCCTTCGTTCGCCGGGTTGTCCCGGCGGGCGCGCCAGTAGAGTGACGTCTCATGGCTAGTCTGCGCGAACAGATCATCACCGAATTGGGCGTCCAGCCGACGATCGAACCGAAGGTCGAGGTGCGTCGCCGGATCGATTTCCTCAAGGACTATCTGCGCGCAACGCCCGCAAAAGGTTTCGTGCTCGGCATCAGCGGCGGCCAGGACAGCGCGCTGACCGGGCGGTTGTGCCAGCTGGCCGCCGAGGAACTGCGGGCCGACGGCTTCGACGCCACCTTCGTCGCGGTGCGACTGCCCTACGGCGTGCAATCCGACGAGGTCGACGCCAGGATCGCGATGACCTTCATCGCGCCGGACCGCGCCGTGGTGGTCAACGTCCGTCCCGGCGCCAATGCGGTGGCGGCGGAGACCGCGTCCGCGCTGAAGGTGAGCAAACTGCGCGATTTCGTGCGCGGCAACATCAAGGCCCGCGAGCGCATGGTGATCCAGTACGCCATCGCTGGTGAGGAGAACCTGCTCGTGGTCGGCACCGACCACGCCGCCGAGGCCGTCACCGGTTTCTTCACCAAGTACGGCGACGGCGGCGTCGACCTGACCCCGCTGACCGGTCTCACCAAGCGACAGGGCGCGGCGCTGCTCCAGGAACTCGGCGCGCCGGCCAGCATCTGGTCCAAGGTCCCGACCGCGGATCTCGAGGACGACCGGCCCGCGCTCCCCGACGAGGAGGCGCTCGGCCTGCGCTACAGCGAGATCGACGACTACCTCGAGGGCAACGACGTCACGCCCGAGGTGGCCGAGCGGGTGGAGAGGATCTTCCGCAACACCAGGCACAAGCGCACGGTGCCGGTGACTCCGCTCGACACCTGGTGGCGCTGAGCGCATTCCGGCACGGCGAATCCCGGCACGGAACGTCTCCGGCACGAAGGCGGCGGCGCCCGGTCCCGAAGACCGGGGCGTGCGCCGGGATCTACTCGGCCGCCTCGACTTCGGTGAGACGGCGCGCCAGGAAGCGCCGCACCTGCTCGTTCTCGGCGATGTCCAGGGCGGCCCGGTAGCTGTCCGCGGCGTCGCGCCGCCGTCCCGCTCTGCGCAACAGATCGGCCCGCGTGGCCGGGATCAGATGGGTCCCGGCCAAGCGGGGATCATCCGCCACCTCGTCGAGTGCGGCGAGTCCCGCGTCGAACCCGCGGGAAAAGCCAACGGCCACAGCTCGATTCACCCGGACTGCGGGCGAGGCGGAATACCGCAGCAGCTCGTCGTAGCTGTCGGCGATGGCGCTCCAGTCGGTGTCCGCCCAGCTCGGAGCCGTGGCGTGCGCCGCAGCGATGCGCGCCTGCGCGAGATACGGTCCGCCGCCGTCGGCCGCCGCCGAGACGAGGCAGGCCAACCCGGCCCCGATCGCCGTGTGATTCCACGCGGACCGGTCCTGGTCCTCCAACGGAACCAAATCGCCTTCCGCAGTGCGCCTTTGCCCGCGCCGACTGTCCTGCAACAGCATCAGCGCCAGCAGTGCCCGCGCCTCCGGCTCGCCCGGCAGCAGCCCGCACAGCAACCGGCCGAGCCGAATCGCTTCGTCGCACAACTCGTCTCGCACGGCCGACGGACCCGATGTCGCGAAATAACCCTCGGTGAACACCAGATACACGCACGCGAGCACCGGGGGCATCCGCTCCGACAGGAGGTGCGCCTGCGGCACGCGCAGCGGGATACCGGCCTGCCTGATCTTCGCCTTCGCACGGGAGAGGCGTTGCGCCACAGTGTGTTCCGGTTGCAAGAAGGCCCTGGCGATCTCCGCGGTGCGCAAACCGCACACCAGCCGCAGCGTCAACGCGACCTGCGACTGCTGCGACAGCGCGGGATGGCAGCAGGTGAAGATCATGCGTAGCTGGTCGTCCAGCACCGGCGACACGTCGGCCTCCTCGATCGGCGCGCGCGCCGCGACGGCGTCCTGCTCCTTGCCCGCGCGCGCCGATTCGCGCCGCAACCGGTCCAGCGCTCGATGCCGGGCGGCGGTGGTGATCCAGGCGCCCGGATTCGCGGGTGCGCCGTGCTCGGGCCAAGTGCGCAGCGCGTCGGCGAACGCCTCCTGCACCGCGTCCTCGGCGAGCGCGATGTCACCGACCATCCTGGCCACGGTGGCGAGGGCCCGGCCGAACTCGGCGCGATAGACGGCGTCGATCCCGGTGGCCGGGCCCGCGGTCACCGTCAGTCCAGTTCGACGATCTGACGCACCTCGGTGCGCCCGCGCTCGCCCAGGGGAATCGCGGCCGCGATCTCGGCCGCCTCCGCCCGGCCCGCCGCCGCGAACAGATACACGCCGTCGATCACCTCCGCGAATTCCGCGAACGGCCCGTCGGTCAGCAGCAGTTCACCGTCGCGGACCCGCAGCGTGGTCGCCGAGGACGGCGGCTGCAACGCACCACCGCCGCGGATCGCCGCCGCGTACTTCGCGCCGAATCGCTCGTGCTCGGCCATCCCCGCGTCCCACTCGGGCGAGCCGGGCGCGATCACCGCGTCCGGCGCTTCCCACAGCAGCGCCAGCCACCAGTCCGCGCGCGGCGTCTCGTGCGCCGACCACATGACCATCGGCCGCACCTCGATCTGCCCGTCCTGCGCGGCGGGCAGCTGCCGCGCCAGCTCGATCACCGCATCCAGGTCGGCGGCCTCGAACACATAGAACCCGCCGACGACCTCCGCCTGCTCGGCGAACGGTCCGTCGGTGATCAGCGTCCGTCCGTCCTCGCGGCGGATCTGCATCGCGGACGCGGACGGGTACAGCGCCGCGCCGCCCGCCACCGCATCGCCCGCGCGCTCGTCGAACGCCGCGTACTTCGCCACCTCGGCGTCGAACTCCGCCGTACCGGGCTGCACGCCGCCTTCGCGTCCCACCAATGTCGCCAGGTAGTGCATCGCGTGATCCTTCCTCGTCTCGAGGGGTCCGATACCCCTTCTACTCGGACGACGAACCGCGCGCCGGGTTCTCTACATCGCGGCGGAGAAAATCTCCGGCGCACTCAGCACACCGGCCCGCCCTCCGTGGCCGCCGTCGCCCGCAGCAGGTCCCGGACCAGGTCGAAGTCGATCAGCTCGGGCTTGCGAAAGCGCAGGCAGCCCTTGCCCATGTCGTGGCCGGCCAGCCGATCGGCGAACGCCGCGCGCACGTCGGTGCGCAACAGATAGAAAGAGATGTACTGCTTCTGGTTCGCGAAGGCGATCTCGCCGACGCCCTCGCGTTCGTAGCAGGGCATGCTGTAGGCCATGACCTCGGTGAACCCGCTCAGTTCCGCCTGGCACAGCTCCCGCAGCCGGTGCACCGCCGGACGGCGGGCCTCGGGCAGCTCGGCCAGGTAGCCGTCCACATCGCTCGCCTTGCTCTGCACCACGGCTCGACTGTAACGACGCCGCCCGTTATCCGCCCGCGAACGGCGGGAGCACGTCGACTCGGGTGCTGAGCGCCGAGGACGGGTCGCGGGTGAGTTCGTCGCCGATCAGGTAGGCGCAGACCCCGAGCATCTTGTCCAGATCGGGGCCGTACGCGGCGGCCAGGCTGGTGCGCAGATCGGCGACCGTGGCGCCGGCGGGCAGGTCGATCCGCTCGGAATCCTTGCCGACGGCATCGGCGATGGCGGCGAAATAACGGACCTCAACCACCGATGGCTCCCATCGTGCGTTCCGGCGGGACGAAATCCTCGGCGTCGATGCCGTGTCCCGCCCATTTGTTCCACATCGCGCCGCGCCAGATGGTGGCCAGTTCGGCGTCGTCCGCGCCGGACCGCATGGCCTCGCGCAGATCGAACTCCTGGTCGCTGAACAGGCAGGAGCGCAGCATGCCGTCGGCGGTCAACCGGGTGCGGTCGCAGGTGTCGCAGAACTTGCGCGTCACGGTGGCGATGATGCCGACCGTGGCCGGGCCGCCGTCGACCAACCACTTCTCGGCGGGCGCGGAGGGATCGGCGCGACCGGCCTCGGTGAGCGTGAACCGGGCGCCGAGCACGTCGAGCAGTTCGGCAGCGGTCACCATGTTGGCGCGCGCCCACTCGTGGTCGGCGTCCAGCGGCATCTCCTCGATGAACCGCAGCTCGCACTCCTCGCCCAGGCACCACTGGAGCAGATCCGCCGCGCCGGAGAGGGTTTCGCGCATGAGCACGGCGTTCACCTTGAGCGGAGCCAGCCCGGCGGCGCGGGCGGCGCGGATGCCTGCCAGCACCGAGTCCAAGCGGTCGCGGCGGGTCAGCTTGGCGAAGCCGTCGCGGTCCACGGTGTCCAGCGAGACGTTCACCCGGCTCAATCCGGCCGCGGCGAGCCCGCTGGCGCGATGTTCGAGACCGACGCCGTTGGTGGTCATGGCCAGCGGGATGCCGGGCAGCCGCTCGTGGCAGCCCGCGATGATCTGTTCCAGATCCCGGCGCAGCAGCGGTTCGCCGCCGGTGAACCGCACCTCGCGCACGCCGAGCTGTTCGACGGCGAGCACCACCAACCGCGCGATCTCGTCGACGGTCAGCAGTTCGTCCTTCGGAATCGGCGGCAGCCCCTCCTCCGGCATGCAGTAAGTGCAGCGCAGCGAGCACTTCTCGGTGATCGAGACCCGCAGATCGCGGGCCACCCGCCCGAAGCGGTCGACCAGCCAAGGCGTGTCGGGGCGTCCGTCGAGCGAGGGGCGCCCTGATCGCACGGCGGGCATGCCCATCTCGACCAATGTCACGCTTCCAGTATGACCCGTCGGGCGCACGGAACCACGGGCAGCGCCCGGTTCGGCCGATCTCACAAACGAGCATGTCAGGGCGTGAGATGAAAAACCCCCACTAAGCTCTCCGCTATGAATTCTCGGCCAGCCAGCGCCTCGGCACGGTCCGTCGACGAGTATCGCGACAGCATCGAACAGCTGCTGCGCCCACTCGCGGCGCGTCCGGTCGACTCCGTCCCGGTGCCCGCCGCGCTGGGCCGCAAGCTGGCTACCGACATCCGCTCCCCGATCGACCTGCCGGTGTTCCGTAATTCGGCGATGGACGGCTACGCGGTGCGCGCCGACGATGTGGCGGTCGCTCCGGTGACGCTGCCGCTGGCCGGTGTCGTCGCCGCGGGTCAGCCGGGACAGGCCCCGCTGCCCACCGGAGCGGCGCTGAAGGTGATGACCGGCGCGCCGATCCCGCCAGGCGCGGACTGCGTCGTCCCGGTGGAGGACACGCGGACCGACGGCAGCATCGTCACCATCGAACGCGGCCGTGGCGCAGGCGAATTCGTCCGCGAGCCGGGCACCGACGTGCGCGCGGGCGCGCTTCTCGTGCCCGCGGGCGTCGCGCTGACGCCGCGGCACATCGCCGCGCTCGCGGCGGTCGGGGTGCCGACGGTGCCGGTCTTCCGGCCGGTGCGCGCCGCGGTCGTCACCACCGGCGACGAACTGGTCCCCGCGGGCAAGCCGCTGCGGCCCGGGCAGATCTACAACTCCAACGGCATCGCGCTCGCCGCGGCGCTCGCGGCCAACGGAGTGGCGGTCGTCTCGGTCGAGCACAGCACCGACGATCCCGCGGTGTTCCGCCGCTTGCTCTCCGCCGCAACGCGTTCCGCCGATCTGGTGTTCACCTCGGGCGGGGTGTCCAAGGGCGATTTCGAGGTGGTCAAGGACGTGCTCGCCGCGCAGGGCGGGCTGTTCGGTTCGGTCGCCGTGCAGCCGGGCGGGCCGCAGGGGCTGACGGTGCTGGACGGCGTCCCGGTGCTCAGCTTCCCCGGCAATCCGGTGAGCACCATGGTGTCGTTCGAGGTGTTCGCCAGGCCGATGCTGCGGCACCTGTCCGGTTTGCCGCCGGTGCGCACGAGCGAGCTGCCGCTGCGCGCTGCGGTGCGCTCCCCCGCCGGTCGGCGGCAGTTCCTGCGCGGACGGCTCACCGAGGGCGGCGTCGAACCCGCCTCCGGCGCCGGCTCCCACCTGATCGCGGGCATGGCATGGGCCGATGTGCTGATCGACATCCCCGCCGAGACGACCGAGCTGGCGGCGGGATCGCCGGTGCGGGTGCGCGAATTGTGAGCAGGTGCGCGCGGCGCCTCGGCACTGTGCCAGGCTGGATCTCATGAGCGAGCGAATCATGTGGCAGCGTGCCTCGCGCATGCCGGAGCCGAGCGCCGGCGAGGCGCAGGCATGAGCGAGTTGTCCCATGTCGACCGGGAAGGTCGCGCCCGCATGGTCGATGTGAGCGCGAAGTCCGACACCGCGCGCATCGCCGTGGCGGCAGGCGTGTTGCAGACCACCGCGGAGGTCGTCGCGCTGGTCAGGGCCGACGACCTGCCCAAGGCCGATGTGCTGTCCACCGCGCGGATCGCCGGGATCGCGGGCGCCAAGAAGACCTCCGAACTCATTCCGCTGTGCCATCAGCTGGCGCTGTCGTCGGTGAAGGTGGAGTTCGGGTTCACCGACACCGCCATCACCATCGAGGCGACCGCGAAGACCAAGGGGCCGACCGGTGTGGAGATGGAGGCGCTGACCGCGGTCGCCGTCGCCGGGCTCACCCTGCACGACATGGTGAAGGCGGTCGACCCGGCGGCGACGCTCGACGGCGTCCGGCTGCTGACCAAGGAGGGCGGCAAGCGCGGTCACTGGGAGCGGCCGCGCACGCCGGAGCCGAAGCCGGAGACCGGCATTCGCCCCGTCGAACAACCCGGAGGCGACGATCGGTCCGCGGTCGTGCTCGTCGCGTCGACCCGCACGGCGGCGGGCATCTGGGAGGACACCACCGGTCCCGTGCTCGCGGACTGGTTGACCGGCCTCGGCTTCTCGGTGCGCGGACCGCTCGTCTACGCCGATGCCGAGATCGGCGTCGGCCTGGCCGACGCGCTGCGTTTCGCGCCGTCGCTGGTGATCAGCACCGGCGGCACCGGCGCGTCTCCCACCGACGCCACCCCCGAGGCGACGCTGGCCGTGCTCGACCGCGAATTGCCCGGCGTGGCCGAGGCGATCCGCCAGCGCGGCACCGCGAAGTTCCCGCTGGCCGCGCTCAGCCGCGGCGTCGCGGGCCTGGCGGGCCGGTCGGTCGTCGTGAATCTGCCCGGTTCGCCGGGCGGTGTGAAGGACGGTATCGCCGTGCTCGAACCGCTCCTCGATCATCTGCTCGCACAAGTAGCCGGAGGCGGCGATCATGACCACGTCTGAGACCACGGTGCGGGTGGCCCGCATCAGCGACCAGCCGCTCGACCCCGCCGAGGTGGAGGCCGCGGTCACCGGCCCGGAACACGGCGCGGTCGTGGTGTTCACCGGCAAGGTGCGCAATCACGATGGCGGTCAGGCCGTTTCGGCGCTGGAATACTCGGCGCATCCGGAAGCCGAGCGTTTCCTGCGCAATTGCTGCGCCGCGGCGGCCGCGTCAACCGGTCTTCCGGTGGCCGCGGTGCACCGGGTCGGCGCGCTGACCGTCGGCGATCTCGCCATCGTGGTCGCGGTGGCCGCCCCGCACCGGGCCGAAGCCTTCACTGCCTGCGCGGAATTGGTGGACCGGATCAAGCACGAGGTGCCGATCTGGAAGCGGCAGTTGTTCGCCGACGGCATGTCGGAGTGGGTCAACGCCTGCGGGTAATCATCTCGTGATGTGAATACGACGACGGATCGAACAGGTCGCCGTTAGCGTTCTCGCGCAGAGTTGTTCATCCGGATGTGCGGTTGGAGGACGCGTGGGGACCGACCAGGTTTTGCTGCATCGTTTCGTCATCTCGCAGCTCACCGCTGCGGGAGCCGATCGGGAGAAGCTGATCCGGGAGACCGGACTACCGGAATGGACGATGGCGGGCGACGACATGCACCTGCCGAGCCACACCTTCTCCCGGCTGTGGGAACTCGGCGCGCACGCGCTCGGCGATCCCGCGGTGGCGTTGCAGGTGGCCAGGCGCTACGAACTCACGAGTCTCGGACTGTACGACTACCTGTTCTCGACGGCGCCCACCCTGGGCGCAGGGCTGGCGACCTGCGGACCGTACGTCTCCGCGGTCACCACCAACCACCGGTTCGACCTGCGCGTCGAGAACGAGCACGAGACCACGCTCTACCTCGACATCATCGACGGCGAGGGCGTGGGACGTGACCTGACCCAGCTGTGGGGTCTGGGCGCGGTGCTGAGCAGGGCCCGCCGGGTGGTGCGCGAACCGCTCGCGCCGGTCCGGGTCGCGCTGCGCCAGCAGGCGCCCCCCGATCATCGCCCCTACGTCGAGGTATTCGGTACGGCCGCCATCGAATTCGACGCTCCGGTCGACTCGATGACCTTCCGCTCCTCCGACATGGACCTCCCGCTGACCACCGCCGACCCGGTGCTGGCGAAGATCCTGCGCCCCTTGGCCGACGCCCTCCCACCGCCACCGCCGCTGCCCTCGGCCTGGCCGCGGCGGGTGGCCGAGGCGCTGGCCGACGCGCTCGACGCGGGCGATGCCTCGCTGAACCGCGTCGCGCGGCGGCTGGCCACCAGCCCGCGCACCTTGCAGCGCAGGCTCATGGAGGCCGGGACGACGTGGCGCAAGGAACTCGACCGGGCGCGCGACGCCCGATTGCGGCAGGCGAGCGCGGCGGGTTCGCTGAGCAAGGCGCGGCAGGCGCAACTGCTCGGCTACTCCGACGCGGGATCGATGCGCCGCGCGGCGCGCCGCTGGGGCGTCGCCGAGCACGCGCACCGGTGTGAGCTGTTCGACTGATACCTCACACGCGCAGGAAGCTGGCCGCGATACGCCAGAAGGTGGCGTCCTCGATGATCCGGAAATCCCAGCTCTCGGCGATGTCTCTGGTGGCAGCGACGATCGCCGGTACGTCGAAATCGTCGCGGGTGGCTGTCCCCTTGCCCTCCAGCGCGGCGATTACGTAAGCGGTGGCGCTCTCCCACGTCTCGGACACCGAACTCTCCCCTCGGTCGCACAAAGATACGGTCGATCACGGTTCTGGACCGACGCCGTGCGCGGCGCATGGCGCCGTCCCCGACACGGCGGGCGTGCAGCCAGTCTTCCGACAACGCGGCCGCCGCGAAAGCGCCGAACGCGCCACCTTCGGGCAAAACGCGCCAATGTGCGGCGCCTCAGTGCGGGGTGTAGCGCCACACCCCGAGCATCGCCTGCTCGTCGAGGAAATCGTCATCGGTGTGCACGGTCTCGCGCAGGCGCGACAGGGCGGTGTCGGCGGGCATGCCCGCCCCGATCAGCACCAGCCGGCTGGTGCGCGGTTCGCCGCGACGCCACGCGCCCGGTTCGAAGACGATGTGCCTGCCGACCATGTGCAACACGAACTTCCTGCGCTCGGCCGCGACGCCGAAGGCCGCGAAGCCCTTGGCGCGGAACAGGCCGGGCGGCGGGTCCTCGAGGAAGCCGATCAGCCTGCGGGGATCCAATTCCCGTTCGCTGGTGAAGGAGACGCTGGTGTAGTCGTCGTGCAGGTGGCGGTGCTCGTCGTCGTGGTCGTGGTCGTGGTCGGCGAGCAGTTCGTCGAAGCTCAACTGCTCGGCGACGCGCGGGGTCGCGCGCAACGGCTCGTCGAACAACAGGCCGGGATCGATGCGTCCGCGGGTCGTCGCGTACACCGGCACCGCGCCGACCAGGTCGGCCAGCTCGCCGCGCAACGTGTCCAGCTCGGTCGCGGCGACCCGGTCGGCCTTGTTGACCACCACCAAGTCGGCCAGGCGCAGATGAGTCAGCAGTTCCGGGTGCCGTTCGCTGGTGACGGGGAACTGTTCGGCGTCGACCACCTCGACCAGACCGCCGTAACGGATGCGCGGATTGTCGCTGCCGACCACCATCCGGATGAGGTTGCGCGGCTCGGCGAGCCCGCTGGCCTCGACCACGATGACGTCGATGTTCGCCCGCGGCTGCGCCAGCCGGGTGAACAGCTCGTCGAGCTCGGTGACGTCGACCGCGCAGCAGACGCAGCCGTTGCCGAGCGAGACCATCGCGTCGACCTGCCCGGCGACGAGCATGGAATCGATGTTGATGGCACCGAAGTCGTTGACGACCACCCCGATCCGGGTGCCGCGATTGTTGCGTAGCAGGTGGTTGAGCAGGGTGGTCTTCCCCGAACCGAGAAAGCCGGCGACGATCAGCACAGGAATCCGGTCAGCCACCCGGACCACCCTAGTGTGGCGCGCGACGGCGCGAAAACGGCCGAACGCCGCCCGGTGAATCGGGCGGCGTCCGGTGGCGTGACGACTAGCGCGCGGGGCCGAACAGTTTGCTCGCCAGGGTGTAGGCCAGGTTGATCAGCTCCGTGGTGATCGCGGTGTTGTCCATGCCGAGCGCCCGGGCCAGCGGCATGAGCATTTCCAGCACGGTGGTCGCCAGGACGCCGAGAGTGCTGGATTCCGAGTTGGACTCGGCGTTCGGCGTCGACTGGGTACCGGGCAGCGCAGAGGTTCCCGGTGTCGCCGGGTTGTTCGGCGTCAGCTGGTTGCCCGGGCTCGTCTGGGTGCCGGGGCTCGCCTGGCTGCCCGGCATCGGCTGACTGCCCGGAGCGGACCTGACGCCGGGAGACATCCCTTGGAGGGTTTCCCCCTGCGGCGCGGTGGGGTCGGGAACGCTTTGCGCCGAGCCGTTGGGGGTGCCCGGTGTCGTTCCGCCGGGCGCGCTCTGTGCCGCGCCGTTCGGTGTCGAGCCGCCGTTCGCGGTCGAGCCGTCGGCATTCGGCGCGGACTGCGCCGGAACACCCTGACCGGGCACGGACGCGGGCTGGTCGGCGGCCGATCCGCTCGCCGCGGGCGGAGCGGCGAGCAGGTAGCTCACCAGGCCGGTGGTGATCGCGACGGCGTGCTTCAGCTGTCCGTCGGGACTCTCCAGCAGCGCGGCGTCCTCCGCGTTCGCGCCGTTGCCCATTTCGACGAACACGTTCGGCACGGTGGTCAGCGCCGGTCCCGCGATATCGGATCGCGTCTGGAGTCCGTCCTGCACCCCGGCGTAGGTCGCCGCGGGGAATCCTGCACCCAGGTACGCGTCGCGGACCGACCTCGTCGCGGCCAAGCCGGGTCCGGACTGGACCTGGTCGACCTTGGCGTCGGGCACCGGCAGCTGCGGGACGATCAGGTGGAAGCCGCGGAACGCGGACGGCGCGCTGTCGGCGTGAATGCTCACCGCCACCGCGGCGCCGGAGTCGTTGGCCGCGCGGGCCCGTTCGTCGATGCAGCCGCCCCAGCCGCTGTCGTCCTGGCGGCTGAGCACCACCCGCGCGCCGAAGCTCTCCAGCGAGGTCTTGACCAGCTGGGCGACGTTCCAGTTGATGGTGTGTTCCGGTACGCCGTTGACGGAGGTCATGCCGGTGGTCTGGCAGTCCTTGGTGCCGCCACGGCCGTTGACCACCTGCCTGCCGAGGTTCTCGGCGTGGTCCGCCCCTTGGTGGCCGGGGTCGAGGAAAACCGTTCTGCCTGCGAGCTTGCCCGTCACATCCGGTACGGGAACGGCCGTCGCGGTTCCGGGGACGAACCCGGCGAGCGTCGCGGTCACCGCGGCCGTGACGGTGGTGGAGATACCGGCCTTGATGATGCTTGGCTTCATGTTCGGTCGGCGCCCCGGGACGGAGCACCCCTCCCTTCCCATTAGTAACACCAAACCCAGTGGTCCACTCTTGCAACGCGCCACTCAGCGAAGCAAGGACAGTTATCGAACTGTTACCAAGGCCGACAAAGCAATCTCACCTGGTCAGAAGTATCAGCAATACCTTGTCGACCGCCGCGCAGACGGATACAGCTTCCGCGCAGCAGCGTTCGTCAGGCGGTGACGATGCGGTCGCCGTCGACGCGAACGGGGCGCGGCGCGAGGGGTCGTTCGGCGGGGCCGGTGGCCACGGTGCCGTCGAAGCGGAAGGCGCTGCCGTGGCAGCGACAAACGATGGTGTCGCGCTCGATTTTCGACACCGAGCATCCGAGGTGCGTGCAGGCGGCCGAGAATCCTTGGTACACACCGGCTTGCGGTTGGGTCACCACGGTGCCGCTCGAGATGACCGCGCCGCCGACCGGCACGTCGGCCACCTTCGCGACCTCGGTGCCTGGCGCGACTTCGCTCGCGGACGGCTTGGCGGGCGCGCACGCGGCGACGGTGACGGCAGCGGCGGCCGCACCGGCGCCCGCCAGCGCGGTCCGCCGATCGATGCGCAGCTCACCACGGTCTTCGGGTTTCATCGGTCGATCTCCCACCTGGTTCGGGCACTGCCGAACACGGTAGAGGGACCGGTCACCCGATCGCCGCCCGGGTCAGGCGCCCTGCGGGAGCTGCCGCAGCGATCGCAGCGCGTAGTGCACGCGCGTCTTCACGGTGCCGACCGGAACACCGAAGTCGGCGGCCACCTCCCGGTACGCGCGGTCGCGCAGGATCACCTCGACGACCGCCTCGCGCTGGGCCGAGGGCAGCCGGGACAGCAGTTCGGCGACCAGCAGTCCGTCGACGAGTCCGTCCACGAAATCGGGGTCTGCGACGGGCGTCGCGGCGATCTCGCTGAGTTCGTCCCACGCCGTGTCGAACGGCCGCGCCGCGCGGGCACGGGCGATATCGATGATGACGTTGCGCTCGATCGCCAGCAGCCAGGTGCGCACACTGCCGCGGCGCGCGTCGAACTGGGCACAGGAACGCCAGGCCCGCAGCAACGTCTCCTGCACCGCATGCTCGGCCACGCCCGCGTCCCCGAGACCACGGAGCGCACGCCAGTGCAGCAGGCCGCGATCGGCGGCAAGCACCTCAGCCAAACCGTCTTCGGTGCACAGGCCCGCGCAATGGGCGCCACACGTTCGCCGCCGCTCCGTGAGCGCGCGCAACGGCCGAATACCTCTCACACCATCGATATCGCGGCCGCCCGGTCCGATGACATCAGCGATCGGCGATTACGGCGGATTCATGCGAACAGCGCGCGCATCTGACGGAAATCGATCGAATACCCCCTCTCCGGCGGACGACTCTGGTAGATCTGGCCACGAAGATGCGGGGATCTTCGCAGGTCAGCCGTCCAGCCAGGGCGTCGATACCGAGGAGAAGAAGCGCATGCGCATGCTAGTGATCGCGGGGGCGATGGCGTCCGCCGCGACCCTGTTCGGAGCAGGAACCGCGGCCGCCGAGCCCGCCACCGTGATGCCGGGCGACGGCCTCTACATGGTCGGCGTCGACATCCTCCCCGGAGTCTGGGAAGCGCCGGGAACTCCCGACCTCGCCTATGGCTGCGATTGGCGCAGGCTGTGGAAGGTCGAGGGCGACAACACGAACATGCAATACATCATCGGCAACAACTTCACCCGGCTGAGCCCGGTCCGCGCGGAGATCAAGCCGACCGATGTCGCCTTCAAAACCGTGAACTGCGGCGCGTGGCGGAGGGTGTCGCAGCTGCCCCCGACCGGTTCGTCCGGCTTCTGATCCAAGGACCGAGGTCCCGCAGGCGGCGGACTCCTCGCGGTCGCCCGCGTTAAGGTCGGCCGCATGACGAGGACCAAGATTCTGATCACCGGCGCGAGCGCCGGCCTCGGCGCGGGCATGGCAAGGGACTTCGCGGCCAAGGGGCGCGATCTGGCGCTCTGCGCACGACGGCTGGAGCTGCTGGAAGACCTGCGCACCGAACTGACGGCCGCGCACCCGGGCATCACCGTCGCCCTTCGCGCGCTCGACGTGGACGATCACGCCGCCGTGCCGCGCGTATTCGGCGAACTGCGCGACGAACTGGGCGGACTCGACCGGGTGATCGTGAACGCGGGACTCGGCAAAGGCGCGGTGATCGGCAGCGGTCGCGCCGACGCCAACCTCGCCACCGCCACCACCAACTTCGTGAGCGCGCTCGCCCAGGTGGAGGCCGCGATGGAGATCTTCCGCACGCAGAATTCCGGACATCTGGTGCTCGTGTCGTCGATGAGCGCGGTGCGCGGACTGCCGAGGAAGAAGGCCGCGTACTCCGCCAGCAAAGCCGGGCTGGCCGCGCTGGGCGAGGGCCTGGCGGCGGAATTGGCGAAATCCCCCATCGCGGTCACCACGCTGTTGCCCGGATTCATCGCGACGGACATGGCCGACAAGGCGGGCGACGCCCGCATGCTCGCGCCGTTGGACAAGGGCGTTGCCGCGATGGTGCGGGCGATCGAGCGGGAACAGACGCGGGCCTGCGTGCCCGGCTGGCCGTGGCGGCTGGTGGATGTCGTACTGCCCCATCTGCCGAACGCGGTGGTCGCCCGCATGGGTTGACCGCCGCGCGAGACCGGAGCGCGGATTCCCGCCAAGCACACACGGATCGACGCCGATTACCCCTGAGGTAATCGACCGGCGCGCCACCGCCCGGCAGCATGGTCGCCATGATCGACGAGACCGGCACCAAGCTCTTCCACCAGTCCATGCCGTTCACCGAGCGCCTCGGCATCGAGGTGCTCGAGCACGGCCCCGAGCTGGTGCGCAGCCGGATCGCCTGGGACGAGTCGCTGTGCACGCTCGGCGGCATGCTGCACGGCGGCGTGCTGATGTCGCTGGCCGACGCGACCGGCGCGGTGTGCGCGTTCCTCAATCTGCCCGAGGGCAAGCAGGGCACCACCACGGTGGAGTCGAAGTCCAACTTCGTGCGCGCCGTGCGCTCCGGCCACGCCGTCGCCACCGCACGCCCCCTGCACGCGGGCCGCTCGTTCATCGTCGTCGAGACGGAAATCCGCGACGACGCGGACAAACTCGTCGCCAAGGTGACCCAGACCCAGGCCGTCCTATAAGCCCAGTTTCACCATCGTGAACTGCATGACGTCGACGTGCCCGCAGCGGAAATGCGCCCCGCAGCCGGTCAGGTACTTCAGGTAGCGGGCGTACACCTCCTCGGAGGTGAGCTGCACCGCGCGTTCGCGGTTGGCCACCAGCGCCGCCGCCCAGAGATCGAGGGTCCGCGCGTAGTGCTCCTGCAGCGGCTGGATTCGTTCGGTGCCGAGTCCGGCCTGCCCCGCGAACCGGGTGACCTCCGCTGGTCGCGGCAGCTGCCCGCCGGGGAAGATCTCCTTCCTGATGAACAGGCTGAACCGCGCGTCGTCCCGCGTGAAGGGAATATTCATCCGGCGCAGGTCGTTGAGCGTGAAGCCGACGATCGTATGCAGCAGCATCCTTCCCTCGTCGGGCAGCATCCGGTAGCAGCGCTCGAAGAACGCCGCGTACCGCTCCCGCCGGAAATGTTCGAAGGCGCCGATGCTGACGATCCGGTCCACCGGTTCGTCGAACTCCTCCCAACCCTGTAGGCGGACCTGGACCTCGGGCAGCCCGAGCCGCTCGATCTCGGCCACCACGTGGTCGTACTGATTGCGGCTCAGCGTCAGCCCGACGACCGCCACCCCGTACTGCTGCGCCGCGCGGAACATCGTTGCGCCCCAACCGCATCCGATGTCGAGCAGGCGCAGTCCCGGCCGCAGGCCGAGCTTGCCGAGCGCGAGGTCGATCTTGGCCAGCTGTGCCTGCTCCAAGCTCATACCGGGGCGCTCGAAGTAGGCGCAGCTGTAAGTCATCGAGGGGTCGAGGAACAACCGGTAGAAATCGTCGGATACGTCGTAGTGCGATTGGACGTCCCGGTAGAACGGCTCGAGTGCGGGCATGATGGACCTCCCGTCTGTGGCTGAGCACAAGGCCGGTCACAAACGGGTACGGAGCGCATGCCGGGCAGGTTCATCCTTGCGCTGATCGATGCGCGGCGGGTACCCTCGGCGCTGTCGCCCTCGTGGTTGTAGATACTCCTCCCACGGACGACTCCGAACTCCCCTTTTCCGCGATCTCGGATTCGCGACGAACGGGACCCATCACCCGAACCGGCCCGCCGCGCCGAACGGTATCGCGGTTTACCGGATCTCTTCCGCACTCATGGCTTTCGCCACCGCATCACTTATCCCAGTAAGGAAACATCATGAAAGACAACAACTCTCACCAGACCAGCGCCGAATACGCCGAACGACCGGTCGCCGGCATTCTCGACATCGTCGGCGCAACAGCCACCTTGCGCGTCGACGGATACCTCCCCGGGGACGACGACCTGCACGTGCCGCCCCGGCTCGTCCGCGAAAACGGCTTACGCCGAGGCGATTTCGTCACCGGTGCGGCACAGTCCGGGCAGCGCGGCGCGAAGCGCGACCCGCTCGTCCGCGTCGAGACCGTCAACGGCCAGAGCCCCGGCAGCGCGCGCAAGCGACCCGTCTTCGAGGATCTGATCCCCCTCTACCCCAATCAGCGCCTGCGCCTGGAAACCGAGCCGCACGAGCTGACCACCCGCGTCACCGACCTTGTCATGCCCATCGGCAAGGGTCAGCGCGCCCTCGTCGTCGCGCCGCCCAAGGCGGGCAAAACCTCGGTGCTGCAAGCCATCGCGCACGGCATCGCCAAGAACCACCCCGAATGCGAGCTCCTTCTCGTGCTCGTCGGCGAGCGGCCGGAAGAGGTCACCGACCTGGCCCGCACCGTTCCCGCCGACGTCGCCGCCGCCACCTTCGACCGCCCGCCCCGTGATCAGATCGCGCTGGCCGAACTCGCCGTCGAACGCGCCAAACGCCTCGCCGAAACCGGTCGCGACGTGGTGGTCCTGCTCGACTCGCTGACCCGCCTCGCCCGCGCCTACAACAATGCCGCCCCCACCTCGGGCCGCGTCCTCTCCGGCGGCGTCGACGCCGCCGCCCTCGCCCTCCCCAAGCGATTCCTCGGGGCCGCACGCAATTTCGAGAACGGCGGTTCGCTCACCATCGTCGCCACCACCCTGGTGGAAACCGGTTCGCTTGCCGACACGGTGATCTTCGAGGAGTACAAGGGCACCGGCAACGCCGAACTCAAACTCGACCGCGCCACCGCGGCCCGCCGCGTCTTCCCCGCCGTCGATATCGCCCAGTCCAGCACCCGCAAGGAAGAACTCCTGCTCACCCCCACCGAACTCGCCGCGACCCACCAGCTGCGCCGCACCCTCGCCGCGGTCGACGGCAATCACGCCACCGAGTTGCTGCTGGAGGGCCTGCGCCAGACGCAGACCAACGCCGAGTTCCTCACCCAACTCCCCCGCTCCCGCACCTAACCCCTTTTAAGTCCCCTTTAAGCCGCTGTCAAGACCCCCAAGGCATTGTTTATTTCAGCCCGGCCGGGCCTGTCCTAGGAGGGGGGGACAGGGTCGGCCGGGCGCTTTCGTCGGCGGGCATTCTCGAGGACCGCATTCTCACCCAAGCGCGAGACAGCTCACGCAGCTGGCGCAGATCGGCGTCGAAGTCCCGGGCGGGTAGCTCGAGTAGCTCTGCGCCCCTTGGGTTTCCGGGCTGCGCACCCGACTTGCGCGCGGCGGTCGCCAGCGCCAGCCGATGCGCGAATCGATCGAGTTCACCGTGGCCACCACGCAGGTCGTCCCCTTCATCGTGGACTGGAGGTAGGTATGGCCCGAGGTGGAGGATGGCATCGCGGATCTCCACGGTCATCCGGAACAACCGGCCGTGGCTGCCGGTGCCGACACCCGGCGGCATCACGATTTCGGGAACCGCCTCGGTCAGGTCGCGCCACAGCACGCGCAGCCTGCGGCGGGAGCGGCCCGCTGCGTCCAGCCCGGCCGCCTCACCCAATGCGGTAGCCAGGGGCAGTGCTAGCAGCACACCGTTGGCGGCGATGCACACGGTGAAGGTCCATTCGACACGGGGCAAGTGTGGCCCCAGATCGGGTCGCCCGAACACGAGCTGTGACACGCACAGCAGCTGACTCGTCCAGGAGAAGACGTCGACGGCGACCAGCGCGAGCGCGACCAGCTTCTCGACTGCTTCACGGCTCCCGGTTTGCAGCTCCCGAATCCCGCGGATAGCGAACAGGACCGTGTTGGCGGTGATCGGCACGCTGAAGGAGAGGAAGAAAAGGAAGCCCTGCCAACCGATTCCGAAATCCAGGGCCAGACCCTCCGCGTCGGCCGACCACCCGGCGAAGAGAATCGCCGCGGTACACGCCAGTGCGATCGCGCAGTAGCGCCGCTCGCGCCGCCGGACCCGGCTCATGTCCTCGTTCGGCCCCTCGAGACGCGCGATGCCGAGGAGATAGGTGGTCGACAGCACCACACATCCGATCGCGAGCTGCTCCACCACCCCAGCGAACGGCCCCGTCTTCGACCAGCGGTACAGCAGCAGCGTGAGCAAGCTGCACAGCAGCAACCGATTCACGAGGTAATCGATTACGGTGTCGCGGACAAGGAGGAATCTACCGGCGAGCACCAGGATCAGCGATCCGATGATCGCCCAGGCGACCCCATCGGTAATCGTGAAGGACATGGCTCCATCCTTCCTCGCGCCGCCCGGTCCGGCGCAGCCGGGCGGTGCCGCTCGAATCCCGCCGGACATCGGCAATCTCGGTCAGAGTCGCAGCGCGGCAGTGGAATTCGTACTAGCCGGCGATCACCAGGACGGTTGCGCCGAGGAACACCACCTGCACGAGGGTCCGCAGCGGCAGCGGCATCGTCTTGACGCCGACACCCCGTCGCGCTGCCCGCACATTGGCGGGGAACATCACCAGCAGCAACGCGGCGAGACCCGCCGCCGCCAGGTCCGCCGTAGCCGGGATCAACAGGCCGACAGCGCCCGCGATCTCCAGTACGCCGGTGAGCGTGACCAGCGCCGGGGCGGCAGGCAGCCGGGGCGGCACCATCTCGATCAGCGCCGAGCGGCGCGGTTGCTGGAAGTGCGCGCCCGCGGTCAGCGCGAACATGGCGGCGAGACCGAGACGAACGGCGTCGGACCACGAAGCGAGCCATGCGATCTCGCCGAGCAGGCCGATGAGGCGGGCCAGCGCGGTGACGACGGCGAGGACGACGAGGGGGGCCATGAGTATCTCCCTGGGGATTACGACGAACCAATCTTGACAGTGGCAAGATTAAGGACGACCGCCGAACTTGTCAACGACAAGATTGTCGGCCACTATCGGGGTATGGCGAAGAGCGGTTATCACCACGGCGACCTACGCACCGCGATCCTGACCGCGGCGGCCGAGCAGATCGCCGCGGACGGCGTCGACGCGATCTCGCTGCGCGGACTCGCGCGACGTGCGGGCGTCTCACACGCCGCGCCCGCGCACCACTTCGGCGATCGCGCCGGGTTGCTCACCGCGTTGGCGACCGAGGGCTACGACCTGCTCGGCGCCGAACTCGACAGTGCCGGGCCGGATTTCCGCGACGTCGCGGTCGCGTACGTCCGTTTCGCGCTGAACCATCCCGGACACTTCGACGTGATGTTCCGCCGCGACCTGCTGCGCGCCGACGATCCCGAGCTCCGCGCCGCGCGCACCCGCTCCGGCGCGGCGCTGCGTTCCGGCGTCGCCGACCTCCGACCCGAGCGCACCGACGGGCGCGAACGCGCCACTCAGCTGGCGGCTTGGTCGCTGGTGCACGGTTTCGCCGCACTGTGGCGGGAGGGCGCGCTCACGGACTCCACGCTGGCCGACTCGACGAACCCGGAGGAACTGGCCCGCGCCATGCTCGCCACGGTCCAGTTCGACTGAGACACTCGCGGGCGGCGTATCTTCTTGCACAGCAACGACGAAAGGAGCAGGCGGTCGATCGCCGCTCGATCCCGCCACCGCACCATGGAAGTCCACGCCTACCCCACCCGAACGACCACGCCGGTGGATCTCCCCGCTGCCGAACACATCGCCGCCGAATACCTGTCCTCTCCGGAAGAGCGCGCGACCGGAATCACCAACGTGGTCACCGAATTCGAGGGCGGCTTCGTCGTCGTCGCGATCCACGGTCCCGTGCCCGAGGGAGACTCCCCGCTGCCGCCACCGGTGATCGGCGGCTCGGTCAGCGTGATCGACAAGGCCACCGGCGCGGTCTCGTACTGGCCGACCTATCCCCCCGCGCTGGTCGCCGAGCACTACGACCAGATGCTGAGCACCGGCAAGCTGATCATCGCCGACGACTGGCCAGACCCGGACGAGGACACCGAGCCTGCCGCGGAATAGGCTCGCCCGCTACAGTTTCGGCGCCCGCGCGTCCCCGCCACCGCCGAGAACCGACGGTGCCCGACCACTTCGACCGACCTGTTCCGGAACACCTGGATGATGCGCTAGATGGTCCTGGAAGTCGGAATGCCGGAACTGATAGACCACACCGGCGGTGCGCAGCAGGCCGAGCCGGTGGGCATGCTGGCTACCTCGATTCTGCGGCGAGTGAACCGGCGGGTCGTCCCAGCCTGCCGCAGCTACAGGTGCCGGGCTGCGACAGCGCTGAATACGCGCCACCGCGTGGCGGGGCCTTTCCTCGGAGCTGTGATTCTGCGGACAGGATCAGGTCGCGGGCTGCACCACCGCGGGCAGCGGTTCGCGGTCGGCGTCCGGGACCGCGGTTCCGCGCAGCGACGTGCCCGCGGTCTCGCGCAGGAAGACCCAGGCGACCAGGCCGATCAGCGACGCGGCGACCATGTACGCCGCGGGGAAGAGCACCCAGCCGGTCGATTCGATCGCGGCCTCGTTCACCAGCGGCGCGGTGCCGCCGAAGGCCGCGGTCGAAACGTTGTAGGCGAAGGCGAAACCGGCGTAGCGCACGTGCGTCGGGAAGATCGCGGGGAAGGTCGAGCTGATGGTGGACAGCTGCGGCACGTACAGCAGGCCGAGCACGATGAACCCGACGATCGCCCACGCCGTGCCCTGCCCCATCAGCCAGTACATGGGCAGCGCGAACACCGCGAGGCCGATCAGCGAGAACAACCACATCGGCCGCCTGCCGACTCGATCGGAGAGCCTGCCGAAGAACGGCAGCACCAGCATCATCACCAGCTGACCGGTCAGCATCATCGCGGTGGTGGCCGACTCCGACATCCCGATGGTTTTCTGCAGGTAGGTCGGCTGGTAGGTGAGCAGCGTGTAGTTGACCACGTTGAGGGCGATCACCAGCCCGCCGAGGGTGAGGATCTCGCGCCGGTAGCCGGTCAGCAGCCCGCGCAGCCCGGTCGGCGGGTGCGGGTTCTCGGCGACCTCCTGGAAGACCGGCGATTCGTCGAGCTTGGCGCGCAAGTACCAGCCGGTCAGGCCGAGCGGGACGGCGAGCAGGAACGGGACGCGCCAACCCCAGTCGTGCATGGCGTCGGATCCGAGCGCGAGCTGGCAGGCGAGCACCACGGCCGAACCGCCGACGAACCCGGCCATCGTGCCGAATTCCAGGAAGCTGCCGAAGAACCCGCGCCGCCGATCGGTCGAACACTCCGCCAAATACGTTGCCGCGCCGCCGTATTCGCCGCCGGTAGAGAAGCCCTGCAACACCCGCAACGCGATCAGCAGCACCGGGGCGAGCACGCCGGCCGAGGTGTGCGTCGGCAACAGGCCGATCGCGCCGGTCGCCACCGACATGAGCAGAATCGTGGTGGCCAGCACCGCTTTTCGGCCGATCCGGTCGCCGAGCGGACCCCACACCATGCCGCCGAGCGGGCGTAGCACGAACGCGATGGCGAAGCCGAGCATGGTGCCGAGCGTCCCGAGTTCGCCGGGAAAGAACGCGTCGGTGAGATAGGTGGCCGTCGCCGCGTACACGCCGTAGTCGAACCACTCGGTGGCGTTGCCCATGGCCGACGCGGCCACCGAGCGCCTCAGTCGCGTCGGATCCTGTCCGCGATCGGTCATGACCGTCTCCTCACCGACCCGTCCCCTCGGGCCTCGATTCGTCCGTCCGGCCCACCTCGAAAAACGGGGGCCGGGCACGGAACAAACCGATACCCAGGTTTCACGCGGACCAAACGGCGGCGCACCCGCGCCACCGTTCGGCGAATACCCGGCCACCTGCACCACAACCGGTGAATGTGATTGTCGTCACACAGGCGACGAGGAGGCTCGATCGAAGCGGACACGGCCGAGCGCCCCGGACCGGCTCGATGACCCCGTCCGGGCGGCCGTGAAGCCCTAGATCGGCGTGACGTAGGCCCCCGAAATGCCGCCGTCGACCAGGAACTGCGAGGCGGTGATGAAGGAGGCGTCATCGCTCGCGAGGAAGGCGACCGCGGCCGCGATCTCCTCCGGCTGCGCGAAGCGGCCGAGCGGAATGTGCACCAGGCGGCGCGCGGCCCGCTCCGGGTCCTTGGCGAAAAGCTCCTGCAGCAGTGGCGTGTTCACCGGGCCAGGACACAGCGCGTTCACGCGGATGCCCTGCCTGGCGAACTGAACGCCGAGCTCCCGGCTCATGGACAGCACGCCGCCCTTGGACGCGGTGTAGGAGATCTGCGAGGTGGCCGCGCCGAGCACCGCCACGAAAGAGGCGGTGTTGATGATCGAGCCCTTGCCGCGCACCAGCATGTGCTCGATGGCGTACTTGCTGCACAGGTACACCGAGGTCAGGTTCACCTCCTGCACGCGGCGCCAGGCGTCGATGCCGGTGGTCAGGATGGAATCGTCTTCCGGCGGGGAGATTCCCGCGTTGTTGAAGGCGATGTCCAGCCCGCCGTAGGCCGCGACCGCGGCCTCGAACAGGTCCCTGACCTGAGCCTCGTCGGTGACGTCCACCTTCACGAACAGGCCGTCCACCTCCGCCGCGGCCGCCTCGCCCGCGGCGGCGTCGATGTCGGCCACGACCACCTTGGCACCCTCCGCCGCGAAGCGGCGCACCGTGGCCAGCCCGATCCCGCTGCCGCCGCCGGTGACGACGGCTACTCGATCCTGTAAGCGCTGCAACGCATCTCCTTCTCGGTGGATCACTGGGTTCGATGGATCACTGGGTGGCGATGAAGACGTTCTTGGTCTCGGTGAAGGCGAGCGCGGCGTCCGGGCCGAGCTCGCGGCCGAGGCCGGACTGTTTGAATCCGCCGAACGGAGTCCAGTACCGCACCGAGGAATGCGAGTTCACCGACAGGTTGCCGGCCTCGACGCCCCGGGAGACGCGCAGCGCCCTGCCGAGGTCGTTGGTCCAGAGGGAACCGGACAGGCCGTATTCGGTGTCGTTGGCGAGGCGCACCGCGTCGGCCTCGTCGTCGAACGGGAGCACCGCGACCACCGGACCGAACACCTCCTCGGTGAGCACCCGATCGGCAGGCCCGGTGGGCAGCACGACCGTCGGCGGGTACCAGAACCCGGGGCCTTCCGGGCGGTGGCCGGTGAAGGCCACCTTCGTCGACGGCTCCACGAATCCGGCGACCCGCTCGCGGTGCGCTGCCGAGATGAGCGGGCCCATCTCGGTGTCCTCCGCCCCGGGGTCGCCCACCCGCACCCCGCGCACCGCCGGCTCGAACAGTTCGAGAAATCGATCGAACACGCTGCGCTGCACCAGGATTCGCGAGCGTGCGCAGCAGTCCTGGCCGGCGTTGTCGAACACGCCGTACGGCGCGGTGGCCGCCGCCCGCTCCAGATCGGCGTCGGCGAACACGATGTTCGCGCTCTTGCCGCCCAGTTCCAGGGTCACCCGCTTCACCTGCTCGGCGCAGCCCGCCATGATCTGCTTGCCGACCTCCGTCGACCCGGTGAACACCACCTTGCGCACCGCGGGATGGGTGACGAACCGCTGCCCCACCACCGAACCCTTGCCCGGCAGCACCTGGAACACGCCCTCGGGCAATCCCGCCTCCCTGGCGAGCTCGCCGAGCCGCAGCGCGGTCAGCGGCGTCAGCTCGGCGGGTTTGAGCACCACCGTGTTCCCCGCGGCGAGCGCAGGCGCGAAACCCCAGGCCGCGATGGGCATCGGGAAGTTCCACGGCACGATGACGCCGACCACGCCGAGCGGTTCGTGAAACGTGACGTCGAGGCCGCCCGCCACCGGAATCTGCTTGCCGGACAGGCGCTCCGGCATACCCGCGGCGAAATGCAGGACGTCGCGGACGTTTCCGGCCTCCCAGCGAGCGTTGCCGATGGTGTGCCCGGCGTTGTCGACCTCCAGCCGCGCCAGCCGCTCCAGATCCGCGTCGACCGCCTCGGCGAAGCGGCGCAGCAGCCGGGCACGGTCGCCGGGCGCGACCTCCCGCCAGTGCGCCGCCGCGCGCTGCGCGCGCTCGATGGCGGCGTCGGTTCCCGCCGCGTCCGTCGGTTCGACCGTCGCCACGACCCGCTCGGTCGCGGGATTCACCACCTGGGTTACCGCCATGTCGTCCGCTCCTCTCACCCGACTCGTGTCCGCCGGTAGGCCGCGGCCGCGACCACCAGTGCCCGCATCAGACGATCATCGGCCGGATCGGCCTCGGGATGCCACTGCACGCCGATCAGGAATGGCCCGCCGGGGAATTCCGCCGCCTCGATCGACCCATCGCGCGAGCGCGCGCTGATCACGAGTCCGGGCGCGAGCGCGTCGATCGCCTGGTGGTGATGGCAGTGCGCCCGCAGCTCCGGCCCGGCCAGGTCCGCCACCAGCGTGCCCGGCTCGGTCAGCACCTTGGTGACGCCGAACGAGCCGCTGCCGCCCGAGTGCTCCTCGTGACCGACCACATCGGGCAGGTGCTGGATCAGCGTGCCACCCAGCGCCACATTCACCAGTTGCAGTCCGCGGCACACCGCGAGAATCGGCACACCGGCCGCGCGGGCCAGGCCGAAAAGGCCGAACTCCGACTCGTCCCGGTCGAGCCGCGTGTAGCCGAGTGCGGCGTCACCGAGCCGCGCGCCGTAGCGGGCCGGGTCCACGTCCGCGCCGCCGGTGAGGACAAGCCCGTCCAGCCGCTCCATCAGTTCCGGCCGCGCGGCGCCCGTGGGCGGCAGCAGCACCGGGATGCCGCCCGCGCGGTCGACCATGTCGACGTAGTCGTGTTGCAGCACCGCGCTTCGCGTGTCCCAGGTTCCGAATCGGGCTTGCTCCACGTAGGTCGGCAGGCCGATGACGGGGCGCGGGGCGCCGGGGTCAGAGTCGTTCGAATCCACGGGTTCGCTCCCAATCGGTGACGACGGCGTCGAAGGCGTCCAGCTCCACCTGCGCCGCGTTCCGATAGTGTTCCACCACCTCCGCGCCGAAGGCGGTGCGGGCCACGGCGCTCTCGCCGAACAGCTGAGCGGCTTCCCGCAGTGTCTTGGGCACCCGAGGGCGCTGCGAGCGGTAGGCGTTGCCGTGGAACTCCGGCTCCAGCGGCAACCGCCGCTCGATGCCGTGCAGCCCGGCGGCGAGCGAAGCCGCCACGGCGAGGTAGGGATTCACGTCGCCGCCCGGGACTCGGTTCTCCACCCGCAGCGAAGGGCCCTCGCCGACCAACCGCAGCGCGCAGGTGCGGTTGTCCCGGCCCCAGGCCAGCGCGGTCGGCGCGAAGCTGCCCGAGACGAAACGCTTGTAGGAGTTGATGTTCGGCGCCAGCAGGTAGGTGAACTCGCGCAGGCAGTCCAGTTGCCCCGCCACGAAGTGCCGCATCAGCGCGGAGGTGCCGTCCTTGCCGTCGCCCGCGAAGACCGGCTCGCCTTCCTCGTCACGCAGGCTCAGGTGGATGTGGCACGAGTTGCCTTCGCGCTCGTTGTATTTCGCCATGAAGGTGATACTGCGATCCTCCTGGGCGGCGATCTCCTTGGCGCCGGTCTTGTAGATGCTGTGGTTGTCGCAGGTGACCATGGCCTCGTCGTAGCGGAAGGCGATCTCGTGCTGGCCGGGATTGCATTCGCCCTTGGCCGACTCGACGTACATTCCCGCCCCGGCCATCTCGTTGCGGATCCGCCGCAGGAGCGGTTCGACCCTCGACGTGCCGAGCATCGAGTAGTCGACGTTGTACTGGTTGGCAGGCCGCAGGTCGCGATATCCCCGGTCCCACGCGGATTCGTAGCTGTCGTCGAAGACCAGGAACTCGAGCTCGGTGCCGACGTAGGCGCGCAACCCGTGCTCGGCCAGCCGGTCCAGCTGCTTGCGCAAGACCTGGCGCGGCGAGGCCGCCACCGGCGCACCCGCCGGATGCACCTGCTCGACGTCGCAGAGCACGAGCGCGGTGCCGGGCAACCACGGCGTCAGCCGCAGCGTGCTGAGGTCGGGGCGCAGCACGAAGTCGCCGTAACCGGTGTCCCAGGACGACATGGCGTACCCGTCGACGGTCGTCATCTCGACGTCGACCGCGAGCAGGTAGTTGCACGCCTCGGTCGCGTGGTCGAGCACCTCGTCGACGAAATATCGTGCCGCGCAGCGCTTTCCCTGCAATCGTCCCTGCATGTCGGTCATCGCGACCAGCACCGTGTCGAGTTCCCCCGTCTCGACCCGCTCCCGCAACTCCGCCAGCCCCAGCATCCCCGTTCGCATCCCACGGCCCCTCTCGGCGTCGACCCGTGATCACGCTAGAACAAAAACCGACCGCGCGTGCGGGGACACGCAAACCGGCGACGCGGCGGCGCCTACGCTTCCGGCGGACGGAACAGGGCCAGGGCGGACGGGCGGCTGGCGAAGACGAAATCGGTTCCGCGAAGATCGACTTCGCCGTCGGTGGCCAGCGATACCGAGTTCTCGGCGACGTGCACCGCGAGCGCGGGGACCTCTCTGCGCACGTAGGTGGCGGAGCTGCCGAGAGTGCCGGTCAGCGCGGCCCAGATCAGGCGGGTACGGGAGAAGCGAACGTCGGCGCGCAGGTAGCGGACGTCGAGGGTGCCTCGGTGCAGTTCGGGCCGCGACATCGGGACCTGATCGGCGGGGTCGTAGCGGCCGTTGCCGACGAACAACATCCAGATGGCCGTCGGAACCCGGTCGATGACGGTGTGCAGCGGCTGCGCGCCGAGCAGGACCCGGATCATCGCGACGGCCGCCGCGGGCCATTTGCCCACCCGCGGCTCCCACCGCTCGCGCAGCCGCACGAAGTCGGGGTAGCCGCCGAGGCTCGCGGTGTTGACGAAGATCCGCGAACCGCCGTCGTCGAACCGCACCTCCGCCGCGTCGACCCGGACGACCGTGCCGTGCTCGAGCGCGGCGAGGGTCGGCTCGGCCGCGTCGACGCCCGCGTCCCTGGCGAAGTGGTTGAGGGTGCCGTCGGCGAAGACCGCCAGCGGCACACCGCGCCGGACCGCCACCTCGGCCACCGAGGAGACCGTTCCGTCGCCGCCGGAGACGCCGAGCGCGCTGACGTCGGCGCGGTCGAGCCGCACGTCCAGTTGCGCCGCCAGATCGCGTTCCGGATCGATCTGCACGATCTGCGCCGCGGGCAGCCCGTCGCGCAGCTGCGCCGACGCCAGTTCGCCGTTGCCGCTGCCCGCCAGTGGATTGGTCACCAGCAGCAGTCCGCGCCCGTGTGGCGCCGGCTCTACCTGCTCGGCGCGGCCGAGCAACGCGGGTTCGTCGGCGCGCGCCGCCCACCACCGATGCGTGACCAGCGCGACCGCCGAGCCGAGCAGCGCGCCCGCTACCACGTCCGATGGCCAGTGCACACCGATGTGGACCCGCGAATAGCCGACCGCGAGGGCGACGGGCACGATCGCGGCGGCCGCTGCCGGACTCTCCAGCGCGACACCGGTCGCGAAGGCGGCCGCCGAGGCGGCGTGGCCGGACGGAAACGACGACGAGACCGGCGGCCGGACCAGACGGCGAACGAACGGCACCGACTCGTCGGGCGGCCTGCGGCGCGGGAACACCGGCTTGGCGATGCCGTTGGCGATCCCGCTGGCCAAACTCACCGCGAGCAGACCGCGCGCGCCCGCCCGCCGCAGCGGCCGGTTACCGAGCAGGATCAGGCCCGCGCCGATGCCGATCCAGAGCCGACTGTGATTGGCGCTCGTGCTCAGGCTGCGCAGCAGCCGGTCGGCGCGCGTCGGCCGCACCCGCGCGCTCCGGCCGATCAGCCAGACGTCGAGATCGCTGGCCAGTCCGGGCGGCGGCTTGCGGATCCGAGGCGGTCGCATCGCTCCAGCCTAGTGACGGCCCCGTCACTCGACGGTCAAGACGACCTTGCCCGGTCCGCGGCCGTGCTCCATCTCCCGCTGCGCCGCGGCCGCCTCGGCCAGCGAAAAGACGCGCGCCGGGCCGGGGAGACGGACTTCGCCGCGCGCGACACGCTCGGCGATCGCACCGAGCAGGGTGGCCGAACGCGGTCCCGGACCGGCCGAGAACACGATGCCGAGTTCGGCCGCCGCACCATCGGCGATGGTGACGATGCGATCGGTGCCGCCGCGCAGTTCGATCGCGGCGGGCAGCACGCCGTACCCCGCGGCATCGAACACGGCGTCGACACCGTCGGGAGCCAGTGCGCGCACCCGTTCGACCAGTCCGTCGCCGTACGGGGTCGGGATCGCGCCGAGCGCGCGCACCAGATCCTGGTTGGCGGGCGCGGCCGTGCCGATGACGGTGGCGCCCTCGGCGCGGGCCAGCTGCACCGCCATCGAGCCGACCGCACCCGACGCACCGTTGACCAGCAGGGTCTCGCCCGCCCGCGGCCGCAGCAAGTCGAGCACCTTCGCCGCCGTGCTCACCGCGACCGGGAGCGCGGCGGCATCCGCCCAGGCCAGGTCCGCAGGCTTGGGCGCGACCTCGGCGCTCAGCGCGTACTCGGCATAGCCGCCGCTCGTCCAGCCGATCACCTCGTCGCCGACCGCGACGCCGGTCGCGTCCGGTCCGAGCGCGTCCACCACGCCCGCCACCTCGGCGCCGGGGAACTGCGGAAAGCTCGGCTCACCGAAAACCAATGCGCCCGAACGGATCTTCCAGTCGGCGGGATTGACCCCCGCGACGCGCACCGCGATTCGCACCTGTGCGCCGGTCGGCTCCGGCAGGGCGATGTCCACCAGCCGCAGTACGTCGGGTTCGCCGAACTCGTAGAACGCGATGGCACGCATCCGGCCTGCCTCTCCCGGCCCGATCCGGCCGTGGTCGATGGAGACGAACAACAGCCGACAGGATATGCCCGCACCGAACCAGGCCTGGTAGGCCGCGATTCGCGGCACGGGCGTGTCGATCGGCGGTAACGGGGAAACCCTCCTGGTACGAGCTTCATCGCGAAACCTGGGCCGAGATCGGTTCGGCCGTCCACGAGTTGTCCGAGTGAATCGACCGTGCGCGCGGGCGCCGCCGCGTACGACGGGAGGTGCGATGTCTTTCTCGGCCCGGCCTTTCCGGCCGATCCTGCTCGCGATCGCCGTGGGCACGGTGCTGGCGCTGGTGGCGGCGGTGGCGCTGGTGGCCGGGCACGACGAGGCCGCAGCGGGACGCGATGAGGCGTGCCCAGGCATCGGCGTCGAGACCGCCGGATGGACACCGACGAACACCGACGTGGACGCCCCGATCGACGGTCATCCCTTCGTCGGCAACGGCTATCTCGGGCTGCGGGTGCCGCCGCGCGGGACGGGTTACGCCGGGACCGACGAGCCCACCGGCTGGCCGCTGTACACCCCGGCCTACGACGGCGCGTTCGTCGCCGGTCTGTACGGGCACACCCCCGGCGTGGCCGACGACCGCGAGGTGGCGGCGGCCATCCCGAACTGGTCGGGTCTGCTGGTCGGGGTCGGCGACGAGACCTACTCTCCCGCGACGCCCGCCGCGCGGATCACGAACTTCGCGCAGACCCTGCACCTGCGCTGCGGGCTGGTGCGCACCGAGGCGACCTGGACGACGGCCGACGGCCGGGCCACCGACCTGGTGTACGACGTGGTCGCCGCCCGGCCCGATCAGCATGTCGGCGCGGTGCGGCTGCGCCTGACGCCGCGCTGGTCCGGCGAGCTGGTGCTCACCGATCTGCTCGACGGAGCAGGTGCCCGACGGGTCGTACCGACGGGCGCGGGGCCGCGCGGCGACGCCGCTGTCGGCGTCGGATTCCGCACGGCGGGAACCGAATTCGCCGGTTCGATGGTGTCCGTTATGGACGCCGGGCCCGATGCGGCGATCGCGCCGTCACCGCCGCGCGACGACCTGAGCGCGAGCCAGCAGGCGCGAATCACGGTGCGGGACGGCCAGTCCTACACGGCCGCCAAATTCGTCGGCGTCGACACCGCGCGCACCGGAGCCGATCCCGCCGCTTCCGCCCTGGCCGCCGCGCGGCGGGCAGCGGACGGGGGCTGGGCCGCGCTGCTGGCGGAGACCACCGCGACGTGGGCGGGACTGTGGCGCGGCGACGTCGAGATCCCCGGCGAACCCGATGTGCAATCCTGGGCGCGCGGCGCGCTGTATTCGCTGTACTCGGCGAGCAATCCGGCACAGGACAACAGTCTTTCGCCGGTCGGGCTCAGCAGCGACAACTACGCGGGCGCGGTGTTCTGGGACGCCGACATCTGGATGTTCCCCGCTCTCCTGTATTTCGCGCCGGAGCTGGCGAGATCCGTTGTGGAGTACCGGTACAAGACGCTGCCCGCGGCGAAGGACAACGCCCGGCGACTCGGTTTCCCCGGCGCGTTCTACCCCTGGACCAGCGCGACGGACGGCGATCTCGACGAATGCCACAGCTGGGATCCGCCGCACTGCCTCGATCAGATCCACCTCCAGGGCGACGTGTCGCTGGCGGCCTGGCAGTACTACCTCGCCACCGGCGACACGGCATATCTGCGCGAACGGAGCTGGCCGATCATGAGCGCCGTCGCCGCATTCTGGGCCGCACGGGTGACACCGAATCCGGACGGCAGCTTCTCGCTGCGCGATGTCTCGGGCCCCGACGAGTACAGCAACGGCGTCGACGACAGCGTCTACACCAACGCGGTCGCGGCGCGCGCCCTGCGCAACGCGGTGCACGCGGCGGAGATTCTCGGCGCGCCGCACCCCGCGGAGTGGACCGCCGTCGCCGACGGTCTCCGCATGCCCTTCGACGCGGCGCACGGTGTGTTCGCCCAATTCGACGGCTACGCGGGCACTCCCATCAAGCAGGCCGACACCGTGCTGCTCATCTACCCGCTGGAATGGCCGATGCCGACCGACGTCGCGGCACGGGTGCTCGAATACTATTCCGCGCGAACCGATCCCGACGGTCCGGCGATGACCGATTCCGTGCACGCCATCGACGCGGCGGAGATCGGCGCGCCGGGCTGCGCGAGTCACACGTTCCTGGACCGCGCCGCCCGTCCCTTCGTGCGGCCGCCGTTCGCGCAGTTCGCCGAGGCGCGCGGCGCGAAGGCGGGCGCCCGCGATCCGCTGGCGGGCGCACCAGCGTTCACTTTCACCACCGCGGCGGGCGGCTTCCTGCAATCGCTCACCAACGGACTGCTCGGACTGCGGCTGCGCGGCGACGCCGTCGAGGTGAACCCGACGCTGCCACCGCAGTTCGAACGCGGCGTGACGCTGCGCGGCATGCACTGGCAGGGACGCACTTTCGATGCGGTGATCGGCGCGGAGCGCACGACGGTGACGGTGACCGGCGGCGATCCGATGCCGCTGCGGACGCCGAGTGGGACGCGCACCGCCACGCCCGGCGATCCCCTGACGGTCGAGACCCGCCGCCCTGACCGCGCCCCCACCGACAACCTCGCCCGTTGCCGTCCGATCACCGGCTCGTCCACCGAGCGGGGCCGCTATCCGAACGCCGCGGTCGACGGCGACACCGCCACCGGGTGGGCGCCCGACGGCGCGCACGCCAGCCTCACGGTGGATCTGGGCGACTCGGCCCGGGTCGAGCGGGTGTTGCCCCGCTTCGGCGAATTCGCGCCCGCGGCAGCGTCTGTCGCGGTGTCCGAGGACGGGCACGCGTGGTCCGCCGTCGCCGCCGACCCCTCGACCGGGGCGCTCCCAGAATCGGTCGCCGCGCGATTCGTCCGGCTGGAGGTGACCGGCGCGGATCCGGCCGCGCCGCCGAATGTCCGGGAGCTGGAGATTTCCGGCTCTCGCGACTGATCGATGCTCAGGCGCCCGAGGTCACCAAGGGCGTCTCGTCCCGACGAATCCTGCGGCTGATCGCCGTGCCCGCCAGGTAGGCGATGGGCAGCATGACGATGCCGTAGACCCCCGCGGGCACCGCCATCCGGATGTCGCCGAGCACGCTGATGGCGATGGTCATCGCCAACGCGCTGTTGTGGATGCCGACCTCCATCGAGCACGCGATGGCCTGGGTGCGCGTGACGCCGAACGCCTTCGGCACGAAATAGCCGACGCCCAAACTGGTCACGCACAGCAGCGCGACCACCAGCCCGACCGCCGCGAGATAGCCGGGCACGTTGCCTCGCTCGGCCACCAGCGCCGCCAGCGTGACCACCGCGAGGAACCCCACCGACACCACCCGCACCGGTCGGTCCATGCGGTCGGCGAAACCGGGCCGCAGCCGCCTGACGACGATGCCCGCGACGACCGGAATCAGCACCAGCGCGAAGACCTGGGCCACCTTGCCGAACTGCAGCCCGATACCATCGGCGCCGGGCGGCTCGAAGAAGCCGAGGGCGAAGTTGCCGACCAGCGGCATGGTGATCACGGAGAGCACCGAATTCACCGCCGTGAGAGTCACATTCAGCGCGACGTCGCCGCGGAACAGATGGCTGAGCAGGTTCGCCGTCGCCCCGCCCGGCGAGGCCATCAGCAGCATCACCCCCACCGCGAGCTCCGCGCTCAGACCCACCGCGAGCACCAGCCCGAACGCCAGCGCGGGCAGCACCACGAGCTGACAGCTCAGCGCGACCACCACCGCGCGCGGATACCGCACCACCCTGGTGAAATCGTTCGCCGTCAGCCCGAGCCCGAGCCCGAACATGATGAGCGTCAGCACCATCGGCATCGCGACGGTGACCGGCCAGCTGTCCATGAACTCCTCGTCATGTCGATGCGGCCCACCACCCCGCCGGCCACCGAACGTGTGTAGCACGATGCTACGGCCGGTCTCGGCGCCGCGCCGAACTCCCGGGACGCCGCGCAACGAGCCCTCGGCCGTTCCCCGTTCCGCAGCTGCGTGAATCCGTGTTAACTTAGTCGAGAATGGCAGTTAACTTAGTTGATCGGAGACAGCTATGAGGTCCGCCGTCATCGTGGATGTCGTCCGCACCCCCTCGGGTAAGGGCAAGGCCGGTGGCGGCCTGTCGGAGGTGCATCCGGCGACGCTGCTCGCGGGCGTGCTCGCCGAGCTCGTCTCGCGCAACGATCTGGATCCGGCGCTGGTCGACGACGTGGTGGGCGGTTGCGTCACCCAGTCCGGCGAGCAGGCGTTCAACATCTCGCGCACCGCCGTCCTCGCCGCGGGCTTCCCCGAGTCGGTGCCCGCCACCACCGTGGACCGCCAGTGCGGCTCCTCGCAGCAGGCCGCCCACTTCGCCGCGCAGGGCGTCATCGCGGGCGCCTACGACATCGCCATCGCCTGCGGCGTGGAGTCGATGAGCAGGGCGCCGATGTTCTCCAATGCGCAGGACAAGGACGCCAATCGTGGGCCCATCGCCCACCGCTACCCGGAAGGCTTGGTCCAGCAAGGCATTTCGGCGGAAGTGATCGCGGCGCGGTGGAAGTTCGACCGGACCGCGCTCGACCAGTTCGCGGCGCGCTCGCACCGGTTGGCGGCCGAGACCGCCGCCGCGGGCGGGTTCGACCGCGAACTGGTCGCGGCGGGCACGCTGACCGCCGACGAGACCATCCGCGCCACCACCACCGCCGAGGGCCTGGCGGGGCTGCGCCCGGCCTTCGTCGACGAGCAGTACAAGGCGCGCTTCCCCGAGATCGAGTGGTCGATCACCCCGGGCAACTCCTCGCCGCTCACCGACGGCGCCTCGGCCGCGCTGATCATGAGCGAGGAGGCCGCGACCAAGCTGGGCCTGCGCCCGCGCGCCCGCTTCCACTCGTTCGCCGTGCTCGGCGACGATCCGCTGCTGATGCTCACCGCCGTCGTTCCCGCCACCCGCAAGGTCCTGGACCGGGCCGGGCTCGGCATCGACGACATCGACGCCTACGAGGTGAACGAGGCGTTCGCGCCGGTGCCGCTGGTCTGGCAGCACGAACTCGGCGCCGACGCCGACAAGCTGAACCCGCGCGGCGGCGCGATCGCCCTCGGCCACCCGCTCGGCGCGTCCGGTACCCGAATCCTGGCCACGCTGGTCAACCACCTCGAGCAGACCGAGGGACGCTACGGCCTGATGACCATGTGCGAGGCGGGCGGCCTGGCGAACGCGACCGTCATCGAACGCCTCTGATGACGCTGCGACCCGGCTCTCGCGCAACGCGGTGATTCCCGACATCGTCCTCTCCCGCGTGGGCGACCTGATGTAGCGGGCTCGAGCCACGGCGATTGAGATCCGAGGGACCGGGTATGCGGCCAGTGTCAGCCGATAACCGAGATTTCGGAGGTAGACATCGTGTCGAAGCACGAAAGCGGTCCCCGCGAAGGTGTCAAGGGCGTCGTCGAAGACGCCAAGGGCAAGGTCAAGGAGGCCGCGGGCATCGTCACCGGCAACGAAAATCTGGAGAAGGAAGGCCGCGCTCAGCAGAGCAAGGCCGAATCGCAGCGTGAGGCCGCCCAAAAGGAGGCCGCCGCGGAGAAGGCGCGGGCCGAAGCCAGCGTCGACGAGGCGCGCCAGAAGGCGCACCAGCGCGGTAACTGATCGCTGACATACGACGAGTGGGCGGGTCCAATGGGCCCGCCCACTTTTGTTTGCGCTGTGCTCAGCGCGCGGTCAGCCGCTCGGCGACCGCGCCGAGGCCATCGGCGATCGCCCGCTGTTGGGCCGGAGTGAGGACATCGAGCAGCGCTCGGCGTACGGTTGCGACGTGCCCTGGAGCAACCTGCTCCAACCGGCGCCGTCCTGCCTCGGTGAGGACGGCGACCACGCCGCGTTCGTCGCATCGGGCGGCCGCGCGGCGGACGAATCCGGCCTTTTCCAGCTGCGCGACCTGATAGGTCAGCCCGCTCTTGGACGTGTAGAGCGCGTCGGCGAGATCGGTCATGCGCAGTTCACCGTCCGGCGCGGCGGACAGCCGGACCAGCGTCTCGTACTGCGTGTGCGACAGACCCTCTCGCTTCAGATGCTGTTCGATCTCGCGGTTGACGAGGGCCCCCGCCGCGAGGAATCCGTGCCACGCGCGCATCTCGCCGTCGTCGAGCCAGTTGGGTTCGTCCACACCGCCACCCTAGCGTTGTTGTTCAAATTTGAACTAAGAGGTACGGTCATGTCGTTCAAATTTGAACAAGCATCCGAGCGACGCAGTGGAGGAGCCATGGCCGACGGCGATGCCGAGCGGATGCCCGTGCTGTATCTCTCGCACGGCGCGCCCCCGCTCGCCGACCACCCGCACTGGCCGGCCGAACTCGGCGCATGGTCGGCCGAACTGCCGAAACCCACGGCGATCCTGATGATTTCGGCCCACTGGGAATCCGCGCCCATCGCGCTCGGCGCCACCACGACGGCGCCGCTGATCTACGACTTCAGCGGCTTTCCCCGGCACTATTACGAGGTCGTCTACCCGGCGCCGGGAGCACCCGAGCTGGCGGACCAGGTGCGCAAACTGCTCGGCGCCGAGGTGCACGAGGCACCGGGGCGGGGCCTGGACCACGGCGCATACGTGCCTCTCAAAGAGATGTATCCGGCCGCCGACGTGCCCGTCCTGCAACTCTCGCTGCCGACGCTCGACCCGCGCAGGCTCATGGCGATCGGCCGCAGGCTCGCGCCGTTGCGCGCGGCGGGCGTGCTGATCGTGGGCAGCGGTTTCTTCACCCACAACCTGCGCGCGATGACCCCCGACGACGAGCAGGTCTACTCGTTCACCGCGGAGTTCGACGACTGGGGCGCGCGAGCGCTGGCCGATCGGGACATCGACGCCCTGCTCGACTTCGAACACAAGGCGCCCGCGGCGCGGCGGGCGCACCCGCGCTCCGATCATTTCGCACCGCTGTTCGTCAGCCTCGGCGCAGGCGAAGAAGACCTCGACGACCTGCGAACCGTCATCGACGGCTACTGGTTCGGCATGGCACGCCGTTCCATTCAACTCGGCTGAGCACCGAAAACCCGGTTCGACAACCGAATCCACGACAGCAGACCGGCTGCACAGAGAGGACCTCGACATGACGACCACAACAGCAGCACCGACCACGACAACGGCCGCCAGCACGCTTCCCACCGATCTCGGCCTGCTCGTACTGCGCCTTGCCCTCGGTCTGACCATGGCCGTGCACGGCTCGCAGAAGCTCTTCGGCTGGTTCGACGGCGCCGGAATCGACCGCACCGCCAAGTTCTTCGAGTCGCAAGGCTATCCGGCGAGCAAGGCGGCCGCGATCCTCGCGGGCATCTGCGAAGGCTTCGGCGGCCTCGCGCTGGCCATCGGCCTGCTCACGCCGCTGGCCGCGGCCGCCGTTCTCGGCACCATGCTCAACGCGATCTCCGTCCGGTGGGGCGGCGGGTTCTTCGCCCCCAAAGGCGTCGAGTACGAGGTGCTGATCATCGCCTCCATCGTCACCATCGCGCTGGCCGGTCCCGGCCGCTTCGCCGTCGACAGCGTGGTGGGTTTCCTGCGTCCCTACCGCCTGGTGTACGGCTTCGCGGCGATTGCCCTCGCCCTGGTCACCGCGGGTGTGGTGCTGCTGGTGCGCAACTGATCACCGCAGCCGATGTACTACTCGTCGTAGAATCGCCGCCACCGAATCCAGGAACGACGAGGCGAGGGCACATGGTTGATCCGCGGGCGACCAACGAGGATCTGACCGCGAAGGCGCGGATCAGGAACGCCGCCATGGACCTCTACGCCCAGTACGGCGCCGAACGGGTGTCGTTGCGCGCGGTCGCGGCCGAGGCGCGGGTCACGCTCGGACTCGTCCAGCACCATTTCAAGACGAAGGCGGGCCTGGAGGCGGCGGTCGACCAGTTGGTCGTCGACTACTTCGGACACGCCGTCGCGTCCGTGCCGGTGGTGGGCGCCACCGTGCAGATCGCCACCGCTCGGGACGAGGCGGTACGGCGGATGCTGGCCGACAACCCCGCGGTGGTGAACTACGTCCGGCGCGCGGTGCTCGAGCCCTCCGGGACGCGGATCGAGCTGCTCGAGTCGCTGGTCGAGCTGACCCGACGGGAAGTGGTCGGGCTGCGCGAGGCGGGCGTGGCCTCCACCGATCGGCGCGAGTCGACGCAGGTCGTCTCGGTCCTCATCCGCCAGCTCGGCGAGCTGCTGCTCGCGCCGCTGATCGAGGCGGTGTGGGAGCGGGTCGCCGGGCCCGGCGACGCCGAGCGGCCCCGGTTGAGCATCACGGTCGAGGACTGAGGACGTACCTCCGTCTCGGCTCGGGCCGTGCGCGGTCCTCGGATGGACTCCGTTCCGCTGCGCCTACGATGCGTGTCATGTCGCACGATGCGGAGCTGGAGCGGTTGGCCGGGGTGCTGGCCGGCCGCCGGGTCGCGGTGCTGACCGGCGCGGGGATCTCCACCGACAGCGGCATCCCCGACTACCGCGGCCCCGATTCCCCGCCCCGCACTCCCATGACCTACCAGCAGTTCGTCGGGGATGCCGCCTTCCGCCAACGGTATTGGGCGCGCAACCACATCGGCTGGCGCCGGATGGACGCCGCCCGCCCCAATCGGGGACACCGCGCGCTCGCCCGGCTGGAACGCCTCGGCGTCGTCACCGGATTGATCACCCAGAACGTGGACCTGCTGCATACGAAGGCGGGCCACCGCGGGGTGATCGACCTGCACGGCGTCTACGCCCGGGTGCGCTGCCTCGGCTGTTCCGCCCTGATCTCCCGGATGACGCTGGCCGACCGGCTGGAGACGGCCAATCCCGGCTTCGCCGAGTCGGCCACCGCCACCGGCGTCGAGGTCGCGCCCGACGCCGACGCCGTGGTCGCCGACACCGACAGCTTCCGGATGGTCGACTGCGCCCGCTGCGGCGGCATGCTCAAGCCGGACATCGTCTACTTCGGCGAGAACGTCCCGAAGGACCGCGTCGCCGCCGCCTTCGACCTCGTCGACGCCGCCGACGCCCTCCTCGTCGCAGGGTCCTCGCTCACCGTCATGTCCGGCCTGCGCTTCGTTCGCCGCGCAGCGGCCAACGGCCGTCCCGTGGTGATCCTCAACCGCGGCCGCACCCGCGGCGACGATCTCGCCACCCTGACCATCGACGCGGGGTGCTCGGAAATTCTCGAAGCACTGGCTCGTCTCTACACGAACGAGCCCGCAGCCGCGGCGGTCGAGTCGAGGTAGCGTCCGCCTCGGCTACGCGACAGGTGGAAACCGTTGCCGCCGAGGCAGTCTCGGAGCTCGGCACGCCTGGATCGCCGCCCGGGAGCCCGCCTTCGGGTTGGCCAACCGATGGCGGAAGCCGTTGTCGCCGAGCCGGACTCGGAGATCGGCACGGCTCGCTCGCCGACGGGGACCGCTTTCGTTCGGCTAACCCGCGACAGAAGCCGTTGTCGCCGAGCCGGACTCGGATACCGGAGCGTCGGGCCCGATCGCACGGTCGGCGAGCCAGTGGAGCACGCGCACCACGGGACTCCAGCGCGCGGGCCGCCGGACCGACCCGGTGAGGGCGCGTTCGGCGCGGTCGAAGGAGTCCTCCAGGCACGCGTCGTGCATCCAGCGGTAGGCCAGTGGCCAGGTCAGGCGGGCCGGGCCGCGGGCGTGCATGGCGAGCAGGTGGATCAGGTCGACGCCGCCGGGAGTCGGCTGGACGGTGAATTCGTGGAAGCCGTCGAAGCCGCGCGGGCCGGTGAACCGGAAGCGCACCCACCGACCGGGTTCGTAGCGTTCCACCGTGTAGCGGACCGGACCGTGCCCACCGGCCGCGCCCACGCTCAGCGGGCGATCGAAGCGCATGGGTGGCCAAGCAGGCGCGGGCCAGAGCCTGTCGTCCTCGCTCGCGAGCGAGTCGAGCAGCGAGCCGGCCTCCGCCGCCGACGCGGCCAGGTGGCGAACGTGAATATTGATGACGGCCATGGTTTTTCGCTCCTTCTTCAGCCGTGCGCGGAAATCAGGCGGCGTGCGGGGTCGCGGTGGCGACGCCCGAGCATTTTAGAGAGTTGTCTCTAAAACAGAATTAGAGCATATCCTCCAATACATGGGAAGACCACCGAAGCACGACGCCGATCGGCTGCTCGACGCGGCCGCGGAACTGCTCGCCACGGGCGGGCCCGCCGCGGTCACCATGTCGGCGGTGGCCAAGGCGGTCGGCGCGCCGAGCGGGTCGGTCTATCACCGTTTTCCGGACCGGCCGGCGCTGCTCGCCGCGCTGTGGTCACGCACGCTGCGCCGCTTCCACGAGGAACTGCTCGCGGTGTTGACCATCGAGCGGCCCGAGGAGGCGATCCGCCGCAGCGCGCGGGCGACCCTCGACTGGGCACGACGAAACCCCCGCGATGCGGCCGTGCTGCTCACGGGGGCGAGGGAATTGGGTGAGCGAGACTGGAGCAGGCAGGCGCGCGAAGACACCGCGCGGGCCAACACCGCGATCCAAGACGCGCTGACCGAGCTGATCGCACGCACCGGCGACACGGGCGCCCAAGCTACCGACCAGGTGCTGCTTGCGATCGTCGACCTGCCCTACGCCCTGGTCAGGCGGTATCTACGGGCCGGGCAACAGATCCCGCCGCACGCCGCCGATCTCGCCGAGCGCGCCGCGGTGGCGCTGCTCGGCGCGACCGATTAGCGACCGAGAGCGCTCTGCAGCTGCCTCTTCGTCATCGTGGAGCGGCCCTTGATGTTGCGCTTCTTGGCCTCGTTGTACAGCTGATCCCTGGTCGGCCCCTTCGGACCGCTGCGGCCGGAGCGCTGCCCGCCGCGCTGCTGCGGCGACATGTCCTCGAGCGACGACCGGCTCGCGGTCTTGGTCTGGCCTGCCTGGGCGCGGTTCTTGTTGACGGTTCGGGCCGCGATCTCCTTGGCGCGCTTGGTACTCGCGCCGCGGTCCTGCGCGGAATCCTTGATGTGCTCGTACTGCCGTTCCTGTTTGCCGGTCCATTCCTTCGGCATGACACACACCTCCTCTGTCGATCGAATACCCGGGAAACGCGTCGGAAACCGGAAAAGCCCGCCTACCGCCACCACCCGGAGATCGGTGCAGCAATCCCGCCTGCCGCCACCGCCGCTCGTCGGTGACCGTCTTGGTCCGCTGCCTCGTGCGAGACTGGGCCGGTGAGAGTGCGTGAGCGAGTGGAAGGCATGTCGTGAGCGAGCCGGACAAGGCCACCGCCGGAACCGACACCGGCAAGAACGAGGCGCTCGTGCTGCGTGAGCGCGGCGGTGTGATCGGCGTCGGACTGCTCTGGCTGGCGAAGTGGTCGCTGTGCCTCGTCGCGATCGCCGCGGGAGCCTGGGTGCTCGGCTGGATCGTCGCGCGGCTGTGGGTGGTGGTCCTGCCGATGGCGCTGGCCGTCGTCGTCGCGACCGTGTTGTGGCCGCCCACCCGGTGGCTCACCAAACACGGCCTGCGGCCGGCTCTGGCCGCCGCGCTCGCGCTGCTCGGCTTCCTCGGTCTGCTCGCCGGTGTGATCGCGCTGATCGTGCCCTCGGTGGTGGATCAGGCCCCGGAGCTGGCCGACAAGGCGACCGAGGGCGTCAACCAGGTGCGCCGTTGGTTGCAGGGCCCGCCGCTGAACATCCGCGACGAACAGCTCGATTCCGCGGTGGACGCCATCGTGTCGCGATTGCAGTCCAGCGCCGAGCAGATCGCCACCGGCGTTTTCAGCGGCGTCACCACCGCCACCTCGGCGCTGGTCACGCTGTTCCTCGTGCTGGTGCTGGCATTCTTCTTCGTCAAGGACGGGCCGCGCTTCCTGCCCTGGCTGCACAGCGTGACCGGGACCCGCGGCGGCAGGCACTTCGAGGAGGTACTGCGCCGGGTCTGGTTCACCCTCGGTGGCTTCATTCGCACCCAGGCGCTGGTCAGCCTGATCGACGCGGTGTTGATCGGCGCGAGCCTGGTGATCCTCGGTGTCCCGCTGGCCGCGGTGCTCGCCGTGCTGACGTTCATCGGCGGCTTCATCCCGATCGTCGGCGCCGTCGTCGCGGGCGCGCTCGCGGTGCTCGTCGCGCTGGTCGGCAACGGCCTGACCACCGCGCTGATCGTGCTCGGCGTCATCCTGGCGGTACAGCAGCTGGAAGGCAATGTGCTGCAACCGGTGTTGCAGAGCCGCAGCATGCAGTTGCACGCGGTGGTGGTGCTGCTCGCCGTGACCGCGGGCGGCTCGCTGTACGGCATCGTCGGCGCGTTCCTCGCCGTGCCGGTCGCCGCCATGGTCGCGGTGGTGCTGCGCTACGTGGGCGAGCAGATCGACGAAGCCACCGCGCCGCCGCCGGAGCCCGAGGACGACACGGCCGAACCCGCGCGGTAACGCCCGCCCCGCATGCGGTTGTGGCAGTGTGGGTTTCATGAAGACGATCCTGATCACGGGGGCGACGTCGGGTATCGGTCTGGAAGCCGCGCGGCAACTGGGCGAAGCAGGCGATCACCTGATACTCGTCGGACGCAATCCCGAGAAGCTCGTCCACGCCGCGCAACTGGTCCGCGAGGCGGGCGCGGGGCAGGTGGACACGCTGGTGTGCGATTTCGCGAGTCAGTCCGCGGTGCGCGAGCTCGCCGCGACGGTGCTCGCGAGCTACGACCGCCTCGACGTGCTCGCAAACAACGCGGGCGGCTACTACCCGCAACGCTCGATGACCGACGACGAGGTCGAAGCCACCTTCGCGGTCAACCATCTCGGCGGCTACCTGCTCACCGAGCTGCTGCTCGACCTGCTGCGGCGCAGCGCCCCGGCGCGCATCCTGTTCACCTCGTCGGTCATGCACTACGGCGCCACCCTGGATTTCGACGATCTGAGCCTGGCGCGCGGCTACTCCGGCGAGAAGGCCTACAGCCAGTCCAAGCTGGCCAACATCCTGTACGTCCGCACGCTGGCGCGGCGGCTGGAAGGCGCCGGGGTGACCGTCAACGCCTTCCATCCCGGCGCGGTGGCCACCGGGATCTGGGACGCGATGCCGTGGTGGGGCAGGCCGTTCGCGGCGGTGGCCAAGCGCGTGTTCATGATTCCCGCCGCCGAGGGCGGGCGCAGGCTCACCTATCTCGCCTCCGCGCCGGAGCCCGCCGGGCACAGCGGACGCTACTTCCAGAACAACGAGCTGAAGACGCCGTCGCGCCGCGCGCAGGACGACGCGCTCGCCCAGCAGCTGGACGAGGTCAGCGCGCGACTGGTGGGACTCTCGAGCTAGGGCGTACCTCCGAGCCAGGGCGTACCTCCGGCCGTGCGCAGGGCCTGCATTCCGGCAGCGCGACTCAGCGGTGCACAGGCACCGCGCTCGCGAGGAATTCGTCGAGCACCGACCAGCTGGCCGCCTCGGGCCCGGCGACGAGCCCGAGGTGGCTGGTGCGCGGCACTTCGACGTAGCGCGCTTCGGCCGCGCCCGTCAGCACCCGCACGCCGGGCGCGACCGTGGCGGCGGGCGCGATGTTGTCCGACAGACTGCCGACGAGCAGCACGCGGCAGCTCACCTTGGCCATTTCGATCACGCGGTCCGCGTCGAGCGGGATGCTGCCCTCGGCCATATGGTTGCCGACGATCATCAGCCGGTAGTTCTGGCGGTAGAGCCGTCCGGGATAGCCGGGCATCCGTCCGATGAACCGGTCGATCGCCTCCATCCGGGCCAGCGCCTCGCTGCGGGCGAGATTGCGCGCGATGAACCACGGGCGCATGATCTCGCGCGGCAGCGCCATGCCGCGGAACCCGAGCTGCACGGCGAACGCCGGGATACCGCCGAAAAGCTCGGTGGCCCAGGCGACTTCACGTCCTCCGGTGACCCGCGCCAGCAGCCGGGACGGCGCAAGCATCGGGTGGTGGCGATAGTCGATCGGGGTGCCGAGCGCGGTGACCGAGGCGATCGGCAGGTCCGCGTGCTCGGCGGCGGTGAGCAGCGCCAGGGTGCCGCCCAGCGACCAGGCGACGACGTCGACCCCTGCTCCGCCGTGCTCGGCGCTGACCCGGGCGATCGCGGTGGGGACGATGTCGTCGATCCACTCCTCGAAGCCCATGTTCCGGTCCGCGTAGGTGATCCTGCCGTAGTCGACGATGTAGGGCGCACGTCCGGTGTCGAGCAGGAACCGGGCCAGGCTCTGCCCGGGGCGCAGGTCGAAGCAGGAGCTGTGCACGGCGAGCGGCGGCACCAGCAGGGCCGGGTTTCCGGAGCCGGACGCGCCCTCGTAGCGGCGCAGCTGCCGGTGCGGCTCGTCGTAGAGCACCGTCGACGGGGTCGGGACGGCGGGTTCGACGCCACCGCCGAAGGTGAGCGCCCAGCCGTTGTCGAGCGCATGCGCCAGATCGGTGAAGATCACTGTTTTCCTCAGTGCACGGACGGATTCGAGTCGAGCGCCGGCTCGGTACCAGCAGCACCGAGTGTAAATAACTGTTACTCGAAGTTACAATTTGGTGGCCGATCTCACCGGCCGCTCCGCGACGCCGCGACCGCCGCGACCTGAATCGCCCGCGTGCCATCGCGTGACGCGGCGGCGGGCGACGAGTTCGATGGTGACCGCAACCGCGCACGACTGGGCGAGCAACAGACCCGAGAGCACCAGGATCTGGACCGCGCCCGCCTGGACGGCCGAGCCGCTGGCGATCAGCACGCCGACGAACGTGCCCGGCAGCGTGACCAATCCGACCGTGCGGGTCTGATCCACGCCGGGCAACAATGCGTCGGCGGCGGTCGGGCGGATCACCTCCAGCCGCGCGTCGCGCTCGGTGAAGCCCAAGCTCAGCGCGGCTTCGACCTCGCCGCGCCGCTGTTCGACGGCGTCGAGAGCGCGGCGTGCCGCCAGCGAAGTCGCCGTCATGGCGCCGCCGAGCACGATCCCGCCGATCGGCACCACAGCCACACCTTCTACCGGGACCACACCGCTGAGCAGCATGGCAGGCAGCACCGCGCCGACTCCCGCGCCCAGCGCCAGCGCCAGCCACGGGCCGGAGTTCCCCGCGCCCGCGCGCCGCGCCGAGGTCACCACCGCGGCGACGAACATGACGGCGAGCACCAGGATCGCCGACCACAGGTGCGCCAGCGACGCCGCCAGCACGAGCGCGACGGCCGCCAACTGCAACGCACCGCGGACGGCCGCGCGCGGCGCCACGAACGGTGAGCCCAGCGACGCCACCCGATACACCGCTGCCGCCGCGATCGCCAGCCCGACGCACAACGCCGCCAGACCGAGATCGGGCCGGATCGCCGCGTTCATCCGCGCTCCGCCCAGGGACTGACACTCACCATCCGACGATCACACCACGACGCAGCCGTCGCGCATCCGCCGAACGGGGTCGTCCGCGGCCCTGCCACCGGCCGTCATCGCGGATTACCATGCAGTGAGGGCTCGAAGAGCACGCGCTGACACTTCGATCGCCCCTCCGCCGATCGGCGTCCGGACCGGGCAGCGTCGCCCCTCGCCGATCGTTCGTCCCGCTCCCGGAGGAGGACGCATGTCCTACCCGCTGCACGAGAAGGTCTGTCTCACCGGCGAGGGTTGCCGCTGCCCGTCGGTCACCCTGTTCCTCGTCCCTGAGCCGCTGATGCCGGGCGGGAACATCCTGCACCTGCTGGAACAGGCGACCGTCGACGATTCCGGCGCGCCGCCGCGGCCCGACGTCCCGCTCATCGAGTCGCTGGAGACGCCCTCGGTGCCCGGCCGCTCCGAACCGCCGATCCACGCCGAGCTGCGCCCGTGCACCGTGCACCTGCCCGACCCCGAACGCCTGCACGCGATCCTGCACGATCACCTGATCATCGATCCCTTCGGACTCGATCTCGGCGATCGCGCCGAGATCACCCGGCTGGCGCTGCTGCCCGAACGTCGCATCGGCTTCCGCCGCAGCGAGGATTTCCAACCCGAATCCATCCGCCGGGCCATGCTCGCGGTCTACCGGCACTTCGCTCTCGACCAGCGCGCACCGCTCGTCTACCACGGCTTCGCGGACCCGACCACCGGCTGGTTCGAGCTGCGCACCGCGGTCGCTTGACCTCACCGCGACCACCGGGGCGGTCATCGGGCGCGCGTGACCGCGGGCGTGATCGCGAAGTCGAGTCCGAAGTGGTCGAGAGTCAACGGAAGGGGGCGGTCCGGCGACAGCGCGGGGGTAGGCCGGGAGTGGAAGTCGGCGGCCTCGATGAGGTGCGCAAGCAGGGCGCTGGTGGTGAACAACACCAGGTTGCGGCCCGGACATCCGGCCGGGCCCGCGCTGAACGGCACCAACTGCGGGTACTGCTGCTCGAGTCCTTCCAACCAGAGATCCGGGACGAACCGGTCGGCGAACGGCAGGGAATCCGCATCGCGATGGAACGCGGGCACGACGATCATCAGGGCCGCGCCGCCCTCGATGGTGAATCGATCGGCGCCCGCCCGCCACTCGGTGTCCTCGGTGATGTCACGCAAGATGACCGGCGTCGTCGGCCACAGCCGCAGCGATTCGAGCACGCAGGCGCGCAGGTAGTCGCGGGACTGCGGGGTGTGCGGATCGGCGGCGTCGGCGGTCGCGCGAGCGTGCTGATCGGGGTGGGTGGCCAGCAGCGCGAGGGCCCGGCTCGCGGCGATGCCCGCCGCGTCGAAAGCGAAGAGCCAGTGCGGAATCTGGCCGACCGGATCGACCGCTCCACCGGCTTCGGTCGCGGCCAGCGCGCCGACGAGACTGTCCGGATCGGCGGCCTCGACATAGCGGTAGAGCCGTTCGGTGAATCGGTCCCTGCGCTTGCGGCGCGGTAGCGCCAGGAACGACCAGTTGGCGGCCGAGCGCAGCTTCCACAGCTCGTCGGTGATCGCGTCGTCGTCGCGCCCGCGCCTGCCGAGCACCAGATGACGGACGAGCCGCCACCAGTCGGCGGTGAACTGGTCCGCGTCGAGGTGTCCGCGGCGCAGCGCGGCCGCCGTCAGGTCGCGCGCCTCGTCGGCGATGATCTCGGCGAACGGTCCGGCGAGGCGGTGCAGCGGCGCCGAGGTGTCCAGCGCCGCCTCGTTCACCGCGCGCCGCTGCGCGCGCACCGGCCCTTCCGACAGCAGCACGCCGTGCGGCTGGAATTGGCGCAGCGCGGCCCGCTTCTCCCGATTGGCCGGATCGAACGGCCGCGGCGCGCCGTCCAGCACCATGCCGACGTCACCCGGGTCGAGCACGACCACGACGCGACGTCCCGGTAGCACCAATTCGACTGGGCCCGCGCCGAATTCGTCACGCAACCGACGCATGCGCGTCACCGCGCGCCGGTCGGCCTTCGCCCGTTCCAGCACACCCATGACGGCGCGTCTGCGAGCGATCACCCCCGAGGCGATCGATGCGAAACCCAGATCCGCCAACGTCGCGAGCGCTCGCGCGCCCACCAGCTGGTTGTAGTGATTGCCTGCCATACAGCCTCCTCCCATGTAGCTGCCCTCGTCAGGGCCGATGTCGTGCGCGTACCCGGCGCCGCCCGGCCGAAACGAGCAGGCCCACCGCCGCTACCCGCGCAACTCGGTGGAGATCGCGCCGACGAAATCGGCCAAATCTCTTGGGGCGCGCGAGGTGATCAGCGTCCAGCCGCCGTCGGACGAGCGGACCACCGGCTCGTCGACCCACGCGCCGCCCGCGTTGCCGACGTCGGTGCGCAGCGAGTGGTAGGAGGTCAGCGTCTTGCCCCGCACCAATTCGGCCTCGACGAGCAACCACGGTCCGTGGCAGATCGCGGCGATCGGCTTGCCCGCGCTCGCGAAATCCTTGGCCAGCGCGACGGCGCGGTCGTCGGCGCGCAGTTTGTCCGCGTTCACGGTGCCGCCGGGCACCACGAGGACGTCGAAGTCGTCCGCGTCCACCGCGTCCAGCGCGGCGTCCGGCGAGATCGCCTCGTCCTTGTCCACATCGTGCCGGAAGGTCTGCACCGGTTCCGATTTCGGCGCCGCGTGGGTGACCTGGGCGCCGCGCTTGCGAAGTTCGTCGCGCGGTACCAGCAGTTCGTCGTGCTCGACGCCGGTATTCGAGGTCAGCACCAGCACCCTGGCGTCGTCCAGTTCAGGCATGGGCGACTCCTCTCTCGATTCGACCACCCCCTCCCCCTGGTCGCATGCCGCGATTCGCCGCCGGTAAACCTCGATCCGGCTCACGCGGTCGCGGCGGGCTCGCTCCAGATGTCCGCGCGTACCACGCGCCTGCTGCGGCCGCGCGGGTCGAGGAGGTGCCCGAACAGCTTGTCGTGGCGCAGGGTGATGGTGCGTTCCGCGATGCGCAGGCCGGGGTGCACGCCCGCGAGCCCGGCCTCGAAGCGCGGTATGTCGGCGAGGCTGTGCAGGTTGGCCTGGATCAGCAAGTTGTGACCGCCGCTGATGGCGGCGCAGTTGCGCGTCTGCGGGAGCCGGATGATCGCGTCGCCGATCTCGGCCAGCCGATCCGGCGGCGCGTCCAGCCACAGCGTCACCGCGACCGGCCAGCCGCCGAGCGGACGCGCGAAATCGCAACGGAACTGGAGCAGTCCGAGCCGGGTGAGCCGGTCCAGCCTGCGCTTGACGGTCGAGGCGGAGGAACCGACAGCGGTGGCCAAGGACTGGTGCGAGGCCCGGCCGTCGAGCGCGAGCTGGGCGAGCAGCGCCCGGTCTCCGTCGTCGATGCTCACCGCCCGCGCAGGCTCCGTCGGCTGCCGCGGCGGAATGTCGAGTTCGGCGCGTTGGTCCGGCGCGAGCGCGTCGATGCGCCAGCGGCCGCCCTCGGTGAACATGTGCGTGACGATCCTGGCCCGCACCGCCGCGACGTGCGGGATGGCGGGCAGCACGTCCAGTGTGTAGTGCGACATGGTGGCCAGATCGCGCGCGCCGACGGTGGCCAGCAGGTTGTAGGTGCCCGCGCAGCGCTCCACGGTGACCATGTGCGGGTGCTCGCACAGGCTGCGGCTGACCGCGGCCGCGGCGTCGGCGGTGCAGCCGATCTCGACGTAGGCGACGGTGATCTGATCGAGCAGCCGCGGGCCCGGCGAGGGACTCACCCACGCCGCGCCCCGCCGCGTGAGCCGTTGCCAGCGGCGGGCCACCGTCACCGGATCGACCCCGAGCGCGTGCCCGAGCTCCGACCATGAACCGCGCGGCCGCAGCTGCAACGCGTTGATCAGGGCGAGCTCGTCTTCGCTCAGCAGTGCGGCGTCATCCTGCATTCGTGCTTCCCATCGTGCCTGATTCCTGCATTCTAGTGGCGTCGAGTGAACGGCGGCCCATGCTTTCTCCGGGCGGCGCGGTGCCGCGCCGACAGACGAAAGGGCAACCGAACCCATGGCCTTCGCCGACTACCAGAACGAGATCTACCTGCGCGGGCTCGGCGGCGTCCAGCCCACGCTGCCCATGTCGTTCGCCGAGCTGGAGGACAAGGCTCGCGCGGCGCTGCCGCCGTCGGTGTGGTCGTACGTGGCGGGCGGAGCCGGTGACGAGCGCACGCAGCGCGCCAACGTGACCGCATTCGACCGGTGGGGACTGGTGCCGCGGATGTTCGTCGGCGCGGCCGAGCGCGACCTGTCGGTGGATTTGTTCGGGCTGACGTTGCCCGCGCCGGTGTTCCTCGCCCCGATCGGAGTCATCGGGCTGTGCGCCCAGGACGGGCACGGCGATCTGGCGACCGCCCGCGCCGCGGCGCGCACCGGCGTCCCGATGGTGGCCTCCACGCTGTCGGTGGATCCGCTGGAGCAGGTGGCGGCCGAAATGGGCGATACGCCAGGCTTTTTCCAGTTGTACACGCCCACCGACCGCGATCTGGCCGCGAGCCTGGTACAGCGCGCCGAGCAGGCGGGCTACCAGGGCATCGTGGTCACGCTCGACACCTGGATCACCGGGTGGCGCCCGCGCGATCTCGGCGTCTCGAATTTCCCGCAGCTACGCGGCCACTGCCTGGCGAACTACTTCACCGATCCGGTGTTCCGCGCCGGGCTGCCCGGCCCGCCGGAAGAGCACCTCCAGGCCGCGGTGCTGCGCTGGGTTCAGCTCTTCGGCAACCCGCTCACCTGGGCCGACCTGCCGTGGCTTCGCGAACTCACCACGCTGCCGCTGATCGTGAAGGGCATCTGCCATCCCGACGACGCGCGGCGCGCGAAAGACGGTGGCGTGGACGGCATCTACTGCTCCAACCACGGCGGCCGCCAGGCCAACGGCGGCCTGCCCGCCCTCGACATGCTGGCCGAGGTGGTCGACGCGGCCGACGGTCTTCCCGTGCTTTTCGACTCCGGCGTCCGCGGCGGCGACCACATCGTCAAGGCGCTGGCCCTCGGCGCGACGGCGGTCGGCATCGGCAGGCCCTACGCCTACGGTCTCGCGCTCGGCGGCGTCGACGGCATCGTGCACGTGCTGCGCGCGCTGCTCGCCGAGGCGGACCTGATCCTGGCCGTCGACGGTTATCGAGGTCTCGCCGACCTGACCAGAGACGCCCTGCGCCGAGTGGCGGTCTGAACAGCCCTTGACTTCAGGTCGACCTGAACTCGCACGCTGAGGGTCGACCTGAAGAAGGGGATGAGATGACCGAGTTCGGAGAACAGGAAAGCCGCGGCTACGACCGGCGCGCCACCAAGCTGCTCGGCGGGCTGTACCGGCACATCGCCGACGAGGCGGCCGCCTCGACCGGCACGGGCGAGGCGGTGCTCGACGTCGGGACCGGACCGGGATTGCTGCTGGCCCACCTCGCCCGCAGGCGACCGGATCTGCTGCTGCACGGGGTGGACCTCTCGCCGCACATGATCGCGCTGGCCCGGGCCAATCTGACCGGGCACGCCGCCGAATTGTCGGTGGGCGATGTGGGCGCACTTCCCTACCCGGACAACAGTTTCGACCTGATCGTCTCGAGCCTGAGCATGCACGAGTGGCCGGATCCGGTCGCGGCGGCGGCGGAGTTGGAGCGGGTGCTCCGCCCGCGCGGGACGCTGGCCCTCTACGACTTCCGGTTCGTCCGCGACGCGTCGATACGGTCGGCGTTGGGCGCGCGCTTCGCGACGCCGACGGTGCGCAGGAAGGTCGTGCGTCCACGCGGGTATCCGATCGGGCTGTACGCCCAGTGGACGGCGCGCGCGGCCTGAGCGGCGCGGCCGGCGCCGAGTGACACATAGGGTGCTGATATGCCGGGTCCTGATATGTCCGAATCCGCCTTGACGATCGGCGAACTGGCCGCGCGATTCGGCCTGGCGACCCATGTGCTGCGCCACTGGGAGGACCTCGGCCTGCTCGCGCCGCGCCGCGATTCCGGCCGCCGCCGCGTCTACCGCGCCGACGACGCGGAGACCGTGGCCGTCATCCTGCTCGGCAAGCGGGTCGGGCTGTCGCTGGCCGAGATCGCCCGGTTGTTCGAGAGCGCCGCCGATCGCGACGCGCGCCGTGAACTCCTGCGCGCGCACCGCGATCAGCTGGCCGTGCGGATCGCGCGCGCCACCGCGGCGCTGGACACCATCGAGCACGCATTGGATTGCGGCGCACCGGATTTCCGCTCGTGTTCGCATTTCCGCGCCAAGGTCGACGAGGCCCTGCGGCTGGGCGTCGACGGGGTGGCGGGCCACCCCGTCGACGTTCCGCTCAGCGAGCGGTGACCGTGGTGGGCAGGCTCGCGAAGCCGCGGTTATTCGAGGAGTGGACGCGGCGCAGGTTCGCGGCGTCGATGTCGTAGTCGGCGATCGTGCCGACGATCTCCTCCAGCGCGACGCGCAGTTCCAGCTGCGCCAGGTTCGCACCGAGGCAGTGATGGCGGCCGCTGCCGAAGGACAGCGCGGCGCCGGTGTCGCGGTCCAGGTCGAAGGCGTCGGGGTCGGCGAAGACCTCGGGGTCGCGGTTGGCCGAGCCGGTCAGCAGCAGGATGCGCGCGCCCGCCGGGATGTCGACGCCGTGCAGGGTGATCGGCTCGGTGGTGCTGCGCAGCTGGGACTGGGTGGCGGGTTCGTAGCGCATACCCTCGGCGATCCACTCGTCGATGCGTCCGTCGAAGGCCTCGCGGCGCTGGTCGGGGTGCTGCCACGCGGCATGCCAGAGGTTGCCCAGCGTCAGCATGGCGGTCTCGATGCCCGCGCCGACCAGCAGGATCAACACCCCGACGATCTCCTCGGGGGTGAGCCGGTCGTCGCCGTCCGCGGCGTCCAGCAGACCCGAGAGCAGGTCGTCGCGGCGGGTCTTGCTGCGTTCGATGGTCAGCTCGGTGTAGTAGCCGACCAGCGTGCCGATGGCCTGCATCGCCTCGGGGCGCAGATCGGTGGATTCCTCGTCGGTGTACATGATCTCCATGCCCAGTTTGCGGAGCATGTCGCGGTCGGCCTCCGGGACGCCGACCAGTTCGGAGATCACGTCGGTCGGGAACGGACCCGCGAAATCGGCCATCAGATCGAAACTTTCGCGTTCCAGCAGCGGCCGCCACAGCCCGCGCGCGATCTCGCGTAGTCGCGGCTGCAATTCCTGCACCCGCCGGTTGGTGAACGCGCGGGCGACGAGACCACGCAACCGGGTGTGCTTGGGCGGGTCCATGGCGACGAAGGAAAAGAACCGCTCGGCCTGCGGTCCCCAGAACGCGGGCTCCATCCGTAATCCGTTGGCACTGGAGAACCGATCCGAATCACGCAGTGCGGCAACGATATCGGCATACCGGGAGAAGGCGTAGAAGTCGTCGGCCGGGTTGTGGAAGACGGGCGCCTCCGCGCGTAGCCTTGCGTAGTACGGATAGGGATCGCGGTGGACGTCGAAATCGTATGGGCTGTACTGCAACTGCATGACGGAGCCTTCCGGGGGCCGTGCGAGTTCTCACCCTCGCTACCGGTTCGCAACTCGAGCTGACATGATGAGCGTAGTCGAGATGAATTGAGGGCACGGTGGACTCGGAATCGGCAGCTGCCAGGGTGGATGTCAGCAAACCGCACCCGGCGCGCCGGTACGACTACTGGCTCGGCGGAAAGGACAATTTTCCGGCGGACCGGGACTCGGCCGACGCGGTGGCCGAAGCCTTTCCGACCGTCCGGCTCGCCGCGGTGGAGAACCGCAACTTTTTGCGTCGCGCGGTGACGTATCTGGCCGCCGAGGCGGGCATCCGGCAATTCCTCGACATCGGCACCGGACTGCCCACCGCGGGCAATGTGCACGAGATCGCGCAGGGCATCGCACCGGAATCGCGGATCGTGTACGTGGACAACGACCCGATCGTGCTGGTGCACGCCCGCACGCTGCTGGACAGCTCACCCGAGGGCGCGACCGCCTACCTCGACGCCGATCTGCGCGACCCGGATCGGATCCTGACCCACCAGGACCTCACCTGCACGCTCGATCTGACCGAGCCCGTCGCGCTGATGCTGGTGGCCATCATGCACTTCATCACCGACGACGAGGCGCCCTACGGCCTGGTGCGCCAGCTCTGCGAGGCGCTGCCCTCCGGCAGCTACCTGGTGATGACCCACGCCACCAGCGATCACCTCACCGACGAGGACCTCGCCGAGACGAAGCAGGCCAACAAGCGCAGCGGCGTCCCCTTCCAGCTGCGCTCCACCGCCGAATTCCGCCAGTTCTTCACCGGCTTCGACCTCGTCGCGCCCGGCATCACTTCGGTGATGACCTGGCGCCCCGAAGTCTGGCGCGCCCACCCCCGCCCCGAGGCGGTCTCCATGCTCGCCGGCGTCGCCCGCATCCCCTGACTCCCACACACCATTCCCGCGCCTCACAACGCCACCGGTTTTTGTGCGGCGTGCACTGGCCTTGTGGGACGGGTTCAGGAGGTGCGACGAGCCTTGGCGCGGCGTTTGCCTTCGTGCATGGCTTGGACCCTGGCGACGGGGATGGTGTGGCCTTCGGCGATCAGGTCGGCCGGAAGTTGTTGCGGGGCAGGCATTTCGTCGGCCCAAGGGTCGCGGTCGCCGAGGTGGTCCGGGGCGGTGCGGAGGGTGAAATCGGACGGCTTCGCGTCCGCGAGGTCGGCCCAGCCGACCGGGAACGACACCGGGACGCCGGGGCGGATGCGCGGGCTGTAGGTCGCGACCACGGTCGCGCCGCCCGCGCGGGTGGAGTCGAGGAAGACCTTGCCCTCGCGGTCCTCGCGGATGAACGCGGTGGTGGCCAGGCCGGGGTCGAGACGCTCGGCGCGGGCGGCGATCGCCCGGGTGGCGGCAGCGGCGTCCTCGACCGCGGTGCCCGCGACGACCGGGACGAACACGTGCACCCCTTTGGCGCCACTGGTCTTCACCGCACCCGAGAGCCCGTCGGCGGCCAGCGCCGCGCGGATCAGCTCGGCGGCGAGCACGGCGTGGCGAAAGGTCTGACCGGGCGAGGGGTCGAGATCGAGGACCAGATGCGTCGGCCCGGCGGAATAGTCGGCAGTCAGCAGCGTCGGGTGGTACTCGACGGCGCGCTGATTACCGAACCACAGCAGGGTGCGCACGTCGTCGCACAGGGCATAGGTCACCTCGCGGCGGGAGCTCTCGGCCCACAGCGTGGTCCGGGGCACCCACTCGGGGGTGTATTTGGGCAGATTCTTCTGCATGAACGGCTCTTGCCCCGGCCGGATGCGCACCACCGACAGCGGGCGGCCGCGCAGCTGGTTCACCAAGCGGTCGCCGATGAACTCCAGGTAGTCGACGAGATCCCGTTTGGTCGCCTCCGCCCCGTCGAAGAGCGGCTTGTCCAGATTCGTCAGCGTGACGCCCGCGCGCACCTCTTCGCTGCCCATCGCCCCACCCTGCCCGGCGGCCTCGGTGCGGTCAACCCTGTGGGTGGTCGGTGCGGCAGGCGCTGCCGCACGTCCCCGGCACCCCGCGACGAGGGTTACGTTTCGAACTCCCCAGAGAACTTCGTGCCGTCCGGCAGGTTCGCCGGACGGCACGAAACTCGTGTTCAGGAAGCTCCGCACCCACAGTGCGGAACGCTATCTCCTTGGCGGGCAAACAGAATCGAGCGGATTCCCCCGCCGCGCCTACCCCGACGCAGCGGACGAATGATCAAATTCCGGCAAATTCACTGCAATAGCGTGCAATCGCTGATGCTCAGCGGCACGTAGAATCCAGCCCCAAGGGGCAAGGCTGGCGCAGCGGCGAGCTACCGAGAGAATCAGGCGGCGGGCTTGGCCTGGGTCAGCTCGTTGACGCCGGTGATCGCGTCGATGATGTTGACGATGGCGGAGGTGCCGCCGTCGAAGGCCGAGCTGCCGGAGTCGAGCATGCTGGAACCGGCGGACGAGCCGCTGAACGAACCCGAGTCGGCGGAGCCCGAGGCCGAACCGGTGCCGGAGGAGCCCGTGGACGAGTCGGAGGCGACGGGGGTCAGCTCCAGCGGGACGGACTGATCGGCGGAGGCCACCGCGACAGGGCCGAAGAACATGGCGGCGGCAGCGGAGACGGCACCGGCGGTGGCGAGGGCCTTACGAGAGAACATGCGTGGAGCTTCCTTTCACAGATGGATAACGACGCCATCACAGGCGCGCATCAGCAACATTAGGAAAAAGAAAACCACAAATCCACTTTCAATATTGTGCCAATTATCACCGTTAATTCTGGGCTAACAGGGCATTGTGCCGAGGTAACACCATTTGATCTTCATATTCGTGCGAATTCGATGATCAAATTCGGTTGATTTCTCGAATGCGCCACGTATCAGCTTGCGGCGGAGCCGATCTCACAGTGGACCTTCGATTCCGGCACGGCGCGGCCCGAGCCGACGACGCTCTCGGGGTCGCGGCCACGACGACGATCCGGCTCGACTCACCGGACGAGGTGGCGCGCCGCGCGACGGCGCGACACACTCGTGACCATGAGTTCGATGTCATGGCGACGCGGCGCGACGGCGGGCCCGGCGTGACCGCGCTGGCTCGCGGCGAGAACCGGCCCGCACCCGGTGACCGGATGACGGTCACCGTCACCTGCACCGCGGCCGTCGACGTGTCCGCCCTGCTGCTGAACGCCGCGGGCCGGGTGCGCTCCGACGGCGATTTCGTGTTCTTCAATCAGCCGGTCGGCCCCGGCGTCACCTATCGGCACGGGCGCGGCGCGGGCGACATGGTCGACGTGCAGACCTCCGCGTTGCCCGCCGACGTGGACAAGGTCGTGGTCACCGCCAGCCTGGACGGCAGCGGCCCGCGCACCTTCGCGGGCGCCGGCTCGCTCACCGCGACCATAGGATCCGATTCCGGCACGATCACTTTCCCGGTGACCGGGCTCAGCACCGAGGCCGCCGTGGTGTGCGTGGAGATCTACCGCCGCGGCGGTGGGTGGAAGATCCGCGCCGTCGGCCAGGGATACGACGACGGGCTCGCCGGGATCGCCAGGGCGTTCGGCGTGAACGTCGACGACGAGCCCGCCCCGGCGCAACCCGCGCCGCCACCGACCACACCACAGGCCGCCCCGCCACCGTCGTACCCGGCCGGACCACCACCGTCCTACCCCGCCGCACCGCCACCGGCGCACCACCCCGGCGGCAGCCCCGCGCCAGGCGGCTACGGCGCCCCGTCCTCTCCGGCCCCCGCCTACCCGAGCACCCCGGCGGCCGGATACGGAACACCGCCCGCACCGGGTTATCCCCCCGCCGGGCAGCCACCGTCCGGCTCGTTCCCTCCCCCGCAGATGTCGACACCCCAGCAAGGAGCGCTGCCGATGCAGAGCGATCTGTTCAACCCGAGCCACGCCGAGGTCAGCGGCGTCGGGATCCAGAAACAGGGCGGCAAGATGATCAAGGTCGGCCTCGTGGGCGAGGTCATGGCACGCGCCGGATCCATGGTCGCCTACCAGGGCGAATTGCAGTTCCAGGCGCTGGGCTCGGGCGGCATCGGCCGCGCCATCCAGCAGCGGCTGACCGGCGAGGGGGTGCCGCTGATGAAGGTGTCCGGCCGCGGCGATCTGTTCCTGGCCAACTCCGCCGCCGACGTGCACATCATCGATCTCGACGGCAGCGATGGGCTGACCATCAACGGCAGCAACGTGCTCGCCTTCGACTCCACGCTGCGCTACGACATCAAGATGGTCCAGGGCGCGGCAGGCTTCGCCAGCAACGCCGGACTCTTCAACTGCGTATTCACCGGGCGCGGCCGGATCGCCATCACCACCCACGGCACACCGGTGGTGCTGAACGTCGACCAGCCGACCTACGCCGATCCGCAGGCCGCGGTGGCGTGGTCGTCCAGCTTGCAGACCGGCATCAAGCGCAACGACTCGTTCGGGCTCGGCAGGCTCATCGGCCGCAGCACGGGCGAGGGCATCACGCTGGCCTTCTCGGGCCGCGGTTTCGTCATCGTGCAGCCCTCGGAGCTGCCGCCCGGCGGGATGCTCGGCGGCACCGGCGGCGGCCAGCAGGCCGGGCAGAGCGGTGGCGTGCTCGGCGGCCTGTTCGGCTAGGCGCGAACCCTGCCCACCTCACGACAGCAGCGGACGCCCCTGATCCACGAGCGTCGCCCACACCACCTTGCCGACCGGCCAGCGCGGTGCGCACCCCCATGCCCGTGCCAGCGAGGCGACCACGTGCAGGCCGAACCGGGCCGGGTGCCCGGCGGCTGGTTCGCGCAACATCGCCTCGTGCGGATCGGCGTCGGCGACCGCGATCGTGAGCAACCCGTGCTGGAATTCCAGGCACAGCCGTAGTTCGCCGAAGGCGTGCAGCAGCGCGTTCTCCACCAGCTCGGTGGCCACCAGCAGCGCGTCGGTGCGCACCTGACCTACACCCCAGCGATCGCACATGCGGGTCACGAATCGCCGGGCATTCATCGAGGAGATCGTGCTCGGCGCCAGCTCGATCGACGCCTCCCGCCGCGGGGGCGCGTCGGGCAGCGACCGCAGCGCCGCCTCGACCGACTCGAAAGCCGGCACCCGGTGCCTGGCCGCGACGGTTGCCGTCGGGTTCGCGATCCCGTCGGCGACCAGCACGATCGGCACGTGCGGCCAATCGTCGACCCGCACCCGGGCGGACGCGCAGGCCGTCGCCACCGCATCCTCGACCAGGTCGAGGTCGTCCACCGCCACGATCACCGCGCGCGGGTGGTCGATGGCGTAACGCACCAGGTCGTCGCCGAAACGGCGACAACCGTCCCAGTCCAAGACCCCAGTAGGCCGGAGCACGGTGCAACCGGCCAGTTCGGATGGGCGCCACCGCAGTGCGCCGCGACGGAACCCGGACATTCGCTCTCCGCCCACACCGTGCCGCTCGGCGGCGCGCGGGCGGTGGCCTATCCCGCTCACGCCGCCGCGGGCTGCGCCCGCCGGATGCGGTGCGGCTGGTCGAGGCGCTCGGCGATATCGACGAACAGGTTCCGAGTCACGCTGGACTGAGTCATCGCGCACGCCTTTCTCGTCGTCGGTCCATGTCACAGATGGGCTACCCAGCTTCGGACCGTCGTATCGGAAGCCGCGCGTTTCACTCCGGTGCGATGCGCGGCCGTTCGGCATCCGGGTTTCCCGCCGAGTCCGCAGGGCACACGGTCGGCATGGACGACGACAACGAGAAGCGCCCCCACTCCACGGTCACCGAGGACGATCTGCGCCGGCTGCTCGCCGCCGGTCCTGATGCGTGCCTGGTCCTGCTCGAGGGGCGCGTCGAAATCACCGAGGGCGCCCCGGACGGGCTGACCATCGCCAGCCGCGACGAGGTGGCCGGCCGCACCGGAGCCGCACCGGACAGGACCCGGTTGAGCGAAGTGGCGGCGGAACTCTCCAGCGAGATCCGGCTCCAGGGCGCCTGAGGGCGCGGCCTTCCCCGCCGAGCGCTCGCCGCGCGGTCGGCGGACCAGCGCCGTGCGCGGCCCGATGTACCGTGACATATGGACCTGTCTCGTCGGCAGCTGTTGAGATTCGGCGCCGCGGGATCGGCCGCGGTGCTCGTCGGCGCCTCGGCCGCGAGCAGCGGGCGCTTCCGCACACCGCGCTGGTCGGAGGATCCGTTCACGCTCGGAGTCGCCTCGGGCGATCCGACGCCGGACGGCGTCGTCCTGTGGACCCGGTTGGCGCCCGACCCGTTCGCACCCGACGGCCACGGCGGCATGATGAATCACCCGGTGACCGTCGATTACGAGGTCGCCGACGACGAACTCTTCCGCCAGGTGGTGGTCCGCGGCTCCGCCGTCGCGACCCGCGAACTCGCGCACAGCGTGCACCCGGAGATCGACGGACTCGCACCGGATCGCTGGTACTACTACCGCTTCCGCGCGGGCTCGGTGATCTCGCCGGTCGGGCGCACGCGCACCGCGCCGCCGCCGGGGCGCCCGACCGCGCGCATGCGATTCGGCTTCGCCTCCTGTCAGTCGTGGAGTTCCGGCTACTACACCGCCTACGAACACCTGGCCCACGAAGACCTGGATCTGGTGGTGCACCTCGGCGACTACATCTACGAGCGCGCGTGGACCCAAGGCCGCCAAGGGCTTTCGACGGGACCGGAGTTTCAGGACGAGGCCGTCGACCTGCCCACCTATCGGCTGCGCTACGCCCTGTACAAGGCCGAGCAACCGCTGCGCGACGCGCACGCCGCGTTTCCGTGGCTGGTCACCATGGACGATCACGAGGTCGACAACAACTGGGCGGCGAACTCGCCCGGCCTCGGCATCGACATCCACCTCGTCCCCACGCTGTTCCGTCGCCGCCGCGCCGCCGCTTTCCAGGCGATGTACGAACATCAGCCGTTGCGGATCGCCCAATTGCCGCGCGGTTCCGGCATGCATCTGCACCGCCGCTACCGGTTCGGCGACCTCGCGGAGATCACCATGCTCGACACCAGGCAGTACCGGACGCCGCAGGCGTGCGGCGGCAACGTCACCGCCGACTGCGACGAACGCCTCGATCCCGACCGCACGATTCTCGGTGCCAGGCAACGGGATTGGCTGCTGGACGGTTTCGCCGCGTCACCCGCCCGCTGGCAGATCGTCGGCAACCAGGTGGGCATGAGCCAGACCGACACCGATCCCGGGCCGGATCTGAGCGTGTCCACCGACTCGTGGGACGGGTACGTGGCCGACCGCAACACCGTGCTCGGCGCGGCCACGGACCGCGGCGTACGCAACCTGGTGGTGATCACCGGCGACCGGCACCAGAACCACGCCACCCAGCTGCGTCGGGACTACACCGATCCCGAATCACCGGTGGTGGCTTCGGAATTCACGGGCACCTCGATCACCAGCGGGAGCGACGGCGCGGACATGAACGACATCGGCCGACGCCTGCTCGCCGCCAACCCCGACCTGAAGTTCTTCAATGCGCAGCGCGGCTACGTCCGCGTCGAGCTGGATCATGGTATGTGGCGCAACGACTTTCGGGTGGTGCCCTACATCCGGCGCCGAGGTGCGCCCATCCACACCCGCGCGAGCTTCGTCGTGCAGGACGGGGTGCCCGGCGTCCAGGAGGCGTGGCGGCCCGAGCCTCCGGTCGAGCCCGCCCCGGAATCCGACATCAGCGCGGGACCCACCAGGGGAACGCGCTGACCCTCACCGGTGGGCGGCGTCGTACCAGTGGTGCGGTATCGCCCAATCCCGGTGCTGCGCAGGGGCGTCCGCGCCGAGCCATTCGTCGTGGCAGCGGGTCGAACCGCCGACGCTCGCGCCGTACAGCAACAGCCCGCGTACCAGGTGCCGCCACAGGGCGGACATGCGCGCTCGCATCGTTACCTCCTCGGCAGGTGCGGCAGGGCCCGGATTCGGGCCAGAATACGTGCGCGCACCAGGCCGCGGAGGCGAATTCGGCGATCGCGTCCGCGCCGCGGATCAGCCGAGGGCGAGGGTGGTGATCGGCGTGGACGTCGGCTGCGGCGAGCCGTCGGGCGGTTCGATCGTGATCGCCAAGGTGTCGGTCGGCAGGAACCTGGTGACGAACGGCGCGTCCGGCGCGGGCAGTTGCGGCAGCACACCGGCCGAGCGCGGCGTACCGTCCGCCGGCACCAGCCACAGCTGATAGGACTGTCCCCGCACCGGTCCGGCGACCCCGTCGAAGTTGACCGTCGCCGCGCCGAGCTGCGCGGAGGTGGTCACCAGCAGCGCCCCGCCGCCTTCGACCGCCGCCGAGCGGGTCCTGGTGTCGGGCTGTTCGTGCACCAGCTGGGCCGTCACGTCGAGGGTGATCGGTCCGGTGTCGCGGCCCGCGAAGATCACGGCTCCCGTCCCCGCGCCCAGTGCGACGATGAGCGCGGCCGCCGCCGCCAGCCACCGCCACCTCGGACGACGCGACCGCAGATCCGTGGTCCCGTCGATGGCGGACAGGACGGCGATCTCCAGACCGGCGGCGGGCGTGACGCTGTCGACCACCGTCATCGCCGCGACGGTCTCGCGGACGCCGCGCACGGTGTTCTCGAAGGCGGCGGCGGTGGCCGGGTCCGCCGCGCGCACCCGCCGCTCGATGGCCGCACGCTCGTCGGCGTCGACGGCGTCCATCGCATACGGGAAGGCAAGATCGAGCAGGTCCGGGTCGGGAGACTCGGCGTCGATCAACCGGATTCACCTCCGCTCAGGCAGGTCGCCAATCGCCGCAGTCCGTCGCGAATGCGGCTCTTGACTGTGGGCAGCGGGATGTCGAGCTGGTCGGCGACCTCGCGGTAGGTGCGCCCGCTGTAATAGGCCAACGCCAATGCTTCCCGCTGGGTGCTGGTCAGTGTGCCGAGGCACTCGAGCACCGATTCTTCGTCCAGGCGCTGGTCGACCGCCTCGGCGACGATGTCGTGGTCGCGGCCGAGATGGCTGTGGCCGTAGACGATGTCCCGATCGGCGGTGGACTGCTCGGTGCGGACGCGGTCGACCGCGCGCCGGTGCGTGAGCATCATCAGCCAGCCGATCGGACTGGCCCTGGTGCGGTCGTACCGGTCCGCCGTCGACCACGCCTGGAGGTAGACCTCCTGGGTGATCTCCTCGGCCGCGGCCTGGCTGCGCGCGATGCGCACCGCGAGGCCGAAGACGCGATGGCTGGTCGCGCGGTAGAACTCGGTGAAGGCATCCCGGTCGCCCGATCCGATGTCGGCCAGCAAATCCGCGAGCCATCGACTGCGTTCGGCCGCCGCGCCCGCCTCTCGGGTGGAGCATTGCGGGGCGCGCGTCCCATTGTCCGCCGGGGACTGGCGCAGCCGGATCAGGCCGCGCTTCCCCGACTCATCGGACATTCTTCACCTTTTCCCGCATAAGAGGTGCTTCGCTGCCGATCGAAATATGGATGGGTGTGATGCGGGAAAATTTCGCAGCAGACGACCGCCTTCGCTCCTCACCCTCCGCACCTGGTCGGCAGCGGCACTGCCGTACCCCAGCATCGGGGGCGACGGCATTCACGTCGTGTGCGGCGGGGAGTCTCGCCGAGTACTCCGTGTCCATGATGAGAAAAACCATCGCGGGCCTGGCCATCTCCGCCGTGCTCCTCGTCCCTGCGGGCATGGCGTCCGCGGCGCCGCACCAAACGCCCGCTCCCGTAGCCGACAGCGGGTCGGCGTCCGCCGGATCGGCCACCCAATCCCTCTGCCTGCTGCTGCGCATGCTGCGCGCAGGCTACGTCGACAGCTCCGGCGGCGGACCCGCCTGCACCTTCCTGTGAACCTGCGTCCGGCGGGCGCCTGGCGGACCGATCCGTCGGCCCCTCGCCCGCCGGCCGCCACCACCGCAGGCCGCGGCTTCTCGGCACCAGTGCACAACCGACCGGCGCTACACCCGCAGCAGGTCCGTGTTTCCAGCAGCGGGTTACGGCCCTACTTCGACGCGGTGATCCGCGGGAAGGGGTTGTCCGCTTCGAGAAGGTAGCCGATCTCCAGGAGGGTGCGCTCGTCTCCGTATGCGGCGCTGCACATCACGCCTACGGGCAGGCCGTTGTCGCCGAGACCCATGGGCACCGAAATGGCGGGTGATCCGGTGACATTGTTCATCGGTGTGTAGCCGGCGTATCGACGCAAGCGGTCGATGAGTTCGTCGGCGGGCACCGTCGGACTGAGGTAGCCGAGCGGTGGGACGGTGTGGGTGGTGACCGGTGAGAGCACGATGTCGTAGTGGGTGAAGACGCGGTCGTAGACCCGCCTCGCCCGGCGCAACCGGTACAGCGCGGCAGGGCTGCCAACGAAACGTTCGCGGTGGTAGCGCGCCAGCCCCTTGGTCAGATCGTCGAGGGCGGAGCGATCGAACGAGCGGCCGTGCTGAAGCTTGCCGGTCAGCGCCGCCATATGCGCCAGCAGCGCCCAGTACAGCAGGAAATCGTCGGCCTGCTGCCGGGCGAACGGCACGCCCATCTCCTCGATACGATGCCCCGCTTTCTCCAGCGACAGCGCGGCCCGCTCGACGGCCATGCGGCTCTCGGCGTCCGGCTCGTCGCCGGTCCCCGATCCGAGCAGTACACCGGTGCGCAGTTGCCGATCGGCCGGACCCTCGACCAGTCCGATGGGAGCAAGTCTCGGGTTGTGCCAATAGCGTTCGGCCGCAGCGGTATACGCCGCGGTATCACGTACCGTACGGGTGAGCACGCCCTCCGAGACGAGCCTGATCGGCAGCTGACGAGCCTGGGCATTGTCCAGATGCCGGAACCGGCTCGGCTTCAGCGCCACCAGTCCCGCGCACGCAGCGGGAATGCGCAACGATCCACCGCCGTCGTTTCCGTGCGCCACCGGCACCACTCCCGCGGCGACCAGCGCGGCGGCGCCGCCGGAGGATCCGCCCACCGAGTAGTCCGGATTCCACGGGTTGACGGTCGGCACCGCGGTCTGGAACTCGGTCGTCGGGTTGAGCCCGAACTCCGGCATCCGCGTCTTGCCGAGCAGCGTCACCCCGGTACTCAGGAACTGCCGCGTGTACGCGTCGTCGCGCGCGGCGAGCCGGGGGCGGAACGCGACGCTGCCGTGGCGGGTCGGCATCCCGGCCACATCCGCGTTGTCCTTGATCAGCGTCGGTACCCCGTACCACACGCCCGAACGCTTCCGCGCGTAGCGCGGCGGATCGAAGCACTCGTGCTGGATGGCGTGCAACGTCGGCTCCACCCGCTCGGCGCGCACGATCGCCGCCCGGGCCAGTTCCTCCGGGCTCACCTCGCCGGACCGAATCGCCGCCGCCAGCGCGACGGCATCGTGGTCGGCCAGGACGTCATCGGTAAACGCGTGCACACGGTCAGCCATAACAGCGCTCGCAAGGTGGTCTAGGTTCACCGGACCTTAGGTAGACGACTGTCCAGTTTTGCGCCATGTTACGCCCGCACCACCGCGCGCGAGGTACTTCTGGCAGCAATCGCGACCGTACCTGCGGCGGTAGCGCCCGGCCGCAGGACACCGCACGGCCGGGGCTACGGATCGCAGCTACACCGATAGCCCTCGTCGTCGGCGACTTCTACTTCGCGCCGCACGGCGAGAGCAGGAAGACGCCCTATCCGAGATCCGAGGTCGGCGCGGCATGCGCCGTGGCGGGGCTTCGATCCCTCGACCGGGTCCGGTGCGGGGGCCACAACCCCGGTGCGGCCGGTGTCTCCATGTCGAAGTCGTCGACAGTAGGAGGAGAGATGACCGGCACGCCCCGTATCCCGAAGGCCGAACTCAGCGCCAGGCCAAGGGCACTACGAAAGTTGTTCGGCCCGATCAGGATCGGTTCAACGTCAGATCCAACGCGGCGATATGGAACCCGGCATCGGTGACGGCGACAGAAGTATCCGTGAAACGCTTCCCGCCCAGGATGTTTCGCGCGAAATCGCGCGCGGCGGCGGACTGCGCGTCCAAACCCGCGAGCGCATCCGGTGACAGTTCGATGGTCCCGTCGAAATGCCTCGGCTGATCGGTGATCCCCGGCTGCTGCGGCGTCTGGCGCAGTCCGTCGACGGTGTGCAGGATCAGGCCGAGCCCACCGCCATCGCCGAACTCGATCCGAAGCGGAGTCGGGGTCACGGCCACATCGAAGGCGCGCACCCGCGCACTCCATCCCTGCGGCGAGACACCCTGGTAGTCGTACGGCGACGGAGCCGCCAGCGTGTCCGTCGAACGGTCCGTCGGCGAGTTCTCCAGCACGGCCCCCACGAGGGGTCGATCGGTGGCGACGAACGTCCACGACGCGTCGGTGAGGCGCTTCGTCCAGAAACCGTTCCGACCACCGTCGCGACCTTCGACCCGCAGTTCCCGCGCCGACGAGCCGGGACCGGTCTTGTGGACGGAGATGCGGTCGGTGATCTCACCCGGCACCTTCGGCTGTCGCTCCCAGTCCGGCGCGGGCAGCTGAATGGCGGCGTAGCGGTTGTCCACCCGTTCCGCGAGCATGTCCGGAGCCTCGGGCAGTCCGCGCTGATCTTCGTAGGAGTAGCGGAAGAACACCTTGTCGGCGCCGGAGATGTCGAAATCGTAGAGACGCGTGTAGAAGTCGCCGAAACGGTTGACGACGAGGGAGGTCGACGCGCTCGTCGACAGCGCCACCGCCTGGAACCGGCCGCCGTACGGCGTGGCCATCTCGTAGCTGTGATCCACCGGCAGCCACGGGTCGACGTACTGGATGCGCTGTCCGCCGTGGGTGAGCGCGAACACGTGCGACACCTTCGCCCCGCCGACCGGGTGGTCATTGCCCGCCGTGTCCCGCCAGACGTGGTCCTCGTTGGGCGAGAGCACCGACCAGGACCAGGCGAGTGTGCCTGGTGGCAGTATGTTTCCCGGGCCGGTCCACAACGGCGTGCCGTAGCGGCTGCTCCAGTTCCAGTCTCGGGGCGCGCTGAGCGCGTGGTCCATGGTGAAGAACCGGCCGTCGCGGTCTATCGCCATCACCTCGTCGTCGTCGGCGGAGACACCGGCGACTCGACCGGCCAAACAGCCCGGCAGTTCTACGGTGCGCCAACCAGCCTGGGCGGCAGCCTCTTTCACGTAGACATTGCCCTCGCGAGTGGCGAATGTCCAACGCCGATTGAACGACTCCGCGGTGGTGCGGAACCAGACCTGCTCAGGCAGGTCGACGGCGGCCGGAGCCAGCGCCTCCAGACCGGCGGTGGATTCGTCGACCGCGACTTCCGGGCTCCCGACCGTGCCCACCGGCGCACAACCAGGGTCGGCCACGGTCACGGAATGCGTTGTCATCCCGGCGAATACCAGCCCGATGACGGCGATGACGGCGGTGCGCTCGATGGCGCGCCGGGACATCACAGCCACCCCGCAGCGCCGAAAGCGACGAGGGCGATGGCATCGATGCCGAAGATCGCGCCGACGACAAGGGCTTTGGACCGCACGGACGGCAGGTCGTGCACGTAGAAGCACGCCGCGAAGAACGGCACGTAGCCGATCAGCCAGATGAGGAACGGGAAACTCGGTTGCCACCAAGACCATTCCCAGGTGAGCACACCGGCCTTGTTGAGCAGCACCTCGATGCCGACCGCCGCGGCCGAGTTGGCCGCGATGAGAACCGGCCGGTTGGGCAGGCCGAAGATCCGGGTCTCCCGCGGCGGAAGCATCTTCGCCGCCGCGATCCCCATGATCGCGAACATGAAGCAGATCTCGATATTGAGACCGATGAGGATCTGATACGCGGTCGGCCCGGCCGCACCCCACACCGGTGCGCGATCGGTGAAGTGGAAGACCAGCGCGTTCCAGATCTCGTTGAACCAGTCCGCGCCCCACAACGCCAGCCCGGCGAACAGCACATTCCAGTTCCGCCGCTCCACTTCGACGGCGTAGACGTAGATGACGAGCAGCAGGAGCGGGATGACATACCACTTGAACTGACTCGTGAACTGACTCGCATCACGAAGACTCTCGAGCGCCACCCGGCCGGTGTCGGTCACCGACACACCTCCTGCCCATCATCATCGAACCGGGCGAAGTATGTTACAAATCAACACTGAACGTCAACATGTAATCCCGATTGCCTGGACTGGACCTGGTCGGATAACCCCGTCATGCACTGCGGCGAGGAGCTGTCCATGCCTCGATCGGGGACGATCTCGTCGCCAGTTCTGGACCGATCTCCGCTTCCACCAAGCTGTTTCGGCGGCTGCGGCATCGGCCATTCCGACTTCGACCGGAATGGCCGATGGACCGATAGGCCGCACTCGGTGGGAGGTCGCCGGCAGGCTACGGCCCGTCACTCACCTTCCGTACGCGCCAGAGCGGATTCGGAGGACCTGGCGACGTCCATGTCGATCTCCTGGATCTGGACCGTCACGCCGTCCGGATCGACGACCCGGAGGCTGCGGCCGAAGTCCTCGTCGAAGATCTCGTAGTCGTAGCCCCGCTCACGCAACCGGCTCGCGACCACCTCGAGCTTTTCGTCGGTCGCGAACCCCAATTCGACCGATCCGGCCGGGCGGCCCTTCGACACCGAGAAGTCGTGCAACCCGACCGCCCCGGCGCCAGCCGAAAGTTGCGCCCACACATTGACACTCGCGTCCTCGTCGAAAGCGAGACCGAGACCGGCGTAGAACTCGCGGCACGCTTGCACATCCGAGACGTACCTGATCGGCAGAACAGTCAGCATTTCTTTCTCCTTCTCCGGAACGGACGGACCAACTATGGGGCGACACCCGCTCACCACGCCCTCTTCCGCCGGACGAACGCCGGAATCCGACTCCTAGACGACCGACGCGGCGGAATCCGACAGACGACAGCTGCATCCCCTCCCGGCCGGGCCCCGGCTCGGTTACCTGCTGCGCGCGCACTCGCCGGCGGCACCACGTTATGTCGGCGGTGTGTCCACGGCCGGAGAAACACCTTGTAGGTGTCCAGCATTTGCCTGCGAAATAGACTGTCCACCAGCATGCTCCGCAGGCGACTACGCCCACCGCAATATCGGCATAGGTCACCGTGATCAACGAGGGAAGGCGTCATGGAGGATCTCGCCGCGCGATTCGAGGAACTGGGTCGCCTGGTACCGATCCCCCACCCATGGGACATAACGGAATACATCGCGCGGGTGGCAGAGTATCGGGGACGGCCGATCACGTTGTGCCCGATCGACGTCGGCGCACTCTCGGGGAACGGATGCGGCACCGGAAGTGGCCTGTGGATCGCCCGGGAAGACGACGACGTGATCATGTACGGAGCCGACACCGAATGGCATGCCGATCACATCATCGCCCACGAGATCGGTCACATGCTGCTCGGCCACGGGGGGACTGCGAGCCGTCCCGGTGGCGCCGCGGCTGATCTGTCGTTGCGCGAATTGATGCCCTCGCTGTCGCTGGAATCCATCCGCAGCGTACTGCGCCGCCAAGACTACGGCAGCGAGCGCGAGCACGCCGCCGAGACCTTCGCCGACCTGCTGCTGGTCGAAGCGATGCTGCCGAAGCGGTCGGCGAGCCGGTTCCGCTCGACGTTCTTCCGAAACCGGTACCGCTGAGATGACCTCCCCGATCCCGGGTCTGTTCGCCTGGCCCGTCCTGACATGTATGACGTTGGTGCTCGCCGGTCGGTGGTGGCTGTTGCGGGACAGCATCGTCGACCGGCTCATCAACCGCGCGCTCGTCGCCGGTCTCTTCGAATACCTGTTGCGGGAGGCATGGTTCGAACAGTCACTGGCTTGGCTGCTACCCGGCGACGACAGCGACGTGGTGAACATCGCCCGACAGCTCTCTCTGGGAGCAACCGTGTTAGCCGTCTCGAATATCTACGGCTTTGTCAAGTTGTGGGCCGGCGCCGATCCCGCCCACACGTGGCGCAGGCAGTGGCGCTATTACCTCGTCGCGATCACCGCCACCGCCGTCATCCTGATCGCAGGGACGCCCGCCCGCAACGCCGACCAGTTGATCGACCAAGCCCTCGGCTGGCCGGCTGTCGTGGTCTGGGTCGCGTTTTCCCTGCCACTCGGCGCTACAGCCCTGCTCGGCTGCCGGGTAAGTGTGCGCGAGATGCGCGCCGCAGGCGCCACCACCTGGCAGGAACGTGCACTGTACACAGCGCTCCTGGGCACCATAGTCGGCCTGGGGGCCATAGCAGTCGTGTACCCGCTCGAGGCCGCCATCAGTGTCATGACAGGCCAACCGTCATTCGATCCCGAGATGCACTGGAAAGCATGGAGCGGCTTCTTACTCTCGGCAGTCGGCGCTGCCGCCGTGGTCACGGTGCCGCTGATCAGCACCCTGCTCACCCACATCGGATGGGACCGCACCGGCCGATATTGCCGCCGCCTGCAGCCGATGTGGGCCGATCTCACCGCAGCCATACCCGAAATCGTCCTGGAGATGCGGCGCGACCACCACAGCCGAACAGACCCGGCCATCCGCCTGCACCGCATGACGGTCGAGATCCGCGACAGCCTGCTGCATCTCAAGCGCTACAGCGACAGCCCTGACGATCTGGCCGCCACAGCCGGGGACCCACATATCTATGCCCGCCACATCGCCGAGGCCATTGTCACCAAAGCTGCCGGGCACCCCCCGAGCACGAGCCGGTTCACGCCCCGACACCAAGTCCAGCCGGGCGCACGGGACCTCACCGCGGAGCTGCGCCAGCTACTCGCACTCGCCAAGGCATGGCCACACGCCCGCCGCCTGACCACCACCATCGACCATGGTCCCCAGCCGACTCGGCCGCTGACTGGATGCGCAGATCGAGCGGATTCCCCACCCGCCCGGTCACCGCACTCCGGCGATTCGGCGGTGTACCAGCGCTGTTGAGCTACACATCGACGCCCCGATGCATCTTCGAGCCACGATTCGGCAGTTGACGTCGATCGGCCTACCTGAAGCGTTCGTGCCTGCGCAGCAGGCAGAACCGGAGCCGGACCGCCGGCCTGCCGACGGTTCGGAACTGGAAACACCTCGGCCTCCGGTGTGGGACACGGGAGGCCGAGATGGTGGAGCTATGTGGTCATAGGTTCCGCTAGAACCTTTCGGTTCGGCGGCCGACCGGGCGGCCGCGGGATGCGCCACTCAGGACGCCGAGGACGCTGCCTGCGACGAGGGCGATAGCGCCCAGGATCGCCAGGGCGATGGGGAGGGTCTGGCTGAAGAGGGTGAGTCTGTCGAGACTTTCCTGGGTGACGGCCAGCTGGGATTCGATGGTTTTTTCGTCGAAGACGATGTGGGACTTGAGCGCGGTGACGTCGACCCGGTCCGCGCTGCGACCGTAGAACAGATGAATCTGCTCGCCGCCCCTGAGGACGGCTCCGGTCTTCGGCTCGACCCACAGGTCGCGGGTGTTGGTGTAGAAGCGGGTCATCGTGACCGGCTCCTCGCCTTCGAGGCCCCACTTAGTGGCGGGGAGGGTGAGCTTGTTGGTCGGCGCCTGCACGACGTCCCACATGTTCGTGACCGGGATGGTCTGGCGGAAGTGATAGACCGGCACGCCGTTGATCTCGGACTCGTCGACGTACTCGATGTCGTAGGTGGCGCGGGCGTTGAGATCGAAGTAGGGGTACGACTTCTTCTCGGTGCCGATCGGGAAGCGGTACTGCAGACCGGCGCGCCGCAACGGGTCGGCCACCGAGGCGCCCGTCCTGTCGACGGAGACGGCGATGGAACCGTTGGGAGACATCGGAACCGGCTCGCCCGTCTTGCGATCGATGGTGACACGGTCGATCGAGGCGGTGAGCAGGCCGGTGTCGCCCTCACGGTCGTCACGACGCAGCGTCTGGCCCGCCTGCAGCGTCATCTGGTCGGCGTCGGAGGGCTCTTCGACGGTGACGAAGCGCTGCGAGACGATCGGCACGTTCGTGTCGATCTTGGCCGAGCCCTCCGGCGAAGTCAGCGACCTCGAGTCCAGCACGAGGCTTTCCTCGCCAGGGACGCTCTTGGCGATCGTGGTGATCCGCAAGTCCAGCGGCGTCTTGGCCACCTTGCCGACGGTGTAGCTGGGAATCATGACCGCTGCCACGAGCAGCAGCGCGCCGAGGCCGACGAGGAAGCAGGCGATGGTCCTGCGCCCGTTCCTCATCGGCTGCCGTACGGCGTGTTGGCCAGCGACGAACCCGGGTCAGCGGTCGTCTCGCGCGACGGGATCGAATTCTGTTGCGCGCCAGTGGTGATGCCTAGCACGGCGATCACCCCCAGAATCGCGCCGGCCAGCCCGCTGACCAAGCCGGGAGCGGCGAATTTCATAGAACTAACTCCAATACGTTGCGTCGACTCAGGCGACGGTGAAGAACCCGAGGGTCGGCGCGAAGGTGCAGGTACGAGCGCCGGAATCGGCGGTCGTCGTGGTGAGCGAGCCGGAGATCACCGCGGCGACGCGCCCCGAGCCGGTGTCGGCCAGTGCCGACAGCGTGGCGGGACCGTCGGCGTTGAGCTCCGACTCGTTGGTGAGCGGCTGGACACCCGAACGACGGTTGTCGAGGTTGACCCACTGCACAGTCAGCGGCGTATTTTGCACGACCGCAGGGGATTTGGTGCCAAGCGCGGTGAAGACGAAGCCGGTCTGGCCTGCCTTCGGCCCCGGCGGCGGCAGTTCGGCCGGGCCGGGGACGGCCAGGGCGGCGCCGACGGAATCGGAGCTCGGGCCGATGCAGCCCTTGCCGATGGTCGGGTAGAGGAACTGGGCGATCCGCGGACCGTCCGACGGCGGGAGCTCGGGGCCACCGCCACCGCTACCGTCGAGGAACGTGATGACCCTCTCCAAGGTTGCCTTGACCTGCGCGGGGATGCCGGGCGTGGCGAGCAGGACCCGCGCCTGGGCAAGAATCGCGGCTTGTCCGCCGTCTGCGATGACGCCGGGGGCGGAGATGGCGCTGACGATCGTCGGCGCCAGGGCGGCCAGCGTCTCGGAGGGGACGTTCTCCGCGATCGCCGGAACGGCCTGCTGTGCCGCAGCAGGCCGTGGCGCTGCCATGGTCGGCGTCGGTGCGACGAGTGCAGCGCTCGCCGCTAATACGAGAGCAGACAGAGCGGTCCGCGATCCTCGGGTGGGCAGCATTGGTCAGCCGTCCTTCTTTCTGTGGGATAGGTGGAGCAACCCAGAAATGTCAGTGAGATCCCGGGCCACGCGCTCCCTCGCCGAGGTGCGCGGCGGCCGAACCGAAACGTCGACGGCTCGGCTCGATGGGTGGGGCGGACGCCGCGAAAGCGAGCCCACGTCCCGCGCGGGTGAGGTGACCGGCCGTACCCGACATCGTCGACAACGGCGCGGAATTCATTGTGGACATCTCGCCTTCCTTCCCGCCGCTGCTCGAGCCCCAGCGCACCATGATGAAACAGCATCCGACCCGTCTCGAGCCAGCGTTTCGTGCGATCCAGAAAGTTATCGGCAATACTTTGTGATTAACCACAGTCGCTGCCGATCTACTGACGGGTACGAACGGGCGCTGGCCGCGATGGGCTGTGACAACCCCGAACCGCGCAGAGAACCCCGAGATCAACCGGCATCGCCGACGCCGCCCGACCAACTCGGACCACACTGGGAACGTTCACAACGCCATCAGGTTCAGCCGACCTTCGGCAGAAGACCGGATCCCGGCTCAGTAGCCTCAGCGGCCCGCTGCCGGATCGCCGCCGAACGAACGCACCGGCCGGTGTTGCTGCCGCCGCGAGCGCGAGCATGCCTGCGGACGCGTGTGGCCGGCCGCGGCGTTTCCGGGAGTTGGGCACCGCTGGCCAGCACTTCTGGCAATCCGACCATTGAGCATCGTCTCGCTCGCTGTGCAAGACTGCTCCGGTGGCCGAAACCGCTGAACTAGTTACCAACGTTTCCGACACCGCCCGTTGGGTGGCCGCCTTCCGCGCTGTCGAATCCGCCCGCCCCGACGCCCTTTTCCGCGATCCCCTCGCGGACCGGGTCGCTGGTGAGCGGGGCCGCGCCATAGCCGGCCGCACCCCGCTCTTGATGCACAACGGCTGGAATCTGGTCACCCGGACCAAACTCATCGACGACCTGATCATGAAGACCATCGAGCAGGGCTGCGATCGGGTGCTCAATATGGCCGCAGGTATGGATACCCGACCGTACCGGCTCGATCTGCCCTCCGAATTCCCTTGGATAGAGGCGGATCTCCCCGCGTTGGTCGACGAGAAGAACGAGCTGCTTGCCGGGGAGTCGCCGCGCTGCGCGCTGACCCGCACGGCGGTGGATCTCGCCGATCCCGCAGCGCGGCAAAAGTTTCTGGACGAGGCCCTCGCGGGTGCGCAGCGAGCGCTGGTGCTCACCGAGGGTCTGATCTACTACCTCGCCGACGACGAGGTCATTGGCTTGGCTGCCGCGCTGGCTCGCCCTGAAATCGCTTGGTGGGCATTGGATGTCAATAACAAAGCGATCTTCAAGCGAATGAGTAAGGCGACCACCGAACTGCTGGCCAACGCCCCATGGCAGTTCGGTCCGGTCGATCCGCTGCGCTTTTTCGCCGACCTCGACTGGACGGCCGACGAGGTGGAAGCTCTGGCCTCGGCGGCGCACCGGTTCCACCGGCTGCCCTGGTTCATGAAGCCGATGACGCTCTTCCCGCAACCGGATCCCCGCAAGCCGATCCAAAATGCTTGGCAGCCTTGGAGTTCGGTGGTGCGGCTCAGGCACACACCGGCGAGCAGCTAGCTCGCGAGCCCTAGCCCTCGAGGCGCACCACCGCCGGCACCCGGCGGTGGTGCGTATCCGTGCCATAACGAAAGGCTTCCCGCCCCATGGGTAATAGCTGGCTACGTCGCCTGTCCCCCTCCCCCGGAGGTGGATCCCACAAGTTGTTCTGCTTTCCGCACGCCGGCGGCTCCGCCATCTCTTTCGGACCATTGGCCAAGTGCATCGGATCCGAATACGACGTTCTCGCTGTCCAGTATCCGGGACGACAAGACAGAAGGCATGAACCGCTCGTGGGTAGCATTTCAGGCCTCGTCGACGGCCTGCTTCCCGAGCTGAGAGAAGCTGTCGAGGACGCCGAGAATTTCTCCATATTCGGGCACAGCATGGGATCTGTCGTAGCTTTCGAGGCATGCAGGCGACTCGAGCGGGAATTGGGAGCGAGCGCGCGGGTCCTGTTCGCCTCCGGTCGGCGCGCGCCTTCGGCGGCGCAACCTGAACTGCGAATGCATCTGCTGAGTGATCGAGAACTCTGTGATCACCTACTGCAGTTCGGCGGTACACCAGCGGCGCTGCTCGAGGATCCCGAATTCCGAGAGCTGATCCTGTCCATCGTCAGGAACGACTACCGAGCCATCGAGACTTACGAGTGCAGTACGGACGCGATGGTCAGCAGCCCTATCGTCGCGATTGCCGGCGATCGTGACCCCGATGCGAGTCTCGCGCAAATCGAGGTATGGGGCTCGCACACCTCTGGAAGCTTCTCAGCGAGACCATTTCCGGGCGGTCATTTCTTCATCGATGCGAATTGCCAAGCAGTAGGGCAGCTGATCCGCGATCACTGCGCTCGAGCGCTGTCGAGCTGATCCAGCACGTCGACCGCACCTCTACCGCGTTCGACAGGCCCGACCGGGTGGGCAAGTCGCCCACCCGGTCGTTGTTCCTAGCTCTCGAGCCAATCCTCGATCGCTTCGGCGACATCCGCAGAGCCGTCCTCCAGGATCGTGATGTGGTCAGCCTGTACCGAAACAACGGTATGCGTCGAATCCCACGGTTCGGCCTGCCAGTTCACGCGATCCGATGAGCTCCCCAGGAAGTTCTGGGCGCACTGGATGAACAACGTCGGCGTGGCGACGGAGCCGGGCACCATCTCCTTCAGGAGCTGCACATACCGGCCCATCCCGGTCAGCCGGGCCTGATCGAAGCGACCGAACGTACCCTCCGCCGACACCATGTGTTCGAACATCGCCCGAAGCAGCCATTCACTGTCGTCGTTCACCTTGTAGGTGTCCACCATGACCACCGCGGCGGGCGCTGGGCCACCAGCCGCTTCCATGTGCTCGGTGACGAGGTAGGCCAACAGGCCGCCCGAGGAGTATCCGACCAGAACGAACGGATCTCCCTGCGCCGCCTCCAAGACGGAGCGCGCCACTGCTTCCGCCGCCGCCGCCGGCGTTGTCGGCAGTGGCTCTCCCGTCCGGCAACCGATCGGCGGCAGCGCCAAAACGTCACGGGCAGTTCGCAAGTGCGATGCGATCCGGGCGTACTGATGCGCGCCGCCGGTGGCCAGAGGCGGAGCGAGGCAAATGATGCGTGGCCGGGTGGAACCCGTGGCGATTCGCGTGGGCACCGGCAGTCGATCCAGTTCGTGGGCCGACGAGAACTGCTCGCGCAGCTCCGCCGCCGCCCGCAACAAAGCGAAACCCTTGTCGGCCTGGCCGGACGCTACCGCGCCACGGAACATCCCGTACAACGAGTCGTCCGCACCACCTGGTTCGTGGTCGGTTCGTGAGTCTGCGGTGAGCTCCTTCTGCAGGTATCGGGCCAGTGCCGCCGGCGTTTTGTGATCGAAGATCGCGGCCGTCGGCAGCGTCAGGCCGGTGGAAGCGTTGAGGGCGGTTCGCAACTCCATGGCAGCCAGGGAGTCGAACCCCGATTCGAGGAAGTCCCGCTCGGGATCGAGTGCCTCAGCGCTCTCATGTCCCAGCAGTCTCGCCGCGTTCTCGAGGATGTGCGCCCGGAGCCACTGTTCCTGTTCTGGCTCGGACAGTTGTGCCAGTCGCCTGCGGACCGCACTCGCATCCTGTGTTCCAGCGCTCTGCCGCCGCCCGGTCCGCTTGGCCAAGTCGCGCAGCAGCGCGGGCACCGCGTCCTGAGCACGCAACGTGGCAAGGTCGATCTCGACCGGAACGTGCACCGGACGGTCCGTGGACAATGCCGCGTCGAACAGCTCGAGCGCCTTGTCGGCAGCCAGTGGCGGCAGACCTTGGCGGCGCATACGCTGCCGGTCGGCCTCACTGAGCCACTGCGAGAGTCCGGTTTCGATGTCCCACAGACCATAGGCGAGCGAGGTGGCCGGCAAACCTTCGACACGACGGTGGGTCGCGAGCGCGTCGAGGAACAGATTGGCCGCCGCATAGCCGCCCTGACCTGCGGGCAGTATCAAGCCTGCCACCGAGGAGATCATCACGAAGGCGGACAGCCCGGCGTCACGGGTGAGCTCGTGCAAGTACCAGGCGGCGTCGGCCTTGGCACCGAGGGAGTAGTCGATCTGCTCCGGCGTCAAGGTATCGACCAGCCCGTTGTAGGCAACACCAGCCACGTGGACGATCGCGCCGAGCGGATGCTCCGCGGGTATCGAGGCCAGCAGGTCTCGCAGCGCATCACGGTCCGTGACATCGCAGGCAACTACGCGAACCCGGGCGCCGAGAGCATCGAGTTCCTCGATGAGATCCTCGGCGGCTGCTGGTCCGCGCCTGCCTGCCAGCAGCAGGTGCCGCACACCGTGCGCGTTCACCAGGTGCTTGGCGAGGTGGCTACCGATCCCGCCGGTACCACCGGTGATCAGCACGGTCCGCTCGGAATCCCAGGGTGCCTGCCGCTCCGATTCGGGCGACGCGGCACGAGTGAGCCGCGGCACCCGTGCCCCATCCGTGTGGACAGCCAGTTCCGGTTCGCCCGACATCGCCGCGGCGACAAGATGATCCGTCGCTGTCTCCGCGTGAGCCTCGATGAGCACGATCTGCCCTGGGTTCTCCGCCTGCGCGGCGCGCACCAGACCCCACACCGCGGCCGCGGCCGGATCGGTGGAGTCGGTGATCACCGCCAGAGTGCTTGCGGCATAGCGTTCTTCGCGCGCGAACTCCTGGATGACGCCGAGCGTGCGGTGCAAGGCCGTGCGCAGCCGGACCGGCACTTCCACGCCGTCGACCGGGGGCCGGAAGAGCGAGACCGAGGCCGACTCCGCCGCACCCCACTCGGCCCAGGAGACGCCTGCCACGGATCGCAGCTCCGGACCGGGCCGCCAAGCGACCTCGTACAGCGAGTCCCGCGAAGACCGGGTCGCGGCCGAGAGCAGGTCGGCGGACAACGGGCGCAACGCGAGGGACCCTACGGAAAGCAGTGGCGCGCCATCGGAATCGGCCATCGCCAGGGCAACTGTCCCCTGATCCGACCAGGTCAACCGAACCCGCACCCGCCGGGCGCCGTCGGCGTGCAAACGCACCGAAGACCAAGCGAAGGGAACGAGCGTCGGCCGCTCGGTGTCCTCGTCCACGCCCCGCCGAAGTCCGAAGGGCAGTGCGTGCATGGCCGCGTCGAGCAGTGCCGGATGTATGCCGTAGCCCTGGGTAGCGGTCTGCTCGGGCAGAGCAATCTCCGCGAAGAGATCCTCGCCTCGGCGCCAAAGTGCCACCAGCCCTTGGAAAGCCGGCCCGTAGTTGTATCCGTTGTCGGCGAGCTCGTCGTAAGCGCCTGCCAAACCGATCTCGGAAGCACCGGCCGGTGGCCACTGAGCGAAGTCGGCCAAGACTTCCGGTTCGTCGGACTCTCCGCTCGGGCTCACGGTGCCTTGCGCATGGTGCGCCCACGGGACCGACGGATCGTCCTCGTCACGGCGCGAGTAGATGTCGAGCCGTCGGCGACCGGACTCGTCACCGTCACCGACGATCACCTGGATCTGTACTCCGCCATGCCCTTGGAGCACGAGCGGCGCGAGAAGAGTGAGCTCCTCCAGTTCCGGACAGTCGACCTGGCCTCCGGCGTAAACGGCCAGCTCGACGAATCCGGTGCCGGGCAGCAGCACGGTACCGAGCACGTCATGATCGGCCAGCCAGGGATGGGTGACCGTGGACAGGCGGCCGCTGAATCTGGCGCCCCCACTCTCCGGCTGCGCCATCAATGCGCCCAGCATGGGGTGCTCGGTGGACCGCAGACCGAGCGCATGTGCCCCGCCTGTGTGCAGCGGGCCCGTGACCCAGAAGCGGCGGCGCTGGAAGTTGTATGTCGGTAGGTCTACCTTCGTGGCTCCGGCGCCGGCGTAATAGCTCGTCCAATCCACCGCCGAACCTGTGACGTGCAACCGGGCGAGACCCGTCAGCATGGTCGCGGGATCCGCACTGTTTCGTCTGGTCAGAGCGATTGTGGTCGCGCTGTCGAGGGTCTGGGCGATCATCGGGGTCAGCACCGCGTCGGGCCCGACCTCGGCAAACCGGGTCACACCCATCCCTGCCATCGTGGCGACCGCATCGGCGAAG
>NZ_CBDQZP010000025.1:0-93926 GCF_965341865.1 Nocardia sp. bgisy134
TTCCAGGGGGGGGGACCGCTCGCCCCCACCACCGGAACGAGATGTCAGGAGCTCGGCGGCGAGCTGGACGCCGATGCCCTGCGCGCCCGGCGGCGGATCAAGAGCCATCCGCCGCCCGCGACCACCGCACCCACACCGACACCGGCCGCGACGAGCAGCACCGAAGACGTGCGGTCGTCGGCGTCCTGCGGCACCGTGACGGCCACGTTGGTTGTCGCGTTCGTCGCCTTTGCCTGGACCGTGGTCTTGCCCGACGACGGCAGCGCGACGTACGGGAAACTGCTGGAGAACGACGCGTCGTTGACATCGACCGCGTCACCGGCAGCGAGCGCCTCGACCGGTTTGCCAGTCTGCGCCGCGCCCACCATCGCCTGCAGCGCGATGTCGACCACGTCGTCGCTCAGCCGCCGGCCGTTCGGGAATCCCTGGAGATCGCCGCCGATCACGCCGAGCCGGTTGGGCTGGGCGGTCACCGGCACCGACATGTTCAAACGCAACATCTCCGAGGGCTGGAACGCGGCCGCCTGCGCGTCGGCGTTGAGGATCTGCGAGTTCAGGTCGGCCTGGATGGGCGGGGCGCTGCCGTCCAGGGTCGGCGCCTTCTTCGCGATCCCGGTCAGGAAGATCTCCACGAGGTCGTTGCGCGGGGCCGTGGGTGCGGGCACCTTGTACAGCGACTCGATCAACTTCGGCAGCTCGGGATCGGTGACCCGCTGGACGACCTCTGGAATCGTCGCGTCCCTGCTCGGTGACAACCCGTTGAACGCGTCCTTCAGCCCGACCGGGACGACAACTTCGTTCACCAGCGGGTTGCCCAGCCGCGACACCTGCACGAAGTCACCGACCGAGGTCGCGGCGCCCGGGCTCAGTTGCAGCGAGCGGCGCTCGGTGTCGCTCCACACCCCGACCACAGGGTTGCGCGCCGGGTCGCCACGCAGCGCGAGATCGCGCTTCGGCACCTGGAGGACGACGGTGTTGACGTTGTACCCGGCGAGCGTGTCGGTACCGACCTCGGACAGATCACCGCCGTAGAGCAGGTCGAAAACCCGCAGATCGAGGAAGAAGGGGTCCTCCGCGGCGCCGACGTAGACCGAGCCGCCGCCCGGCAGATTCGCGGTCGCCTCCTTGCGCAGCCGACCGTAGTCCGGCATCGAAGCCGGACCGGTGAACGACGGAGCCGCCTGACCGTGCGCGATCGGCCGCCAGTCGTTCACGCCCTGACTCACCGACACCGTGTAGTTCTGCCGGAACAGCAGGTTCTCGTCCTTCAGTCCGGTGACCGGGCCGTTGTTGAACAGGAACGTGCTGCCACCGCGCCGATCCTCGGTCGCGAAGGTGATCCGATAGGTGATGTCCGGCTTTCCGTTGCCGTCGTTGTCGATGTTGATGTCGTAGTTGGCGTCGGTGGCCCACGGGTAGAAGTTCGGGCCACCGTTGGGCTCCTGTAACCCGAACCAGTTGGCGACGAGCGTCACCGTGTCCGGATTGTCGGGGCTGACGAACGCGTAGACGTCCGTGTTGTCCACCGCCGGATCGGCGGCGACCAGGGGAGCCTCGCGGTGGCTGGAGGCGCCCGCGGATTGCAGCGCGGGGCCTGCGGCCGTGCTGAGCGCGATAGCACCTACACCCACGAGAATGCCTGCGGCACGAGCGCCGCGGCGGAGTGGACGGGACATGAGTTTCCTTCGACGAGTGCGATGATGCTGCGCCGGAGCGCAATCGGACACGGCTCGACGATGAATCGGCAGTCGAGGCAACGCATTTCACGTGAACCGCCGATGACCGGTGTTCGTGTTCGTCAAGACCGTGCCGTCAATGGTGCGCGCCGACCCGTCCGGGCCACATCGGTCGATCGACCTATCTCGGATGGCCTCGCCTGCGTCCGGCCGCCGAAGCAGAACCGCCACTGCGCCGCGACCGACCGGCCAGTTCGGCGCTGCCCGCGCGCAGGGGCTCGGTCCCGGTGTCCAGCTGGGCCGCCCCGGCCACCAGCTGATCGATGTCGGTGGCCAGGGCGCGGGAGCCGTCGACGAGTTGCACGGCTCCCTGCCCGGGCCTGTGCGGAACCGGCGGCGAGACCGTCGAGTCCGGTGGCCAAGGCCCGAGCCCCGTCGTTCAGCTGCGTCGCGCCGCCGGACAGCCGTTGCACGTCGGGTCGCGCCGCGCGAGCTGCCCTGCCGCCGAGCCGAGCCGGTCGCTCAGGATGCCGAGCTGCCCGTTGACCGAGGCTTCCTGGATGGGGCGCCCAGCGAACGGGAGATCGACCGGACCGAAGCCACACCGGGGAGCCGGGAGATCCCGGTGGCGAGCGTTTCCAGCCCGGCGTAGTCGCGAGAGCTGCGCATGTCGTGGTCGGACCGGATGTACACGGAGATCGGCAGCAGCTCGTTTGCCGGGCAATGCCCCGCAGTGGCGGCATAGCCGCGGTCGCTCGGAGTGTCGGACGGCTGGGTGGCGCGCTCGTCGTAGCTGATGGCCAGTCGGCACCATCGCGACTCGTCGGCGAACGTGGCGCTCGGCTCGGTTAGGTCGGCTGAAAGCCCCTGCGGTCGTGAAATATTCGCCACAGTGGCACGCAAGGCGTCCACCGAGCGCGTGTCCTGGGTGGTGCCGGTGTCGCCGACCAACCGGACCTGCCTGCTCATGTCGAGCAGCGCCCTGGACACGGGGGTATCCTGCGGGACCATCGGGTACGAATGCTCGAAGATTGCTAATTCCAGCTGCGGCACAGCGAGATTCAGGATGCCAGCAGTTAGCAGCCAGATCGCCGCCACAGGGTGGCGGCAGCGCAGCACCAGTGCGCCGAGTCGGTCGAGTAGGCCGGTTCGCATCCGACTCTCTCCACACATCCGCGACGACCATGTGTCGAGCTGGCTCGAGAACGAGAGTCTCGTATTACCAACCCTTTTGAAAGCCATTGCGAATTCGATAGTACGCCTGGAGTTAGAACATCCTGGACCGCAGGCCAATTGGCGGACGATAGCGGCAGCGAACGAGCCGCGCAGAGGATTAAGGGCGACAAGCCAACTCTCCTCATCTCGAGGAGAGTTCACAAGACTTGAAGAACGTGCATGTAGCACTTAAAAGCTCTGTGCTACTTAGAGATTCATGTTAGGTCCGTCCCAGCCAGCAAGAACCCTCGCCGGGAGATCGCTCCACCAGCTCGGAGGCGATCCCCGCCCGCCCAGACGCGCGATCAACCAGTGTCTGTCTGGGTTGCGTTGTCTTTCAAGCTGTTACATACTTGCCCACCTGTATCGATCGCCATGAAAAGTTCCTGTCATTTTCAACGAGCGCTCAGTTGTGTTGTGGGGTAGCCTCTTCCGCTATGTCGAGGGATGAAGATCTGGTTGCGTTGATGGGAAAGCTGAACGACGGACGGGACGCATCGGCGGTGGGGCAAGACTGTGTGGGACGACTACGTATTGCGTGACGATCCACGCGCGTACGCGGACGAGCACCCGAGCGATCCGGACGGGATGCTGGTTGTGGATGGGACCGGATACTCGAAGAACGGAATGAAATCACCTGGGGCGCAACCGTCTACCTCAGGAAGAGCCTCCATGCGCGTCGAGTACTGTCGGCTCGACGTTCTGCGCACAGGAGGCGTGGCCGCTACGCCGCGCAACCGGCCCAACTCGACGATCACCGGCTGCCCATGCGATGATTACCGTGTCGCACACACCGTTTCACACGCATCGACACAGCTCGGCCGCGGTTTCGGAGCCGAACGACCGCGGATGTCCGAATGGGCGGTAACCCCGCCACCGACCGGCCCGTGGACCACTCCCGGCGGCTGGAGCCGCCCGCAACTCGCTCGGCGCGCACTGACGCCGAATCTCAATGGCGAGCACGAAATCGCTACTACCTTCGCTGCACATCCGCCCGGACAAGCGACGACGACCGCACGGCGTCACGGTGGCAGTGTCGCCGCACGCTGCCGGACAGCCACCTCGTAAGTAACTCGACGCCCGCCAGGCCGCTGGTGCCTGTCGCATGCCCGACTCCGCCGCCGTTACGACACCGAAGGAGCCCTCCGCCCATGGATAATCCCACGTCACCGTCAGGACATCAGCAGGAAGAGCGCTTGGTGGCGGCCGTGTCCGGACGGTCCGGCACCACGCACGCGGTCGTGGACAGCCGGGCGCGTGGCACCGCCCCGGCGTCGAACGGACATGCCGGCACCACCGACACCGTGGCCCAGGATGTGGCGGTGGACCAGGTCGACGCCCAGCTCATCGCGCCGACCTATCAGCCAGCGATGGTCACCGAGCGCATGCGCGAAATCCTGGTTACCGGAAGCGATTTCGACGATATCTACCGTCATGTCCTGGCCGCTCCCGGTAAACGGGTCCGCGCCCGCCTGGTGCTGGACTGCCACCGCCTGTTGCCCTCGGCCGAGTCCACATCCGTGCCCGACGCCGTCGACCTGGCCTGCGCGATGGAGATGTTCCACGAGTCGTCGCTGATCCACGACGACATCTGCGACAGTTCTCTGCTGCGCCGCGATTCCCCCTCGGTACCGGCATTGTTCGGCATCCGGACCGCCGCCCGCGCCGGATTCCATATGGCGGGCACCGCATTACAAGTGTTGGCGCGGGTACTCGAGGACAATCCCGTGGTCTGCGCACACCTCGGTGAGGCTCCCGGCGTCACCTATCTGGACCGCATCTCGGATCTCTCGGCCGGGCAGCTCGTGGAGATCATGGCGCCCGACGTCGACGATGCCGCGCTGCGCAGGCACTACGAGGTCGTCGCGGGCGCGAAGACCGGCACGCTGTTCCGGCTGGCCTGCACGTACGGCGGCACGGCGGGCGGCGTCGACCACGACCGGCTGCGGGTCCTGATGCAGTACGCCGAGCAGTTCTCGCTGGCCTTCCAGATCATGGACGACGTGCGCGACGTCGAGGGCGATCCCGCGCTGGGCAAGGAGGCCTGCGGCGACCTCGACCGCCGTGTGCCGACCTGGCCGGTGATCGAATGGCTGGCGATCCGGCCCGATGCTCGCGAAATGTGGCTCTCCGAAGAGACTTCCAGCGCCGAACTGCAAGCCGACCTGGTGCGCAGCGGAGCGACCAAGGCCGCGCACGACGCCGCGATCCGTGCCGCCGAGACGGCGTGCGAAGCCCTCGAAGTGTTCCCGCCCACCCCCGCGCGGGACGACCTGCGCGACCTAGCGCTACAGGTGGTGTCCCGATGATCGGACGACGACTCGGCATTCTCGCCCACGGGCTGCGGAATCTGCGCCGCGCACCCGACCTCGCCGCGCTGCGGGCAGCAGGCTCACCGGACGAACTGGCCCGGCTGGCACTGATTCCTGCGGCCAGGAACATGGGCATCGCCATCGGTTTCCTCACCCCGGAGCTGCGGGCCGAGGCCACCGCGGCCCTGCTGGCCTGCCGGGTGCTCGACGCCTACGAGGACCTGATCGACCGTCCGCTGGCAGGCAGCGCGGTGCGGACCGCGGCCGAGTATCTCACCGGCAGCACCGACACCCCGCCGCCACCGCCGGACCGGGTCACGGTGCGCGACAGCGAAGCCGTGGATTTGGTACTGGCAGAACGTATTCGGGACATTCGGGCGCTGGTGGCGGCGCTTCCCGTCGCGGGACGAGAACGGGTGGGCAGGCTGCTGCTCGATATCGGCGATGTCATGGCCCGCAACCTCGATTCCCCCCTGTCGCGGGTGGTCTACGGCGAAGGCGTGCTCGGCCGGGTGACGCACTACGCGTGTTCGCTGGCCGCCCCGGAGGCCTGTGCCGAGGACGATTTGCGCGAACTGGCCGCCTGCGTCGGTGTCATCGCCCAGTCCGCCAACGACCTGCGCGACAACGAAATGGCGCTCTACGGTGTCGCCGACCGCAAGGAACTGACCCAAGTGGTGATGCTGCGGCTGCTGGCGCCCGCGCTGGGTGGGTTCGCCCTGCTGGCCCGGCTCGGTCCGCACACCCCGAGCGCGGGCGCCCGGGCGGCGATGGCGTACATGACCATCACCACAACCGGTTTCCTCTGCACCGCCGTCGGCGCCCCGGTGCCCTACCGGCGGCCGGTCGGCGCGACCGCGCTGGCCGCCTGCTCACCCGCCTACTGGACCAAGATGGTCGAGCGGGTGCAGCGAGCCGCCGACGAGGCGATCCACCGGGTGCTCGACGCCTCGCCCGAACTCGGTACCGGTTCCGACGCCGCGGCGGAGTTGCTCGGCTCGGTCGACCCGCGTTCGCTGTCGCCCTCGATGGTGCCGCTGATCGTCGACACCACCTTCGCTCTCGTCCGGTCGCTGCCGGAAGAACCGCTGACGGGCAGGCTTTCCGCCGCCGACATCCGCACCATGATGATCGCCGACCACTTGGCCTTCGGCGCACTGGAGCGGCTGCCACCCCACAGCGCCGACGCGATGCGGGCGCTCGCCACGAATTTCCAACTCGCCGCCCTCGAAACGACAACCCCTGGAGATCGCCCGTGACCAGCGCGTCAACCCATTCCGCAGGAACGCCCGACACCGATACCCGAGGAGATCGACTATGACCACCGTGCCCACCCGTCCCGGCGACGGAACGCCAGCGGCGTCCGACCAACCGCCGTTCAGCCGCCGGGTGCTGAAACTCGAGCACCCGGCGAATGTCGGCCCGCTGCTGCACATCGTGGCCTGGGTCGTGCTGCTGTCCTTCGGCCTGTTCGTCCCCGCCGCCACGAACTGGTACCTCGCCGTCCCGCTGATCATCCTGCTGACCCTGCTGAACTTCTCGCTCACCATCGGCGTGATGCACATGCACACGCACCGTGCGCTGTTCGTGTCGCGCAGGATGAACCGGTTCGTGGACATCATGTGCTGTCTGCCCGCCACGCTGACCTCGGCGGAGATGCGTGAGGTGCACGTGCTCAACCATCACCGGTTCAACGACGGACCGGGTGATGTGACCTCCACCGAGGGCATGGAGCGCGGGCTGGGCGCCGTCTGGTACTGGATCAGATACGGCACCATCGTCAAGAACCACACGATGCGAATGATCTTCGCCGCCAACCCGTCCGAAGGCAGGCGCAAGCGCCGCCACCAGTTCGTCTTCGACCTCACGCTGGCCTTGGTGCTGCCGGTGGGCATCTGGTACGCCGCGGGCTTCGAACGCTTCGCGCTGTTCTGGGCCCTTCCGTTCCTCATCACCCAGGTGAACTCCGGATACTTCGCCTGGCTGACGCACGCCCCGGCGCGGGTGTTCGAGGACGACCCGAGCAAGTCGCTGAACACGGCGGGTAACTGGCTGAACTTCTTCATCTTCAACCAGGGCTACCACAGCGTGCACCACCGTTACCCGGGCGTGCACTGGAGCCAGATCCCCGACAAGCTCGACTTCATGCGGCAGGTCGACGCCGCCGTCATCGTGCCCTACTGGATGACGATCAACTCGGCGTGGCGCCTGGCGCGCACTGATGGCTTCCTGACCGCGCCTTACGGTGAGCGGTGGAAGACCAAGCTGGACAAGCGGATGGAGGAGGGCACGGTCCGCATGCGGTTCCTGCCCTGGTTCGCATGGATCTGACCACCACGCGGCATTCGGTTCGGGGCGCGCTGACGGACCGCCGCCGGCTCGTCCCGTTCCTGCTGGCCTTCGGCGTGTACGGCGTCGCAGGGGTGACCGTGCCCCTGATGCTGCTGTTCGCCGGAGGCTGGTGGCTGCCGAAGACCGTCGACGACGGACCGCACCTGGCGACCGGTCCCGCGCTCGCGATCGACGTCCTGCTGATCGCGCTGTTCGGCTTGCAGCACTCGGGCATGTCGCGGCCCGCGTTCAAGGCGTTCATCACCCGCTGGGTGCCGGAGGCTTTGGAGCGGACCGTCTACATCGTGATGGTCTGCCTGGTCATGTGGTTGCTCTGCCTGGCTTGGCAGCCGCTGCCGCAACGGATCTGGTCGGCCGACGGCGTCGTCGGGATCGCGCTCGACGCCGGATTCTGGCTCGGCTTCGTGCTGGTCTACGCGGCCACCCTGCTGCTCAACCACTTTCACCTGCTCGGCATCAGCCAGGCATACCGCCACTACGTGATCCAGGTGCCCGACGCGACCATGGACCGCCTGCAGGTGCACGGGCCCTACCGCCTGGTGCGCCATCCGCTGATGACCGGCCTGCTGCTCTCCTTCTGGTGCGCGAGCGACATGACGGCCGGGCATCTGCTGTGGGCGGTGGGAATGACCGGCTACATCCTGCTGGGCACCTTCCTGGAGGAGCGCGACCTCGTCGCTCGCTTCGGCGCGGCGTACCGTGCCTACGCCGCACAGGTACCCGCCTTCTTCCCCTCGCCGCTCGGCCCCTCGGCGCGGGCAAGTCTCCGCCAGACCCTTTTCCGCCGTTCGGATCAGCAGCTGTGACGGCCGATTCGCCCTCGGCCTGAACGGATTTCGCACTACAGCGCAGACCGTCCACTGTCGCCGCACGCCGAAGTGTCCAGCGGCTGCGCACCGTCCGCCACCGCGTGTCCCCATCCGGGAACACGCCGGTGGGCCCTGCTCGAGTTTGGAGATGAACCGACGTGAACAGCGATCGCGTTCGCGAGGACAGCAGACCCACGGCCGCGGGGCCGGGGGGAGGGCGCGGCACCGGTCGCGCCCATGGCAAGGCGATCCTGCTCGGCGAGCACACGGTGGTGCACGGCACGCCCGCCATCGCGTTTCCCTTGCCCGCGCTGTCGGCGCGCGCGGTCGCTCGCCGGGCGGATGCGTCGCAGGAGGGCGAATCCTCTGCGGGACAGCACTTTCGATTCGTCGCGGGTGACGTCGTCACCCCGGAGCGCGCGTCGTCCGGTGCGCACGTCGCGGTCGAGGAGGCGTTGCGGCGGTGGGGTCTGGCCGGTGCGGCGGTCGAGGTCGCGCTCGACTGCGAGATCCCGCCCGCACGCGGCCTTGGATCCAGTGCCGCGTGCGCGGCGGCCGCGGTGCGGGCGGTCGCCGACCTCTACGACCGGACCATCGACTCCGAAGCGCTCTACGAGTTGGTGCAGTGCGGCGAGCAGTTCGCACACGGCCGGGCCAGCGGCGTGGACGCCAGCACCGCGGTGGCGACCGGACCGATCTGGTTCCGGGCGGGTGCGGCGCGCGGGCTGGCCGTCGGACTGGACGCCACCCTGGTGATCGCCGACACCGGGGTGCGGGGCGCCACGCAGCATGCGGTCGCGGCCGTCCGCGGCAAGCTGGAGGCCGATCCACCGGCGGCCCGGCGGCTGCTGGAACGCGCGACGGACCTGGTCGAGTCGGCCACGGCGGATCTCGCGGCCGGTGACGCCGCGTCGCTGGGCAAGGCGCTGCTCGAATTCCAGGATCTGCTGGCCGAACTCGGCGTCAGCACACCCGAGATCGACACCCTCGTCTCCGCGGCACACGATGCGGGCGCGTACGGCGCGAAACTCACCGGCGGCGGCCTCGGCGGATGCGTCCTCGCCCTCACCGACACCGGCGACGCCGCCGCGACAGTGCGTGCGGCGCTGCGCCGGGCCGGCGCGGCGAAGACCTGGATCGTCCCGGTCCGAGACGCACAGCAATGACCGATTCCCGATTCCCCTCGATACCGGAGTTCGAGACACGCCAATGACATTCACACCTGGAGCAGAGCTGGCCGATCCGCTCGCGGATCGACGCGGCGACGACGCGGCGACCGCTGTCGCGCATCCGAACATCGCCTTGGTGAAGTACTGGGGCAAGCGGGACGAGTCGTATTTCCTTCCCGTCACGGGAAGCCTGTCGATGACACTCGACATCTACCCGACCACGACAACGGTGCAGTTGAGTGCGGAACCTGCCGACACGGTCGTGCTCAACGGCCGCCAGGCGGTCGGCGAGGCGTACACCAGGGTGGCGCGCTTCATGGATCTGGTGCGCGCGCGGGCAGGCCGCGAAGAACACGCCGCGGTCGTCTCCACCAACGCCGGGCCGACGGGCGCGGGTCTGGCCTCCTCCGCGAGCGGCTTCGCGGCGCTGGCCGTCGCGGCGGCCGCCGCCTACGGGCTCGACGCGGATCCCCGTGCGCTGTCGCGGCTGGCTCGACGGGGGTCGGGATCGGCCTGCCGGTCCCTCTTCGGGGGCTTCGTGGTGTGGCATGCGGGGGAGGGCGACGGCGACGCGGGGGATGCGACTTCCTACGCCGAACCGATCGACGGCGACGCGCTCGATCCGGCTCTGGTGGTCGCCGTGGTCGACAACGCGTCGAAGGCCGTGTCGAGCCGGGAGGCGATGCGGCGGACCTGCGACACCTCGCCCTTCTACCTGCCGTGGGCCGAGGCGTCCAGGGTCGACCTCGAGGAGATGCGCAAGGCGATCGAGCGCCGCGATCTGCCCGCGGTCGGGGAGATCGCCGAGCGCAACGCCCTGGGGATGCACGCCAGCATGCTGCTGGCCAGGCCGTCGGTCCGATACCTTTCGCCGCAGTCGGTCGCGATCCTGGATCGTGTGCTGGCGCTGCGCGCGGACGGCATCGCCGCGTACGCGACCATCGACGCCGGACCGAACGTCACCGTGCTGTGCGCCCGCGCCGACGAGCAGCGGGTGATCGCCGCCCTGCGGGAAGCAGGCGACGTCATCGACCTTCCGGTGGCGCATCTCGGTCCCGGCGCGGCCCTCGTCCCGGATGGCGAACGATGATCATCTGTCGGGCCCCGGGCAAACTGTTCATCGCAGGCGAGTACGCCGTCGTCGAGCCGGGGCGCCACGCGGTGCTCACCGCGGTCGACCGCTACGCCACCGCCGCGGTGGTGGCGGCCGGCGCCGAGGGCACGACGCTGCATTCGGATCTCGACGGTGGCGTGACGCTGTCCTGCGGGCGCGTCGGCGGCCGACTGGTCCCGTCGACCGCCGATGGCATTGTGCCGCCGAACTTCACCTACGTTTTCGCGGCGGCCGCGATCATCGAACAACTGCTCGTCGAGCGCGGTATCGGGGCGCGTTCCTACCGGCTGAGCATCGGCACCGACCTCGCCGACGAGGATGGCAGAAAGCTCGGCCTCGGTTCCAGCGCGGCCGTCACGGTGGCCACCGTCGCGGCGCTGGGGCGGTTTCACCGGCTCGATCTGAGCCCGATGGACCGCTACCGACTGGCGATGCTTGCCACCGTTTCGATCAACCCGCGCGCCTCCGGTGGCGACGTCGCGGCGAGCACCTGGGGCGGCTGGATCGCCTACTGTTCCCCCGACCGGCAACGGGTCTCCGAGCTGGCGAGGGAGAGCGGGGTGGACGCCGCACTCCGTGCGCCATGGCCCGGGCTGTCGGTGCGCCCGCTGCCCACGCCGACGGGACTCGCGATGCAGGTCGGCTGGACCGCCAAGCCCGCGTCGACACCGACAATGGTCGCCGGGCTCGGCGACAGCCGCCGGAAGCTCGGCGCGCACGCCGATTTCGTGTCGCGCAGCGACCATTGCGTCCAACGGCTCACCGCCGCGCTGGAGGCCGACGACTCGCTCGGCATTCGAACCGAAATCGACTGTGCCCGACAGCTTCTCCTCGACCTCGACGCAACAGCCCAGTTGGGCATCATGACGCCGTCGTTGCGTGCGCTGTGCGAGGCGGGCGAGGCGGTCGGCGCTGCGGCCAAACCCTCCGGCGCGGGCGGCGGCGACTGCGGCATCGCGCTCATCGACCGCACCCGCCGCGCGGCGATCACCGAACTCACCGGCCGCTGGGTCGCCGCGGGCATCCGGCCGCTGTCGCTGCGGACACATCCATTCGAAGGGGATCGCCGATGACCGCGAGCCGCAAGGACGATCACGTTCGCCACGCCGTGAGTCAGCAGCGCGACGCGGGCCGCAACGACTTCGACTCGGTGACCTTCGTGCACCACGCCCTCGCGGGCATCGACGGCGGCGACGTGTCATTGGCCGTCGACGTCATCGGCAAGCGGTGGGACACACCGCTGTTCGTCAACGGCATGACCGGAGGCAGTCAGCACACCGGAGAGATCAACCGGCAGCTGGCCATCGCCGCCCGGGAGACCGGAATTCCCATCGCGTCCGGGTCGATGAGCGCCTACTTCCGCGATCCCTCGGTCGCCGACACCTTCCGTGTGCTGCGTCAGGAGAATCCGCACGGCTTCGTCATGGCGAACGTCAACGCCACCGCGACGCTGGACGAGGTGCGGCGAGCGATCGATCTGCTGGAAGCCGACGCGCTCCAGATCCACCTCAACGCGGTCCAGGAGATCGTGATGCCCGAAGGGGACCGGTCTTTCCGGTCATGGGGGCGCCAGATCGAGCGGATCACCGCCAATACTCCCGTGCCGGTGATCGTCAAAGAAGTCGGGTTCGGTCTCAGCAGGCCCACCGTCGCCTGGCTGCGTGAGGCGGGCGTGGCCGTGGCCGATGTCGGCGGCCGCGGCGGCACCAATTTCGCGCGCATCGAGAACGATCGGCGGCCCACGGCGGACTTCTCCTTCCTGGAGAATTGGGGTCAGTCCACGCCCAACTGCCTGGTGGATTGCGCGGGCATCACCGGCATCGATCTCTTCGCCTCGGGCGGCATCCGCTCACCGCTCGACATCGCCCGCGCATTGGCGTTGGGCGCCAACGCGACCGGGGTGGCGGGCCGCTTCCTCGAGACGCTCGTCAGCCACGGCACCGACGCCTTGGTGGCGATGATTCGCACCTGGCTCGATCAGCTGCGGCAGATCCTCACCGTGCTCGGCGCATCCACGCCTGCGGACCTGGTCGGTAGCGATCTGCTGATCACCGGCGACGTGGCCGCGTTCTGCCGGCTGCGCGGTATCGACCCGGCCTCCTATGCCCACCGGAACCTCTGGTGGAACGAATCGGACAGAAGGAGTCACCCATGAACGACTCGGAATTCGCGGCGGTGCCGCTGCGGTGGGTCGGCCCCCTGCGCATTACGGGCAACACCGTCGACGACAGTGTCGACGTCCCGCTGGCCACCTACGAATCGCCGCTGTGGCCGTCGGTCGGTCGCGGCGCGCGGATTTCCACGCTGACCGAGAAGGGCGTGGTGGCGACCCTCGTCGACGACCGCATGACGCGCTCGATCCTGCTCGAGGCCGACGACGCCTACACCGCCCACACCACCGTCACGCAGATCGAAGCCCGCTTCCCCGAACTACAGGAGGTGGCCGCGGGCAGCAGCCGGTTCGCCCACCTCATCGACCTGCACCACCAGATCACCGGCAACCTGCTGTTCCTGCGCTTCGAATTCACCACCGGCGACGCCTCCGGCCACAACATGGTCACTCTCGCCTGCGACCACCTGATGAACCACATCCTGGTCACGCAGCCCGGCATGCGGTATGTCTCGATCTCCGGAAACTACTGCACGGACAAGAAGGCGACCGCGGTCAACGGGATCCTCGGCCGCGGCAAGAACGTCGTCACCGAACTGCTCATCCCCCGTGAAGTGGTCGAGAAGCGACTGCACACCACCGCTCGCCAGGTGGTGGAGCTGAACATCCGCAAGAATCTCATCGGAACCCTGCTTGCGGGCGGAATCCGTTCCGCCAACGCGCATTACGCCAATATGCTGCTGGCCTTCTACCTGGCCACCGGCCAGGACGCCGCGAACATCGTGGAAGGGTCCCAGGGCATCACCCACGCCGAGGACCGCGAGGGCGACCTGTACTTCTCGTGCACACTGCCCAATCTCATTCTCGGGACGGTGGGCAACGGCAAGCACCAGAGCTTCGTCGACGAGAACCTGACCCGCCTGGGTTGCCGCGCGGATCGCGATCCCGGCGACAACGCTCGGCGGCTCGCCGTCATCGCCGCGGCCACGGTGCTGTGCGGCGAACTGTCGCTGATGGCGGCACAGACCAACAGCGGCGAATTGATGCGCGCCCATACCCAATTCGAACGGTCCACCGTAAGCAACGGAGTACAGCCATGACCATGACGCCGGTAGGAATCCACGACCTTTCCTTCGCGACCACTCACTACGCACTCGACCACGGGGTGCTCGCCGAGCGCCTCGGCGTCGATCCCGACAAGTTCTACCTCGGCATCGGCCAGGAGAAGATGAGCGTCGCCGCCGCCGACGAGGACATCGTCACCATCGCCGCGGCCGCTGCCAAGCCCATCCTCGACCGCCACGGCATCGACAACATCCGCACCGTGCTGCTGGCCACCGAAAGCGGTGTCGACCAATCCAAGGCGGCAGGCCTCTACCTCCACCCGCTGATCGGCCTGCCGAACACCGCCCGCGTCGTCGAGCTCAAGCAGGCCTGCTACGGCGGCACGGCCGGGCTGCAATTCGCCGCCGGGCTGATCGCCCGCGATCCGTCGCAGCGAGTGCTCGTCATCGCCGCCGACGTCGCCAAATACGAGCTCGACACCCCCGGTGAACCGACCCAGGGCGCCGCCGCGGTCGCGATGCTCGTCAGCGCGAATCCGGCGATCCTGCAACTGGAACCGCAGTCCGGGATCTACAGCGCCGACATCATGGATTTCTGGCGGCCGAACTATCGCACCGCCGCCATGGTCGACGGCAAGACCTCCGTCAACGCCTACCAGAAGGCCACCCAGGAAGCCTGGACCGACTACCGGCGCAATGGGGGACGCGATCTGACCGAGTTCGCCGCGTTCTGCTATCACCAGCCGTTCACCAAGATGGCCTTCAAGGCGCATCGCCACCTCCTGGAAAGCCAGGGGCACACCGCCGAACCCGCCGAGATCGACGCCGCGATCAACGCCACGACCATCTACAACCGCACGGTCGGCAACAGCTACACCGCGTCGCTCTACCTCGGTCTGGCCTCGCTGCTCGACCACGCCGACGACCTGACCGGGCAGCCGCTCGCCTTCATCAGCTACGGATCGGGCAGCGTCGCCGAATTCTTCAGCGGCACAGTGCAGCCCGGCTACCGCGACCACCTGCGCACCGACGCCAACCGGGACGCCATCGACACGCGCATCGCGCTCGACTACGACCGCTACCGGGTGCTGCACGAAACCGAGTCGCCGTCGGACGGGATGTATCACGCCATTCCGGAGGAGACGGGTCGCCCGTTCCGGCTGGCCGCGATCTCCGGCCACAAGCGCATCTACGAAGCCCGATGAGGTCCGGTATGAGTCAGAGCATCACCAATGGGCACACCCAGGACACTTCTCGGCGGCACGCACGTGTCGTCATCATCGGCAGCGGGCTGTCCGGGCTCGGCACGGCCGTGCGGCTGAGCCAGGAGGGATACACCGATTTCCTGGTCCTCGAGCGTGGCGAAGACGTGGGCGGCACCTGGCGGGTCAACACGTATCCCGGTGCGGGCTGCGATGTTCCGTCCCAGCTGTACTCGTACTCGTTCGCGCTGAATCCGGAGTGGTCGCGGTCGTTCTCGCCGCAGCCGGAGATCCAGCGGTACATCCAGGGCATCGCCGACCGGTACGGGGTGCGCGACAAGCACATCTTCGACTGTGCGATGACGGCCGCCCGGTGGAACGACGCGGACAGCCGATGGGAGATCGACACCACGCGCGGCGCGTTCACGGCCGACATCGTCGTCTCCGCGGCCGGGGTGCTCGCGGAGCCGAAACTCCCGGACATCAAGGGAATTCACACCTTCGAGGGAGAGATCTTCCATTCGGCGCAGTGGGATCACGACGCCGATCTGGCGGGTAAGCGGGTCGCCGTCATCGGCACGGGCGCCTCGGCCGTGCAGGTCGTGCCGTCCATCGCGCCAGAGGTCGCGCACCTCGACGTGTACCAGCGCAGCGCCGCATGGGTATTCCCGCATCTCACCCGCACGTACCTGGCGCCGGAGCGATTCGCCTTCAAACACGTTCCTGGGCTACAGCGGTTGATCCGTGGGCTGATCTACGCGAACCGCGAACTGTTCGTCATCACCCAAGCCAAGTACCCGGCGACGGCGCGGCTGCTCGAGGTGATCGCGCGCGTGAAGTTGTGGTGGGAGGTCCGTGATCCCGCGCTGCGCAAGCGGCTCACCCCCACCTTCCGCGCGGGATGCAAGCGCCTGCTGGTCTCGAACAAGTTCTATCCGGCGCTGACGCGCGACAATGTCGACCTCGTCACCGACGGCATCGAAGAGATCCGCGGGCGCTCGATCGTGTCGAACGACGGCACCGAACGCGAGGTCGACGCGATCGTGCTGTGCACCGGCTTCCACGTCGCCGATTCGCCGACATACAGCATGTTCACCGGCCGGGACGGGCGCACCCTGTTCGAGGAGTTCGAAACCGACGGACTGCAGGCATACAAAGGCACGACCGTCGCAGGCTTCCCGAACGCCTTCACCATGCTCGGCGCCAACTCCGGGCTGAACTACACCTCGCTGATCTATGTCATCGAATCCCAGATCGCCTATGTCATCGACGCTCTCGCGACGATGGACAAGCAGGGCCTGCGGACGTTCGAGGTTCGGCAGGACGTGCAGGACGAGTACAACCGCGCTGTGCAGCGGAAGATGGCCCGCGGCGTGTGGCTCACCGGCGGTTGCACCAGCTGGTTCCTGGACCGGCACGGAAACAACCCTGTGCTGTGGCCGGATTTCAGCTTCCGGTTGCGGCAGTTGCTGCGGAAGTTCGATGTGGAGAACTACGAGACGACTGATCGCGTTGCGGCACAGGATGCTTCGACAGTCGTCACCGCGCCCGCAGAGATTTCCGCCAACGGGAACGGTGTCCACGATCCGGCGGGTCAGAAGCTGGCGTAGTGACGCCGCGGTTCGCCGAGCGCGCCTGCCCGTAGGTTTTTCGATACGGGCGGCCGCGAGGTGAGTCGACGTGGGGTCGGCTCCGACCGTGTGCGTGCGATCGGCGGGAAGTCGCGCGGTCAGTGCTTGGACTTCTTCGGCTTCTTCTTGTACTTCGGCTTGTCGTGGTCCGGTTCCCACTCGTAGCCCGGCACACCCTGTTCGCAGTACGAGTTCTCGACGACCACGTCACCTCGGTCCAGCTCGCACCAGCGTTCGGTGCGTGAGCAGGCGGTGGCGCTCGCGCCGGCGAGCACGGTGAGCGCGAGAACAGCGGCGGCGGTGGAAGTTCGGGTGGTCATTCGTCCTCGTATCCACAGGTCGGGGTGTGCATGGTCCGTGGTTGCCCTCGGCGCCGATCAGCCGGCGCCGGTCGAGCACGTTCCTCACGGTATTCGATCGGCCGGACTTGCACCCTTCGCGTTGCCTGATTCGCTGAGCAGATAGGCGCGAAATACGCGCGGGGCGTAGTAGACGGCGCTTTGCTCGGTGCGCCGATGCCGAGCCGCCCGACGGCGTCACTCAGAACGCGAAACGGTTCAGCACGTCGTAATTTCTGGCCGATGTCGCGGACATCAGCCGGTACAGCAGCCGCAGCGGCGCGGAGGGGATCCTTGTGTAGTTCGCCAGCGCGGCGGTCTGTTCGAGGAAGCGAAGTCGCGGGCTCCAGCGCTCCAATTCGCGGACGTCACGGATGCCCCAGGTGACGATGCCTTTGCTGAACACCTTCGACAGGCGTGGGCCTGCCGACGACAGTGTGTCGAAAAGGAGCTCTCCGTTCGAGAATCGATCCGTCAGGCGCTTGATCAGCGCGCGCACCTCGTCCTCGTGCAGGTACATGAGCAAGCCTTCGGCGACGATCAACGCGGGCCGGTCGGGCGGAGTCTCGTCGAGCCAGCCGGGGTCCGTCACCGAAGAGCCGATCATCCGGTAGCCGTCGCGATCGTCGTACAGCTTGCGCCGCAGCTCGATGACCTTCGGCTGGTCCACGTCGAACCACTGCACGTCCTGCGGCGGATGCAGCCGGAACGCCCTGGTGTCCATTCCGCACCCGAGATGCAGCACCACGGCGTTCGGATGGCGGCCGAGGAAGTCCGCGCTCCAGTCGTCCAGCGTGGCCGCTCGCAGGGCGACCAGCCACTGGTTCGCCCACGGCTGCATGTACCGGCGCATCTTGGCCCAGTCGTAGTCGATTCGGTCCACCGCCTCCGCCGCCGCGTCGTCACCGAGAATTGTTCGCGACGAACGACTTTCGCAGGCTCGCAGATAGAGTGTGGCGAGGTTCGTCCACTCCACCGACCCCCACCGCACGTCGCCGAAATCGAGCTTGCCCTCCTGCGTCATCAATGCCTCCTTGGTGTGCTGTACTCGATCGTGTCCTGACCTGTCGTGAACGAGCTGATGTTTCGACCGAAGGGTTCTTCCACATGAGCATTACCACCTGTTCCCTTCACCCTGCCGGACCGGCGCGGCACAAGGTCACCGGCGATGTTCATCTGTTGCTGTGCGTAGAGAACGGTTGCGTCGGTAAATCGAGTGACGACTTGCCCGTAGGGTCCTAGCCTTACCGGCATCGGACCGTGCCACGGTCCGGTCGTACCGTTGAGGACACACCGAATGATCACCGAAACGATTCCCATGTGGACCTCCCAGCGAACGCTGGTGTCCCTGCGCGATGTACTCCAGTTGTTCCCGCCGAACAACTGGCGGTGGACGGTCGAGGACTTCGACGGGGTGTTCGGATTCCCCACTGACATCACCCGGGCCCAGTTCCAGGAGATGGTGGCCGCCGGGGCAGTGGCATTCGACTGGAACGGAATCCAACAATTCGCCGACGGCGTAGATCAGATGATCGATGGCCGGATCGTCGCGACCGATGAGAACGACACCGCCGTGGTACAGCTGGACGCGTTCGACAGCACCGAATACGAGATCGTCATCGATCCTGCCTGGAGCGGCGCGGCTGCGCTGGTTTCCGCTGTCCGTTCCGGACTGGTGCCCCACCGCCGAACACCGTAGGGCGTGCCTCAGCCCGCGACCCGAACCCCCACAACGCCGTGGCCTATGGGCGTTTTCGCAGGTCCACACGACCCGGCAGCACCATGGGGATGTCGTTCTTCCAGTCGATCTTCCGCTTGGCGGCGCGCACCACGCGACTGCGGGCAGCCAGATCATGCACAGCACGGCGCTTTCCGACAGGAACCGCCGCGAGGAAGAAGCTCGCGATCAGCGTGAGCAGGCCGAGCACGGAGATCACCTCGAGGATGTCCGATTCGGGATTCGACCCGGACAAGGACATGAAAACGAACGGCAGGAAGATGATCAGCATGCGAGACGCCGCTGGCAGCAACTCCAGCCTAGGCCGAGCCCACTCCCCAGCAGGTACCACCCGCAGCCCGAGAAGCCCCTTGCCCAGAGTCTGCCCTTCGCGGCGGATCAGCAGGAAGACCTCCAATCCGACATAGGCGATGAAGTAGCACAACCACGCCGCTGCCCCATAGATCACCCCTTCGTTGGCTTCGGTCGTCACCAAGGTAATCGGGATCAGCAGAATCCCGACCGGTATCGCAATGACGAACGTGAGTAGCAGGCAGAATGCAAGGTCGAGCAGCCTGGCGACGAAGCGCCGGAAGAATGGTGCGGATTCGTAGGGCACGTGACCTCCTCTGCGAGGTTTCGCCGACGGCGAGCTGCTCTCGGCAAGGTCGGCTTCGGGTACTGTGGCGCAAATCGCCAAGCGCGTTCTGCGCGTTACTCATACGGGGAGGGCGGCTCGGCGTTCGGATTCGGTCGGGGTGGTGTGGGGACGAGACCGAGACTGTGTGCTTTCCGCAGTGCCGAGACGCGGTCGTGCACGCCGAGCTTGCGGTAGAGGTTCTCGGTGTGCTTGGTCACGGTCGCCGGCGTGATCACGAGTCTGGTGGCGATGGCGCGAGCGGTCAGGCCTTCGCACAGCAGGGTCAGTACCGCCAGCTCGCGCGGAGTGATCTTGTATTCGGCGGGGTCGCTTGCTCCCCGGTAGGCGAATATCGCTGTCTCGTGGGCTTCGACGGTATCGAGCAGGGATCTGGCGAGCGCGGCGTATTCGAGGTCGCGATCGTTGAAACCGAGACCGCTGCGGCTCATGATGACACCGCGAATTCGTCCCGGCCCAGCGGACAGCGGCAGGGCGAGCTGGCGGTCGATGCCGATGGCTTCCTTGCCCGCTCGGTAGGCTTCGCCTTTCCACCAGCGGTCGTCGGCGACCTCGTCCATGGTCAGCGGTGTCTTGTCCCGGGAGTGCGCGTAGTGCCGCAGCAGGGGATGGGATCGCATGTGCGCGTGGATGAGTGCGTCCAGCGGGGCCTCGTGCAACCAGTCGGGGGACCCGGTCAGCGCGTGGCCGGTGCCCGCGTTCCAGTCGAGGTCGATCAGGACGGCCAGGTCACACGGTAGGTCGGCGGTCAACCTCGCCATCAGCAGCGGCCACACCCGCACCGGCTGCTTCTCGGTGATGATCTCGAGCGCGAGATCGTGGATCCTCTTGGCGTCGCCCCCTGGCAAACCCTGCACTCCAGCATTGTGCCCCAACGGATTCCGCATATCAGCCGAAAGACCGGACCGCCATACGAGGTTCTGCGTATGGCAGCCGATGCGGCGTGAAATCTACCGTTGATCTGCATGTAAGCAGTTGGCCGACAAACACTTTCGAAGCAGAGGCGGGTCGGCCACTACCACGGAGGGTGTCTCATGTCCGAAAACGCACGTTTCCGTCGCCAGCGGGGCAAGGGGTGGGTAGCTGCGCTGCTCGCCGCTGCCGGATTCGCAGGCGCGATCATCGCTGCCACACCCGCCGCGCACGCGGACATACCGGTCCTGTACCCGCTCTACACCTGGTGGAATCCGGACCGCGGCGACAACTTCACCACCGGCAACCTCAACGACGAGAACAGCGCCGTAGCGGCCGCCTATCTGCCCATCCGCAAGGAGGCGTTCGTCTACGAGACCCAGCAGCCGGGCACCGTGCCGCTGCATCTGTTCTGGAACAACGCCCGCCAGGACAACTTCAGCACAGCGACACCGGTGGGAATCGACTCCGCCTACAGCGCCGGCTACACCTACATCGGCGTCCAGGGATACGTCCACACCGCCCAGGCGCCCGGCACCCGCCCGCTCTACCTGTTCTGGAGCGAAGCGCGCCAGGACAACGTCCTCGCCGTCGATCAGACCACCATCGACTCTGCCTACAGTGCGGGCTACGTCCTCATCCGCACGGAAGGCTACGCGCCGTACGCCTGACGCACAGCTGGACGGCATCCAGCCGCGCAAGCCCGATCGGTCGTCGCGACAGAGCCCACCCGATGTCCGGCTCTGTCGCACGAGTTCTCCTTCGAATCATTCCCCGCCCGACACCGAACGCCAGGACGAACAGTTGGCGCGCCGCCTTCGCGATGCGTGCACGGGTCAACCGCTTCTGCCCGGGCGGGCAGTGAGCGGCGGCGGACTCGTTCTCCAGGGACGCCGTCACACGCTAGACAAGCAGTCACTCACTAGACACGGTGTCAAGCCAGTGCTAGCGTGTGCCACATCACGCCCGGCCCGGTCCTCGTCGACCGTCAGCCCTACAGGAGAGTGACCCCCGCATGCCGGGCAATCACAGTGAAACCGCTGCCGCGCAAGACAACCGGCCGCCTCGCCCGGGGCGAGATTCCGATTCGCGGCGTGGCCAGCGCGGTGACCGCAGGCTGTGACCGAGGGGAGTAAGGAGAAATCCCATGTACGACGGCATCATCAAAGGTGGCCGCTGGTTCGACGGAACCGGCGCACCCTCGGCGATTCGTCACATCGGCATCCGCGACGGGCGGGTGGCGATCGTCTCGGCCGAGCCGCTCGACGAAACCGGGTGTGGCACCGTCGTGGACGCCAACGACAAGTGGGTGATCCCCGGCATGGTCGACATCCACACCCACTACGACGTGGAGGTGCTCCTGGACCCGGCGCTGTCGGAGTCGGTGCGACACGGTGTCACCACCGTTCTGCTCGGCTCCTGCTCACTGTCGGCGGTGCATGTCGACCCGGAGACGGCAGGCGATCTGTTCGGCCGGGTAGAGGCTATTCCGCGCCCGTACGTCATCGAGGCCGTGGCCGATCACAAGACCTGGCGCAGCGCCCAGGAATACGTCGAGGCGCTGGAGCGGTTGCCGCTGGGCGCGAATATTGCCAGCTTCCTGGGACATTCGGACATCCGGGCTGCCGAACTCGGGCTCGACCGCGCCACCCGCCACGACGTGCGGCCCGAGGCCGGCGAACTGGCGGCGATCGAACGCAGGCTGGTCGAGGCGCTCGACGCGGGATTCGTCGGAATGTCCTCCCAGCAGTTGCTGTTCGACAAGCTCGACGGAGAGCTGTGCAGGTCCCGAACGCTACCGTCGACCTTCGCTACCAGCCAGGAACGGAAGCGGCTCAACGCGATCCTGCGCGAACGCCATCGTGCCCTCCAGGGCGGCCCCGACGTGGCCCGACCGCAGAGCCTGGTCTCCATGGCGGCCGCCACGCTGGGCATCTGGCGCAAGCCGCTGAAGACGAGTCTGCTCTCGGCGGCCGACATCAAGGCGATTCCCGCGATCGCCACCCTCTTCCCAGTGGTCGCGCGGTTGCTCAACGCGCTGGGCGGCGACTTTCGCTGGCAACACCTGCCGGTCCCGTTCGAGGTGTACTCCGACGGCATCGACTTGCCCGTGTTCGAGGAATTCGGGTCCGGCGCTGCCGCATTGCACCTGTCGAATCAGCTGGACGAACGCGGGCAGCTGATGCGCAGCGAAAGTTACCGACGGCAGTTCCGGAAGGACTACGACAAGAAGTATGGGCCGAGGGTGTGGCATCGCGACTTCTTCGACGCCGAGATCGTCGAATGCCCCGATCGGGCGGTGATCGGCAAGACCTTCGGGCAGGTCGGGAGGGAGCGCGGCGGCGTGCATCCGGTGGATGCGTTCCTGGACTTGGTCGTCGAGCACGGTGGCAAGGTGCGCTGGCGCACCACGATCTCCAACCACCGTCCCCACGTGCTGGACCGGTTCGCCGCCGATCCTGGTGTGCAACTGGGATTCTCGGATGCCGGCGCGCACCTGCGCAACATGGCTTTCTACAACTTCGGCCTGCGGTTGCTGCGCCGGGTGTACGAGGCCGAGCTGGCGGGCCGGCCGTTCATGACGGTAGAGCACGCGGTGCACCGAGTGACCGGCGAACTCGCCGACTGGTACGGACTGGAAGCCGGGCACCTGCGCGTCGGCGATCGGGCCGACGCGGTCGTCATCGACCCCGCTCACCTGGATGGCAGCCTCGACGCCTACGCCGAGCATCCGGCACCGTACTTCGGCAACCTGGCGCGGATGGTGAACCGCAACGACGACACCGTCACCGCGGTATTCATCGGAGGCGCCTACGTATTCGGCAACGGAAAGGCTGCCCCGATCCTCGGCGACCGGCGCACCGGCCAATTCCTCCGCGCCGCCTGATCGGCTCGTTCGTTCAACTCCACAGTGTCACATGCACTTTCGGTCGGAACCGGGTGACGCCCACGCCGGAGCCGCGGATCATCGCTTGAATGCATCGAGGGGTGGTGATGAACCGCAGCAGTTCCGACGCCGCGGGCTGGCGGGAATCGGGCGGCAATGTGGTGGCGCACCATTCGTCGGATACCTGAAGCCTGGGTCCCTTGATATGGATCAACCGACCGGCCGCGAGGTCGGAGGAGACGGCGAAACCGATCGTCAGGGTGATGCCTCCGACCCGGCGGACCTCTTCCAGGGCGGCAGCGTCGCTCTGGAAGATCCGCTGGTGTGATTCGGGAACGGCCAACTCGCGCAGCATCGTCGCGATGTGCCCGTCGACACTGCCCGCGCCGGGGCCCAGCATCCACTGTTGCTCCCGCAGCAGCGCCGGATGTGGCGCGGCGCTCGCCAGCGGGGTGTCCGGGCGCGCGACCGCAATGATCTGATACTTCAGGAACGGCCGGGCGGCGAGGGCCGTGTCGGCGCCGTCCGGCCCCGGTCCCAGTGCGATGTCCACCGCACGGGTCTCGATCAGACCGCGGAATTGGCTGGTGGGATGCACACTCAGCTCGACGGACAGATCCTTCGCACGCGCCGCGAACAAATCGATGAGGCCGGGCGCGGCGTGTTCGGCGAACGCGCTCGACGCCGCGATGCGGAGCAGCCGCCTGCCGTGCGCCGCCTCGCTGACCTCGACAGCGGTTTGATGTTGCAGTCCGAGAATCTCGATAGCCCGGCTCGCCAGGCGCAATCCGCCGGGAGTGAAGGCCAGCCCCGCCGCCGCGCGGACGAACAGCGGGTCGTCGAGCTCCTTGCGCAGCTGGGCGATGTGCAGCGAGACACCGGCGTCGGACATCCCCAGCTCTCTGGCCGCCGCATGGACGGAGCCGAGCCGTACCACGGTCGAGTAGGCCCTAAGCTGGGCGGGCGTCACGATCCGAGTCTAGTTTGGTGGTGGACGCAGTGCCTACAGTCGCATCGCGCCTGGAGGACGCATCATGCGGGACGTGCTCACGGATCTGATGACAACCTGGAAGGGCGGGGGTACGGCTGGGGTCGCGACGGTCGTGCGGACCTTCCGTTCGGCACCGCGACCGCCTGGCGCGTCCATGGTCGTCGCGCCGGACGGGACGGTCGGCGGTTCGGTTTCCGGTGGCTGCGTCGAAGGCGCGGTCTACGAACTCGCCACCGACGTGATGCGGACCGGTCGCCCGGTGCTGCAGCGGTTCGGCTTCTCCGACGACGACGCCTTCGCCATCGGCCTCACCTGCGGCGGCATCATCGACATCTTCGTCGAATCGATCTCGCGGGAGACGTTTCCGGAACTCGGCGAGGTCGCCGCGGATATCGCCGCGGATCGTCCGGTCGCGATCGCGACCGTCATCGAGCACCCCGACACCGCCAGGGTGGGGCGACGGCTGCTGATCCGGCCGAGCGCCGCGCACGGCACGCTGGGGTCGGCGCGCGCCGACGACGCGGTGATCGACGACGGACGCGGCCTGCTCGCGACGGGCCGCAGCGAGGTGCTGTCCTACGGCCCGGACGGGCAGCGCCGCGGTGAGGGCATGGCGGTTTTCGTCGCCAGTCATGCCAGGCAGCCGCGGATGCTGGTGTTCGGGGCCATCGATTTCGCCGCCGCCGTCGCCCAGCAGGGATCGTTCCTCGGGTATCGGGTCACGGTGTGCGACGCGCGGCCGGTCTTCGCCACCTCCGCCCGGTTCCCGACCGCCGACGAGGTCGTCGTCGACTGGCCGCATCGCTATCTGGCCGCGCAGATCGCGGAGGGCGCGGTCGATGCGCAGACCGTCGTCTGCGTGCTGACCCACGATCCCAAGTTCGACGTTCCGCTGCTCGAGGTGGCGCTGCGCGCGCCGGAGATCGGCTATGTCGGCGCCATGGGGTCGCGCCGCACGCACGACGAGCGCCTGTCTCGGCTGCGCCAGGCAGGCCTCACCGACGAGCAGCTCGCCCGGCTCGCCAGCCCGATCGGGCTCGATCTGGGCGGCCGGACGCCCGAGGAGACGGCGGTGTCCATCGCGGCCGAGATCATCGCGCGGCGCTGGGGCGGACACGGCCGCTCGCTGACCCGAACCGGCGGCAGGATCCACCACGACGGGGGCGAACAGCGAATTAAGTGATTCCTTAATCCGGTCTTGACGGCGGCGTCAGCGGGGCAGAGGCTTGGTTTCTCCCCAATGATGTGAGGTAGATCACATGCAAGTCCCTGGGCCATTCGAATACGAGCGCGCGACGGGCGTGGATCACGCCATCGGACTGCTGGACCGGCTGGGGGAGGAGGCGCGCATCATCGCGGGCGGGCACAGCCTCCTGCCGATGATGAAGCTGCGGCTGGCCAATCCGGAATATCTCATCGACATCAACGACCTGGCCGCCGAACTGGGCTACATCGTCACCGATCCGACCCTAGTGCGCATCGGTGCGATGGTCCGGCATCGGAACCTGCTCGAATCGGACCGCCTCGCCGCGGTGTGCCCGATCTTCCGTGACGCCGAGCGCGTGATCGCCGATCCGGTCGTGCGCAACCGCGGCACGATCGGCGGCTCGCTGTGCCAGGCCGATCCCGCCGAAGATCTCACCACGGTGTGCACGGTCCTCGGCGCCACCTGTCTGGTGCGCGGACCGTCCGGCGAACGGGAGATCGCGATGGACGACTTCCTGGTCGGTCCGTACGAAACCGCCATGTCGCGCAACGAACTTCTGATCGAGCTCCGAATTCCCTTGCGGCATCGGACCTCGAGCGCCTACGCGAAGGTGGAGCGGCGGGTCGGCGACTGGGCGATCGCGGCGGCAGGCGCGACCGTGACAGTGCACGGCGGGACGATAGCGGCCGCGCGAATCGGTCTGACGGCGGTCAACCCCGATCCGTCGGCGGTCACCGCCGCGGCGGACGCGCTCGTCGGTCAGCCGCACACCGAAGAGGTCTTCGCGGAGGCGGGCCGCCAGGTGAGCGCAGCGTGCTCACCTGTCTCCGATGCGCGCGGTAGCGCGGACTACAAGCTCCATCTCGCGTCCGAACTGACGATTCGCGCGCTGCGCACGTCGGTCGAGCGCGTACTGAACGAATCTGCCCTGAAAGGGAATTAGCCATGCAGGTCACCATGACCGTCAACGGCGAGCCGGTCACCGCGGAAGTCGAGCCGCGTACCCTGCTCGTGCACTTCCTGCGAGATCAATTGCGGCTCACCGGAACCCACTGGGGCTGCGACACCAGCAACTGCGGCACCTGCGTGGTGGAGGTCGACGGCGAACCGGTGAAGTCGTGCACGATGCTGGCCGTGATGGCCGGCGGCCATTCGGTGCGCACCGTCGAGGGACTCGAAGTGGACGGCAAGCTCGATCCCGTGCAGGAGGGCTTCATGCAGTGCCACGGGTTGCAGTGCGGATTCTGCACGCCCGGAATGATGATCACCGCCCGCGCGCTGCTCGACCGCAACCCGAATCCCGACGAGCAGACCATCCGGGAGGCGATCTCGGGCCAGATCTGCCGCTGCACCGGATATACCACCATTGTGCGGTCGATCCAGTGGGCCGCGGCGAAGCAACGCGGCGAAGCGGCGGAGCCCGAACCCGCTGCCAGCCCGACGCCGGTGGGGAGCACATCATGACCGCCGTCGAGTCCCGGCCCGAAGACCGGGTCGACAACGACCACAAGCCCTGCGGTCACGGCAGGATGCTCCGGAAAGAGGATCCGCGGTTCATTCGCGGACGCGGCAACTACGTCGACGACGTGCAACTGCCCGGCATGCTGCATATGGCGATCCTGCGTTCGCCGTTCGCGCACGCGCGGATCGTGAGCATCGATGTCTCCGCGGCACAGGCGCATCCGAAGGTCAAGGCGGTCGTCACCGGCGCGGATCTCGCGGCGAAGGGACTGGCCTGGATGCCGACGCTGTCCAACGATGTGCAGGCGGTGCTGGCGACGGACAAGGTCCGGTTCCAGGGGCAGGAGGTGGCCTTCGTCGTCGCCGAGGATCGCTACTCCGCGCGTGATGCGTTGGAGCTGATCAACGTCGAGTACGAGATGCTCGATCCGGTGATCGACGCCCGCACCGCGCTGGCGCCCGACATGCCGGTGATCCGCGATGATCTCGAGGGCAAGCGGGACAACCAGTGCTTCGAATGGGAGACCGGCGACGCCGCCGCGACCGAGGCGGTGTTCGCGCGCGCCGACGTCGTCGTCAAGCAGGAGATGGTCTATCCGCGAGTGCATCCCGCCCCGATGGAGACCTGCGGCGCCGTCGCGGATCTCGATCCCGTGACGGGGAAGCTCACGCTGTGGTCGACGAGCCAGGCGCCGCATGCCCACCGCACGCTCTACGCGTTGGTGGCAGGACTGCCCGAGCACAAGATCCGGGTGGTCTCACCCGATATCGGCGGCGGGTTCGGCAACAAGGTGCCCATCTATCCGGGATACGTCTGTGCCATCGTCGGGTCGTTGTTGCTGGGCAAACCGGTGAAGTGGATGGAGGATCGCAGCGAGAATCTCACCAGCACCGGGTTCGCCCGCGACTACATCATGGTCGGTGAGATCGCCGCCGACGCCGACGGCAAGATCCTGGCCATCCGGTCGACCGTGCTCGCCGATCACGGCGCCTTCAATGGCCAGGCCGCGCCGTTGAAGTATCCGGCAGGCTTCTTCGGAGTCTTCACCGGTAGCTACGACATCGAGGCCGCCTACTGCAAGATGACCGCGGTCTACACGAACAAGGCCCCCGGCGGCGTAGCCTACGCGTGCTCGTTCCGGATCACCGAGGCCGTGTACTTCGTCGAGCGGTTGGTGGATTGCCTCGCCTACGAACTGAAGGTGGATCCCGCCGAGCTACGGCTGCGGAATCTGCTTCGCCCTGAACAGTTCCCGTACACGAGCAAGACCGGCTGGGTCTACGACTCCGGCGACTACGAGAAGACCATGCGCCTGGCGATGGACATGATCGGCTACGACGCCTTGCGAAAAGAGCAGCAGGACAAGCGCGCCCGCGGCGAGTTGATGGGCATCGGGATGTCCTTCTTCACCGAGGCGGTCGGCGCGGGTCCGCGCAAGGATATGGACATCCTCGGACTCGGCATGGCCGACGGGTGCGAGCTGCGTATCCATCCGACCGGCAAGGCCGTGGTGCGCATCTCGGTTCAGACCCAGGGGCAAGGGCACGAGACGACGTTCGCCCAGATCGTCGCCGAGGAACTCGGCATACCGCCGGACGACATCGACGTCGTGCACGGCGACACCGATCAGACTCCGTTCGGTCTCGGCACCTACGGCACCCGGTCGACACCGGTCTCGGGCGCCGCTGCCGCACTGGTGGCGCGGAAGGTGCGCGACAAGGCGCGGATCATCGCCTCCGGCATGCTCGAGGTCTCCGTCGCCGACCTCGAGTGGGAGAAGGGCTCGTTCCACGTCAAGGGCGATCCGTCCGCGGCCGTGACGATCCAGCAGATCGCGATGCGCGCACACGGCACCGGTGACCTGCCCGAGGGCATCGAGGGCGGACTCGACGCGCAGATCTGCTACAACCCGGAGAATCTCACCTACCCGTATGGTGCGTACTTCTGCGTCGTCGACATCGACCCGGGGACGGCCGTGGTCAAGGTCCGGCGCTTCCTGGCGGTCGACGACTGCGGCACCCGTATCAATCCGATGATCATCGAGGGCCAGGTGCACGGCGGTCTCACCGACGGCATCGGCATGGCCCTGATGGAGATCATGGCCTTCGACGAGGACGGCAACTGCCTCGGCGGATCCCTGATGGACTACCTCATCCCGACGGCACTCGAGGTTCCGCACTTCGAGACCGGGTACACGGTCACCCCGTCGCCGCACCACCCGATCGGCGCGAAAGGCATCGGTGAATCGGCCACGGTCGGATCACCGCCTGCCGTGGTCAATGCGGTGGTGGATGCGTTGGCGCCGTTCGGAGTTCGGCACGCCGACATGCCGCTGACGCCGTCGCGGGTCTGGGAAGCGATGCAGGGGCGGGCCACACCACCCATCTGAGCAGGTGCGAGCGATGGGATCATCGATGAAGATGACCGAGCGTGCACAGCAGTTGGTCCGCACCAGGACGCCGTTCGTGCACGCGACCGTCGTACGCGCGCAGCAGCCGACCTCGGCGCACGCCGGGGACGAGGCGATTCTCTTGCAGGACGGGACGATCGAAGGATTCGTCGGCGGCCAGTGCGCGCAGAACTCGGTCCGCAAGGCGGCGCTGGGCGCCCTGCAATCGAACGAGAGCGTGCTGCTGCGTGTGCTACCCGACGGCGATCTGCACTTTCCCGAGGCGCCCGGCGCGGCGGTGGTGGTGAATCCCTGTCTGTCCGGCGGCGCGCTGGAGATCTTCCTCGAGCCGCAGATCCCGCCGCCGCTGGTGCACATCTGCGGCGCGACGCCTATCGCGGACGCCCTGGCCGACTTGTGCGAACTGGTGGGATTCACGGTGCGGCGCAGTGTAGCCGGAGCCGACCCGCTGGAGTCACCGTCCGACACGACGGCGATGGTGATCGCGAGCCATGGCGGCCCGGAAGCCGAGATGATCCGCGTCGCGCTCGATGCGGGCGTGGGGTATATCGGGTTGGTTGCCAGCAGGATTCGGGGCGCGTCGATTCTCGACGAACTCGAATTGACCGACGCCGAGCGGGCTCGCGTGCACACCCCGGTGGGATTGCCGATCGGCGCCAAGACGTCCGCGGAGATCGCCGTCTCGATTGTCGCGGAAGTGATCCAGGCGATCCGCAAGGGTGGCTTGGCCGTCCCGGCCCGCCCGGCGAGCGTTGTCTTCGAGGCGCTCGATCCGGTGTGCGGTATGACCGTGACGGTCGGGCCGGACACACCACACCTCACCGTCGACGATGTCGACTACTGGTTCTGCGGCTCCAGCTGCCGCAATTCCTTCGCGGCGGCGAAGGCGGGCTCATGACCATCGGATTCGTCACCGGAGTCGTACTCGCCGCGGGATCCTCGCGGCGCCTCGGCACCGCGAAACAGGTACTGCCGTATCGAGATACGACGGTTCTCGGCGCCACCCTCGACGTGGTTCGATCCTGCGCCCTCGATCAGATCATCGTCACGCTCGGGGGTGCCGCGGAAGCGGTGCGCAGGCAGGTCGACCTCACCGGGGTGGAGGTGGTCATGGCCGACGACTTCGGTTCGGGCTGTTCGTCGTCGTTGCGTTCGGCCCTGAGCGCGGTGCATCCGCGGGCCGCCGGAATAGTACTGATGCTCGGTGACCAACCGGGACTGTCGGCGGCAACCGTCGACCGGCTGGTCGCCGAGGGGACAACCGCCGCTCCGATCACCGTCTGCCGCTACCGCGACGGTGTCGGGCATCCGTTCTGGCTGAACCGCAGCACATTCGGCGAGCTGGCCCGGTTGCACGGCGACAAGGCCGTGTGGAAGCTCATCGAGTCCGGCCGCGTCGCGGTGTCGCGACTCGACGTCGACGCACCGGCGCCCTTGGACGTCGACACCTGGGACGACTACGAGCGCCTGCGCGCCTCGACGTTGCCATGATCGCGCCGTTCGACGATGTCGAGGAGGTGGTCCGGCGATTCGACGCCGACGACTACCTGCTCGATACCGGGACCGCCGCCGCCTTCTATCTGGCCACCACGTTGGGTCGGCCGCTGCTGCTGGAAGGCGAACCCGGAGTGGGCAAGACGACGGCGGCGAAGACCCTGGCCACGGTGCTGGATGCACCGCTGATCCGCCTGCAATGCTACGAGGGCCTCACCGTGAGCGAAGCGCTGTACGACTGGAACTACCAACGTCAGCTGCTCAGCATCCGGCTCGCCGAGGCGCGCGGCGCCGACCTCACCGAGGCGGACCTGTTCACCGAGGCCTACCTGGTCGACCGCCCCATCCTGCGCTGTGTGCGATATCGCGGTCCGACGCCCCCGGTGCTGCTCGTCGACGAAATCGACCGTGCCGATGACGAATTCGAGGCACTGCTGCTCGAATTCCTCGGTGAGGCCACGGTGACGGTTCCCGAACTCGGGACTTTCGTCGCCGAGCACCCGCCGCTCACGGTGCTGACCTCGAATCGCAGTCGCGACCTGCACGACGCGTTGCGGCGGCGTTGCCTCTACCACTGGATCGACTACCCGGATCCGGCCCGCGCGGTCGCGATCGTGCGACGCACCGTGCCCGGGGCAACCGATGTGCTGATCGAGCACGCCACCCGATTCGTCGGCCGCGCCCGCGATCTGGATCTCGACAAACCGCCCGGCGTCGCCGAGACCATCGACTGGATCGCCGCGTTGGCGACGCTCGACGTCGCCGATCTGACCGCGCCGGAAGCGGTCGCCGCGCTCAGCGCACTGGCGAAGACACCCGACGACCGTGCCACCTTGCACGGGGAATTCGTCGAATACACCCAAGGCATGGCTACCGGATGAGAGGGATACTCCGATGAAGATCGCCAATGAGTTCACCGTCAACGCCCCGGTCGAGCAGGCATGGGAGGTGCTGTCCGACCTCGAACAGGTGGTCCCGCTCCTGCCCGGCGCACAGATGGTCGGCTGGGAGGGAGACGATTTCCTCGGCAAACTGAAGGTCAAAGTCGGCCCGGTGACAAGCGAATTCACCGGAAAAGCGAACTTCGTCGAGCGCGACGAACACGACCATCGCGCCGTCATCGACGGCCGCGGCCGGGACACCCGCGGATCCGGAAACGCGGCGGCGACCATCACCACCCAACTGCGCGAGGAAGGCGATCGGACCCGGGTCATCGTGGACACCGACCTCAAGATCGTCGGCAAGCTCGCCCAGTTCGGCAGCGGGATGCTGCAGCAGGTGTCCGAGAAGATGATCAGTCAATTCGTCACGTCTCTGGAAGCGAAACTCGCAGAAGGGGATTCGGCCGCCGCGCAGCCGGTGGCCGGGCCGGACAGCCGAGCGGTGCAACCCGTTGCCCAATCCGAGCCCGCGCCGCTCGACCTCGTCGATCTCGTGGGGCCCGCGATGATCAAAAGGTATGGCCCCGCGATCGCCTTCGTGCTCGCGGCCGTGCTCGCAATCATTCTGGTACGCAGGCGGATGCGCGAGCGGTGATGACGGGAACGGTGCTGCTGCGCGGCATCGATCTGGCCGCATTCGCCGTCGCGGTGGTCGCGCGGCTGCGGCGCGGTGGCGTCGCCGTGGCGCCGAGCGGACCCGCCCTGTTCGTACAAGCTTTGCGGCGCATGGCGCCGCGGTCACGCACCGAGCTCTACTGGGCCATGCGACTCACGCTCGTCGATCGCATGCAAGATCTCGCCGCCTTCGACACGGTCTTCGCGACGGTGTTCGCCGACGCGACGCTGGGTGTGGACCCGCCGAGCCGGACGCACGGGCTGCCCACCGAACGCGCGTCGACGCCGGGCACCGGCGGTCAGGGTCAGTCTCGAAACGGTGGTGAAGTCCCTTGGGCGACACTGCAATCGGCAACCGGCTCCGACCGATCCACCGACAAGAGCGTGGCGCTCCCGGACGTGCTGCCGAGCCGGTTCGCGGCACGGGAACAAGAACCGTTCGCTCGCTTCGATCCGGACGACCTGCGGACAGTCGGCGCCTGGCTGGAGCAGACGTCGGCGCTGTGGCCGCAGCGCAACAGCAGGCGCTACGAAAACCATTCGCACGGCAAGCGGATCGACTTCCGGGCGACGATGCACAACTCCCGCCGCACGGGCTGGGAGCCTGCGGTGCTGGTTCGCACTCGTCCCCGGCGCCGACCGCGCCGAATCGTCATGATCTGCGACGTCAGCCGCTCGATGCAGCCGTACTCGACGATCTACCTGCACCTGATGCGGGCCGCGATGCAGCACCGTTCGCCCGGCCGACCGGAGGTTTTCGCCTTCTCGACCTCGCTGACCAGGCTGACTTCGGTACTGGCGCACCGTTCCCCGGATATCGCGGTAGCCAGGGCCAACGAGAAGGTCGCCGACCGCTACGGCGGCACGCACATCGGGCGATCCCTCACCGCGCTGCTCACAACCCCGTCCGGCAACGCGGTGCGCGGCGCCGTCGTCGTCATCGCATCGGACGGCTGGGACAGCGACACCCCCGATGTCCTCGCCCGCGCGATGGCCCGCATCCGCCGCCGGGCTTGGCGCGTCATCTGGCTCAATCCCCGTGCGGGCGAATCCCGATTCCAGCCCGCCACCGGTGCGATGGCGGCGGCCCTGCCGTTCTGCGACATCATGATGCCCGCGCACACACTGGCGGGGATCCACGCGTTCGTGCAAGTTCTGGCATCGTCGGTCGTCACCTGACGCGCGACCGGCTTCCGGCCGACGGGTAGCGATTCCGACTCGGCTACCTACGTCTCAGCCGAACCGACAAATATCGCCGCAGATGCGGCAAGAATTGCAGCCACTACTTCACCTCTTGTGGGAAACCGCCAACTGTGCGCGGCTCGAGGCTCCGGCGGAGCATGCTCTATTCCCGATTCGAATGCCAGCAGGGCACTTTGCGCCAAGAGGACGAAGGTACCGACGCCCACGATGACCCAACCGACCGCGGGGGAGATATGAGCGGCTGGATCCGTATTGGGAAGCGATACCGACCAGGGCCGACCACAACAGCCTGGCGACGCTGACCGACCATGCGAAGGCGCTCGAGGATCACGGCTGGAAGGGTGCATTGCTCGGCACCGGTTGGGGTCGCCCCGACACATTCACCGTCGCCGCGGCGCTCGCCGCCAGGACGACGACCTTCGAACCGCTCAGCGCGATCCGACCCGCTATTGGCATTCGTCCTCGAGGATGCGCAACTGTTGTTTTCGCCGCCGGTCCCGGTTCACGATCATCGGCCCCGGCAAGGGTCGAGGAAATGCTTACGATCAGGGCGATTTTGTGCAGGACTGCTTGCCTGATCGATCAGAAGCCGGCCGGACACCGCGCCGCTCCGGAAGCGGAGGCAGAGGCTGGTCGCGGATGGATCGGGGGCGGCCAGCAAGAACCGCCGCACACCTAGCAGCGCTAGAAAACTGACACCGGCCACACCGCGTATGACGTGAGTCGTAGCCCCATCGATTCGCTCGGTGGCCTGGTGAAAGAGATTCGCAACTACGCCGGCGAGCGCTTCGGAGTTATCGTGGAAGTCCTGCCGGACGCCGTGGTGGCCTCAGGGGACACGATATGCACACGCTGATCGAGTCGCTCACCGAGAACCTCCGCATGCTGCTTTCGAAGCCGCTCGCGGCGGCCGATGGCAGCGCGATGGTGTGCCCATGACGGCCGGAGCGGATGGCGCGTTCCCGCTGTCGGCGGCGCAGCGCGGAATCTGGTTCGCCCAGCACATCGCGGGCGACATCCCGATCTCCATCGCCCAGTATGTCGACCTGGCCGGGCCGATCGATGTCGACCGGCTGGCGCCGGCGGCGCGTCAGGCCGGGCGCGAGTTCGGCACCGGCTATCTGCGCTTGATCGAAAGCGACGGGTATCCACTTCAGTGCGTCGACACCACCCTGGACGACAGTGCGCGCATCGTCGACTTCCGCCATGAGCGTGATCCGGTGGCCGCCGCGCACGCCTGGATGCGCGACGAATACTCGGCACCTCTCGATCTGCTGAACGATCGGTTGGCCTGTGCGGTCATGCTGCGGATCGCCGACGACCACTGGTTCTCCTACTGGCGGATGCATCACATCGCGCTCGACGGCATGGGTGTCTCGGTGATGGCCCGGCGTACCGGCGAGCTCTACACCGCGGCGATCGAGGGAAGGCCGCCGCCCGCCTCCCGAGCCGAGAACCTCAGGAAGATCGTGGCCGCCGATCTGGCGTACCGCGGCTCCGACCGTTTCGCGGCCGACCGGGAGTACTGGCTGCGGCACCTCGACGGGATGGCCGACCCGGTGAGCCTCGCCGGCCGCACCGCCGACATCGACGCCCACCCGCGGCGCGTCGAGGGCGTGCTGGCGCAGGAAACAGCGGAATTGCTGGAGACGGTCGCCACGGCGGCGGCCTCCGGTGTGGCACCCACGGTGGTCGCGGCGTTCGGCGCCTATCTCGCCGCGACGACCGGTGCGCCGGAGGTGGTATTGAGTCTGCCGGTCTCGGCGCGCACGACGGCAGCCATGCGACGTTCCGGCGGCATGATCGCCAACGTCGTCCCGGTGCGACTCCGGGTGGCTCCGACCATGACCGTCGGTGAGCTGATCAGCGCCGCGCAGGGCGAGCTGACCGGTGCGCTGCGGCGGCAGCGTTACCGTCAGGAGGACATCTTCCGTGACCTCGGCTGGCCGATGGACGAGGTCGCGACATTCGGCCCCTCCGTGAACTTGATGATGCTGGACACCAGGGTTCAGCTCGGCCCGGTCACCGGACGAGTGCATGTGCTGACCCCCGGGCCGATCGAGGACCTGTACCTCAATCTGTATCCCGGTGTGGGCGGCGAGAGCACCCACATCGACTTCCAGGGCAATGCGAACCTGTACAGCGACACCGAATTGGTCACCCACCACAGCCGATTCCTGCGGTTCCTGCGGAAACTTCTCGCCGCAGGCCCGGACGCGGCCCTGTCCACGGTGCCTGTCGTATCCGACGACGAGCTTGCCGAGCTGGCACCGGCACGAGGACCGGCGAGCGTCACGCCTCGTACGCTCCCCGAAATACTCTCCGCGGGTGCGGAAATCAACCCTGATGGGATCGCTGTTCGCGACGGTGCCGCCTGTCTGACCTACCGCCAGGTCGACGAATACACCAATCGGCTTGCGCGCGTAGCGATCGCCTCGGGTGCGGGCCCGGAATCCAGTGTGGCGATATCGATTCCGCGTTCGATCGATTCGGTGCTCGGGATGCTCGCGGTGGCCAAGACCGGTGCCGCCTTCGTGCCGATCGACCCGGACTACCCTGCCGACCGGATCGCGTACATGATCGACGACAGTGGAGTCGTCGCCGGGATTACCGTATCGACCGCGCGAAGCCTGTTGCCGGACAGGGTGAACTGGCTGGTTCTCGATGAGGACAGGACCGGTCGGCGGATCGCCGAGCAGGACTCGGCAGCGGTGGATGACAGTGTGCGGCATGCCCCGGTGCACCTGGATCAGGTCGCGTACATCATCTACACCTCGGGATCGACCGGATCGCCCAAAGGCGTGCTGGTCACCCATCGGGGTTTGGCGAACATGGTCGCGAGTTTGGCGCATGCCTTCGGTGTCGGTGCCGATTCCGTCATGGCACATGCGGTTTCGTCGAGTTTCGACCTCTCGGTCGAGGAGATCCTGGTGACCTTCGCCGCCGGAGCGATGCTCTCCGTTGTCCCGCCGTCGGCGTACGCCGGCGAGGAGATGGCGGACAGTCTTCGCGTGCAAGGTGTTTCCCATCTGGATGCCACGTCGGCAGTGGTGGGGTCCCTCGACCCGGCGACGCTGCCCGGCCTGCGCACTGTCATCGTCGGTGGCGACGCCTGCCCTGCCGAACTGGCGGCCAGGTGGTCCGGCCATGCTGTCCTCAACGGGTACGGACCCACCGAAACCACCGTCACGGCGACGTTGAGCGACGCGTTGACACCCGCTGCGCCGGTCACGATCGGTGGCCCCATCCGCGGTGTCTCCGCAGTCCTGCTCGATTCATGGTTGCGACCGGTCGCTCCGGGCACGATCGGTGAGCTGTACCTCGCGGGTGGGGGAGTAGCGCGCGGCTATCACCGGCGCACGGGCCTCACCGCGGGCCGATTCGTCGCGAACCCGTACGCGTGCGGCGAGCGGATGTACCGCACCGGGGATCTGGCGCGCTGGACCAAGAGTTCCGGTACGTTGGAGCTGGACTATCAAGGCCGCAACGACTTCCAGGTGAAGGTGCGCGGCTTCCGGGCCGAGCTCGGCGAGATCGACGCCGTCCTGCAACGGCACCCGGACATCGACTTCGCGATCACCCTCGGGATCGATACCGATTCGGGCACCACTGTCCTGGTCTCCTATGTGCTGCCCGAACCGGGCATCGAGGTGAGCGTAGAAGCACTGAAAGCGGCTGCTGGCGAATCGCTTCCGGCGTACATGGTGCCCGCCGCGATCATGCCTCTGGAGAGCGTTCCGCTGACACCGCTGGGCAAGATCGATCGTACGGCGCTGCCCGAACCCGATTTCGCTTCCCACGCACTCATGAGCCGACCACCCTCGACCCCGCGCGAGGAGGCGCTGGCCGCGTTGTTCGCCGAAGTTCTCGGGCTGGATTCGGTGGGCGTCGAGGAGAGCTTCTTCGCGCTCGGCGGCGACAGCATTTCCTCTATTCAACTGGTCTCCAGGGCGAAGAACGCCGGGATCGGCTTCAGCGCACGCGAGGTATTCGAACGCAAAACCGTTGCCGGGCTGGCGGCGGTGGCCACCGAGGCGCGCGCCGAAGTTGTGCACGAGTTACCCGGCGGGGGAGTGGGCGCCGTCGAACTCACGCCGATCGTGCGCGCGATGCTGGACCAAGGAGATACCTGGCGCCGGTTCGGCCAGGCCGTCTTGATCGGTCTTCCGGCCGGCGTCGACGGCGCTCGGCTGATCGCTGCCGTCCAAGCGCTCCTCGACCATCACGATCTGCTGCGCTGTTCGTTGCGAAGCACCGATCACGGCTGGGAATGGAACGTCGCCCGCCAGGGTTCGGTCGTGGCAGGCACTCTGGTGGACGTCGTGACCGCGCGCCCCGATCGGGACCATAGCGGCGAATTCGAATTGCAACGTGCCGCAGACCAACTCGACCCGGAGGCGGGAATCGTCGCGCGCTTCGTGCTGATCGAGCGCGCCGACGCTGCTCCACTGTGCTGGATCGTGCTGCACCACCTCGTGACCGACGCCGTCTCGTGGCGGATCCTGCTGCAAGATCTGGCGACCGCCGCCTCTGGCGGCGCCCTCGCTCCGGTCGGCACATCGTTCCGACGTTGGGCGCGTGGACAGTTCGAGCACGCGACTGACCGAAATGTCGAACTGCAGGTCTGGCAACGCATCCTGGCCACACCCGACCCGCCGATCGGCACGGGCACCTTGGATCCGGCCGTCGATGTCGCCGCCACGAGGGCGATCTACCGGACCGCTATCGCCCCCGACGTCGCGCACGCAGTGCTCACCACGGTGCCCGACCGATTCCATTGTGGCGCTGATGATGTCCTGCTGACCGCGTTCGCGATGGCGGTGAGCCGTTGGCGCGGTCGAAGGTCCTCACTCTTCACGCTGGAGGGCCATGGTCGCGAGGAGGCCATCCTGCCCGGCGCCGATATCGCGCGCACGCTGGGCTGGTTCACCGCGGTGCATCCGGTGGCCATCGACCTGACGGGCATCGATCTCGGTGACGCGTTCGACGGCGGCCCCGCGGCGGGCGCCGCGATCAAGACTACGAAGCAGCAGCTGCGCGCGATGCCCGACAAGGGAATCGGTTTCGGCATGCTTCGCTATCCGAACGCCGGCACCACCGATCCGTTCGCGGATGCGCCGACACCGCAGCTGAGCTTCAACTATCTCGGCCGAGCGCCGACCGGCGGCGAGACCGGAGCCTGGCTGCCGCAACGCTTCGCGGCAACGCAGGACGACCGAGCGCCGTTGGCCGCGGTCATCGATCTCAACGCCGTGCTGACCGAGAATGGCTTGGAAGCGGCCTGGGCCTACGCTTCTCGGCTGCTCGATGCGGCCGAGGTCGGCGAACTCGCCGGTCTCTGGGCGCACGCACTGCGGGCGCTCGTCGACCATGCCACGACCGCGGGAGCGGGCGGGCACGCGCCCTGCGACTTCGACCTCGTCGCGGTCACCCAGCCGCAGATCGAGGCTTGGGAGCACGACTATCCGAATCTGGTCGACATATGGCCGCTTTCACCGCTCCAGTCCGGCCTGTTCTTCCATGCGATCTACGACCCTGATGCCGCCGACGGCTACACAGTGCAATCGGTGTTCACGCTGGCGGGCACGATCGACGACGCGCGACTGCGCGCTGCCGCGGAGGCGGTGGTGGCACGGCACGACATCCTGCGGGCCGCGTTCGTGGCGACCGACGACGGGCCTCGCCAAATCGTGCTGTCGGACGCCGACATCCGCTGGCGGGAGGTCGACCTGAGCGGAGTCGCCGATCCCGAGGAACGGGAGCGGGAGCTCGATCGAGTGATCGCCCTGGACGCAAGAACCCGATTCGAGCTGACTCGTCCGCCGCTGATGCGCTGCACACTCATACGCAGCGGCCCCAACCACTACCGGTTCGTGCTGACCAACCATCACCTCGTGCTGGACGGCTGGTCGACCTCGCTGCTCGTGCGCGAGTTTCTGACGCTGTACGCCACGGGCGACGCGTCCGCGCTATCGCCCGCGCACTCCTACCGCGAGCTTCTTTCGTGGCTGCGCGAGCAGGACCACGCCGCGTCGACCACGGTATGGAAGCAATACCTCGCGGGCATCGATACCCCGACACGGGCCGTCCCGGCACTGGCCGGTATCGAAACGACCGAGGCCGGGACGGTTTCCGTCGACCTGGTCCGGGACACGGTCGACCAGCTGGAAACGACCGCCCGCAGTTCCGGCACCACGGTGAACACGATGATGCAGGCGAGCTGGGCGATGCTGCTGGCCGTACTGACGGGCCGAACCGATGTGGTGTTCGGCGCAACGGTGTCCGGCAGGCCACCGGAACTGGCCGGTGTCGAGGAGATGGTCGGGCTCTTCATCGACACGCTGCCGGTGCGAGTGCGGCTCGATCCCTCGGAGACAGCGGCCGACCTGCTGGCCCGCCTGCAGAGCGAGCAGGCGCGGCTGATGGACCACCAGCACGTCGGCCTTGCTGCGATCCACAAGGCTGTGGGCCTCGCCGAATTGTTCGACACCCTCACCGTTTTCGAGTCCTACCCGATTGACCGTGAGGCTTTGGCGGCAGCAACGGACATCGCGGGCATGCGTGTGCTGGACGTCGAGGGCACCGACGCGACGCCGTATCCGTTGAATCTCGTGGTTGTTCCACTCCGCGGCAGCGATGGGCACAACACGCTGCGCATCACCCTGAAGTTCGCGGCCGACCAGGTCGCGCCGGAGGCGATGCGACCGCTGCTGGATCGCTTGGTCGGGTTGCTGACCCAGCTCGCGAACAACCCGCATGCCCTGGTGTCCCAGCTCCAGTACTGCGACGACGTCGAACGCGCCGAGCTGCTTCCGGTTCGTGGCGCGGAGTCGGTGCCGCCGCGGACTCTTCCCGAGATCCTCTACGCCGGAGCGCAGATCGATCCCGGCGCCATCGCGGTGAGCGCGGGCGAGCTCACGATGTCCTACGAGGAGCTCGACGCCTGGTCCAACCGCCTCGCCCGGGTGTTGCTGCGCCGAGGTGTCCGGCGGGAGATGTGCGTCGCGCTCGCCCTCGGTCGATCGCTGGAGTCGGTGGTGGCGGTGTGGGCGGTGGCCAAGACAGGGGCGGCTTTCGTGCCGCTGGATCCCCGCAATCCGATCGCGCGGATCGAGCACATGCTCGCCGACTCGAAGGCGCCGATCGGCCTGACAATGACCGCGGCCCGCGAGGCGCTGCCCAGCACCATCGACTGGCTGCTGCTGGACGATCTCGAGACGATCCGCCGGGTCGAGAAGGTCGCCGACGCGCCGATCACCGACGAGGAGCGTCGCGGTCCCATCGACATCGATCAGGCGGCCTACCTGATCTACACCTCGGGATCCACCGGCACACCGAAAGCGGTGCTGCTCGGTCATCGCGGCATGGCGAATCTGGTTGCGGACCTGAAGAATTCATTGGATCTGGATTCGACCGCCAGCGTGTTGCAGGTAGCCTCCCCGAGCTTCGACGCGTCGGTGTTCGAGCTGCTCGCCGCGCTGAGCGTGGGCGGCAGGCTCGTGATCTCGCCACCGGATGTCTGCGGTGGCGCCGACCTGACTCGCCTGCTGCGCACCGAACGGGTCACTCACGTGGCGATCACGCCGTCGGTGCTGGCCACGATGGAATCCGCGGGCCTCGATCGCTTGCGAGTGCTTGCTGTCGAGGGTGAGGCCGCGACACCGAAGCTGATCGAGCAGTGGTCGGGCGGGCGGCGGATGGTGAACCTGTATGGTCCGGCGGAGTTCAGCATCTGGGCAACCTGTCGCGGCGAACTCGAAGCGGACGATCCGATCACTATCGGCGGGCCGATCCGTGGGGCCGCGGCCATGGTGCTCGACACCTGGCTGCGTCCGGTGCCGATCGGCGTCGCCGGTGAACTGTATGTGGCCGGTCCCGCACTGGCCCGCGGCTATTTCAACCACTCCGCGACGACCGCGGGACGGTTCGTCGCCAACCCCTGCGGCGAGCCGGGGGAGCGGATGTACCGGACCGGCGACATGGTGCGCTGGGTCATCGGGAGCGACAACACGTACGAGCTGGAGTATCTGGGCCGCAGCGACTTTCAAGTCGAGATTCGCGGCGTGCGGATCGAGCTCGGCGAGATCGATACCGTGCTGTCTCGCGACGAACTGGTCGACCATGCGGTGACGATCGGCCGCACCGGACCGGCGGGGACGACCGTGCTGGTGTCGTACATAGTGCCCGCCGAGGGCGCCGAGGTCGACGGCGAGCATCTGCGCGCGGTAGCGGCCGACGCCCTGCCCGCGTACATGATCCCCTCCGCCTTCGTCGTGCTGGATGCGATCCCGCTCACCGCGGTCGGCAAACTCGACCGGGCAGCGTTGCCGACACCGAAATTCACCGACGGGCAGACCGAGTACCGAACACCCTCGACACCGACCGAAGAAAGTCTCGCCGATATCTACGCGGAGTTGCTCGGCCTCGACAAGGTCGGCGCCGACGATTCCTTCTTCACCCTCGGCGGCGACAGCATCACCGCCATCCAGCTCGTGTCCAGGGCGAAGCAGCGGGGCGTGCACTGCACCCCGCTGCAAGTGTTCGAGCATCGCACCGTCGCCGCGCTGGCCGCGGCCGCCGACACCGCGCGGGCGACGCTGCTTCCCGGCGAGCTGCCGGTGGTCGACCGCGGACCTGCGCTCGACGTCGTGTTGCCGATCCGGCTCGGCGGCGACGAACCCGCGCTGTTCTGCGTCCACCCCTCATCCGGATTGTCCTGGACCTACCTGGGATTCGCGGATGTGCTGGCCCCCGGCAGGCCGATCTATGGACTACAAGCGCCGGACCTGCGCGGTGCCGAAGCGCCGGCACGCTCGATCGAGGAGCTGGCCGATAGGTACATCCGCGAGATCCGCGCCGTGCAGCCCGCAGGGCCCTACCACCTCCTCGGGTATTCGTTCGGCGGACTCATCGCCCACGCGATCGCCACGAAGCTCGAGAACGCCGGTGCCACGGTCGGCGTCCTCGCGTTGCTCGACGCCGATTGCGCTGATATCGACGGTGGCAGTATCGAGCAGCTGTCCGCCGGCGCTTTCGTCAGTACCTTCGGCCCGATCGTCGGCATCCACGATGTGCCCGCCGATGCGTCCGCCCAGGAGGCCGCCGATCTGATCCGAGCACGGCTGGGCGGCGCTTCGCCGATCGACGCGGGCGCCATCGAGCGGATGGCCCGGTCGTACAACGCGACGGCGCGGACCCGAACGGGATACCATCGTCCCGTATTCGACGGTGACATGGTGTATTTCAGCGCCACGGTCGATACTTCCGACCTCTTCGGCCCGGTCGGCTGGCAGCCCTATGTGACCGGCGAAGTCGTCAACCACGACGTAGCGGCCACCCATGACGAACTGACCTCGCGACACGTGCTGCCGACCATCGCTCGTCTACTCGACGAGCATTTGGCAGGTCGGCGATGAGTATCGCAGCGATGCGAACGTCCGCCGAACGTCACGCGGAGATCCTGCTCTAGCTCGCTGTCGGTGTCAGGGAGAGGTTCCACATATCGGCGTAGCGGCCACCGCGGCGCAGCAGCTCGTCGTGGCTGCCCGCTTCCACGACGCGGCCGCGGTCGACGAAGACGATGCGATCGGCTCGTCGCACGGTCCGCAACCGGTGCGCGACCATCACCACCGTCCGGCCCGCCATCAAGTGCTCGACACCCTGGTGGACGGCCGCCTCGTTCACCGGGTCCAATGCGGAGGTGATCTCGTCCAGCAGGACGATGGGCGCGTCCTTCAGCAGTGCCCGTGCGATCGAAACACGTTGTCGCTCACCGCCGGACAGCAATGCGCCACCCTCGCCGACTTTTGTCGCCCAACCGTCGGGTAGCCGCTCGATCACCTCGTCCAATCGCGCCGCGGTGGCTGCTGCCCGCACCTCGGCGTCACCGGCGTCGGGACGGCCGAGGCGCACGTTCTCCTCGATGGTTCCGTCGAAGAGATAGACGTCCTGGAAGACGATGGCGATCTGCGCCATCAACTCCTCGTCGCTGATCCCGCGCACGTCCACACCGCCGATGCGCACCGCTCCCGCGTCCGCGTCGTAGAACCGCGCGAGCAGTTGCAGCACTGTGCTTTTGCCCGCACCCGACGGACCGACGATGGCGAGCCGCTGTCCCTGCGGCACGGACAACGACACGTCGTCGATCACGACGCGACCGCCGTGCCGGAAGGTGACGCAGTCGAACTCGAGGTCGTGGCGTTCCGGCCGGATCGATTCGCGAGGTTCGGGCAGCGGCTCGGTGCGCAAGACCGCATCCAGTCTCGCCAGCACCGAACGCGCGCCGCGAAGTTTGCCGCCGATATCGGCCAGCGACAGTAGCGGATCGGCGCAGCGAGCGGCCAGCACCAGGATCGCCAAAACCTCTGCCGCGCCGGTATTCCCGCCGAGCGTAAGGTAGGCGCCGAGGGCCAGCAGCGCGCTGAACATCGCCTGCACCGTGAGGGTCAGGCCCACCACGCCGGGTAGTGCGGACACGGTCGAACGGCGGGACGCGCGCTCGAGCTCACGCAGCGAGTCGTCGAGCAACCGGAAGCGCTCCGTGGTCCGGCCACCGGCCCGTAGCACCGGCTGCGCTTGGAGATACTCGATGACCCGCCCGGTGGCCTCCTGTGCGCGTTCGGCGCTTTCGGCGTCGCTTGCGGCCGTCGACCGTCGCGTCCGGACTTGAACCGCCGCCACGAGCGGGACGGCGAGCACCGCGGCCAAGCCCATCTGCCAGTTGAAGGCCAGCATGACGACAACGATCGTCAGCGGAGTCACCGCGGCGGCGATGAACGGCGCCAGCAGATGCGCGATCACGCTCATCGCCTCCAGCACACCGCGACTGGCCAGGACGGACACTTCCCCGGTCCGGCTCGCGCTGTACCAGCCGAGGGGCAAGCGGGCCAGGTGATCGCCGAGCCGGTGATACATGCCGCGCAGCAGCGTGGTCCCGGCGCGGAAACCGGACAGGTCGCTGAGATAGCGCAGCACCGCGAAGACCGCGACCGCGACCCCGAACGCGATCAGCCAGGGCCGGGCCTCCGCGGGCGTGCTCCCGAACAGGGCCCGCAGCACCGGAACCAGCAGTGCGTAGGACAGACCCTCGGCGACGGCGGTCGTCGTCATCAGCGCCACGGTGCGGCGCACCGGACGGGCGTACTGGGGCCCCAGCACGCGCAGCAGCATTCGAATCATCGGTACTCGTCTCCTTGCAACGCACCGGAACGGGTTTCGACCTCGTCCGCGATCGCCGATCGATGGGATTGCCAGAACGCGGCGAACTTTCCGCCGCGTGCCACTAGTTCGGCGGGCCTGCCGCGCTCGACGATCGACCCGTTCTCCAGCACCACGACGGTGTCGGCGTCGGCAACCGTCTCGAGTCGATGGGCGATGACCAGGATCGTGCGATCAGCTGCCAGCGTCGAAAGGGCTTGGCGCACCGCCTGTTCGGTCTGCGGGTCGGCGAAGGCGGTCGCCTCGTCGAGCACGAGCACCGGAGTGTCGGCAAGCAGTGCTCGGGCGAGCGAAATCCGTTGTGCTTCACCACCGGACAGTCCGGCATCCGCACCGATCACCGAATCGTATCCGCGTGGCAGCTCGAGGATTCGATCGTGAATATTCGCCAGGCGGGCGGCGCGAACCACGTCGTCGAGGCCGGCATGCGGTACCGCCAGCGCGATATTGTCCGCGACCGACGCGCGCAGCAGTCGAACGTCCTGGAAGACGAAGGACACCATCCGGTAGAGCTCCCGGCTGCCGAGCTCGCGCAGATCGATGCCGCCCACGGCCACCGAACCGTGGGTCGGGTCGAAGAACCGCGGCAACAGCTGCACCAGCGTGGACTTGCCACTTCCCGAAGGACCCACGAGCGCGGTGACGGTGCCGGGCTCCAGCACCAGGTCGATTCCGCGCAGCACCTCGCGCCCTGTGTCGTAGCCGAATCGGACGCCACGCAGTTCCACCCGGTGACCCTCTGGTGTGCGCGGATGCTCGGGCTCCGGCAGCGACGGCACGGCCAGCACATCCCGGATCCGGTCGACCGCGCGCCGGGCGGCCTGCATCTCGTCGAAGCCGTGGCCCAGCGCCGCCACCGGAGCGGTCAGGCCGAGTCCCAGCAGCAGAAACGGGAGCAGATCCGTCGGGGCCAGCGAACCGTTCGTGATGAGAACCGCGCCACCGACCAGCACGATCAGCAGCACGAACGGCGGCGACAGCACCAGCTGCATCCCCGCGGCGATCGGGGCGAGACCGCGCACCCACCGGAAGAAGGTGCCGACGAAATCGTCCACGGCCGTGCGGAATGCGCGATGGGCGCGCCCGGACCCGCCGAACGCCTTGACCACCGCGATCCCCTGCACGAACTCGACGACCGAACTCGCGACCCGCCCCATCGCGACGTCGAACTCCTCCTGCTCACGAAGCCGGGTCGGGGTCATCATCAGCGGAACCAGCGCCACTGCCAGCACCACCGGAATCAGCGTGATCAGCGTCAGCCGCCAGTCGACGGTGAACAAGTAGATCAGCGACACCAGCGGCACCACGAAAGCCGAGACCAGCTCGCCAGGGGTGTGGGCGATGAACGGGTGCACGGCGCTCACATCGTCGCCCACCAACTGCGCCAGCTCACCCGTTCTGCGGCGGGAGAACCAGCCGATCGGTACACGCCCCAGCTGCGCGGCCAGTTGCCGACGTAACGACAGTTGCACCCGGCCGTCGAGTAGATGCCCGATCCCGGACGACGCGGCGGTGAACAGCAACCGGACGAACAAGCCGCCCGCGCCCGCGAACACGACAGTCCAGACATGGCCGTCATCGATGGGACCGGCCGACACCAGGGTTCGCCCCAATTCGACAACCGCCAGCAACGGGGCCAACCCCGCGACAGCGCCGATGACTTGCAGGATCACCACGGCGGCGAAGCTGCCCAGATAGGGGCGCAGGAGTCGGGAAATGCTCTGTCCAGCAGCGGAATCCGCCTCAGGGCGCAGCGGGGGCAGCACCCTCGCCTCGGCGATTTCGGTGGTAGTCATGGCCGCCGCGCCTTAGCCGTCCCCGTCGCCACACTGTCCGAGCGCTCCAGCAGGTGGCGGCGCAGAAAGGCGAGGATCTCGGCGCGGGCGGGCCGGGCCGCCGGGACCAGTCCGGGCATACTCAGGAAGGCGTGCACCGCTTCCGGATAGCGAGTCAGCGTCGCCTCGACTCCCGCGTGCCGCAACCGCTCGGCGTAGGCCGGTGCCTGATCTTCCAGCGGGTCGGTACCTACGGCTTGGACGAGGGTAGGGGCGAGTCCCGCGAGGTCGTCGCTGTGCACTGGTGAAATCGCACGAGGGTCGAAGGATTCGGGAAGCGCGATGCGTTGCACCGCACGGCAATTGGCCGGTGTCGCGGTTGGACTGTCCGCGTTCTCGGTGAACGAGGGGTATTCGAAGACGCGCTCGGTCCAATCCAGCTGCGGATTGATCAGCACTTGGGCGCGCACCGGCAGTCCCAGTTCGACCGCCCGGATCGCGGTGAGTGCCGCGAGCGTAGCTCCCGCGCTGGCGCCCAGCAGGGCGATCCGAGTGGGATCGGCTTCCCACCGCGCGGCCTCGTCGACGATGTGCGATACGGAGTCATAGGCGTCCTCCACGGGCGCGGGCACGGGGTGCTCGGGCGCCAGCCGATAGTCGACCGAGACGACCACGGCCGGACATTCGGCCGCGAGGTGACTGAGAAGCCAATCGTCCTGGTCCGGTGCGCCGAGAATCAATCCGCCGCCGTGGAACGCGACGATCAGCGGCAGCGCCGAGCCACCCTGCGCGGGCCGGTACACGCGCGCACTCAGCCGACGCCCTGGCAGGGGGAGAGTGTGTGTCGTGATCAGCGCGCCACGGTCGGGCCTGCCGGTGACGATTTTGCCCAGCGCGGACCGGCGCTTGCGGTGCTGCGCTTCACGCACCTCGATGACCTGGGCCGGGGTGATCGAATCCCAATCCGGTTCGGTCGAGAGCGCGGACAGAATCCGCACCCCCAGGGGAACTTTACCTCGCATGACTGTCTCCAGACTCCTCGTCGACCGCCGGGTTCCAGCGGCCGTACCGATACCCTGGCAAGCGTGACCATCGACGCGCTTTCGGAAATCTGCGGTCCGGCACGGACGCCGGTGGCGTGGGTGCGGCCCGGTCACGTCGGCTACATCGGGCCGGATCTCGGCGTCGACCCGCATTCCCCCTCGGTCGCGATGCTCAGCGTCGGCCTGGACGCGCCGCTCGTCCTGCACACCGCGCACGGGCCGAGACACACCGGCAGTTCATTCGCCCCCGCCCGCACGACGCAGCGCATCGTCGCCACCCGGGGATGGATTCTGGTGCTGTTCGTCGACCCTGCGGGTGCGCCCGCCACGGCTATCGCCGACGAGATGACCACTGCCGCAGGCCCTTTCGGCCTCAATCATCGCCGAGAGCGTGAGCTCGTCGAGCTGTGCCGTAGCCCCATCGTGGACCCGGACCGCATCTACGCCCGCGCCATCGCAGGCCCCGCACCCGTCACCGATCCACGCATCGAGCAGATCGCCGCCACCATCCGCAGCGACCCTGCCCGCCCCTTCCGCGCCGACCACATCGCCGCGAACCTGGGCCTGTCCACCACCCATTTCCTCCGCCTGTTCACCCAGCAGTGCGGCACCACATTCCGCGGCTATCAGCGGTGGAACCGCATGATCCACACCGTCCGCGGCGCCGTCGGCGGCCACGACCTCACCCGATCCGCCCTGGACGCCGGCTTCGCCACCCCTTCCCACTTCAGCGAAACCTTCCGCGACATGATCGGCCTGTCCGCCACCAAAATGCTGCGCGCCGGCATCCACTTCGATCTCGGAACCTCGCCCGCGCCATAGGATTCGCGATCTCCCGGCTGGCCACAACGCCCTGATGTGGTTGGAGCAGGTCCGGTTCGACGGACTGCGTTGGGAAACAATCAGCAGATCTCGCTGCGCACCAACGAGTATTCGGTCCCGGTCCGGTTCATCGACCGTCAGGTCCGGTCCTGCTGCGCGCCTCGGGACTGGTCGTCTACGACGGAAAGACCGAGATCGCCCGCGACGAACGGCTGCTGGCCAAAGGTGGATCCCGGCTGGAACTGGATCACTATCTGGAAGGGTCGCTGCGCAAACCCGGAGCCCTGCCCGGGGCAATCACCGAGCGCGAGGAGAAGAACAGTGTCGCCATCGCATCCAACGACAGCTACTCCGGATGGACGAAACCTTCACCGACCCGCGGCTCTGCGCGGCGATCATCGACAGGTTGACCTTCGGCGGGCACATCATCGAAACCGGCACCGACTCCTACCGGCTCGCCCATACGCGCGCTGGCAAAGCTGATCCCTCAGTGCCGCCGGTGATTCCGTGAACAGGATCCGACGCCATTGGAATACGAACCGCCACAAGCTCTCGAGCCGCAACAGGTAACAGTTGAGATCCGCGGAGCGACAGCATCGTCGGCGGGTGGAGCGGCATCACTGGATGATGCTGGCGACGTTGTTCGCGTTGGGTCTACCGATCAGCCGAGGTGAGCAGTCCAGACCAGGATGGTCTGGCGGGGAGGACAACAGTTATGGCGCAGGACACCGATGCATGGCTTCGCAAGGTCAAGAGGTTCAACAAGGTGATCATCTGGCTGCAGAAAATGGGGATCGCCCTTGGCCCTCACCACTTGATCACCACGACCGGACACCGCACCGGCCAGCCCCGGATCGCGGCGATCGGGGTGATTCCTATTGCGGGGCAACGCTACATTTTCCAGGCATACCCGAAGGCCGCGTGGGTCGCGAACGTTCGCGCAGCGCAGACTGTCACCCTCTCTCGCGGCCGCCGATCCTCGGTCGTGAAGTTGGTCGAGTTGCCCGTCGAGGAACGCCGGCCAATACTGCGTGACCACATCGCGAACAGTCATGCACGAGTCGGCAATCTGTTCGTCACGACCGGCTTGGTCGAGGATCCGACCCCACAGGCTGTTGCCGACGCCGCGGATCGGATCGCCGTATTCCGCATCGCGGCCCAGCCCTAGTTCGAACTCGACGGCGCTGGGCGCCAGAATCCGCACACGCACGTCACTGCGACACAAACAGCACCGTTCGGCCGACACGCTGGCCGAACGGTGTTCATTTTCGCGACCAGAATCCGACGCCAAGCCGTCCGACTGATTCCAGGTTTCACGACCAACCGGCACCACAATTCGGTTCTGGCCCACTTTCCGTGACGAAAGGTGTTGTGCCGCAGAACCCCAGATCTGGCGTCATCGTTGCGCGGCCGTGGGAAGCACGCGTTTTCGTAGCAGTGGAAGGCCAGCCCTGCCGAACATCTGCCTCTTGATCATTTTGATGTGATTGACCGGGCCCTCGACCGGACCGGAGTTCCAGCGCATGGTCAGACCGGCACCGTGCGCCGGTGTCGGAGCGAGGCGGGCGCAACCGGCCAACGCGCGCTATTCGAACCAGTGAGACCGTGATCCGGCTGGATGTCGTCCTGCTGGCGGCCCTGCTGCAACCGCTCGGGCCGGGCTACTTCAGTAGTTCGATGACCGGTGCGAATCTCTCCATAGCCGGTTCCTGCACAGTGAAATACGTGATTCCGTGGCGCTCGCGGAATTCGCGCACGTTTTCGGCGATCTGCCGAGGAGTGCCGATCATGACCGTGGGGGTGGCATCGATCTGGTCGTCGGTGAATCCGGGCAGAAACGCGCGCACCTGTTGGCCAAGGGTGTCGCGTTCGGACGGGGAGGCCACGCCCCAGATGGCGACGTTGATTTCCACCTGATCGCGACGCTCACCGAGCAAGCCGCGCACGTACTCGGCGCGTTCGGCGAGCGTGTCCGGGTCGGCGGCGGTCGGCAGCCCGGATTTCGCGGGCACGGCACCGGACAGACTCACCACATCGGCGTGCTGAGCGGCCATGCGCAGCAACCGTTTTCCCCATCCGGCGATCAGCACCGCCGGGCCTTCCGGACGCGTGGGCGCCGGCCGGTAGCCGGGGTCGGCGTAGAGCTTGCGCATGGTGAGCACAGTCTGCTCGACATGGTCGATGCGGGCGCCTGCGCCCGCGAACGGTATTGCGGCGGCGTCGAATTCGCCTTCTACGTATCCCGCGCCCAGCCCCAGCTCGACCCTGCCTCCACTGAACTGGTCGAGTGCGGCGATATCGCGAGCGAGCAGCACCGGATTGTAGAACGGCGTGTTCAACACGAAGGTGCCCAGCCGAATTCGCTCGGTAGCCTGCGCCGCCAGCAGTAACGTCGGCAACGGAGCCAGCACACCGAGGTGATCGGGCACCGCGAGTACGTCGTAACCGAGCATCTCCGCACGGCGAGCTTGACTTACCCACTTCGAAGGCGAATTCGGGAACGCAATGTTGACCCCGAAGCGAAAACCAACCATGTTTCGTTTCTACCACCACCCGCGCAGTCGACACTGCACCAGCGTCTCGTCGGCAGCGGACCCGGACCACTCGGCAAGGCGGACACCACGACGCACTGCCATGCCGCTGGGCGCTCGTTGGTCGACTGTCCGAAATCTGGCTCGGATCGATTGGGTGGCAAGGACCTTCGCTCGCAGCCATGGGGTTGCGGCGGGTACTCGCACGGGGGCCGCGGCTCCAGACCTGATCACGGAAAGTGGGCCAGAACCCAAAATTCCACGACCAAAGCCACCTGCTGATCGCAGAAGGACATCTGCTCGGTCCCCGAGACTCGAAGCGGCAGTTTCAGCCCGGTGTTGGCCGTCCAATACGGCTCCCAGCCGGGTTGGCCGTACCAGGGCGAGGACTCACTGGCGAGCAACAGCAGGGGCCGGTCTGTCCCCTCGACAGCGACCGAGCCCAGGACGGGGCCGTCCAGGTTCACGCCCGCACTGATGCGGGAGTCATCATGCAGGGCTTGGATTGTGGTCGAACCGCCTAGCGAGTGGCCGAACATCCCGACCCGCGACAGGTCCATGCTCTCTGCCAGACGGGCCGGCAGGACGCGACCGTCTCGAGTTGTGGGCGCGGCGAGTCGATCCAGCACGAACCGGGTGTCGGCCACGCGTGTCGGCAGGAGGAGATCCCGCAGAACCTCCTGGGGTGAATCCAGCGGAACCACCGTGTTCTCGACCCTGCCGTCGGGGAATTCGACGGCGAAGGCTTCGTGTGTGTGATTGAGTGCGACCACGATATAGCCGTGGCTGGCCAGATCTTCGGTCTGGGCGGTACTCCAGCCGGTGGTGTCGCCCATGCCGGGTGAATTCAACAGGACCGGAAAACGACCGCCGTCTGTGCGGGCGGGTTGATCCCGGTAGCTGTGGCTCGGCGCGAGTTCCCAATGCTCGGAAACACCGAGACTGGTGAGATAGGTGTGCTGGGCCTGCCTGCCACCGTGCGGCATCCAGGGATCGACGGGCACCCCGGTCGCCATATCGGCCGGATACCAGATCTGCACCATCAACTCGCGTCGGCGACTGGTGTCCCACGGGTCGACGCGGCTCGGGTCGACCCTGTGCAGGTCGGTGACTCCGACCGGATATGGGCCGGTCGGGGCCGGAATCGAGAGTGTCACTCAGCATCGCCTAGCGCCACTGCGGTCGTTCAGACGCGCAGCAGGAGGTAAGCGGCGGTTCCCGAGCCGATGACGGCGGCTCCGTAGCAGACCAGGATGATCAATGTACTGAACTGCTCGAGCCGCAAGCCGTGCTGCAGCGCGTACCGGAAGCGGTGTGCCCAATGGAACAGAGCCAGCGCACAGAGTCCGAAAAGGACCAGCCGGGTGACAGGATGACGCAACACCGAGAGCAGGTGTGCGTGGTCCGGCACAGAAAGCCAGTCCAACGGGAAGGCGAGGCCGAACAGAAACAGCAGCACCGGTATGAGCAGCGCGGCGGCCATCCCACCGACGCCGAACAGTATCCACGCGAACGGTTCCAGGGATCTCTTGTTCGTCATCGCAGCACCACCACCAGCACGAGCGCCGTCAGCAGACCCCACAACAAATAGTGCAGTCCGACGATCACGACCGGTGCGACGCGCCGGTTCCGTACCCGCACCGCCATCGCTTTGGGCGCGAGGTCGAACCAGGTGACCGTGTGCAGCAGCACGAACAGCAGGGCGACCGTGTTCAGTGCAACGACCCACCAGTTGGCGCTCCAGCTCAGAAACCGTTGGTATTCCTCGCTTCCGGAACTGACCGCATGGATCAGAAGCAGGAAATACACCACGAACCAGGCGACGAACACGCTGCTGAGTTCGCGCAGGGCGAAGAACAGGTATGAGCGGCGTCGCGCCCACCAGAAGGTGGAGACCGGCTTTCGGTACAACTGGGGTGTCGTGGTCATCGTGCCCGCCAAGGCATGAGGAGATCTCGGAGCGATTGGGTGGCCGCCGTCAGCTTGTAGCGCTGGATCGCACCGGCCGGGTCGACCCCCTTGGGGCAGGCGGTGGTGCACTCGCCGACGAACGTGCAGGACCATACGCCCTCGGCGGAGGCGAGCACGTCCCGCCGATCCTCGGCTCCTTCGTCGCGCGAGTCGAGGTTGTAGCGCTGGCCCAGCGCGATCGCCGCCGGACCGATGAACTCGGGCTCGAGCGCGAAGACGGGACAGGCCGAGTAGCAGAGCATGCAATTGATGCACATGCTGAATTGCTTGTAATCGTCCATTTCGGACGGTGTTTGCAAATACTCGCCGTCATCGAGTGGCCGGTGTTCCTCCCTGATCAGCCATGGCTTGACCGCGGTCAGCTTGTGCATGAAGTCGCTGATCTCTACGACGAGATCCCGGATCACCGGGAAGTTGCGCAGTGGCTCGACCCGCACCGGCCCCGGTGCGTAGTCGGTCAGGAAAGTGGCGCAGCTCAGTTGTGGGTCGCCGTTGACGGTCATGCCGCAGCTGCCGCAGATGCCCATCCGGCACGACCACCGATACGACACGGTTCCGTCGAGATAGTCCTTGATGTAGTTGAGGCCGTCGAGCACCGTCCATTCCTTGCGCAGCGGAACCTCGTACGACTGCGGTACCGGTTCGTCATCTCGATCCGGTCGGTAGCGTGCGACCTGCAGGGTTATCCGGTCCGCCATCGCCATCACCTCCCATATACGCGTTCGCCCGGAGGCCAGCGAGTAATCGTCACCGGGAGGTACGAGACGCGGCTCGAACCGTCCGGCTGCCGATGGATCATCGAATGGGCCAGGAACCGCTCGTCGTTCCTGGCGGGGAAATCGGTCCGCTGGTGCGCGCCCCGGGATTCCTCCCGTGCCAGCGCGCAGGCGATGATGCATTCCGCCACGTCGAGCATGCACGAGAGTTCCAGCACCGCAACCAGTTCGGTGTTGAACGCCCGGCTGTGGTCATCGAGGCAAGCCCTGCCGAACCGATCGCGAAGCTCGCGCACCTTGTCGGCTCCCTTGGCGAGGGAGTCGCCGTCCCGGTAGATCCCGGCACTGGTCTCCAGCGTCTCTTGCATTTCGGTGCGGATATGCGCGATGCGTTCGGATCCCTCGGTATGTCGCGTGAGATCCCGTTCCAGCCGGTCCTGTTCGGCGCGGCCGAGCGCGAGAACCGCCTGCGTCTCGCGGGCAGTGGCCGAGCTCGCGTACTCGGCGGCGGCGCGACCGGCTCGCGCACCGAAGACCAGCAACTCGGGCAAGGAGTTCGACCCGAGCCGGTTCGCGCCGTTGATACTGACGCAGGCGACCTCGCCGACGGCGTACAGGCCCTCCAGCGGTGTCGCGCCGTGGATGTCGGTATGAATACCGCCCATCATGTAGTGGACTACGGGACGTACCGGGATCAGCTCCCGTACCGGGTCGATGTTCTGGTACTTCGTGCACAGCTCGCGTACGAACGGCAGTTTCGTGTCGATGAGATCCGCACCGAGGTGGCGTATGTCGAGATGGACGACGTGCCCGTACGGTGTGCCGATGGTCCGGCCCTTGTCGAATTCGTGCACGAAGGCCTGCGAAAGCCGGTCGCGTGGCCCGAGTTCCATACTTCGCATCACCGGCTTCGGTGAGGGGGTCCCGAGGTCGTAATCCTGCAGGTAGCGATAACCGTCCTTGTTGAGCAGCCAGCCGCCCTCCGCGCGCGCTGCCTCGGTGATCAGGATGCCCGTGAACGGGAGGCCGGTCGGGTGGTACTGAACGAACTCCATGTCCTTGAGCGGCGCGCCTGCCCGGTACGCCAACGCCATTCCGTCGCCGGTGTTGATATTGGCGTTGGTGGTGAACGGATACACCCGGCCGCAGCCGCCGGTGCACACGATGACTGCGCTGGCGAGAATGGTTTCGACACGGCCGGTGGCGAGTTCGATGGCAACGACGCCGCGTACCCTGCCGTCGTCGACGAGCAAGGTTGTGGCGAACCACTCGTCGTACCTGACGATGTCCCGATACGACAGTGCGGTCTGGAACAGGGTGTGCAGCAAGTGGAAGCCGGTCTTGTCGGCTGCGAACCACGTGCGGTTGTTGGTCATACCGCCGAACGCCCGTACCGCGATGTGCCCGTCCGGCCGACGGCTCCATGGGCAGCCCCAATGCTCCAGTTGGAGCAGCTCCCGCGGCGCCTCCTCGACGAAGGCCTCGACGGCGTCTTGGTCACAGAGCCAATCGCTGCCGGAGACCGTGTCGTAGGCGTGCTCGTCGAGGCTGTCGCCTGGACCGGCGACAGCGGCAGCCCCACCTTCAGCGGAGACGGTGTGGCTGCGCATCGGGTAGACCTTGGAGACGATCGCGATACTCAGGCGCGGGTTGTGTTCCGCGATGGCGATGGCCGCACGCAGGCCCGCGCCGCCCCCGCCAACGATCACGACATCGTGAGAAGCGGTCATGGTGGCACCACCCGGGCGTCGTCGGTTCAGGCCTCGAAGTCGGCGCTGTGCTCGTCCATCAGGACCTTGCCGTCATGGCGGACCGTTTTGATCCGAACGCTGCCGTCGTGGTATTCGTGCCGAATCCGGCGGCAGCCGCAGTCGTAACGCAGATCGTCGATCACCAGGCCCGCTTCGTCGTCTTCGCGGTGGCGAGCCCCGCCCCGCTGTTTCCCGCATGGGGCGCGTTCGGTGCTGAACTGCTCGGTGATGCTGAGCACGTCCACCTCCCGGCTAACCGGTGGCACACCTTACTGATCGGTGTAAGACACCTAAGCGTACGCGCCTTGCGCCGAGGCCGCAGGAGGCGTTCTGGGTCTCGCGAAGGTGCTCACCTGCGACGATGCGTTGTCGACGAACCGATTCGGGTTCCGGCCCCATCTGCTCGACGTGACAATTTCGCGACCATTTCGTAATGTATCGGTGATCATCTTCCCGACAGTAGCCGGTAACCGACATCATGCCTGGTCAACATCGAAAACAGACCGCAGCCTGGAAGCGCACCGCCCTGGCTGTGTGTGGCGCTGTGGCGACTGTCGCCGTCGTGCTGTGGGTGGCGATCCGACTGAGCCCGGCCGCCCAGCCCGCCGCCTCGGTCGATTCGCCGCCGTCGTCCGCCGCCGCAACCCCGGTCCCGACCGCTGTGCCACCGCCAGCTCAGATAGCGGCGGCGGCGGTCGCCGCCGAGCCGCCACTCCCGTCGGAAAAGACGGCCCAACAGCACCCGCCCTCCCTCCCGTGCTCGACGGAACTCGCCGGCGCGCAACCGCATGTGGCCCAGGTGGGCAACCTGCTCAAGAAGACGTTCGGCCTCACCGATATCGGCGGCGCCATCGGCCGGGGCGACGGCGACCACGGCGCCGGGCTGGCGCTCGATTTGATGACATCCGATTCCGCCCGCGGCGACGCGATCGCCGAATTCGTGCTGGCCAACAAACAGCGCTTCGGTGTGACCTATGTGATCTGGCGGCAGCGGTACAACGACGGCAACGGTTGGTCGTATATGGAAAACCGCGGCAGCCCGACCGCCAATCACTATGACCATGTGCATGTGTCGTTCGCTCAGGCTGCCCATGTGGACGTGACTTGCTGATTGCGCGCCATGCCGATACCTTCCCGGATCGAGCATCGGCGTGGGGGAGTCCGGCCCCTCTGCCGGACGCAGACTTGTTTACTTGCCGTGCATTTGAAGCATCGCGCCATGCCAGCCCTCGCCTGGACTGCCGCTAGCCGTCGAGACGAGGTCACAGCGCGAAGGAGCGCCGCTTCGGACGATGACGTTCGAAGCAGCGCTCTTGCCGCGGCAGTCGGCGTGTGATCAGGCGTGCGCTGCTGCCAGGCGGCGTGGCTCGAGGATCGCGGCGAGCAGGTAGCTGCCTCCGCCGGCCAGTGCCAGCAGCCAATACAGGTTGGCGCCGTGGAAGAACAACGCGGCGCCCGACATCAGGGCGAGCCACGCGCCGAGGGAGTACTGCAGGACATCGCGGTAGGCGACGCCGCCAGCGAGGTGGAGCAGACCGACAACCACACCGGAACCGGTGGGCCAGAGCAGAGTCTGGATCGCCGGGTCGCCGATGACCGAACTCAGCGCTGTGATGACGACGAAGAGCGCGCCGAAGCCGATCACCCACGACGCAGCGAGCAGGCCGGAGACAAGGGGGTCGGCCGTGGCAGTGCGACGTGCCCGCCCGGCGGCGGCGCCGGTGATGGCCAACGCCGCGAGCAGACCCCCTCCCAGCAACAGCATCGGCACAGGACCGGGCAGGTCGACGAGCGGGTCGTCGCCGTGGGCCAGGGCGAAGGCGCCGTGGCCGACGAACCAGGCCGCACCGAAGCTCAGATAGGAGGAGCGGTTGTCCAGGATGGTGCGCGCGGACGCCGCGATGAGGTGGGACATGACAGTTCTCCAATGATGTGGGACGAAGACGGTTTCAGGCTTCGAGGGCGGGAACGAGCACGACCTTGCCGATGACCGTGCCGGATTCGGCCAGTGCCAGCGCACGGGCGGCTTCGGTCAGCGGAATGCGGGCGGCGACCTGTGGACGCACTGTTTCTTGCACGGCGAGCGCGAACACCGATCCCAGGTCTTCGGCGATCCGGTGACGGAAGCGGCCGGCATTGCGCTTGCCCGCCCAGATGTTGAAGAAGTGGGCATGGCGGCGGTTGGGCAGCGCGTTCCACCACAGCAGCCTGGCGAACAGCTTCAGCACCGGCAGGCGCGAGTCTCCCGCGACATCACGAGTCGAGGCGGTGCCATAGGAGACGAGGGTGCCGCCCGGGGCGAGCAGTCCAAACGAGTCCACGATGCCGGAGCCGCCGACATGGTCGAACACGGCATCGACCCCGCCCGGGGCCAGCGCCCGTACCTCGGCGGCCACGTCGCCGCGGTAGTCGATCCAGCTCGCGCCGAGCGCCTCGACCGCGGCGCGGTTGCGCGGCGATGCCGTGCCCAGGACTCGGATCCCCGCCGCACGGGCCAGCTGGACCAGTGTCGAGCCGACGCCCCCGTTGGCGCCGTGGACCAGAATCGTCGCACCACGGGGCACCGCAGCGGTGCGGTGCAGCATCTGCCAGGCCGTAATCCCATTCACCACCAGGGTTTCAGCTTCGGCGGCGCCCAGACCGGCGGGCACGGGGACAACGTCCGCGGCGTCGAGCAGGATGTGACTGGACCAGCCCCCGATCTTGGTCAGCGCGGCGACCCGCTGTCCGATCAGCGCGGGGTCGACCGACGCACCCGCCGCGGCGACGATGCCGACCAGGTCGTAGCCGGGCACGAACGGGAACGGCGGCTGGTCGTAGTACTTGCCCCGCCGCATTTGCTGCTCGGCGAAGGAAACGCCGGATGCCTCCACCGTGACGAGCACCTGCCCGGCGGCGGGCGCGGGCAATTCACGTGTAGTGACGAGCAGGCCGTCGGGATCGACGGTGCCGGGGAGAACGATCTCGGTGGCGTAGACGGTGGACATGGTGGAACCTCCTTATCATGAGTGACTGTTCACTCACTCTGGCTGTCAAAGAAATGCCCCCGAAGGGGCAGGGTGGTCGTTGCGTGGTCGCGCCGGCTCAGCGGGCGGCTGGGTGGCGGATGCCTGCGGTCAGCAGGGCGGCCCAGTCGCTGGTGTCGCCGTCCAGCCCTAGCGTGGTGATGAGGTGGCAGAGCTGGCCGTAGGCCATGAAACGCTGCACCTGTTCGTCGGTGGCGTCGGATCGTTGTTTGGCGAAGCGCGTCGTGCGGGCCAGGCCGCGGCGCATCGCGTCGGCGACCTCGGGGATATCGGCAGCGGACTGGGCGTGCACCTGCAGCATCAACAGGTTCTTGTCGCCGATCAGTTCGGCATAGGCGCCACCCATCTCGTGCAGGATCTGCTCCGGGCTCACCCCTTCGGCGCGGGCGGCCCCGGCCGACAGCGCCTTCTCGACGAGCTCGAAGCAGCGATCCAGGGCTGCGACGAACAGTGTGGTTTTGCCGGGGAACAGCTTGAACACATAAGCCTGCGAGATCCCCGCCTTGGTGGCTACCGCGCTGATCGGCGTGCCGTGAAATCCGGCACGGGCGAATTCCGCGATCGCCGCGTCGATCACCACGTCGCGTCGAGCATCCGAGGTCGAGAGGGTGGCACCGGGCTTCGTCATGTGAGTGACTGTACACTCACTCTCGGATGATGTCCAGCCACAGGCACGAAACCCCGATTCCGTTGTGGGCGTACACCTCTACCGCTCGGGCGTAGACGAATTCGGCAGGTCGGTCACTCGTGTCGGTGAAAACCACCTACGCGATTCCCGCGATGCGAATAGGTAATTCTCGCCGACGCGAAACACACTGTGCCACTGGAAGTCTCCCTCTCGTCACCGAACGACGAGGAGGAACGATGACCACCGCCCGGCACGCACCCCCGCGGGTGGCCCAGGCGACGCTGCTGGCCGCGGCCACGCTGACCATCATGGCCGCGGCCATCATCGCGCCGAGTCTGCCCGCGATGACCGAGGTCTTCGACACGGCGGATGTCATGGTCAGGCTGGCCCTGACGGTCACGTCGCTGGCGATCGCCATCAGTGCTCCGCTGAGCGGCACGGTCGCCGACCGCGTCGGGCGGCGACCGTTGCTCATCGGCAGCTTGGCGCTCTACGCGGTGGCGGGCACCGCAGGCTATTTCGTCTCCGATCTGGCCGTGCTGCTGGCCACCCGGGCGCTGCTCGGCGTCGCAGTCGGCGGGATCATGACCGCGGTCAGTGCGTTGATCACCGACTGGTTCGACGGACCACGGCGTGCCTCGTTCCTCGGGATGCAGCAGGCGGCGGCGAGCTTCGGCGGAGTGGTGTTCTTGCCACTGGCCGGTGTGCTGGCCGGCCTGGACTGGAAATTGCCGTTCTGGATCTACGCCGTGTCCGCACTGATCCTGCCGTTCGCCGTGCTGACGATCGGTGAGCCCGCCCGCGCCGCCACACCCACCGCGGCGTCCGGCGCGGCGCGGAAGTCGTTGCGCATCTACGGAATCTACGCACTCGCCCTGGTCGCGACACTCGCGTTCTACATGGCACCGACCCAATTGCCGTTCCTGCTCACCGATTTCCACGTCGGCCCCGCGGTCACCGGAATCGTGGTCGCCGGGAGCACACTGACCGGCGTCGTGGGTGCGCTGGCCTTTCCGGCCCTGCGCGGCAGGCTCACACCCACCACCATCACCACCACCAGCATCGGCCTGCTGGGGCTGGGCTGGCTGGTGATCGGCACCGCGGGATCTGTCGCGCTGATCGTGGCCGGACTGCTCGTCGGCGGCATCGGCGTCGGCCTCGTTGTGCCCAACCTGAACCTGCGCCTTGCCGACCTGGCAGCCCCGGAGCGGCGCGGCCAAGTCCTCAGCGGACTCGTCACCGGGATCTTCCTCGGCCAGTTCCTGTCACCGCTGGCCGTGCAACCACTCATCCAGACCATCGGCGTCGCTGACACTTTCGCTCTCAGCGGTGTCGCGATGACCGTGGGCGCGGCCCTGGCCGCGCTGTTCGCCCTGCAACAGAACAAGAACAGGAAAGTCGCATGATCTACCACGGCAACCGATTCACCATCAAGCCCTCCGCCACCCCCGAACAGGTCGAAGAGGCGCTCGAGAGCCTGCGCAACCAAGGCCGGGTCATCCCGTCGGTGAAGTCCTTCGTCGTCGGCCCCGACTACGGCGGCGAATACCACTACGGCGCGGTGTTCGCCATCGAGGACCTCGAGGGCTACTGGGAGTACCTCGTGCATCCGGCCCACCTCAACACCGACCGGGTCGGGCTGCCCCTGGTGGACAAGTTCGTGTCGTTCGACATCACCGACGACGAGGACCCGCAGCTGGCCGACAAGATCGCCGAGCTGCACCAGCGCCGCTACGACACCATGCCCGACATCGGCAAGCTCGTCTCCGAGCTCGGCGAATACAGCGGCAGCGCCGCCCCCGGCCAGCACGGCGAATAGCCCCGCCACCGACCGCTGACCGAACGAAGGAGGACCAGAACAATGTCCTACGACAAGATCGCCCAAGCATGGACCGACATATGGAACGGTGACCTGTCACTGATCGAAGGCACCGTCCACCCGGATTTCGTCTCCCATGCGGCACCGCTGCTGGGCGGACCTCCCGCAGACGCTGCCGGCCGCGACAACCTCGACACCTGGGTCGGTGGCATCCGGGCAGCTGTCCCCGACCTCCGCTTCACCGTTCAGGTCGGGCCACTGGTCGACGATCCCTATCTGGTGCTGCGTTGGCTCGGTCGCGGGACCTACCAGTCCGGTTTATCCGGTGCGGCGCCCGGACCGACTCCGATCGAGTTCTTCGGCACCGACATCCTGAGGGTGACCGACAACCTGATCAGTGAGTACTGGGCCAACGCCGACAGCATGTGGGTTGTCCAGCAGCTGGGCATTTCCTAAGGCTTCAGGTCGGGCATCTCCCGCAGCTGCCTGCGGGAGGTGATGCCCAGCTTGCGGAAAATGTTGCGCAGGTGGGCATCGATCGTGCGAGGGCTCAGGAAGAGCCGGTCGGCGACCTCTTTGGTCGTCGCACCGGCGGCCACGAGCCGCGCGATGTGCATTTCCTGCATGGTCAGCTCGTCGTGGGTGCGGGTGGAACGGCCGCCTGCCTGGGCTCCGGTGGCCCGCAGTTCGTCTGCGGCACGACGGGCGAACGCTTCCATCCCCAACTCCGACAGCCGGTTGTGCGCACTACGGAGCCGTTGGCGTGCATCCAGCCTGCGGTTCTGGCGGCGCAACCATTCCCCGTACAGCAGCTCGGTCCGGGCAAGGTACGGCGCGAGCCGGGTTCCGTCGAAGATCTCGATGGCTTCCAGATATGCCGGTTCGCCCCCGGTGACGAGAGCGCGGGCGCACGCGGTGACTCCGGTGGCCCACACCGTGCCGCTCGGCTGGGTGCGTTCGGTCAGTGCCGCCAGCGCGGCCTCGGCTTCGGTGCTGCGGCCGCAGTGCACGGCCGCCTCGATCAGTTCCGGCAGGGCGATGCCCGCGAGGAACAGGTCACCACCGGCTGCGGCCTGCTGAGCGGCGGCCAGCGCCGCCGGATAGTCGGCCAGACCGTTGCCCAGGACCGACTGGGCCCAGTGGATGTTGGCGATGAGCTGCCCGGCGCCGCGCGCGTCAGCCGCCGCTGCGGCCGCATCGAAGAGTTCGCGCGCTTCCTGCCGACGGCCGCGGACGGCGGCCAAATGCAGCCGCGGATACATCATCGGTGGCGCGCCGACGGCGTCGGCGATCGCTTCCTCTTCCGCGATCGCCGACATCGCCACGGCGAAGTCGCCGGTGTGCACGGCGCCGGAAGCCACCTGGGCAAGGCCGAGCCGCAGCATGACCGGCGCGCCGGAACCACGACCGGTTTTCATGATCCACTCGGTGATCACGTTGTGCGCGTCGATGTCCCACAGTTCGGCCGCGACCATCGTGGCCAGTGCGGGACGGGCAGCGAACGCGCCGACATCGGTGACGACCGACCGCAGTAAGGGCGCCGCCGCCCGGTGCCCCTGGGTGGTCAGCATGAGCAGCGCGTCGAGGATGTCCGGCGGTGCCGGAGACTGTGGGGCAGAACCTGCTTCACGTATCACCGAGTCCATCACCCCGCTGGCGTGGCCGACTGCCAACGCCATTTCCAGCGCGTCGAGGTAGCAGTCGCGCGACCATGCCGGATCCAAAGCGGCCAGCCGCTGCGCGGCACGGAGCATGAAACGCGGGCCGTCCCCGTCGCCGTGCCGACTGAACGCGATCTGCCCGCGCAACAAATCGACTCGCGCGAGCACCCCGTCGTCCAAGCCGCTGGTGTCCACGGTGGTCAGCAGATCCGAGGCTGCTTCGACAGCGCCTGCTTCCAGCGTGACCCGCACGGCCGTGAGTGTGCGCCCTGTGCGTTTGGCAGGGTCCAGCGACAGTGCTGCGGCGCGTTCGAGGAACGCTGCTGCGGCCGCGACGCCGCACCGGGCCTGAGCCCGGGACGCGGATGCTTCCAGTTCAGCGGCAACGGCTTCGTTCGGCCCGGCACCGGCATGAGCTCGGTGCCAGGCGCGGCGGTCGGCGTCGGTGACCGGATGGGTTACCTCAGCGAGCGCTCGGTGCACCGTATGCAATTCCGTTGCGTCAGCAGCCCGGTAGACAGCCGACCTCGCCAGCGGATGACAGAACCGCACCCGCGTGCCGAATTCGATCAGGCCCGACACTTCCGCAGCGCTGCTCACATCGACATCGATGCCGAGTTCGCGGGCCGCCGCCCACAACAGGGCGGGGTCGCCGGTCGGCTCGGCACTGGCGAGTGTCAGCAGTAACTGCACCGCGGCAGGCAATGCCGCCAACCTGGCCTGGAATCCACGCTCCACCCGGTTCGCCACCGACGACGTCTGGGGGAGAGCGAATCCATCGGTGCGCGGCAACTCCAGCAGCGCCAGCGGGTTACCGCGCGCCTCGGCGAGGATCCGGTCACGCACCCGAGAATCGAGCGTGGACTGCAGCAGCCCACGCGCCTCGTCGTCGGTCAGACCCTCCAGTTCCACACCGGGAAGCTCATCGAGCCCCTGGCGAGCCGCGAGGACCATCGCGACCGGTTCCGAAGCGATCCGGCGGGCAAGAAACATCAACGCCTTGGTCGATGCATCATCGAGCCAATGCGCGTCGTCGATCACACACAGCACCGGGCGATTACGCGCAGCCCCGCCGATCAACTCCAGGACCGCCAACCCGATACGAAACATCTGCGGCGCGCCGGTGGCCTGGCCGAACGCAACTCGCAGGGGCTCCGGCATCTCGTCCACCCGCCCCAACACCGGCACGCACAGCTGGTGCAGTGCAGCGAACGGCAACTCGGATTCGAACTCCGACCCCGATGCCTGCAGCACGAGAAACCCAGGCGCTCGGCCGATCTGCTCGAGCAGGGCGCTCTTACCGATGCCCGCTTCTCCCCGCAGTACCAGCACCCCGCCCCGGCCCGCGGCAGCCGAGCGCGTCAGCCCCTCCAGTCGGCCGATCTCGTCCTGTCTACCGACCAACGCCGAACGATTCTGCACAGCGCGCAACCTACTCGACACCGCAGTCGACTGCCGCCGGGGCCGATTCAGTGTTGAGCACTGGTGTCCGAAGGGGGACTCGACCACTACGCACACGACGAAACCACCGGTGCTCGCTGAACGAATGTGATTCCGTCACAACCCCATACAACTAGCCGAACCGTCTCCAGGTGATGTTCAGGCGCGCGAGTTCGGCTGACTCTCCGGTGGACAGCGCGGCGCGGCCGCTGGCTTTGGCCAACGCCGTCCGGCGGTCCCAACCCAGATGGGTAGCGGCGGGCTCGATCTGCAAGAAATCGCCCACGACCGCGGCGGCTTCGTGTGTAGTCCATGCCGACTCGCCGAGTGCGATGGCCATGTCGAGGCCGTGCAGAACCAGTTCGACAACGCGGGTGATCATGAACTCGCTCAACAACATCCCGTCGCCCCATCGGGTGGTGATCAGGCGATCGGCGGGTTGCCCCGATATCGCCGTGTCGGTTCGTCGCCAAGTGTCGTCGAATGCCGCGGTGATCGCGGCCGCGTTCGGATAAGCGGCGGCGTCGCGTTGGGCCATGCGCACCCGCTCGGCATTGGCAGCATCGTCGAAGATCGCCGACCGGTAGTAGTCGGCGGCGGCGATATCCGCTCGAGGTGGCGCGGGCGCGGCGAGCCCCGCGGGGACACGGGCAACAGCGGAGGTGATGTGCACCGCCAATTCGGCGACATTCCATGGCGGGCACGGAGTCGCCAGGGCGAATTGCGCCTCGGTCAGCTCGCCGAGCACCTCGCACAATCGAGAGCTCTCCGCACGGAAAGCCTGCGGCACACCATCTTCACCGGTCGTGTCGGACATGGCAGCACGAGGCCGGTCAGCATTCATGATCAACAGTGCTCCTGGTCATTGCACAACTATCGCCTGGGCAGTTCACCCTTCTCATCTTCGCCTGCGAACCCCTCATCTTGGTCGCGAGCCAGCCCGATCCTCGCGGCCCGCATGGTCTCGGCCACACGACGTTTCGACGCAGCAGGCGGCGACGGCGGTTTGGATCAGGCGGGATTCCTGGCGGTGGGGACTCCCGGACCGCTGGGGCGGTCGGGCTGGTTGCGAGTCCCGAGGAGGCGGGCGCACGTCCGAGTGGATGCGCGCCCGCCGCGGAACGATCTACGACGCCAGCGACTCTCTTTGGCACGTCGCGCTGATCGCCGCACTGATCGGGGCTGTCATCGCGCTATGACGTCGGCGGGATGACACTTCCGGTCGACGTCGAACATCAGTCGGCCCGCCGCAGGCCGACCGTGGGGAAGTCGACCGGGACTGCGAGGGCGATATTGATGTAGTTGGTGAACAGGTTGAGCGCGACCTGCCCGATAACCTCGACGATGTGCTCATCGCTCCAACCCTGATCACGCAGCGCCTGCACTTCCTCTGCCGTGACCTGGCCGCGCCTCTCCACCAGTTTCAGCGCGAAGCCTAGCAGTGCGGCCGTGCGAGGGTCATCGGAGTGGCCGGTCTGCGCGGCCTCCAGCGCCGCACGGCTCACCCCGGCCTTGCGTCCGAGAGCGGTGTGCGCGGCCAGGCAATACTCGCACGAGTTGCGGTTGGCGACGGCCACGGCGATCTGCTCGCCGAGCGCCGGCCCGAGAGCGCCGCCGCCGAAGGCGCGGAACGAAGCCCACATGCTCGTCAGAGCGGCAGGCGAGTTCGCGACGGCTCGGAACATCGCGGGCACGGTGCCGAACGCGGCATGGATCTGATCGAGCTGGTCCTCGACGGTTCCGGTCGCGGACTCACGCTCGGCAAGGGGGACAAGAGACATGGGCATTCCTTCAGTCGTGTTTCCAATGACGACTCCCGCAGGTTCCCGGCGGGCGACGCACCCTCAGACTGTCAGGATCAGCTGGACGAATTAATGCATATCATCTTGAATTCGTACCATATCGTCCGGCACACTTGATCCGTGTCTTCCCTCGACCGGCTCTCGCCTCTGCTCGAACGGTTCCGGGTGCGGACCCGCCTGTTCCATACCGGACCGTTGTGTGGCGTGACGACCTTCGACGCACAACCGGGACGAGGCTTCCTCCACGTGCTCCGGCACGGTGAGATGGAAGTGACACACCGAGGCGTCAGCGGTCGGCTGGAAAAGCGACGGATCGACAAGCCCAGCCTGCTGTTCTATCCACGCCCGCTGGAACACGCCTTCCGCAACGCACCCACCGAGGACTCCGACTTCGCCTGCGCAACACTCGACTTCGACGGCGGCCCGACCCACCCCCTCGTACGCACGCTCCCGCCCGTGATCGTGCTCCCACTGGACGCCGTCAGCACCCTCGAACCAGCACTCGATCTACTGTTCGCCGAGATCGACGATCTGCGATGCGGCCAACGACTGCTGGCCGATCGGCTCTTCGAAGTCGTCCTCATCCAGCTCTTCCGCTGGATTCTCGACCACGTCGACGAGCTCGCCCTGCCCACCGGCCTGCTGACAGGGCTCGCCGACGAACGCCTCGCCCGTACACTCGTCGCCATCCACGAGTCACCTGGGCGGGCCTGGACGCTCGCCACAATGGCGCAGGAAGCACGTATGTCCCGCAGTTCCTTCGCCGCCCGTTTCAAAGAGATGGTGGGCCAGCCACCCGCCGAGTACCTGACCGGATGGAGGATCACGGTCGCCCAGGATCGGCTTCGCGCCGGTGCCTCGATTGCTCGCATCGCCACGGAACTCGGCTACGCCAACCCACCGGCGTTCTCGCGGGCTTTCACACAAAGACTGGGATGCTCACCGCGCGCATGGCTGGCTACCGCACTCTGAGTCGGCGTCGGACATCGGCGCCGCCACTCTGCAGTCGGCACACCAATGATGCTCCTACCTGCGGAAATTCGCAGATCAGTGTGACGCGGGCGGGATGCTCTGCTCGTACTGGAAGACGTTGTGGGGGTCGTACTTCGCCTTGATCCTGCGCAGCCGCTCGAAGCGCTGGCTCCCCCAGTAGGCGGTCTCCCACTCTTGCATTCCGATGTTCGGCACGTTGACGTAGGCGCCGTCCACGTATGGCCGCAGCGCCTGGCTGAACTCAGCGGTCCATGCCTGGGCCTGCGAGGTCAGCGGGTCGCCGACGCCTGGTTGTGTCGAACGAGTCCCCCAGGCCGCGCCGATCTCGCCGTAGAAGAGCGCGTCGCGATGCGCGAACGCCGTGCCGCCGGGGGGCTCCCTCTTGATCGCCCCGCCGAAGGCATCGACGAAGTAGTTGCTCTCCTCTGTGGGAGCGTTTCGCATGAAGTCGCCGATGATGTCGATCGCCTTCTTCGGGAACCGCTCTTCGACGAACTCCGAGAAGAACTTCCAATTCGCGGGCTCTTGCGCGAGCGGGACCTGGGCTCCCGCGAAGATATCGCCCCAGTTACCGACCTGCACCGTGACATCGGGCGTGCCGACCGACAGGATCGGAGCCAGCATCTCTCTGGCCTGTGCCGCTGCCCCGTTCACAAGCCACGCGGACAGCAGGATCTGGGACTTGTGGATCTCGAGCTCGGATCCCAGACGGCTGTCGGCAGACGGTACCGCACGCTGCCACGCTTCGAAGACCCCGTACAGGTCCCCGAGTCCATCCCATACCGCCTGCACAGAGGCGAGATGCTCGAGCGGATGCACCTTATAGGTGAGTTGTGTGACGATCCCGAAGTTGCCGTTTCCCGCCCCGCGAAGCGCCCAGAACAGGTCCGAGTGGTGCTGTACGTCCGCGTTGATCACCTCGGCACAGTCGTGACCCGACGGGACGACGACCTCGGCCGCCATCAGGCTGTCGCAGGCCATGCCGAGCCAGCGGTTGAGGGGCCCGAGGCCACCGCCGAGCGTTGCGCCACACAGGCTCACGCTGCCCTCGCTCCCGGTTGTGACCGCAAAGTTCTGCTTCGCGAGCGTCGTCACCGCTTCCAGTTGGTTCAGCCCAGCACCGACCGTCGCGATACGAGCGCCAGGGTCGATCTGGACCGACTTCAGCTGGCTGACGTCGATTACGACGCCGTTGTCGATGTTCGACCAGCCTTCGAGGGCGTGGCGGCCGCTCCGCACCCGCAGCGCGATGTCGTGCTGCCGCGCCCACGTCAGGGCGTTCACCACGTCCTGGGTTTCCTGTGCGAAGGCGATGACCAGCGGATAGTGAGAAAAGAGCTGGTCCCAGCCGAGTCGCGCATCCGTGTACGACGCGTCACCCGGGCGGACGATGTGGCCGGTCAGCGTCGCGGGCGGGCATCCCGGGCTTTTGCTCGGGTGGTCCGCGGCCTCGATTCCCGGGGAGCTTGCGTCCGCAATATCCGGCGTGTCTGCGGCCGTGAGGCCCGAGACGACGACTGCTCCAACGCCAGCGGCAGCCGACGTCCTGAGCAGGTCACGGCGAGAAAGATCGCCCAAGGTTCAGATCCTCTCCATCGATCTACGCCAGTACCGGGCTGCCAGGGGAACTCCTTACCCGCTGGCCGCCGGGCAGTCCTGTGGTCGACCCCCGCACTGCGTTCTCGATCGCGGCACTGCTGCGATCGTGGTAGGCCGGGTTCAGCTAGCCGGGAGTTTCACCACCGGATCGGGGCCTAGATCGGTGATGTATACGTCGCCTGCCGAGTCGACCGCCACACCCTGGGGATTCTGCAGACCGGTGAACGGCAGCGGGGTCGGCGTCGACGCGCCGGCCGCCAACATCACCACCGATTTGTTACCCCAGTCGACGACGTACACGTCTCCCGCCGTGTCGACCGCCAAGGCCTGGGGATCTTTTAGCCCGGTGAACGGCAACATGGTCGATGCCGACGCGCCCGCCGCCAACATCTTCACCTGCTCGGTACCCAATTCGGTGACGTACACGTTGCCCGCCGGGTCGACTGCCACACCATCGGGACCTTGGAGCCCCGTCAACGGCAGCGGGGTCGGCGTCGCCGCGCCGGCCGCCAATTTCAGCACCCGATCATTACCCCGGTCGGCGACGTATACATCTCCCGCCCCGTCGACCGCCACACCGTGGGGATCCTTCAGGCCGGTGAACGGCAGCGGGGTCGGCGTCGCCGCGCCGGCCGCCAATTTCAGCACCCGATCGTTACTCGTGTCGCTGACGTATATGTTGCCCGCCGGGTCGACCGCCACATCCTGAGGATTCTTCAGGCCGGTGAACGGCAGCGGGGTCGGCGTCGACGCGCCAGCGGCCAATTTCAGCACCCGATCGCTACCCATGTCGGTGACGTATATGTTGCCCGCAGTGTCGACCGCCACACCGGTGGGCAGGCTGACGCCGGTAAACGGCAGCGGGATCTGTGACGAGTAACCCGAGGCGATGGATGTGGGCGACTGACCACCGCCGCCTGATTCCCGTTGGACACCGAGGACGACAGCCACGACGGACACCACCGCGACCGCGACCGCGGCGGCGAGCAGCCCGGCGGTCTTGGGCGACAATCTGATTCGCCGCCCACGGCGCGCAGCCACGCCCCCGGTGGTGTCGACCGCGGAATCGCCCACCGCGGCGCGGGCCGCCGCGGCCAGCTCGCGCACGGTCTGGTAACGATCGTCGGGATTCTTGGCCATCCCCATGGCGATGATGGCATCGAACGCAGTCGGTACATCAGGTGTAGTGGTGCTGGGACACGGCGGCGGGGTGTGCAGGTGATGGGCGATCACACCCTGCATCCCCAATGTGCTCGCAAACGGCGGCCGACCGGTCAGGCACTCATACAGCACACACGTCAACGCGTACACGTCCACACGGGCATCGGCCTTGACCTCCGCGTCGATCTCCTCCGGCGCCATGTAGGCGACGGTGCCGATCGTCTCGCCGGTCGCGGTCAGCGTACGGTCGTCGGCGGCGTGGGCGATCCCGAAGTCGATCAGGGAGGCGAACTCATCGGGCCCCAGCAGGATATTGGTGGGTTTGACATCGCGGTGGACCAGCCCGGCGTCGTGGGCCGCCTGCAGCGCGCCGGCCACCTGCGCGACGATCGCCACTGCCCGCTGCGGCGACAAGGCCCCTTCTTGCGTGATCACCTTGCGCAGGTCGGTGCCCTCGATCAAGCGCATATTCAGATAGAGCCGACCGTCGATGTCGCCGAAGTCGTGGATGGGGATCACATGCGGTTCGGTCAACTGCGCCACCGCCCGGCACTCCCGGCGGAACCGCTCGCGCAGCTGCTCGTCATCGGCGTAGCGCTCGGGCAACAACTTGAGCGCCACCACCCGGTTGGTCAGCGAATCATGCGCCCGCCACACCTGGCCCATACCGCCCTGACCCAGCACCGATAACAGCCGATAGCGCCCGAACGTCACCGCTGGCCCCGACGCCCGGGCGGTGTCCCCGCCACCCATTGGTATGTCGTCCATTGTGCCGTCCCGTGACCACTCGTCTGGCTAACGGCGTACTCGCTTGCAATCCAACCCGCGCCCGCGAGCGGATAGGTCCACACTAGTCGATTCAGCCAGGCCAGATGCTCAATAGTCGAACGCTATCGTCGGTGTACCCAAGGTCACTCGGCTGCCGCGCGGCACCCCGCAGCAAATTGCCGCTGCCCAGGTCGACGGCAAGCCGCCACAGCTCGAACCGATTGTTCTCGTGCCCTACGATCCGCGCTGGCCGCAGATGTTCGACGAGCAAGCTGGAACAAGTCACGGCGGAGGCGAACCCACGACCACAGCTCGGCGTACTGTCTGTGTCCGAAGGGGGACTTGAACCCCCACGCCCGATAAAGGGCACTAGCACCTCAAGCTAGCGCGTCTGCCATTCCGCCACCCGGACCGGTGTGTTCTGTTGTGTCCGTGGCGACTTGGCGTCGCCAACGGATCATGATCATAAAGGGATGGGTGGGCCGATCGCCAAATCGGCAGGTCAGGCCGGGATGTGGACGCGGTCGGCGCCGATGCGATCGATGCGGTCGCGACCCCAGGCGCCGAGCGGTTCGAGTGCGCGGTTGAGGGTCGAACCCAGCTCGGTGAGTTGGTATTCCACGCGCGGCGGGATCTCCGGGAAGATCTCGCGGGTGACGATGCCATCCTCCTCGAGCTCGCGCAGCTGTTGGATGAGCATCTTCTCCGAGACGCCGGGCAGACCGCGGCGCAGCTCGCCGAAGCGGCGCACACCGTTCACCTCGAGCTCCCAGAGGATCAGCGCTTTCCACTTGCCGCCGATCACGTCCATGGCCGCGTCGATGCCGCAGAAGTATGGTCCCGATCTCTTTGCGCCCATCGCCGAACCTCGCTAGCTGCTCACACACGTGTTGGTAAGTACCCGACCGAATAGTAGGTACTTGTCGACCCAACGTCACTCGAGCAGTGTTGATTCCAGCGCGCTGACCACAACGTTTCCAACCCAAGGAGTTGACCCGCGATGGCGGAAATCCAGCAGACCTCGGTGACGGTTCTCGGTCTCGGCGCGATGGGCCAGGCCCTGGCGTCGGCCTTCCTGAAGACCGGCCGGCCCACCACCGTCTGGAACCGGACCCCGGGCAAGGACGCCGACCTCGTCGCGGCAGGCGCGGTCGCCGCGGCCACCGTGGACGAGGCCGTATGGGCGGGGGAGGTGATCGTGGTCGTACTGCTCGACCACGCGTCGGTGCATGCCGCGCTCGATCCGGTCGCGGACCGGCTGTCCGGCAAACAGGTGATCAACCTGACCAGCACCGCGCCGGAGGAAGCGCGCGAGCTGGCCCGGTGGGCCGAACGGCACGGCATCGACTACCTCGACGGCGGCATCATGGCGGTGCCGCCGATGATCGGACAGCCCGGCGCGGCCATTCTGTACAGCGGGTCGCGCAAGGTCTTCGACGACAACCGCGAGTTGCTCGAATCCGCCGCCGCCGCAGACTATTTCGGTGACGACGCGGGTCTCGCGTCCACCTGGGATTTCGCGCTGCTGTCGAACATGTACGCGATGTTCGCCGGTTTCTTTCACGGCGCGGCACTGGTGCGCTCCACCGGAGCCTCGGCTTCCGCGTTCGCCGAACGTGCGACCGCGTGGATCACGGCGATGGCCCAGCTCCTGCCGGAATACGGCCGGATCATCGACGGCGGCGACTACGCCACCGACGTGCAGCACCTGGCCTTCCACAAAGCCGCGCTCGACGCCATCGCGCGCGCCAGCCGCGACGCCGGCGTCGCGCTCGATGTGGTCGGTCCGATCAAGAATCTGATCGACCGCCAGGTCGCCGACGGCCACGGTGCGCTCGCCTTCGAGCGCACCTTCGAAGAGCTCCGCTGACCCCACCCCCGACAGCCCGAACCTGCCCGGTGGCCTGCGGTTTGTACCGCGATTTGGTCCCAGCCGCCGCATCCGTTAACCTTGCTGAGCACCACCGGTCCGGGTGGCGGAATGGCAGACGCGCTAGCTTGAGGTGCTAGTGCCCTTTATCGGGCGTGGGGGTTCAAGTCCCCCTCCGGACACAGATAAATAGCAGGTCAGGGGCGTAATCGCGAGATTGCGCCCCTTCTGCGTCCACATTGCGGTCCACAAACTGGGGAATCTGAGGGGATTCGGCCTTAGTGGTTTCGCCCGCAAGTTCTTCGGGGGTTCACGCGGCTGCTGGTGATGCGGCAGTCTGGTGACCGCAGCCGGTGGGCTGTTGGGAGTGCTCTTTCTGTTCGTGCCGTTCGATCCGGGCCATCAGGTCCTCGAGGTCGGCCGGGGGTGAACTTCCATTCGAAGGGCCGGGCGGTCTCGTGGTAGCGACGCCCGAAGACGGTGAGTCGGTCTTCGACCTGGTCAAGGCTGGTGAAATCGTTGGGAGACACGACCTTTCGTTGCACGATGGAGAAGATCTCCACTTGGTTCAGCCAGGAGGCGTGCACCGGGGTGTGGACCATGACCGCGTTGGGAAACCGTGCGGCCAGCCGATCGGCAGCGGCTTTGCCGCGGTGCGAGGATCCGTTGTCGACCACCCAAAACACCCGTTTGGCCGAGGCGTAGGGCTCGCTGGTCGCTACTTTCTCCACCAGGGTCATGACTTCGCCGCGCAGTGCCCGAATACCTGGGCGTGGTGAACGTCTTAGGCGGCCAGGTAGGCCACCGAGCCTCCGCGGTCGTATTCGTGGTTGACACGCATCATGCGGGCGGTGCCGGGCGGCAGCGTGGGGTGGCAGCGGCAGCGGGCCTGGATCGAGGTCTTCTCGTCCGAGGAGATCACATACTCGTCGTCGGGGAGCGGGGTGCCGTCGAACACCCGCTGGTATAGGTCGAGTACTCGGGCCGCTTTCGCGGCGAAGTCCGGGTCGCGGATGAACACCCATGACTGATACTGCCATGGTTTGAGCACATCCTCGGCCAGGATCCGGCCGACGGTCGAGGCCGAGATCGCTGCCACGATCCCCCGGCCGATCGCCTCGGTGGCCAGGTCGGTGCTGCTCCACCGTGACAGCGGCACGCCGGCTTCGGCTGGGAGCTGGCACGCTAGGTGCTTTGATCTCGGCGCGTTGGACGGGAGTGAACCGGGGTGGCCGGCCCGATCGCGGCCGGTCTTGCAGCCCGGTCAGGCCGTGGTCTGCGTATCGGTCACGCCAGGTTCGCACCGTGTCGAGATGAACTGCCTGCCGCACGGCGATCTGGTTGTTGGAGTGGCCATGAGCGGCATCGAGGACGATCCGGACACCGACGACCAGCCCGATCTCGGCGGTGCGGGAGTAAGCCAGTTTCTCGAGCCGTCGCGGCTCGGACGCGGTCAGCACGATCTGGCGGGCACGGGGGACTGGCACGAAAATGACAGACTTTCAACGACTTTCGAGATATCAACCGCCACGACCTTGCCCGATTACCTCACCTGGGCCGATTCGACACGCCGCAGCAGGCAAGATGACCCTCATGCCCGTGATCCCGGACTCGACCAAGACTTCCCTGGCCCAGCGGCTGCGCCAGCACGCCCGCGACTACTGGCCGCAGCTGACCGGCCTGCATGTCCGCTACCACGGCCAATTCGCCTACGTCGAGGGCGAACTGGCCGATGGCGACCGGCTGCCCCTCATCCGGCTCCACTACGGCGGATCGGCCTCGGTCTGGGGATTCGGCCTCTACCTCGCCAGCAGCGGCAAGTACGAAAACCAGATCCTGCCCACCGGATTCACCGCAGGCAGTCCCCAAGAAGCCCTCGACTGCGCCTGCGACCTCTACCTCGGGCACTGACCCCCGAAGAACTTGCGGGGGGAACCACTTAGTGCCGCGATTCGGGGAGATGGGCCCTGGTGCTGGGCCGGTTGGGGGGAGGTGGAGGCGCATCAGTAGGTGGAGTTATTGGCCGTTGGAGCGGCTGCCCAGGTCGCCGTCGATAACCCGGTCGAGGTTGCCGAGCTGTTGGGTAGGTTGCGGTCGGTCGGGGCGCACCGGCAGGTGAAGATCCTCGCCGACAGAGCCGCCGCTCATGTCTCGATCGACAGCCATACCGATAGCAAAGTGGCCGACGTTCGGTGGGGATACGCTGGGCCTATAACGAAGAGTTGACCCAGATTGCTCGGTGCCGGGAACGCAGGCGGGTGGTGTGCTTGCTGATGGGTGAGGATGATCCGTTCCGGACGATCCGTGGCGTGTTAGAGCCGGTCACGGAGGAATTGGCTGCGGCAGGGTTCGAGGATGCCGAAGAGGTCGGGCGGGGCGGTTTCGGGGTGGTATATCGCTGCACACAGTCGGAGCTGGATCGGGCGGTGGCGGTGAAGGTGCTGACCGCGGAGCTGGACGCAGAGAACCGTGCGCGGTTTTTCCGAGAGCAGCGGGCGATGGGCCGGTTGACCGGGCATCCGAACATCGTGACGGTGCTGGAGGCGGGTACCACTGCGAGTGAACGGCCGTATCTGGTGATGCCGTATCACCCAATGGATTCGCTGGACGCACGGATCCGCGGGCAAGGCGCGCTTCCGTCTGAGACCGTGCTGTGGATCGGGGTGAAGATCGCCGGAGCGCTGGAGAGCGCCCACCGCCTCGGCATCGTGCATCGCGATGTGAAACCGGGCAACATTCTGCTGACCGATTACGGTGAGCCCGCGCTGACCGACTTTGGTATCGCCCGAATCGCCGGGGGGTTCGAAACAGATGCGGGTGCCCTGACCGGGTCGCCGGCGTTCACGGCCCCGGAGGTGCTCGAGGGGCAAGCTCCCACTGCGGCCGCGGACGTCTACGGGTTGGGAGCCACCCTGTTCTGTGCGCTGACCGGTCATGCGGCCTTCGAACGACGCAGCGGGGAGCAGGTGGTTGCGCAGTTTTTGCGGATCACAACCCAGCCGGTGCCGGACTTGCGCGAGCAAGATATCGCCGCGGACGTGGCGGCGGTGGTCGCGGCGGCGATGAACCGCGATCCGCAGCGGCGGCCGTCGGCGGCGGAGCTGGGGGAGGCGATCCAGCAGGTGCAGCGCAACCACGGATTCACCGTGGACGAGATGGCGCTGCAGCCTGGACCACTCCCGGAACGCCGGGACCCTAAGCGTGCCATGCGGGGATGGCGCGCGCCGACGTCGGCGACTGCACAGGGTGGCGGCTCCTTACCGCTGGAGTTGACCAGTTTCGTCGATCGGCGCACCGAGCTGGCGGAGATGAAGAATTTGCTGTCCTCGGTGCGGCTGTTGACATTGACCGGGATCGGTGGTGTCGGCAAGACGCGGCTGGCGCTGCGGGGAGCGGCGACGGCGCCACGGGAATTTGCCGACGGGATGTGGCTGGTCGAGCTGGCCGACGTGTCCGATCCGGCGCTGCTGGTCAACGCGGTGGCGGGCACGCTCGGATTGCGCGACGAGTCGGCGCGGCCGTTGCGCGAGGTGGTGGTGGAGTTCTTGTCCGCGCGGGAGGCGCTGCTGGTGTTGGACAACTGCGAACATCTGGTGGCGGCGGTGGCGGAGGTAGTCGAGACCTGGTTGCGGAAGTGTCTGAACCTGCGGGTCCTAGCCACCAGCCGCGAACCGCTGGGTATCGCCGGAGAGGCGGTACTGCAGGTGCCGCCGCTGCCGGTTCCGGCTCCGAATCGCAAGCCGTCGCTGCGAGAGCTGCCCCGTTACGACGCGGTGACCTTGTTCGCCGATCGTGCGACCGCGGTGGTGCCAGGTCTGGAACTATCCGACGACGACAAGGCAGCCGTGGCCCGGATCTGTGCCCGGCTCGACGGATTACCACTGGCGATCGAACTGGCGGCGGCGCGTGTGCGCACGATGTCGCCCGGGCAGATCCTGCAGCGGCTCGATGATCGGTATGCGCTGTTGACCCGGGCCAGCCGCACCGCGCCCACCCGGCAGCAGACGCTGCGGTGGTGTGTCGACTGGAGCTACGGATTGTGCACCTTGGCCGAGCAGCGGCTGTGGGCCCGGCTGTCGGTATTCGCTGGTGGTTTCGAACTCGATGCCGCCGAAGAGGTGTGCGGGGTGGATCTGGCTCGAGAGGATCCGCTCGATGTGTTGTCCTCGCTGGTGGACAAGTCGATCCTTATCCGGGAGGAGTCCGATGGCGTGGTGCGGTTGCGGATGCTGGAGACGGTGCGCGAGTACGGCCGGCAGAAGCTGAGGGAGTCCGGCGAGGCTCAGCAGCTGCGGAACCGTCACCGCGATTGGTACCGCCAGTTGGCGTTGGCCGCGGAGGCGGAGTGGATCAGCGATCGGCAGCCATATTGGATCGCCAGGCTCGATCGCGAGCAACCCAACCTGCGCGACGCGCTCGAATACAGCCTGACCGAGAAAACCAAGGAGGCAGCCGAAGCCGGGCTGCGCACCGCTGCCGCGTTGTTCGGGTTCTGGATTTTCCGAGGTTTGTACGGCGAAGGTCGTCGCTGGATCGACCGGCTCCTCGATCACCCTGCCCGGCAGTCCGTACCTGATCGTGTCAAAGCGCTTCATGCCGGCTGCTTTATGGCGGCGATGCAGGGCGATCTGCCTGCCGCGGCGGCCCTCGCCGAGGAGGGCCACACGCTCGCAGAACGGGATCCCACCCGGATGACCCGGGCGCTGATCAGTCACGCCGACGGTGCCGTGGCGCTGTATCGCGGTGAGCTTGCCCTGGCGTGCTCCTCCTTCGAACGCGCCGTCGAGATGGTCAGCTCGCATCGGCAGGGGTTCTTTCACGTTGCTACTTTGTTGATGCTCGGTGTGGTGCACGAACTGGCCGGTGAGACACAGCGTGCGATCGAGTGTTATCGGCAGCTGCTTTCGATTACCGAAGCATGCGGTGAATCGCTGTTCCGGTCGTCCGCGTTGTGGGGCATGGGAATTGCGGTCTGGCAGCAAGGTGAGCGGGCCCTGGCCATCGAACTGCTCGAGAGTGCGTTGCGAGTCAACCGGCGAATACACAGTCCGGTTGTCGCCGCGTTGAGTCTCGAGGCACTGTCCTGGACTGTCGGCGCTGCTGGTAACACTGAACGCGCGGCTGTACTGATGGGAGCAGCGCAGGAACTGCAGCGATCCATGGGCGCTACGGCGAGTGTCTTCCCGTTATCGCAACAGCACGCCGACTATGTCCGGATGACGCGATCCGCCCTCGGCGCACGTGGATTCGATGCGGCCGTCCGCAAAGGGCAGAAGATGGGGATGGACGAGGCCGTGGCCTACGCACTCGGCGAGCAGCCCCCCAACAGCACGGCGACGTCGGGTCCGGGCGTGGCGCTGACCAAGCGTGAGCGCCAGGTCGCAGCCCTCATCGCCCAGGGCCTGACCAACAAGCAGATCGCCGCGGAACTGGTGATCTCCCCACGCACCGCCCAAGGCCACGTCGAGCACATCCTCACCAAACTCGGATTCACCTCTCGCGCACAGATCGCGGCCTGGATCGCAGAAGACGCTGAACGACAGCATCGTTGATCGTGCCGACCCGCACTGGATTCCGGTATCAAGTTCGAGACGGCACGTCGTCTCAGTGATCCTGGTCGCACGATCCCGAAGCCACCTGGCGAATTCCATTGGGTGCCAGGGCATTCATGCAAAGGATACTTGGTTTGCGGCATGCGACCCCGCCGCGACTGGTCCGCCTCTAGGCGATCAGGGTAGGGATCGTGTTGCACACGGCGCGCAGTGACGCGTCATCGCGAGTCGACAGTGCGACGACGAAGGCGCCTTGGATCAGGGCGAGTACGCCATCGGCCAGTTCATCGGCCGTGCGATCACGGCGTATGTCGCCTGCGGTCTGGCCTGCTGCCAGGATGTCGCGTAGTCGCGACTGCCATTCGCGCATGTCGGTGCCGAGCTGATCGCGGAAGACGTCGGATGTCGCGGCGACCTCTGTGGAGAACTTGCCGAACAGGCAGGCGCGTTGGTAGCCGGATATGACGAAGTGATCGACCATCGCCGAGAAGTAGCCGGTCAGTCTGTCGGGTGTGCTCAGGCCGGGCTTGCCGGCCCATTTCTCCAGAAGATCGAGCTGGAATTGGCCATAGCGCTTCAGGACAGCTTGGCCGAAGGCCTCTTTGGATCCGAAGTGGTGATAGAAGGAGCCCTTCGGAACACCGGACGCATCGAGTATCGCGTCGACGGTCGTTCCGTGGAAACCGTTCGCATAGAACAGCTGCATTCCGTGCTGAAGGAGTCGCTCCTTGTGTGAGGGCTCCTTGCCGACCGCGGTGCTCTGACTGCGGGTTTCCTGCGTCTTCACCTGCCCAAGCATAACGGCACCACCTGCCCTGCCTTATCGATGACTCTTGACGATACAGTCTAGCCGATTTAGTCTAGCCCCGCTGCCAGTGCCGACCACGGTCCCCAAGGAGTCAGTCAGTGAGCACCACGAGCTATGAATCGAACGGTGATATCGCCGTAGTGACCTTGTCCAACCCTCCGCTGAATCTGTTCGTCGCCTCGATGGCCGAAGGCATCGATGAAGCGGTGCGGCGGGCGACGGCGGAGGGCAGACGCGCCATGGTGATCAAAGCTGACGGCCCGGTCTTCTGCAGTGGTGCCGATGTCAGCCAATTCCAGGGTCTGACCTCTGAGACCGGGGCGGAGTTGATCTCTCGCGCCACGAAGCTGCTCGGGGCGCTCGAGGACGCCCCGTTTCCCGTTATCGCCGCCGTTCACGGAATGTGTTTGGCCGCGGGGATCGAAGTGGCCTTGGCGTGCGATCTGGTTATCGCCGCCGAGGACACGAAGTTCGCGCAGGTGGAGGCGATGATCGGAGCGACAACCCTGCTGGGAGGGGTGTACCGGCTGGCCGAGCGTTGTGGTCCGGCGCGTGCCAAGGAGATCGTTTACACCGGCGACTTTTACACCGCGCACCAATTCCAGCAATGGAACATCGTCAACCGCGTCGTGCCCGGACCGCAGCTTCACGAGCAGGCGCTGGGCTGGGCCCAGCAACTCGCCGCCGGCCCGACTCGCGCGCATCAAGCCACCAAGAGGCTGGTCCGTGAATTTCTCGAGCACGGTTCACGACAGACCGATCGCTACCTCGCCGACATCGCGCCGGTGCTGTTCGAGACCGGGGACATGCGTACGGCCGTCGACTACCTACTGCGACACGGGGCGCGCAAACTCGCACAGAGTTGTGACGAGATCCGCTTCGAAGGCCGGTGACCGTCATGCACCCGACCACCGATCGCTCCACGTTGTGCCACCGATTCGCCGCTACGACAGCGACACATAACGACCTACCCGCGGTGTCGTGGCACGAAGGCTCAAATCAACGCACGTTGAGCTGGTTCCGATACCGGGAAGAGGTTCTGAACCTCGCCGGCGCGTTCCTGCGACTCGGCCTGAATTTCGGCGACACGGTGGCTATCGTCGCCGACAATCGGTCCGAGCATCTGCTGGCCGATTGGGCGGCTCTGCACTGCGGTGCGGTACCGGTCAGTGTCTATCCCACGATGGCCGCGGAGCAGATGGACTATGTCCTGTCCGACTGTGCGCCTCGGTTGATCGTGGTGGTCGGCCATCACCAGCAGCAGATCGTGCGTGAGTTGCCGTGGGTGGTAGGAAATCGCCCGAAACTCGTCTTGTTCGAGCCTTTGAGCGACCCGATTGCGCCGGATGAGTTCAGCTGGGACGAAGTGGTGGCGCTCGGGCGTGACAGCCGCACATGGGTCGCTGACGAACTCGATACCCGTATCTCGCTGGTAGAACCGGCGAGCCCGGCCACGATCGTCTACACCTCCGGGACAACTGGAATGCCCAAAGGTGTGGTCTTGACCCACGGCAACGTGTTGTGGGAAGTCGATGCGATGGTAAGCACCGGCACCGTCGACTACGCCTACCGGTCGGTATCCCATCTGCCGTTGGCTCATGTCGCGGAACGTCTTTGGTCGCTGTATCTACCGATGCGACTGGGCGGACACGTATTCTGCTGCCCCGACTCCGCACAGCTGGTCCTGGCGCTGCAGACTCATCGGCCGAGTTTTTTGATGACGGTCCCGCGGGTCTGGGAGAAGCTGCGCACCGCCGTCGATCACATCGCCTCCTCGTCACCGTTCGCGGATCGACGCTCGGAAATCGCACGAGATCGCAAAATTCTGCGCGAGGTGGCCGAGGCGCGACTGGAAGACCAGCATGTCTCCGCGTTGCAAGCGACCGCGGCAGCGCATGCGCGGGAAGGCGTGCTGCGCGAGATTCGGCAGGCCCTTGGTCTCGACGGTGTGATCTACCCGTGCACCGGCGCCGCGCCGGTCTCGCACGAGTTGCGACTGGATCTGGCATCGGTGGGGATCGATGTGCATGTGGGCTACGGAATGACCGAAACCTGCGGGATCGCCACCGGTGACCGGTTCGGATGCGGCGGCCGCGACGCGGTCGGGACTCCGCTGCCCGGTGTCGATATCTGGATCGCCGCGGACGGCGAAATCCTGGTGAGAAGCCCGGGAAACACACCAGGCTACCGCCACGGCGATGGCGTCGAGCTCTACACCGAGACCTGGCTGCATACCGGTGATATCGGATTCCTCGACCCGGCGGGCCGCCTGCACGTCACCGATCGGCGCAAAGAACTGCTGATCACCTCATCGGGCAAGAACATCGCGCCGACGGCGATAGAGACACGCCTTGCCGGTCAGTCCTTCCTCGATACGGTCATCGCGGTGGGCAACGATCGCCCGTATGTAGTGGCGCTGCTGACTGTCGAACCCTCGCTGCTCGTGAAATTCGCCCGCGAACGCGACATCGATGACACCGACATCGCGGCGCTGCTCGATCACCCCGTGGTCCGCGCCGAAATCGACGCTGCCGTCGAGCGCGCCAATCAAGGGCTTTCTCGCCCGGAGCAGGTCAAGAAGTACCGAGTGCTCGCCGACCAGTGGAGTCCCCACACCGGCGAGCTCACTCCCACCTTCAAGATGCGCCGCAATGTCATCACTGCGAAATACAGCGCGGTGATCGAGGACCTCTACCGCTGACTTTCACCAGAAAGGCTCCAATGTTCCCTGAAATCTTCTCCGTCGCCGGCAAGACCGTGCTGGTCACCGGTGGTACCCGCGGGATCGGCTACATGATCGCCGAGGGATACCTGCGTGCCGGTGCACGCGTCTACATCTCCTCCCGCAAGCAAGACGCGTGCGACGAAGCGCGAAAGGCGCTGTCGCAGTATGGCGATGTCCATGCGATCGCCTGCGATGTCAGCAGTGAACAGCAGTGCCGGGCGCTGATAGATGCCATTGCCGCGCGCGAGCCCGGTCTGCACGTTCTGGTCAACAATGCCGGAGCAAGCTGGGGCGCGCCGTTCGACGAGTTCCCTGGCGCGGCGTTCGACAAGGTGCTCACTGCCAACGTCAAGGCGCCGTTCACCCTCGCCCAACTGGCCCGCCCGCTGTTGGAGAAAGCCTCGACGGCCGCTGATCCGGCACGCGTGATCAACATCGGATCGATCGACGGCTTGGTCGTGCCTGGTTTCGGGAACTACTCCTATTCCGCGTCCAAAGCCGCGATCCATCATCTCACCCGCCACCTGGCCGCGGACCTCGCGCCGTCGATCCTGGTCAACGCCATCGCACCTGGACCTTTCCCGACGAAGATGATGGCGAAAGCCCTCGAAGAGGCCGGGGACAAACTGGCTGAGGCCAGTCCTGTCGGGCGTATCGGCGAGCCAGCGGACATCGCGGCGACCGCAGTCTTCCTCAGCTCGATCGCATCCAATTTCATTACGGGCGCGGTGATTCCACTCGACGGCGGACTGGCCACCACCAACGGCATCCGGCTCTGAAAGGCAACTTGTTCATGTACCAACCGCCCATTGAGGACTACGACTTCCTGTATCGGAACGTATTCGGCGACGAAGTGTTGCACACGCTCAGCGACGGCGAACTCAAGACCGAGGACGCCCGCGACATCCTCACCACCGCAGCCGATCTCGCGGTGCAGATGATGCACCCGCTCAACCGGCTCGGTGATCGAGTGGGTAGCACACTGGCCGACGGGAAGGTCACCACCCCGCCCGGGTTCGTCCAGGCGTACCGATCCTTCGCCGAGGGCGGCTGGGTCGGCCTCGGCATCGACGCCGAAATCGGTGGCGGGGGAGTGCCGGTCATGCTCTACAACGCGGTATCGGAGATGTGGACCGCCGCCAACGTGGCGTTCTCGCTGTGTTGGGGACTGTCCACCGCCGCGATCACCGCATTGCAATCGGCCGCCAGCGACGAGCTGAAGGCCACCTACCTGCCGAAGATGGTCACCGGCGAGTGGACCGGCACCATGAATCTGACCGAATCCCAAGCCGGTACGGACCTGGCCTCGATCCGCACTACTGCCCGCCCGGCCGAGGACGGTAGCTGGCGGGTGCGCGGGCAGAAGATCTTCATCACCTGGGGCGATCACGACCTCGCCGAGAACATCATTCATCTCGTGCTGGCCCGTACGCCCGATGCCCCTGAGGGACTGCGTGGTCTGTCGCTGTTCGTGGTTCCCAAGTTCCTTCCCGACGAGAACGGCAATCCCGGCGACCGCAACCGCGTCACCACCCTCGCGCTCGAAGACAAACTCGGCATCCACGCCAGCCCGACCTGTGTCCTGGAGTACGACGACGCGGTCGGCTTCCTGGTGGGCGAGCAGAATCGCGGCCTGTCGGCGATGTTCGTGATGATGAACAACACCCGTATCGGTGTGGGCCTGCAGGGCCTGGGCATCGCCGACCGTGCTTACCAGCAGGCCCGTGACTATGCCCAACAGCGCATACAGGGCAAGGTTTTCGGCCGCGGAGCCGCCGCCCCGATCGCCGAGCATCCCGACGTCGCGCGGCTGCTGCTGTCGATGTCGAGTTCGATCTCGGCCATGCGTGCGTTCTCCGTTCAGTTGGGCGAGTGGGTCGACAGATCAATGCTGCAAGGCTCATCGGAGACCGAGCAGCTGGTGGAGTTCTTCGTGCCGGTGATGAAGGCGTGGTTTACCGAGGAAGCCGTGCGTATCGCCTCCGACGGGATCCAGGTCCACGGCGGCATGGGCTTCATCGAGGAAACAGGTGCGGCCCAGCACTACCGCGACGCTCGAATCCTGCCCATCTACGAAGGCACCACCGCCATCCAGTCCAACGACCTATTGGGCCGCAAACTGTTTCGCGACAAGGGCGCGACGGTGACGCTGGCGCTCGAGATGATCGGCCGCGACATCGCGCGCCTGCGCGAATCCTCCGATCCCGTCGCGGTCCGGACAGCGGAAAGACTCGACCGGGCGTTGGAGTGCACGCGCGACACCACGCATACATTGCTGATGCTGGCGTTGAACGACCCCCGCGATGCGTTCGCGGGCTCGGTCGCCTACCTGTCCATGATCGCGCTTGTCGCCGGCGCATGGATGCACGCACGCATCGTCGCCGCAACGGTGACGACCTCGACCGAATTCACCGACGCCGATCGGCGTCGGCTGCGTGAGGCCGACTTCTACGGCGCCCACCACCTGAGCCGTGTGCACTCACTGGCCGAATCGATCCGCGGAGGCGAAATCCGATGAGCAACAGCACACTAACCCTCGACGTCTACACCTGCGAGGGTTTCGAGCTCCCCAGCGGTGGGATGTTCTCTCCGACGACCTCGACGCTCATCACGGGTCCGACCGAAGCGATGCTGGTCGATACCCAGTACCGGGCCGCCGACGTCGACGAGGTCATCCGGCGCATCGAGGATTCCGGCAAACGACTGTCGACGATCTTTATCACCCACGGCCATTCCGACCACTACTTCGGACTGCAACGGCTACTGTCGCGTTTTCCCCACGCCCGGCCCGTCGCGATCCCGTCGGTGGCCGCGCACATTGCCGCCAACCTCGAATCCGACCGGGCCGCCGCCCAGGCGTTCTTTGCCGGACAGGCCCTCGACAACACCGTCGTGCCCCTTCCACTTACCTACTCGACCTTGACGGTCGATGGGATTGCGGTGCACGCCATCGCGATTCCCCAAGCCGATATCGCCCCCACCGCGATCCTGCACATCCCCTCGATCGCCGCGGTCATCGTCGGCGACGCCATCTACAACGGTGTCAACCCATTCCTCGCCGTCACCGGTCCACACGAGTGGCAGCAGTGGCTGGCCAGCATCGACGCCATCGCCGCCCTCAACCCGTCCACCGTCGTGGCCGGGCACAAGCGCCCTGGTGCAGCCGACACCGCCTACTGCGTCGCTGAAACCCGTTCCTATATCCAGCAGTTCGCCGCCAACGTCGACAGCTGCCGCGACTCTCGCGAGCTGGTGGCGCAGATGCAGTCGATATTCCCCGATCACGTCAACCCCTCAGCCCTGGTGCTCTCGGCGGTCACGGCGTTCAAACGAAAGAAGCAGACCCATGCCTGAAGCTGTCATCGTCGCCGCGACCCGGTCTCCGATCGGTCGCGCGAACAAGGGATCCCTGACGCAATGTCGTCCCGACGATTTGGCCGCACAGATCGTGCAGGCCGCGCTCGCCCAGGTACCAGCGCTGGATCCCAACACCATCGACGACCTGATCCTTGGCTGCGCGCAGCCCGCGGGTGAAGCAGGCTACAACCTTGCCCGTGTCGTGGCCGTTCTCTCTGGGCTGGACACAGTTCCGGGAACAACCGTCAACCGCTATTGCTCGTCGTCGTTGCAGACAACCCGGATGGCCTTCCATGCCATCAAAGCCGGTGAAGGACATGCCTTCATCTCCGCTGGCGTGGAAACGGTCAGCCGATTCGGCAAGGGAGCCGCAGATTTCGGCGAGAACACCACCAACCCGGTTTTCGCCGAAGCGCTGCTACGCACCCAAGGCCAGACCGGTGCCGCCGTCTCCGCCTGGGTCGATCCTCGTAAAGACGGTGCGCTGCCGGACGTGTACATCGCGATGGGACAGACCGCCGAAAACGTCGCGCAACTGACCGGGATCAGCCGGGAGGACCAGGACTGCTGGGCGGTACGTAGCCAGAACCGGGCCGAGGCAGCGATCGCCGACGGGTTCTTCGCCCGCGAGATCACCGCGGTCACCACTCCCGACGGCACCACGGTCACCAGTGACGACGGCCCCCGCCCAGGAACCACCTACGAGGCGGTGGCAGCACTGAAACCGGTATTCCGTCCCGACGGCAGCGTCACCGCCGCCAACTCCTGCCCCCTCAACGACGGCGCCGCGGCCGTCGTGATCATGTCCGACACCCGGGCGAAAGAACTCGGTCTCACACCCTTGGCTCGGATCGTCTCCACAGGAGTCTCGGGCTTGTCGCCGGAGATCATGGGTTTGGGTCCTATCGAAGCCACCCGACGCGCTCTGGCCCTGGCAGACATGTCCGTCGCTGATATCGATCTGTTCGAGATCAACGAAGCGTTCGCGGTGCAGGTGCTCGGCTCGGCCCAGGAACTCGGCATCGACGACGACAAGCTCAACGTCTCCGGCGGCGCTATCGCTTTGGGCCATCCCTTCGGTATGACCGGCGCACGGATCACCACCACCTTGATCAACAATCTTCGGACCCACGACAAGCAGTTCGGGGTCGAAACCATGTGTGTCGGCGGCGGCCAGGGCATGGCCATGGTCATCGAACGACTGTCTTGAACGAGTAAAGGATCAAAGCATTGATAGACAAAGACTCTCGTGTCGCGGTAGTCACCGGCGCCGCGCGCGGCATCGGCGCCGGGGTGGCGCGCAGACTGGCCGCCGACGGGTTCGCCGTCGCCGTGCTCGATCTCGATGAGCACGCCGCCGCTCCGGTGGTCGCCGACATCGAAGCTGCTGGTGCACGAGCGCTGGCCGTCGGCGTGGACGTCGCCGACGAAGCATCGGTGGAGGCTGCCGTGGCCCGCATCGCCGAGTCGCTGGGACCGCCTTCCGCACTGGTCAACAACGCGGGCATCACCCGCGACAACCTGCTGTTCAAAATGACCTCCACTGACTGGGACGCGGTCGTCAACGTGCACCTGCGCGGCGCGTTCCTGATGAGCCGCGCTGTGCAGAAGTACATGAGCAGCAGCGGGTGGGGGCGCATCGTCAACCTGTCGAGCACTTCGGCGTTGGGCAACCGCGGCCAAGCCAACTATGCCGCGGCCAAGGCCGGTGTGCAGGGATTCACCAAAACCCTGGCCCTCGAGTTGGGGCGGTTCGGAATCACCGTCAACGCCATCGCCCCCGGCTTCATCGCTACCGACATGACCGCCGCCACCGCCGCCCGCCTGGGAATGTCGTTCGACGACATGAAAATCGCAGCAGCCAAAGAGATTCCGGTGCAACGCGTCGGCGAGCCCGCCGACATTGCCGCAGCGGTGTCGTTCTTTCTGCGTGAGGACGCCTCGTTCGTATCCGGGCAAATCCTCTACGTCGCCGGCGGCCCCAAAGCCTGACCACCAGCCCTGAACTCCTGACCTTAGAAGGATGGACAATGACTTACGAAACACTCACGCTGCGCCGCTCCGGCCATGTTCAGATCATCGGCCTCAACCGGCCTACCAAACGCAACGCCTTCGACAGCACCATGCTGCAGGAGTTGGCCGCCGCCTATGGTGAATTCGATCGCGACGACACCGCGCGGGCCGCGGTGCTCTACGGCGAAGGCCCTATGTTCACCTCCGGGCTGGACCTCGCCAGCGTCGCCGCCGACCTCCAAGCCGGCAACTCCCTGGTGCCCGAGGGCGGGATCAACCCGTGGCAAGTCGACGGCCAGCAGTTGTCCAAGCCGGTGGTCGCCGCCGTTCACGGCAAAGTGCTGACCCTCGGTATCGAGCTCATGCTTGCCGCCGACATCGTCGTCGCCGCGGAGTCCACGAAATTCGCTCAGCTCGAGGTGTCCCGCGGAATCTACCCGTTCGGCGGAGCCACCATCCGATTCCCGCGGGCCGCGGGCTGGGGCAACGCCATGCGCTGGATGCTCACTGCCGAAGAGTTCGACACCACAGAAGCGCGCCGCATCGGCATTGTGCAGGACATCGTCGCCGACGGCGACCATGTGCAGCGCGCGGTCGCCATCGCCGAGGCGATCGCGCGCCAAGCCCCTCTCGGAGTGCAGGCGACGCTGAGCAACGCGCGCCAGGCCCAGCGTGACGGGGACGCCGCTGCGGAAGCCGAACTGGTGCCGACTATCCGGAAACTGTTCACCTCCGAAGACGCCGCGATCGGCGTGCAGGCGTTTCTGACACGCACCACCGCCGAATTCGTCGGCCGCTGACTAGGGGAAGGACGTCAACATGCACACGATCAACGGGATCGACGAACTGCCCTCATTGGTGGGAACTGAACTGGGCGCCAGCGACTGGCAAGTGATCACCCAGCAGCAGATCGACACCTTCGCCGAGGTCACCGGTGATCACCAGTGGATCCACACCGACCCCGCCCGAGCCGCGATGGGACCGTTCGGCACGACCATCGCCCACGGCTATCTCATCTTGTCGCTGATCCCCACGATCCTCGAGCGCACTGTGCAGGTCGAGGGTATCCGGATGGCCGTCAATTACGGCAGCAACAAGGTCCGCTACATCGCGCCGGTTCCGGTGGGATCACGGGTTCGGGGCGTCGTACGGCTCGATGAGGTGGAGACCACGGCGACCGGCACCCGCGTCATCTTCACCATCACTATCGAACTCGAGCACGCGCAGAAACCGGCGTGCGTCGCGGAAACCATCAGCCTGCTCGCCTGAGCACGCCGACACCGCTACATCGACATGCTGGCCTGCCCGATTACCCGGCGGGCAGGCCAGCAGTGCTCATCTAGGACTCATCAATGACCATACGAATCACAGACGTCGAACCCGGGATCCAAGTGCTGGCGATCGACCGGCCGGACACTCGAAACGCATTCGACACCAGAACCTATCGCGTCCTGGCTGACAGTATCGCGGCCGCTGAAGCCGACCCGCACATCGACGTCATCATCCTTACCGGCCACGGCGGCATCTTCACCAGCGGCAACGATATGGCCGACTTCCGCGACCAGAAAGGATTCGAGGAACCGCTCGCTCTGCTGCATTTGCTGATCAGCGCCGACAAACCGGTGATCGCCGCGGTCGAGGGCTACGCGATCGGCATAGGCACCACCATGCTCCTGCATTGCGACCTGGCCTACGCGGGCCGGTCGACCATCTTCTCGGTTCCCTTCGTCAAGCTCGGACTCAGCGCAGAAGCCGCTTCGACACTGCTGCTGCCCAAAATCGCAGGCGACAAACGCGCCGCGGAAATGCTGTTGCTGGGAGGGCGTTTCGACGCCGCACGCGCCGAGACCGCCGGGCTGATCAACAGTGTGGTCGACGACGGTGCCGCCTTGACCGTCGCTATCGACACCGCCCGATCTCTGCGGCAAATCCCGACCGAAGCCGTGCGTACCACCAAGCGCCTGATGCGCCGAAATCGCAGCGAGGTGCTGCAAGTCATCGAGGACGAAGCGGTTGTGTTTCGCGAGCGGGCAGCCTCTCCCGAAGCGCTGCAAGCCTTCGACGACTTCCTGCAATCCGCTTCGCAGCGACCGGCAGTCCGGACGTAATAGGCTTTGTTCCAATGGATTTGAGTGGGGCTCCCTGGCCAAGTCGTATCGACTCGGCGCAAATTGCCGACTACTCGCCTCGGTCTAGAGTCTGTTGCGTGATCCATCGGGGGCGCGGTGGGTCGTTGTTCACGGCAAGATAGAAAGCGACATGATGGGGCGGTACACACGATGAGCCGGACACCACTGGTTCTTCTGCATGGCGTGACGAACTCCGCAGATATCTGGGGATCTGTCATGTCGGCATTGTCGGAGCATCACGAGGTGATCGCCCCGACAGCGCTGGGACATCGCGGCGGCGCTCCCGTCGAGTCACGACCAGTTGAAATTCGCAGCTTTGTCGAAGAGGTCGAGCGGCTCCTCGACAAGAATGGCTGGGATACAGCGCATTTCGCCGGAAACTCACTCGGCGGGTGGGTCGCCCTCGAACTTGCCCGCAAGGGGCGGGCACGTACCGTCTGTGCGCTCTCACCAGCAGGATTCTGGACTGCGCACGGCACCGGCCACGCCGCATCGGCCGCACGCATCGCTGCCGCGGCCACACTCGCCCGCCGGACACGCCCGCTAGCGCCGGTCGGTTTCCATCTGCCATTGGTGCGGCAGTTGACGTTTCGCACTATCGCCGGGCGCGGTGACCGGCTCACGCCAGCCCAAGCACTCGGAATCGTCGACGACCTCCTCGGTTGTACGGTCACCGAAGAGCTACTGGCTACCCGAGAGCAGATCGCGTCGATGCCAGTCTCACCGTGCCCGATCACCGTCGCATGGTCAGGGTGCGACAGGGTCTTCCCGCAGCAGATCAACGGCAGAATCGCGGTCGACCGATTGCCCCAGGCGCAGTTCGAGACCCTGCCGAACGTGGGTCACGTCCCGATGATCGATGATCCTGACGGCGTCACTCGTGTCATCCTGGCCACCACCGCTCGATCCTCTGGGGCAGTCTCATTCAGTAACGGGGACAGGGTGTCGGGTGAAAGCGGGATCGCGGTCGTAGAGGCTGGTGATCACCGGGCCGACGCCAACGCCGCACAGGCCGCCGACGGTGACGTGCAGCCATGCCGCCCGCAACCCTGACAGCGGCCAGGTCCAGCTGTCATCCGAGCCCGGCAGCCTCGGGCGTCGGGAAGCATCAACATGCGCTCGTGCCTCAGTGGTGCGCAGTGTAGGCGGTCGTGCTCCAAACCGGGGATCGGTGACGACGGCATGGTGCGAGGTCTCGGCCACGCTGACGCCGCGCCACCATGGGCGCTACGGCGAGCGTGACGCGACTACAGCGAAAGGACAAGTTATTGCGAATTAAAGATGCTACCCATCGCCGTACTCCAGAAGTCGCTCACGCTCGCCTCGATCTCAGGCTAAACGGTGGCTTCGGCTTGGATGCGCTCGAATTGCTCGCCCATGCGTGCAGCCAGGGCGGTGGCTGCGGACAGCGGCCGCACCATAACCATGAAGTCGTCGATCTTGCCGTGTTCGTCGAAGTGAAGGAAGTCGCAGCCGGTGACATGTTTGCCGTCCACCGTGGCTTCGAAGATCAGCGCGTGCTCACGGCCGTCGGCGTCGGCGATCTCGCGCACGTAGTGGAAATTTTCGAACACCCGTAGTACGCCCCGCAGGATTGCAGCGGTGATGGGCTTGCCGGGATACGGCTTGAACGCTACGGGGCTGGTGAATACGACATTGTCGGCCAACAGTGCCTCGACGGCGGCCATGTCGCGAGCCTCGATGGCTTTTCGGAAGGAGTGCATGCTCACCTCTGTGGGTCAATTACTTGAATATTAGCCAGAAACAGTAGCTCGGCATTCCGGCAATGTCCAGCACAGAAAACCAGTCAGCGAGCGGGCATGGCTTGAGGAGGTCGAGCGAGTCGGCCTCATACCTGCCGCTGCTCCGCGAAACCCGTTCGCACAGGAGAATCCGTTGGTCCGAGTTCGCTCGGTCGGTCATCGATCGGCGCCTCGTTGCTCACGTTCAGGCCTCTCGGCGGTCGACTCGAATACTCATTGCCAAATGGCAAACCTCCGGTTAGCCTATCTTCTTAGTAAATAAATTGATTAATGGAGTCCATGATGAACGCCGTGTCGTATCCGCACCTGTTGCAGCCGCTGGACCTCGGTTTCACCACCCTGCGTAACCGTGTCGTGATGGGGTCGATGCATGTCGGCCTGGAGGAAGCGCCGAACGGGTTCGGCAGGATGGCAGCCTTCTACGCCGAACGCGCGCAAGGCGGGGTCGGCCTAATCGTCACCGGTGGCATCGCCCCGAACGAGGCTGGTCGACCCTATCCGGGTGGGGCCATGCTGACCAACGACGACGAAGCCGCACAGCACCGGGTAGTCACCGATGCCGTGCACGCCGCAGGCGGCAAAATCGCCCTGCAGATCCTGCACTTCGGCCGCTACGCCTACCATCCGGGTCTGGTCGCCCCCAGCCCCCTGCAGGCTCCTATCAGCCCGCACGTACCGCGCGAACTCACCGCTGCCGAGATTGAGCAGACCATCGAGGATTTCGTCCGCTGCGCGGTACTTGCGAAGCAGGCCGGATATGACGGTGTCGAGGTGATGGGTTCTGAGGGGTACCTCATCAACGAATTCATCGCCGCGCAGACCAACCATCGCAGCGACCGGTGGGGCGGCCCCTACGGGAACCGGATGCGATTCCCCGTCGAGATCGTGTCCCGCATCCGTGCGGCCGTGGGCACCGACTTCATCATCGTCTACCGGCTGTCCATGCTGGACCTGGTCCCCAACGGCTCCACCTTCGACGAGGTCGTCACCCTTGCCAAAGCCATTGAGGTAGCGGGCGCCTCCATCATCAATACCGGAATCGGCTGGCACGAGGCCCGGATTCCCACCATTGCCACTTCGGTGCCGCGTGGCGCGTACGCATGGGTGACGAAGAAACTCAAAGGCGTGGTAACGGTGCCTCTGGTCACCAGCAACCGCATCAACACCCCGGACAAGGCCGAGGAGCTGCTCGCCGAGGGCTACGCCGATATGGTGTCACTTGCGCGCCCGTTCTTGGCCGATCCGGAGTTTGTGGCCAAGGCCGCCGCAGGTCGAGCCGAGGCGATCAACACCTGTATTGGCTGCAACCAGGCGTGCCTGGACCATACCTTTTCGTTCAAGATCACTTCGTGCTTGGTCAATCCGCGCGCCTGCCACGAGACCGAGCTGGTACTCGGGCCCACGCGCCGGGGTAAGTCCGTGGCGATCGTCGGCGCCGGCCCGGCGGGGCTGGCATGCGCGGTGACTGCCGCCGAATGTGGCCATCGGGTAACTCTTTTCGATGCCGCCGACGAGATCGGCGGCCAGTTGAACATCGCCCGCCAAGTGCCGGGCAAGTATGAATTCAACGAGATGCTGCGCTACTACCGCAACCAGCTCGAGACCTTGGGAGTCGAGGTCCGGCTCCGCACCACCGTGACAGTCGATGACGTAGCGCAAGGATTCGATGAGATCGTGCTGGCGACCGGCGTCACCCCCCGTACCCCGGACCTGCCCGGCGTCGACCATCCCAAGGTGCTGGATTACCTGGACGTGCTGCGCGACAAAGCGCCGGTCGGTGATCGGGTGGCGATTCTCGGTGCGGGCGGCATCGGATTCGATGTCGCCGAATTCCTCACCGATCCAGGCGATCACGCCGACCAGAACATCACCGCATTCCTCGCCAACTGGGGCATCGACATCGAACAGGAAGGCCCGGGCGGACTGACCGAACCGCGCCGACAGCCCTCCGCGCGTGCGGTGACCTTGCTCCAACGCAAAACCAGCAAGGTCGGCGCCGGACTGGGCAAGACCACCGGATGGATTCACCGCACCGAACTCAAACACCGCGGTGTGGCAATGATCGCTGGCGTGACCTACGACCGTATTGATGACGAGGGCCTGCATTACCACATCGACGGTGTGGAGCATGTCCTCGCCGTGGACAACGTAATCCTCTGCACCGGGCAGGAATCCGAACGCACCTTACACGCTCAGCTCATCGCTCGGCGAGCGAGTCCGCACCTGATCGGCGGAGCCGATGTCGCCGCCGAACTCGATGCCAAACGCGCCATCGACCAGGGCACCCGCCTGGCGGTCGCACTGTGAACGAGCGGGCTTCGAATAAGTCGACGGCCACCAGGGCGCTACGGTAGTCGTCCCTGTCGTGAGTGCCGCAATGCAGCTCAGTCTCCAGTTATGAACTGATTATCACGGTTTCGTCGAGTCGGTAACCGTGATGCTCGCGGGCAAGGTGTGACCTGCCCCGCGGTCCGCACGGAGATCATTGCGGTGATCGACCAGGCCTTTCCCGAATCGCACAGATCAAAAGGTACGCAGTGCTCCGCTGGTCCGGGAGCACTCGCGTTGGAGCTAACACCGACACACGCTGCTCTGCGCCTCCGTCACAACGCGCGGAGCAGTGATCGAGCACTTATATGGCTGCCCGGCTCATGCCCTCCGGCGCGCGGGTACGGCTGTGTACACCCGAGCGTCTTTACGGAATTCGCGTAGACAGCGAGGACTCTCATGATTGGAAGAAGGACTGACCGACGTGCGAGTGTAGACCTGCGGTTGTTCGGTTGGCCGGTCACCAAGTCGGGCGGGCATGTGATCCTGACCGTGGTCGGCGGGTTCTGTGGGGTGGTCGTTCCTCGCCCGGTGGGAGATCAGGTGATCGACAGGCTCGGCGCTGCCCGAAGCCAGGGGCCCGTCGTCGGATCGCGGTATCCTCGACCGCGCTACACTTTTCTCGCCGAGGCCGATACGGTTGTCGAATCCAGCGAGATCACCACGCGCGGCGGAATCTTGCTGCAAACGTCGAGCCGAATCCGGCTCCCTTCGCCGCAGCACTTCCACAGCGACCTGTACTGGGTCATTCCTCCCGACCCCAGTTGTCGCTGGCTACCGAAGCTGTCGACGTTGGTGTGGGCGCTTCAGGCAACCACCCTTTCGCAATCTGGAAGTTCTTTTCGCAACCACGTCGAGTAGAGCCTGATGGACAAAATTCGCAAGGCAGCGCCCGCTTCCGTGTAGAAGGTTCGCCGAAAAGCACTCGCGGGCAGGCACCTTGAGATGTCGAACATTCAGCGGACGGCCGCGTTCATACAGTGTGGTGATGATCGGGTCGCGTGATGCGACCCGCAGCGCGCCGCGGACGTCCTCGGCCACATCCGACCTCGTCCCGGCCTGGTGCGGGAATGGGCCAAGGCCAACGGGTTCGACGTTTCCCGACGGGGGCGCGTGCCAGCCAGTGTCGTAGCCGAAACAGCCGCGGCGGTTGCAGGGCGAGGTCGTCG
>NZ_CBDQZP010000026.1:0-85722 GCF_965341865.1 Nocardia sp. bgisy134
CAGATATATCTCATCTATGATCACACGGTCGGCGGGAGGGCCATGCGGGAGGCAAGCGGCCGACTTTCGAGCAGCCACGATCTAACGAGTCAGAGGGGAATGACATGTTCGAACGTCTGGCCATCGGCAGTTGGGTTGCCACGCAACGGGGTTGCCCAGTACGAGCCGCATCTGATGACGACGACGGAGACAGCGTAACGCTGATCTTCGGACCGTCACACGGGAGCGAGTTCGAGCTCTCGCTGGATCTCGGGACCTTGGGTGAAGTCGTTCGCTTGGGTGCCCGCGCGCTCACCCAGGCAACCCGAACAGTCGATTCAGCCCACGTATCGCTTCACGCGTCAGTGGATCCGCTCGAGATCAATCACGCCAGCATCGTTCCTAACGATGCAACGTCAGCAATCGAAGTCGTAGTCGCCCGGGATCCCGACGGGCCGACCGAGATACAGGTTTTCGTAGACGGATCCCCGAGAACGGTTACCGAGTACCACGTCGATCCGGGGGCAGGATGGACATGGACCGACTGGACGCGCGCTCGGGACCGCAATCTCGCAAACGCTTCGCACGCCGTCCGTGCAGCGCTCAGGGAGGTCTACGCGAATCCGCCAGGCGGTGAGTACATCAGTGACCGCGGCAGTGCGAGCTGGCTCGACGACGCAGAGGGCGACGGCGGAGAGCACGAAATCACCGCGTAAGAGTTCGCTGTCTGCATCCTTATCCATCTAGCTCAGATTCGTTGTCACGATAGTGACTGGCGAGCCCGCTAACCGGTCCTCAATGAGGTGGGGACTGCCGCAACCAGGAGCGGTGGCTAGCTCAGTTCGAAGCGGCCACGTCGGGTATCGAGTGCTGCCCCGATCAGCTTTCGCGCCGCCTCGCCCGTAACCGACTGCCGTGCAAGAGTGTCGAACGCCCGTCCGTAGAGGGCGATCTCCCGAGGTTGGGTGACGGTCAGTTCGGCGGTGATCGCTTCGACAAGGACGATCTTCTGATCGAACATCGAAAAGTTCGTTGGCGCGAACGGTATCCCCGCAGTCGCGGGCACGATCCCGAGCGTGACTCGGGGTAGCCCGGTCACAGCAAGCAACCGGTCCAGCTGCCCGGCCATTACACCATCGGCACCGACCGTTGTGTACAGCGCTTGCTCTCCTACTAGGAAGTGGAACCGGCGGTTCCCTCGGTACATGAGTTGTTGACGCTCCAGACGTTTCGCGACACCAACCTCTACATCGTTGGGTGTCTGGTAGAACGTGCTCACGTTCTGGAGCACCACCGCCGCGTACTCGGCAGTCTGGAGAAATCCGGGAATGAAGTGCGGGTTGTATACCCGGATGATCTGAGCCATCTCGGTCAGACTGACCAGGGCATGTTGACGCTGCTTGGTGCCTACACCGAGCACCTTCCGCCATTCGAGATAGGCGGTTTCGATGTTATGGCGGGTAGCGAGTAGGTCCGACAACTGGTCGTTGTTGCCGGTGTGGTGGCAGTAGGCGCGAATATCGTTGTCGGATGGATTGATCCGCCCGTACTCGATCTTCGGCACCTTGGTTTGATGCCATCCGTTTCGCCGGGCCAGTTCGGCGCCGGATAAGCCCGCGGCAAGGCGAAGCTCCCGGAGTCGGCCCCCGAAAGCTTCGCGCTGTTGCTGGATCGAACTCGTCACGTGGTGACGTACTCCGCGTACGGCGTCGCCAGGTCCCACAGCCGCGCTTGCACGCCCCGGCAGTACTCCGCGATCCGTGGATCGGTGGTAACCGCAGCGCCAGCCGGTCTGCCGTTGGCATCGGACAGATTGAAAGCGACATGTTCGTCATCGAACAACCACCAGTCATCTGGTGGGACTTCCCCGGCGAGATGGCGGGGCAGATACCGGATGTCTTCCCCGGATTCGATGTTCCGGCCCGTGATCGACAGTAGCCAACGGTGGTAGCCGCTGAGTGGCACGGTGACAACGCGGACCCGGCTCACGGATACGCCTCGGTCCGCGGTCTCCCGCATGAGGCCATGCCACGGGACAGGCGGCTCATCCGGTGGTGGGTCTCCGTCGAGGAACGCTCGCAGACGGTTGTTCTCGGCAGGCTCGGCGTACGAGTCCCGGACCTCGAGATGGAACGCGCTGCGTCGGAGCCCACGGAACCATTCCGGCCAGGGGTCACCGTCGACCAGTAGCACCGTAGAACGTCCTCACTCTCTTCTTGACCTCGATTGCCGTCTCATCGTCTGCCAGTTCGAGCTGTGCCAGCGTCTCAGGCTCGGTCACCGGTCGGCCCGACAGGGTGAACGTGCCTCGACCGGTGTCCGTCATGGTCGCACCGATGAACGTGTCTGGCTCGACGAATCCCGTTAGCATATGTGGGATTTCGACTGTCCCGGGCTCGTCGGTCTCCCATCCCTGGATCAAGTAACCGTGGTCGGTGGCGTACAGAGACGGGCATCCATTGGCTTCGCTTCCGCCTTTGCCAAGGAACGTAAGTCCCATGTCAGAGTCCTCCTGTCAGTTATGCACATGCATGGCATCGACAGATCCGAGTCTGACCGAAGAATGCCGATTGCGGGCTGGTATCCATCGATCCGTGCATTCCTGTGCATAGGCATGGACCCGAGACGCCGCCCTTTCGTAGCTTCAATTCCGCACGTGGCACCGGGTGAGTTCCAGTCACTAGGTCATCGGTAGGCGGCTTCCCCGGTGCCGGGTGCTGTCAATGGGAACAGGAGGGAAACCGTGTCGTTGGTGAAGCGCACCCCCAAGGCCAATCGCCCGTATCCGATGCCGGTTGCCCGGCCTGAGGATCCGGCGCGTAGCCGAAGCATCGACGCAGTGGGAACCGCCGAAGCGGTCGGCATGAGCGAGGTAATCCGGCCGATGCTGGAAGCGCTCTCAGCGCGTGCTGCGGTCCGCTCGCTCACGATCCGGCGTGTGAACCGGCCGCCGTATGGGTGGGAGATGTCCAACGATCACCGCGTCGTCTGCTCTGGGTCCCTGGACAGGCTCGCGGAGTGGCTGAACGCGGCAGAACGTCAGCCGTGATTGTGTTCGGTTGGGTTGTCGTGATCGGGCTACCGCTGGCGGTGACGGTCGGAGTGATCGTGTGGCCGGACCGGATTCCGAAGGGCCGCATCGCGAGAGAGATCCGCGAGCGGATCGAACGCAAGGACACGGGCGGGACGAAGCCCGACGCGTCACGGAAGACCTGATCGGTTGCGGACCGGTCAGGCTATTCAGAATGGAGACAACGTTGCTGTACAACACTTCTCGGCTTGTTGCGATAGCTGCGATGCTGGCCTCTGCGTTGGTCTTCAACGCGGGACCGGCCACCGCCGCACCGATCCAAGCGAAGAAACCTATATGCGACAACGGCTTCAGCCCATGGACCACACCAACGGTTTTACCGCCCAAGATTGAAGGCTACGGGTGGGCTGAATGCGATATGCCGACCGATGGCGACCCAGGTCTCACCCACGTGTACTACCTCACCATGCAGCGCCGTAACGCATCTGGCGGTTGGGATTCTGTGGGCGAGCATATCCGCACCAGTCTCGTCCCTTGGGCCCGCCAGACATACACAGCCAGCGCCCCATGCTCGGCTGGATACTGGCGGATCTTCTCGTCGGTGATGGGTACTATCCAGGGCAGGCAATACGGTCCCATCGAAACCGCGTCCGAAGCGCGGGCCGTCACAGCCGCCGAGTGCGGATAGAGGGGATGACATGGGTCTACCGAATGGACGACGTTACGCCGACTACATCGGCCCGGTCAGCATAAGCGCCCGGGTGACCGGGGTTGTCCGCGCGCTGGCGCTGACACTGCCACGTCGGCGGAAGCTGCATCCGCATGACACCGGTGGCGGGTACCAGGGCGTTCGCCGCGAGTTCGGTCGGTGGGTCGTACGACCCATGACTGGCCCTGGCTCGCGTCGTTGGGTTAGCAAGCCGCATTACGCCAACCGAGCCATTCCCCGCAACGATCTCAAAGCAGCCGAGGACTGGATGCTCGAGCGCCTCGGAATCTGACACTTCAAACGGCCATCGGCTGCGATCGAAGTGGACCCCGGTTTTCGCCGGGGCCTACGCAGTTATGCGCGCATCAAGGACATCGCTTGTCCCAAGGGTAGCCAACCTACGTCGCCGGTTCGAGGGTCGACTTAGTAGCCCTCACTAGCCGATCGGTGCATGGTGCACCCCGGGTGAATGACGCAGGTTCGCTCACGAATCCGTGACTGGCGAGGGTGAACATGGCACACTCCACACGTGGATCGTGGGGTGAAGCTGGAGCTCGAGTTGCGCGAGATGATCTTCGATCATCTCGCCCAGCAGGTGCAGGAGAAGGGTTCGTTGCACCGCGACGAGCTGTCCGCGTTTCCGCTCGAGGGTGGACCACGTCGTCTCATCGACCAGAACCGCGGCATCTGGAATCCCCGCGATCTGATGGCAACATTGTCGATCGTCTCGAATCCGAACAGCCCCTATGCGGATGAGGAGATCGGCGACTCCATGTTCGTGTACTCGTACCGAGCCGGAAGCACGGACGGCGACAACGCGAAGCTACGGAGAGCACACGAACTGCAACTGCCGATCATCCTCCTTCGATGGATTCGTGCAGGAATCTATGTTCCCGTGTTTCCTGTTTACGTCATCAACGACGACAAGGCGCGGAAGCGGTTCTTACTCGCGCTGGATAAGGATCTTGCGGAAGTTCCGGACCCGGACAACCTGAGTCCCCTGGAGCGGCGCTACACGCGCCGCCTGGCCAAACAACGACTGCACCAGCCCGAGTTCAGGGGAAGGGTTCTGGTTGCATACGACAATCGCTGCGGGATCTGCGGTCTCGGATACCGCCAACTGTTGGATGCAGCCCACATCATTGCAGACAACTACGAGCACGGGACGCCTGAAGTAACGAATGGCCTCTGCCTCTGCAAGATCCACCACGCCGCGTTCGACGCAAACCTGCTCGGCATCTCCCCCGACTTGGACATCGTCATCGGACCGAGGCTGATGAACGATCTCAGTGATGGACCGATGCTGCGACACGGGTTTCGCGAAATGAACGGCAAGCGACTAGTGCCGCCACCTCGACGGCGCGACCAGCCCTCACGGGATCGATTGAAAGAACGGTTCGCGTCTTTCGAGGCCGCCAGCTGATACCAAACCCGATCCGGCGGTGCGGACCGGACATCGCAAAATCGTCAGTTTGTTCGCGGCTCACTCATCGCTGACTGGTAGAGACGAGACCAACCACTCAGCCCTGGCATACAGCTCATCGAATGTCACTACTTCCGGCTCTACGAGCTGCCGACGGAAGAGTTCGAACGATCGGAACTTGTCCTGATGCTCCCCGCCGTCCGGGCCGACGAATTGAGACAGCTGACCTATGACCACATACGAACGCGGGCGCAGGAGATAGGTGAAGCGCCCCGGAAGATCGCTTCCGTCGGGAGCCTTGTCCTGCAGCCGCTCTTGGAGTTCCAAGACGGCGCGGTGAACCGTACCTTGCGACTGCGCCACTGCGCCCGACAAGGCCGTGGAGGGCGCCCAACAGCCAGAACGATATTTTGAACCCAGTAGACCCGTCTTGTGCGTCTTGAACTCGCCGAAAACCATCGATCGAATCCGACCGGATGTCCGCATGAGGGCATCCACCCGCTTGCCGACGCCGCCAACAGTGAAGCCCGCCACGACCTGTTCGAGGCTCCTGTCGTCCCACGAGGTCAGAAGTTGTGCGCCGACAGAAAGCCCAAAGATCCAGGGATTCTCATCGAAGAAGTTCTGCCAGACAGCCTCTGCTTTGCCCGATGCTGTGGCCGCGGCCTCCGCGTCGAAGAAGGCGTCGTCGGTAAGCAAGCGATGGAATCGATCGACCTGCTGCCTGCGATGAGCCATGGCCACGACATCGTGTGCTGCCTCGTCGTCCTCGATCAGCTTCCGGAAGAGAGCTGGGTTCGCTCGGTACGCCGCGATGAGCCGCGCCTCGTCCCTGCCAACACCTGCTGGCGCCACGAAACCGAACGCCTTACAAAGTATCTCGAAGAGCTCGGCGCCGCTCTCTCGGTCGAGCTGGAGCGATTGACTGCTCTTACGATGCGACGCGCGGTGCTCAGACCCGAATGTCGTCAGATGAAGCAGCGGCGAATCGTCGGCATCCTCGATCACCTGCCACTCGCACTCAACGCGGTTATCCAGTTTATGCGGCCGTACTTGTTGGCTATTCGGAAGAAATCCCTGAATTCGAGCCATGTCTGGACAATCCCCTCGCCGCGCCTCGACACCCCCTCCGAGACCAAAGCGAGCACCACACTGCTGGACGATTGTCCTGCAATGCCGAGTTGCTGTCAACGAATATTTCGACGGTGGACCTGAAATGCGCTCGATACCAGTCGATTTGACACAACACGAGGGCGCTTAACGGCGCCGATTCGGCTGACCTTACGCAGGGAGTAGGCGGCTGATCACTTCGGTCAGCTGACGCACATTGCGGCATTCGTGCATCGTCACGTGATCCGCGTAGGTCAACGCGGCGGAATCCCCCGTGGCCCACGACCGGGCCGGTTCCGGGTTCAACCAGTGGGCGTGTTTGGCTCGGTCGGTCATCGCCTCCAGGGCCGGGAGGTTGGGGTCGGTGCGGTTGGTGCGGGCGTCGCCGAGGATGAGGAGGGAGGTGCGGGGGCCGAGGGCTTCGAGGTGGGTGTCGGCGAAGGTGCGGAGGGCTTCGCCGTAGTTGCTGCTGCCGAAGCGAGAGACGTTCGCCTCGCGGATGATTCGGGTGGAGAGGCCGGGCTGGGGTGGTTCGCCGGGGGTGAAGAAGCCGGTGATCTCGTCGCAGGTGTCGATGAAGCCGAAGCTGCGGACTTTGCTGAATTGGTCTTGCAGCGCTTGGACGAGTTGGAGGGTGAATTCGGCGAAGCCGGTGACGGAGCCGGAGAGGTCGGCCAGGACGACGAGGTCGGGGCGGCCGTGTTTGCGGGCGCGCAGCACCGGGTTGACGGGGACGCCGCCGGTGGCCATGGAGCGGCGCAGGGTGCGGCGCATGTCGATCTGGCCGCGGACGGCCTTGCGGCGGCGGGCGGCGAGGCGGGTGGCGAGTTTGCGCGCCAACGGGTTGACGAGGCGGCGCATTTCGGCGAGGTCTTGTTCGCGGGCGCCGAGGAAATCGATCCGGTCGGTGGCGGTGTCGACGCCCCGGCGGGCGATGTAGTCGGTGCCGCGAAGGTCGGCCGAGCGCAGGCGCGCCTCGGTTTGTACGGCGCTGCGGAAGGCACGCAGCCGACGTTGCGCCTCGATGGTCTGGACGGCGGAGTCGAGTTCACCCGCGCCGCTCATGCCTGCGACGATCCGGTCCAGAAGTTCTTCCGGGCGAAGGGCTTTCATGGTCTGGTATGAGGACCAGCCCGCTCCGGAGGCGGTGGTGACCGGTCGGGAGGGTTGACCCGCCCCGCCCACTCCGCCGTAACCGCCTAGCTCGGTGAGTGTTTGGCGGGCGAGTTCGGCGAGGGCGGCCTGATCATCGGTGGCCAATGCGGCGGTCAGACGCTCGCGCAGCGTGTCGATGGATTCGGGAACCGTTGCGGGCGTTGGCCGCTCGGCGGTCAGGAAGTAGAGGTCGAAGAGTTGGTCGAAAACGGCGCGCTGGCCGTTGCGGCGGAGCAGACAGGCGGCCAGACCCGAACGCAGGCGGTCGCGGTTCTCGATGCCGAGCGCGACGATCGCCGCCGCGGCGTCGACGGTTTCGCTGGGTCCCGCGTGGATGCCGTGTTCGCGCAGCAGGCCGACGAAGTCGACGAGACGGTCTGTCAGCGTCTCGTCGGAACCGACCCGCAGGTCACGGTGGGACGGCGCGCTCACCATAGAGCCCTTTCCCCGGACCACCCGAGGCGCGACCTACCGCTGCCGCACCGACGGTCTCGCAGCTGGACGACACGAAATCCCCCACCGACGAAGGCGATTCGACAATTGCCCAGCTGCGGGACAACGCATTCGAGGCCGGGTCCCTTCATCGTCCGTCGCGCTCCGCGTCCGACAACGCCAGCTTCTCGACCGCGATGCGGTGGTCCGACTGATACTTCAACAGCACACCCAGTGTCGAGCGCACAACGCCGTTGGTCAGGTTCCGCGCCCCCAGCGCCACGAGCGTCTTCGCCCAATCGACGGTCTCGGCGATCGACGGCGATTTGCGCAGCGGCAGTTCGCGCAGCGCGCCGACCACCCGCACGATCGGCTCGCCGAGCGCCTCGTCCAGCTCGGGCACCTTCATCCGGACGATCGCGCGCTCGAGTTCTGCCGTCGGATAGTCGATGTGCAGGTAGAGGCAGCGCCGCTTCAGCGCTTCGGAGAGGTCGCGGTTGGCGTTGGAGGTGACGATGACGAACGGCTTGCGCACCGCGGTGACGGTGCCGAACTCGGGGATGCTGACCTGGAAGTCGCCGAGCACCTCGAGCAGCAGCCCTTCGAGTTCGACGTCGGCCTTATCGAGTTCGTCGATGAGCAGGACGGTGGGTTCGGGGTTGCGGATGGCGGCCAGCAGCGGGCGGTCGAGCAGGAACTCCTCGGTGAAGACGTGATCGCGCGTGCGGTTCCAGTCCTCGCTGTCGGCGGCGGTGATGCGCAGCAGCTGCTTGGCGTGGTTCCACTCGTAGAGGGCGCGCGCCTCGTCGATGCCCTCGTAGCACTGCAGGCGGATCAGTTCGGCCTGGGTCGCCGCGGCGACGGCCCTCGCCAGCTCGGTCTTGCCGACGCCTGCGGGACCCTCGATCAGCAACGGCTTGCCGAGGTGTCCGGCGAGGAACACGGCCGTGGCGATATCCAGGGACGGCAGGTAACCCGCCGCGGTCAGACGCCGGGTCACCTCGTCGACCGAATCGAAGAACTTACTCATCGGTAGCCAGTGTAGAAGGACTCTTCGACGCCGCTCGCTCGACCGCCGAACCGCGCACCCGCGACGGGCTCGGCTCGGTCTCACGCCTCCGGTTCGGCGGCGACGACGCGTCCGGTCTCGATCGCCTCGAGCAGCGCCTGGTGATCCTCGAGGGTCTGGTCCGCATACGCGAGGGCGAACGCCGCCATCGCGCGATCGAACGCATCACCGGTCCCGAGATACGCGGCGATGGCGACGCGATCGCCGGAGCGGGCGTGGGCACGCGCCAGGCTGTATCCGCACAGCGTGGCGTACTCGGTCAGCGCCGCGAAGGGCATGTCCTCGATCACCGCGGAGCCCTTCATGTCTCGCAGCTGACGCCAGTAGTAGTGGCGACCCTCCGGCCCGGTGGCCCAGCCGAGGAAGATGTCGCTGGCGGCCTGCATGAGTCGCTGCCCGTGGACCACCCGGTGGCCTTGGTGCCGGAACTGGCTCTTCGTCAGATGCGGGCTCAGCACCGACTCCTGGGCCTCTTTGACCTGGAGGAACAGCGGACCGGAGGTGTCGCGGTCGACGAGCAGGCCGATGAAGCATCTGGTGCCGACGCTGCCGACGCCTACCACCTTGCGGGCGACCTCGACCAACCGGTGCCGGTCCAGCAACACCCGGCGCTCCTCGGGCAGGCTGCGACGGTAAGCGGCGAATACCGACGAGACCGCCTCCTCTTCCGCCGGTTCGAGGGGCGTGAGCAACGGCGGACGGTGCCGGATCCGGACGCGACCGTCGGCGCCGGGCTCGGTGAGCTTCTCCAGCGCTTGCAGGCTGGTGCGGGCGCGCGCCGACGCCAGCGTCCGTTCGACGCCCTTGCGCCGCTTGGGATTGCGCACCACCGCCGCGACAGCGTCGGCGTTGACCTGCTGGTACCAGACCGTCATGCCGTCGAGCGCGGCGAACCGGAGCATCGCTTCGCGGTAGCCGCGGGCGGCGGCAAGCACGGCTTGCTCCGCGTCGACGTCGGGGCGGCCGTTGGCCCGGGCGGCGACCGCGATGCTGGCGGCCAAGCGCTTCACATCCCATTCGAACGGACCCGGCAAGGTCTCGTCGAAATCGTTCAGGTCGAACACCAGCGAGCGTTCCGGCGAGGCGAACAGGCCGAAGTTCGACAGGTGCGCGTCACCGCACAGTTGCACGGTCAACCCGGTGTTCGGGGACGCGGCCAGATCGGCGGCCATGATGGCGGGCGCGCCGCGCAGGAACGGGAACGGCGCGGCGGCCATCCGCGCGTAGCGAATGGGAACGAGCTCGGGGACACGGGTGGCAGCCTGGCGCTCCAGCGTGGTAACCGGATCGATGCGGTCGGCCGCAGATTGCCAGGCGCCGAGCGCGGAACGCGAGATCCGTTTGCGCGCCGCGCGTCCGAGCTCGGCGGCGGCCGAATCGGCTGACACCACAGACAGGGTTGTCATTTGCCCAGTCTGGCGCGTTGCGACGGCCGTGGCAAGGCTCGAGAGGCATCGTGGCGAGTCGGAACCGATTCGCGGGGAACCTTACACGCCGGGTCCATTGCCAGATAGTTGCTATTCGCGGGGTACAGGCACTGAGACGAGGTGAGCGCTCCGAACGCACGGGACGACGCGGCCGGTCGGCGGATACGTCTGCGGCGCAACGAGTACGCCAGGGCGGTCCGGTACAACCCCGGCGTCACACTCAGGGGATCCCCCCATCGGGGTAGTACTTCGGACTGAAAGTCTTCTCGAATGCCGATCTCCCAGTGACGTTTCGGCCCGAGTGGTGCAGAGTGTAGGCGTGCGGTCGCCCGCACGGCGGTATGTCCAGGGGGTCGCATTCCGGCGACGACGACGGCACGTCATGTCCCGACCCGTTCGCCCAGCTCAGGCGGACGTATCTCCGCGAGGGGATGGCGAACGAGCAGTTCGCCGCAGCGTGAAAGGATTGATGTTGTCCACCACAAGCAAGTCCGCGACCGGACGGATGCTGGCCCGCGTGGCCGTCGCAGGCGCGGTCGCCGCAATACCTTTGGCCGCCTTGGCCGTACCCGCAACGGCCGAGCCGGGCGCCCCCACCCTCACCGAGGTCCGCCACCACCCCAAGGATTGCCACGGGGACTGGGGCTGGGATCTCTGGGACAACGACTGGAACCGGTGGAACCAGTGGGATCGTTGCGACGGCTGGCACGACAACGGCTGGCACGGCAACGGTCACTGGGGCTGGCCGCGCGGCGTCTTCTTCGGCAGCAGCTAGACGCACAGCACCTGATAACAGAACGGCCCGGCACCTCGAGGTGCCGGGCCGTTCTGTGCCGCAACGATTACGCGGTCTCGGTGATCGGCCGGTCGACCCAGCTCATCAGGCCGCGCAGCTTGGCGCCGGTGACCTCGATGGGGTGCTCGGCGTTCTTCTTGCGCAGACCCTCGAGCTCCTTGTTGCCGCCCTCGACGTTGGCGACCAGGCGCTTGACGAAGGTACCGTCCTGGATGTCCTTGAGGATCGCCTTCATCCGCTCCTTGGTGTCGGCGTCGATGACGCGCGGACCCGACAGGTAGCCACCGAACTCGGCGGTGTCGGAGACGGAGTAGTTCATCCGCGCGATGCCGCCCTCGTACATCAGGTCGACGATCAGCTTCAGCTCGTGCAGCACCTCGAAGTAGGCCATCTCCGGCGCGTAACCGGCCTCGACCATGACCTCGAAACCGGTCTTCACCAGCTCCTCGGTACCACCGCACAGCACGGCCTGCTCACCGAACAGGTCGGTCTCGGTCTCTTCCTTGAAGGTGGTCTTGATGACGCCGGCGCGGGTGCCGCCGATGCCCTTGGCGTAGGACAGCGCCAGCGCCTGGCCCTCGCCCTTCGGGTCCTGGTCGATGGCGATCAGGGCGGGAACACCCTTGCCGTCGACGAACTGGCGACGCACCAGGTGGCCGGGGCCCTTCGGCGCGACCATGCCGATGGTCACCTCCGCCGGGGGCTTGATCAGGCCGAAGTGGATGTTCAGGCCGTGGCCGAAGAACAGCGCGTCGCCGTCCTTCAGGTTCGGCTCGATGTCGTTGGTGAAGATGGACGCCTGCGCGGTGTCGGGCGCCAGCACCATGATCACGTCGGCCCACTCCGAAACCTCGGCCGGGGTACCGACGGTCAGGCCGGCTTCCTCGGCCTTCGGGCGCGACTTCGAACCCTCAGCGAGACCGACGCGGACGTCCACGCCGGAGTCGCGCAGGCTCAGCGAGTGCGCGTGGCCCTGGCTGCCGTAGCCGATGACAGCGACCTTGCGGCCCTGGATGATCGACAGGTCGGCGTCGTTGTCGTAGAACATCTCGACTGCCACTTGGTTGGTTCCCTTCTAGTGATTCTTGATAGGTCTGTTTGTCCAGCGCGTCGCGGTGCTAGCGCGTTGCAGTAATTGATTTCGGCCCGCGGCCGACAGCGACCACACCGGACTGCACGATCTCGCGGATACCGTACGGCTCGAGCATGCGCAGCAGCGCGTCCAGCTTCGACCGGGTTCCGGTCGCCTCGACGGTCAGCGCGTCGGGCGAGACGTCGATCACCTTGGCGCGGAACAGCTGCACCGCCTCGATCACCTGGGTGCGCACGCTGGCGTCGGCGCGCACCTTCACCAGGATCAGCTCGCGCGCCACCGAGGCGTCGGCGTCCTGCTCGACGATCTTGATGACGTTCACCAGCTTGTTGAGCTGCTTGGTGACCTGCTCGAGCGGCAGGTCCTCGACCGTCACGACGATCGTCATGCGCGAGATCTCGGGGATCTCGGTGCCGCCGACCGCGAGCGACTCGATGTTGAACCCGCGGCGCGAGAACAGGCTCGCCACCCGCGCCAACACGCCCGGCTTGTCCTCGACGAGGACGCTCAGGGTGTGGGTGCTACTCATGCCTGCCCCTCGCTGACGCTCGGTGCCGGCATGCGTAGCGCACGCTGGCACATGATTCGTTCGCTGCGCTCACTCACGCCTCGGTCCCCTTGTTCTTCTCGTGCGACATCGCCTCGTGGATGACGGCGGGCTCGGCGGCCTGCTCGTCCTCGTCGAACAGCGGCCGGATGCCGCGCGCGGCCATGATCTCGTCGTTGCTGGTGCCCGCGGCGACCATCGGCCACACCTGCGCGTCCTTGCCGACGATGAAATCGATCACCACCGGACGGTCGTTGATGGACTGCGCCTCACGGATCGCGGCCTCGACGTCCTCTTCCTTCTCCACGCGAATGCCGTGGCAGCCCAGCGCCTCGGCCAGCTTGACGAAGTCGGGGATGCGCAGGGTGTGCGTGCCGAGGTCGGTGTTGGAGTAGCGCTCTTCGTAGAAGAGGGTCTGCCACTGCCGGACCATGCCCAGGTTGCCGTTGTTGATCAGCGCGACCTTGATCGGCACGCCCTCGACGGCGCAGGTGGCCAGCTCCTGATTGGTCATCTGGAAGCAGCCGTCGCCGTCGACCGCCCACACTTCCTTGTCCGGCGCGCCCATCTTGGCGCCCATGGCGGCCGGGACGGCGTAGCCCATGGTGCCGAGACCACCGGAGTTCAGCCAGGTGCGCGGCTTCTCGTACTTGATGAACTGAGCGGCCCACATCTGGTGCTGGCCGACGCCCGCGCAGTAGATCGCGTCCGGACCGGCCAGGCGGCCGAGCGCGTCGATGACGAACTCCGGCGACAGCGAGCCGTCCTTCGGCGGGGTCCAGCCGAGCGGGTACTGCTTGCGAATGCCGTCCAGGTAGGCCCACCACTCGGTGAGCTCGAGCAGCGGCGCCTCGCCCGCGGCCGGATCGGACTTCAGCGTCTCGATCAGCTCGGTGATGACCTCGCGGCAGTCGCCGACGATCGGGACGTCGGCGTGCCGGTTCTTGCCGATCTCGGCCGGGTCGATGTCGGCGTGGATCACCTTGGCGCCGGGCGCGAAGGAGTCCAGCTGGCCGGTGACGCGGTCGTCGAAGCGGGCGCCGAGGGTGATCAGCAGGTCGGACCTCTGCAGCGCCGCGACCGCGCCGACGGTGCCGTGCATGCCGGGCATGCCCATGTTCAGCTGGTGGCTGTCCGGGAACGCGCCGCGCGCCATCAGGGTGGTGACCACCGGGATGCCGGTCAGCTCGGCGAGCTCCAGCAGTTCGGCCGAGGCGTCGGCCTTGATCACGCCGCCGCCCACGTACAGCACGGGGGCCTTGGACTCGAGGATCATCCGCGCGGCCTCACGCACCTGCTTGCCGTGCGGCTTGGTGACCGGACGGTAGCCGGGCAGCCGCATCTCCGGCGGCCAGCTGAAGGTGGTCTGCGCCTGCAGCACGTCCTTCGGGATGTCGACGAGCACGGCGCCCGGCCTGCCCGAGGCGGCCAGGTAGAACGCCTCGGCGATCATGCGCGGGATGTCGACGCCGTCGGTGATCAGGAAGTTGTGCTTGGTGATCGGCATGGTGATGCCGGAGATGTCGGCTTCCTGGAAGGCGTCGGTGCCGATCAGGCTGCGGCCGACCTGGCCGGTGATCGCGACGATCGGCACCGAGTCCATCTGGGCGTCGGCGATCGGCGTCACCAGGTTGGTCGCGCCGGGACCGGATGTGGCCATACACACACCGACCTTGCCGGTCGCTTGCGCGTAACCGGTGGCCGCGTGACCCGCGCCCTGCTCGTGGCGCACCAGCACGTGGCGGACCTTGGTGGAGTCGAAGAGCGGGTCGTACACCGGGAGAATCGCGCCGCCGGGAATGCCGAATACGGTGTCGACGCCGAGCTCCTCGAGCGAGCGGACGACGGACTGCGCGCCGGTGACCCGCTCGGGCGGGACCTGGCGGCGGTTCGCCGCGGTCGTCGAGTTGCCAGCGGGCGATGCCTGCTGAGTAGCCGAAGGCGCTGACCTGCGGGCCGAGGGCCCGGGCCGTGCGGTTGGTGCGCTCACCGTCTTCGTTTCCTAACTTGTCGTTCTTGACCCCGGACAACACTGCTGTGCTTGACACGACCGGTCTTCGCGACCCGCCGCGCCGGAAAATGCCCGAACACAAAAAAGCCCCCGACCAGCGCTAGCTGTTCGAGGGTGGCGCGTCGCAACGCGAGCTGACGTATTCGACCTAGGTAGTCAGGCTCAACGCTGGACGCGCCGGCCGAGTACGAGCAACTCGTTTCGATTCACGCGCACGACGTTAAGCGGGCGTGAAGCGATGAGTCAAACAGATGACCCAGTGCATCCCATTATGTGGGACTCCAGTGGTTGCTTGTGTCCGATTACCAGGATGCGAGGATGGTGGTGTGTCATCACCGCATCAGTCCGTGCCACCGGCTAAATCGTCCCATACCTCCGACTCGGGATCGGATACGGGTCGACCGGAGGTGAAGGTCATCCGCATCCAGCCGCTCGCCTACCTCGGCGTGGTCGTGCTCGCGCTGTGCGTGTTCCTGTTCTTCGTCGGGTGGCCCGCGGGCCTGTGGTGGTTGCTGCTGCTTCCCGTGGTGGTGGCCGCCTGGGTGGCGCGCACCCGGACCGTCGTGTCCGACTCCGGACTCGACCTGCGCAGCCTCGTGGGATCGCGGCACCTCGACTGGGAGCAGATCAAGGGCGTGAGCATTCCCAAGCGCGGGTTCGTACGCGCGCACCTGACCGACGATTCGGAGGTGAAGCTGCCCGCGGTGAGTTACGACCAGCTGCGCACGCTGATCACCGCGTCGAAGGGGCGGCTGCCCGATCTGTTCGGCGCGGCCGCCGCTGCCGAGGCCGAGCGGGACGCCGAGGAGCGCGCGAGCGAGAAGCCGACCGGCCAGGACGCTCCGGAGACGGACAGCAAGTCGGAAGACGACTAGCGCCCGCGACACGACACGCGCCCCGCTCGCTCGCGCGGGACGAAACCCGATCGCGCACTCGGGTCTTCGCCGCGACGGAATATCGACTGGACGCGCGGCGCTAGTCTTGGCGTAGCCGCGCCGACGACGGACACCCGCCGCGCGGCTGGACGGTTCGAGTACCGACACACACTCGACGACACCGTCCGCGCCGACGACCACCACCCGCGGCGACCACGCGACGCGCACCACCGCCGCGGCGGATCGACTACCGCGACCGGCGAAATCGGCCCGCCACCCCCGGGAGTACCGTGGAACAGCCGCCGAGCGAGTTCCGCGCACGCCGAGCGAACTCCGCGCAGTCGCACCACAGCCCCCGCGACCCCCTCGAGGACCATCCATGCCACCGCTTCGTTCACGCACCACCACCGCCGGACGCAACGCCGCAGGCGCACGCGCGCTCTGGCGGGCCACCGGCCTCACCGATTCCGACTTCGGCAAGCCGATCGTCGCCATCGCGAACTCCTACACCCAGTTCGTGCCCGGCCACGTGCATCTGAAGGACGTCGGCGAGATCGTGGCCGAGGCGGTCCGCGCCGCGGGCGGCGTGCCGCGCGAATTCCACACCATCGCCGTGGACGACGGCATCGCGATGGGCCACGGCGGCATGCTCTACTCGCTGCCCTCCCGCGAGATCATCGCCGACTCTGTGGAATACATGGCCAACGCGCACACCGCCGACGCCCTGGTGTGCATCTCCAACTGCGACAAGATCACTCCCGGCATGCTGAACGCCGCCATGCGGCTCAACATCCCGGCCGTGTTCGTCTCCGGCGGTCCGATGGAGGCCGGTAAGGCCGTCGTGGTCGGCGGCGTCGCCCAGGCTCCGACGGACCTGATCACCGCGATCTCGGCCAGCGCCAACAGCAATGTCACCGAGGAAGGGCTGGACGAGGTCGAGCGCAGCGCCTGTCCGACCTGCGGCTCCTGCTCGGGCATGTTCACCGCCAACTCGATGAACTGCCTCACCGAGGCGCTGGGTCTCGCGCTGCCCGGCAACGGATCCACGCTCGCCACGCACGCCGCACGCCGCGCGCTGTTCGAGAGGGCGGGCCGGGTGATCGTCGACATCGCCAACCGCTGGTACCGCGAGGACGACGCCTCGGTGCTGCCGCGAAACGTGGCCAACGCGAAGGCGTTCCGCAACGCGATGGCGCTCGACGTGGCGATGGGCGGTTCCACCAACACGGTGCTGCACACCCTCGCCGCCGCCCAGGAGGGCGAGATCGATTTCGATCTGGGCACCATCGACGAGATCAGCCGCAAGGTGCCCTGCCTGTCGAAGGTCTCGCCGAACTCGGACTACCACATGGAGGACGTGCACCGGGCCGGCGGCATCCCCGCCATCCTCGGCGAGCTGCGCCGCGCCGGGCTGCTCGACTCCGACGTGACCACCGTGCACACCGCGAGCTTCGACGAGTGGCTCGACACCTGGGACATCCGCTCCGGCAAGGCATCCGACGAGGCCGTCGAATTGTTCCACGCCGCGCCCGGCGGAGTCCGCACTACCGAGCCGTTCTCCACGGAGAACCGGTGGTCCTCGCTGGACACCGACGCCGCGAACGGCTGCATCCGCGACAAGGAGCACGCCTACACCGTCGAGGGTGGTCTGGTCGTGCTGCGCGGCAACATCGCGCCGGACGGCGCGATCCTCAAGACCGCGGGCATCGACGAGGACCTGTTCTCCTTCCAGGGCCCTGCCGTCGTCGTGGAATCGCAGGAGGAGGCCGTGTCGGTCATCCTCGCCAAGCAGATCAAGCCGGGCGACGTGATCGTCGTGCGCTACGAAGGCCCTTCGGGCGGGCCGGGCATGCAGGAAATGCTGCACCCCACCGCGTTCCTGAAGGGCTCGGGCCTCGGCAAGCAGTGCGCGCTGATCACCGACGGCCGCTTCTCCGGAGGCACCTCGGGCCTGTCGATCGGCCACATCTCGCCCGAGGCGGCCAGCGGCGGCGTGATCGGACTCGTCGAGAACGGCGACCAGATCCGCATCGACGTCGCCACCCGCACCCTCGAGGTGCTGGTCGACGACGCCGTCCTCGCCGAGCGTCGCGCCAAGATGGAAGCCTCCGAGCGCCCCTGGCAGCCCGCCGACCGCGACCGCCCCGTCACCACCGCGCTGCGCGCCTACGCCGCCCTGGCCACCTCGGCCGACAAGGGCGCCGTCCGCCGCGTGCCCTGATCGCCCGCATGCGTAGAGGCCCCGGCACTCGCCCGGGGCCTCTACGCTGCGCGGTTCGCGGACGGGATCCGCGAAAAGGGTTGCCGCCGTGCGACTCAGCGCTGCTCACTGATCTCGACACACGAGCGAATCGCTCGACACGCGGGTATCGGGTGCGGTTCCGGTGGATTGCCGAACACACTTTCGATCGGTGCCCTACTGTGGCCGCCATGGTCGGTTCCCGCACGAAGCGATGCACCGGATCTTCCAGCACGACCCAGGCGTTTTCACGCGCGCCGTCCGGGCCCTCGGACTACCGTTCCTCGACCCTCTCGAGGTCGCGCTGCTACCCACCGATCTGACCGAGACCCGCCCGGTGGAACGCCGGGTCGACACTCTGCTGCGGATACGCACGGTCGACGGGGCGTTCCTGTTGTTGGTCGAAGCACAGGGAAAGATCGACCACGCCAAACCCGCAGCCTGGGCCTACTACCTGTCGCATCTGCACGCCAAATACCGGCTCCCGCCGGTGCTGCTGATCGTGTGCCAAGATCAGCAGACGGCCCACTGGGCGCGCAGGCCGTCTGCGATCGGCATGCCGTTCCGGCGCAGTCTCATCCTCGCCCCCATCGTCCTCGGTCCGCACAACGTTCCTGCCGTGACCGACCCAGCTACCGCGGCGGCCGACATCCCGCTGGCCGCGTTGTCCGCCGTCACCCACGCCAACGAGCCCGATATCAATGCCATACTGAAGGCGCTGGCTGCCGCGCTGCACGGATTCGACGAAGATCAGTCCATCTTCGCCGAACTCACCGAAATGGGGCTCGGGACCAGCCCGGCCGCCAAAACCTGGAGGAAGCTGATGTCTTTGGATCTGACGTTCTTCCGCTCGGAGAGCTCGCAGCGCCTGCGTGCCGAAGGGCACGCCGAAGGGCACGCCGAGGGTGTCTGCGGAAGCATCTTGCGTGTGCTCGAGCGCCGCGGTGTCGAGGTTCCGGCCGAGGCCCACGACCGGATCAATGCGTGCACCGATCAGGACACGCTGCACGCCTGGCTGGATCGGTCGCTGGTCGTCACCGACGTGCAAGACCTGTTTCACGACTGATCCTGGGAACGCGGAGCAGCGAACGTCCATAGTCCTGTCCTGACCGGGCTCGTCAGCAGGGGCGCGTCTGACCCGAACGAAGGAAAGGCCCCGGCTACCGGGGCCTTTCGCGTGTCCGCGTCTTCTCGGGCCGGTGTCAGTCGAAGGGGCCGATGCCGGTGAGGGGGTTGCCGCCGTGCAGGTACCAGTAGGTGCCTGCGGCGGCGGTGAGGGCGGCTGTCAGGGCGGCGAAGGAGCCGTAGGAGGGGCGGGTGGACCAGCCGCGGCCGCGGTCGAGGGACCAGCGGCCGGGGCCGGTGAGGATGATGACGGCGGCCGTGCCCGCGAGGATGGTCTCTAGTTCGACGCCGGTGGGGACCGAGCCCTTGTACTGGAAGCCGGGGATCATGCCCTGCTTCCACGCCCAGGCGTCGAGGATCACGGCGAGCACCGCGCCCGCGGCGAGCGGGGTGGCCAGGCCGAGGATCAGCAGTGCGCCGCCGCCGATCTCGCCCATGACGAGCAGGATCGTGGCGACGATCGAGTGGTCCCAACCGCCCTCGGCGATCATGTCGCGGGTGCCGTCCAGGCCCGCGCCGTGGAACCAGCCGGTGGCCTTCTGCAGGCCGTGGTAGACGAAGGTGGCTCCGACCATGAGCCGCAGCAGGAACAGGCCGAAATCGAGGGTGCCGCGCCGGTTTTCGGCCGCGCGGCGGAGCGCCGCCTTGCTCGGCTCACCTGGCGGGTTGGCCGCGGGCGGGATGCTGGCGTAGGAGTACGCGGACTCGCCGGATTCGGCCTGCTCGACACTCGGCACGTCGGGGTCGAGGCCGAGTTCGTCGTCGGTGCGTGGCACGTCGGCCGGGCGCGGCTTGGACATGTTCACCACGGGAAGCTGCTGGGTCGGCGAATCGAACGGGCTCGTGACCGTAGTCCCCGTGGCGGGCTGTTCTCCCGTGACAGGGGCGGTGGGAGTCTGTTTCGGCTTGTCGGTCACGGCCGGGCCTCGCTGCCCCTCGGCGCCGTGTTCGGTGAAAGCGCGGTGCCGATGCTTCGCTCGCTCATGCCTGCGCCTCGCTGACGCTCGGCTCCGGCGTGCGCGCAGCGCGCTGGCACACGATTCGCTCACTGCGTTCGCTCATGGGTGTACACCCTATGTCGCCCAGCGCGACGGCGGGAGTCGACGTGTTGTGGCGTGTCAACACGCACCCGGGAGCGGCGCGGGCGACGGTATTTCCGTAACGTCTGGGGCATGAGGTTGGTTGTCGTGGGGCGTCTCGCCTGGAGTGTGGCGCTCGCATCCGCTCTGCTGGCGGGGTGCGCACGGTTCGACGATTCCGCGTCGAGCCCGTTCACCCCCGAGCCGACGTTCAGTCCCGCGGATCCCAAGCCGCCGAAGCAGTCGCCGCCGTCGACGACCCGGCCGAGCGGGCCATGCATCGACCCCGACCCGGCGGTGGTCGCGACCTGCCTGGACACCACCGCCGGGATGGTCGGCGTCGCCGAGGGCGCACTGGTCGCCGAGCGGCGCACCGGCCGCATCCTGAAGGTGATCGATCCGGATCAGCCGCCGATCGAGATCGCCCGCCTCGACGTGGACGGCTCGGCCGACGGCGGGCTCAGCGATATCGCGCTCTCGCCCACCTACCGCGAGGACGGTCTGCTCTACGCCTACATCACCACGGCCAGCGACAACCGCGTCGTCCGCATCGCGGAAGGCGGCTCGCCCAAGGACATTCTCACCGGAATCCCCAAGGGCGCCAGCGGTAATCACGGTGCGATCGAATGGGCGAGCCCGGACCAGCTGCTGGTGCTGACCGGCGACGCGGGCAATCCGGGACTGGCCTCGACCCCGTCCTCTTTGGCGGGCAAGCTGCTGCGGGTGAACTCCCCCGCGCCGGGCAATGCGGCGCCGTCGGTCGCGGTCTCCGGCATCGGCATCGCGGGCGATCTGTGCCGCGACGGCAAGGACAGCGTCTGGTTCACCGACCGCACCCCCGTCGAGGACCGGCTGCAACGGCTCGGTCCGGACGGCTCGGTCAGCATCGCCTGGACGTGGCCGGACCGGCCGGGCGTCGCGGGCTGCGCCGCTGCCGCCGACGGTGTGGCGGTCTCGCTGACCAACGCCAAGGCGCTGGCCATCGCGGCGGCCGACGAGAACACCCGCGCCGTGACCACGGCCCCCAGCCTGCTCGCCCAGGACCGCTACGGCCAGCTCGGCGGCGCGACCATCGGACCCGACGGCAACGTCTGGGTCGGCACCGTGAACAAGACCGACGGCCAACCCGGTCCCAACGACGACCGCGTCGTTCGCATCCCACCGCAGAGCGGGGGCGGCACCGGACCGGACTAGGCCGCGACGCGCGGCACCGTGCCGCGCTCCGGCCCGGCCGGGATTTGTCGGACCTCGACGCTAACCTCGCCCGCACATCGGTCGAGGGAAGGAAAACCGTGGGCGCTTGGGGCGAGGGACCGTTCGACAACGACGGATCACACGACGCGTTGGCCGGTCTGCGCCACCGCGACCAGGCGGCGGCGGAGGCGCACATCCGCGAGATCTGCGACGGCGTGCTCGGCGAGGAGTACGTGGAGGTCTACGAGGCGCAAGCCGCCATCGGTATCGCCGCGCTCCTCACCCATCTGGTCGCCGAGGACGGCGGCGACCCCGAAACCGCCCGCCTCGCAACCGATATCGCGGTGACCCCGACGCGCGAACTGCGCGAGTCGATCGCGCGCTGCGTCCGTCGCATCCAGGACCCGGCCGACAACGAATGGTTCGACCTGTGGGACGAAACGAAAGACGGATTCGGCGAAACGATGGCGCGTTCCCTCGACCGCTACCGCGATGCCCTCTAGCGCTTCCGCACTCGAAATCGCTTGATCGGTAAGGGATCCCAGGCTGGTCCACGTGCAGCGGACCGCATCGAATGCCCGCTGGGACGCCCTCGAGATCAGGGAGCGGTGACCAACGCGCCGCCCGCGACCGGAGTCACGGGCGGCGCGACAAGCACGATCAGGAGCAGGCGGCGAGGACGAGTTCGCGCACGCGCGCGGCGTCGGCCTGTCCCCGGGTCGCCTTCATGACGTCACCGACGATCTTGCCCGCGGCCTGCACCTTGCCCGAGCGGATCTTCTCGGCGATGTCGGGATTGGCGGCGAGGGCCTTCTCGACCTCCGACTGCAGGGCGCTGTCGTCGCTGACCATGCCGAGGCCCTTGGCCTCGACGATCGCGGCGGGCTCGCCCTCGCCCGCGAGGACGAAGTCGACGACCTGCTTGGCGACCTTGCTGTTGACGGTCTTGGCCTCGACCAGCTTGGTCACCTCGGCCACTTGCGCCGGGGTGATGGGCAGGTCCTCGAGCCCGACTTCGCGTTCCTTGGCCTTCTCGGTGAGGTAGTTGACCCACCAGGAGCGCGCCTCGTTGGCCGGGGCGCCCGCTTCGACGGTGGCGATGATGGCGTCCAGCGCGCCCGCGTTCACCACGTCGCGCATGACCTCGTCCGACCAGCCCCAGTCGGCCTGGATCCTGGCCCGGCGCAGCCACGGGTACTCGGGGATGGTGCCGCGCAGCTGCTCGACCCATTCCGCGGCGGGCGCGACGGGTTCGAGGTCGGGCTCGGGGAAGTAGCGGTAGTCCTCCGCAGTCTCCTTGCGGCGGCCCGGCGAGGTGGTGCCGTCGGTCTCGTGGAAGTGGCGGGTCTCCTGCACGATGCTGCCGCCCTCGGCCAGCACAGCGGCCTGGCGGCGCATCTCGAAGCGCACCGCGACCTCGACGCTCTTGAGCGAGTTGACGTTCTTGGTCTCGGTGCGGGTGCCGAACTCGGTGGCGCCGATCGGCATCAGCGAGACGTTGGCGTCGCAGCGCAGCGAACCCTGCTCCATCTTGACGTCCGAAACGTCGAGCGCCTTCAGCAGATCCCGCAGCGCGGTGACGTAGGCGCGGGCCACCTCGGGCGCCCGCTCCCCGGCGCCGGTGATCGGCTTGGTGACGATCTCGATGAGCGGCACGCCCGCCCGGTTGTAGTCGAGCAGCGAGTGGCTCGCGCCGTGGATGCGGCCGGTGGCGCCGCCGACGTGCACCGACTTACCGGTGTCCTCCTCCATGTGGGCGCGTTCGATCTCCACGCGGAAGATGCTGCCGTCGTCGAGCACCACGTCCAGGTGGCCGTTGGTGGCGATCGGCTCGTCGTACTGGCTGATCTGGTAGTTCTTCGGCTGGTCCGGGTAGAAGTAGTTCTTCCGCGCGAACCGGCCCCACGGGGTGATCGAGCAGTTCAGCGACAGACCGATGCGGATCGCCGATTCCACGGCCTGATGGTTCACGACCGGCAGCGAACCGGGCAGGCCGAGGCACACCGGGCACACCTGAGTGTTGGGCTGCGCGCCGAATTCGGTGGCGCAGCCACAGAACATCTTGGTCGCGGTGGACAGCTCGACGTGGACCTCCATGCCGAGCACCGGCTCGTACCGGGCGATGACGTCGGTGTAGTCCATCAGCTCGACGGTGGTTGTGCTCATGCCGATCAGTCTAGGTAAGAGTCCGGCCGGCACCGCGCCGACCTCCGCGGTTCGCGCCGGGTCGATCACTTCGCCGGGAACCGCTTGGCGAGCCAGTCCGTCACGTAGGTGAGGACCTGTGGATCGATGGTCGTCTCGATCGTCGTGTACTCGCTGGGCAGCCCGGTCTGGGTAGGCTGCATCAGGTGGTTGAGGCCCGGGAAGACGTGCACGGTGGCATCCGGGTCACCGGCCAGCAGGGTGCGGGCGGGCGGCTCGTTCTGGGTGGCGAGCACCTGGAGATCCTTGTCGCCGAAGAAGGCGAGCACCGGGATCCGCAGCGCGGACAGGGCGGGCGCTGGATCGTAGGCGATCAACGCGGCGAAGTACGGGGTGATCTCGGCGCCCACCTGGCTGTCCGGCAGACGCTGATCCTCGGGCAGCGCCGCGTTGTTGCGCTTGGCCAGCGCCTTGGCCCCTTCCAGGTCACCCTTCTTCAGCAGACCGACCATCTCGGTGGTGTCGCGCACCTGCTTGTCGATCTCTTCGGGGGACGCGCCGTTGGCGGCGAGCAGCGCCCTGGTCTGTTCGATCAGCACGTCGCCGCCGGGCACCGTCGGCCCCGCCATCAGGATCGCGAAGGCCACGCCGCTGTCGGGTTGCGCCGCCACCATCGGTGCGAGATAGCCGCCCTCGCTGTGGCCGAGCAGCCCGACGCGCGCCGGGTCGATGTCGGGCCGGGCACGCAGGAAGCGCACGCCGGCGGCGACGTCGCCGGACAGGTCGGTGTAGTTCGACTGGTCGAGGTTGCCGCTGGTGCCGCCGACGCCGCGGTCGTCGGTGCGCAACACCGCGTAGCCCGCGCGGGTGAGGGTGTCGGCCAGCAGCAGGAAGGGCTTGTGGTGCATCAGCTCTTCGTTGCGGTCCTGCGGGCCGCTGCCGGTGATCAGCAGCACCGCGGGAAACGGTCCCGGTCCTTCGGGTTCGGTGAGGGTGCCCGCGATGGTGATGCCGCCGCTGGGGTAGCTCACGTCCTCGGAGCGATAAGGGAACGGCGGTCTCGGTTCCTGCGGCCGGGCGAGCGGCGCGACGGCGCCGCGCTCCAAGGTCAGCGGGAACGTCTGCCCGAACTGCCTGAAATCACCGGTGATCCGGTCGGATCCGGCGTCGTAGCTGCCCTTGAACACCGGGTCGCCCGGAATGTCCGGGATGGTGAAGGCGACGCCGCCGCGGTCGGATCGCACGTCCTTCAGCGGCTCGTCCTGCACGCCCTGCACCGGGATGTCGATGGTGGCGGTACCGTCGCCCGCGAAGGTCACCCCGATGTCCAGTGGCTGACCGGGGATCTCGATCGCACCGTGCCAGTCCCCCGTGGTCGGTTCGGGCGGGTTGGATTCCTCGGTGCAACTCGTCACCAGCGCGGCGACGACGAACAGGACCAATGCGAGCACTCGACCGGTACGCATGCCAGCGACAGTACCGATGACGACGCCCGACCGGGATCAACCGCGAGTCGCACGCGCGTACGCCGCGGGAATGATCCGGCCGCCACGACATCCCGGAGGCGGGTCACTCCCCGCGCGCGTACCTGACCGCGGCGGCGACGGCCGCCATGTCCATGTCCGGGTCCGCGACCTCGCGGAACTCGAGCATCGCGTCTTCGGCGGTGGTGCGCCGCGCCGAGGCGATCAGCTCGCGCCGCGCGAAATCGCCGAGCGCGTATCCGGCGGCGTGCGCCCTCCTGCCGAGCACAGACAGCGTCTCGGCGGGCAGGTCGTAGGTCGTGACGAGCGCCGACGCGTCCGGGTCGATCGCAGGCGTGACGTCGCGCCCCTCCGACTCGAGGAACTCGACGACGGAGTCCTCCGGCGTGCGCATCCGTGCCCGCGCGACGAGCTCCGCGCGCAGGTAATCGGCGACGGGAAGTTCGGCGGCGCGGGCACGGCGGCGCAGCACGGCGGCGGTGTCGGCGGGCAGATCGTCGATGGCAAGACCCATGGCGGCCAGCGTAATTGCCGCCGGGGCTGGGTGTCAGCCGAAGAACGCCTCCGCTTCGCGGTAGCGGTCGGCAGGCACCCGCTTGAGCTGCTTGGTGGCCTCCGAGAGCGGCACAAGGTCGATGGAGGTGCCGTGCAGGGCGACCATCTGCCCGAACCGCCCGGCGTGCACCGCCTCGGCGGCGTGCAGGCCGAACCGGGTGGCGAGCACGCGGTCGTAGGGCGTCGGGCTGCCGCCGCGCTGAACGTGGCCGAGCACGGTCGTGCGCACCTCCTTGCCGATGCGGCGTTCGATCTCGGCGCCGAGCTGCTGGGCGACACCGGTGAACCGCTCGTGCCCGAATTCGTCGATGCCGCCTTCGCGCAGCGCGAAGCCGGAGTCGGGCGCCGGATGCGAACCTTCCGCGACGACGCAGATGAAGTGCTTGTCGCCGCGCTGGAAGCGGCGCTTGACCATCGCGCAGACGTCGTCCACGTCGAACGGGACCTCGGGCACCAGCGTCAGGTGCGCGCCCGCGGCCATGCCGGAGTTGATCGCGATCCAGCCCGCGTGCCTGCCCATCACCTCCACCAGCATCACGCGCTGGTGCGATTCGGCGGTGGTGTGCAGGCGGTCGATCGCCTCGGTGGCGATGGAGAGGGCGGTGTCGTGGCCGAATGTGACATCGGTGCAGTCGATGTCGTTGTCGATGGTCTTGGGCACGCCGACCACCGGCACGCCCTCCTCGGACAGCCAGCTGGCGGCGGTGAGAGTGCCCTCGCCGCCGATCGGGATGAGTGCTTCGATGCCGTTGTCGTCGAGGGTCCGTTTGATCTGGCCGAGCCCGGCCCGCAACACGTCGGGATTGGTGCGAGCGGTGCCGAGCATGGTGCCGCCCTTGGTGAGCAGCCGGTCGGTGCGGTCGTCGTTGAGGATATTGATCTTCCGGTCTTCCAATAGGCCGCGCCAGCCGTCCTGGAAGCCGACGATCGCGTCCCCGTACCGTCCGTTCGCGGTGCGAACGACGGCGCGGATCACCGCGTTCAGTCCTGGACAGTCCCCGCCTCCGGTCAAGACTCCGATGCGCATGGCCGCTATCTTCCACCGCTCGGCGATGTTCGGCAGCCCCGCCCCCGTGAACCCTGGGTAACGTCCCGCTCAGCGCGGCATTCGCCGCGCGAGTCGGGCGTACCTGCGCCTTTCGGCGGTGCTTCGACGGCTCTGGTTCGGCGCGGCGCTCAGGGCCGGCACTTGCCGCCGGACAGTTCGTCGAGGTGTTCGGAGATCAGCGTGGCCATCTTGTCCAGCGCGCTCATGCCTTCCGCGAACGAGCCCGAATCGGGTTGGGCGGCAAAGGCGACGGCGATCTTCCCGGTCGGGCCGTCGATGATGCCGAACTGACGCACCAGGTAGTCGCCTGAGGCGTCGGGTCCCCAGCCGCCCTTGAACTCCGCGCCGCGAAAGGCGCCGAGGCCCCAGCGGTGGTTCGGGACGATCTGGCCCATCAGGTCCATGACGGTCTCCGACTGCGGTAGGCAGGGCAGCCGCGAGGCGAAACGGGCCTGTTCGGACAACGACCATTCCGCCTGACCGAACGCCGAATGCTCGGCGCGGCTACGCGTCGCGGGCACAGCGGTCTTGCTGTCGCCGCCCTCGCGCAACACCGCCTCGACGGCCTTGGCCGCCTCTTGCGGACTGCCGAGGCCCTGCCACAGTGTGTCGGCCGCGGCGTTGTCGGAGGAGATGATCGCGAGTGTCATGGCGTAGGTCGAGGCGTCGGGATCGCGGCGCTGCGCGGCGATGACCAGAGGCACCTTCATGGTCGACCAGGCGGGTCCGGTGGTCCAATCACCGAAGGTCAGGATCCGCTCACCACCCACCGGCATGGCCGCCATGCCGTAATGGCCGCGCAGCCCGGCGCGCAATTCCTGGAAGCCCGCCGCCAGCGTGCCCGGCAGCGTGAACTCCAGGTTCATCTGGTCGCTGCGCGCGGCGGCCTCGGTGATGGTCGTCGCCTCGGCGGAATCGCTGGAGCCGGTGCTGCACGAGGTCAGCATCGCCACGGCGAGCAGGCCCGCGCCCAGCGCCTTTCCGAAGCGCCCGCATCGATCAGTAGACATCTTTCGGTACATCCTCGTCGCGAACTCCCCCCGGTCTCGGTGTCAGTAGAGCGTGCCGACACCGTACTGGGGACGTCTGTCGATCACCCATTTCCGCCGGACGGCGGCCTATGCCGAACTGCCACGGCGGATTCCACGCGCCCTCTGGCCGCGGGTCGTCCGGCCGGCGCTCGGGGCGCGGACCAGCGAAGTTGTGGATCGGCCGGTTTCGGACACGCCGGACACGCCGGGCACGGCGCCCGGAACGCGGACGTGTACACGCGATCACGCGAGTACGCTCGTCGTCGCCGAACCGGGCGGGGACAACGGGAGAATCAGGAGGGGGCACCTTCACCTTCCAGCCAGGCTTCGCCGGGCGGTCGGAATCGGTACCGACACGCGCGTATTGCTGGCGGCCGATCCTACCCGGAACTCGCCCGTTGTGACCCCTTGAACCGCATGAGATTCCGCGACTCTGCCATGCCATTTCGACATCACCGCAGCGCAGAGCCTACGGCGGCGGCACTCCGAAAGTGCCGGCTCGCCATCCGACTGGACGGCTGGCCGCCAACGAAATTCGGGACGTCAGCGGTCGTAGGTCATCAGCACCGCCAACGACCCGACGATCTGCGCGCATCGCAACGGCGCGAGCTCCGGGGGAATCGTCACCGCGACTCCGCGCAGCACCTCCAGCGCCGTCGTGTGGCCGCCCCGCCGCTCCACCAACCGGGCGCCATGGACCGCCAGTTCCGCCATCTCCCGCCGATCCTCCAGGCACGCGGCGTCGGCGAGATCGAGAGCCGTTTGATATCGCCCGAGCTCCTCCTCGCTCGCCGCGGCGGCGAGATCGACGCCTGCCAGTTCGGACTCGAGCACGAGATCGGCGGGCTCGAGCGACGCGCCCGCGCGGTCGGGACGATCACCCGACGCAGCCCGCGGCCCGGCGTAGCCGAGCAGTGCGAGACAGGTCGCGAGGGCGAGGGCCGCCCCGAGGACGACCGTCCACACCTCCGACATCCGCTGCGGACCGTACGTGAGCCGCGTCGGAGATCGCCCCCGCGGGCTGCGGGACGTGGAGCGGACGATCGACGAGAGGGCGGGCATCGCGCCTCCTGCAGGGTCGCTGGCAGTTAACCAATCGATCGGTGTCGCGGTCGGCATCATTACGCCGCCCACCGCACCGAGTCCGCCGCCGATCGGCGCACTCTGGTCGCGGATTCCCATTAATACGCTTCCCACCTCGCGAAGCACGGAAAGCTACCAGTTCGTGACCTAGCAGGACACGCTGGTGGATTCGACGCACCTCATGCGTATTCTGGTCGCCGAACCAAGATAACTGGCCGTGCGCGATACCGATCTGATCGCCAATCGGCAAGCAGCAGGACGAACCGCCATCGCCTGACGCGAAATCACGTCAGTAGACGTAGACCACCGCGTTCTCACCGCCGGTGCAGACCACGACCTGCCCTTGGGCCGCGCACGTCATCGTGTAGCTCCGGCCGGTGACCGGGCTGACGGCTACCACCGACCGAGAGCCGCCCGCGCTGCCCGCCGCGGCGTAGGCCTTCCGCACTTCCTCGGCGAACGGGCAGCTGGTGACGGCGTTGCCGACTGCGGCCCTGGAGAACGCGCCGGATCCCTGACCCGCGCCGCACGGGGTCGCGCCGTCCGGGAGCCGCGCAGGAGCGGTGGACGTCGAGGCCGGAGCGGTCGTGCGCGCGGCCGAGGTGGCGGACGCGCCAGGCGGACGCGCCGAGGTCAGAGACGTGCCCGTGCTGCCTTCGGCGGCGGTGTCGACCACGCCGCCGCGGGAGCTCATCGTCTGCCAGACGACCGCGCCCGACACGGTGACCACGACGATCACCAGCACCGCGAACAGCAGCGGCAACACGATGGACCGGCGCGGCCCCTCCGCGGAATACGGAGAGGAATAGGGGTCGGCGTGGTCGTAGCGCTCGCCGTAGGCGTCGGCGCCGTACCCTCCGGGCGGATACGGTTCGCCGACCGGTCCCTGCGCGACGTAGTCCGCGTAGGTCGGCTGCGGGACGGGTTGCGCGCCGTGCCGCGGCTGGTGCGGCGGGGCGAACGGCGCTTCGGGGTACCGCTGGGTCTCGGGCGCGGGTTGCGGCACCTCGGGCACCGGGGGGACAACGTAGCGCTGCGTCTCGGGCGCGGGTTGCGGCACCTCGGGCACCGGGGGGACAACGTAGCGCTGCGTCTCGGGCGCGGGTTGCGGCGCCTCGGGCACCGGAGGGACCGCGTAGCGCCGGGTCTCCGGCGCGGTGAACTGCGCGGGCTCTTGCGGCGCCGGGTACGGATCCGCGTACCGGGGCTCGTTGTATCCGGTTTCGTGATTCTCGGCGTACTGGGGTTCGGCGTACCGCTGGGACTCGGGGTAGAGATGCGCGTCGGGAAACGGCCGCACCTGCGGCAGCGGTCCGGTCGCGGCCGGCGCTTGCGGCTGCTGGGGCGGCAGCGGGGTGAACTGGATGTCGGCGGGACGGATCTCGGTCGGCGCGGTCGGATGGATGATCGCGGGAACCGATAGCTCCCCGGTGGATTCCGGCGGCACCGTCGCCCCGCGCGCGGTGCGATCCGACTGCCCGAACCGAGCGGGATCGGGGGCGCGCACCACGAACATGGGCCCGGTCGCGGCGGGCGACGGCGATCCCACCACCGCGCGGGCCGCGCGCGCCAGCTCGCTCGCGGTCGCGAAACGGTCCGCGGGATCCTTGGCCATGCCGCGCGCGATCACTTCGTCCAGGGCGGGCGGGATCCCGGGACGCTCGACGCTCGGCTGCGGCGGTGGATCGGAAAGATGGGACTTGATCAGCACACTCATGCTCGCCGCCGGGAACGGCGTTGCCCCGGTGAGGCATTCGTGCAGCACGCAGGCCAGCGAGTAGATGTCGGCGCGGCCGGTCACCGGGCCGACGTCGAAACGCTCCGGCGCCATGTAGATGTAGGAGCCGACCGCCATGCCGACCTGGGTGACCGCCGAGTCGCCCTCGGTGTGCGCGATGCCGAAATCGACCAGGTAGGCGAAGTCGGCGTCGGTGACGAGAATGTTGGCGGGTTTGACGTCGCGGTGCACCAGACCGCTCTCGTGCGCGGCATCGAGCGCGGCGGCGATCTGTTCGATGAGGAAGACGGCGCGTTGCGGGCTGATCGGCCCCTGCCCGCGCAGCACGGTGCGCAGGTCGACGCCGTTGACCAGCCGCATATCGATGAACAGGACGCCGTCGATCACGCCCCAGTCGTGGATCGGGATGACGTGCGGCTCGGCCAGTCGCGCCGCGGCCTGCGATTCCCTGCGGAAACGCACCTGGTACACAGGGTCTTTGGCGAGTTCCTCGGACAGCAGCTTGACCGCGACCACCCGGTCCTTCACCGTGTCATAGGCCTCGTAGACCTCGCCCATGCCCCCTTTGCCCAGCAGCGAGCGCAACTCGTACGGCCCGAACCGACTACCGACTCGCCATCCAGGTCCGTCCACCCCGTGCAACCTCCACATCCCAGGCGGCGACCCATGGGTGCGGGCTGCCCGTCAGGGGGTAGATTCTCCGGGTGCGACCACCCCGTGGTCAAACGCAAAGACGATCGCCGCGGCGCGATCTCGCAGGTCGAGCTTGCCGAATATGTGCCCGACATGGCTTTTCACGGTGACTTCCGAGATGCCCAGTTGCCTGGCGATTTCCGCGTTGGCGCGGCCGCGGCCGATGAGTTCGAGCACCTCGTACTCGCGCGCGGTCAAGTCCGCGAGCCTGTTGTCGGTGCGGGTGGGCACCGGCCGGGCCGTTCGATAGGTCGACAGCACCCGGTCGGTCACCGAGGGATCGAGCCATGCCCCGCCGGTGGCCACCATCCGCACCGCGCGGATCAGGTCCTCGGCGGGCGAATCCTTGAGGATGAACCCGGCGGCGCCCGCGCGCAGCGCGCCGGACAGCAACTGGTCGTCGTCGAACGTGGTGAGCACCAGCACCGGCGGCGCGCCCTCGACGGCGCGCAGCAGCCGGGTGGCGTCGATGCCGCCGACGCGTTTCATGCGCAGATCCATCAGCACCACGTCCGGCTTGTCGGCGGCCACCGCGGCAGGCACCTCGTCACCGTCGGCGCATTCGGTCACCAGGAAACCGTCGCGACGGCGCAGGATGCGGCGCAGACCGCCGCGCACCAATTCCTGATCGTCGACGACGAGGACGGCGATGGTGTCGGCGTCCGGCGCAGCGGCTGTCACGCACCCTCCCGCAGGATGTTCCGCGGCTTGGAGCCGATGGGCGGTACTGCGGCGGCGTCGGCGAACAGCCCCGGCAGCGAACACGCCCACGCCTTGGTGGCGGCCAGCGGAAATTCCGCCCGCACCGACCAGCCGTCCTCGGTGGGTCCCGCGGTCAGCCGCCCGCCGAGCAGTTCGGCGCGCTGCCACATGCCGGACAGACCCATGCCGTGTCCCCGCTGCGCGGGCAATCCGGCGGGCAGCGTGTTGCTCACCGTGAGCGCGGCCGTGGCATCGTCCACCGTGAGCAGCACGCTCGCCGTCGCGCCCGGCGCGTGCTTGACCACGTTGGCCAGCGACTCCTGGCCGATGCGGTACAGCGCGAGACCCACCGCCGCCGACACCGGGGACAGATCGTCGGTGCACCGGTATCGCACGTCGAGTCCGGCGCGCACGAAATCGCCGACCAGGTCGTCGATGTCGCCGACGCTCGGTTCCGGAACCAGCTTCGAGGGTCGCTTGTCCAGCAGTCCCACGGTGCGCCGGATGTCGGCCATCGCCTGGCGGCCGAGGCGTTCGGCGTCGACCAGTGCCTCCACCGCCTCGTCCACATCGCGGTCGGTTTCCAGCGCGTGCCTGGCCGCGGTGAGGTGCAGTAGCGTGATGCTGAGCGAATGCGCGATCACGTCGTGCACCTCGCGGGCTATCCTGCGGCGCTCCTCCTCGGCCGCCTGGGCGGCGCGCATGCTCTGATAGTGGCGTTCCTGGTAGAGGAAGCGGCGCTGGTATTGCAGCATCAGCCCGCACAGCAGCCCGAGCAGGACGCCGATGCTGTACATCGGCATCCCTTGGAAGCGTTCGTTGTCGGCGCTCCACAGCACGTGGCCGAAGATGTCGAAGGCCACCAGTTCGGCGATCGCGCCGACGGCCACCGCGATGCCGACCCGCACCGACGCGATCGCCGCCACCTCGCCGACGATGATGACCAGCACGAACGGCGCGACATCCGTCGAGACCGGCTGGAGCAGGAACAGCGCCGCCGCCGCCATCCCGCACACGCCGAGGGTGCCCGGATTGGGCACGACGCCGAGCAGGCAGAACGCCGGGACCGCCATGAACAGCAGCAACACGGCCACCAAGGGCAACGCCGTCGGGAAGTAGGCGTGCCGCTGCACGGTCGCCGCGACGCCGATCACGAACGTCATGATGTCGGCGATGATGATGACTTTCGGCGGATAGTCGAACGGCAACTCCGTCAGACTGCGGTGGAACATGCCGATCGGATCGCGCACGAACTCGCGGACGCGATCGCGCACCCGCCCGAGCTCGCGCAGCGGAATCGCCTGCCTGGCGCCCGTCTCCGAAGGGATGACCTGCGTCACGTCCATGTAGCCAGGTTAGTCGGCCGTCGGCCGCCGACGCATCGTCCCGGGAACGGTCCGGTTCTCCTACCACGGTAGGAGATCGATTCTCGTCTCCGGGACGACGACACCCGTGGCCGCGCTCCGTAGCGTTGGCCGCATCCTCGCCGTACGGCCCGATCGGCGGTGCGGCGGACGCATCACGAAAGGCCGATGTCATGTCCTGGGAAGATCAACACGCTCGGACCGAAATCGTGCACACCGTGCTCGCCCGCGCGGCGGCCGATCCGGAGAGTCCCGACCTGTTCGACGGGATACCGGGGCTGGATCGGCTGTTCGGCGGCCCGGAGGGGGTACTGCTCGCTCTGAAGTACCGGTGGCAACTGCATTTGGACGTCAAAATGGAGCAGGCCTTGACGCAGGGGCAGTCCGCGGTCGAGGCCTATCTCGAGCTCGCCGCGGAGCAGCCCGTGCTGCGCGCGGTGCTCGATTGCCAGTATCGTCGCCGCCACCGGGCGTCCGAGGCGCTGGCGCGATAGCACAGTCGAAAGAAAGTGGGGGAACCACATGTCGGAACCGGCCATGCTGGAACTGTCGGACATCATCAAGCAGTACCGGGTCGGGGAGCAGACGGTGCGCGCGCTCGACGGAATCGGATTGCGGATAGAGACAGGCGAATTCACGTCGATCATCGGACCGTCCGGCTCCGGCAAGAGCACGCTGCTGCATCTGCTCGGCGCGCTGGACAGTCCCGACGCGGGGTCGATTCGCTTCCAGGGAAACGAGATCGGCGCGCTGAACGAGGAACAGCAGTCCGAGTTCCGCCGCCACCAAGTGGGATTCATCTTCCAGTTCTTCAACCTGCTGCCCACGCTGTCCGCCTGGGAGAACGTCGCGATTCCGAAGTTGCTGGACGGCACCGGATTACGCAAGGCCAAGCCGAAGGCGCTGGAACTGCTCGAGCGCGTCGGGCTGAGCAACCGGGCCGAGCATCGTCCCGCCGAGTTGTCCGGCGGCCAGATGCAGCGGGTGGCGGTGGCCAGGGCGTTGATCATGGACCCGCCGCTCATCCTGGCCGACGAACCGACCGGCAACCTGGACTCCAAGACCGGCGCGGCGATCCTGGAACTGCTCGGTGACATTGCGGGCAACGGCAATTCGGTGGTCATGGTGACCCACGACATGGGCGCGGTGGAGTACTGCGACCGGGTGATCACGCTGCGCGACGGCAAGATCGGCTCCAACGACCGGGTCGAGCGAAGGGTCCGCACCGAGCCGGACGAGGACTCGGCGCTGAACGAGGGCTCGGTGCGCGCGTGATCAGGGCGGCATGGGATCGGCTGCGGCTGTTCAACTTCGGCGAACTGCTCGCGCACCGCGGGCGGACGATCATGTCACTGACCGTGATGGGCGTGTCCGCCTCGCTGCTCGTCGCGGTGCTGAGCATCTCCGGTTCGGTCACCGGGTCGGTGGACCAGCTCACCAAGTCGCTCGGCGGGAAGGCGGTGCTGGAGATCACCGGCATCACCGACGCCGGCTTCGATCAGCAACTGCTGCCGCGTATTTCCGCGACACCGGGCGTCGACAAGGCGGTGCCCATGCTGCGCGCCCAGCTCGGCACGGGCGAGGATCGCGCGCTGCTGCTCGGCGCCGACGCGAGCATCACGGCGCTGGGCAGCGAAATCGCCGGGCCGATGGGCGCGCAGGCAGGCAAGTTGATCACCACGCCCAACGGCGTCCTCGTCGGCGCCGCGATGGGGCACGCCGAGGGTGACCGGTTCCCGCTCGGTGCGGGCACTGTCACGGTGGCGGGTGTGCTCGACGCGGAGGCGTCGGACAAGCTCAACGGCGGGTACATCATCGCCGCCCCACTGGGTTTGGCGCAGATGCTGACCGGCCGGGCGGGCAAGCTGGACTCGGTGCAGATCATCGCGACCGACGGCGCCGACCTGGGCGCGTTGCGCACCGCGCTGACCGCGGCGGTGGACGGGCGCGCCGTCGTCGCCGATCCGGATCTGCGCACCGCGCAGGCGAGCGGGGCGATCCAGATCGTCCGCTACTCGACGCTGATGTCCTCGGCCGCCGCGCTGATCGTCTCGGCGTTCCTGATCTACAACGCGATGAGCATGGCGGTCGCCCAGCGCAGGCCGACGCTGTCGCTGCTGCGCGCCATCGGCGGCAAGCGCGCACCGATGGTGCGCGATCTGCTCGCCGAGGCCGCGCTGCTCGGCCTGTTCGGCGGCGCGGTCGGCGCCGTCATCGGTATGTTCATGGGCCGCACCGCGATCGACCGCCTGCCCGCGGCCATGGTGCAGTCGGTGGAGGCGCGCACCGAGTACATGGTGCCCGGCTACGCGATTCCGGCCGCCGTGGCGGCCTGCGTCCTGGCCAGCGTCATCGCCTCCGCCCTCGCCGCCAGGCAGGTCTACAAGGTGCAGCCGATCGAGGCGCTCGCGCCGGTCGGCGTCGGCCAGACCGACTCCGTCCGCCCGACGCTGCGCTGGGCCGCGGCGGCATTCGGCATCGGGCTCGCGGTGGCCGCCGTGTTCGTCGCCAGGGCCGACCTCGGCAGGCTTTCGCTCGCGTCCATCACGATGGCGTTCACAGCGACGGTGCTCGTCTGCTTCGCGGCCACCGGGCCTATCGTGCGCACCGCTGCCGTCATCGCCCGCCGGTTCGGCGCACCGGGCGCGCTCGGCTCGACCACCTTGGAACGCGCGCCGCGCCGGGTCTGGGCGACGGCGATGACCGTGATGATCGGCGTATCCGCCACCGTGGCGATGGGCGGCGCGTCCGCCAACATGGTCGACTCGGCCACCGCCTCGTTCGAGGACCTGGGCCACACGGACGTCTACGTCAGCCCGACGGCGATGGAGCAGTTCCCGACCGGGCCGGTGTTGCCCGCCGGACTGGCGGACACCATTGCGCGCCTGCCGGGCGTCGAACAGGCGAATCCCACGCAGATGGCCTTCGCCACCCTCGGCACCGGGCGGGTCATGCTGCAGGGCTACCCGACCGTGCGTGGCGATGTGCGCACCAGCTCCGTCGATCGGAACATGTTGCCGCGCATGGCCTCCGGTGAAGGCGTGGTGATCTCCCGCGACGTGGCGCGTTCGCTCGGGGTGAGCGCCGGCTCGGAGCTGACCCTGCAGACCCCGACCGGCCCGCACCCGGTCGAGGTGTTGCAGGTGATCCCGTACATGTCCGCGATCTCGGGCATCGTGATGATGGACATCGAGTATCTGCGGCAGTGGTATCAGCGGCCGGGTGAGACCATCCTCGCCGTCGATATCGAGCCCGGCGCCGACCGGGCCGCGGTGCAGGCCGCCATCCGCGCTGCCGTACCGGAGGAGATCTACGTGACCTCGGGCGCGGACGCCGTGACCGCGATCTCGTCGAGTCTGCGGCAGGGTTCGGTGATGAGCCGGGCGATCCTGTGGATCGTGGTGCTTGTGGCGACCGTCGCGCTGCTGAACACCCTGATGCTCTCGGTGCTCGAACGCCGCCGCGAACTCGGCGTGCTGCGCGCCATGGGCACCAGTCGCAAGTTCCTGCTGCGCTCGGTGCTCGCCGAAGCGGCGGGCATCGGACTCATCGGCGCGGCAATAGGTCTCGCGGTCGGCACGGCGATCCAGTATCTGGCCACCGTCGCCATCGGCCACGCCATGACCATCGACATCGTCTACGAGCCGAGCCCGATGCTGCTGGTCTACGGCACCGCGGCACTCGGGCTCGCGCTGCTCGGCTCGATCCCGCCCGCGTTGCGTGCGGCGCGGATGCCGATCGTGGAGGCGTTGGCGGTCGACTGAACGACCGGGCGGTGCGGCGGCGCGTCGCACCACCGGTCACAGTGGCGTCGTCGTCCACCACTCCGCGAGCTCGTCCTCGGCGGGCCGCAGCGGCGACTGCGGATTCCGGGCCGGGCCCCGATGGCTCGCGTACACAAGGTAATTCGCGTGGTTCGTGTCGGTTGGAAAGCCGACCACGAGTTTCGCCGTGTAGTAATGCGACGGCACCGGTCCCGGCGGGTCCGCCCTGATCCACAGGTGCTGGGTGAACGGCACACCCGACTTGCGCCCGGGCGTCGCCGCGTTGGTGGGCAGCGTCTCGATCACCGCACGCGCCGCGGCGGCGGACTGGTACTCCAGCACGGTGTAGCTCATGCCGAACGGGTTGTCGACGTCGCGGCGGCATTCCCAGGCGAGGACCCACGGGCTCGAGGTGAGCGCCTCCTCGTCGATGCTCAACCGGTCCCCGCGCTTCTCGGCGTAACAGGTGGCCTCCTCGAAGCCCTCGCCGATGTTGCCCGCCTCCTGTGGTAGCAGCGTCGGAAACGCTCGTCTGCTCGCCGCCAGTGGATCCGGGGCGGGCGCGGGCGAGGCCGCCTTCGGTAGCGCGGTCGCCGGGGCGGCCGCGGTCCCCTCCCCCGCGTCGGACCGCGACACCAGCACGACGACCATTCCGACCGTCAGCGCGACGACCACCGCCAACCCCAGTGCCAGCACACCGATCAGCCCGGCGAGCCGACGTCGCGGCGGCACCGGCTGGGCCCCAGGGGGATTCGGCCCGTGCGGATACCCCGGAGGCGGACCTGACGCACCGTTGACCGGCCCCGGCCCCGGCCCCGGCCCCGGCCCCGTCATCGGCGGCATGGCCTGCGGCGGTGGCCCGCCGAGGTTCTGCGGTGGCGCGGAGGCGGAGCCCTGGTGTTGCGCGGCGGCTGCGGCACCGCCACTGGACGGCCGGCTACCCGGCGCGCCCGCGTGCTCGGAACGCTCGCTCGCCGTCGACTTCGCTTCGCCGCCTATGAACTTCGTTCGGTCCGCGGTCGACTCGACGAAACCCCCGACCTCCGAGCGTGACCGCGCCCCCTCCAGGCCCGACGCGGCCTCCTGTGGAGACGACTGCGATGGCTCCGCAGGACTTCCGGCCGTGGACGACTCCGAGTCCCCCGTGGCGCTTTCCAGCTCGCCCTGCGCACCAGGCGCCGCTGCCGTCTCCCCATCTGCTTGCGGCACAACGGCTTCAGCGCTTCGCCCCGGCACACTGTGCGGCGAGCCCATCGCGGCACCCTGCACTGACGAAGCGCCACGCGAACCCTCCCCCTCGACCGGCTGCACAGCCCCCGACGCAGGGTGTGCCCCGCCGCTCGCCTCGGATGCGTTCTGCGGCATCGGCAATGGGGTGGATACCGGCGAAACCGACTGCGCCATCGAGTCGGCCAACGGCTGTGCGGCGGCCGGTTGGTCCGATCCAGGCGGAGGCGCGTTGGACGGCAACGGTATCTGCATGGATTCCAGCGAACCCGGCGACTGCGGCACCGGCTGCGGCGCCAACGAGTCGGCTGACGGCTGCACTGCCGCTGGCCCGCCCGAACCAGGAAGGGGCGCGTTGGGCGGCATCGGCAACGGGGCAGGTTGCGGCGGAACCGGTGGCCGCGCCATCGGGTCGGCCAACGGCTGTGCGACGGCAGGCCAGCCCAGGTCAGACGGAGATGCGTTGGGCTGCACTGACCTCGGGTCCGGCTGCGGCGGAACCGACTGGGACGCAGGGGCGGCCAACGGCTGAGGAGAGGCCAGTTGGCCTCCGCCACGCGCGGATGCGTTCGGCGGAACCGGAATCCGATCCGGTTGCGACTGAACCGGCGGTGGCGCCGACGAGTCGGCTGACGGTCGCACCGCGGCAGGCCCGCCCGACCCAGGGGGAGGCACGTTGGGCGGCATCGGCAACGGGGCAGATTGCGGCGGAACTGGCGGCTGAGCAATCCGGTCGGCCAATGGCGGCGCGGCGGCCGACTGGTCTGATCCAGGTGGAGACACGTTCGACGGCGGCGGCATCGCGCCAGGTTCCGGCGGCTGCGGCATCGGCTGCATTGCCGCAGGTCGGCTCGCGCCAGGCGCAGATGCATTCGGCGGCATCGAAACCGAGCTCGGTTGCGGCGTGCCCGGCGGCGCGGACTCGGGCAACGGCGGCGGGGCGGCAGGCTGACCCGCCCCAGGCCGATATGCGTTGGGCTGCACTGGCATCGGGGCAGGTTGCGCCGGAACCGACGGCTGTACAGCCGGGTCGGCCATCGGCTGCGGCGAAGGCGGTTGGCCGACGCCGGGCGCAGATGCGTTCGGTGGCATCGGAATCGGAGCCGGTCGCGGCAGGACCGGCAGTGGTGCCGACGCGTCGACTGACGGTTGCACCGCGGCAGGCATGCCCGGCCCAGGTGCGGATGCGGTGGGCGGAACCGGCATCGAACCAGGTGGCGGCGGTACCGGTGGTTGCGGCGCAGGATTGGCCGACGGATGCACCGCGCCAGGCCGACCCGGAGGCGCGTTCGGCGGAATTGGCATGGGAGCCGCGAGAGGTGGCGGCGGCATGGGCTGCGGTGGCGCCTGCATCGGCACCGGCTGTTGCGGCACGGGCGGCGGCGCAGGCTGCGGTGTTGCCTGCATCGGCACCGGCTGTTGCGGCACCAGGTGCGGAGGAACCGGCTGTGGCGGCACCGGCTGAGATGGAACCTGCCTCGGAACCGGTTGCGGCGGAACGGGTTGCGGCGGCATCGCGTGCGGCGGCAGCGGCATGGGCTGCGGGTAGCCGGGTGGTGCGGGGTACGGCTGGGGCGGGTAGGCCGGTGGCGGGATGACCGGCAGCGGGGGCGGGCCGACGGCGGTCAGCGCCTTGCGGGCCGCGGCGGCGAACTCGGTACAGGAGCGGTAGCGGTGTTCCGGGCGTTTCGCCATGCCCGCCGCGAGCACCGCGTCCAGGGCAGGGTTCAGGTTCGGCCTGCGCAACCGGACCGAGGGCAGCGGGAGCTGGAGATGGCCGTGGATGATGTCGGCGGGATTGTCGGCGTCGAACGGCCCGACGCCGGCCAGCAGCCAGTACAGCGCGCAGGCCAGCGAGTACTGATCGGAGCGGTTGCCCAAGGGCGCGCCGGTCATCTGCTCCGGCGAGGCGTAGGCGAGGGTGGCGGTGAACATGCCGGTCTGGGTCAGGTGGGCGGAATCCTCGCGCAGCCTGGCGATGCCGAAATCGGTGAGGAAGACCCGCTCGCCCTGCCCGCCGCTGGACCTGGCCAGCATGATGTTGGCAGGCTTCACGTCCCGGTGCAGAACGCCCATGCCATGCGCGTAATCCAGTGCGTCCGCGACGCCTTCGATGATCTGCACGGCCCGCTCGGGCGGCAGCGTCAGCGGATTCACCGCCGCCGCGTCGACCCCGTCGACGTACTGCATGGAGATCCACAGCTGACCGTCCTCGGAGCCCCGATCGTAGACCGCGACGATGCCGGGGTGATCCAGCTGCGCGGCCAGATCGGCCTCCCGCTCGAAGCGCGCCCGCACCTCGTTGTCCAGGAACAGCTCGCGGCTGAGGAGCTTGAGCGCGGTCCGCCGGGACAACCTGGGGTGCCGCGCGAGGTAGACCGACCCCATTCCGCCCTGCCCGAGCAGCCGTTCCACGGTGAATCCCGCGAACACCTCACCGCTAGTGAGCAAGGCGATCCCCTTCCGGTCCAGAACAGCCAGCCTAATTCACGGCCGTGCCGGAGGCGGGAGGTACGGACAGCGAGCACAGCCGGACACAGTCGCACGGCCGGAGCGACAGCGAGGAGGTACGCACGACGAGCGCAGCCGGACACAGTCCGCCGACCGCGCCGCGCACGGCCGGAAGGCGGAGGTACACGCATTCGCCCTGCTCAGAACACTCGGTTTCGAATTCTGCGCGATGATCGGCAAACTATGTACAGCACATCATCATCGCGTCACTTCCCACGAGCGAGCACGGTGGTGGGTTCTCGGCCGGTGATTCACCCGGACGGGTTGGACGGGTAGAAGGCACCGCCGAGGCAAGCGCGGGACGCGCAGGGCGGTGGGGAGGTGCACGGTGGTGGAGTCGGCTCGAATCGTTTCGCTATGTCGTCCGGTGCTGCGTGTCGGCGTCGCGACAACATTGCTGGCCATGGTCTCGTGCGGCCTCGGCCCCGAGCGGGCGGAGAAGCACACCACCGCGACCGTGGCCGCGCAGACGGCGGGCACCTGGGCCGCGGGACGCACGGTGAGCCTGCCGAACTCGCTGGCGGCCGACTTCACTCAGCTCCAGCCCAGCCTGCCGGGGCAGGTCGGCCTGGCGGTCATGCCGGTGGGCGGTACCCGGATCACCGTCTTCGGGGATTGGACCAGCGGCATCGCCTGGTCGACCATCAAGGTTCCGCTGGCCATCGCGGCGCTGCGCCACGACCCCGAGGGCGCGATGCTCGACGCCGAAGCGGCCATCACCATCTCCGACAACGCCGCCGCCGACGCGCTGTGGAATTCGCTCGGCGACGGGCTGGAGGCGGCCCAAGCCGTGCAGCAGGTGCTCGACGAGGCAGGCGACGCCGTCACCGGTGTGGCCGGCCCGCGCACCCGGCTCGACTACGAGGCGTTCGGCGCGACCGAGTGGTCGCTGACCGATCAGGTCCGGTTCGCCTCGCGCCTACCGTGTCTGCCGCAGACCGAGACGGTGACCCGGCTGATGGGCGAGATCGTTCCCGACCAGCTCTGGGGTCTCGGGACCTTGGAGGGCGCCGAGTTCAAGGGCGGCTGGGGTCCCGACGACGACACCGGGGTCTACACGGCGCGCCAGTTCGGGCTGCTGCCGTCCCGGTCCGGTCTGGTGGCGATCGCCCTTGCGGCGCAGGCGGATTCGGGCGGCTTCGCGGACGCGACGGCGCTGCTCGACAGCCTCGCCGCGCTGCTCGGCCGCCACGTGGACGAGCTGCGCGGCGGCAAGTGCCCGGACTGATCAGCCGGGAGTGACCAGACCGGATTCGTAGGCGAGCACGACGGCTTGCGCCCGGTCGCGCAGGTTCAGCTTCGAGAAGACCTTGGAGACATGGGTTTTCACGGTCTGCTCGGCCACGAACAGCGCCTCGGCGATCTCGGTGTTGGACATGCCCTTCGCGATCAGCTCCAGCACCTCGCGCTCCCGCGGCGTGAGCGCGGCCAGTTGCGGCGCGGGTTTGGTGCGCGCCGCGGCGCGGCGGCTGGTGACATCGGCGATGAGCCTGCGGGTGACGGTCGGCGCGAGCAGCGCTTGCCCATCGGCGACCACCCGCACCGCGCGCACCAGTTCCTCGGCGGGCGCGTCTTTGAGCAGGAACCCGCTGGCGCCCAGACTGAGCGCCTCGTACACGTAGTCGTCGATGTCGAACGTGGTCAGCATCAGCACCCGCACCGGCGGGTCGAAACCCGCCGCGAGGATGGCGCGCGCCGCGTCCAGTCCGTTCATCTCCGGCATGCGCACGTCCATCAGCACGACGTCGGGACGCAGCCGCTTGGCCTCCGCCACCGCGACCTTGCCGTCGGGAGCGTCGCCGACGACGCTGATGTCCGGTTGGGCGGCGAGCAGCGCGCCGAAGCCTTGGCGCACCATCGCTTGGTCGTCGGCGATCAAAACCGTTATTGCCACGCGCCCACCCTAATTGCCGCGCCGAGTGTGCGAGCGTGCGCCCGAATCGCGGAGATCAGGACACGGTCGGCGGCGCGACCGCCGCCGTGACCTCGGCAGGCGCCGGGCCGAGCGGCAGGCGGGCCCGCACCTCGAACCCGCCGTCCGGGCTCGCCTCGGCGGTGACCTCACCACCGGCGGCCAACGCCCTGGCCCGCATGCCCGCGATGCCGTGCCCGCCGTTGCCGACCGGCCGCGCAGGCGTCGCGCCTGCCCCGTTCACGACCCGCAGGTGCAGCTCTGTACCGCAGACGATCTCCACCCGTACCGGGGCTCCCGGCGCGTGCCGCGAGGCGTTCGAGAGCGACTCCTGGGCGATCCGGTACAGCGCGAGCCCGGTGGTCTCGGGCACCGAGCCGAGCTCGCCCTCGACCGTCCAGTCGATGGTGACGCCCGCGCGCCGGGCGCCGTCGAACAGGGCGAGCACGTCCTCGGCCTTCGGCTGGGGCGCGTGTTCGGGCAGCTGTCCGTCGCTGCGCAGCACGCCGAGCATGCCGCGGATCTCGTTGAGCGCCTCGCGCGCGGTGGCGCCGATCGATTCGAATTCGGCGCGCGCGGCCGGGGTCACGCCCTCCACCCGGTACGGCGCGGTCTGCGCCTGCACCACCACCAGGGACATGTGGTGGGCGACCACATCGTGCAGGTCGCGGGCGATGCGCGCCTTCTCCTCGAGAATGGCGCGGCGGGCCCGCTCCAGCTCGTTCTCTTCCTCCTGACGCACCAGTTCCTTGCGCGAGAGCGCCAGCCACCGGACGAGCAGGGCGAACAGCACCACCGCCGCCAGCGCGATGGGCCAGCCCCAGGCGGCGTTGGCGAACGCCTCGCCCTCGCCCGGCATGGTGGTGCCGAACAACAGCGAGGTCGCGCCCCAGGCGACCGCCACGATCTGCACCGGAGCGCGCAGCCCCACCGCGAACAGCAGCGCGATCAGCACGATCACCTGCACCACCTGGAACGGCAGATCGTTGTTCGGCTGGTGCGGGATGGCCAGCGCGATGAGCAGCGCCGAACCCGCAGAGATGGCCCAGCCGAGTGCCGGGTTGACCCGCACCAGCAGGATCGGGAACGCGGCCAGCGCGGCGATGAACGGCTGCGCTCCCGGCGACACGGCGTGCGTGAGGTGCAGCGTCGGCCACGCCACCGAGTAGAGGATCAGCGCGGTGAGCACGACGGACACGTCGAACCAGGCGCGCGCGTCCATCCGCTCGGTCAGACCACGGGTCTTCTGCTTCATGATGACGACCCTAGGAACCCGGCCCGCCGCGTGCCTCATACCCACGGGTGAATTCGCACCCCGTACCTCGGTGGGAGGCGAAGGGGCCGCTCCCCCGACGGCACGGCGACGGAAACCGCACCGCGGCGGGAGGCCGGTGAGCATGGGCCGTTCCTAGCGTCGAGGCCCATGAGGATCGAGACCATCGCCGCCCCCGCCCGCCGCCCGGACGCCGCCCCCACCGGGCTGCGCCGGGTAGCGGCGCTGACGGCCGCGGCGCTGACCACGATGTCGGCCACCGTCGCCCTGGCCCCGGCGGCGCAAGCGGCGAGCGTCGCGCATCCCGCCGTCGAGAACATCGCGGCCGCCACCGCGATCGCCGCCCTCACCGCCGGCGAAACCGATTCGGCCGCAGCGCTTCCCGACGACTTCGCGACCGTGCTGGGTTATCGGCCGGTACCGATGCGCGGCCTGTTGACCAATCCGGGCGGTGACTGCTCCTCGCCCGTCCCGCTGCCCGCCGAGTTCGAGACCGCCTGCAAGGCACACGATCTCGGCTACGACCTGCTGCGTTACGCGGACCGGCGCGGCGAGCCGCTCGGCCCGTGGGCGAGGCAGGCCGTGGACGCGGCGCTGGACCGCAGGATGCGGGAGGCGTGCGACGTTCGCACCGAATCGTGGGGGCGGGCCAGGTGCTACGCGATGGCGGATATCGCCGATACCGTGGTGGATCTGAACTCGCGCCGCCAGCACTACGGCGCACCCGTCGTGGAGACGCTGCTCGGCGCGGGCGGTGCGGCGACCGGACGCAGCGGATGGCTGGTCGGTCTCGCCGGACTGGGCTTACTCGGACTCGGCGGGCTTTCGGCGCTGGTCCTCGGTGCGCTGCGATCGGCGGCCGACGGTCGATCAGCTCGTGCCAGCGACTTCACCAACAACGCTGTCGCCATGGAGGTTTCGGCGTGACGACGACGCGGCAGCACACCGAGCCCGCCGAAAGCCCCCGCCTCGAACCTGATACGCCGAAGTCCCGGCAATGGTCCGAATTCGCCACACCGCGCATCGGGACGACACTGGGAGTCGTTGCGGGAGTGTTCATCTCGCTCGCGCCGGGTCTGCTCCCCCGCACACCCGGTGCACAGGCGGTGCTCACCGCCCTGATGGTCGCGTGTTCGCTCGGACTCGCCGGCGCGCTACGATTCCTGCTGGGCCGCTGGAACTTCGACGTCGACGCGCGTTTCGGCCGCTACCGCCGTCCGCTGCTCGCGGTGGCCGGCCTGGTCGTGGCGTTCGCCGCCTGGCGCGCCGGGCATTGGCAGAACGAGCTGCGCGCCGCGATGGGGACCCCGCCGATCGGTCCCGGCTACTGGGTGCGCTGCGCACTGACCGCGACACTGCTCACCGCCGTTGTCGTCGGAGTGGCCAAGGCGCTGGGCTGGGCACTGCGCAAACTGGGCCTGCTTCGTGGACTGGTGATGGGACTGATCACCGCGGCGCTGGGTTACCTCGTGCTCGCGCCCGCGGTGGTCGGATGGCGGCAGCAGGTGTACGCGGCGGCCAATGTCGCGATGGATCCCGCTGTGACGCAACCTGTTTCGCACACCAGGTCGGGCAGCGCCGAGTCGGCGGCCAGCTGGCCGTCACTGGGCGCTCAGGGCCGCAAGTTCGTCAGCGGAACGCCGGAAGGACCGGTCCGGGTCTATGTCGGCGTGGATTCCGCCCCGGATCTGGACTCCCGTGTGGCACTGGCGATCCGGGAGCTGGAGCGCTCGGGCGGGCTGTACCGGTCCAATATCGTGGTCGCACTGCCGACGGGTTCCGGCTGGATCGACGCCAACGCGGTGACCGGCTTCGCCGAACGCTTCGGCGGTGACGTGGCGGTGGTCGGTCTCCAGTACTCCTACGCGCCGAGCTGGGTGACGTTCCTCTTCGGCCGCGCCCACGCGGTGCGGGCGGCGCGCGCCCTCTTCGACGCCGTGGAACGCCGCCTGCACGCCATGGCCGAGCCGCCCCGGCTGTTCGTCTACGGCCAGAGCCTCGGCGCGCTCGGCGGCAGCGCGATCTTCGCCAACGACGCCGAGCAGGACCGCCGCACCTGCGCCGCGCTCTGGGCCGGTCCGCCCGCGGGCGACGCGCACCGCGCGGGCGCGACCGTGCTGGCCAACAGCTCCGATCCGGTCGTGCACTGGTCGCCCGCGCTGCTGTGGCGCGCGCCCGACCTGACCGGCGTACGGGTCGACGCTCCCGTCCCGCGCTGGCTTCCCGTGGTGAGTTTCCTACAGACCAGCGCGGACTTGCTCGCCGCCCTCGACGCGCCGCCCGGCCACGGCCACCGCTACGGCACCGACCAGGGCACGGCGCTGGGTTCGTGCTGAGTGCCCAGTCTGCGCCAGGTTTCGTGCCGAGCGCTCCGGTCCGCGCCAGGTTCGCGCCGAGCGCATCGGTCCGCGCCAGGTTCGTGCCCAACGCACCGATCCGCGCCAGGTTCGCGCCGATCGCACCGATCCGCGCCAGGTTCGCGCCGATCGCACCGATCCGCGCCAGGTTCATACCAAGCGCACCGATCCGCGCCGGCTCCGTACCGAGTGGGCCGGTCGGCGCCGAGTCCTGCCGAGCGCACCGATCGGCGCCATCTCCCGCTGAGCGAGCCGTTCATTGACGCAGCGGTAGAACTTGTTCTAATTTGCTCCCATGGGCTTTGTCATCGACGCGGCGGTGTACATCGACGCACCGGCCGACCTGGTGTGGCAGGTGATCACGGACCTCCCCCGTTACGGCGAGTGGAACCCCTTCGTCACCGAATGCGAGAGCACGCTGACGCCCGGTGCGCCGATCGACATGCTCGTGCAGGTCTACGGCTCCACCCCGCGGCGTCAGCGCGAATGGATTCGCAGCCACACACCGGGCCGCGAGCTCAGCTACTCGATGAAACCCGTGCCCCTCGGCGCGCTGCACAGCCTCCGCTCGCACACCGTCACCGCGGTGAGCCCCGAACGCACCCGGTACGAATCGCATTTCGAGCTCGGCGGCTGGTTCCACCCGGTGGTGGCCGCGGTGCTCGGCGCGAATCTGCGCCGCGGTTTCGAAGGCATGACCGCCGGTATCCAGCGTCGCGCCGAGATGCTGCGTACCGCCTGACACACGCCGGGAATCGTCTCGTCCCTCTCGTGGTTGTGTCGTCCTGTTCGGCGATTCGCCGAGTTCGACCACGAGAGAACGGATTACGTCGTGCGCGTCGTTCGAGCCCTGCTGGCTCTGCTGCTGATCCTGCTACCGTTCACCGCCGCGGGCGCGGCGGCCCGTCCCGCGGACCCGCCGGGCTGGACCACGGCGTGGGCGACGTCGCCGCATCTGCCGAGCCGCGCGTTCGTGACCAACTGGGCCAAGGAAGGCTTCGCGAATCAGACGCTGCGCCAGGTGGTTCGGGTCAGCGAGGGCGGGCTCACCACCCGGGTGCGGCTGACCAACCGCTACGGCGCCGCGCCGCTGACGATCACCGGCGCGACCATCGCGCGGACCGCGGGCGCGGGCGCCATCCGGCCCGAGACCTTGTCGCACCTGACCGTCGGGCTGTCACCCACTTTCGTGATCCCGCCGGGCGCCGACCTCCTCACCGATCCGGTCGCGTTGCCGCTCAACGCCTTCGACTCGATCACCATCACGCTGTTCTTCGCCGAGCCGACCGGCCCCGCCACGCAGCACGCGCAGGCCATCGCCACCACCTACCGCGCCGCGGGCGATCACCGCGCCGACCCGACCGCCGCGGCGTTCACCGAGACCACCCCGACCTGGTACTACCTGGCGGGCGTCGAGGTGGCCGATCTCGCGCCGAACCCGCCCGCCGTGGTGGCCTTCGGCGACTCCATCACCGACGGCGTCGGCTCGGCCACCGACGCGGACAACCGCTTCCCCGACGAACTCGCCGAACGCCTCGCCGCGGCGGGCGCCCCGCGCGCGGTGCTGAACCAGGGCATCGGCGGCAACCGGGTGACCGTCGACTCCGATTGGCTCGGCGAGAGCGCACTGCGCCGCTTCCAGCACGACGTCCTCGACCAGCCGGGCGTCGGCACGGTGATCATCCTGGAGGGCGCCAACGACATCGGTCTCAGCACGGGCGCGGCCAACCTGGGTGAACCGCCGGTGCCGGTCTCGGCCGACCAGCTGATCGCCGCGCACCGGGAGCTGATCGCCCTGGCCCGCGCCGCCGGACTTCGCGTCATCGGCGCGACCATCCTGCCGCTGGGTGGTTCGCCGTACGACACGCCGGAGGCCGAGGCCAAGCGGTTGGCCGTCAACGAGTGGATCCGCACCTCCGGTGAATACGACGCGGTCGTCGACACCGCCGCCGCGCTCGCCGATCCGGCGGACCCGAGCCGACTGCACCCCGCCTTCGACAGCGGAGATCGCTTGCACCCCAACGACGCGGGCTACCGCGCGATGGCGCAGGCCGTGAACCTCACCGATCTGCGCTGAGGCGACAGATCGGCCGGACACGAGCATCGAAACGGCGAGCGGGCCGGGGCATCGCGCCCCGGCCCGCTCGCCGTTGTCCGGTCTACCGTCAGGCGACGGGTCCGCGGGCGGCCTCGTAGGCCGCGCCCACCCGGTACAGCCGATCGTCGGCCAACGCGGGGGCCATGATCTGCAGACCCACCGGCATGCCGTCGTCCTTGCTCAGCCCCGACGGCACCGACATGGCCGGGTGCCCGGCCAGGTTGGTGGGCAGCGTGCACAGGTCCGACAGGTACATGGCCAGCGGGTCGTCGACCTTCTCGCCCAGCTTCCACGGGGTGAACGGGCTCGTCGGCGAGACCAGAACGTCGACCTGCTCGTAGGCGGCGTCGAAGTCGCGCGCGATCAGCGTGCGGACCTTGAGCGCCTGACCGTAGTAGGCGTCGTAGTAGCCCGCCGAGAGGGCGTAGGTGCCGATCATGATGCGGCGCTTGACCTCGGGGCCGAAGCCCGCCGCGCGGGTCATCGCCATGACCTGCTCGGCGCTGTGCGTGCCGTCGTCGCCGACGCGCAGGCCGTAGCGCATGGCGTCGAAGCGCGCCAGGTTCGACGACACCTCGGACGGCATCACCAGGTAGTAGGACGGCAGGCCGTATTCGAAGTGCGGGCACGACACCTCGACCACCTCGGCGCCCAGCTCCTTCAGCACGCCGACCGCGGCGTCGAAGGAGGCGAGCACGCCGGGCTGGTAGCTGTCGGAGTGCAGTTCCTTGACCACGCCGATCTTCACGCCGCGCAGATCGCCCGCGGCGCCCGCGCGCGCGGCGGCCACCACCGGCGGCACCGGGACGTCGCGCGAGGTCGAGTCCCTGGGGTCGTATCCGGCGATCACCTCGTGCAGCAGCGCGGTGTCGAGCACCGTGCGGCCACACGGCCCGCCCTGATCCAGCGAGGACGCGCAGGCGACCAGGCCGAAGCGCGAGACCGTGCCGTAGGTCGGCTTGGTGCCGACGGTCGCGGTCACCGCGGCGGGCTGCCGGATCGAGCCGCCGGTGTCGGTGCCGATGGCCAGCGGCGCCTGGTGCGAGGCCAGCGCGGCCGCCGAGCCGCCGCCGGAACCACCCGGGATCCTGGTGGTGTCCCAGGGGTTGCGGGTCGGGCCGTACGCGGAGTTCTCGGTCGACGAGCCCATCGCGAACTCGTCCATGTTGGTCTTGCCGAGGATCGGGATACCAGCCGCGCGCAGCTTGCCGGTCAGCGTCGCGTCGTACGGCGACATCCAGCCCTCGAGGATCTTCGAGGCACAGGTGGTCGGCATGTCCGTGGTGGTGAAGACGTCCTTGAGCGCCAACGGAACTCCGGCCAGCGGCGAGGCCGGAGCTTGCCCCTCGGCCAGCGCCGTGTCCACCGCGGCCGCGGCAGCGAGCGCCTGCTCGCCCGCGACGTGCAGGAACGCGTTGATCTCGCCGTCCACCTCGGCGATCCGATCCAGGTGCGCCTGGGTGACCTCGGCCGAGGACACCTCGCGGGCGTGGATCTTCGCGGCCAGTTCGGCCGCGCTGAGGGTGGTCAGCTCTGGCCCACCCGTCTCCCGGCCCCCGCCCCTCACGGAATCGCCCTGCGATGCTGTACTCATTCGCCCTCTCCCAGAATCTGCGGCACCATGAAGCGCTGCTCGTCGACCGCGGGCGCGGCCGCCAACGCCTCGTGCGGCGTCAGGCCGGGTACGAGCTCGTCGGCGCGGGTCACGTTGGTCGCCGGATTCGGCGAGGACGTGGCCGGGACGTCGGCGGCGGCGACCTCGGAGATGGTCCGCACGTGGCTCAGGATCGAATCCAGCTGACCGGCGAACTGATCCAGTTCGGCGTCGGACAGCGCGAGCCGGGACAGCCGGGCGAGGTGTGCGACCTCGTCGCGGGAGATGGCGGGCACCGCGGAACCCCTTTCGGCATGGTTGTGCATGGGTGGCCGTGCACGACGACCGCGCTTGCGCTCGGCTCACATCGTGCACGGAAGATGTTAGTCCGCGACCGGGATCGCTCCGCCCACCCGGTCACCGCCGGGCAGCGGTGGACACATCGACAGTACGCCGGGCCACTCACCGCCCGTCCGACCGCACGAACTCCGACGACACACCGTCAGATCTAGCCCGACACGCCGTGATGGCGCGAAACCGCCACGTGGCGTTCGTCACTGACCCCTCCTCGAGTCGATAACGGGCCGTCAGGGGTGTAAGTATTGCGTCATCCGGGTATCCGACCACCAGGCTCGGCCGGCCAGAGGAAAGGAACGCGCGTGTCTTACCTGCTTCGCGTGCAACTTCCGGATCGCCCGGGAAGCCTCGGCGCACTCGCGCTCGCATTGGGTTCCGTCGGCGCCGACATCCTCTCGCTGGATGTCGTGGAACGCGGGGCAGGCTTCGCCGTGGATGATCTCGTCGTGGAAGTTCCACCCAACGCACTACCCGACACCCTCATCACCGCCGCGGAATCGATCGGCGACGTGCACGTGGACTCCATCCGCCCCTATTCGGGCGTGCTGGACACCCACCGCGAGCTCGAGCTCATCGACCAGGTGGCCAGCGCCCGCGACGACCGGCTGCAAGTGCTCGTCGACGGCGTGCCGCGGGTGCTGCGGGTCGGCTGGAGCACTGTGATCGACCTGGGCCTGCACGGCGCCTACCGGGTGGTCGGGAGCCAGAGCGCGCCGCAGACGCAGGCCGGTTCGGCGCCGTGGATGCCGCTGGAGAAGCCCTCGGTGCTCGACCCCGAGGCCGACTGGGTGCCGCAGATCTGGCGCGATATGGACACCAAGCTGGCCGCCGCGCCGCTGGGCAACACCGGCAAGGTGCTGCTGCTCGGCAGGCCGGGCGGGCCGGACTTCCGTCCGTCGGAGGTGGCGCGGCTCGGCTACCTGGCGGGCATCGTCGCGACCGTTCTCGGCTGAACCGGGACCATCCCGGGCGGGCTTGGCGCGCAGGCCGACTCGCGCGGCGGTCAGTAGGAAGACAGGGGCAAGCGCAACACGGTGAGCAGTTCGCCCGCCGGCGTCGTCCAATCCCGTTCCGGCACGGCGACGAAACCGAAGCGGTCGTAGATGCGGCGGGCGTCGACCATCGCGGGCATGGTGGTCAGCGCCACCGCTTCGCACGATTCCGCGGCCGCCATTTCGATCACGGTGCGCACCAGAGCCGTTCCGGCACCGAGGCCGCGCGCCCGCTTCGCGACCGCGAGCATGCGGAACTCCAGCTCACCGGGCCGGGCGATCTCCGCGTAGGGCATGCCGTAGCGGGCGACGGTGAGCGAGCCGACCACCCGATCGTCGTGCACCGCGACCAAGACCTGGGCCGCGGCCGCCCTGCGCACGGTGTCGGCGAGCTCGGCGGCGTACGGGCTGCCCGGCGGGACATAGCCCTCGCTCACGTAGACGTCGACGGTCAGCTCGCCGATCGCGGCGTACTCCTCCGGAGTCGCCGTCCGGATGACCATCTCGCACACGCTCATGCCTGCGCCTCGCTGACGCTCGGCTCCGGCATGCGCGAAGCGCGCTGGCACATGATTCGCTCACTCCGTTCGCTCACACCGGCATCCTGCCACCGGCGCGGGCGACCTTGACATCCGACCAGTTCAGAAACCCAGGCCGGGACGGCCGCCAGGGTGAGCTATCTGCCACCGGTCCGGCTTGCCCTGCGGGTAGACCACCGGGATGTAATCGCCGATCGCGGGCCACTGGCTCACGTCCCAGACGAAGCGGCCGTACACCACGGTCTCCGGCACCGAGGGGCCGAACAGATTGCCGGTGATGGTGACGAACTGCTCACCCTCGGCGTCCGGGAGCGGGCTCACGCCCGTGACGTACAGCGTGCCGGACTCCGGTTCGGCGGGCTGGAAGCCCTGCCGCCCCCGGCGATAGGCCACCAGCAGCGCCACGAGCGTGGTGACCATGATCACCAGCATTGCGAATTCCAGCATGTCCCCATCGTATGGCGGACGTGTCCGCTCAGAGCGCGGCGAGTTCGCTGGCTCCGCGCTCGGTGCGGCGGACCTGCCAGACCGCCGTGCGGGTGCGCTGCGAACGCCCGTTGCCCCGATCGATCAGCGAGCGGTTGTCGGTGGTGAAGACCAGTTGGGCGCCGTTGGCATTGGTCTCCGGATTCTGGAACAGCTGGATCAGCCGGTCGGCCTGCTCGGCGGGCAACTGCGCGCCGATGTCGTCGACCGCGAGCACCCGTCCGTTGTCGAGCGCGTCCAGCATGGTCGGCAGCAGCCGGAGCAGCGAGAGCGTCGCGGCGGATTCGTCGGTGATGTCGAACGGGGCGTCGATGCCCGCGTGGACCAAGCTCAGGCCGACGCCGCGCCGGGCCACCATGCGGGTGTAGAGCGCGTCGCGGGCGGCGCGCAGATTCGTCAGCTCCCGCTCCAGCATCAGCGGGGTGATCCCGTTGTCGCGCAGCAGGCGGTCGGCGTGGCCGGGCGAGGTGGCGCACAGCTCGGCCTGTTCGGCGGCGCCCTCGATGTCGGCGTCGAGTTCGCGGAGATAGTCGGCGTAGAGCGGATCGTCATCGGCGATCAGCAGATCGGTGATACCCAGCTCAGCGGCGCGCAGCAACAGCAGCAGCCGAGCCGCGTTGTCCGGGGAACGCGAGATGTGGCTGCCCAGCCGGTGCGCCACCGCGTCCGGCTCGACCGCGCCGCGCTGCACCTCGAGCATCGAGGAGAACCAGCGGTACGCGGGCACCAGCGCCTCGGCGTACATCTGCCCGGCGAGGCTGAGCAGCAACGCGTTCGGGCGCACCAGCGGCATCAGCGCGGCAATGCCGTAGCGCGCGGCCTCGAACATGGGACCGATCTTGATCTGTTCGCCGTTGCGCTCGAACACGATTCGCTTGCGCGAGCGCGGATGGCTGTGCAACCACTCGGCCGTCACCTCGGCGTTGTCCAGCTGGAAGCCGTAGGTGAACGGGCAGCCCTCCGCGACGAACCCCACGACGAACTCGGTCGGCCGATCCGGAAAACCCAAGTGCGGCGCGCGAACCGGGCCCGCGTACGGATCCCAGCCGGTGACCGAGTGCAGCACCGCGTCGCGCATGTGCCCGAGCGCATCGATCAGGCTCGTCTTCCCCGCCGCCGTCCCACCGTGCACCGCGGTCACCGGGACCGCCACCGGCCCGCTCCCCTTGGTCAGCCGCAACTCCTGGCGGTCGGCCAGCGATCTGTGGTTGGTCACCTGAAAACTCCGCAGCATGCCGCCATACTTCCGTCTCGCCCGCCGCGAGGCGACACCAACCCTCCGTCCGGCCCCGGCGGACGCGGGGACAGCGGGAGCGATCGGGGTTAGCATGCTGGCGCTAGCTCCTGTTGGGGGCGTGGCTGTCCGAACGTCTCCGAATGGATGAGGTCCAGCGATGACACGTACGCTTCGTCGGCTCGTGATCCGAGGCTCGGTGATCGGCGCGATCGCCGCCGGTGCGGTGGTCGCGCTGCCGCAGACGGCGGTCGCCGAGGCGCCGTGCCCGGATGGCACCGCGCGGGTGTTTCTCAACGACGCCACCAACGTGTGCCAGAGCGGCAGCGCGACTTACACCGCTCGACCGGCGGTGAGCAAGGTGTGTTCGACGGGAGGCACCTCGGTCGTGGTGGAGACCACCGGTCCGCGCCGGATCAACCGGCGGCATATCGAACTCGAACCAGGCGGGTACTGCGCGCGCCTCGAAATCGAGGGCCAGGAAAGCGCCACCGTGCAGGTCCAGCCCGCCTGATCGACACCGCTTCCGAACTCGGCAAGTACCGCGTCTCCGATCCGATGCGCGATAGGAGCGGTGGGAGACCTGGGCGCCTTGGGAGACCTGATGCGCCGCAGTGCCGGTCACGCCCCGCTAGCCGCCGCCGCGCCACAGCAGCGCGCTGTCGCCGAACTCGTGCCATAAGTAGCCGGTGTCGAGCGCTTCCCCGTACGCGCGGCGCACGGTGGAGTCCCCGGCGACCGCGACCAGCAGGTCCAGGTGCGACGCGCCGGGCGCGTGCCAGCCGGTGATCAGCCCGTCGACCACCCGGACGGGACGACCCGCGCCGAGGACGAGCTCGGTCCACCCGTTCTCGGGGCGCACCCGCCCGTCCGTGTCGGCAGCGGATTCGAGCGCCCTGGTGACCGTGGTACCGACCGCGACGACCCGGCCGTTCGCGGCTCTGGTGTCGTTCACCAGACGTGCCGTGGCCGCGGGCACGGCGAAGCGCTCCGGGCACGGCGGTTCCCCGGCTTCCGGTGAGGAGACGCCCGTGTGCAAGGTGATCGGAGCGAGGGCGATCCCGGAGCTGACCAGGTCCAGCACCACGTCGTGCGTGAACGGCCGTGCGGCGCTGGGCATTTCCGCGCTGCCAGGGATCCGTCCGAACACCGTCGTGTAGTACGAGGGCGACCAGCGGCGCGGCACGTAGGAGTAGGTGATCGGTCGTCCGTGCTCGTTCATGAGAACTCGCGGATCCATGGTGACGTCGGCGATCCACAGCCTGCGCGCTCCCGGCAGCCACGGCTCGCGCAGTGTCGCGCGTGCGCCGTCCGGCAGCTCGATCACGGTGCCCGCCCGCAGTTCCCGGCTCGGCAGCGGGGTGCGCTCGCGGGTCCGCGCCTCGACCACCCAGCCACCGTCGTCCAGCCAGGTGGCGAAGTGCAGGGTGATCGGCAGGTCCGCGATGGCGGCGTCGACAGCGGCGGAGGTGGTCGCCGAATTGTTCACCACCACCAGATCGCCCGGGCGCAGGTAGCGAGGCAGCTCGCGGAATCGCGCGTGGGTTGGCCGATCTCCGGCGACCAGCAGCCGGACGTCGTCCCGCGCCGTGCCGCGCGTCTCGGGCGGGGCCTCGGCGTTGTAGCGGTCGGGCAGTTCGAAGGACCGCGCCCATCCCGCGGAACCCGTTCCGGCCCCGGCATTTCCGTGTTTCGACAGCGGACGGTGCCGCGATGCGCCCCGCGCGGGCGCGGTCGATGCTTCGCTGCTCACGCCTGCACCTCGCCAGCGCTCGGCTCCGGCGTGCGCGACGCTCGCTGGAACATGATTCGCTCCCTCATCGCGCCACCGCGAAATCCGCCGCGGTGTAGCGGCCGTTCTTCGGACGTTCGTCGAGCAACCGCAGCAGTGCGGGCACGACGCTGTCCGGCTCGGGCCGATCGGAGATGTCCTCGCCGGGGAACGCGGCTTGGTGCATCTCGGTGCGCATATCGCCCGGATCGAAGGAGTAGACGGCCAGCTCCGGATGCTCGGCCGCGAGGATCGCGGTGAGCTGGTCCAGCGCCGCTTTGGCCGAACCGTACCCGCCCCACCCCGGATACGGTTCCACGGCGGCGTCGGAACTGATGTCGACCACGACACTGCCGAGATCGAGCAGCGGCAGCACCGCCTGGAGAATCGCCAGCGGCGCCACCACGTTCGTGCGATAGACGGCCTCGAGCTCGTCGAGCGGATAGTCGGCCAACCGGGGCTGCGGACTCGGTCCGAGCCTGCTGGCATTGTTCACCACGAGGTCGAGCGGTCCTGCGCCCGCGGCGATTTCGGCCAGCCGAGCGCGGTGCGCGGGATCGGTGACGTCTCCGGTGACGGCGATGAACGCGGCGCCCAGCTCGGCGCGGACCCGGTCGAGCCGGTCGCCACGACGAGCGGTGCCGATCACTCGCCAGCCGCGCCCGGCCAGCGCGCGCGAGAGTGCGAGGCCGAGCCCGGCGGATGCGCCGGTGATCAGGGCGGTGGGACGGTGAGTCATGACGGTCTCCTGACAGTTGCCTACCAGACCGATCGTCGTACCTGAAGCAAGGTTCAGGTCAAGTGCCGTTCCCCACCGCGTGAAATCACCGGCCGCGGCGGCTATTCCTCGACGACTTCTTCGGCGTCGGACGCCGTGGGGGCCACCGCCTCCGGCCCGCGCTCCAGCAGCAGCCGGAATCCGTCCTCGTCCAGGATCGGCACGCCGAGTTCCTCGGCCTTGGCCGCCTTCGACCCCGGCGCCTCGCCGATCACCACGAACGCCGTCTTCTTGGAGACCGAGCCCGCCGCCTTGCCGCCGCGGATCAGGATGGCCTCCTTCGCGCCGTCGCGGGAAAAACCTTGCAGCGAACCGGTGACGACGATCGACAGGCCCTCCAGCGTGCGTTCGATGGACTCGTCGCGCTCGTCCTCCATCCGCACGCCTGCCGCGCGCCACTTGTCCACGATCGCGCGGTGCCAGTCGACGGTGAACCACTCGGCCGCCGCGGCGGCGATGGTCGGGCCGACGCCGTCGGCGGCGCCCAGCTCCTCGGCGGTGGCCGACTCGATCCGCGCCATGCTGCCGAATTCGGCGGCCAGCGCCCTGGCTGCGGTGGGGCCGACATGCCGGATGGACAGGCCGACCAGCACCCGCCACAGCGGACGGTCCTTGGCGGAGTCGAGGTTGTCGAGCAGCCGTTTGCCGTTCGCGGAGAGGCTGCCGTTCTTGTTGGCGAACAGCGAGGTGGTGAGCAAGCGAGGCTCGTCGAGGTCGAACAGGTCGCCCTCGTCGGTGATCGCGCCGGACTTCAGCAGGTCGATGGCCGCTTCGTAGCCGAGCGCTTCGATGTCGAAGGCATTGCGGCTGGCCACGTGGTACACCCGCTCTCGCAGCTGCGCGGGGCAGGAACGCTGGTTCGGGCAGCGGATGTCGGCGTCGCCCTCCTTCTCCGGAGCCAGCTCGGTGCCGCACTCGGGACAGTGCGTCGGCATGACGAACTCGCGTTCCTCGCCGGTGCGCGCGTCCACCACCGGGCCGAGGACCTCGGGGATCACGTCGCCCGCCTTGCGGATGGTGACCGTGTCGCCGATCAGCACACCCTTGCGCTTGACCTCGGAGGCGTTGTGCAGCGTCGCCATGGCGACGGTCGACCCCGCGATGGACACCGGCTCCATCACCGCGAACGGGGTGACCCGCCCGGTGCGGCCCACGTTGACCTCGATGTTGCGCAGCTTGGTCGTGGCTTCCTCGGGCGGGTACTTGTAGGCGATCGCCCAGCGCGGCGCCCGCGAGGTCGAACCGAGGCGGCGTTGCAGCGACATCTCGTCGACCTTGATGACCTGACCGTCGATCTCGTGCTCGATGTCGTGGCGGTGTTCACCCCAGTAGGCCACCCGCTCGATCACCGCTTCCACGCCTTGCACCCGCCTGGTGTGCTCGGAGACCGGCAGCTTCCATGCCGCCAGCGCGCGGTACGCGTCGTGTTGCGAGGCCGGGGTGTAGCCCTCGATGCGGCCGAAGCCGTGACAGATCATCCGCAGCCGCCTGCGCGCGGTGACCGACGGGTCCTTCTGCCGCAGCGAGCCTGCCGCGGTGTTGCGCGGATTCGCGTACGGCGGCTTGCCCTCGGCGACGATGGACGCGTTGAGTGTCTCGAAATCCTCCAGCCGCATGTAGACCTCGCCGCGCACCTCGAGCAGGTCCGGTACGGGGAACTCGTCGGAGGCGGCGAGTTCGGTCGGGATATCGTCGATGGTGCGCGCGTTCAGGGTGACGTCCTCACCGGTGCGGCCGTCGCCGCGGGTCGCGGCGCGCACCAGCCTGCCCTTCTCGTAGACCAGGTTGAGCGCGACGCCGTCGATCTTCACCTCGCACAGGTAGTGCAGGTTCGGACCGGTCTCGGCCTCCACCCGCGCAGCCCAGGCGCGTAGCTCGTCGTAGCTGAAGACGTTGTCCAGCGAGAGCATCCGCTCCAGATGGTCGACCGCGGTGAAATCGGTCGCGAAGCCGCCGCCGACCAGCTGGGTCGGCGAATCGGGGGTCAGCAGATCAGGGTGTTCTTCTTCCATGGCCTGCAGCCGCCGCAGCAGCTCGTCGAACTCCCCGTCGGAGATGATCGGCGCGTCACGCACGTAGTAGCGGAACTGGTGCTCGCGCACCTCGTCCGCGAGCTGCTGCCACTGCACCCGCTGCTCTGCCGTCGCCGGAACCACCGCACTGTCGCTGTCACTCACGAGAGGCACAGTAGTCGAGCGCACCGACACATTCCCGCACGTCGACGCCCTGTCGCCCGGTCGGGACCGGTCAGGAGAAGGTCAGCGACTCCGGGTCCTCGGCGTAGGCGCGAGCCACCTCGTTCGCCAGGCTCAGCGCGCGCCGCGCCCAGGACAGCGGCGCGCCCGCCAGCCCGCACGCCGGAGCGACGAGCACGCTGTCCGCGAGCGCGGTGCGCGGAAAACCGAGGCGATCGATGAGCCGGACGCCGGGTTCCGCGATCTCCCGCCAGGTCACCGGTGTCGGTGCCGCTGTGCTCTTGGTCGCCTGCGCTGCGGTCCTGATCGCGGGGTCGGTGGTCGGCACAAGCCCGAGCACCAGCCGCTTCCCCGCATCGAGCGTCTCGCCGATGCTGTCGAGATCGCGGGTGCCGATCGTCGCGACGTCGAAGCCGACCGCGGCGGCCGCGCTGCGGCGCATGAAGCCCAGCGCGGGCGGTGCGGCGCAACTGTGCACCAGCACCGGGGCCGATTGCGCCTCGACGACGCCGTCGAACACCGCGAGCGCCTCGGGCTCCGGCATCGCGCGCACGGTGTCCAGCACGCTGACACCGCGCAGCGAACCGTTCAGCACGTCGGTCAGCGACGGCTCGTCGAGTTGCAGCACGACCCGCGCGCCGAGCCGTTTGCCCACCTCGGCTACGTGCTGGGCGAGACCCTCCGCGAGGGATTCCGAAAGATCCCGCAGCGCACCGGAATCGGTGAGCGCGCGGTGTCCGCCGGGCAGCTCGACCTCGGCGGCCAGCGTGAGCGGACCGGTGGCCTGAACCTTGACGACGCGTCCGGTGCCCGCCGAACCCGATGTCTCCCAAGCCTCTTCGAGCGCGTCCAGGTCGGCGCGCAGCAGATCGCGAGCGCGGCGGGAGACCGCGCCGGGGCGCGACGCCAGCCGATAGCCGCGGGTACTGGTGTCGAAGCGCATGTCCACCAGCAGGGCCGAAACGCGGCCGATCATGTCCGCGCCGAGACCACGGCCCGGGAGCTCGGGCAGGTGGGTCAGCTCGGCCAGCTCGCCGAGCACGGTGTTCGCGGCCTCGCGCGGATCGCCGCCCGGCCACGACCCCACGGCCGTCGCGATGCCGCCGGACAGCGGGTCGGCGTCGCTCCGATCGGCGGAAGCCGCAGCGTTAGTTCCGGTTTCGCTCACCACGTCCTACCCATGTCGATGTGTGCTTGTCCGCCGCCGCGGTACACCGGTGGCTCGACGCCAGATGCCCGGATCCGTCGTGTCCCGCCCGGCCGCGGCATCGTGACACTAGCGCGTATCGAAGCCCGGGCGATCACGGCGTGCGGGTCGGGGTGGCGGCGTGTACGCCAGCACGGCAGCCCGTCGTCCGGTCGGCGTTACCGCGCCTCGACCGCCGCGTCGTCCACGGAGTGCTCCTCGCGCGAGGTGTCGCTGATGGTGCCGCTGCCGATGACCTCGTCGCCGAGCGCGTCCGGCCGGTACAGCACGACGGCCTGCCCACGGGCGACGCCGGTCAGTGGTTCGCGCAGCCGCACCTCGAGGCCGCCGTCCACCGCCTCGGCGATCGCGGGCGCGGTGCCGCCGTGCGCGCGCACCTGCGCGACGCACTCGATCGGGCCGTCCGGCGCCGAGCCCGAGGTCCAGATCGCGCGCTCGGCCCGCACCGTCCAGACCCGCAGGTCCTCGGCCGAGCCGACGCGCACGGTGCCGGACACGGGGTCGATGTCGGTGACGTAGCGCGGCTTGCCGTCGGCCCCCGGGCCCGCCAATCCGAGGCCTTTGCGCTGGCCGATGGTGAAGCCGTGCACACCCTCGTGCTCGGCGAGCACCGTGCCTTCGGCGTCCACTACGGCGCCGGGGCGGATGCCGATCTTGGCGCCGAGGAAGGCGCGCGTGTCACCGGAGGGGATGAAGCAGATGTCGTGGCTGTCCGGCTTGTTCGCCACCGCGAGTCCACGCTCGGCGGCCTCGGCCCTGATCTGCGGCTTCGGGGTGTCGCCGACCGGGAACATGGCGCGCGACAGCTGCTCGGCGGTGAGCACGGCAAGCACGTAGGACTGGTCCTTGTCCGCGTCCACCGCGCGGCGCAGCACGCCGTCCTCGAGCCGGGCGTAGTGACCGGTGACGACGGCGTCGAAGCCGAGCGCCACCGCGCGGTCGGCCAGCGCCGAGAACTTGATCTTCTCATTGCAGCGCAGGCACGGGTTGGGCGTCTCGCCCGCCGCGTAGGCCGCCACGAAGTCGTCGATCACGTCTTCCTTGAAGCGGTCCGCGAAATCCCAGACGTAGAAGGGGATTCCGAGCACGTCGGCGGCGCGGCGCGCGTCGCCCGCGTCCTCCTTCGAGCAGCAACCGCGCGAACCGGTGCGCAGCGTGCCCGGGGTAGCCGAGAGCGCCAGATGCACGCCGACCACCTCGTGCCCGGCGTCGACGGCGCGCGCCGCCGCGACGGCGGAGTCGACACCACCGCTCATCGCCGCGAGTACCCGCATCACACACCACCTTTCGCACCGGCAAGACCAGCGGCCCTGGCCCGCTCCACCACTTGGGGCAAGACATCGAGGAGGGCGTCCACGTCGGCGCGGGTCGACGTGTGTCCCAACGAGAATCGCAACGAACCCCGCGCCACCCATGGCTCGACGCCCATGGCGATCAGCACGTGACTCGGCGTGGCCACGCCCGCGTTGCAGGCGGAGCCGGTCGAGCATTCGATCCCGGCGGCGTCCAGCAGCATCAGCAGCGAATCACCCTCGCAGCCGGGGAACGTGAAGTGCGCGTTGCCGGGCAGACGCCGCGCGCCTGCCGGGCCGTTCAACACGGCCTCCGGCACGGCTTCGGTCACGCCCGCGATGAGCGCGTCCCGCAGCGCGGCCAATTCGGCAGTGCGCGTGGGCAGTTCGGTGACGGTGACGTCCAGCGCGGTGGCCAGGCCGACCGCGGCCGCGGTGTCCGAGGTGCCGGAGCGCAGGTCGCGCTCGTGGCCGCCGCCGTGCAGCAGTGGCACGCACGCCACCTGCCTGCCGAGCAGCAGCACGCCGACACCGTGCGGTCCACCGACCTTGTGCCCGGCGAAGCTGGCCGCGGACAGGCCGCTCGCGGCGAAGTCGATCGGCAGCTGGGCCGCGGCCTGGATCGCGTCGCTGTGCATGGGGACGCCGAATTCCTGTGCCACCGCGGCTAATTCGGCGATCGGCTGGATGGCGCCGACCTCGTTGTTGGCCCACATGACGGTGACGAGGGCGACCTCGTCGGGATGCTCGGCCAGCGCCGCTCGCAGCATGCGCGGCGACACCACGCCGTCGGCGTCCACCGGCAGCCACGTCGCGTGCGCGCCCTCGTGCTGCTCCAGCCACTCCACCGCGTCGATGACCGCGTGATGCTCGATCGAGCTTGCGATGATCCTGGTGCGGCGCGGCTCGGCGTCCCTGCGCGCCCAGTAGATGCCCTTGACCGCCAGATTGTCGCTCTCGGTGCCGCCGGAGGTGAAGATCACCTCGGACGGCCGGGCGCCCAGATTCGCGGCGATCGACTCACGCGCCTCCTCGAGCGACCGGCGCGCGGCGCGCCCCGATCCGTGCACCGACGAGGCGTTCCCCGGCCGTGCCATGGCAGCCGTCATCGCCTCGATCGCGGCAGGCAGCATCGGTGTGGTGGCCGCATGATCGAGGTAGACCGTCTGGGGCGCAGCACCGGTGACCGGACCCGAAAAAGCCGACTTCATGACCGATAAAGCCTATACCACCGCTGACCTGGGCATTTTTCGGGTACACCCCTGCTTTCTACGATGTTTCTACGATTTACCCAGGATCCTCAACGCATGTATCACCAATCGGTATTCCTGGATCGGCGGTTCAGAGGCCAGGAATCCGCTCGAAACGACCGGCGCCGAGGGGTTCGCGCCTTCCGCGCTTGCGCGGCGGGCAAGGACTCCAGGGTTCGTCGTCGAAGCTCACCGACGTCGTCCAGCCATACCGCCATCGGAGGTAGGACCGGATCGCCGGTCAGAGCTGACTCAGCTCGAGACGAGGTAGTCGACGACGCGCGTGCCGTTGTGGGCGAGCTCCGAGTCCAGCACACCGGTGCGGTAGGTCTCCCGGTCAGCGAGCTTCGGCTGATCGCGCTCGGCACCACGGTGGGCCATCCGCTCCCGAAGCCGGGTGGTGTCGGTGTCAACCCACACCGTGCGGATCGCGATTTCACCACCGGTGATTGTGGGATGTAGTCGACTGAGCCGCTGTCCCTGTTCACTGGCGGCGGCGATGTAGCCGAGGAACGGGGCGTCGGCCACGACCGGGCAGCGACGGGCGATCGTGACGGCCTGCTCGACCAGAGCCGCGTAGAGGTGCGGGGAGACGACGCGGCGGTAGAGGTCGCGGTCGCGGTCGTGAGGGTTGCCGGTCAGCTCGGCCATCACCGACTCCTCGAGCCGCGACGCGAAGGTGTCCTTGTCGAGCACGACCGGGTCCACCAGCTCAGCCAGCAGCCGGGCCGCGGTGGTCTTGCCCGCTGCCGGGACCTGCAGACCAGGGTCACTCCGGTGGCCGCGGGGATGCAAGAGCGCGCAGCGCCTGGTGCGCCGTCGCCGAGAACGGCACCGGGCCAACGGGTCCAGTCATCACGATGTCCTCCAGACCGGGCTAGGGATAACCCTGACGTCGCGTTCCTCAACCTCCTGGTCTAGGCGATCTGCCACGTCTTTCGGCTGAGTCCGCTCGCGACCACCGGCTGCAGCGAGGGCTGATCGGGGCACTCAGTATGTGCCCGCAGCGGCAACTAATTGCGACCATGACGTACTCGGTGGCGGATGCGGTTGAAGTCGTCGGAGGACGCGATCAGGCACTTGTGTCAGCGGCCAGGTGGAATTCCCCACTCACGGCCACTTAGCGGGGAGCTATCTGGCCGCCGGGGCTAGCAAGTAGCAAACGATCGGGCGACGGAAGCTGGCGGCATGAGCGCGCGTTCGGTGCACCCGCGTGGCGTTCATGTACTGCGACGTCGACGACCGGATTTGCGGAGTCCGAGCCTCAGACCCACCCGTGGGGATCAGCGAGATCGTAAGCGCGGGAAAGTTTCTTGGGAACGACCATGCGCCATGCATCGACGACGAGTTCACGGGCCTCGGTCGGGTCCAGGGCCGCGAGGTCGGACTCGATCCAGTTGAAGCGCATGTCCGATGCCGATGGCATCTGAAACTTGTGCGGCTCGCTCGCGATGAGCGCCGCTCGCTCCTCCCTGGGGAACGCGAAGCCCATCACGGTCTCGTCGAGGGAGAACGCCACGTAGACGATTTGCTTGACGCGGAACTTCAGCCTGCCACGTACATAGACCTGGTACGAGCGTTCCAGCTCGGCCCCCAGTGGGCTGACGTCTTCGATCACCGCCATGGTCGGACTCCTTCGGTTCCGCGTGAATGCGCCCTCAGGTACTGGTGCCCGCCATCGCCGCTGCGGCGCACGCGATTTCGCCACGTCGGCAGGTCAGTCATGTCTGGACTCCTGTCTTTCGGTCTATCCAGAAGTTTCGACGAGGGAGCCACCCGAAATTCATCATCGTGCGTTCCGCCGGCTCAGGATGCCTACCAGCCGGGCGGTTACAGGGTGAGCATGGCGGCAGCGACCTGGTCGGCCGCGGCGTGGCGCAGAGCGGTACCCATGTCGTCGAGGACGAGCAGTCGCGCCCCGGGGATTTCGGCGGCGAGGACCTCACCGTTGCCGACCGGGAAGAACGGGTCGGCGCGACCGTGCACCACGAGCGTCGGCACGTCGAGCTCACCGAGCCGGCCCCGCCAGCGCGGGGCGCAGTCGAGCCGGGAGAACACCATCCCGAGCTGGTTCGCCTGGTGCACTGCGGGATCGCTCGACGGCGTCCGGTCCCAGATTCGGACCGCCGTCGCCCGCGCCTGCTGCGGATCGTTGCCCATCGGCTCGGCGCCCTCGGCGGCGAACGCCGCGACAGCGTCCCGGTCGGTCCAGTCCGGCCGTTGGCGCGAGAACATCGCGCCCATGACCGCGCGGTCATGGTCGGGCAGGTCCTCGTCGACCGGGCCCGGCGCCACCGGCCGAGTGCCGACGAGGGTCAGTGCGGAGAACACGTCCGGGTGGTCCAGCGCGGCGACCTGAGCGACCATCCCACCGACGCCGATTCCACCGAGATGGGCGGTTCTGGCACCGAGCACCCCGACCAGCGCGGCCGCGTCGGAGACGAGATCCCGCAGGTTGTAGGCCGGATTCTCCGGGTCGAGGGTCGTCGACGCGCCGGAGTCACGCAGGTCGTAGCGGACCACGCGCCGCCCGCCCGACGCGAGCCGCTCGCACAGCGCGTCGGGCCATGACAACATCGTTGTGCCGCCGACCAGCAGGACCAGCGGATCGTCCTCGCGGCCGAAGCTCTGGATGCCCAGATCCACACCGTTCGCCCGTACTGAGGTCATGCCCAATCGAAACGGTCTCGTCATGCCTGGACTCCTGTCTGTCGGTATACCCAACGGTATCGACGACAGATTCACCCGAAAATCATCGGTGCAGCCGAGATCGTGTCCGCACTCCCCCAATCACCCGGAATCGGCATTACCGCGCGTTCAAGATATTTGCTGACAATGTGCCCGACTATGCGAACTGGCCGCCTACGGGGACTCGCATCTGGCCGTTCGTGGGGAATTTTCATTGGCCGCTGTCACACTTGCACCCCGCCGTACAGGACCGATCCCGACAGGACACCTGGGCACCCTCAGCAGCGGCGCCGACTACATAGCCACTGCATCAACAAACATGGCCCTGCCCGTTGCGGAGTACCACACAGGCACCGTGGATCTCAGAAACGGTATCAAATCGGCGATCTCGAACGCTGCGTGGGCAGCTGGAGCCATTGTCGTCACCGGGATCCTGCTCACCGCGTTCACCGCAGCCCTGAGCGACGTTGCCGCGGCCGGAGGCGCCATCGTAGTAGTTGGAAACACAGTACGCACCATCAAATCCGTCTACGACGGCATCAAAATCTGGCGTGTCCTAGCTGCTGCAGCGGCTGCCGCCGGCGGAGCGGCAGTTATCGCCAACTTCGACAAAGTGCCCTCTGCAACCGACATCGGCTTGGCTGCAATTATCTCGATGAAAGTGTTCATTGACGAAGCTCTCGACGACGAGATCGACGAGGACGGCCCTGCCTACAATTTCGAAGGTACCGGATATTCCCTCGAGGAACTCGCAGAATTCGCACGCGGACACGCCGGTGACGACAACCCGGCGATGGGTCGCCCAACCATGAGGGAAATAGAGGAAGCATTACGGAAGGGCACAACTTCACCAGGTTCTGGAAACTCGGTGCGCTATGATTACAATGGAGTCAGAGTAATTATCAATCGTGATGTACCTCTCAAGTCTACTACCTACTACCCGAGCCGGTGATATGAACGAGAAGTTGATCGAAGGTATACGCTCAAACTTTTCTGAGGCAGAATTGAACGAGCTAGAAGAGTGTCGCCATAAGATAAATGACACACGATCGTTCGGCACATTGGATCTGCTGACCAGCTGGGCTCTGCACGTCGACAAGATCGACAAGGATCGAGCTCGAACAGCGAACGACCCGAGCGTTTGGGGAGGCTATGACCTGGTCGGCGCACTATCGATACGAGATTTCTTGTCCGGCTGCATCGACCGTCTTTCCGAACCCCTCCGTAAAAAGGTTGCTGCCGTCGCGGATGGATACGACGAACAGTTCCGGGCAGTTACGAAGTTCGACGAGAATCGGTCGATCGAACGATTCACCGACTCCGGCCTGGAAGCCGCGCCATGGTGGTGGCATCGAATTCCCAATTCAGGCCCGTTACTTGTGGAGCTGATTGGTTCGGAATCAGGGTAGCGACACTGCTACCAGCACGCCGCCGGCGCGGAGGCCGATTCGGTGACCGGGCTATGAACCCGCCGATCACGCGATCGGGCGTTCCCGTGGCGGGTTGACCACCAAAGTCCACCTGGCCACCGACAGCGCCGGTCGAGGCCTGGCCGTGCTGCTCACGTCCGGCCAGACCAATGACTCACCGCTGCTGCCAGCAGTGCTGGACGCGCTCGTGGTGCCGCGCCTGGAAGGCGGGCCGCCGCGCCGCAACCGGACGTGGTCATCGCTGACCGCGCCTACTCTGCGCTGCCCAGACAGTCCACACCGACCCGACGCAATCACCGCGCGCACAATCCAGCAGTGTCGACCGCGCACAGCACGGCCGACACCCGGCCCGAACCCGTTATTCGGCGGCCTCCTAGCGGCCCGTCGACTGGCCCGGGCGGCTCGTCGACCATCGAGCGTCCGATCGAATGTGGTGCCCTCGTGACACCACCGCGCAGCCTAGATCCCGTTGAAGCCGCTGAGTATTCCCGCCGCCTGCAGGAGCAACGACTGGTTGTGCCAGTGAATTCCGGTGTCGTTTATCGGCGAAATCGGACACCTTGTGTGTCAGTGCAGCCGTGATCACGACGGTGAATAGTGACGTTACCGCGCGCTCATGACGAGGGTCCTATGCCCCTCCTAGCTTGTTGCCGGCGGTGTTTGCAGCGTCCTGCCAGACTGCTTGGATGATCGTCACAGTGAACCGCGAACTATTGCGGAAGGTTCCCCGGCCACTGACCTGTGAAGGTCAGATTTACGGCCCGGGATAGGTTCGAGGACGTCCTTTTGTGGACACCGTTCAGCTGTCTGGAGTTGCGCGGCTGGCGTCGTTGTCGACGCCGAACCACTCACCACATGGTGAGCGCGGCCCAGCGCCCCCGCGGCCGGGCGCCCAAAGCTTGCGTCGGCCACGATCAGCGTCACGAAATCCGGGCTGCCGACCGCCGCCGACCCGGACACGCTCGCCGAACGCGCCGAGTACGTGCGCGGCTTGCTCGGTGAGCGTCGCGATCAGGTGGAAATCAACGTCGCCATCTGGGGCGTGGCCTCCCCGTCCGAACGCGACACCCTTGGCCAACAGGTGCGCGCGTTTCTGCCCGGATTCACCGACGACCAGATCGATGCCACCCCCACGGTCATGATCGGCACTCCTCGGCAGATCGCCGAAAACGTGCGCGAATTCCGCGAGCGCCACGGAATCACGTATTTCACTGTGCAGGAACCGGCTATGGAGAAATTCGCACCGGTCATCGAACTACTGAAGTAGCCGGCCCGAGCGGTTGCAGCAGCGGGCCGCCAGCAGGACGACATCCAGCCGGATCACGGTCCCACTGGGTCGAATAGCGCGCGTTGGCCGGTTGCGCCCGCCTCGCTCCGACACCGGCGCACGGTGCCGGTCTGACCATGCGCTGGAACTCCGGTCCGGTCGAGGGCCGGGTCAATCACATCAAAATGATCAAGAGGCAGATGTTCGGCAGGGCTGGCCTTCCACTGCTACGCAAACGCGTGCTTCCCACGGCCGCGCAACGATGACGCCAGATCTGTGGTTCTGCGGCACAACACCTTTCGTCACGGAAAGTGGGCCAGAACCGAATTTCGACGTCATCTCGCCGCGGCCACTGCTTGCGCTGTCCGGGCGAGGCGGTAGGAGTCGGTGCCGGTTTCGATGATATGGCCGCCGAAGGTGAGGCGGTCCACGATCGCGGCGCAAAGTCTCGGGTCGGTGAAGGTTTTCGTCCAGCCGGAGAACGATTCGTTGGAAGCGATCGCGACGGAGTTCTTCTCCTCACGCTCGGTGTGGACCTGGAACAGCAGTTCCGCTCCGCGGCGGTCGAGTTCCATGTAGCCGAGTTCGTCGACCTATGCCGACGGCGGCATAGATCGATCTATGCCGAGGCCGGGACTATGCCGCGCCGATCGCCGCATGACGTGAATCCCCTGGTAAGGGCAGCGGAAGGGCCTCGTTTGCCGGCGCAGCAGCCCACATAGTTCCGTCGTCGGCTCCGATACTTCATCTGATGGATGAGTGCGTCGGACGGAGGCGTGATCATGGTCGGAACTCGCAGGAAACCGGGCCGCATGGGCCCCTACATCGCCGGTTACCGAAATCATCTGGAGCAGCAGCGATACACGCCGGGCACGATCCGGAACATGCTGAAGATCATCGGCGATCTGGGGCGGTGGATGATCGAGCAGGACCTCACAGCCGAGCAGTTGACGGCGGCGTCGATCGAGGAATTCCGGCGGTTCTGCTGCGTTACGCTGCGCCGTCCGCCGTCGGCAAAGAGCCTGAACCCGCTGCGAGAGTTCTTGAAATCCCAAGGGCTGCTGACAGATCCGCCGATCAACTGCGACCCTTTGGACTCGATTGTCGCCGAGTACTGCGACTGGCTGGTGGCCGACCGCGCTCTGGCAGCTGCCACGATCGTCCGCTACGAGAAGCTGGCCCACCGCTTCCTGAGAGAAGCATCCGCTCGTGGGATCGGTGAGCTGACCGGCGCCGACATCGTGGCGTTCTTGCTCGCCGAAAGCCCACGCGTCAGCGTCGGCGCGATCAAGGGCCGCGTCGCAGAACTACGGTCGCTACTGAGGTTCCTCTACCTGCGCGGACTACTGCCGCGCCCGTTGACCTCGGCGGTCCCGCCGGTCGCGGGCTGGCATGGCACCGGCATCCCGAAGTCGATCACCGCCGCACAGGTTCAGCGGTTGCTCGATGCCTGTGACCGCGACGATCCGGTGCAGGTCCGTGACTACGCGATGCTGACCCTGGTCGCGCGACTGGGACTGCGGTCGATCGAGGTCGCCCGGCTCGAGGTCGGCGACATCGACTGGCGTGGCGGTCGGATCAAACTGCGCGGCAAAGCATCCCGGGAGGACGCCATGCCGATGCCGTTCGACGTCGGGGAAGCGGTCAGCGCCTACCTGACGACCGCTCGGCCGGCGACGACGTTGCGGCCGGTGTTCGTGACCTGCAAGGCGCCGCTGCGCGGAATCCGCGCTGACCTGGTCAGCGACGTCACCCGCCGCGCCTGCGACCGCGCGGGGCTGCCTCGCGTCGGCGCCCATCGGTTGCGCCACTCGCTGGCCACCGAGATGCTGCGCCGCGGAGTCCCTCTCGTCGATATCAGCCAGGTCCTGCGCCACCGGGATCTGGCCACGACCGCGATCTACGCGAAGGTCGACTTGGCCACTCTGCGCGACCTCGCCGCCGAATGGCCAGGAGCGCCACGATGAGCCGGCTGTCCGAGGCCGCGGCCGACTACCTGAAACTACGCAATCGGCTCGGCCACGATCTGGCCGAACACCATCGGCTGCTGCCGCGGTTCGTCGGCTATCTCGACGAGATCGCCGCACCCACAGTTACGATCGCAGCTGCGCTGGACTGGGCGTTTGCTCCCGGGGTCGATGCGTCGTCGTCGAATCCGGCACGTCGGATGACGATCGCCCGCAGGTTCGCCCAGCATATGGCCGGGCTGGATCCGCGCACCGAAATACCACCGCCAGGGTTGATCTCGTTCCCGCAACGCTGGCATCCACCGTTCATCTTCACCCGCACCGACCTGGAGACACTGACCGCTCAGGCGCGACATCGAGTTCGCGGACGACTGTCGGCGGCGACCCATTCCACGATGTTGGGCCTGCTCGGCGCGACCGGGCTGCGGGTCGGGGAAGCGATCCGCCTGGACTGCACCGACATCGACTGGGCCGACGAGGCTCTGCTGATCCGGGAGTCGAAGTTCGGCAAGTCCCGGGTGGTTCCGGTCCTGCCGTCGACCGTCGCGGCCCTGCGCGACTACGCCGGCATCCGCGACGAGCACCACCCGATGCCGACGACAGCGAGTTTCTTCGTCTCTCGCCGCGGCAACCGAATGGTCTATCCCTGCGTCCATGAGACTTTTCGGAACTTGTGTCGCACGACCGGAATCGGCGCGGACGCAGACCGGCGGCCCCGCATCCACGACCTGCGGCACTCGTTCGCGGTCAACACGCTGCTGCGCTGGCACCGCTCCGGGGATGACGTCGAGGCGAAACTTCCGACGTTGTCGACCTATCTCGGTCACCGCGACCCGCGCTCGACCTACTGGTATCTGTCGGCGGCCCCCGAGCTGCTGAGTCTGGCCGCCCAGCGACTCGAATACTCGATCCAGGCCAGGCCCTCATGACCGCGATCTCCGCCACACTGCAGAACTTCTTCACCGAACGGCTCGTCAAGCACCGTCACGTCAGTCCGCGCACGGTCGCCTCCTACCGGGACTCGCTAAAACTGTTGCTGGGCTTCGTCTCTCAACGAACCAAGAAGCCGCCAGCCGAGCTGGACTGGTCCGACTTGGACGTCGAGGCCATCACCGCGTTCCTGGACTACCTAGAGCACGAGCGGAGCAACAGTCCCCGCACCCGCAACCTGCGCCTGACCGCGATCCGGTCGCTGTTTACCTACGCATCACTGCGCCATCCCGAACACGCCGAACTGATCCAGCGCGTGCTGGCCATCCCGCCCAAACGATTCGACAAACAGCTCGTCGCGTTCCTGAACCGCACCGAGATCGACGCCATGCTCGCCGCGCCGAATCGCGACCACTGGGAAGGCCGACGCGATCACGCCCTGCTGCTGGTCGCGGTCCAAACCGGGCTACGGGTCTCGGAACTGGTCGGACTCAACTGCGGCGACATCACCCTCGGCGGCGGCGCGAACCTCCGATGCCTCGGCAAGGGCCGCAAACACCGGGCCGTCCCGCTCACCACACCCACCCAGCGCGTCCTGCGCGTCTGGATTGCCGAACGCGGCGACCATGCCGATCAGCCGCTGTTCCCGACCCGCACCGGCCGCCGGCTCAGCTCCGATGCCGTCGAGCGCCTGGTCCGGCGCCACGCCGCCACCGCGGCCCTATCCTGCCCCAGCATCCGCCCCGCCGAGCTGCATCCGCACGTCCTGCGCCACAGCTGCGCGATGGCGCTGCTGCACGCGGGCGTCGACACCGCGGTCATCGCGCTCTGGCTCGGCCACGCCGACATCCGATCCACCGGCATCTATCTCCACGCCGACATGACGATCAAACAACGTGCTCTCGACCAGACCACCCCGACTTCGACGCCGCCGGCGTCTATCGCCCGACCGACAGCCTCCTGGCCTTCCTGGAGAGCCTGTGATCAGGCCGACAACCGGTCCACTCGGCAGGCCGAACATGCTGCACTACTTCATATCTCAGGTCATGCGGCGATCGGCGCGGCATAGTCCCGGCCTCGGCATAGGTCGATGCAGAGCAGGTCTACCCGGCCGTAGCGGGCGATGGTCTTGGTCAACTGTTTCTCGTCGACGCACACCGAGCAAATGCGACCATCCGCGCCGGACAACCGGGCCGACCGACACGAGCGCGTCACACCCCGCCCCCTCTCGATCACGAACGCCCGCTTCACCGAACTTGTTACAAAACAACAACATTGAGCCGCGTCCGGCTCTACTCACATGCGCGCTCAGCGGCATTACTGTACGTGCGACGCGTATCTGCTCGGTGCTGCTGTCGATCTGGCGCGTGACATCGGCGCAGAGTATGGGCGGCCGACGCCGGAGAGGAGGCGATCCACCGTCCTGAACTCGGCATGATGCCCAGTCTGCAACTTGGAGACCGAGGCCTGGTCGATACGCGCGCGATGATGTTCACCCGCGGGCGCGTCGACCGTCGTGTGCCTCGGTGACGACGTGGGTGATCCGATTCGCTCGTGTGGCGTCTCGCGCGGCGCTGACGATCCACCACAGCATCATCTTGCGCGCGCTGGGCGGGAATCGGTCCCAGTGGGCGCGGGCCGGTGGGTCCCGGTCGAGGGCCGCCGCCAGTTCGGGTGGCTCTCGGAGGTCTTCGATTTGGTCGGCGATGGTCCACCAGCCGTTGGACTTCGCCGCCGCGATGGCGCGGCGGCCCGCGTCGGTCATGAGGCCCTGGTCGGCCATGTCGGCTGCGCGTCGGCGGTTGAGCCGGGTCCACGCGCTCTTGGTGCGGCGTGGCGTGAACAGCTGCAAGCCGCGCTCGTCGTCGAGGATGGTGTTGGTGGAGTCGATCCATCCGAAGCAGATGGCCTCCTCGACGGCCTCGGAGTACGGGCAGCGTGGGCGTTCGGCACCGGCGCGCCAGGAGCACAACCACACGCCGCGAGTGGATGCGTGGTTGTGCCCGAGCCAGTTCCGCCATTGTGCCCGGGTCTCGGCGTGGAAGATCGGGTAGTCGAACTTCCAGGTCGCGGCGTGGTCGGATGCCGATCGCGGCGATTCCGATGAGGTCATGTGTCCTCCGTAAGGTGAGTGGCCAGGCGCCGGACGGTGTTTGCGAGTTCGGCCGGTTCGATGACCGTGACCGAGGCGGTGAGCGCGATGCGGGCGACCGTCATGGCGAGGCGTACCGCAGCAAACGCAACGCGCACAAGGGATTCGCTGCTGCCCAGCGCAATTCACACATCCTCGCACGTAACACATAGTGCGCACGAAGCCGAAGGACGCGCCTGTGATCGAAGACCGGCTGGCCATGACTCCATTCGACAACGACATGCTGGAATTCGCTTGCGCGTGGGCGCCGTTTGGCGGCAACGACGAGGAAGCGTTCATCCGGTTCGGGCTGCGGCCGAAAGAGTTCCATGCTGCTGCGGTTTCTTCGATCCCTAGCCGCACGGGTGATCAGCGGACCGACGCTGAACTCACTGCAGCAGCAGTGCCGTGAACGGTTGACGAGCCCCGCCAAAAACGCCTCGTGATCGGCCCCGCGTGCGAGCGCGCACGGTCGGGCCCAGCCCATCACCACCGGCCTGGTCGAGGACATCCGAAGCTCGAATTACGCGCAGTAGTCTCCACGATCCAGGTCAGCACACCTGCAACACCGCGAAATACTTCTCCGGCCCCGGCTCCGCGCGAGGGCACCCCAGCAGACCGAGCGCCGGCGGAATCGCCGTTGTCCTAGCTCCGAGAGCTTGATGGTCCGGCGCGACAAACAGCCCCGACGAACGAACCGTGAGATCTCGATGAATACGAGCGCGTACCCGCATCTACTCCAGCCGCTGGACCTGGGATTCACCAGCCTGCGCAACCGCGTACTGATGGGGTCGATGCACGTCGGCCTGGAAGAAGCGCCCCAGGGCTTCGAGCGCATGGCCGCCTTCTATGCCGAGCGCGCCCGCGGCGGCGTCGGGCTCATCGTCACCGGTGGCATCGCGCCGAACGAAGCCGCACGCCCCTACCCGGGCGGGGCGATGCTGACCGAGGAAGCCGAGGCGGACCGCCATCGTGTGGTCACCGATGCCGTGCACGCCGCCAGCGGCAAGATCACCCTGCAGATCCTGCATTTCGGGCGCTACGCCTACCATCCCGAGCTGGTCGCGCCGAGTCCGTTGCAGGCTCCGATCAGTCCGTTCCCGCCACGCGAACTCTCCGACGTCGAGGTCGAGGCGACGATCGAGGACTTCGTGCGCTGCGCGAGGCTGGCGAAGCTGGCCGGCTACGACGGGGTGGAAATCATGGGGTCGGAGGGCTACCTGATCAACGAGTTCATCGCCACCCACACCAACAAGCGCACCGATCGCTGGGGCGGCAGCTATGAGAACCGCATCCGGTTCCCGGTCCAGATCGTTCGCCGCGTCCGCGAAGCGGTCGGCACGGAGTTCATCATCATCTATCGGCTCTCCATGCTGGACCTGGTACCCGACGGATCGACCTTCGACGAGGTCGTCGAGCTCGCGCAGCGCATCGAAGCGGCGGGCGCGACGATCATCAACACCGGAATCGGCTGGCACGAGGCGCGGATCCCGACCATCGCGACCTCGGTGCCACGGGGCGCGTACGCCTGGGTGACCAGGAAGCTGATGGGCTCGGTATCCATCCCGCTGGTCACCAGCAACCGGTTCAACACTCCGGACACCGCCGAGCAGCTCCTGGCCGACGGCTACGCCGACATGGTGTCGCTGGCCCGGCCCTTCCTCGCCGACCCCGACTTCGTGAACAAGGCCGCCGCGGGCACCCCGGAGCGGATCAATACCTGCATCGGCTGCAACCAGGCCTGCCTGGACCACACCTTCAGCCTGAAAATCACCTCCTGCCTGGTGAATCCGCGCGCATGCCACGGAACCGAACTCGTGCTGGGCCCGATACGGGTCCGCAAACGGATCGCAGTCGTCGGTGCCGGACCCGCCGGACTCGCGTTCGCCACCGCCGCGGCCGAACGCGGGCACCGAGTGGAGCTGTTCGAAGCCAGCTCGCAGATCGGCGGGCAGTTCGAGATCGCCCGCCGGATACCCGGCAAGGGCGAATTCGACGAAACCCTGCGCTACTTCCGTCACCGCCTGGTGCAAACCGGGGTTCAGGTGCATCTCGACACCGCCGCCACGGTGGAGCGTCTGACCAACGACGATTCGACGAGGTGGTCATCGCGACCGGTGTCAACCCCCGCGTCCCCGCGGAGCTGCCCGGCGTCGATCACCCGATGGTGCTGGGCTACCTCGACGTCCTGCGCGACAAAGCTCCCGTAGGGCCACGAGTGGCGATCCTGGGCGCCGGCGGTATCGGATTCGATGTTGCCGAGTTCCTGACCACCCCGGATCCCGGTGCCGAACCCGACATCGGCGAGTTCCTCGCCACTTGGGGCGTCGACGCCGAACACCGTCACCGCGGCGGCCTCGCGCTGGCCGTGCGCCACACGGCGCCACGGCAGGTGACCCTGCTGCAGCGCAAGACGAGCAAGGTCGGCGCCGGGCTGGGCAAGACCACGGGATGGATCCACCGTGCCGAGTTGAAGAACCGCGGCGTTGAGACGATCGCTGGTGCCCGCTACGAACGCATCGACGACCTCGGCTTGCATTTCTCTGTGAATGAGCAATCCCATCTGCTCGAGGTCGACACCATCGTCCTGTGCACCGGCCAAGAGCCCAACAGGACACTCTACGACGCCCTCGTCGCCGCGGGCACGATGCCGGTTCACCTCATCGGCGGCGCGAACGAGGCCGCCGAGCTCGACGCCAAACGCGCGATAAACCGCTCGACTTGCGTGGTGCCTTCGATCGACCTCGCGCAGCAGCTCCGCCGGGCAACCCGGCACGCAGCCCGGTGGCGGCCAGGCTCTCGGTGACTCCCGCCAGAGCCCACCTCGAGCAGTCACACGCATGCCAGTGGCCATGGCACGTGCAGCAGGGGAGTTGCTGCTGCACGAGGCCCGTGCCGCCCTGTCCGCTCCCCCCCCCAGCTCACAGTGTTCGACGAGGTGTATCGCCCCAGGTGAATGGCCGCGCATGAGTGACGTCGGGATCACCTGGATCGCGGTGGACGAGTTCCCGACGACTCGGACCGGCGAAGATCTCCACCGTCGACAGTTGTGTGGGCTAGGCGAGCCGTCTGCACCGTCTCGGCCAGAAACGGGGGTCGCGGCGACGATCCGCCGTGAACTGCATGCCTCACGGACCGGACCGCACTGGGATGAACGCCACGACAGTTTCCCGGCCGGTTTCTACGATTCAAATATTTGCTGCCAATTTGCTCTTCACTGCGTTCGTTGTCGTCCAGACTTGGTTGACCATGAAGTTCCGGCGATCGGAGGTAAGTAGCGTGAGCGAGGAAGCCAGCACTCCCATCCGCCCGACCTGGGTGCCGGAAAGCCTGTACCCGTATTCCAGTCATTTCGCCGAGATCGACGGCTCGCGTGTGCACTACCTCGACGAAGGCAGCGGGCCACCGCTGGTTCTGCTGCACGGCAATCCGACCTGGTCATTCCTCTACCGCGATATCATCGCCGGTCTGCGTGACCGGTTCCGCTGCATCGCGGTGGACTATCCCGGCTTCGGGCTGTCCCGGGCGGCGCCCGGCTACGGCTTCACACCCGTCGAGCATGCCCGGGTCGTGTCGGAACTGGTGTCCCGGCTCGACCTGCGCGAGGCGACGCTGATGGTGCAGGACTGGGGTGGACCGATCGGATTCGCCGCGGCAGGCAGGCACCCGGATCGCTTCGTGGCCTTCATCATCGGAAATACTTGGGCCTGGCCGAAATCCGACCCGAGCACGCAGGCCTTCTCGCGATTTCTGGGCGGCCCGGTCGGCGGTTGGCTGATCCGGCAGCGCAACTTCTTCGTCGAACGGATCATCCCCGCAGGTGTGCGCCGCAAGAAACTGGACAAGACGGTAATGGACGCCTACCGAGGCCCCTTCCCGACACCGGAATCGCGCGAGCCGGTCCATGTGTTCCCACGCGAAATCCTGGCGAGCCGACCGTTTCTCGCCGATGTCGAGCGTGGCCTCGATGCGGTGCGGGACCGGCCGGCACTGATCGTGTGGGGCACCAAGGATATCGCCTTCCGCGCCCCCGAACGCCGTCACTGGGAGGAACTGTTCGCCGATCATCGGACGGTCCTTCTCGACGGCGCCGGCCACTACATCCAGGAAGACGCCGCCGACGAAATAGTCGCCGCGGTCCGGCAGTGGCGACCGGCCGACAACTGACTCAGGACCGGGTATCGAGCGCCGGTCGATTGTGGCTCGAAAGATTCAGCAATCCGACAGTTACGTTTGGCGATCATCGTGTGGGCCCGGCGGCGATCGAGCTCCGGGCGGTGCGCACGATCGAGCAGCGCCGGACGGGACGGGAGCTCGATGCGTACACGAAAGCGCTGGCACACCCAGGTCGCACTCGTTACGATCGCGGCGGCACTGCTCTTGCCCGGGGTCGTGGTCCCCTCGGCGAACGCGACCGTCGTGCCGTTCGGCAACGAGTTCCTCTGGGGTGTCGCGTCGTCCGGGTTCCAGTCCGAGGGGTACGCACCCGAGAGCAACTGGACCCGCTACATCGATTCGGGTGCGGCCGGGGACGAGTATCCGAATTCGGTCGACTTCGTCAACCACTATGCCTCCGATATCAATCTGGCCGCGCGGCTCGGGGTTCGGGTGTACCGGATCGGGATCGAATGGGCTCGATTGCAGCCGGAACCGGGAACCTGGGACGCGTCGGCATTCCGGTTCTACGACGACGTGATCGCCCGTATCGTCGCGGCCGGGATGCGGCCGATGCTCACTCTGGACCACTGGGTGTACCCGGGCTGGGCGAGTGATCGCGGCGGCTGGCGCAATCCGGACATGGTCGAGGATTGGCTGGCCAATATGCGAAAGGTGGTGAACCGCTATGCCTCTCGCAACCCGCTGTGGGTCACTTTCAACGAGCCCGCCGCATATGTCGGAACCGAGCTGCGTATCGGCGCCATCACCGTCGACGAGGCTCCCGCGATGCTGGACCGAATGGCTCAGGCCCACAACACGATTTACGACACCATCCACCGCGCCGCGCCCAACGCACAGGTCACCAGCAACCTCGGCTACGTAGCGGGCGCCGAGACCGAGGTCAACCAGCCAATGGTCGACCGGATCGCCGACAAGCTCGACTTCATCGGCGTCGACTACTATTTCGCGGTGCTGCCGGAATCCGGTCAGTCGGTACAGGGCGGTTCGAACCAGGGCCCGGCGATTTGGGAACTGCCGATTCGCACCGAGGGCATCTACTACGCGCTGCGGCACTATTCACGCCTGTTCCCGGACCGCCCGCTGTACGTCGTCGAGAACGGCATGCCCACCGAGAACGGCCTCCCGCGGGCGGACGGGTACACCCGCTCCGAACACCTCCGCGACACCGTCTACTGGCTGCAGCGCGCCAAGGCCGATGGCATCGACGTGGTCGGCTACAACTACTGGAGCCTGACCGACAACTACGAATGGGGCAGTTACACACCCCGTTTCGGCCTCTACACCGTCGACGTCCGCACCGACCCCACCCTGGTCCGCCAGCCGACGGACGCCGTCGAGACCTACCGCACGATCATCCGATCCGGCGGGGTCCCCGCGAACTACCGACCGACTCGCCCGCCCGCCGAATGCGGACTGGTAGACCCGCCCGAAAGCTGCGATCAAACGATCGGCCTCCCTGATTAGACTGCGAGCACTCCGACTGCCCGGTGTCGAGGGAGTAGCTGTGTGCCGTACAGATGCCAGAGCGCGCCATTCAGCAGCGCGCCATGACATGCGGCGCTACATTTGTCTCACAGTCTTGTTGCTGGTTCGCAGGTGAGATCGCAGTCGTAGACCCGCGGATTCGAGGGTGAGGTTCGCAGACGTCGAGTCGGTAGTCCGGGTCGGGTTCCAGGTCGAACTGGTGCAGGATCGCGGCCAAGGCGGCAGTGATCTGATGCTGGGCGAACTGTCGACCGATGCGGGCGCGTGGACCCGTGCCGAACGCACCGAGTAGACGCACCGCGCGTCGTCACCGCATCGATCAGGCCGCGGGCCTGGCGGCGACGGCGTCGACCAGGCGAGCCAGACCGTCGGCCCCGAAACCGGAATCGACGGCGCGCTGCACGAGGCCCTGCGATGCCTGGAACATCGTGGCGTCGAAGCCGAGGGTTCGAGCGCTCTCGGTGAGGTGCGAGAGGCCCGCCGACGCCGAGGCGATGGTCGATATGCCGCCGGGGCAGTCGTCCGCCTCGACCTGGCTGGCGAACCGATCCAGCATCTCCGGCAGTAGCCCGGTGATGTTCGCGGCGAAAGGCGCGAGGTCGGCCCCGGAGATTCCTTCCGCACGCGCCATCGCGAGGCCATGGACGACGCCGAGCACCGACAACCAGAACAGCGACAGCACCGCGGCGTCGTACCCGGCGGCGCGGCCGACGTCCTCGCCTACATACACCGCCCGGCCGCCCAACTCCGCAAGCACCGCCTGATGCGCCTGGTAAATCTGCTCGGCGCCGGAGTACAGAATCAACGCTCCCGGCCCGCCGATGGTCGGCGTCGGAGTGAGGATGGCTCCGTCGAGATAGGCGATCCCGTGCCGCGCCGCCCATTCCCCTCGCGATCGCGACTGGTGCGGCGCGGTGGACGTGAGGTTCACCAGCGTGCGGCCGCGCAACACATCGGCGGCGGGCTCGAGCACGGCGGCGACCGCCTCGTCGTCCACCAGGCAGACAACCACCAGATCGGACGAGCGCACCGCATCGGCCACGGTCTCCGCGTGCACGGCGCCCCGGCCGATGAGCGCCTCGGCACGGACCGACGTGCGATTCCAGACCGTTGTTCGAACACCGCCGTCGATGAACGCACCGGCAAGAGCCTGCCCCATCGGACCGAGACCGACGACGGCAACAGTGGGCACTGACACCAGGAAACCTCCCAAGACTGTTTGAAGTATGTCCAACAATTATTGTTGGATGACCGCAAAACAATCAAACCGAGGGAGATCGACCATGCCGCGTGTGCCCTTCCAGCCTGCGACAGCCGACATCACCCTCGTCGGCGTGATGCACGCGCTCTCCGACCCGGCGCGACTCGAGATCGCCTCCCGCCTCGCGGACAGCGACGGCGAGAACTGCTCGGGCATCGGCGAGGACATCGACCTGCACAAATCGACCCTGTCGCACCACTACCGCGTGCTGCGCGAGGCCGGGGTCACCGCGACCACGATCGAGGGCCGCACGCGCGTCGTGCGGCTACGGCGAGACGACCTGGAAGCTCGCTTTCCCGGGCTGCTCGACGCCGTGCTCAACGCGTATGGCGATCGCTGAGAATCGCCGCAGTCTCCGACTGCGGTCGGCGACCAAGGGCCGTCGCGGGCCGCATGCTGGGTCACGCGATCCAGAGCAGGGAGCGCTACCGCTGCCGTCACGACGCCGCGGTTCGCCCAAGCGTCAGGTACTCGACTACCGGACGCACTCGCTCCCTGGAGGCCCGCTTTCTCAGGCTGCTCGACGCCGCATTAACCCGGACAGCGATCGCTGAGAATCGCCGCTGTCTAGGCGGTTTCACTCGCGCGGTGGATAACTCGGCTACCGGACTCACTTGCTCGCGAGCTGCCGTAGGGCACGCTCGGACGGAGCGAGCCCGGCTCGGCGGCGAACAAATCCAGCCCGAAGCACGATGGCGCGGCGGGCAGGGCGACGAGCTCGCCGTGCAAGGCCAGCTCGCCGACGATCGGGTGGTGCAACACGTATGTCCGGTTCCGGACCTGCGCGACAGGATGTTTCGCCCAGAGGCGCGCGAAATCCGTGCTCAGTTCCCGCAATTGGTCGATGTGCGCCGCGAGGGCCGGGTCCCCGCGGAACCGGCCGAGCAGCACGCGCAGATGCGCCACGTGCTCGCGCGCCACTCGCTCCCACTCGGCGCCGTGCAGCTCGCGCCGGTGGGGCTCGGCGAACAGCAGGTGCGAGAGCGTGCGGCGATGGTCTGGAAGCAGAGGGAAGTCGCCGAACACCGCCACGGCGAGCCGGTTCCAGCCGACGATCTGGGTGTACCGACCGACCACCAGCGCCGGGGTCATCACGAACGACTCGAGCAGATACCGCAGTCCCGCAGGCACATCCGAAGCGTCCGCCGCGCAGGGTGTCGGACGTCGCGCGATACGGCGCAGGTAGGCCAGTTCGTCCGGTTCCAAGCGCAGCGCGGCACCGATGGCTGCCAGGACTTCGTCCGAGACGCTGTCGCCGTTGCCCTGTTCCAGGCGCGTGTAGTGGGCGATGCTCACCCCGGCGAGCAGGGCCGACTCTGCACTCCTATGGCCAGGAGCAGCCCGCGCGATCAGCGGCATTACCGGACATTCTGCGGAAGAATCACCTCCTCGACCGCGAATAGCCGGGACGGAGATACGTTAAGGAGTGCAGATGGCAGACATGACCATGACCTGGGAGCTCGCTGGCACAGGCTGGGTTCGTGTTCACGTTTCCGACAACGGCAACGAGGCCAAAGCTATCGCCTCTTATCTCACCGAAGCCCCGGAAGACATGCTCAACGCTGTGGCCAGCCTCCGGAGCGGGGACGCTACTGCCCGGGTGTTTTTCGAAGCCGAGCCGAATGCCTACATCTGGCTGTTCGACAGCACGGACTCAAAGGTACATATCCGCCTGGTGGGACGGGAGTACAGTGACGACCCGGACTCCGCCGAAACAGAGCTGTGGTCCACCTACCAGACTCTTGATCATCTCGTGTGCACTGTGATCGGAGCGTTCGAGGAAGTAGCACGGCAACACGGCGACGACGGCTACCTGAAGGAGTGGTGTAGGCCCTTCCCCCATGCCGCACTTCAGGCGCTTGTCGAGGCCCAATCCAACGCGAGGCGTCACTGAGAAGACCGATGATCTTGTTCGGGCTGGCGCGTCGATCAAGACCATAATCGGCATTTCAGGATGCTTATACCGACTTGGTGGTAGCAATGTGGTCGAAGACCGGTCTGGGGGCATCCGTCCGCGCCGGACCCCGTGTCCCGGGTCCGCGGATTTGTGGTGGCGGTTCGGCCACTGCCTAACCGATCAACCACGATCCGCGCTCTCGCCGCGCCGAATCATGGGGCTGCTGTAGGGAGTAGGGAGAGGTGACATCGTCGTCTCCCTCCCCGTATGCGGGCATTTTAGGAGTGCGTAACCGATATGTCACCCCAGCCAGATGTGAGCGCCACGCACTAGATCACCGACGACAGGCCACGACCGCCAAGGACAAGCCGGGTCATTGCGCAGCCCCCGGGGTCACGCACCAAACAACCGCACATCGGCAGTAGCGTGCGTTGAGTTGTCATGTGCCCGAGGCCATGTAGGCGGCCAAGATGTAGTTCGCGTGCCGGTCGAGGTTGGTTCGAGCGCGGTCGTTGCGCATGGTCGTCCGCGGGTCGCCATGGCGAGCCGCGATCTGAACATCACGCAGGTCGACACCAGCGTCGAGCAGGGTTGTGACGAAGGTGTGGCGCAGCATGTGCGGGTCTACATGCAGGTGCGGTAGAAGCCGGTCACCACCGTGCTCTTGTTGGCGCTCGGACTCGGGCCCACGCCGGAACGTATGAATCAGCTCTGGCCGCGAGGAGTTGGCGATTCGGTGTCAGTGTTCGAGGTGCCGGAGTCCGATTATTGTTCGGGCGCTGGCGTAGGTGTAGTGGCCCTTACCGTGTGCGGCGAGTTGGCTGGGTCCGGTGAGGGCCTCGGTGTCGGTGTTCACGGCGAGGAATGGAATGTCCCAGGAGATGGTGCCGGTCCGGGGGTCGATTGCCCAGAGTCCGGTGTAATCGGAGTGGACTACGGTGTGGCCGTCCCAGCCCAGGATCGTGCCGAAGCGGGTGGTGTCGGTCCGCCACAGCCGGTGTCCGGTGCGTAGGTCGAGGCCGGTTGTGGTGTGCGCGTCGGTGTCTTGCAGGAGCGCGACGTCGCCGAAGATCGCCGCTGCGGTGCCGGTCGTGGCGTTGGTTTCCCGGGGTGCGGAAATCAGGTCGGAGCTGGTCCAGAGGAGGCTACCGGTGCGGCGGTCATAGCCGCTGTCGCCGAGCAGGACGGGGACGGTGTCGTCGGTGGGGAGGTCGATCGAAAGGGTCTGGGCGACTGTGCTGTCGGAGGTGGCAATGGTGCGGCCGGTGCGGTCGAGGAGGTCGCTGCCGGTGATGTCGTGGCCGCCGTATTCGGTTCGGGCGCGCACGAGCAATGCGCCGCCGGTTGCGCCGGCATCGGAGCATCCATCCTGGGTGGTGGTCCAAGTCGGCTTCCCGCTGGCGAGGTCGAACCCGGCGATATCGGCGCCGAGGGTGAAGACGCCCTGGCCGTGGGACACGTCCACGGCGTCGAAGGGCAGGTCTTCCCACAACGTACCCATGTCGAATGCCTGAGACCAGTACGCATCCGGGTCGGCGAGGGTGCCGGCGTGGACGCGCACGTCGTCGGATTCGACGTCGCCCTCGGCGACGTACACGCGATCATCGAGTGTCGCGATGGCGAAGGGAAACCACTCCGTCGGTGTGCGGGTGGCATCTCCGGTGGTGAGGTCGTAGCCGACGAGTGCTCCGTCGGAGCTGAAACAGACGACCTGGCCATCGACAGGGGTAGACCCGCAACCGGTCAGCTCCACGGCGGGGGTCTGCCAGCGCTTCGCGCCGGTGCCGGCATCGATGCCGACCAGCACCGGATCTCGCAGGTGCCCGTCGTCCGGCACACCGAGCACCGTCACAAGTGTGTCACCACCGTCGACGAATCCTGATCCGTCGGTATCGAATTCGGTGCCCGCCCGCGGATCGCGGAACTCCGCGCCCGCTCGTCCGAACCCGGCAGCGCTTGTCGACCACGCGAGGCCGGGAGCGGAGTCCGCGGTGCCGGTGATCTTGCGCGTGGTGTCCTCGTATTGTAGATGGACCACCACCGCACCGGCAGTGGCGACTACGGCCGCCGCAGCGGCGAGCACGAGGTTGCGCAGCCCGGGAATCGTTCTCATCGCGACACCTCCAGTCCCGGATTCGAGGCGATCGCCTCGAGTAACTCGAACGGCAACGGCTCGGCGGGACCATCGCCGGAGGTGACCTGGATCCGGGTCCCGGACGGGCGGGTGACGGTCACAGTGCGGGTCGTTTGCGTGGAGGGTGACGGCTCCATCACCGTGCTTCGCGATTCGCGCGTTTCGACCACCGTTTCGTCCGGCAGCCGACGTGACGTCGCGCCGTCATTCGGCGAAAGCTCCTGCGGGAGAGGCTGCCCGGTCGTGATCGCCACGCTCAACCGTGATCGACGGCCAGGTGTGGTCACCCGAACTACCTGGCACACCCCGCCTGTGCTTGCCGGTAGCAGCGCTCCCAGCGGCGGGTCGAGGGTCAAGCCGTCGAGTGGAATCTGCGCCAGGACCGCGTCCCATCGACGAGCCTGGGCCTGATCGATGGCGGAGGAGGACTCCGCCCAGATATTGCAGGACTCGGGTGGGTTCGGCGTTCCGGGCGGAACCGGGGCGGTGACGCGGAGTCCGGGGACGGTGACGAGCGCGACGAGATCATCGATGGTCAGCGGGACGGTTCCGGTATAGCCGCTTCCGTCAGCGGCGTCGTCGGTGGCGTAGGCGTGGGCGACGGAGCCGTCGGGCAGGTAAGCGGTGGCCGAGCGGAAGAGGGCGCGAACACCATTCGTCTCGTACCAGGTGTCGTGGGTATCGACGATCGTGCCGTCGGGAAGGCGGCGTCTCTCATCGAGATCGCCGGCGACGCACGGCGGGATCGGCATGGTGGACTCGCGAACGGTCACCGACAGCGAGCCCGATCGGTCGCCGCGCAGCAGCGTGGCGCGCGCGTCGGTCCAACCGCCGAACCCCTTGTCCTCCGTGGGGTCGTCGAGGATCGGCTGGAATACCAGTGACCGATCCACCGGTGCGAAGGCGATCTCGACACCAGCGGGCAGCGCCGCACGCAGCGCCTGCGTCATCGCGACGGCCTTGGGCCCGGAGAACCACGGATAGGACGGGTTGTCGTATCCGGGTGTTTCGAAGGTAACCATCGAAAATCCTTGCCCCGGCTGTGGCGGCTCCACGACATCACAACCCGGGATCTGCACCGGAAATGTCACCGGCGGAGTGACATACGAATATTCGGCCGGTTCCGGCGGCGGCGCCGAAGTGGTGGGGGTGATCGGTGCGGTCGTCAACTCCGGCTCCCGCTCGTACAGCAGCCCGGCGACCAGGTAGCCGGTCGCGACGATCGCCACACATGTCAAACCCACCGTCCAGTGGTGAACGGCGGGGGAGGGTGCGGTCGCGTCCTTGTCATCACCGTTTTCCATGTCCTGCATTGTGTCTGCCCGTTCGCGGCTGCTCATGCCCCAGGTTCTGGGTGAGCTTGGCGGCGTGCTCGAGCTTGTCCAGATCGACCCGGGATCTGAGAAACGTCGAGGTAGCCGATCGGCAGTTGTGTGGGACTCGGGGTCCCAGGCGAGGTCGAATTCTCGGTCGACGAGTCGGGCAACATCGGTTCGACAACGCTCAACCCGTGCGGTTCGACCTCGAGTGGAAGTACCGAATCAGACCACACCTGCACCAGCCAGGACGTCAACGGCGAGACCGCGTTCGCCGACGCGTGCAGCGGCGTGACCGAGGGATCGTCGTACCAAGCGGCACGCGCTGGACCAGCAAGGAAGTGGTCATCCGTGCTGAACAAAGCCTCACGAAAGGCCAGTGGAGAGAGCAACGGCACCTAACAGAATTTGAGATAGAAAACGACCTGCGCGAAGGGCTGATTACTGAAGAGGAAGCCCAAGCCCGTAGGTCCGCCCTGGAGGAGGACAGCTACGCCGGTACCGCCATTGTCGCGTCGGTGCGCTGGCCCTTGGAAGTCGCAGACTGAGTCTATCTCCCCTGGGTCGCGAAGCCCGCGTTCGTTCGGATACGCGCTTCTCGGCATTTCAGGATGCTGACACCGACTTGATGGCAGCAATGTGGTCGAGGACCGATCTGGAGACTTCCATCCGCGCCGGACCCGGTGTCCCCGGGGCCGCGGACCGGAGGGTAGCGGTTCCCCGACTGCCTGACTGATCAATCGCGATCCGCGCTTTCGCCGCGCCGAATCATGGGGCCGCCTGTATAGAGAGGTGACATCGTCGTCTCCCTCCTGTGTTCGGGTATTCGAGGAATGTGTAACCGAGATCTCACCCCAGCCAGATGTGCGCACTACGTACTCCATGTCGCCTGAGCAGCGCGAAGAAGAGCTCAGAATTCCTCCTCAGTTCCACCACCAACCGGGTTGGCCGATTCAGTCAGCGCCCAGGAGGCATTTCGAGTGCCAGACAGGCTGTCCGACCGCGCGATAGGCGGCATGTGCGGATGTCTGTGATGCTGGTGTCTTGGGCGGAGCGAATAACT
>NZ_CBDQZP010000027.1:0-78833 GCF_965341865.1 Nocardia sp. bgisy134
GGCCCGCCCGACAGACATCCGCGTGCCCGCACGGATTTACCGGGCGGTGTCCGGAAACGGTCGGATTCCGATACCACCGCCCTTGTGAATGTGTCAGGGCGCCAGCCCGACAACGGCCACTACAGCCGATCGGACCGACGCCCCACCCTTGGAACCGCTGACGCCGAGGCGCTGGTTCCGGTGCGTCACTCCACGCTCGGAGTGCAAGCGACGTAACTGATCGCCGCGGGCAGCGGAACGATACTGGCGCCGACCGCGTTGGACAACGCCAGCGCGTTCTGAATGGCCGCTTCACGATTCGGCCCCTCGGCCCACTGGTAGTCCACACCGCGCGTTGCGGCCGCCACGCACGCGTTGCTCCAGGTGACCAGATCGCAGACCGCGTCCGGGTTGCCCGACTCCGAGCCGCATCTGGCCGCCGCGGCCTGCCTGGCAACCTCGGGCGTCGCGGCGTGGGATCCGTAGAAGTACGTCACACCCAACGGATTCGGAGCCTTCTCGACAGCGATCGCCCCGAATTGATCTCCCGCGGCATGCGCCGTCCCCGCACCGACGACAGTGAGCGACGCGGCCCCGGCGACCAGGGCGATGGTGAGCTTTCGAGCCAGAGACATGGCAGTATCCCCCTCCCCAATGGGTGTCCGACTTCGGTAGATCGACACACCGAACTCCCCGCCAGGGAAAGTAGGCGAACCCAATGGGAATGTCAAAGGTACGCTCTACGGCACCCTGAGCCGCTGCGCCGGAAAGAGCTCACTTCCCGGACGAGGCGGACGGTCGACGCTATCGAGATGGGAATTCCATGCGACGAACGATATCGGCTCTGCTTGTCCTCGCGATGACGTTCACCGCCGGATGGGGCGTTGCCGCCGCCGATCCGGCCAAGCAGGCGCCGCAGCCCCCGGCAGCCGAAACCCACACTCCCGCAACGGAAAACCCGCCCGCGCTCGCCGCTCATCCGCCCCTTCCGCTGCCCGCACCCACGCCCGCGAGAGCGGACGTCGCGCTTCTCACGCTCACGACGATGCCCGCGGGCTGGCAGGACCGGATGGATCTGCGGCCCGTCCTCGAGGTCTACGCAGACGGCCACGCCGTCCGCAAACCGGATGCCGTCGCGCCCGAACGGGATCGGAACACCCCGCCGCGCGAGGTGAGCGGCGCGGTCCGCAGGGAGGTCATCGATACCGCCCTCGCCGAGCTCACCGCGCTGTCCACCCTCGACCTCGGCGTGCCCGGCTCCGGCGACGGCGGCAGTCAGATCGTCGACGTGATGCCCGAACCGCCGGGCCAGAACCTGCACGTGATCGTGTACGCGCCCGACGCGACCGACGGCCTGTCCACCGAACAGCAGAACGCGCGCAAGCGCTTCGCCGACGTCTACCGCAGCCTGCTCGACGCCTTCGTCGCCGACCGCTGACGGGCCCGTCGCCGTGCGCCGTCGGATTCGTTTCCGGACGATCAGCCGGCGGCGGCCGAGCGGCGGTCCCAATCCTCGGGGTGGATGTGGCGGCGGTCGCGGCGAACGCTGCGAGTGCCGCCCGGCCAGGTGAGGGTATTGGTGCCGGTGGCAGTGACGAAGTAGCTGGTGCAGCCACCGGTGGTCCAGACGCGGTCGGCGAGAACCCGGCGACAGCGGGCGACGAAGCGGCGCTGGGCGGTGTCCGTGGGTGTGTAGCGGGTGACGGCGCGATCACGCATGTGGGCGATGATCCGGGCGATGAGGCGAGTGGTGGGTTCGATGGCCTGGAACTGGGAGGTGTGCGGGAGCGCGGTATTGGGACCGGTGACGCAGAACAGGTTCGGCAGGCCCGCGAAGGCGATGCCGCGATAGGCGGTGAAACCGTTGCGCTCGTAACTGTCCCGTAGCGAGAAGGCGGGTGTGCGGAAATCGGGGAAGCGCGGGATCGAGTCCTGGACGTGGTAACCGGTCGCCCACACGATCGCGTCGACCTCGTGGACGACACCGTCGGCGGTGCGCACACCGGCCGGGGTGAGGTCGACGATCTTCTCCGTCACCAGGTCGACGTTGTCCCGGGCGAAGGCCGCGTAGTACTCGTCGGACACCATCGGCCGCTTGCACCCGAAGCGGTAGTCCGGTCGCAGCGCCTCGCGCGTGCGCGGATCGGGCACCTGGTTGCGCAGCGCACGCAAGCAGATCTGCTCGTAGACCGGCAGCAACCGAGGATGGAACTCGGCCAGATGCACCAACTCCAGCAGCGAGAACACGGTGCAGCGTAGGGCGAGTCGCGCGGGCGGGAACTTGCGCAGCACCGTCCGCACCGGTCCGGGGATCGCCCGGTCCCCGCGCGGCAGCACCCACGCCGGACTGCGCTGGAACGACACCACGTGCGCGCCTTGTCGAGCCAGCGCGGGCACGATCTGCACGGCGCTCGCGCCCGATCCGACGACGGCGATCCGCTTCCCTTCCGGCTGGAAGCCGATATCCCATGAGCCGGAGTGCATCTGGACGCCGGGGAACACGTCTCGGCCGGGGATGTCCGGGACGAACGGCACGTGCAACGAGAAGTACCCCATGACGACGGCACGCGCGCTGACGATGCGTCCGTCGGCCAGCCGCACGGACCACCGGTGCGTGGTCTCGTCGAACTCGGCCTCGACGACCTCACTGTTCAGCCGCACGTGGCTCCGCAGCTCGAACGCGTCGACCACGGATTCGGTGTAGGCGCGCAGCTCCGGTTGGGTGGCGAACAGTCGCGACCAGTCACCGGGGAAGAACGAGTACGAGTACAGCACCGACGGCACGTCGACGGCGCATCCCGGATACACGTTGTCACGCCACGTGCCGCCGACCGCGTCCGCGCGTTCGAGAACGACGAAATCGTCTATGCCGGAACGCTTCAGGTTGATCGCCACGCCGAGCCCGCTGAACCCGGAGCCGATCACCGCGACTTCACACCGTTCGGTGATCAGGGACATCGCCTCTCCTCGCACGGAACTGTGATCGGTACTGGCATCGGTCATCTCGCGATACCCGCGTCGGTGTCGCCGGATGTCCTCGCTTCGACACGCATGGGCAGGCTTTCGGGATGCACCAGCGCGCCTATGACGGTCTCGCGCGCCGTGAACCCCGGCTCCAGCCGGAGCCGCCAGCGCCCGCACAAGGTGGCGATCTGCAACGCCACCTGGGTCAGCGCGAACACGTTGCCGGGGCACTGCCGCGCGCCCATGCCGAACGGGATGTGCGCACCGCGCGACATCCCCTCCGTCGCCTCGGGCAGCCAGCGATCGGGGTCGAACCGGTCGGGGTCGGCGTGCACCTGCGGGTCGCGATGCACCGCGATCGGGCAGACGAACAGCATTGCTCCCTCGGGCAGCGCGTGCCCGCCCAACTGGTAGTCCGCGGGCACGTGCCGCACGGTGAGCCACGGCGAGTAGCGACGCAGCGTCTCCAGCACGAGCCGCTTGGTCAGGTCCAGCCGCGGCAGGTCGGTGAATTCGGCGGGCCGCCCGCCGAGCACCTCGTCCAGTTCGGCGTGCAGGGCGTGCTCCACCTCCGGGTTGCGCGCCAGCTCGTAGAGCAGCCAGGTGGCGGTCATGCCGATGGCCTCGGTGCCGCCGACCAGGAAGTTGACCAGTTCGTCGTGCACGTGCTTGTCGGTCAGCGGCGCGCCGTCCTCGTCGCGGGCCCGGATCAACGTGTCGAGCAGGTCGCCGTGGTCGAGTGCCGGGTCGGCGGCCAGGTCGGCGCGGTAGGCCGCGATGATGTCGGCGGTGGCGTCCTTGAGCTGATCGACCAGTGCGAGGAAGCGGCGATTGCCCGGTGTCGGCAGCCGGTCCAGCCAGGCGGGCCGGGTGACGCGGCGCGCAAGCAGCGTCATCACCTCGGGCAACAGCCGGTGGACGCGCCGCGCGGTGACCTCGCCGAGTTCGCCGGAGAACAGCGCGCCTGCGACGGTGCGCAGCGCCAGGTCGTGCATCTCCTCGTTGACGGCGAGCGTCGCGCCATCACGCCACTGATCGGCCCGCGCCTGCCCCATCGCCGTCATCACGGTGGCGTACTGGGCGATGCGCGCCTTCGCGAACGCGGGGGCGATGAGCCTGCGCGAACGACGATGTGTCGCGCCGGAGACGACGGTGACCCCCGCGCCGAGCAGCAATTCGGCGCGCTCGATCATCGAGCCCTGATCCGACAGCCCGGTGAAGGCCTCCCTGATCAGCTCCGGTTCGGTGACGACATACGTTTCGTAGCCGGGGATTCCGATGCGCACCACGGGTCCGTGCACCGACAGGGTGGACAGGAACCGGTGCGGTGTGCGACCGAACCGGTGCCAGTGCCCGAGGAACGGCAGCGCGCCTGGCGCGGTGGGAACCGTGGACGGGACGCCGGTGCGGCGGCCACGGACGGTGGCCAGCAGTGATGTCACGAGACAACCTCCGATTCGGCGCGATTCGTTCAGCCGCGGGCCAGGACGGCGTCGACGCCGCCTACCGAGCGCACCCACTCGACGTAGCGCGCCAGGCCTTCCGCGCGGGAGACGGTCGGGTTGTAGTCGAAATCCTTACGGGCGGCGGAGGTGTCGTAGGTGCTGGAGACGGTCAACGCTGCCGTCGTCCAACTCGACAGCGGGGGCGCCCACCGTTCCTTGACGGCGGGAATACGCCAGATGGTGTCGAAGACGGCGATCGCCGCGTCCAGCACGGGTGCAGGCACGGTGCGGGTCGGCGGGGTCAGGTCGAGCGCGACAGCCAGGTCGCGGACGAACTCCCACAGGTCGATGTCCTCGGGATCGGCCAGGAAATACGCGTTTCCGGCGACCTCGGGGGAACGGGCGGCCTGCAGACACGCGGCGGCCGCGTGCTCGCAGTAGGTGATCGACGCCATGACCCGGCGTCCGCCCGAAAGGTCGGGCAGCCGACCGCTTTTCAGCTTGCGCAGCAGCAGGCTCATCCACCCGGCCGAGCGCGGGCCCCAGATCATCCTCGGACGCAGCGCGCACGTGGTGAAGCCGGGCGAGTCGGCCGCGAGGACGTACTGTTCGGCCACCACCTTCGTCGCGACATAGAGGCTCTTGGGCGCGTCGACATAGGGCTCCGACTCGTCGATGCCGAAGCGGTCCGTCTCGTAGGAGGTGGCGACCGAGGGGCTGCTGACGTACACGAACCGCGATACTCCCGCATCGCGAGCGGCCGCGATCAGGTTCCGGGTGCCCTCCACGTTCGCTTGCCAGAACTGTTCCCGCGCACCGACTTCCGACACCAGGCCAGCGCTGTGATAGACGACGTCCACGCCGTGGCAGGCCGCCCGCAGCGAGTCCACGTCGCCGAGATCGCCCACGGCGGTCTCGAGTCCGGGGACGCCGGACACGTAGCCGAGGTCGCTGCCCACGCGGACCAGCGCCCGCACCTCGTCGCCCGCGCCGGTGGCGGCATCGACGAGGTGGCTGCCGAGGAATCCGGTGGCGCCGGTGACGAGAACCTTCATCGGTCCGTTCCTTCCTTCGTTCGCGGGAATCCGAGCTGATCCGAGGCCCATCGCGCAAGCCGCTCCCGCCCGATCTTCGCGTTGTGCCGGATGTCGACGGGAAAGTCGCTGTGCGGCAGGAAGGTCCGGATGCGCTCGGTCGCCTGATTGCTCTGTGCGATGGCCCACAGTTCACGCCGCACACGGGTGAGTTCGGCGGGCGTGAGATCCGTGGCGGGCTCGAAGCACAGCACCGGGATCTGCTCGGCCGGGGCGCCGACGCCGACCAGTGCGCTCCTGGCGACGTCCGGATGGGTGTTGAAGATCTGCTCGCACCGCACCGTGTACATGTCACCGCCCGCAGCCCGGACACGCTGGGAGAGCCTCCCGCAGAACCACAGTCGGCCCGATTCGTCCACGCGCGCCAGGTCGCCCGTGCGGTGCCAGCGCCGGACGCCGCCGTCGGGCAGCCGCTCGTCGATCTTGTGCCGCTTGTCGGCGGCGGCATTGCGGTGATAGGCGCTGCTGACCTGCGGTCCGCTCGCGACGATCTCGCCGATCTGCCCGGCGGGCAGCACCAGGTTCTCCTCCCAGTCGGCGATGGGCTCGTCGGTGGCGCCGATGATCCGGATCAGGGTCGCGCCGCCGCTCTCCGGCAGCGGGCGGCCGACGCACACGCCCGCGCCCTCGGCGGTCGCGGCGCGCGTCTCGACCAGCTCGGACCATTCCAAGGTGGTCAGCGGCAGCGCCTCGGTGGCGCCGTAGGTGGTGAACACCCTGGCTTCGACGCCGAGGGCGGCCCGGATACGTTCCAACGCGACCAGATTCGCCGGTGCGCCCATGGAGATGACCCGGGCGATGTCGGGCAACGACTCGCCGGTTTCGGCGAAATGCTCACCGAGCCGGGTCAGCAGGGCGGGCGAGGCGGTGAGGTCGGTGGCGCCGAAGGACCGCGCCACCTCGGTGAGCAGCGCGGGATTCGCCTTCGACACCCGTACCGGGTCGACCGGGCCGAGCACCACGTGCGCGCCCTGCAACAGATCGAAGAGCCCGAACAGGGGCACCGAGGTGAGCGAAACGAATCCCGTTGGGCGATTGTGCAGTTCGGCGACGACGTCGAGGGCGGCGGCGAAGCCCGACCTGGTGAACTCGACACCCTTGGCCGGTCCTGTGCTGCCGGTGGTGAAGGCGATCATGAACAGGTCGTCCGGAGCATGTTCGGCCGCAGGGATTTCCGGCTCGCCGCGCAGATCGGGCAGGCTGTGACCGCCCCAGTACGACCGCCCCGCCGTGACATGCACGCGGATCGAGCCGAAGGTGCGCCGCGCGGCCAGTCGCACCAGGTGCGCTTCGGGGATCCCGATGAACGCCTCCGCGCCGACGCTGTGGAAGCAGTGCAGCATGCGGCGCACACCCATGCCGGGATCCACCACGACCGGCACCGCGCCGACCCGGAACAGCGCGAACAACACCGCGAACAGGTCCGGATCGGGCCGCACGAGCACGATGGTCTTGACGCCCTCGGTGATACCGATCCTGGCGAAGCCCGCCGCGTACGAGCGGACGCGGCGGCCGAGCTCGGCGTAGGTCATGTCCGCGAACCGCAGGTCGGCGCCGCGCTCGGCCTTCGCCGCGTCCGAGCGGGTCGGGTAGCTGAGGGCGGGCCTGTCGGCCCCTTCCGCGATCCGGCGCTCGAGCAGGGCGTTCGGGTCCTCGTATCCGACGGCGCGCGTCACTCGGCACCGCCGGCGGGCACCCGGTAACCGACACAGCCCGCGGTCGGCCCCGACCCTCCCGCGACGAGCAGCAGCCGGTCACCCTGGCCGACGACGCCGGAGCGGATCAGCTGGTGGTAGGCGATGATGAGACCGGAGCTCCCGGCGTTCTTCGCTCCGGCGTCGGCCTGGTGGTGACGCGCGAAGCCGAAATCGGCGGCCAGCGTCGCCGCGAAGTCCGGCGCGGGATCGTTGGTGACGAGGACCGTCGAATCCGGTTCCAGATCAGGATGATTCGCGAGATAGTTCCGCACCGCCGTGCGCGCGACACCGGTGACCTGCTCGGCGAAATCGCCGGCGACGTCGACGGTGATCGTGCGCGCGCCGTCGTGGCCCATCGCCTTCAGATCGAGGTACCCCGCCACGCCGGGGTGTGCGCCGTCCGGACGCGGCGCGGGCTGCAAGTGCACCGCGCCGAAGCCGCTCGCGTCGTCGATGCCGTTCGTCACCAGGAACGCACCGCCCACGGTGGCATAGGGGAAGTCGGCGGCGTCCGCCCGGCCGCCGGGGTGGGCGTCACTGCCGACGATGAGGACGTGCTCGGCGGTGCCGTTGGCCAGCAACGCATTCGCGGCCTGGAGTGCGTTCAGCACGCCGCAGGAGCTGTTGCGCAGGTCGAGGGAGAACCCGGGCCGGGACGAGCCGGATTCGTAGTCGAGATGCATGCCGAGCTCGCGTTGGATCAGCGCGGCGTTGGACGGCTCCACGATGTTGGCGTCGCGGTACACGCCCACGTTCACCAGCACGTCCACGTCCGCCGCCGACAGGCCCGCCCCAGCCAGGCACTCCCGCGCCGCCGCGACCGCGTGGCCGATCGAGCCGAGCGCCGGATCGTCGCTCACCGCCGAATTCCGCAGAATGGTCACCACGTTCACTTCACCAACTCACCGATGGTCGCCGACAGGACGCCGAACACCATTCCCGACGCCGTCGGCACGAAACAGATCTTCGAACCCGGTTCGATCAGGCCGCGGGACAGATAGTCGTGCAGCACCAGGAAATGTGTACTCGCGCCGGTATTTCCGTACTTTTCGACGCACGCGAGCCGAGGCGGCATCGGTACGTCGTGGATCTTGCTGCCCGACTCCGCCAGTTTCTCGGTGAACCCGACGCCGAGCTGATGGAAAATGATGTAGTCGAAGCCTTCGGCGGCGAAGGTCGTGCCTTTCTTGGCCAATACGTCACGATGGAATTTCGCCCATGTTTCGCGCCTCGGCGCCGCCTGCATGGTGAGGTTGTCGGTCAACATGATCATGTTCTCGGTGGCGTCGCTGGGTTTCGCGATACACAGGCCGGAGTATTCCGCGCAGGTGATCATGTCGATGTAGTGGACGGCATCGTCGTCGTCGACGGCGCGGTCGAGCACCACCGCGACGGCCGCGTCGGCCAGGGTCAGCGCCGCGAACTGGGGATCGCGGGCGTCCACCGCCTCGGCCAGCGCGCCCTCGGTGACCGGCGAGATGACCTCAGGAGTCACCACCATGCCGGTCCGGACGACCCCGGCCCGAATCAGGTTGTCCAGCAGGTAGACGCCAGTCATGGTGCCGCCGCACGCGTTGGCGACGTCATAGCCGGTGGCGTTGACCGCGCCGATGCGGCGGGCGATCTCCCCCGCGGCGGACGGCTCGAACACCATGCGGAACCCGTCGTGCACGGTGGTGCCGCCGCAGATGATCACATCCAGATCGGCGGGGTCGTACCCGGAGCCGGCCAGGCAGTCGAGTGCCGCGGCGACACCCAATGTCAGGGTGTCCTCCTCGGTGCGGTCGACCATATGCCGGTGTGCGATACCGGTAATGCGTTCGACGTCGAACTCGCCGCCGCTCGACATGCGGTCGAGCACTTCGTTCGTGGTGAATTCTCCGGAAGGGAGAGCGGCCCCGAGCGCGCGTATTCGAGAGCGATTCATACGAGATTTCCTCCGAGGGCCGCGACTACCACAGAAATGGAGCGACACGGCGCCGATACAGCAGGGGGGCAACGGAAAACCCGGACTCGACCGGATGATTGTGACACTACGACCAGACCGCGACAGCGGTCCACTTCGGCCGCCGATCGGTGAGGGGGATCACCAATCGATGTGTGCGCGTTGCTACTTCGCGACAAATATTCGGCACGAAGCTGGTTTCCCGCGATGAATTACCGTCGCCGATTGCGCCGGGCCCTCGATTCGTGATTAGGCTCGGCCCGGTGTCCGCCCCGCTCCGCGCACCGATGTCGCTCCTCGATCTTCCCGGCCCGGACGGCTGGCCGGTGCTGGGCAACCTCCCGCAGCTCACCCCGACCCGGCTGCACCGGCAAGTGGACAGCTGGTGCGCGGAATACGGCCCCGTCTACCGGCTGAGCATGCCGGGCAGGCGACTGGTCGTGGTCGGCGATCCCGAACTGAGCAAGGAGATCCTGCGGCAGCGGCCGGGGACCTACCGGCGGCAGTCCTCGATCGAGTCGATCATGAGCGAGATGGGCTCCAACGGGCTGTTCTCCTCCGAGGGCGACGCGTGGCGGCGGCGCAGGCGGCTGGCCATGCCCGGTTTCAACGCCGCCCATCTCACGCGGTTCCACACCACGCTCGAGCAGATCACCGAGCGGCTCCGGCGGCGCTGGCTCGCGTCGGCACCCGAGGACGTGCGCGCCGACCTGACCCGCTACACCGTGGACGTGACCGCCAAGCTCACCTTCGATTACGACATCAACACCCTCGAGCAGTCCGGCGACGTCATCCAGCAGCACCTCGAGCACGTCTTCCCGATGCTCAACCGCCGCTTGAACATTCCGCTTCCCTACTGGCGCTGGGTCAAGCTGCCCGCCGATCACGCGCTGGACCGGGCACTGGAAGCGTTGCGCACCGAGGTGAACGCGGTCATCGCCCGTGCGCGCACGACCGCGCCGGAACAGCCGACGAACTTCATCGAGGCATTCCTGCTCGCCCACGATGGCGGCGAATCGTTCACCGACGACGAACTCTTCGCCGAGGCGCTGACGATCCTGATCGCCGGGCAGGACACCACGAGCAATGCCGCGGCGTGGCTGCTCTACCACCTGGCCTCCGAACCCGAAGCGCAGGAACGCATCCGAGAGGAAGTCGCGCGGATCCCGTCGGCGCTGGAGCGTCAGCCCTATCTGGAAGCCGTTGTCGCCGAGTCGATGCGGCTGCAACCCACCACTCCCCTGCTGCTCATGGAGGCGGTGCACGACACCGTGCTACGCGATATCGCGCTGCCCGCGGGCACGTGGGTGCTGGTCAACGTGCGGTATCCGGGTCTCCAGGAGGAATATTTCGCCGATCCGCAGCGGTTCGACCCCGAACGGTGGCTGCGCGACGCCGACAGCAGGGCGCACCGCCCCGACGTCGCGATCCCCTTCGGGTCGGGGCCGCGGTTCTGCCCGGGGCGCGGCCTGGCGATGCTGGAGGTCAAGAGCGTGGCCGCGATGGCCTGCCGCACTTTCGATTTCCGGCTCCCGGACGGTGTGCCGCCGCCCGACGACCGTTTCCATTTCGCCGTGATCCCGGTCGGCCTGCGGCTCGACCTCGCGCCACGACCGGCGGCCGACCGCGAATTCGAAGGATAGGAGCCGATATGGCGGTGAAGCGCTTGTCGGCGACCGACGCGACCTGGTTGTCGCTGGAGTCGCCGGAGATGCCGATGCATGTGGCGTTCCTGATGGAATTCCACTGTCCCGAAGGCGATGCCGAGAGTTTCGTCCGCCGCTGGCACGCGCGGCACGCCGCCCCTTTCACCGCTCCGGCGCCGTGGAATCTGCGGCCGGTGCGCGGCCGCCTCGGCCAATCCCTCGCCCTGGTGCGGGAAGTCGATGAGATAGACCCGGCCGACCACATCAGGACGTGGCGGCTGCCCGCGGGCACCGGCCGCGACGAACTGGTCGACCTTGTGACGCGCATCCACCGCGAGCAGTTGGACCTGGGCAAGCCGCCGTGGGAGCTGCATTTCGTGACGGGACAGTCCGAGGACCGGTTCGCCGTGGTGTTGAAGACGCATCACAGTCTGCTGGACGGCGTTTCGCTGGTGCGCGTCATCACCGGCGGTCTGTCCCCCGACGCGCGGGCGCGCGATCTGCCGCCCTTCTTCACGATCGGTCCCGAGACCGACCTCGCTCCGGCGCGAACGAGCCGGATCCGCGCGCTGCGCACGGCGGTGTACGGATTCTTCGCGATACTGTCCGGGATCGGCGGGGCGGCGCGAGATGCGCTGCGGCGCAAGAAGGGACAGTCGACCGCGCAGCAGACCTACCGGCAGCCGCCCTCCGTCCTCGACGGTCCGATCACCGGCGCGCGCGACCTCTCGCTGCGCCGCTATCGGCTCGACGAGATCAAACGACTGGCGCGCGCGGCGGACTGCACCGTCAACGATCTGGTGCTGTATCTGGTCGCCACGGCGTTGCGCGGCTACCTCGCCGATCACGCCGAACTGCCCGACCGTCCGCTCACCGCCGGTGTGCCGACCGATCTGCGCGACGGCGACCAGCGGGTGGGCACTCGCGCGGGGCTGATGTTCACGGCGCTGGCGACCGACGTCGAGGACCCGGTGCGGCGTCTCGCCGCCGTCAAGGACGCGATCGACGCCGCCAAGCGGCACATGGGCGCGATGTCGCCCGGCGCGGTCATCGGCTACGGCTTGGCGACCACCTTCCCGTGGGTCTTCGCGCTGCTGCTCGGCATCCGGTCGGCTCCGTCCTCGCACCCCATGGGGATCTCCAATATTCCGGGGCCACGGGAAACGCTGTTCTGGGAGGGCGCTCGCCTGGACGCGATGTATCCGATATCCCTTCTGATGCACGGCAATGCGCTGAACTTCACCTGCTTCGGCTACCGCGACGAGCTGTTCATCGGCGTGCTCGGCGCCGCCGGCAAACTGCCGCCGATCGAGCATCTGACGGCCGCGCTGGACGCCGCCGTCGCCGAACTGGACGGGTTGCTCGCGCCGCCTGCCGCGGTCGGCCAGGACTGACATGTGCGCCATCTGCGGCATCGTCGACGTCGAGGCGCCGGTCGACCCCGGCCCGCTCGCCGCGATGTGCGCCGTGCTGCGCCACCGCGGCCCCGACGACCACGCCACCTGGAACGACCGGCATGCCGCGCTGGGGTTCCAGCGCCTGTCCATCGTGGACGTGCGGCACGGCGCGCAGCCGACCGCCGACGAGAGCGGTTCGGTCCGTGCGCTGCTCAACGGCGAGATCTACAACCACAAGGCGTTGCGCCGCGACCTGGCGGCGCGTGGGCACCGGTTCCGCAGCGACAGCGACGCCGAAGTCGTCCCGCACCTGTACGAGGAGTACGGGGACGGGTTCGTCGAACACCTGGACGGCGATTTCGGCATCGCGATCTGGGATGCCACCCGGCGCCGTCTGACGCTGGCCCGCGACCGCGTCGGGGTCAAACCGCTCTTCTACCACGTGCGCGGCACTCGCCTGACGTTCGCGTCGGAGATCAAGGGCATCTTCGCCTCCCGCGCCTGCACACCCGAGATCGACCGGCAGGGGCTGAGCGACTGCCTGTTCTACGGGCACACGATCGCGCCGGGCACGTTCTGGCGGGACGTGCGCGACCTGGAACCCGGCACCGTCCTCACCGCGGACGCCGACGGCCTCCGGAGCCGACGGTATTTCCGCATCTTCCAGCGCGCGGACCCGGACGCGCCGCTGCTCACCGGGCGCGCGGCGATCGAGGCGTTCGGCGAGCGGTTCACCGCCGCGGTCGCCAAGCGCGTCCCCGACGAGGTGGACGCGGGCGTCGCGCTCAGCGGCGGGCTCGACTCGTCCGCCATCGCCGCCGTCGCCGCCCGGCGCTGCGACGCGCCGCTGACCACGCTCAGTGTGCGGCTGTCCGGCGCGATCCACGACGAGACCGAGATGTCGCGGCTGGTCGCCCGGTCGTTGCGGGTGCCGAACGCGGAAGCCGAGATCACCGGAGCCCGTGTCTGCGAGCTGCTGCCGAAGAGCATGTGGCACTTCGAGTCTCCGTTCTGGTACGGCGGCGTCGCCTCACCCTTCCTCGACCTGACCGCGCTCGCCCGAGACCGAGGACTCAAGGTGGCGATGAGCGGCGACGGCTCGGACGAACTGCTCGCCGGTTACGACTTCTATCGGTTGATGCGGCTGAGTTCGCGGTTGGAGGCCCTGCGGCTGGACGCGCTGCGACCGCTGGTGTGGCGGCAGGCGACGAAGTGGATCGGCGCACCGAGCGGCATCGACCGCCACATCGTCGAGATCTCCACGCAGCGTGGGCAATACACCGAACGGTACGGGCAGATGCCGCCGTGGATGTATCTGTGGAGCGCGCTGTCCGGTACGGCGCGGCCCGCCGTGCTCGCCGAGCTGCCCGAGCCATCGGCGCTGCCCCGCCCGCCGGAACACAGCGCGCTGCACCGGCAGATGCATTTCGAATTCCACACCCGCCTGCCGCACTGGGTGCTACCGATCTCCGACCGGCTCGGCATGGCGCACGGCATCGAGGTGCGGGTGCCGTTCCTCGACCGCGATGTCCTGGACGTCTGCGCCGAGCTCGACCCGCGCATGCTCATGCGCCTCGGCACCGAGAAGTACGTGCTCAAGCGGGCGGTGGCCGACGTGCTGCCCAAGCGGATCGTGCGGCGGCGCAAGAAACCCTTCATGACACCGGTCGGCCCGTGGTACCTCAGCGGGCCGGGCGCGGAGCTGGCCGCCGACCATCTCTCCCGTGCCGCCGCGCGACGCTACGGGCTGTTCGATCCCGAAGCGACGGAACGGATCTGGCGCACGGCCGTGGACCGGCCAGGCACCTGGGACGGCGTCACCGCCGAATGGGCGGCGATGGCGATCCTGTGCACCCACCTCGTGGTCGACCAGTTCAGCGCCGATCGCTTCACCGCCGACGCGATCGCGGGAGCCCGGACATGACCGTGACACGGCCGCGTGCCGCCGAATGGCACGAACTCGCACTGCACGCCGCCGCCCAGCCGGGCCTGGCGCTGCTCGCGCCGCTCGGGGCCGTCACCCGCCCCCTCCGCAGGGTGCCGAAATTCGGCTGGGTGGTGTCGGATCCGGAACTCGCGCGCCGCGTTCACCGCGACAGCGAGCATTTCAGCATCGCGACGGACGGCGCGTCGGGGCACTGGTGGTCACAGATGCTGGGCGACTTCGGCGCCGAACGATTCGAGGGTCCCGAGCATCAGCGGTTGCGCGCGGGGCTCGGGGATCTGTTCAGCAGGCCCGCGTCCGAACACCTGGTCGAGGAGTCGACGGGCGCGCAGCTCGAGCGGCTGCGCACCGATCTGGCCGCGGGGCGGACGGTCGACATCGCCGAGTTCGGTCGGGTGTTCACGGCGCGCACGATGGTCGACGTGGCCGGTCTGCCGCGCGAAACCGTTACCGACACACCGTATCTGGACCTCTTCGCGGCCATGGAACGGCTGGCCGATCTGGGCAAGGGCAACTGGGCGACGACCGTCGTCCCCTCGCGCAATCGACGCAAGGGCAACGAGCTGGCCGCACTGATCGGCGAGAACGTCGAGCACGTCTACGACACGGCCGACGCAGGCACCGTCATCGGACGCTGCCGCGACACAGGGTTGACGCTCGAGCAGACCCGGGGATTCACCGTGCTGCTCGTGGTGGCCGGGACCGTCACCCTCGCGAGCACCATCGGGCGGCTGGTCGCGTTGCTGCACGACACCGGCGACCAGCATCGGCTGCTGGCCGACGCGGGCCGGATCCCCGACGCGATCCGGGAGGGGCTGCGGGTGACGAGCTCGATGCCGGTCGTCGGGCGGGGCGTCGTCGGCGACGTCGAACTCGGCGGCAGGCAGTTGCGCGCAGGCGACCGCGTCAAGGTGATGACCTGGTACATCGACAATTCCGTCGGCCGGTTCGACCTCGATCTGGGTTATGTGCCGCAGACGCGGCAGCTGTGGTTCGGCGGCGGCAAGCACTTCTGCCTCGGCGCGGCGCTCACTCACGTGCAGCTGACGCGCTTCCTGGAGACGCTGCTCGCGGCGGGCCGCCCGTGGGAGATCACCCGCCGCCGCTACCGGTTCAATGCGTTCGTCCCGCTCTACCGCAGGCTCGACATCCGCTTGCGCTGACGCGGGGCGGGCAACCACCAGTTCCAGCGGCCGAGCAGCCGCAGGGTCGCCGGTACCAGCACCAGTCGCACGACGACCACATCGAGCAGGACCGCGACGGCCAGCGCGAAGCCGAGCTGCTTCAGCTCCAGGGTGCTCGCGGTGAGGAAGCAGGCGAACACCACCACCATGATCGCGGCGGCGACCGCGACGGGTTTGGCGGTGGCGCCGATCCCGTCGACGACCGCGTCCTGGTTGGCGGCGGCCGGGTCGGTCGCGGCGCGCGGCGCAGTCGAGTCCCAGTTCTCCCTGATCCGGCGGATGACGAACACCTCGTAGTCCATCGAGAGGCCGAACAGGATCACGAACACGATCAGCGGCATCACGACCTGGAGGAATCCCGGACTCTCGAAGCCGAAAAGCGCTTCGCCCCAGCCCCATTGGAACACCGCGACCGTGATGCCGAGCGCGGCCGCCGTAGCGAGCAGGTTGACCGCGACCGCCTTGACCGGCACGGCGACGCTGCGGAAGACCGCCACCAGCAGAGCGAGCGCGCACAGCACCGTGATCGCCACGACGAGCAGGTAGGCGCCGCGAACCGCGTCGCTGATCTCGAGCAGACCGGCGGGCGCGCCACCCGCGGTGATCCGCAGGTTCGGGGCCGACGCGGCCAGCGTGCGCGCCCGCGCGTCGAGTTCGGCGACCAGATCCGAGCCCGCGGCCGAGTCGATCTGCGTGCGGGTCACGACGGTCAGGTGGACGCGGCCGTCCGACTGCCGCGCCAGCACGGCGGCGACGCGGGGATCGGCGCGCAGCTCGTCGGCGAAGCCTTGCACGGTGCTCGCCGCCTCGGGGTCCAGCGGACCGCGGTCGGGCCCCGTGGCGACGAACTCCATCGGCGAGAGCATGCCGGGCGGGAACTTCTCCGCGACGGTGTGCGCCGCGACACCGGAGGGGTACTCGGTCAGCGATGAGATGCCGAGGTCGAATCCGGTGCGCAGGCCGGTCAGCGGCAGCGAAGCCACGACCAGCAAGCCCGCGGCGGCCAGGCCGAATACGACGGGCCTGCGCATCACCCGGCGCGCCCACCGGCGGGCGGCGTCGCTGTCGTCGGAGTCGACGCTCCGGCCGCGCACGCGCCAGCGATTCACGGCCGGGCCGAGCTCGGTGAGGACGGCGGGCAGCAGGGTCACGGCGGCCAGCATCGCCGCCGCCACGGATACGCCGACGCCGAGCACGATGCCGCGAAAAACCCCGGCGGGCACCACGAGCAGCGACGCCAGCGACACGATCACGACCGAGCCGGAGGCCAGGACCATGCCGCCCGTGGTGGCCATGGTCGCGGTGACGGCGGCGCGGATCGCGTCGGTGTCGGCGCGCGAGGTCACTGCGCGCGCCGAGAGCTGCTCGCGGAACCTGCTCACCACGAACAGGGCGTAGTCGATGCCCACGCCGAGACCGATCATGCTTGCGATGGACAGCATCAGGGGGTCGACGGAGGTCACGGTGCTGGCGAGCAGCAGCACGCCGGTGCACGTCAGCAGCCCGGCTACGGCCATGAGGATCGGTAGCAACGCCGCGGACACCGCGCCGAGCGCCAGGGTCAGCAGCACGAAAGCCACCGGAACGCCGAGGGATTCGGCGCGGCGCGCATCGGCCTGTTCGGCGATGATCACATCGTTCTGGATCGCGGTGTAGCCGGTGAGGTCGACGCGGACCACGTCGCGGCCGGGCAGCGCGGACAGCGCGTCCTGCACGTCGCCGGAGACGTCGACACGGTGCGACTGGTCGCCCTCGATGGCGACGACGGCAAGGGCGGTGCGGTGGTCGTCCGAGACCAGTTGTCGCGCACCGAGATCGCCAGGTGCCGCGAGCACCGTCACGCCCCCGACCGATTCGACGGCGTGCCGGGCCCGCTCGATCTGGACGCGGTATTCGGGGGCGTCCACGACCGCGGTGCCGGAATCGAACACCAGCAGCGCCTGTTCGGCCCGCAGGCCGGGAAAATGCGCGGCGATCAGACGTTGCACCGCCACCGATTCGGCGCGGTCCACGGTGAGATCCGGTGCCTGCAGGCGTAATTCGAGCAGTGGGTAGCCCGCGGCACACAAAATGAGCACGATCGACCAGACCGCGATCACCACGCGCGGACGGGTCGTCACGCGACGTGTCCAGTGCGACAGTGGATCGCGTCGCACGGGCTCCGAATCGGAAGCGGCGGGCAACTCTTCGGCAGCGCCGAGGCTCATCGGCGGGCACATCCCTCGAGCCTGATCGTGCCCGCCGCGAGACACCCCAGGTCCGAAACGCCTACCACCGCACCGCGTCCTTCCCCGGCCCACGAGATCACCCCCGGAGCGGGGGCCGGTGAATCACCGTACGCAGCGCGGCGGCGGGGTGTCACTGCATCGTCGGGAGAACATTCGCGCCAGATCTTGTTCGGGAAGACGAACGTCGCAGCAAACCGACGGCGATCGCGCACCAGCATCGATGATGTTGCCGCGCTGCATGTTTCACCCAGCGATTCCAGAACCGGGGCGGCCCTGCGTCCCGGAATGCGCGGCGCGATGTGAGCCCGGTCATGGTGGCGCGGAATCGTGGCGTGCGTTACCTTTACCTCACTTATGGGAACGAAGTAGTTCCTCTTTGCGGGAGGGTTTGGCAAGGCATGATCAGACGTCGGGGTCCGATCGCTGTGGCAGCCGCAGCGCTGTCCGCGTTTCTCGTGATAACAGGTGGAGTGGTGTCCGCGCCCTCGGCCGAGTCGACGCCGGCGAGCGCCGGGCTCGACGCCGAGTTCATCGCCACACACAATGCGCCGCCGCAATATCCGCACGTCTTCATCGAATGGGATGTGCCGATCACCATGAGCGACGGCACGGTGTTGAAGGCGAACGTCTACCGTCCCGCCGATGCGACGGGTCAGCCGATCCAGGAGCCGACACCGACCGTCGTCAACCTGACGCCCTACACGAAACTCGTTGCGAACCTGGCGGATTCCGCGCTGGCGATTCCCGGGCTCGCGGACCCGTTGATGCATGTGCTGCGCAATCTGGATTTCTCGGCGTTCGGGATGAGCGGGCTCAGCGATCTGATGCGGGCGCTGCCCGGCGGCGCGGCGCGGACCTTCGGCGTGGATCGCAAGCTGATCCAGAGCGGATACACGCAGGTCGTCGTCGACGTGCGCGGAACCGGTTTCTCCCAAGGCCTTTGGCAGGTCTTCGGCGATCGCGAACAGCAGGACGGCGCCGAGGTCGTGGACTGGGCGGCGAACCAGCCGTGGTCCAACGGACGGATCGGCATGAGCGGAATCTCCTATTCCGCCGTCAACCAACTGCAGACCGCCGAGCGCAGACCCGCCGCACTGCAGGCGATCTTCCCGATCGTCCCCGGCAGCGACCTCATTCGCGACGTCGCGGCGCCCGGCGGCGCGCTCGGCATCGGTTTCATCCCCGAGTGGCTGCTTGCGGTCAATGCCACGAAGTTGCTTCCCGACGTGGTCTCGGTGCTGACCGGCAGATTCGACTGGACCTGGCTGGCCGACCGCATCCGCGACCCGTTCACCTTCTTCAACACCGTCATCGCGGCGCTGGTCACGCCGAACATCGACCAGATCCCACCGGACATGATGGCGGTGCTCGACGACGAGAGCCCGCTGCGGACCGCGTGGGTCGGGCATCCGGAGCGGATCCAGACGCCGACCTTCATCTACGGCGGCTGGCACGACATCTTCACCTATTCCTCGCCCCGGGTGTACAACGCCATCGATGTCGCGGACAGCCAGAAGAAGCTGGTGATGGGCGACACCTACCACGTCACCACCGGCGCGGGCATGGGCGACCCCGGCGCGCCGCCGTCCCTGGACGTCCTGCAGCGCGCGTGGTTCGACAAGTGGCTCAAGGGAATCGACAACGGCATCGACGGCTACGACCAGGTGACGTCGTGGCAGCAGGGCGGCGGTTGGAGCGACAGCCCGTCCTTCCCGCGCCCCGGGATGGAGTACCGGCGGCTGTACCTGAACGCGGTCCCGTCGGGCACCGCGCCGACCGCCGCGGGCGACGGCTCGCTGAGTATGGCGCCGGGCGGCCCCGCACGACTGACGATCGCACCCGGCCTGTCCACCTTGTGCTCGCGCGATGCCGCGCAGGGCACGGCGGGCATCGTCTCGGCACTGGACATCTGCGCCGAAGACGCGCGGATCAGCGAGATGAACGCGCTGACCTTCACGACGGCGCCGGTGAACCGGCCGACCCAGATCTCCGGTCCGCTCGCCGTCCACCTGAACACCGTCCTCGACGCCACGGACGGCTACTGGACGGTGACCGTGAATGACGTAGCGCCGGACGGGCGTTCCACCGTGTGGACGACCGGCCAGCGCACCGCCTCGCTGCGCGCGGTGAACGAGGCCGCCTCCACCCGCTCCCCCAACGGCGACTACACCGATCCCTACCCGATCTTGACCCTGGCGAGCCGCGAACCTGTCGTCCCCGGCCAGCCGACCGTGCTCGATATCGGGCTCTTCGCCACCGACGGCATGCTACAGCCAGGGCATCGGCTTCGCATCGACGTCTTCGCGAGCAACTTCCCCAGCAGCATCCCGCTGCGCCCGCTGCTGAACGAAAGCGGACTCAGGCCACAGCATCTCGTCCTGGACCCAGATCAGCCCAGCTGGGTGAACATCCCGGTCGAGGGCGATCCCGGCTGGTGAGCGGAGTGTGACCGCCCTCCGGCGAGCACTCCGATCGGCGTGGTTTGTCTCGCACGGAAGGCGATGCCACCATGGTGGCGTGACCGTTTCCGGCCTCGGCGCCCCGGGCCGCAAATACCGGGGCGCCGGGCCCGAACAGCGTCAGCAGCAACGTCGCGCCAGGCTCGTCGACGCGGCGATCGAGGAATTCGGCACGCGGGGCTATCGCAACACCACCATCGACGCCGTCTGTGCGCGCGCCGGCGTCGGCAAACGCTACTTCTACGAATCATTCGACGGCAGCGAGAGTTTGCTGCTCGCCGCGTACTCCGTCGCCACCGACCGGCTGCGCCGGTCCATCGTCGACGGAGCCGCCGCGTGCCCCGGCACCGTCGACACCGCCGTGCGCGGCGCGATGACCGGCTTCTTCCGCGGCATCGCCGAAGACCCGAGGATCGCGCGGATCGAGTTCTTCGAAATACTCGGCGTCAGCCCGGCCGTCGACGCGGACTACCGCGCGGTGACCGGATCTTTCGTCGACACCTTGCTGGAGCTGGTCACCCCGCTGACCGACATCGAATCCGTGCCGCGCCCGCGCCTGCGTACCATCGCCACCGGCCTGGTCGGCGCCGTGCTCATGATTGCCCAGCAATGGGTCCTCGGCGACTGTCGCCAACCCCTCGACGATGTCGTGGACAGCGCCCACACGGTGGTGACCTCGGTGCTGGAGGGATTGGGCCGGTAGTCGGACCGGCTGTGCGAGCATGGCCGCCGCTGCCCTCGGTTTCGAACTCCACGCACCAGCCCGCCACCCCGACCCGGCTGCGAACACGTCCGATGAACCGTCCCGCGACGGGACTTCTGGAATGATCTGCCCATGGCCGAAGCACGCGGTGAGGTCGAGTCCATCCCACTGCGGACGCCGCGCTCCGCGGCGGTCGCCGGCATCGCCTTTGCCGCGCTTTTCGCGACTGTCATCGTGCTGGTGGGGACCGCCCTGCCGCCTACACCGTCCACCGCATCTCCCCGGGTCGTAGACGACGGGAGGATCGGTGCGGCATTCTTCCTCGCACCTTTCGCGAGCATCGCGTTCCTGTGGTTCATCGGCGTTGTTCGAGACCGTCTCGGCAGGTTCGAGGACCGGTTCTTCTCGACGGTGCTGCTGGGCAGCGGGATCCTGTTTCTCGCCTTCACATCCGTTTCGACGGCGATCGCCGGAGGCCTTCTGGCCGTCTCGCAACGCTCGGATCTCGACGTGAACGGAATCCTCTTCTTCGGACGTGAGGTGGTCCTGGGCATCAACCACGTCTACGCGGTGCGGATGGCGGCGGTCTTCATGATCACCCTCGCCACCATTTTCCTGCGTACCCGGATCATGCCGCGCTGGCTGCCCCTCCTCACCTATCCGCTGGCGCTGCTCTTGCTGATCGTCTTCAGTCTCAATCTCTGGGTGGCGCTGGTCTTTCCCTCGTGGGTGCTGGTGGTCAGCGTGACGATCCTGATCGGCAATCGACCGAAATCACGCCCCGCACTCGACGAGCTGCCGTGACACCGTGGATATTCTTCGGATGGATTGTCGCGGCTTGACCTAGCGGCGTGGGCGCGGTGGCAGGATGCCGCCGACGCGCATCGTGGGCACTGGACCGGCTGCGCGTTACCGGGCTGCCGCTGCGCACACCATTGCCGCGCACTGTCATGGACCGACGCACACCTCGCCGCCGGTCCGGAACACATCGCGGACAGGCGGTCACGGCAAGCGCGGGGTGCGCGAAGAACACCGTCGCACCGAACGATCGCCGGTAACGCGGTATCAGTCGTCGTCGCGGAGGTGGTCAAGCGCTCGGCTGATCCAGGTGGCGAACTGGGTGGTCAGTTCGGCGGGGACGGTGGGGCGGACGGTGATGTGGGCGCCGCGGAGCTCGGTGTAGCGGCCGTCGCCGGAGATGTCGTGCCATTGCAGGACATTGCGGGGTTTGGCGGGGGTGTGCAGGGAGCCGGTGAGCAGGACTGCGGAGCCGCCGCCGTCGGCGGGGCGGCCCAGGAGGCGCTGGTAGCGCTCGCGCGGGGTGTTGCGGGCGTTGTCCTGGAGGTAGCTGTCGCGGCGGGGACTGAGTTCATCCGGGTGGAAGGTAGCGGGTTTCTCGGCGCCGGGTGCGCAGCCGGGAATCGACTTCGCCAAACGGGCGGGCAGTTGGTCGGCGTCGAAGGCGCGCAGGCGGATCGGGCCGTGCTCGCTGTCGGTGCCGTACTGGGTCAACGTGACGGCGCGATGACCGGCGCGTGCGCCGAGGATCCGGTACTCGCGCAGGTCATCGCGGCCGGTGCTGGCGCGATGTTTGCAACTGCCGCCGAGGATTTCGATGCGGAACTCGGAATCACCCAGCGTGTGCAGGGCGGCGCGGATCTCGTCGAGTTCGTCGGCGGAGTAGCGCCGCCGGACCGCGTCGCGGTGCGCGGCGAACTCGTCGCGGAAGGCGAACTGGCTAAGGTGGCGCAGCGGGCTTGGGATCCGATCATGCGCGTCACCCAGCCAGAGCGCCGCGAAATCGTCTGTTTCCCAGGCCCATTCAGCCATTTACTATCCTCATCTCCCGATCCGGCACCCAAAGCCCCGCACGCCTGCTGGTCACGCGAAGCTCAGCACCGAGCCCAGCAAGCGGAGCTTGCCACGGCGCGCCTGGCACGTGCCGCCCAGCGAACGGGGGCTCGGCACGTAGCGTGCTGACACGTGCGGCTCAGCATTGAACATCGTGCAATACCGTTCCACCCGATGCACCGCCCGTCTCGGCCCGCACGCCCCCTATGGCGAAGCATGCGGACCGCCGGTCGGTATCAGTCGTTTTCACCACCGATGACGCCGCCCGGGATCGTCCTCGGGACCTCGCCGAGCAATTCGTCGGTGTTCTCCTGCGTGACAAGATATTCCGGCAGCTTGTGCTCCTCGTCGTCCTTGCCGCCGCCGCGCGCGCCCGGCGCGGCCATGCCCGGCATACCGGCCATGCCGCGCGTGGACGGGTTGCCCGCCGCCGCCAAACCGCCCACCGGGCTTTGCGTGCCGGGCGCCGTCGGCACGCCCTGGACACTGCGGCCCATGCCCGGTGGTGTCGGGACGCCCGGGGTGCCGGGTCCCGGGCCGCCGGGCGAGCCTGGGCCGGAGGGGACGCCGCTCGGTACCGTGCGGTTCGGGTCGGTCGGGTTGACTCCGGCCGGGGTTGTCGACGTCGGAGTCTGGGTGGCGGGTGTGGTCGTCGTGCTGGTCGGGTTCGTCGAGGTGTCGTCGGTGGTCGTGTCCTCGGGGGTCTCCCCTTCCGCCGGCTCCGCGCCCGGAGTGTCGGGTATACCGTCGCCGTCGGTGTCGCCCGGCACGCCGGAACCAAGGCCGGGGCCGGGGCCGGGGCCGCCAGGGCCTGGTCCGGGGCCGTTCGGGTAGCCACCAGGTGGTGGGGCCGAAATGTCCAGCGAGGAGGTGGGACTCACGGGCGTGGGCAGCACCGGAATCTTGCCGTCGATGTCGGCGAACGGTTTGACGTAGTGCGTCTCCATCGCCACTTGCGCAGCCTGTTCCTCCTGCGACTGTTCTCGCTGGAGTTCCCACCGATTCGGAGGCCACAGCCAAGATGTCCAGGTGACCACGACGGGGTCGGGAAGGGCCTTCTTGGTGTTGACGATCGCATCGGCGGCATCACGCACCCGGGTGTACATCTCCGCGAGTACGGGCGTCAGCTCGTCCGCTTTCTTCGTGTATTCCTGGATCCGCGTCTTCGCCATCTCGGCTGTCGGGCCGGACCAAGCCTGCGACATCGAAGTTCGAATCGAGCGTTCGAAAGTCCGTAGACCCTGATCCCACAGATTGCGCACTTGCCAGTACTGCTGGGCCTGGTTCACCGCATTGGTCACATCCAACGGACTGAAGGCGTCGTTGATGTCGGGATGCTTCCAGCCCTGCGGATGTTCGCCGCCGATGGGGATGCGCGTGCCCTCGTAGCCGCTCATTTGGCCGTCCCATCCGGCAGAATGAAGGGACCGAGCACTTGCCCCTCCGGAGGACGCTCCGGCAAGGTCTCGTTCAATCGATTGAACTCCGCGGCAAAGTCACTGTCCGCCTGCATCATCCGCTCGCGCACCAGTCGGTGCACCTCCTGAATGTCCTCCACGATGCGGTAATGCTGCTCCATGATCTTCCACACGGAATTGCCATCCTCGGCGCCATTCGCCTTTGTCTTGAAGCGGTTGACGAGTGTCCCGCCGGACACCAACTTGTCGTTGCCGTCGCCCAGACCCCAATTCGGTTGACGTGATACCGCGTCCATGATGCCCTGAATCTGCTGGATTGCCAGTTTGAAGTACTCGCAGTCACGTTCGATGTAGACGAACTCGTCGGGCTTCAAGACAACCGAGAGGTTGCCTTCGCGCGCCGCGTTGATCATGTTTGCCATCGGCCTTGGCGCTTGATTCTCAGTCATGTATCCCCCGATTGTGTTGAGTTGCGGTTTGCATATTCAGGCTCCCGCGGGCAACGTCGGCACAACTTTCTCGGCCAGCGCTTGAGTGAGACTACATGTATCCAGATGGCCGGTATTCTTTCGCGATGGCGGATTGCTCAGATTGAATTCGAGGCTGCCCCCACGCATCTCGACGTTCAACGTGCACGCGGCCTCGGGATGGTCATCGACTTGGCGGGTCGATATCGCGCGGCGACCGCCGATCGTGAACTCCCGTGCATCACGGAAGTTCTTTCCCTTCACCATGTCAACGGTGATATTCGTAGTTTGGATGCTCGCCCCATAGCCATCAGACTGAACCCACTGGCAGCCTCGCCATTTGATTCCACCGGACGCATCCGAGTCGGCGGGAATCTTCATCCGCAGCTTCTCCGAGTCCAGCACATTCTGCGGAATGTCATCACACGGCTTGAACCCGGACGGCACGTCCGCCGCGACTCCCGTCCCAGCGTTGGTCGTGGCGGTGGAACTACCAGACGGCGTCGCATCCCCGCCCACCGACGACCCACACCCCACCAGCACGAACGCGGCTCCGAGAGCGAGAACGCCCACCCGCCACGCATTCGACTTGCTCGTCATCGGCACCTTCACCGCCGGACCCTCGGCATCACGGGGTAGACCGGCTTCTCCGCCCCCAGCCAACTGCGGGTGAGACTACCATCGGCGCGCGAACACTCGCGAGATGCGGAAGCGCCTTTCTGCCCAGCCCGCATGGCTCGCGCCCGATCGCAACGCGGCGAGCCAACTGGAACCAAATCGACGGGAATCCTTGGAACCTCGGCGAATTCCGCCGGTTCCACCACCTCGAACATTCCCGCCGCGCAATACCCGGTGCTTCACTGAACGCGCCCCGGTCCGAATCAGAAAGTCCTGAAACTCTATCCACCGCAAGGGTTCCAGGTCCAGGACGGCGCGCATGTCAAGACTTCCGGCGAATCGAGGACCCATGAACGACACGGCGTTCGCGGACACCCCGGTGTCCAGATGCACCTACTATCGGCGCACCTGCGGCCTACCGGCGGGCATCGAACCGAAGGCCGGTCGCATCGTCATGACGGCGGGCTTCGTCGGCGGTGTCACCATGCCCGCGACGCTCGGAAGGCAGGTCCGCGACGAAATGTTGTTCCAGGGCGGCGCGATCGGCCCGATCATCGACCATGTTCGTTCGCGCAGATGGACTTTTCTGTGCCGCCCGGATTGCACCGAGGACGCAGACCTGCGCCTGCGTTTGCTCCGACTGGACGTTTCGGTCGTCGCGCAGGGCGGCGAGATCGCGCTACCCGCTCCAGCGGACACCGCATTCCGCCGCTGGGTGAACCCGCCCCGCGATACTTTCCGCCCCTCGGGAGCGACGATCGTCGCGCTCGCGCTCGCCTGCGCGGGGGTGAGCCGAGTGCCACGGCGGGTCGCCCGATGACCGAGCCATTGCCGACGAGAAGCCAACTCCTGCAAGCGTGTCGGGGCCGCCCGCCGGTCGACCACTTTCTCGCGCCGCACGCGCGGGAACTCACGGTCCTGCACCACCGCAGGCTGGGCGAGGAGCGCGACGCCGTCCCCACCCTCGATGAGCGCCGCGCCCAACTGGTGCGCGGCATCGACCGCTGGGCGCGTGCGAACCTCCCCGTCGCGCACGGCGGGGCTTACCTGCACACCGAGGGACTCGGCGCGATCATCGATCGCCTCGCCCAGCTCACCGCCCATGCCCACAGCGCTCTCGCCGAGAGCTCCGACTGGGACCTGTGGTTCGCCTGGGAGCGCCTCGCGGAACTCGCCGTCGCCTACGAGGATCTCGCCACGGAACTTGTCGCGGGCCGCCGCAGGCTTCCCGATATCACCTGACGGCGCACACATCCCGGAGCTCGGACAATCGCACGCCGGAGGCGCCGGGCTGGGGGCAGACCGATCCACGGGGCTGTGGCAACCGATGGCGGGCCGGTTCACAGAAGCACCGCGCCGACCGCCGCGGGCGCGTTACTGCTGCCGCACGACCACCGAAGTCCGGATCGATCACCCCCACGGCACCCCGCTTCGGTGTCGACGACGACTTCTTCGACCTCGGCGGCAACTCGCTCGTCGCCACCGGCACGAACACGAACAACGGCGCCCTCCTCCGAACTCGAAGAAGGGCGCCGTGAAACCCCTTACGAATCCCTAGAACTGATCCTGCTCGTAATCCGAGCTGAGCAGTTCGTCGGTGTGCGTCGCACCGATGACATCCGGCGTCGACTCACCGAGCGGTCCGGTCAGATCGTCGTTGCCGGTGCGGCTCTGGTACGGCTGCACATTGCGCGAGTGCTCGTCGTCGTCACCCTGACGGGCGCCGGCCGCACCCGGCGAACCGCCCATGAACGAGCTGCCGGTGCCCGCGGGCGTGGTCGCCGCGCCGAGACCGGTCGGCAGCGTCGCGCCGGGCATGCCGATGGGGCGGACGGCGGGCACCGCCGAGCCGGGCAGGCCCGGGATGCTCGGCAGTCCGGAAGAGCCGGGCCCGGGGCCGCCGGGGCCGGGGCCGCCAGGACGACCCAGCGGACCCAGCAGACTGCTCGGCGAGCCGGGCGTGCCCGCGGGCGAGGTGCTGTTGAGCGAGGACGGGACCGTCGAGGTCGACGTGTTGAGACCACTGCTCGGGCTGCTGCTCGCCGCCTGCGTCGCGGCCTCCTGCGCCTGCGTCAACAGCGGCTCGCCGATGTTCTGCGCGGCCGCCTGCGCCACCTCTTGCGCCGAGGGCAACCCGCTCTGGCCGAGCAGCTGACCGACGACGCCGTTCAGCTCGGCGGTCTTTCCCGCCAGATCGCCGCGGGTCAGGTTGACCACCGAGACGGCCTGCCCCAGATGCTCGGTCGCGCTGGCGATCAGCGCGGCCTGCCCCGGCGGGGTAAGAATTACCGGCGCCATCGCGGTCGCCTGAGTCGCGAACGAGCCCGCGATGCCGAGCAATTGGGCGTTGCCCTGCTGCACGACGGCCGCCGCCCGCTGGGTGAGCTCGGAGATGTCGAAGCCGCGCTGGCTGGTCTCCTGCCCCTGCTGGTTGGCTTCCTGCCCGGCGGCCTGCGCCTGGCGCGACGCCTGTCCCTCCCAGAGCTGCTCGACGGTGGCCAGGCTGCCCTTGCCGATCTGCATCGCCGTCTCGATGATCTGGGACGACTGGCTCAGGATCGCGGTCGGGTCGAGTGCGCCAAGCACCCCGGTGCCGAAGCTGCCGAGCAGATCCAGGATCGGCTTGAACAACAGATCGACGCCGGGCAGCGCCGGGATCTGCAGTCCGTTCATCAGCGCGCCGATCGGATCGGCGGGCAGTTCCGGCAGCGTGGGCAGCTGCGGGGTCGCCGCCGCGGCGGGCGTCGCGGCGCCGGACGGGCCTCCGCCCAGCGCGCCACCGAGCAGTCCGCCCGCCTGACCGATGAGGTTGGTCGCCGCGTCGTGCACCTGTTCGGCGGCGTGGCTGATCGCGGTGTTCGCGCCGCCGAGCAGGCTTTCCACATCGGTGGGCATCCCGCCGAGGATGTCCTGCGCCTCCGGCGCGGGCGTGCCGCCGAGGCCGGGCATTCCGGCGGGCACGGTACCGAGCGCGGGCGCGTCCTCACTCACCTTGTGCGACAACACGAATTCGGGCGGTTCGATGGCCGGGATGTCCTCGGGCAGCTGCGGCAGCGCCAGATCGATGATGGCTTGATCGGTCGGGATCGCCGCGGGGACTGCCTGATTCGCACCGGCCGCGGCGTGGTCGAGCGAGTCGGCGGCGGGCTCGGACGGGGCGATGAGGCCCGTGGACGAGGAGTCGAGCGGCTTCACGCCCCGCCTCCGATCTCGCCCGCCTGGACGTTCATCGCGGCCGCGTTGCCGGTGTCGGTGCCCTCGTAGAGCGAGGCGGCGTTGAACGCCTTGAACGACAGGTCGGCGTACTTGGCCGACAGATCGTTGATGTCTTTGGCCTGCAGAACTTGCGCGGCCGCGAAGCTCAGCAGATAGTCGGCGCCGATCAGTCCGAACACCGGCGTGAGCGCGGCCACCTGAGCCGGCCCGTCGAAACCGGCCGAGGAAATCTGTGCGGCGATCCCGGCGTTCTCCGTGGCGAAAGCCTGGACCGCTTCGGTCTCCACCGAGAGATTACTCATCGAGTTGCCCCCCAATTCGTCGTGAACATCTGTGTCGTGCACATAGCGTTGTCGAAACGTCTCCCTGCCCGAAACGACTGTGCCCCCGGACAGCTCGGGCCGTCCGAACCGCGAAGCCGCTGCGGTTGGGCTCAATATAGCCGACGCCACCGGCAACTTTCGAGACCGCGGCCGCCCGAAGCGGAACGGATCGCGCCACGACAAGAGGGAACTACAACGTGTTGCAAATTAGAACAAGTTCTATATTCTAACGGCCATGAAGGTCGCAGTGACCGGCGCAGCCGGCTACCTTGGCACGAATCTGCTCCGCCTGCTCGTCGATCAGGGACACGAGGTCACCGCCATCGACAGGGCGGTCCCCGGGCAGTCCGCGCACACGAACGTCACCTGGGTCGCGGGGAACGTCCTCGACCCGGCGTCGATGCGCGAAACACTGGCGGGCGCGGAGGTCGTGTACCACTTGGTCGCCGTGATCACCCTGGCCGAGAAGAACGATCTGGCCTGGAAGGTCAACACCGAGGGTGTGCGCGTGGTCGCCGAGGCCGCGCTCGAGGTCGGCGCGCGCCGGATGGTGCACGCCAGCTCCATCCACGCGTTCAACCAGTACAGCTGCGGCGGCCGCATCGACGAGAGGTCGGGGCGTTCGACCGACCCGGCGCTGCCGGTGTACGACCGCTCCAAATGGGCGGGCGAGGTCGAACTGCGCAAGGTCGCCGACAAGGGACTCGACGCCGTGCTCTGCAACCCCACGGGCGTGTTCGGCCCCGTCGACCACAGCACCCCGCTGTCCCGGATCAACCGCACACTGCGCGACGCCGCCCAGGGCCGGGTGCCCGCGATGATCGGCGGCGGCTTCGACCTGGTCGACGTGCGCGACGTGGCACAGGGCCTGATCCTGGCGGGCGAGAAGGGCCGGACCGGCGAGAACTACCTGCTCGGCGGGTCGATGATCTCGATGCTCGACCTGTGCCGGATGGCGGCGGCGCACGGCGGCAAGAAGGGACCGAAGTTCACCATCCCGCCCAAGCTGGTCGGCGGCCTGATCCCCGTGCTCGAGCCGGTCGGCAAGATGCTCGGCACCGACATCCTGTCCAGGGCCGCGCTAGGCGCGCTGATCTCGGCGCCGGTGGTCGACCACGGCAAGGCGGAACATGAGCTCGGCTATCGGCCGCGCCCGATCGACGACACCGTGCGCGATCTGGTCGCGTTCTTCGCCGACGCGACCGCGTTCGACGCGACCGACGTGCGACGGATCGCTTGACACACCCTAGAACACATGTTCGACTGAGTGGGTGCGGTGGCAGAACCAGACCCTGGACGCCGACGACGGCGCACTGCCCGGCTTGAGCCGGGCGGGGTTCGTTCGCACCGTGCAGACCCCGGAATTCGAGGGCATCACATTCCACGAAGTGCTCTGCAAGAGCGCGCTGAACAAGATGCCCGAGAGTTCGACACTGCCCTTCCAGTGGACGATCAACCCGATGCGCGGGTGCTCGCACGCCTGCCGCTACTGCTTCGCCCGCCCCACCCACGAATATCTGGACCTGGACGCGGGCCGCGATTTCGACGCGCAGATCGTGGTGAAGACCAATATCGCCGCCGTGCTGCGCAAAGAGCTCGGCAGGCGGTCCTGGCAGCGGGACCCGGTCGCGCTCGGCACCAACACCGACCCGTATCAGCGCGCCGAGGGCCGATACCGGTTGATGCCGGGCATCATTCGCGCGCTGACCGATTCCGGCACCCCGTTCTCCATACTCACCAAAGGCACGTTGCTGCGCCGGGATCTGCCGCTGCTGACGCTGGCCGCCCGCGAGGTGCCGGTGAGCCTGGCCGTCTCCATCGCCATCCTGGACCCGGAACTGCACCGCGGCCTGGAATCCGGAACGCCGTCGCCGCGCGCCCGGCTCGACATGGTCCGCGCGCTGACCGACGCGGGCTTCCCGGTGCACGTCCTGGTGGCGCCGGTGATCCCCTACCTGACCGACGGCCGCGCGCACCTCGACGAGTTGTTCGGCGCGATCGCGGCGGCGGGCGCGACCTCGGCCGTCGCCTTCCCGATGCATCTGCGCGGCAGCACCCGCGGCTGGTTCCTCGAGTGGCTGGCCGAAACGCACCCAGCCCTGCTGCGCCGCTACCGCCAGCTGTACGGCCGCGGCGCCTACGTCGCGCCGGAGTACGCGGCGTGGCTGCGCGAGCGGATCACGCCGCTGCTGGAGCGGCACGGCCTGACCAGGGACGGAAAGACCACCGCCGCACCCGCGCGGGAGCCGGAGCCGGAGGGCGCCGTGGACACCCAACTCGCGCTGTTCGCCTGACCGGGCGCCACCCGACCTCCGGAAACCAATCGGGAGCGGACTGCGCGCTTCGGCGGCGATACCCGGTCCAGGCGGAGTAGGTTGGCCACTGGCACCTCTCACCTCGACGAGGAAGTGAAGCAGGCACATGGTTTCGCACCAAAACGATGTCGGCACAGCCAAATTGGAAAAGGTCGTCATTCGGTTCGCCGGGGACTCCGGCGACGGAATGCAGCTGACCGGCGACCGCTTCACCCACGAAGCGGCCGCGTTCGGCAACGACCTGGCGACCCAGCCCAATTTTCCCGCCGAGATCCGCGCGCCGCAGGGCACGCTCCCTGGCGTCTCGTCCTTCCAGATCCAGATCGCCGACTACGACATCCTCACCGCGGGCGACCAGCCCGACGTGCTGGTGGCGATGAATCCGGCGGCGCTCAAGGCGAACCTCGAGGATCTCCCGCGCGGGGCCACCCTCATCGTGAACACCGACGAGTTCACCAAGCGCGCCATGGCCAAGGTCGGCTACGCCACCGATCCGCTGCAGGACGGTTCGCTCACCGACTTCGTGGTGCACGAGGTGCCGATGACCTCGCTGACGCTCGCCGCCACCGAACCCGCCGAGGTCGGCAAGAAGGACGGCCAGCGCGCGAAGAACATGTTCGCGCTCGGCCTGCTGTCCTGGATGTACGGCAGGCCGATCGGCGGCACCGAACGCTTCCTCCGTGAGAAGTTCGCCGGTAAACCGGACATCGCCGAGGCCAACGTGCTCGCCTTCCGCGCGGGCTGGAACTACGGCGAGACCACCGAGGCCTTCGCCACCACCTACGAGATCGCGCCCGCCACGCTGGCGCCGGGCACCTACCGCCAGATCACCGGCAACACCGCGCTGGCCTACGGGCTCGTCACGGCGGGACATCTGGCCGGGCTGCCGGTCTTCCTCGGCACCTACCCGATCACGCCGGCCTCCGACATCCTGCACGAGCTGAGCAAGCACAAGCACTTCGGCGTCACCACCTTCCAGGCCGAGGACGAGATCGCGGGCATCGGCGCGGCGCTCGGCGCCTCGCTGGGCGGCGCGCTCGGCGTCACCAGCACCTCGGGCCCGGGCCTCGCGCTGAAGAGCGAGACGATCGGGTTGGCGGTGATGACCGAACTGCCGCTGGTGATCGTCGACGTGCAGCGCGGCGGTCCCTCCACCGGCCTGCCCACCAAGACCGAGCAGGCGGATCTGTTGCAGGCGCTGCACGGCCGCAACGGCGAGTCCCCGGTGGCGGTGCTCGCGCCCCGCTCCCCCGCCGACTGCTTCGCCACCGCCGTGGAGGCGGCCAGGATCGCGCTCACCTATCGCACGCCCGTGCTGTTGCTGTCCGACGGCGCCATCGCGAACGGCTCGGAGCCGTGGTCGATTCCGAACGTCGCCGACCTGGCGCCCATCGACCCCGCGTTCGAGCCGGACGCCGATGACGAGGCCGGATTCCAGCCCTACGCCCGCGATCCGGAAACCCTGGCCCGCCCGTTGGCGGTGCCGGGCACCAAGGGCCGCGCGCACCGGATCGGCGGCCTGGAGAAGGCCGACGGCAGCGGCAACATCTCCTACGACCCCGCCAATCACGAGCTGATGGTCCGGCTGCGGCAGGCCAAGATCGACGGCATCGCCGTCCCCCGGCTCGAGGTCGACGACCCCGACGAGCGCGCCGAGCTGCTGCTGATCGGCTGGGGCAGTTCCTTCGGGCCGATCGGCGAGGCCTGCCGCCGCGCCCGCCGCCGCGGCGTCCCCGTCGCCCAGGCGCACCTGCGGCACCTGAATCCGTTGCCGCCCAACCTCGGTGCGGTGCTGCGCCGCTATCGGACGGTAGTCGCGCCGGAGATGAACGGCGGTCAGCTGGCCATGCTGCTGCGCGCGAAGTACCTGGTGGACGTGCAGCCGTGGACGAAGATCGCGGGCACCGCCTTCTCGGCGCAGGAACTCGTCGGCGTCATCGACGCCGCGCTGGACGGCTCCCTGGAGGACATGGAGCAGGACAAGTCGTTCGCCGCCCGCGCGCGGGCCACCTATCGAACGCAGGACACACGGCGCCCGGCCGCGGCCGAGCGGATCGGGGGCAACCGATGACCATCGTCGAAACCTCACTCGTCGGAACCGATCTCGGGCTCACCGGCGTATCCGGGGTGCCCGCCGCGGACGGACCGCAGAAGGTCAAGGACTTCACCTCCGATCAGGAGGTGCGCTGGTGCCCCGGCTGCGGCGACTACGTCATCCTGGCCACCGTGCGCGGGTTCCTGGCCGAACTCGGATTGCGCAGGGAGAACCTGATGTTCGTGTCCGGGATCGGCTGCTCCAGCCGGTTCCCGTACTACCTGGAGGCCTACGGCATCCACTCCATCCACGGCCGCGCGCCCGCCATCGCCACCGGCTTGGCGGTGACGCGTCCCGATCTGTCGGTCTGGGTGGTCACCGGCGACGGTGACGCGCTGTCCATCGGCGGCAACCATCTGATCCACGCGTTGCGCCGCAACGTGAACATGACCATCCTGCTGTTCAACAACCGCATCTACGGGCTGACCAAGGGCCAGTACTCACCGACCTCGGAGCAGGGCAAGATCACCAAGTCCACCCCCATGGGCTCGGTCGACCACCCGTTCAACACGCTCTCGCTGGCGCTGGGCGCCGAGGCCAGCTTCGCCGCCCGCGCCATCGACTCCGACCGAGCCGGGCTCACCGAGGTGCTGCGCGCCGCCGCCGAACACCGCGGCACGTCCTTCGTCGAGATCCTGCAGGACTGCCCGATCTTCAACGACGGCTCCTTCGACGTGCTGCGCCGCGGCGACGCCGAATCGCGGCTCATCCCGCTGCACCACGGACAGCCGCTGCGCTTCGGCGCCGACGGTGAATACGCCGTCGTGCAAAGCGGTTTCGGCCTGCGCGTGGCCCGCACCGCCGAGGTCGCGGAGGCCGACATCGTCGTCCACGACGCCTACTCCGACGACCCTGAATACGCCTACGCCCTCTCGCGTCTGTCCGACCAGGACCTGGGCCACGTGGTGACCGGCATCTTCCGCAGCGTCACCCGTCCCACCTACGACGACGCCGTCCGCGCCCAGCACAGCGCCGCCGCGGACCGCAACCCCCTCGCCCCCGACTCCCTCCAAACTCTCCTCACCGGCCCCGAGACCTGGACCGTCGGCTGACCGCGCAGCGTCTCCGTACGCGTCGCAGCGCCGGTATCCTCTGCGAGGCGTGCGGCAGCCGTGTGACGTGTCGCGCCCTACGATGGATGTGTGCGGATCGCGGTCGGACTCTCCACCGCGCCTGACGCGCGGGACGCCGGCGCGGAAGCGGCCCTGCATGCGCGCGATCAGCTCGCGGGTGCGTCACCCTCGATCGCGGTGCTCCTCGCATCGCGAGCACACTCGGATGCGGCTCCGGCCGTGCTGGAGGGTGTCCATCGGTCGGTCCGGGTGCCCGCGCTCGTCGGATGCGTGGCGAACGCGGTCGTGGCCGGACGGCGCGAACTCGAGGACGAACCCGCGACGGCGGTGTGGCTGGCCACCGGTGCACCCGCCGAGACGTTCCACTTGGACTTCGTCCGCACGGCCTCCGGCGGGCTGCTCGCCGGTCACCGCTTCGACCGGGCCGAGCACGACTTCCATCTGTTGCTGACCGACCCGTACACGTTCCCGACCGAAGCGCTGCTCGAGCACCTGAACACCGACCTGCCAGGCATCATCGTGATGGGCGGGCTGGCGAGCGGCGCCGCGGGGCCCGGCGAGAGCCGGCTGTTCCGCGACCACGAGGTACTGGCCTCGGGCGCGGTCGGCGTGCGGCTCCCCGGACTGCGCAGTGTGCCGGTCGTGTCGCAAGGCTGCCGCCCGATCGGACAGCCGTACATCGTCACCGCCGCGCGTGGCGCGTTGATCACCGAGCTCGGCGGGCGGTCGCCGATCGATCGGTTGCGCGAGATCGTCGAAGCGCTGCCACCCGATCAGCAGGAGTTGGTGGCGCACGGCGTGCAGATCGGCATCGTCGTCGACGAGCACCTGGCCACCCCTGGACAGGGTGATTTCCTGATCCGCGGGCTGCTCGGCGCCGATCCGGCGAGCGGCGCGATCGAAATCGGCGAAGAAGTCGAGATCGGCACGACCGTGCAGTTCCAGGTCCGCGATGCGATCGAGGCCGACAAAGATCTGCGCGCCGCACTCGCACAGGCGCGCGCGGAGCTCCCCGGCCGCCCCGCGGGGGCGCTGCTGTTCACCTGCAACGGACGCGGTAGGCGGATGTTCAAGATCGCGGATCACGACACCGCCGCCATCAGCGACGTGCTCGGCGACATCCCGCTCGCGGGCTTCTTCGCCGCGGGCGAGATCGGCCCCATCGCGGGCCGCAACGCGCTGCACGGATTCACCGCATCGCTGGCGCTGTTCGGCGAATGAGCGTCGGCGTCCGCACCCGGAGCCGTCAGACGATTCTGCTCAGACTCGCTTGGCGAAGCCCAGGTCGACGACGGCGTCACGTTCCTGTTCGAGTTCGCCGACGCTCGCGGTGACGCGGGTGCGGGAGAAGTCGTCCAGGGCGAGGTCGGGGACGATCGTGTAGGCGCCGTCGGCGCAGGTGACCGGGAACGAGCTGATGAGCCCCTCCGGGACACCGTAGGAGCCGTCGGACGGGACCGCCATGGAGGTCCAGTCGCCCGCGGGGGTGCCGAGCACCCAGTCGTGGATGTGATCGATGGCGGCGCTGGCCGCGCTGGCGGCCGAGGACGCGCCGCGGGCCTGGATGATCGCGGTGCCGCGCTGCTGCACGGTGGGGACGAAGTTCTCGCGCAGCCAGGCGTCGTCGACGAGGTCGAGGGCGGGGCGGCCCGCGACGGTGGCGTGCGTGATATCGGGGTACTGGGTGGCCGAGTGGTTGCCCCAGATCGTGACGCGGGCGATGTCGGCGGCGGGCGCGCCGGTCTTCTTGGCCAGCTGGGCGATGGCGCGGTTGTGGTCGAGGCGGGTCATCGCGGTGAAGCGCTCGGCGGGCACGTCGGGGGCGTTGCTCATGGCGATGAAGGCGTTGGTGTTGGCCGGGTTGCCCACCACGAGCACCTTCACGTCGTCGGCGGCGCTGGCGTTGATGGCCTGGCCCTGTTCGGTGAAGATCGGGCCGTTGGCGGCGAGCAGATCGGACCGCTCCATGCCCGCCGTGCGCGGGCGCGCGCCGACCAGCAGCGCGACGTTGGCGCCGTCGAAACCGACCCACGGATCGTCGCTGATGTCGATGGACTCCAGCAGCGGGAACGCGCCGTCCTCGAGCTCCATCGCCACGCCTTCCAGCGAGGCGACCGCGGCGGGAATCTCGAGCAGCCGCAGCCGCACCGGCGTCTCCGGTCCGAGCATCGCGCCGGACGCGATACGGAACAGCAGGCCGTAGGCGATCTGCCCGGCTCCACCGGTCACGGCAACGGTCACGGGCGCGTTCCGAGCGGCGGTGCTCACGGGAACTCCTTGCGTTGGACGGACACTCAGGCCCAACCCTACTCAGGCTCACCACGGCCCGAACCCACCCGTGAGCAACGCCTCACGTCCCCACACGCCGCATGTACGCCCCACACAGACGAGGCCTGTGTGGGGCGTGTGCGGGAGGTGTGGGAACGCGGGTCAGCCGAGTTCGGCGACTTCGCGGTCGGTGAGGACGACAGGGGAAACGTAGTCCTTGGCGCGGGCCAGCTGGACGGCGCGATAGAGGGGGCGTTCCTCCAAGCCCGCGTCGCGGGCCTCCGCGCGGAGCTGGTGCACCAAGAGCGCCGAGACCGCGACCGCCGCGGCCAGGTGGCTCGCCGCGAGGGCGTCGGCGAGCTTGCGCAGCCCGAGCAGGTGCAGCTCACGCCCGCTGCCCACGTCGGTGTACATGGCGAGCGGGATGAGCTGGACGTCCGGGCCTGCGGTGACGCGCAGCACGATGCGGCTCAGCCGCGCCGGGAAGACCAGGATCTCCACGCCGGTGGCCGCCGCGACCTCGAGCCTGCGTTCGCCGAATACCCGGCGGGCGTGGATCGTGGTACCCGTCACCCACATGCGGCGCCGCCGCAGCGCCACGGCGTAGCCGACGGTGGGCAGCCCGACGACGAGACCGATGGCGATCGCGATCGGCCAATCGACGACGGTCGCCGAGAGCAGCGCCGCGCCGATCCCGACGCCGGCCGCCGCCAGCGCCAGCCGCCGCAGCATCGGCGCGTACATCTCGGGGGCGACGAGATCGAGTCCGACCGGCGGAACCGATTCCGGCTGACCAGGATTCGCGTCCACTCTCCACCTCTCCGCAGGGTCACCGCAGCGGCGGTGCGCAGTCACGGTACCGCGCGCGACCCCGAGGGGCGCGGCGTCGGGTGGGCACGGAATGTCGCCCCGCACCCCACCCCGCCGGTGGGTCAGCGCCCGGCGATCAGCGCCTCACGCAGGACGCCGACGACCTCGCTGAGCGGCACGTGCCGCTGGTCGCCGGTCGCCATGTCCTTCACGGCGATGCTGTTCTCGGCCAGGTCGCGGTCGCCGAGCACCACGGTGAACTTCGCGCCCGAGCGGTCGGCCGCTTTCATCGCGCCCTTCACGCCGCGCCCGCCGTAGGCGAGGTCGACGCGGATGCCCGCGCCGCGCAGCTGCGCCGCCAGCACGACGAGGCGCTGCTTGGCCGCGTCGCCCAGCGGCACCCCGAACACGTCGCAGCGGGACGGCACGGCGGCCGTCTTGCCCTCGGCCTGCAGCGCGAGCACGGTGCGGTCGACACCGAGACCGAACCCGATACCGGACAGCGGCTGACCGCCCAGCTCGGCCATCAGGCCGTCGTAGCGGCCACCGCCGCCGATGCCGGACTGCGCGCCCAGCTGGTCGTGCACGAACTCGAAGGTGGTCTTGGTGTAGTAGTCCAGACCGCGCACCATCCGCGGGTTCAGCACGTACGGCACCCCGAGCGCGTCGAGGTGACCGAGCACCTGCTCGAAGTGCGTCTTCGCGGACTCGGAGAGGTGGTCGATCATCAGCGGGGCTTCGGCGGTCAGCTCACGCACCTCGGGACGCTTGTCGTCGAGCACGCGCAGCGGATTGATCTGCGCCCTGCGCTTGGTCTCCTCGTCCAGCGGCAGGCCGAACAGGAAGTCCTGCAACAGCTCCCGATACTGCGGACGGCAGGTCTCGTCGCCGAGCGAGGTGATCTCCAGCCGGAAACCGTCCAGCCCGAGGCTGCGGTAGCCCGCGTCGGCGATGGCGATGACCTCGGCGTCCAGCGCCGGATCGTCCACGCCGATGGCCTCGACGCCGACCTGCTGCAACTGCCGGTAGCGACCGGCCTGCGGGCGCTCGTAGCGGAAGAACGGCCCCGCGTAGCACAGCTTCAGCGGCAGCTGGCCGCTCTTGTCCAGGCCGTGCTGGATGACGGCGCGCATCACGCCCGCCGTGCCCTCGGGGCGCAGGGTGAAGCTCTCGCCGTTGCGGTCGGCGAAGGTCCACATCTCCTTGCTGACCACGTCGGTGGACTCGCCGACGCCGCGCGCGAACAGCAGGGTCTGCTCGAACACCGGCAGCTCGATGTGCCCGTACCCGGCCAGTCGGGCCGCATGGACGAGGCCGTCGCGCACGGCGACGAACTCGGCGGAGCCGGGTGGCACGTAGTCCGGTACCCCCCTCGGGGCGGAGAAGCTGCTGGTCTTGGTCACGATGGTCCAGTTTCCACCACTACCGGCCGTCAAGTCCAACCGGTTAGCCTTCGACCCGTCCGAGGAACTGCGGGGCGGTCTCAGGAAGAGATGGCACACTCTTACCTCGGAAGCAAGCCGACACGGGAGGAACGTGGTAGTGCCGAGCAACGAACAGCGACGAGCAGCGGCCAAACGCAAGCTCGAGCGCCAATTGGCCAACCGGGCCGAACGCGCGCGCCGACGCAAGCAACTGACCATCGCGGGATCCGTGCTCGGTGTGGTCGTCGCGATCGCGGCTGTGACCGGCGTCTACTTCCTGACCAAGGGCGAGGACAACCAGAACACAGCCTCGGAGACCAAGGACGCGTCGCTCTCCGCCGCGCCGCCCGCCGCGAAGGCGAAGCCCGAGCTGGTCAACTGCACCTACCGGGACGGGGCCAAGCCCGCGGACAAGCCGGTGCAGAAGCCGTCCAAGACCGACGGCATTCCGACCACCGGCGGCGACGCCCAGGTCAGCATGAGCGTGGACACCAACCAGGGTCCGATCGGCCTGACGCTGAACAACGCCGAATCGCCCTGCACCGTCAACAGCTTCGTGAGCCTGGCCAGCCAGGGCTACTTCGACGGCACCGACTGCCACCGCATGACCGCGGACGAGACGCTGAAGGTGCTCCAGTGCGGTGACCCGACCGCCACCGGAATGGGCGGTCCCGGTTACGAATTCGACAACGAGTACCCGACCGATCAGTACGCGCAGGGCGACCCCGCCTCGCAGATGCCGATCGACTACAAGCGCGGCACGCTCGCCATGGCCAACGCAGGCCCGGGCACCAACGGCAGCCAGTTCTTCGTCGTCTACGGCGACTCGCAACTGCCGCCGCAGTACACCATTTTCGGCACGGTGGACGAGAACAGCATGGCCACCCTGGACAAGATCGCGCAGGCCGGACAGGACAATTCCAACGGCCCCGGCGACGGCAAGCCGACCTCGCCGGTGACCATCCAGTCGGTTCGCCTGGACTGAATCCCCGGCAACTTCTTCGGGCCCGGCGCCGCGATCGGCGACCGGGCCCGAAGTCTATGGACTACGGCAACTCAGGGTAGGCGAGCCTAAATATCCGACGCCGCAGCGCATGTGCCGAAGATCGTCCGGCGCTTCTCGGTGCGTGTCGTAATTGTGCGATATATGCTGTTACCGGCACGTCCGTACGGTTGTGCCACGCGTTTCTCGGGTAATCTCGAAACATGGAGTTCGCGTAGCGTAGCCATCCCTAACGGGCGATCCCCAGCCACGAGGGAACGCGACGAAACGAGACCTCCTGGTGTGCACGTTTGCAGGCGGGGCGCCGGCCGACGAACTACAGTTCGCGTGGCGGTGTCCGTGACGAAGCACCACAATCATCCATAGTGATCACTGCAGCATCGGGGAGCAGCCATGTCCGAGGAACTGGACGACATCGGCCGGGAAACCGCGGCCATGATAAAGAGTATGTTGCAGCTGGCGACCCTGGTCGCACTGCGCACCCGTGAGCGTGGTCAGAAGGAAGCCGAGGCGCGCGCCAAGATCACCGAGGCCCGCATGAAAGAGGCTCGCGAGCTCCAGATTCGGGAGGCTCGCGACTCCAAGGCCAAGGATCCGCGCAACCTCGAGCTCGCGCGCATGGTGGAGAAAGCGGCTCCGGCCAAAGGCATTTCACTGGAGAAGGATCGTTTCTCCGCGCAAGCCGAAGCCACCCGCATGGCGGCCACCGCGTCCGCCGCGAAACAACCGGTCGTTCGGTACGATTCGGCCGAACGGCGGATGGCGATCGCGGCCCATCTCTCGCGGATCGGCGTCGCACCGGAATTGGCGGCGGTCCGCATGCTCATCGAAGTAGGCCAGGGGCAGCCGCCGGAAGAGGCCGTCCGAGCCCGCCTCGAAGAGAACCGCTCCGTCGCGTCCCGCGGCAGGGAGCCCGAGGCCCGCGGCCTCGAACGCGCCAGGCAGTGACCGCGCGGAAAACCTGAAACACCAAGAGCGCCCGCTGAATTCAGCGGGCGTTCTGATGTCCGCTACACCCGGAAATCGCCGACCGTCGGATCGCCGAACATCCCCTGCGCGGGAGACTTCAACGGCAGCGGGCTCAGCATGTCCTTGTGCCCGTTGCGCACACTGCAGTACTTGAACGGCCCGCGCGGGTCGAACAGCTTGGTCATGTGCGGATCGGCGTGGTCGAGGAACCAGATGCTCAGCCCGGTGCTCGGTTCCAGCCGGTAGTGCTCCCAGGCACGCCACAGCGCGTCGAGTCGCGCGACCGCCTCGGCGTGCTTCCACCACTCGGGGCACCACACCGTCTCACTGATGTCGGTCACCTGCCGCCGATACACCAGACTCAAGTAGTTCTCGACGAATTCGACGACATTGGTGTAGATCATCTGCTGCTGCTGTTCGGTCACGACTCCACCTCGCTGGCGCTCGGCTCCGTCGTGCCGAGCGGTGCTGTGCTCATGGTTCGCTCGCTCCGCTCACTCACGCCTCCACCTCGCTGGCGCTCGGCTCCGTCGTGCCGAGCGGTGCTGTGCTCATGGTTCGCTCGCTCCGCTCACTCACGCCTCCACCTCGCTGGCGCTCGGCTCCGTCGTGCCGAGCGGTACTGTGCTCATGGTTCGCTCGCTCCGCTCACTCACGCCTCCACCTCGCTGGCGCTCGGCTCCGTCGCGCCGAGCGGTACTGTGCTCATGGTTCGCTCGCTCACAGAGGCCGAACCTCCTCGACTTGCCCGGACTCGGGTGGCGGAGTGACCTTGGTCAGCGAGGGCGAGCCGATCAGGTCGGTGATCTGGGTCTTGCGTTGCGGATCGTGCTGCGCGATCGACTTCTTCACGTCCGAAGCGTACTCGCCCTCCCACCAGGGGACCGTGCGGATCAGCACCGCGGGCTGACCCGAGGTGAACACGATCGCGCGGCCGCGCGGCAGCGTGGCGAGCGCGTTGACGTTGAACGTCCTCGACGAACCCAGCGATCGCGAATAACTCTTGCTGCCTTTGGATTCCGAGACCGAACCCGAGATCGAATCGTAATCGCCGATCGCCTCGGAGCGGTCGCGCAGGAAGTTCATGTCATCCACGCCGCTGCCGAGTACCTTGATGTTGGCCGCCGACCACAGCGCGAGCATGCCCGCGTCGCCCCAGCAGCGCGCGCCTTGGGCCCAGGACTGCAGCACCGTCATCACGACGATGCCGCGCGAACCGAAGTGGCTGTACTGCTTGGGCAGATCCTTCCAGCGCACCACGTTGGCTGCCTCGTCGAGGACGGCGAGCAGCGGGATGGGCAGGCGGCCGCCGCGCGAACGGGACGCCTTGCGCATGGCCACGTCGATGACGGCCTCGGTCAGCGCACTCACCAGCGGTGCGGCCGAGCCGCGGCCCTCGAGCGACAGGCAGTACAGCGTGCCGTTGCGCTCGATGAACTCGAGTTCGTCGAACTGCCTGCGTGGCTGGCCGCTGCCCGGGTCGGCGCCGGGCAGGATCCAGTCGTGCACGTTCGACAGCTGCAGGCAGCGCACCATCTTCTTGGCGGTGCCGAAGATGCCGCTTCGGGTGCGGGGGTCGGCGTTGTACTGCATCGCGAGGCCCGATGCCATGTAGTGGTGGCGAGCGTTGCGCAGCAGCTCGATCGGCTCGGTGTCGACCGGGTTGGTGACCCAGTCCCAGACCTGCACGATCGGCCGCTGGCCGACCGCCGCGGCGAGGAACAGCGCGGCGAGCAGATCCTCGGCCTCGGGGTCGAAGAACTCGTCGGACTTGGACTCGGTGCCGTTGTCGGCGTCGGCGAAGTGCCCGGCCAGCCGCTGCGCGCGCATCTCGCAGCCCTCGTGCCCGGCGTCGACCCAATCCAGCGGATTCCAGTACCAGCTCGGGCTCTCGTCGGCCACGCCCTGCGGATCGAACACGAACGTGGGGCTGCCCTTGGACTCTCGCACGTCGCGGGTCGCGTCGACGACGTCGCGCTTGTTCGAGGTGGAGAGCACCGGGCCGATCGCGGACAGGATCGCCGGGATCACCCGTGAGGTCGACTTGCCCTGGCGCGGACCCCAGATGTCCAGGTGCAGATCCTCGTAGGAGCCGTACAGCATGGCGCCGTCGGCGACGCCGACGCCGATCGGCACGCCCGGCGCGTCGTCGTAGCCGAGGTTCATCCCGAGCTGTTCGGCCTTCTCCCGCACGCCTGCCTCGGTGAGCGCGCGGATCGCGCCGCCCGATCCCATGTGCTGGGCCTTCTCGTCCACCGGCAGCGCGCCTTTGGACTTGCGCTTGGTCGTCTGCTGGCGCACCACCAGGTAGGCGACGGCGCACAGCACCACGAGCAGCAGGATCACCGTGGCGCCGGTCGGCCAGGTGTACTTTCCGCGCGCTATCCCGGCGACGATCTCGATCGGATTCACCGGCAGATCCTGCGGCTCGGCCGCCATCTGATTGCCGAGATGCAGAGCCACCAAGAGCGTTCCGATCACCACGGCACCGGCGTAGACCGATATCAGGCCGAGATCGGGTCCGGGTATCGCCGGATCCGTCACCTTCTTCTTTTTTGCCATGTCTGCCTCCTCGAATCGCCGTGCGGTGGAAAGCGTGCGGTCAGCGGAACGCGTCGAGCCGCCAGCCGTCGGGCGTGCGCACCACGGTGGCGATCACCGTCGCGGGCGGCAGCGGTTCCTTGCGCCCGTTCGGGTAGACGACGGTCTGTTCGATGCCGATCTTGAATTGTGCGACGTCCGGATCCGGACCGGGTGGCGGCCGGTCGCCCGAGGCGAAGGTGAACGCCTCGACGGTGGCGTTCGCCTTGGCCCAGTCCGCCCACTGCAATGAGGGCTTGGGTGTCTCGGTGATCGACGGCGAGCCTTCCAGCATCCGGATCAGGCTGGGGCCGAGCCACTTCCGGGCCCGGACCAGGGAGTCGCCCGGTCCCTCGCCCGCGGGTCGCCAGGTGTAGATCTCCCGCAGCGCCGTCACCGCGACGCCGTCCGGCGTCACCGGATCGGGGGCGGGGACCTGTTCGAGCAGCCTGGTGGTCGACGTGGCGGGCTGCGGCGCACCGGAACCCGATTCGCCGGTATCGTCGCGCCCGCAGGCCGCGATCGTCATCGCCACGCTCATCACCAGCATCACCACCAGTTTCGCGCGTGCAGTTGCTCTGTCTTTCAAGGCTAACCGCCCGGACCGACACGGTGGTGGTCCGATCAGAACTCGCGCCTGCGCGTGTTCGCTCACAGTACCCTCCGCAGCCGTGCGTCGCCGGGCACCGCGACCTCGCTGACGCCGCCGCCCGACCGCGTGTCCGAACCGGGCACGGACTGGATCATGCGTCCATCACCGGCATAGATTCCCACCTCCGCGGGCCCGCGCGGGCCGAAGGAACTGAACACCAGGTCGCCCGGCTGCGCCTTGCTCATCGGCACCTCGAAGCCTGCCTCCCACTGCTGTTCGGCCGTGCGCGGCAACGTCACCGCTCCCGAGGAGGCCGCGAACACCGCGGCCGCGGTCAGGCCGGGGCCGTCCATGCCGCCGCCGCTGGGGCCCTGCGGCCCGCCGCCGCCCCAGATGTACGGGGTGCCGAGCCAGTCGTGCGCGGCCTCCAGGATCTGTGCGCCGCCGCTGCCCTCCTGCGGGCTGAAGCGACCCGTCGAGCCCGGGGCGCGATATTGCGGTTCCATCGCGAGGATGTTGGCCACGTACGGCCGGGTCTCGGAGTAGTGCGCCGCATACTGATTCGGCATGCCGCCGGAGGCGAGCACCGCGCCCTCGCCCGCGTTGTAGGCGGCCAGCGTCAGCGCGGTGACATCCCCTTGGACGCGCCCCTCGGACACCCACTGGGTGACCTTGCGGGCGATGGCGCACATGTAGCGGCCCTGCCCGATGATCGCGTCGCCGTCGTCCCACACGCTCGCCACACCGTTGCCGTCGGCGTCGATGACGTATGGCCTGCCGTCGTCGGGATTGGTGGCGGCCGCGGTGCCCGGAAGGAACTGCGCCAGGCCCTGCGCGCCCGCGGGCGACGTGGCGCCCCTGCGGAATCCGGACTCCTGCCTGCCCTGCGCGGCCAGCAGGGACGAGGTGATCTGCGGGCACAGCGAACCCGCGCGGCGGTACCAGATCTCGAGTTCCGGCGGCACCTTGCCCGCGGCCAGCGCGCCGCCCGCGCTGCCGAAACCGCGCTGACAACGCGGATCGGACGAGTACCACTGCGCCCCACCGAGATCCGGGGTCGGCGCGCCGTCCAGCCAGGGCAGCGGATCGATCTGACGGCCGCCGGTGAAGCGCCCGCCGGGGACGATCTCGAGATGCAGGTGCGGGCCGCTGGATTCGCCCGCCGAACCGACGGCGCCGATCTGCTGGCCCGCGCGCACCGTCTCCCCCACCCGCACCAGCACGCCGTGGTCCCACATGTGCCCGTAGACAGCCGAATACGACCGGCCGTTGACGTCGACCGAGTCGACGACGATCCAATTGCCGAAGCCCGAGGCCGGTCCGGCCGCCACCACCCGGCCGTCGGCCACCGAGAAGATCGGGGTGCCGTCGCTCGCCGCCATGTCGACGCCTCGGTGCCCGCCGTTGCGTGAGCCGAAGACGTCCGAGATCGTGAAGGTGCCGACCGCCATCGGCAGGGTGCGGCGGATGGGCCCGATGCCCGCGGCCAGCGAGGGGGTGCCCGTGACGCTCGGATTCGCCTGGGAGGCAGTGGGTTCGCCCGAGGCCGCGGCAGCGGGCCGGTCGCCAGGGGCGTAGCCGCCGAGCGGCGGCAGCGCGGTCTGCGAAGGACCGAGCACCGTGGCGTCCTCGCACGGATCCTCGACGGCGGGCAGGACCACGACGAGTACCAGGGCGATCAGTCCGACCACCGCGCCGAGAGCGGTCCACAAGACGCCGCGGGCGCTCACCACGCCCTCACACGGGGCGGCGGCGGGGCGCCGATGGTCGAATGCGGCTCGGGGGAAATCGTCACGTGTGGCGTCTGGCTTCGTTGAGTGTGTCGGCTAGGGTGCGGTTCATTTCGGCGGCGGCCGCCAATTGTTGTTGCAGCAGCGCCACTTTGCGGCGCAGCGCGATCGCGTCCATGCGTTCCAGGCCGGAGCCTTCCGCGGCGCGCACCCAATTGCGCACCGAATTGGTATGCACGCCTATCTGTTCGGCGACCACCCGGCACGCCTCGGATTCACTGCGTAGTCTGCCGGTCAGCGCGACGACCTGCTCGACGGCGGCCTTGCGCACTTCCGGCGACACTCTGCGATACGCACGATGCGGCATCATGCGGCACTCCTTCCGCCGAACAACACCGCCCGTCCAGGCGCTCGGCCGATCCTTGTTGCTCCGCGTCCTGGACGGTATCTCATGCCGCGCTCCCGTTCGGGGATTCACCACCGCGCGCGGTGGATTCGTTGTCCGGGCCGCCGGTGAATTCACTGAACCGCTGGTTCGTGTCGTGGATCCCGCTTTCCTTCTCCGACAACGTGAATTCCATGTGGAATGGAATACCGGGACGCCGGTCCTCACCGATCTTCAGCAGGAATTTACCCGTGCCCGGCGGGGACGGACGCTGCTGCCCCGGTTTCAGCGCCTCGCCGGTGAGCGCTTGCGGCGCCGACCATCCGGTCACCATGTCCTCCTCGGCGGAGGTGAACGGAACCGTGCTGTCGAGCCGCTTGACCTCCTCGGCGGGCAGCGCACCGAAGATCTTGGCGCGCGCGCGTTCCAGGAAGCCGAGCGCCTTGGCGATCGCGGCTTCGGAGCCGAGCGCCTGCAGGTCCTTGATGGTGTGGCTGATCATGATCAGCGCGGTGGCCAGGCCGCGCTGCAGACGGGTCAGCTCGTCGACGCGGTCGACCATGAAGTCGCCGAGCCCGAGCACCTGCCACAGCTCGTCCATCACCACCTGGAAGTACCGCTGCGGGCCGAGGCCCGCGTCGGCCAGCACGTGCGCGGCCTCCACCGAGGCGAAGCCGTCGGCCCAGCAGGCAAGCATCACAGCGGCTTTCAACTTCTTGTCGCCGGTAGGGATGTGCGAGACATCGATGCAGACGGCGACCGCCTCGGTGTCGATCGGCACCGAGGTCTGGCCGTTGAAGACCGCGCCGAACGGGCCCTGCGTGAGCGCGCGCAGCGAACGGCGCAGGCCCTTGATCGCGACCTGGTATTCGGCGGGATCGTCGGCGCCCGCGTCGAGCTGGAGTTCCTCGCCGCCCGCCTGGATCACCTCCAGTAGGTTCTCCATGATCGGCGGCTGGTCCGGGGTGTAGCCGCTGCCCGGCTGGAAGAGGATGCGCAGCGCGGTCGAGATGAGCGTCTCCTCGTAGTCGCGCACCCGCGCGCCACGCACCAGCTCGACCAGACCCGCGATCAGCGTGACCTGCCTGGCCCGCATGTCCTGCAGCACTTGGACTTGCAGCGCGGGGAACTCCTCCAGCTGTGGAACCACCGAACCGAGCACGCCTGCCGCCAAGGGGTTCAGCTTGCCGTGGCCGTAGCCGAGGTCGATGACCTGGCCGCCGACCAGTTCCACCAGCTTGCGGTAGTCGGGCTTCACATCGGCCAGCACCAGCGGCGTGATGCCCTGCGCGATGCCGCCGAGCACGATCCGGCGCACCAGCGAGGACTTGCCGAAACCGTTGAGGCCGAGCACGAACAGGCTCGGCGCGGTGATGAAGCTGCCACGCATGAACCAGTTCATCGGGTCGAAGCAGACCGGTGCGCCGGTGTGCAGGTGCGAGCCGAGCGGCGTGCCGATCAGCGGCGCGCCCGCCCCGACCGACCACGGCCACAGGCCGGCCACCTGGGCCGTCGTCGCGCGGTATTCGACGGGACGACCCACCACGTTCATCCGGCCGCCGCCAGGTCCCGCGTAGCCGCGGTCGGTGAGTTGGGCTGTGCTGCGGTCGAATCCGTCCTCGATGGTCTGCTCGGCGCGCGCGGCGTAGTTACGGCGGCGGATGTCGTCGGTACGGATGCGGAAGGTCGCCCACGCCGCGCGCAGGCCGGAGCCCTCCCGGCTGATCGCCTCCAGCCGCGCCCGCGTCGAGTCGTCGAGCAGCGGCGGGCCGGACTGTTTGCGCCTGTCCGCCTTGGCCTTCGCGCGCTGGGCGGCCTTGTCCATGCGCGGGGCGCCCATGGCGCGGTCCGCGGTGTAGTCGATCTTCGCGGGGCGCGGCGGGACGCGCCCGCCGCGGCCGTTGTCGGAGCGGACCGGCCGGTCGCCGCGCATCGGACGTTCGGCGGGCCGCTGCGGCCGTGCGCCGTTGCCGCGGCCGCGTTCGGCGGCGGCTCGCTCGGCCCGTGCCTGTTCGGCGCGCGCCCGGTCGACCGGCGGCCGGTCGGCGTGTGCCCGATCGGCACGGACACCGTCGGCGCGACCGGGACGCCCGCGCCGCTCGGCCGCGTCCCGGGACGCCCTCCGCTCCCGATCGGACAACTCCCCGTGCATGGTCCGCTCGTCGCCGCTCGCCCGCCCCGAATCCCGGACCGGACGCCGCCCGCGCTCGGGCATCTCCTCGACGCCGCCGCGCTGCCCGCCACGGGGACGCGCGCCCTCGGCGGGCGGGCGATGCGTCCTGCCCTCGCCCGCCGGACGACCCCATTCCTCGCGTTCGACGTCCTCGCGCCTCACGCGCCGCGCCGCCTCGTCTCGCTCCCGTACGGGTGGCTCGTGGTCACCTGCCATGGATCGCTCACCCCGCCAATGCCTTCGGAATCGTCGCGTGCTCCGGCAGGATCACCCCGCACCCGAGCGACGCCGCGAAGGCCGCCGCCTGGTAGCGGTAGCACCGCCGGATCTTCAAGCGCGCCTGGGTGGACAGGTCGCGCGTAATGGCTTCGATGCGCGGCAGATCGCCGCGCAGTGGCTCGGTGATGGTCACCAGCGCCCCGAAGCGGGTCACACCGTGACCCCTTGCCTGTTCCTCACGGGCCTGCTGGGTGGCGCCCACCCGCAGGGTCGCGGCGGCCGAGACGACGCCGCGTTCGCTCTGCTGGGCCACCAGCGCGTTCTTGAAGTCGTCGTCGACGATCTCGGCGGCGTCGGCGGCCGAGTGCGGCCGGTACACGATGGCGATACGCTTGCGCGGCACTTCGGGATTGGGCGCGAGCAGGCGCTGCAGCACCCGCTCGTCCACCGCGCCCTCGGGGGCGGCGTCCATCTCCCAGGTCACCGAGCGGCCGCCGTCGTGCATGAAATGGTCCCACTTCTCGTCGTACGAGACCGGTCCCGCGTCGGCCCAATCCAGCCCGTGCCCTTCGGGTTCGGAGGCGGCGACCTCGAGATCGGCCTGCGAGGCCGGGTCGTAGCTGCGCCGGATGAAGGCGATCACCTCGTCGGCCGACATCGGCTGGGCGCGCACGCCCGCCTCGGCCAGCGCCGCGCAGATGCCGGGCAGCCGCCGACCGATCTCGACGGCCTCCTCGGCCGGGTTCTTGCGGCGCTCCGCGGTGGTGGCCTTGAACGTGATGGCGACGCGCGGCAGCAGCTGCACCCGCTCCTGCGGCAGCTCGGTGGCCAGCTCGTACATCACTTGCTGGGCCAGTTCCGGCGCTTCGGGGCGGGTGATGGTGGAAACCTCGGTGAGCAAACGGTTTCCGGTCTCCGGGACGGTGTCGATCACCGGAACCACGGCCACGATGTCGCTGGTCTGACCCACCGAGGCCAAGAAGGTGCCCCACGCCGAGACCCACCGATCGATGACCGGCTGGTCCACCGCCTCGTGGCCCTGCGGCCAGGCCCGCAGCACCACGGTGTACTGCGCGAACTGCGGGAGGTGGATCATGCCGAAGCTGTAGCCGCCCGCGTCGATGCCCTCGTACAGCTTCGAGGGCGCCAGCAGGCCCGGCAGCCGGGTGACGCCGCCGGGGATGCGGGAGAACCGTCCGCCCCGGTACACGTGTTCGCCGTTGTTCCGCGAGCGCATCCAGTTGAACATCATCAATCCCGTCTCATAGCCGGAGCGGCCCCCCGTCCGCCACACCAGTGGAACCATCACCGCCACGCCGGCGCCGCCGACGATGAGACCCCATTGGAAGCCGCCGACCATCGCGCAGATCAGCGCCGTGATCACGACCACGAAGCCGATCACGGTCTCTTCCCAGCGCAGGCCGAAAAGACCTGCGCTGCGCGGCTTCTGCCACAGGCCGTAGGAACGGCGCTCGTAGGGTTCGGTCATCGTCATCGCGGAATGGTGCTCCTCCCGAGGTCGGGCGAGCGGTTCGCCCAACGATCGCCTGCGACATCACCCATGGAATCGTCGGCGTTGCGCATACTGCCCGCCGCGGCTCTCGCCGCGCCGATACGGCCTGCCGCCCGCGCTGCCCCGGACGGTACTCCGGCCGAGCCCTGCGGTCCGGAGGCGCGCGGTGGTTGTCCCGCCGCTCCGCCGCCGCCTCCGCCGCCGCGCGGGGGCGTCGGACGTGGAGCGCCGCCGCCGCGTCCGCCGCCCGCGCCGCCCGGCGGGCGCGGTCCCGATCCGCTGCCGCTGACGTAGCCCGCCGAGCCGGGGGACGCCGCGGCCTTGACGCCGACCGCCTTGGTGCCCATCGCGCCCAGCGCCAGCGCGCCGACCACGGCGCCGCCGGTCCAGGCCAGACCCGAGCCGCCGGAGCCGACGATCGCGACGGCCGGGGTGACCAGGCGCATGAGCGCGGGCAGCACGAACGCCACGCTGCACAGCAGCACGATCGCGACCAGCATGCGCTGTGCCTCTTCACCTTCCGGCAGACCGCCGGTCGAGGTGAGCCCGTCGACGTGGCCCGCGGTGGTGAACGCGATCATGTAGACGATCGCCGCCACCGGTTTGAACAGCATGAAGGCGATGATCCAGCCGATCAGCTTCTGATACGACGACTTGCCGATGTTCATGCCCGACGCGGCGGCCGCCAGCGGCAGCACGCCTGCCGCGATGATCAGCAGACCTTGCCTGACGATGGCGAACACGATCTGCGCGAGCGCGCCGAGCAGGCCGACGATCGCGATGATCAGCACCAGACCCGGTGAGAAGGCTTGCAGCTTACTGGTTTTCACCATCAACTCGGCCAGGTCCTTGGCATTGCCGTTGGTCGAGTCGTTGATGATCCACTCGGCGAAGCGATCCGAGGCCTGGGTGCCCGCCACGATGATGGCGCCGAGCATCCAGGAGCTGAACACCACCCTGGCGAACATGCGGAACGATTCGGCCGCCTCGCTGACCGCCGCGCCGCGCCTGGCTTCGGCCAGTCTCGCGCCCGACAGGATGACCGAGGCGATGAGCAGCAATATCTGGATCTGATAGGTGTAGTCGTTGATTCTGGTGAACAGTGACCCGTTGTCGCTCGCGGCTTCGTTCGGCACCTTCATCCAGAACGTGAGCGCCAGGATGATGGCCTCACCGAGGCCGTTCATGAGCGAATCGACCACCTTGCCGAAGGTGGAGTCCCACGCCTTGTCCTTGACGGCCGTCGCGGCGTCGCCGGGATGCGAGGCGGCGTTGCCCGCCTTGCACACCGCGGACGCGGCGTCGCCGAGCGAGATGCCGGGCAGGCCGACACCGTCGAGGGTGTCGTGGATCTCGTTACAGGTCTCGTCGAAGCCGTAGGTCTGGCCGTAGGCCACCGTCGGCGTCGCGATCATCACGGTGAAGATGACCGCGAGGATCGTCACTAGTTTTTTCACCATCGTGTCCACCCCTCGATGCTCCGCAGGGACTCGATCTGGACTTGCTGCTCGCCGGTCACCGGTCTGAGCTTCCAATCGCCGTCGCGCCAGACGATCGCAAGGCGCATGCCCACCCATGTTGGTTGGCCATCAATTGTTTCCCGGGCCTTTCTCGCGAACTGGACGATCGCGGAATCGTCTGCGTAGCTTTCGATCCGGAACGCGTCCGACGCGAACAGCAGGGGTCTGAGCTTCTCCGGAATCCGCTCGGAGACCTTGCCGCTCGCGACCAGCCGGTCGTACTCCGCCAGGTAGTGCGGAGTCACTTCGACCAGCCGCAGCAGCAGGTCCCGATCGCGCGGATTGGCGTTGGTGCGCCAGTAGATCTGTTCGGCCGCCAGTGCCGCGCCCCGCGGGGTGTGCGCGAAACCGACGGCGGCGTTGCCCTCGATGCGCGCCGGGCCGTCCGAGCCGGAGAAGCGCACGACCGGACCGCCGAACAGCTTCTGCCAGATGCCTTCACCCTCGGCGGGCGCGGGAGCGGCGGTGAGCCAGTCCGGCTGGCCGGGCCGCGTCGGCAGGCTCGCAACCTGTTCCAGTGCAACGCCCGCCGGGTTCGCTGGGATGTCCACCGGCCTGCCGAAGAGGTCGGTCTCCCGTCCCGCGAAGCCGACGAGGCCTGCCGCACCGGCGCCGGGGGCGTGCTGAGAGGCGGAGCCCGTCACCGTCGAGTCGGCGGCCGTGCCGCCGTCCCTGGTCGCCGTCACCGTCACGCCGACGGCGATCGCCACCGCCAGCCCCGCGCCGACGCCGAGCAGCGCGAGCGGCGGGCGCTCACGGACGGATCCCGGGCCGCCGGTCACCATTTCGTCCACCCCTCGAGCGATTCGATGTACTCGGTCTGCGCGCCGTTGCTGGTCGCGGGCTTGAGCCGCCAGTCGCCCGCGTCCCACACCATGACCAGGCGCAGCGCCGCCCACAGCTGCTTGCCGTCGACGACGGGCCCGCGCGAGGCGAACCGGACGATAGCCAGGTCGTCGGCATAGTTCTCCACCTTGAACGCGTCGGGGGCGACGAAGTAGCGAGTCACCTTCTCCGGCTGCTGTTTCGGCAGCCGGTTCTCGTCGAGCGCTCGGTCGTAGGCGGCGATCTGCTGTGCCGAGACGCGCACCTGCCGCACGTAGAGGTCACGGTCGGCGGGGCGGGCGTTGATCCGGTAGGTGATCTGCGCGGCCGCCAGCGCCGCGCCCTGCGGGGTGTGCGCGTAGCCGACGGCGAGCCCGTCCTCGATGCGGGTCGGCCCGTCGGAGGTGGAGAACGGCACGGACGCGCCGTACACCCGCTGCCAGCCGCGCGGGGCGACGGTGCCCTCGGGCGATGCGGTCAGCCAGTCCGGGTCGGACGGCTTGCGCTGGTGCGTCGGATCCTGCGGAAGCGGTTGCCCCGCAGGGTTGTTCGGAATATCCACGCGCCTGCCGAACAGGTCGACCTCCGGGCTCGCGAAACCCTCTCCGGTCGTCGCGGCGAACTCGGCCTCGTTGCTGCCGGTGGCCTCGTCGTCGCGCGTGAGATACACCACGGTGCCGACGATCACGATGAGCGCAAGCAGCGCCGCGGACGCGATCGCGCCGAAGGAGACGCGATCGCGCGCGTAAGAATCCCGCTCGCTCACTTCTGCGCCTCCAATGTCACGATGTCGGTGGGTAATACGTCGATCGCCTCGACAGGGCGTGCGGTCGATTCGGGCTCGGGCAGTCGTAATCTCCAGTCTTCGGCGAACCACTCGACGACGGTGTGGTTCACGGCTTTCGAGCCGTCCGAGTACTCGGTGTACACATCGACGGCGCTGCGCTGCTCGGTGTAGTCGGTGATCTTGTACCCGAGCAGGCGCGGGGCGTACTCGGGATCGGCGGGACCGGTGATGGACAACTGCACCCGGCTCACCGCCCACTCGTCCCGAGCGACTCCCGGCACCACCTCGGCGGCGATCACCTTCGACCACTGGTTGTCGGCGGCCACCGAAAGGCGCACGGTGTGGGTGATGGCCGCGACCGCGGCGCCGGGCGGCGATTGCTCGAAACCCGTTGCGGCGCCGTCGGCGACGGACGCGGGTCCCTGGTCGGTGCGCGGCAGCGCCACGCCCTGATAGGGCTCCCATCGCAACCCACTCGGCCGCGCGGCGAGATCCGGGCCCGCGGCTTCGTCCGCGCCGCCGCAGCCGACGGCCGCCGCCAGCAACACCGCGCCGACCATTCCGGCCGCGCGACCCCGACGCCCCGCGCCGTGCTGCGAGTGCGCCACCGAATGCGACCGCGTCGCTGTGCAGTTCATGTCCGAACCGTCTCCATCAGGGTCCCGCGGCTCACGTCGGCAGGAACGCCAACGCGATCCCCGAGGCCGTACTGGCGACCGTCGCGCCGATCAGGCTCATCACCACGCCGTGGGTGGCGTCGTTGACGGCCAGATCGCTGCGGAAGGCGATCCACAGCCTCCCCGCGGACAGGATCATCCAGGCCAGGCACACCAGCAGCACGAACCAGAGCAGCCAGTTCAGCAGCTGCATCAGCGGTTCGAGCACCTCGGAGGGCATCTGCTTGTAGGCGAGCAGCTCCGCCGACATACGCGCGGTGGACATGCTCGTCCTAGGTCCCGATGACGGCGTTCATGATGGTGCCCGCACTGGTGGCGACCACGCCGCCGATCATCGCGCCCGCCACCATCTTCGGAGACTCGAGCCCACCGCCGGTCCACTTCTCCCAGGCGAATCTGCCACCGGCGTAGATGATTCCGCAGACACCGGACAGCAGCACGAACCAGGTCAGGTAGCGCACCATCTGCAAGATCTTCTCCGATCCCGGCGGCGCCTCCGGCGTCGGATTGCCCACCTGGGCCAGCACGGTGCCGTACGTGTCCTGCACGGCGAGGAGGAACATGCTCATCGGATGCCTTTCTCGAAATTGCTGCGCGCGCCGGTCTCCGTCACGATTCCTCCCCCTCGTCGAAACCCGCAGTGCTGTCAAGCTTCTCACGCACCACGGAGACGATGTCGACGCCCAGCTCGCGCACCTCGAGCGGGACCTCGGCCAGCGGATCGATCTTGCGTTTCTTCTCCGGCATCGGATCGCCCGGCGTCCACACCGGCAACTGCTCCGGCTCGACCAGGGTCCACTCCTCGTACCACGGCACCTGCCACAGCGGACCGGCCAGCGAGCCGACCACGTCGCGGTAGCGCCGGATCTCGGCGGGCATCCTGCCCGGGCGCGCGGCCACGGTGATCAGGCCGAGCACCTCGGAAGGGCCGCCGAAGCCGAAGTGGTGCTGGCGCAGCAGATCGTGCGCGCGGGTCAACCCGGCGATCGTCTCTCTGGCCACCAACACGACAAAGGGGGATTCACGCTCGAAGACGCCGGGCCAGCGGCGGCTCGAATCCGCCGCCGGCGCAAGCACATGCGCGAGGGTAGTGGCTCCGGCTCCGCCGTGCACACCCAGCAGCCAGACCAGCGGCGCGCGTCCGACACCGGGTACCGGACGGTCCCAGACCGGGGCGCGACGGGACTCGGGCGGCGCGACGACGCCAGCGGGCTGCGGATCGAGTTTCCGGCGAAGTTTCATGGCGGCGGTCATGATGCCACCCCCGACAACAGCACCCCGTACGCACGCCGCGTCTCGGCGGCCAGCGCGCTGTGCCGGACGAGTTCGCCGCGGGCGAGGTGCGGGTCGTAGGGAATCTCCCTGATGTCGCGAACCCAACCGGCCAGGTGTTCACGCAAATGGTCGGCAACCCGCGAATCGCCGCCGGGCTGCTGGTGCGAGACCACGATGGTGGTGTCGCCGACGATGCCGTCGCCCTGTCCCTCGGCCGAATCGCCGAACTGGTCGTCGAGCCATTCCAGGGCGACGCGCAGCCGGTTCGCGGCGTCCGGGCGCGCCGGAATGGCAAGCACCAGAGCGACATCCGCGTCGTCCAGCAGTGGACGCAGCTGGCGTCCTGCGATCGCGCTGCCCCCGTCGTAGACCGCGGTGAAGCCCGCGTCCTCCACCGCGCGGGCGACCGTCAGATAGGTCGCACGGCGGCGCAGCGGGGCGTCGTCGCGCCACAGCAGGCCGATGCCGGAGGTGGCACGGGACAGACATTCCTTCAGCGGGGCCGGTTCGTCGTCACCGCGCCCGTACAGCCACGATTGCAGACTGATCGGGTGCAGGTGTTCGTCGGCGCCGCGCAGCGCGAGATCGCTGCCCGCTGCGGTGGCGTCCACCGCGACGGTCGACGTTCCGGCCGAACCCAATTCGCCCGCGATGCCCAGTGCGGTCGTGGTGGTTCCCGCGCCACCGCACCCGCCGACCACCAGAATCGGCCGCTGTGTGGAGCCGGTGTCCTCCTCGCCGTCACCCCGCTTGCCGCGCCGCAACCGCACCACCGGAGCCTTCGCACGCGCCTGACGACCCTGCGTGGCGCCCTCCTCGGGCGCCTCGTCGAGCCAGCGGCTCCAGTCCTCTCCCATCGTTCTCAGCTCTCCTTCATCCGGCCGCGATACCCATGATCAGGGTGCGGCCGCCGATCACCGCGGTGGTGACCGTCTGCTTGTTGTACGTGGCCGGCGCTCCGCCCGGCCGATACTCGGTGACCTCTACCGAATACATGTTGTCGGCCACCGTGACGATGCGCACGCAATGCGTGGTGCCCTCGGGCACGCTGTCGATCCCGCGCTGGATCGTCGGGGCGGCGGAGATGTTCGCGTCCGGCGCGACGAATGCCCGCGCCCGCTCGCCGGATCGCTCCACGTAGTAGGCGTACTGGAAGGCCAGCACCACGTCCGGGCCGCTGGCCGTGCTGCCCGGCGCCGCGCTGCGGATCAGCCGGTCGGCGCGCTCGGTCGGGCAGCCCGAGGTGATGCCCGCCTGAGCGCTGCCCGCGGTGAACTGCATCGGCGGGGTCGTCGGCGCGATGGCGGCGCGGTTGCCCGAGGACCGCAACAGGTAGAGCGCGCCCGCGGCTACGAAAACCAGCAACAACACCGCAACGATCAACACCACGACCACGCGACCCCGGCGCGAGGCGGGGTGGTCGCGCAGCGCGCGCGGCAACTGACGGACCGGCGGCGAGGGCTCGTCGTCGTAGTCGTCGTCCTCGGGCCAGGGGAAGCGAACGAGATCGCCGTCGCGCGGGGCGTAGTCGTCGTCGGGCCCCGGTGCGCGGTCGGCGACCCAATCCGACCAGCCGCCGGTGAACTCGGCGCGCCGCGACGCCAGGTCCGCGGGAACCTCGTTTCGGGCGCGCGCCTCCTCCGGGTCCTCTTCCTCGCGAATGTAGTGCGGATACCGGGCCGGTCCGTCGTCCTCGGTCGCGTCGAGGCTCGCGTCGTCCTGCTGTGCCGGGGCGGGTGACCCATTGTCGGGCTCGAGCGCGTCGTACCATCGGGACAAGTTTTTGTACGACTTCAACATTCCCCCAATCCCGCAGAGCCAGGCACGTGGTATCGCATCGTCGGACCTCTCGGCGATCAGTTCGTGGAGAACGGGTAGCTGTTGGTGGCGGCACCGGGTCGCTCGGTGGGCGGAATCGAGGTCGCGCCGCCGGATGAGGCGCCATCGGCTCCTGTCCCGAACGGAAATTGTCCCGTACCGGACGAATTCGGCGTAGCCGACGCGCCGGTGCCGTGGCCGAAGAATCCGGCGGGCGGCTTGTCGGCCCCACCCCGCGGCTCGGCGCCCGCGCCGAAGCGATCGGCCAGGTCACGGGCCAGTGCGGCGAACCAGTCGGCCACGAAGCGCGTGGGCGCGTCGCCGTTGGCGGCCACCGCCGCGGTGCTGTACGCGCCGTGTCGCTGCACGGTGTCCCAATACCGTACCCAGGTGGTGACGTTCAGCAGTTCGCTGTTGTCGGTGATGTTCTGCACGACCGCGTCGAACGCCTGGGTGACCAATCGCGAGACGGTCGTCGGCGGGATCAATTGTGGAATGGCGCCGAGCAACTTGGCGCCGAGCAGCAGCAGACCGGCCGCCGGATTGGACAGTCCCGCGGTCGCCAGCTCGGAGATCGCGGCCGGACCGATCACCGCTCTCGCGACGGTGGCGACCGCGTTGAGTCCGATCGAGCCGACCTTCAGCACGGCGCGCAGCGCGCCGTTCAGATCCAGCGGCGTGCGCGGATCGGAGGCGTCGGCGATCCGCTGCGAGATCGACTTCTTCGGGGAGAGTGACAGATTCGCCAGCGAGGTGCCCTGCACATCCTCGTCGACGACCTTGGTCGCGGTCTTGATGGAGGTGAAGGCGAGCGCTTGGGCGATGGAGACCAGCGAGGCGATGGGGTCGCCGCCGCTCAGCTTCGCCTGGCCCGCCACCGAGGCCACCGCCTTCAGGATCGGCGCCCCCTGCGGCGCGTCGCAGGCGAGATCGCCTGCGGCACAGAAGCTCGCCACCCGGCCGGTGAGCGCCGCGAAGTCGGCCGCCTGGTCCCGTTGCGGGCCGATACCGCCGCCGCCCGCGGGCGTCTGCGGCAGCGCGGCGATGGCCGCGATCTCGGCGCCCGCCGTGCCCGGTGCGGGATCCGGCGTCTGTTTGCCCGGCGAGCCGGGGAACAGCGGCGCGCCGGGATTGCGGGTCGGGTCGGCGAACAGCGCGACGGCGGCGATCCGGTCGGCGGCGACCACCCCGCGCCCCTGCCCGACCTCCTGCGCGAAAACCGAGGCGACGTGCGCACCCTGGGAGTAGCCGACGATCGCGAGCCGCGTGTCGGCGCACCGCTGGGCCACCTGCGCGGCCATGTCCCGTAGTCGCGTCAAGCCTCCTTGCACCGACTCGAGATAGGGGGCCGGGCCGCCGTTGACGAAGCCGCCGAAGCCGGATTCGTATGGCACGTAAGCACGATCGACCAGCCCGGGTTGCGGCGCATTGGCCAGCAACGGCAGGAAGACCGTCGAGAGCATGCCGGTGTCGGTGGTGGGCGCGGCGTCCGGAGAGGACTCCCCCGTGCCCTGAACGCCCAACGCGTACAGCGCAGGACAGTCGTCGAGGGCCAGATCGGTCGAGGGCGCTGCGGCATTCGGCGGATCGGCGAGCGCGGGGCTCGCCGTCGCGACGGCGACGGCAACGATGGTCGCGACCACCAGCCCCGAGAGTCTTGCCGTGTAATCAGTCATAGCGATCCGCAATCAATCCCGTGTTGCCGCAGTTACCCTCAACGCCATGAAACGCAATAGACCGTAACAGATTCCGGCTATTACTGCCGCAACAGCGAAAATTTTTCGCAAAACGCCGAAGCATACATCATTCACACCGGCGCGGCGCGGAACTTCGCGTGGCAAGTTTCCGACGACCTCCGCGAGACCGCTACCGGCGGGCGACAATTGGGCTCGACACGGTCGGCCGAACCGCCCCGTGGCCGAGCAAACATTTCGAGACAGCCAGCAAACCTGCTGGGAGACAAGGTGATTCGCCCGGCATCCCGGCGGCGGGCGAATCGATCAGGCGGCCGAGGTCACGCGGTAGACGTCGTAGACGCCCTCCACGTTGCGAACCACGTTCAGCAAGTGGCCCAGATGCTTCGGATCGCCCATCTCGAAGGTGAACTTGCTGATCGCCACCCGGTCGCCGTGCGTGGCCACCGAGGCGGACAGGATGTTGACCTTCTCGTCCGCGAGCACCTTGGTGACATCCGAGAGCAACCGGGTGCGGTCGAGCGCCTCGATCTGGATGGCGACCAGGAACACCGAGGAGGGCGAGGGCGCCCACTGCACGTCGATGATCCGCTCGGCCTGATCGCGCAGCGAACCGGCGTTGGTGCAGTCCGTCCGGTGCACGCTCACCGCGCCGCCGCGGGTCACGAAGCCCATGATCTCGTCGCCCGGCACCGGGGTGCAGCACTTGGCCAGCTTGGCCACGGTGCCCGGCGCACCGGGAATCAGCACGCCCGCATCGCCGGTGACGCGCTGGCGGCTCGGCGTGGTGGACGGCGTCGAGCGCTCGGCGAGTTCGTTCTCCACGTCGCCGATGCCGCCGAGCTGGGCCATGAGCCGCTGCACGACATGGTGCGCGGAGACCTGGTGCTCGCCGACCGCGGTGTAGAGGGTGGAGATGTCGGTGTAGTGCAGTTCGTGCGCGACGGCTGTCATCGCGTCCACGCTCATCAGCCGCTGCAGCGGCAGCCCGACGCGGCGGACCTCCTTGGAGATCTGCTCCTTGCCGCTCTCCAGGGCCTCCTCGCGGCGTTCCTTGGCGAACCACTGCCGGATCTTGGCCTTGGCGCGCGGGGAGACCACGAAGTTCTGCCAGTCCCTGCTGGGTCCGGCGTTCTGCGCCTTGGAGGTGAAAACCTCGACCACTTCACCGTTTTCGAGCTGACGCTCCAGCGCGACGAGGCGTCCGTTGACGCGCGCGCCGATGCAGCGGTGGCCGACCTCGGTGTGCACCGCGTACGCGAAGTCGACCGGAGTCGACTTCTGCGGCAACGTGATCACGTCGCCCTTCGGGGTGAACACGAAGATCTCCGGCGACTTCAGGTCGAAGCGCAGCGACTCCAGGAACTCCGCGGGGTCCGCGGCCTCGCGCTGCCAGTCGAGCAGCTGGCGCATCCAGGCCATGTCGTCGACCTCGGCGGCGTCACCGGAGTGCTTGCCCCTGGTCTCCTTGTAGCGCCAGTGCGCGGCGATGCCGAACTCGGCGGTGCGGTGCATGTCCTGGGTGCGGATCTGCACCTCCAGCGGCTTGCCGTCCGGGCCGACCACGGTGGTGTGCAGCGACTGGTAGACGCCGTAGCGCGGCTGGGCGATGTAGTCCTTGAACCGGCCCGCCATCGGCTGCCACAGCGAGTGCACCACGCCGACCGCCGCGTAGCAGTCACGGACCTCGTCGCACAGGATGCGGATGCCGACCAGGTCGTGGATGTCGTCGAAGTCCTTACCCTTGACGATCATCTTCTGGTAGATCGACCAGTAGTGCTTGGGTCTGCCCTCCACAATCGCGTTGATCCGCGAGGCGGCCAGGGTGTTGACGATCTCCGCGCGCACCTTCGCCAGGTAGGTGTCGCGCGAGGGCGCGCGATCGGCGACGAGGCGCACGATCTCGTCGTACTTCTTGGGGTGCAGGATCGCGAAGGCGAGGTCCTCCAGCTCCCATTTCACGGTGGCCATGCCGAGGCGGTGCGCCAGCGGGGCGATCACCTCGAGCGTTTCCTTGGCCTTCTTCGCCTGCTTCTCCGGCGGCAGGAAACGCATGGTGCGCATGTTGTGCAGGCGGTCGGCCACCTTGATCACCAGCACGCGCGGGTCGCGCGCCATGGCGATGATCATCTTGCGGATCGTCTCGGCCTCGGCGGCCGCGCCGAGGTTGACCTTGTCCAGTTTGGTGACGCCGTCCACCAGGTGCGCGACCTCGGAGCCGAAATCGGCGGTCAACTGCTCGAGCGAGTAGCCGGTGTCCTCGACGGTGTCGTGCAGCAGGGCCGCGACCAGCGTGGTGGTGTCCATGCCGAGTTCGGCCAGGATGTTGGCGACGGCAAGCGGGTGGGTGATGTACGGATCGCCCGACTTGCGGAACTGGTGCGCGTGGCGCTCGTCGGCGACGTCGAAGGCCCGCTGGAGCAGGGTGAGGTTCGCCTTCGGGTACAGCTCGCGGTGCACCGTGGCGAGTGGCTCGAGCACCGGCTTGACGGCGGCGATGCCACGCTGACCGGTCATCCGGCGGGCCAGCCGTGCACGCACCCGCCGCGAGGCGGAGGTGGGAACGGCGGCGGTGGTGCCCGGTTGCCGCTGCGGCGCGCTGGGCTGCCGCTGGGGCACATCGTTGGGGGTCGGCCGGGCGGGCGACGGGCTTGCGGGGGCCGGCCCCGCACCATTCGACTGCGGGGCAGATGCCGCCGATTGCTCGACATTCGCCTCGCCCAGATGCTGAGTCATGCCACCACCTCTCCACGCCGCGGTCGGACCACCCTATCCGACCGCTGCAACCGCCCAGACCACAACTTTAGTCCCCGGCCCGGCGCATCGTCCGATCCGCAGACGCCGCGTCCGGAAGCTGCCCGATTTCGAACGCTGCGATCGGACTTTCCGAACCGATCGCGGCCCCCTGGGCGGCCGAATCATCCGAACCCAACCTGCCCGGGGGAGAACGGATTTGCCCACCGTCCCCGGGGCGCGAAGCGGACCATCCCCGGGGCGCGGGAGCAGACCATCCCCGGGGCGCGGGAGCGGACCGCCACCGGGGCGCGGGAGCGGACCGCCACCACCACCGGGGCGCGGCAGCGGACCGTCACCACTCGCGGGCGGTGGCGGGACGGGCTCGCATCGAACCGCCGTCGAGACCGCGCGGTATCGGTACGCCGAGGAGATCGAGGGCGGTCGGGGTGATGTCGACGAGGGCGTAGTGGGCGTCGGTCACGCCGCGGTCGAAATCGGGGCCGCGGGCGATGACGAAGGTGGCGGTCTCGTCACGGGTCTGGCCGCCGTGACCGCCCCTGGGGAGGTGGCCGTGGTCGGTGGTGACGAGCACGGTCCAGCCTTCGCCCGCGCGCGCGTCCACGGCCGCGACGATGCGACCGACCTCTCGGTCCACCCTGGTGGTGGCGTCCAGGTAGGCCCGCGAGGCCGCGCCGTGCCGGTGACCGGCGAAATCCACCTGGTCGAGGTGGACGAACAGGAAGTCGGGGGCGTCGCCGGTGAGGGCGGCGATCGCCGCGTCGGCAGTGGCGGCGTCGGTCTTCGCCTCGTCCGGATCGTCCGGCACGGGGGCGGTGACGGCGATCCGGCCGGCGTGCGGCGCGCCGCTGCCCGCGATGGTGGCGATCTTCGACCAGGTCGCGACCGCGGCGGTGCGGCGGCCCGCGCGCTCGAGCAGGGTGAACACCGTGGGGTAGCGGTCGAACGGTGCGGGATCGAAGTCGTTGTGGGTGACGCCGTGCTTGCGGTCCCAGACGCCGGTCAGCGCAGTCGCCCACGAGGGGCCGGACAGGCTGATGTGCGGCACGAGCGAGGTCTGCGACAGTGTGCCCGCCGCGGCCAAGCGCAGTAGGTTCGGCGCGCCGACCTGGTGGATCTTGGCGTACATCGCGCCGTCGATCCCTATCACCAGGACCTTGGCCGAAGCGGTGGCGGCGGTGGCGGTGACCGCGCCAGGGATCGAGGAGGCCGCCACGAGAGCCGTGGCACGCAACAGCGTCCGTCTCCGCATACCGTGACGATGACGGCCGCGGCACGGGACCTGCCAGCCCTTTCCCGGTCTGTTCATCGAGCTTTCATCGCTCGCCCCGGCGCAAGTCGTCTCGCTGAACTGCGGCCGAACGCCGCGCGACCGGTAGGTTCCCGGGCATGACGGTCGCTCGCTCCCTGCTGCTTTTCGCCCTGGCCGCGCTCGCCGAGATCGGCGGCGCCTGGCTGGTGTGGCAAGGCTGGCGCGAGCACCGCGGCGTGCTGTGGATCGCGGCGGGCGTGCTCGCCCTCGGCGCCTACGGATTCGTGGCCACCTTCCAGCCCGATCCGCATTTCGGCCGCATCCTGGCCGCCTACGGCGGAATCTTCGTCGCGGGCTCGCTGGCCTGGGGCATGGTCGTCGACAAGTTCCGCCCCGACCGCTGGGACTACCTCGGCGCGGCCATCTGCCTGGTCGGCGTCGCGGTGATCATGTACGCCCCGCGCACCTGACCACCGCTCACACGGCCGCGAAATGCGTGGCCGGCCGCGCGCAGAGCACGGCGACCCCGGCCTCGTCGAGCGTGGGAGCTCCCGCCCATTCCCGCGCGCCGAACCAGGGCACTTCGTCCGCAGGTAACCCGTTCGGACGCAGCGCTATTCGGCGGTGGCGTGGTCCGGTGCGGTGAACGCCCATACGGTGGCGGGGCGGCCGGTGGACTTGGTGCGGCGGCGTTCGGTGGTGCGTTCCAGGCCGGGGAGGGCGGCGAGAGTTCGGTTGAGGTTGGCCGGGTCGGGGCGGGCGCCGAGCAGGGAGGCGCTGAGCTCGACAGCTCGGGTGGCGGGAAATTCGGCGCCGAGCAGGGCGCGGGTGAAGATCCCGTCTTTCCAGAGCAGCCTGGCCAGGACCGCGCGGGACGCTTCGACGATGCGGTTGTGGTCGAACGCCAGGGCGGGTGCGCCGTCGAAGGGCACCCACCGAGCGTGGCCTTCGTGCGGGCCGACCACTGCCCACATGGCGATGGACAGAGTGGGTCCGCGCGGGTCGCGATGCGGTTCGTCGAAGGTGACGAGCTGTCCGACGGCCCCGATCGCGGCCTCGGGGACGCCGAGCTTGGTGTGCACCGCTCGGCGGGCGGCCGCGACGAGACGCTCGCCGCGGCCGAGCAGCACGCCGGGCAGCGCGAGTTCACCGGTGAACGGTTCGTGGCCGCGCGGCGCGATTCCGATCGTGACCCCGGCGTCCTCGGGCCAGAACCGGAGCGTCACCACATCGACCGACACAACGGATTGCTCCACGCCGAACCATCCTGCCCTCAGGCGGCGGCCGCCATCGAGCGCGGGGTTCGGTCGGCGCGGGCGGGTCCGTCCGCGCCGAGGACGACGGGTGCGCCGAGCGTCCGCTCGAGCCAGGACAGCCGGTCGTCGGGGAGTTCTTCGAGCAGCGGCTCGGCGGTGGCCAGCAACTCGGTGAGCCTGCTCTGATGGTCGAGATCGCGCCACGGCCCGAGCGGGAGCTCCCGGACGACACCGGCCCGCGTGCGGTAACCCGTTGCGGCCCGGCCGGTTCCCGCCGCGTCGAGGTGGTTCACCACCAGACCGTCGATCCCGCCGCACGCCGCGACGGCGTAACGCAGCAGCACCGCGTCGAGGTGGCCCAGGCGGAACGCGCCCTGGTACTCGCCGAAGGTGTTGTGCGGCTCGGGAATATCGAGTCCGTGGTCCTGGGTCGGCAGCGGGCCCGCGCCGTGCCTGGTCTGATAGGTCCGTGTGACGCCGAGGGTGTGACCGGAGTGACCGATGCCCGCCAGCATTTCCCGCGCGTTGCGCGGCTCGACGGTGGACCAGGTGGTGTGCGGGTGGAATCCGCGCCACTCGTCGAGCAGCACGCCCTGCGCGCCCTCGAAGACGAGTCGGCCGCGCCGGGCCGCCCGCGCCAGATAGGTCCCGTCCACGACGCGCACCGCGGCCGCGAACTCCCGGTACATGTCGACCATGTCGTCGATCGGCTCGTAACGGTGCGCGCTCGGCGCGATCAGCGGAGCGTAGTGGGCGGCCAGCGCGTGCAGCTTGGCGCGCAGGACCGCGGGGGCGCGGCAGTCGGCGACCGTCGGTGCGTCGTATTCGAGTGCGTACCTGGCGGTTTCGCCGATGCCACGGCCACACGACCCGTGCCGCGCCGCGCCGCGCGCGTCCTCGCGGGCGCGGTTGGCCGCGATGTGGATCGGCGTGGTCAGCAGCGCGCCACCCTCGATCCGCAACAGCGACAGTGGCTCCCGGACGCCGAGCGCGTCCAGCCGCCGTGCCTCCCCCGCCAGCGCGATCGGTTCCACCAGCATGTGCCGCGACAGCAAGGTCGGCACCCCGGAGAACGTGCCGGACCCGAACTGCGCGAATGTGTGGTGCCGCCCGTCGGCGATCACGTTGTGCGCGGCTTGCGCACCGCCGTTGAAGCGGACGACGGCCGACACGTCCAGGCCCGCCTCCGGTGCGCACAACCAGTCCACCGTCGCGCCCTTCCCCGCGTCGCCGAAGCCGAGGTCGACCACGATCAGATGCGAGCCGGTCATCCCGTCCTGCCTTTCCTTTCAGTGCCACCACCGGGAAGCGCACCGCACCGACCCCGCGACGGTGCGACGCGCCCCACTCGGCGCGGCCGACTCAGCGCGACCCGCCCGGCAGCGCACGCATGGCGGAACGGGCGTGCGCGCCCAGCGCCTTGCCGACCGAATCCACTTCCGCGCCCGACCCGACGTCGCGCAGGTCCGCCAGACCCGTGTCGATGTCGACCCGCCCCTCCGCGAGCCCGATGGTGAGCGCGATGAGTTCACACACCGCGGCGGGATCGTCGAGCTTCAGGAAGTTCTGCCCGAGCAGCCCGCGCCAGTGCTCGGCGATCTCAGGATCGTCGTAGTAGCTGGACTGGTTCGGCAGGATGTAGTGCACGTGCCACTTCTCGGCCAGCTCGCGGTAGATCGAGTCGACCGCGATATCGCTGCGCACGTGGTCGCCGATGACCGCGCGGATGTGCCGCGAGGCCAGTCGCGGCTTGTTCAGCTCGTCGCCGATGAAGAACAGGTACCCGCGCTTGCGCCGCTTCTCCCACGCGTCGGTGACGACGTGGGTGGCCAGGAAATAGGCCGCCAGCTCGTAGCTTTCGGACTTCTGACCGCCACCGCCGCCCTCGAGCAGGATGTTGCGCAACTGCTCGTCCATCCGGTTGTCGGATTCGAACTGCCCGACCTGCAGCGGCACCCGATCGGTGTCGGCGTCGCCGACCGCGCCGAACAGAATCTGCGGGTCGTCCGCGTACTTCTTGCGCTGCAGCAGTCCGTGCAGCTTGCCGAGCTTGTCCTGCATGATGATCGGCACCTGCCCCATCGAGCCGGTCACATCGAACAACACCGCGATGGGCAGCGAGTTCCCGTGCTCGTCGGAGTCCCGGCATTCCCGCGTGCCGACCCCCAGCGGGTCGAGCGCGGGGTGCGCGCGCCAGCTCGTGTAAGGCTGCGCGCGCATCTCGGCGGTGTAGCCGAAGTCGTCGATCCCCCGGCTGGCGCGATAGGTCTTGGCCGCCCGGTAGGCGGTGTCGTCCCAGCGTCCGTATCCCATGGGCCGCTCCTCTCGTGAAGTAGTTTTAGTGTATTCGACTAAAACTTGAGCGGTCAAGGGCACTGATCCAATCGATGCCGGTCCACGTGTTAATACCCAAGGCACACAGCACGATTCAGGCTTAGGCGGCACGTCGCCTATTGCATGCCATAGAGACGCTGGCCGTTCACACTTCGGATGGACCATCGCGGAACGGGAAATTCGGACTCGCCGGACGCGCGGTGCGGAGCTCCCCGGAAGTGCGGTCGTAATCAGGGGTAAAACCGCCGAGGCCGGTGCTCGCTAGGCGGTGCGCGTCATGGGGGGAGCCGACGAAGTTGTCGGCTGCTAAGGCTGCGGTACAGGGGCAAGTGTGCCGCAACGCATTTCAGGGAGTGGAGCACCGATGGGGAGACGAGAGAAACCGATCGATGTCCGGTCGGGGCCGGTCGCCGCGTTCGCCGGAGATCTGCGCAAACTGCGGGCCGCGGCGGGCAATCCGTCCTATCGGCAGCTGGCGAGCGCGGCCCTCTACTCCCCCTCGGTGCTGTCGGACGCCGCGGGCGGCCATCGGCTGCCGACGCTGCCGGTGGCGCTGGCGTTCGTGCGCGCCTGCGGTGGCGACCCCGCGGAGTGGGAGCGCCGCTGGCGCGAGGCGCGCGGGGACGGCGCGCCCACCGAGCCGCTGCCGATCGTGGTGGACGAGGCGGCCGACTCCGGACCGCCCCGCCCGGTCCAGCTCCCCATCGGCCCGCACGATTTCGTGGGCAGAGTAGCCGAATTCGACGACACACGGGCGGCCACAGCCGGCATCGCGGACTCGCGGGTCCCGGTGGTCGTGCGCGGGCCGGTCGGCGTCGGCAAGACCGCGTTCGCGCTCCGGTTCGCGCACCGGCTCGCCGAACAGTTCCCCGACGGGCAGCTGTTCGCCGACATGGCCGCCCGCCGCGGCGACGAAGCCGCTCCGCTGGAGGTCATGGCCGGTTTCCTGCGCGCGCTCGGCGTACCGCCCGAGCAGGTGCCCGCCGACGACATGCACCGCATCGGGCTGTATCGCTCGATGCTCGCCGAACGGCGGGTCATCGTGCTGCTCGACAACGTTCGCGACGAACCGCAGGTCCGTCCGCTGCTCGCGCGCTCGCTGAACAGCCAGATCGTGGTGACCAGCCGCTCGCGGCTGCTCGGTCTGGACGGGGTGCGCCGCGTCGCGCTCGGCCCGCTCGCGCAGGCCGAGTCGGTCGATCTGCTGCGCCTGCTCATCGGCGGCGAGCGGGTCGGCGCGGAGCCCGCGTCGGCGCTGCGCATCGCCGAGTTCTGCGGGCGACTGCCGCTGGCGCTCACCATCGCGGGCCGCAAGATCGCCGCGCAGCCGGGGCGGCGGCTGACCGAGATCGCGGCGCGTCTCGCCGAAGGGGTGACCGTGTCGAACTGGCTGCGGATCGGCGACGTGAGCCTGGCCGACGCGGTGCTGCCCGCCTATCTGTCGCGTCCGCCGCTGGCCAAGCACGTGCTGCACATGCTGGCAGGCGGCGCCGACGAGGTGGCGCCCGCGACCTTGGCTCGCTCGCTGCACATCTCGATCGAGTCGGCCGAGTACGCGATGGACAGCCTCATCGACGGCGGTCTGCTGCACCGGGTTCCGGATCCGGAGCGGTACGTGATGTCGCCGTTGTTCGGCCAGCTCGTCGCCCAGGAGGCCGACCGGTTCGCGCTGCGACGCCAAGCCGACGAGCTGGACACCGACCCACTACGCGCGGCCATCGGTTTCGAGGAAGGTCTCGCGCGCTGAACCGGTCACGTTGTCCGGCTTTGGCGTTCGTTTGTCCGCGGTAGCCGTGAGCAGGGCGAATACGGCCGGTTCCGGGGTTAGGTTCGTCGAGTTCGAACAGATCAGGATCAACGACTCAGGAGGAGCCGACGTGGCCGACGACAACCAGCAGAGCCGGGCCGACGCGTTTCGAAACCTGCACGCGACGGGCACTTTCGTGCTGCCCAACGCCTGGGACCCGATCAGCGCGGCGGTGATCGCGCAGGCAGGCGCCGAGGCGATCGCCACCACCAGTGCGGCCGTGTCCTGGGCGCTCGGCCGCACCGACGGCCAGCGGCTGACCAGGGAAGAGGCCGTCGCCCAGGTGGCGCGCATCGTCGCGGCCGTCGACGTGCCGGTCACCGCCGACGTGGAGGGCGGCTACGGCCCCGCGCCGGAGGACGTCGCGGCCACCGTCGCCGCCGTGATCGGCGCAGGCGCGGTCGGCGTCAATCTGGAGGATTCCACCGCGCCCGGCGGACCGCTGTTCGACCGCGCGGCGCAGCGCGATCGGCTGCGCGCCGCCCGCGCCGCGGCCGCCGAGGCGGACCTGCCGGAACTGGTGATCAACGCGCGCACCGACGTCTACCTGTTCGGTGTCGGCGCACCCGAGGACCGTTTCGACGACGTGCTGGCCAGGGCCGTCGACTACGCCGAGGCGGGCGCGGACAGCCTGTTCGTCCCTGGCCTGCTCGACCTGCCGACGCTCACCGATCTGGCGGGCAAGTCGCCGCTTCCGGTGAACGTGATGACCGGTCCCGGCGCGCCCAGCGTGCCGGAACTGGCCGCCGCCGGTGTGCGCCGGGTCAGCCTCGGCCCCGCGCTGGCCCAGGCCGCCTACGGCCGGGCCGCGGCCGCCGCCCGCGAGCTGCTCGACACCGGCACCTACGACGCGCTCGCGGGCGCGCTGGACTTCGGCGCCGCCGAAGCGCTGCTGCGCTGAGCTTTCCGGCGCTGCTGCGCTGAGCTTTCCGCAATCCCCTGCCGCCCCGGCGACCAAGGACTCACGATGAACGCAATCAGAACCGACTCCCGCACCGGCGTTTTCGCCGCGCTGCGCCAGACCCCGCGCCCGGTCGTCTATCTGCTCATCGGCGTGCTGGTGAACCAGCTCGGCGCCTTCGTGCAGACCTTCCTGGTGCTCTACCTGACACATCGCGAATTCAGCATCGGCCAAGCCGGTCTCGCGCTCACCGCCTACAGCGCGGGGGCGGTCTTCGGGACCATGCTCGGCGGCGAGCTCACCCACCGGCTCGGCCCGCGCTCGACCATCATCGCCGCGATGACCGGATCGGCCGCGCTGCTCACGGTGATCCCGCTGCTCGCCACGCCGGGCCTGTTCGCGGCGCTGCTCGTCGCGGTGGCCGCGGCGGGCCTCGTCACCCAGTCCTATCGGCCTGCCGCTGCGCTGCTGCTCGGCGACCTGATGCCGGAAGAGCATCGGGTGATGGGCTTTTCGATGATGCGCATCGCACTCAACGCGGGCGCGGCGTTGGCGCCGCTCATCGCGGCGGCGGTGATCCTGATCGACTGGAATCTGCTGCTCTGGCTGGACGCCGCGTCCGCCCTCACCTACGCGGTGCTGGCGCTGCTGCTCCTGCCGAACGTGGCCACGGTGCAGGACGCGCCGGAGCCGACGCCGGGCGAGCGCACCGGCTACGGCGTGATCCTGCGTGACCGGCGCTACCACCTGTTCCTGGCGTCGGTGCTGGTCGGCTCGATCATCTACGTGCAGTACACCGTCGCGCTGCCGCTGAACATCACCGCGGACGGCCGGTCCACCGGCCTGTACAGCGCGGTGCTGGTCACGGCGTCGGTGGTGCTGATCCTGTGCGAGCTGAAGATCACCTCGTACGTCAAGCACCTGCGGGCGCCGCTGGTCGGCGCGGTGGGTACCGCGATCATGGGCCTCGGCGTGGCCGGGTACTCCTTCGCCGGAGAGGGCGCGGCTCCGATCCTGCTGGCGACGGTGGTGTTCGTGCTCGGCGTGATGATCAACGGCCCCACCATGTTCGCGTATCCCTCCACCTTCCCGGCTCCGGTGAAAGCCCGCTACATCGGCACCCATCAGGCCACCTTCGGCTTGGGCATGGCGCTCGGCCCCACGCTGGGCGTCCTCGCGTGGGATCGCCTCGGCACCGGGATCTGGCCGCTGTGCGGCGCGCTCGGGCTCTTCGCGGCCTGGTGCGCGTACGCGGGGATTCGCGAGAACCACACGGCGGATACGAGCGGGCCTGAGGTGAGCGAAAAGCCGGATGTCACAACGGACAGGGAAATGTCCGATGCGGAACCCGGCACCGACGCGGCGACCGGCAGCGCGGTGTCCACCGTCGAGTCCGGCACGGCGGTGTCCACCGTCAAGTCCGGCACCGGAGCGTGAGCGCCGCACTTCGGCGCCACGAGGCGCGTACCGCGCACCGCTGAGGCGTCCGCCGATCGAGAACACGATCGGCGGATGCTTCGCGTTCACAGTGAATTCCCCTACGCCCGGCGGATCTCGTGCCACCGCGCCGTCGCGCCGCCGCTCGGTTAGCCTCGTACCCGCAGATCGCACGACATCCCCTGCCGAACAGGCACTTTCGTACGAGATGAAGGCACCCATGAACCTGACATCCCATCTTCCCGCCGGCCGCCGCACGTACGTCGAAGACAGGCTGCGCGGCAATCTCATCGCGTGGCTGACGACTGTCCGCCCCGACGGCAGGCCCGACAGCGTGCCGGTCTGGTTCCTGCTGCGCGAGGACGAGACGATCCTGATCTACAGCCAGCCGAGCAAGCAGAAGCTGCGCAACGTGGCGTCCAACCCGCACGTGAGCCTCGGCCTCGACGTCACCGACATCGGCCGCGACATCGTGCGCCTGGAAGGCACCGCCGAACTCGCCCCCGACCTGCCGCCCGCCGACCGGGAGCCGCGCTACGCGGCGAAATACGCCGAACGCATCGGCGCGATGTTCGGCACCCCGGCGGAGTTCGCCGCGATGTTCTCCGCGGCCCTGGTCATCACGCCGCGTCGCCTGTACAGCAGCGGCCCCGTCTCCGCGCTCGACTAGCGCGAACCCCGTTCCGGTACAGAAAAAGGCGGCGGCGTTGGAAACGCCGCCGCCTTTCGTTGTGTCCGGCGTGGTCAGTCGACCTCGACCGCGAACAAGTCCAGTTGCAGCAACTGCGAGACGGCCACGTCCCTGGTCCGGTTCGACCAGCCGGACTGCACCTTCTGGAACCACAGCGGAATCGCAGGCATGTCCTGCAGGATCCGGCGCTCGGCTTGCTGGTACAGCACCCATCCCTCGCGCTCGGTCGGCGCGGCGTCCGCGGCCGCCAGCAGCGCGTCGACCTCCGGGTTGGTGTACGTCGTGCCGTTCACCGCGGCGCCGGTGCGGAAGATCGGGTTGAGGAAGTTCTCGATGGACGGGTAGTCGGCGACCCAGCCGGAGCGGAAGATCGTCGACATGCGGCGGTCGTTGATCAGCGTCCGGAATTCGCCGAACGTCGGCACCGGCGCGTACCGGCATTCCCGGCCGAGCGCTTTGCTGATCGTCGCGCAGGCCGCGTCCATCCACACCTGATTGGCCGAATCGTCGTTGGAGGTCAATTCGATCTGGCCCGTGAAGCCGGTCGATTCGAACAACGCGCGCGCTCGCTCGGGGTGGTACTCGCACAGCTCTCCGCACTGTCCGCCCGCGTGGCCGGGCACGGTGGACGGCACCAGCCCGTCGGCCAGGATCTTGTCGCCGTCGAAGGCCGTGTCGACCACGTACTTCCGGTCGACGGCCATCGAAATGGCCTGCCGCAAGCGCGGATCGGCGTATCGCTTGTCGTAGAGCGGGAACGAGATCGACTGCACGCCCAAGTAGGTGTGCGACAGATTCCGTCCGGACAGTTCGGTTTTGTACCGGCCGCCCGCGAGCGCGTCGGCGGGCACGAAATCGAGGTAGTCCAATTCATTGGCGACCACGTCGGCGTAGGCGTCCTCGAGCGCCTTGTAGAACCGGAATTCGACGCCCTCGATGTGCGGCTTGCGCGCGCCGCCGTAGGCGTCGTACCGGTGCACGACGATGTTCTCGCCCGGGGTGTGCGAGACGAACCGGAAGGGCCCGTTGCCGACGGGATGCGCCTCGAACGCGGCACGGTCGGCGAAGAAGCTGCGCGGCAGCGGGAAGAATGCGGCGTAGCCGAGCTGGGTCGCGAAGGCGGAGAACGGGGCCGTCAGGGTGACCTCGAACCTGCGGTCGTCGATGATTCGCACACCCGACAACTGCTGCGCCGAGCCGTTCTGCAGCGCCTCGTAGCCCTGGATGTGCGACAGGTACGTGGCGCCCTGGAGTTTGTTCGGCCCGTAGGCGGTGTAGTTCCAGGCGTCCACGAAACTCTGTGCGGTGACGGGTGTTCCGTCGTGGAAGGTCCAGCCCGGCGCGAGGGTGACCAGATAGACGCGCGAGTCGGCGGTGGCGATCGATTCGGCCACCGCATTGCGGGGCACCGCGGTGGCCGTGTCGTACTCGACGAGCCCGGTGAACAGCGCGTTCACGATCTTGACGCTGTCGCGTTCGGTGGCGTCGCCGGGAATCAGCGGGTTCTCCGGTTCGGTTCCGTTGTAGCTGATGACGCCACGGCCGGGAGCGTCGGCGCTCGGCGAGCTGTCGCAGGAGACGGTGAGCAGCGCGGCGGACGCGACGGCGACGATCCCCGCGGCGACGCGGAGCGCTGGTGATCTGGTCGAGATGCTCATCTGGCCAGCTCAGCAGAGCTGGGAATTGATCGGCAGTGCTGCGCGACAGAAACATTCAATCGACTGTCAGGCGGCGCCAATCGGCGAAACAGCCGCCGTGTCGACAGGTTGTCGTGCGGATCGGCGCGCGGGTTTCGGTCAACTCGCGCAGCGCATTCACTGGATCGGAGCAAGTGGTAACCATCGAGACTCAGGTGGAAATGTGAGCGATCACGAAGTCGACGTCCTGGCCATCGGGGCCGGTCCCGCCAACCTCGCGCTGGCTGTCGCGCTCGAGGAATCCGACGCGCCGCGGCTGGCCCAGCGGACCCTGCTGCTCGAGCAGCATCCCGACGTGAAATGGCAGCGCAACCTGTTGCTTCCCTGGGCCCGCAGTCAGGTGTCGTTCCTCAAAGACCTGGTGACCCTGCGCAATCCGCGCAGCCGGTTCTCCTTCCTGAACTTCCTGTACGAGCGCAGGCGCCTGGACGAGTTCGTCAACCTGGCGACCTTCAACCCCTACCGGTGGGAGCTGTCCGACTATCAGCAGTGGGTGGCGCATTCGCTGGAGCAGGTCTCGGTGCGCTACGACGCCGAGGTCACCTCGGTCGAGCCGCGCCGCACCGCCGACGGCAGGCTCGTCGGCTGGACCGTCGCGCTCGCCGACGGCGACACCGTCGACTGCCGGGATCTGGTCATCGGCACCGGCCGTGACGCGCACATTCCCGAGGTCTTCCGGAACCTGCGCGCCGACAAGGTGATTCACAGCACCCAGTACTGCACCCGGGTCGCCGAGCTGCCTGCCGACCGCCCGCTGCGTCCGGTCGTGATCGGCGGCGCGCAGAGCGCCGCGGAGATGTTCATGGCGCTGCACACCGATCTGCCGCAGAGCGCGCCGACCATCGTCATGCGCTCCATCGGCCTGCAGAACTACCAGACCAGCAAGTTCGTCAACGAGCTGTTCTTCCCGTCCTTCGTCGACGAGTTCTACCACTCCGAGGCCGACGTGCGCGGCCGCATCCTCGACGAGGTGCACCTCACCAACTACGCGGGCCTGGCCCCGCCGTTCCTCGACGAGCTCTACGCCATGCTCTACCAGCAGCGCATGCTCGGCCAGGAGCGCTCCACCGTCCGCTCGATGACCGAGGTGGCCGGCGCGCGCATGGACGGCGACGAGGTGGTGCTCGAGCTGCGCGACCTCAAGAGCGGCAAGATCGAGCCGCTGCGCTGCGACGTGGTGCTGCTCGGCACCGGCTACGAGCAGCAGATGCCCGCGCTGGTACGCGATCTCACCGACCGCCTCGGCCTCGACGAGATCTCCGTGAGCCGCCGCTACCGCCTCGATCTCGGCGAATCCGCCTGGGGCGCGGTGTATCTGCAGGGCGTCAACGAACAGACGCACGGCATCTCCGACACCCTGATCAGCGTGCTCGCGCACCGCTCGCAGGACATCGTCGACGACATCCTCGACCGCCGCCACGTCACCGCGGGCGCCTTCCCGGAAAGCCGAACGGCATGATCGAGATCCGCAGCCTCGACCGAGACGGCCTGACCGAGGCCTACGGCGTCGCCTCCGAGCGTCTGCTGCCGTGGCCCGCGCTCAACGCGCCGTTCGAGGGCGCGTGGTGCGTGCTGCGCCCCGGCGACGTCTCCACCGCGCACGCCCATCACGAGTACGAGCTGTTCATCGCCATGACGGGCCGCGCGGTCCTCGACGTGGACGGCGAGCGGCGCGACTTCGTGGCGGGCGATCTGGTCCACCTCGTCCCCGGCACGACCCATCACGTGCGCAACGCCGGGACCACCGATTTCGAGTGGTACGCCATCTGGTGGGACACCGACATGTCGGCCGCGTTCGTGCGCAGACACGAGACCGGATCGTCGCAGGAGACGAATCCGGCCGGGCGGCAGGAAGATTCGGTGACATCGTGAACGGTCCCACCCTGGTCATCTCGCCCGCGCCGACCGCCAACGGCGACCTGCACCTCGGGCACGTCGCGGGCCCCTTCCTCGCCGCCGACGTCTACACCCGCTACGCCCGGGCCACCGGGCGGGAGGTGCTGTTCGGCACCGGCGTGCAGGACACCTCCACCTACGTCACCACCACCGCGCACCGGCTCGGCCTCGAACCGCAGGCGCTGGTCGAACGTTCCGCCAAGGAGGTCGAGGCGACGCTGACGGCGCTCGGCATCGCCGTCGACGCCTTCACCGGATGGGAGCGGCGCTTCACCTCGTACGTCGCGAGGGTCGTGACGGAACTGCGCGCCAAAGGCGCACTGCGCATGCGGCCGATGCCGTTCCCGTACGCGCCGAGCACCGGCGAGTACCTGGTGGACGGGCACGTCGCGGGCACCTGCCCGGTCTGCCTGGCCGACAGCTGCGCGGGACTGTGCGAGAGCTGCGGGCACGCGGTGACCGCGGGCGAGTTGCTCGACCCGCGTTCCACGCGGAACCCGGAGGAGCCGCTGGAGATCCGCGAGGTCGAGGTGCTCGTCCTCCCCCTGGAGGAGTACCGGGAGCGGCTGCGCGCCCACTTCGCCGCGTCCGCCGGGCTGCTGCGTCCGCACGCGGCGCAGGTGGTGGCCGAACTGCTGGACCGGCCGCTGCCGGACTTCCCGGTCACCTACCCGATCTCGTGGGGCATCCCGGCGCCGGATCTGCCGGGGCAGGTGGTGAATCCGAACGCCGAGCCGGTCGCGTGGACGATGTACTGCACCATGCTGGCCGCCGAGAACCGCGGCATGGAACCGGATTCGGAGGACGCGCTGTGGCGTCCCGAGGCCGCGGCCCGCATCGTCTACTTCCTCGGCATCGACAACATTCATCCGTTCGGGATCTCCGGGCTGGCCATGCTGCTGGCGCTGGGGGATTACCCGCTGCCGAAACTGTTCCTCACCAACGAGTTCTACGAGTTGCGTCACGAGAAATTCTCCACCAGCCGGGGACACCTGGTGTGGGGCCGCGATCTGGCGGCGCGGGTGCCGCGCGACCTGATCCGCTTCCACCTCGCGGGCAACAGCCCGGAGTTCCAGCGCACCAGCTTCAGTCACGACGAACTGGCGGCGCTCACCGAGACCCGGCTCGTCGCGCCGTGGAACCGGGTGGCTGCCAAGGCCGACGACTGGGTGTGGCGCGGCGCCTTGCCGATCTCGGAGCGAGGCAGGTCCGACGTGCTGCGCATGGTCGAACGGTTCCGCGCCGCCTACGAGCTGCCCGGATTCAGCCTGAACCGGGTCGCCGAAACGCTCACCCAGCAGCTGGCCCGGCTGGACCGCACGCCGGTCACCGACGGCGGGGACTTCTGCCACCAGGTGGACGTGCTGGTGCGCTGCGCCGCGCCGCTGCTCGTCGACCTGGCCGAGGCGGCGCTGGCGGGCTCGGACATGCTGCCGGAGACCGATCTGCGAGAAGCGGCCCTGCGCACCGTGATCGAACCGGTCCGGCTGCCGCGACTGTCCGCGGTCGGAGCGTGACATGACCGACGTCGTCATCGCGGGCGCCGGTGTCACCGGCCTGATCGCGGCCGTGCGCTGCGCGCGGGCCGGGCACCGGGTCACGGTGGTGGATCGGGGCCCGATCCCGAACCCGGCGTCGAGTTCGTTCGATCACCACCGGGCCGTGCGGGCGCTGAGTCCCGGCGACCCGGCCGCCACCGCCGCCGCCGCGGCGCTGCACCGGCGCTGGCTGCGGCTGCAAGCGCTGCTCGGCGGCCACTTCTACCGGCGCATCGGCGTGGTCACCGGCTGGCCCGCCGCATCGATCGACGCCGTAGTGGACGTGGCCGATCGCAGCGGATTGCCGGTGACGGTGGTGGAGCCGAAGGCGCTGCCGCACTTCGTGTTTCCCGAGGGGCACTGGGGTCTGCTGGAGGCCGACGCGGGCGTGCTGCTCGCCGAACGAGTGCTGCACGCCGCCGCCCGCTGGCTGCGGGCACAGCCGACCGTCACGCTGCTGCCCTGGCGGCAGGTGATCGAGGTGGACACCGACGCCGCCCGGCTGCGGTTGCGCGACGGTACCAGGCTCACCGGCGATCTGGTGCTGCTGGCGACCGGGGCGTGGACGGGCGAACTCGTCGACGCGCCGACCGTGCTGCACCGGCAGACCACCGTGTACCTGCGACCGCCCGCGGACCTGGCGGCGTGGTGGGAGCAGGCGCCGAGCGCCGGGCGGATCGGCGCGGACGGCACCGGCTGGCTCATGCCGCCCGGGGCGGGCACCCTGCTCAAGGTCAGCTCCTCGCGGCTGTGCCGGACGGTCGACGACCTCGGCGAGGACACCGAAAGCGTCGGCGCGGCAACACGATACATAGACCTAGTGCTCGCCGACGCGGACCGGTACCGGATCGCCGCGGTCAAGCAGTGCCACTACACCGTCGACGCCGCGACCGGCGGCGCCACCCTCGCCAGGCCGGGACCAGCGGTCGTGGCCCGCGCCGCCACCGGCGGCGACGGGTTCCGCACCGCCCCGCTGGTCGCCGACCACCTCGTCGAGCTCGCGGCCGCCCGACCGGCCGCCTGATGCGGAAGGACCAATCATGAACCCCACCAACGACGTGCTGCTGGTGATCGGCAGCGGACTGCGCCTGTACCGGGAATACCTGGTGCGCTCGGTCACGGCGCGCGCCCGGTCCCGCGACCTGGACCTGGTGCTGCTCAACAACATCGAACCCACCTGGCAACACACCTATTTCGACGAGATCGTGGTCGCCAACGTCTTCGATCACGCCGTCCTTGCCGCCGAGGCGCGCAAGATCGCCGCCCGCAGGCGGGTGGTCGGCGTCCTGTGCTGGGACGAGCCGCTCGTCCAGCCCGCCGCCGACATGGCCGACGAGTTCGGCGTGCCCGGGCTCACCACCACCGGCGTGCGCGGCTGCCGCGACAAGAACCGGACGCGCTCGGTGCTCACCAACGCCGGCCTCGTCCAGCCCCGGTTCGAGCTCACCGGCACGCTCGAGCAAGCGCGGGCGGCCGCGGACCGCATCGGCTACCCGGTGGTGGTGAAGCCGCAGGCGCTCGGCGCGAGCATGGGCGTGGTACTTGCCGCCGACCGCGTCGAACTCGACGCCGCCTTCGCCACCGCCACCGGCGCCAGCACCATCGGCGACGAGCCGTTCCGCGGCACCGCCATCGTGGAGGAGTTCGCGGTGGGACCGGAGATCAGCATCGACGCCGCCGTCTACAAGGGCGAGTACCTGCCGATGTTCCTGGCGCGCAAGCGAACCGGATTGGAACCGTACTTCGAGGAGCTCGGCCACCTGGTCGACGCGGCCGACCCGCTGCTGGAGGACGAGACCCTGATCGGCACCCTGGCCGCCGCACACCGCGAGCTCGGGGTGGAGAACGGCATCACGCACACCGAGGTGCGGCTGACCTCGCGCGGACCGCTCATCATCGAGGTCAACGGCCGCCTCGGCGGCGACCTCATCCCGTTCCTCGGCAAGATCGCCACCGGCATCGACCCCGGCGAGGTGCTGGTCGACGTCGCCACCGGCCACCGGCCTGCGACCAAGCCCACCCGCAAAGCCGCGGCGGGCATCCGATTCGGCTACCCCGAACGCGACACACTCGTGCGCTCGGTGACGGTGCCCGAGCACGCGCCCGGTCTCGTCACCGCGGCCGCGATGGTCGAGCCCGGCGCGGAGCTGCGGCTGCCGCCCGGCGGCTACATCGCCCGGCACTCGTTCGTCGTGTGCGAGGCGGCCGACGCGCCGCGCTGCTCCGAATTGCTCAAGGCGGCGACCGCTTCGGTCGAACTGGTCGGCGATCCGCTGGAACCGCTCGCGCCCGGCTCCGGATTCACCCTGCCCGCCGGACTGCTGGACGCCGACAAATGATCGACTACGACGGCCGCCGGTTCCGCAACCCGGACAGCGACGACGGTGTGGTGGCGCGGTACCACCAGCAAGGCGATCTGGTGTGGGCGTTCTTCGCGGGCGGCAAGGTGCGCCGCGGTGCGCTCAACGGACTGTGCGACGCCGACGGTGTGCTGCGCCTGGCCTACACGATGGTGCTGCACGGCGGCGAGATCGTCTCAGGCATCACGCGGTCGGAGCCGGAGGTGACCGACGGCGAACCGCTGCGGCTGCGCGAGGAGTGGGAACGCTACGGGCCCAATGGAAGCAGCGGAATCTCCTACTTGGAGGAGATCCGGTGAACCGGCTGTTGCGCCGGTTCGGCGTGCGATCGTGGGACGCGGCCGTGTTCGCCCGCTCCGACACGGATCTGGCATCGGCATTGTCCGGCGCTGAGACCGGCCCGGTCCCGATCGCCCGATTCACGCCCGATTCGGCAGAAGGCACACCGTCCGGTGCGGATCGACGAAGTGCGCTGTCCCGCAGCGGAACCGATAGCGCACGGCGTCAGCCTTCGGGCGCGGGGGGGGGGGGGGGGGGGGGGGGGGGGGGGGGGGGGGGGGGGGGGGGGGGGGGGGGGGGGGGGGGG
>NZ_CBDQZP010000028.1:0-77094 GCF_965341865.1 Nocardia sp. bgisy134
GGCCGGTGGCATCAGGGACCGCGAGATCGCGCACGGCCGCCGAGCGCCCGGTGCGGTTGCGGCTGGGGGTCGGCCGGATCGTCATGCTGGTCGCGCTGGCCGTCGTCGCGCTCCAATTGCTGTGGATCCAGAGCATTTCCGCGCCGGGCCTGTCCGCGCAGGCGGCCAGCCAGCGCATCGTCCGGCTGACCGACGAGGCCACCCGCGGCCCGATCACCGACCGCAACGGCAAATCGCTGGCCTTCACGGTGTCCGCGAAATCGCTGCACTTCCAACCCGTCCAGGTGCGCAAGACTCTCGAGGCCGCCCGCGCCGAGAGCACCAAGGCGCCCGATCCGGACGAGCGGCTGCGGGCGATCGCGAAGAAGATCCACGACAAGCTCGGCAACAAGGCGCCCACCGAGGCGGAACTGCTCGCCAAGCTGCGCAGCGAAGAGACCTTCGTCTATCTGGCGCGCAATGTGGACTCGCGGATCGCCGCCGAGATCACCGTGGAGTTCCCCGAGGTCGGCGCCGAGCGCCAGGACGTGCGCGAATACCCGGGCGGATCGCTGGCAGCCAATATGATCGGCGCGACCGGATGGGACGGGCACGGCCTGATCGGCCTGGAATCCTCGCTGGACTCGGTGCTCGCGGGTACCGACGGCTCGCACACCTACGACCGCGGTTCGGACGGCGCCGTCATTCCCGGCAGCTGGCGCGACAAGCAGCCCGCCGTGAACGGCAACGGCGTGGAACTCACCCTCGACTCCGACCTGCAGTATTACGTGCAGCAGCAGGTGCAGCAGGCCAGGCAGCAGTCCGGCGCGCAGGGCGCCTCGGCCGTGGTGCTGGACGCCAGGACAGGCCAAGTGCTCGCCATGGCCAACGACAGCACCTTCAATCCGACGCTGGGCCCGCAGAACTGGGGCTCGGCCAAGACCAGCAACCCGTCGGTGAGCGACCCGTTCGAACCCGGCTCGGTGAACAAGATCGTCACCGCGGCCGCGGCCATCGAATACGGGCTCACCACTCCCGACGAGGTGCACCAGGTGCCCGGCTCGATCCGGATGGCGGGCGTCACGGTCGGCGACGCGTGGAACCACGATGTCGCGCCCTACACGACCACGGGCATCTTCGCGAAGTCGTCCAACGTCGGCACCCTGATGCTCGCCCAGCGCGTCGGCGAGGACCGCTACGCGGACATGCTGCACCGCTTCGGTCTCGGCCAGCGCACCGGCGTCGGCCTGCCGGGCGAGTCCGCGGGGCAGGTGCCGTCGCGCGACCAGTGGTCCGGCGGCACTTTCGCCAATCTGCCCATCGGACAGGGTCTTTCGATGTCCACCTTGCAGATGACGGGAATGTACCAGGCCATCGCCAACGATGGCCTGCGTGTCCCGCCGCGCATCGTGAAGGCCAAGATCGCACCGGACGGCACCCGCACCGAGGAGCCGCAGCCGGACGGCATCCGGGTGGTGAGCCCGCAGACCGCGCAGACGTTGCGCCACATGTTCCAGGCGGTGGTGCAGCGCGATCCGATGAACGCCGAACAGAACGGCACCGGCTGGCCCGCCGCGATCGAGGGCTACCGGATCGCAGGCAAGACGGGCACCGCGCAGAAGATCGATCCGGACTGCAAGTGCTACTCCAGCGACAGCTACTGGATCACCTTCGCGGGCATGGCGCCCGCCGACAACCCGCGGTACGTGATCGGCATGATGCTCGACAACCCGGTGCGCAGCTCCGACGGCACCGGCGGCCAGTCGGCCGCGCCGCTGTTCCACAACATCGCGTCGTGGGCGCTGCAGCGTGATCGAATACCGCCGACGACCGCACCGGCGCAGAAGTTCGTCCTGCAGGCTGGTGTGTGATTCCGGCTTGTCGAATCGTCGTATTTCCGCGCTCCGGCGCGGCAACACCGAGGCGCGTTGTTCGCCGATGAGTCCGCGTCGGTAACCTGACTCGTCACCATAGTCCGTGCTGTCCACACATGCCCTGTCCGAGAGGAGCGAGGTGCCCGCGCAGTCCAGCCAGCCCGTGTTGCGGCCGGTCGACCCGCCGTCGACACCGCTGACCACCGTGCTGGAGCTGACCGGCGCCCGCCCGTCGGCGACGGTGCCCGGCGATCTGGTGGTCACCGGGATCGAGCAACGTTCGAACGCGGTGCGTCCCGGCGATCTGTTCGCCGCGCTGCCCGGCTCGCAGTCGCACGGCGCGCGCTTCGCAGGCGATGCCGTCGCCCGCGGCGCGGTGGCCGTGTTCACCGACGCCGAGGGCGCGCGGCTGGCCGGGGAGCTCGGCGTGCCGGTACTGGTGCGCGAGCGGCCGCGCGAGGTGCTCGGCGAGCTCTCCGCGGCGCTGTACGGCAACCCGTCGGAGCGGCTGCGCATCGTCGGCATCACCGGCACCTCGGGCAAGACCACGACCTCGTATCTGGTGGAGGCCGGGCTGGCCGCGGGCGGCCTGTCGACGGCGCTGATCGGCACCATCGAGACCAGGATCGGCGGCCGCCGGGTGCCGAGCGCGCTGACCACCCCCGAGGCGCCGCAGCTGCACGCGATGTTCGCGCTCATGGTCGAGCAGGGCGTGGACGCGGTGGTGATGGAGGTGTCCAGCCACGCGCTGGCGCTCGGCCGGGTCGACGGCGTGCGCTTCGCGGTGGGCGCGTTCACCAACCTGTCTCAGGATCACCTCGACTTCCACGCCGATTTCGAGGACTACTTCGGCGCCAAGCGCAGGCTTTTCGACCCGGCGTCGGCCGTCTCCGCCCGTACCTCGGTGATCTGCGTCGACGACGACTGGGGCCGCCGCCTCGCCGCGAGCTTGGCCGCGCCGACCACCGTCGCGACCACCGGGCCCGCGGACTGGCACGTGGCGGGCGCGGTCGCCGCGCACGGCGGCGAGCAGCGGTTCACCGCCGCCGGGCCGGACGCGAATGTCGATGTGCGGCTGCGTCTTCCCGGCCGCTACAACGTCGCCAACGCGCTGCTCGCGGTGGCCGTGTGCGCCGCGGCGGGCGTCGATCCCGCCGTGGCCGCGCCCGCGCTGGGCTCCGTCGACGTGCCGGGCCGGATGCAGCGCGTCGAGCGCGGTCAGGACTTCCTCGCGGTGGTGGACTACGCCCACAAGCCGGCCGCGCTGGAATCGGTGATCGCCACGCTGCGCGTCCACCTGGCCGCCGACAATCCGGTCGCGCCCGGTCGGTTGGCCGTGGTGGTCGGTGCGGGCGGCGACCGCGACGCGGGCAAGCGACCGTTGATGGGCGAGGTCGCGGCCAGGGGAGCGGACCTGCTGATCATCACCGACGACAACCCGCGCTCCGAGGCGCCCGCCGAGATCCGGGCGGCGATCGCCGGGGGCGCGCTGGCCGTGCCCGCCGACGAGCGCGGCGAGGTCCGCGAGATAGGCGACCGCGCCGCGGCCATCGCCGCCGCGGTGGACTGGGCCAGGCCCGGCGACGCGGTGCTGATCGCGGGCAAGGGCCACGAAGCGGGCCAGGAGATCCAGGGCGTGAAACATCCATTCGACGACCGCGATGTCGTGGCGGACGCCTTGTCGCGCAAGGTGGCCGCGGAGGCGCGGGCATGAACTTTCAGGCGGCACAGCATGTTCAGCGAGCACAGCGAAGTCCGTACGGGACGGACGCGGAGGACTTGACGGTTTCATGATCGAGATGACACTGCGGGAGATCGCGGACGTCGTCGGCGGCACGCTGCACGACGTCCCCGACCCGGAGGTGCGAGTGACCGGTTCGGTGGAATTCGATTCGCGCCGAATCGGTTCCGGTGATCTGTTCCTCGCCCTGCCGGGCGAGCGGGCCGACGGACACGAATACGCGGCGGCCGCGGTGGCCGCGGGCGCGGCGGCGGTGCTCGCCGCGCGCCCGGTCGGTGTGCCCGCCATCGTGGTGACTCCGAGCCCGGGCACGGTGCCCGCGACTTCCGTTGCGCTGATCCATGATTCGGACGGCTCCGGCGCCGCGGTGCTGGCCGCGTTGGCCGCACTGGCCCGCGCCAGCGTCGAACGGCTCACCGCGGCGGGAGCGACGGCCCCGGAGGCGGTAGCGGAGCGTGACCACGGAGGGGCCCGCGAGCGCCGCCAATCGGACACCGCGGCCGGTGGCCTGACTGTCGTCGGGGTCACCGGGTCCTCCGGCAAGACCTCGACCAAGGATCTGCTGGCCGCGGTGCTCGAGCCGCTCGGCCCGGTCGTCGCGCCGCCCGGATCGTTCAACAACGAACTCGGTCATCCATGGACCGCGCTGCGCGCCGACGAGAAGACGCGCTTCCTGGTGCTGGAGCTCTCCGCGCGCGGGCCCGGCCACATCGCGGCGCTCGCCGCGGTGGCGCCGCCGAGCATCGGCGTCATGCTCAATGTCGGCACGGCACATCTCGGCGAGTTCGGCAGCCGCGAGGCCATCGCGCAGACCAAGGGCGAACTCGTCGAGGCGCTGCCCGCGACCGGTCTCGCCGTGCTCAACGCCGACGACCCGCAGGTGGCGGCGATGGCCGCACGCACGCGCGCCAAGGTGGTGCTGGTCGGCCAGGCGGGCAATGCCGACATCAGGGCCACCGACGTGCGCCTCGACGCCGAGGCGCGCGCCCACTTCACGCTGCACACCCCGGCGGGCAGCACGCCGATCCAGCTGGCCGTGCACGGCGAGCACCACGTGGGCAACGCGCTCTCCGCCGCCGCGGTCGCACTGGCCTGCGGCGCCGATCTGGCCACGATCGCGCAGGCGCTCTCGGGCGCCCAGCGGGTCTCGGAGCGCCGGATGGACGTGCGCACCACCGCCGACGGCGTCACCGTCGTCAACGACTCCTACAACGCCAACCCCGACTCGGTGCGCGCCGCGCTCAAGGCGCTGGTGACGATGTCGCGCGCCGGCGAGACGCCGCGGCGCAGCTGGGCCGTGCTGGGCGAAATGGCCGAGCTCGGCGAGGAATCCGTGCTCGAGCACGACGGCATCGGCAGGCTCGCGGTGCGCCTCGACGTGGATCGCCTCATCGTCGTCGGCACCGGAAGGCCCTCCCGCGCGATGCACCAGGGAGCGGTGATGGAAGGCTCATGGGGCGAGGAGTCGGTCCTCGTGCCCGATATCGGCGCGGCCATCGCGCTGCTCGACGACGAGGTCGAGGCGGGCGATGTGGTGCTGGTCAAGGCGTCGAAGTCGGTCGGCCTCTGGGCGGTCGCCGAACACTTGACCGGCGCGGAACGTGCCGCGGGGCGCGACGGCAGCGCGGAGGCAGGGCAGTGAGCGAGCGGAGCGAGCGAGCCATGGGGACAACGGCCATCGGCCGTACGACGGTGCCGAGCGTCAGCGAGGTGCTGGCGTGAGCGAGCGGAGCGAGCGAGCCATGGGCACAGCGGCCATCGGCCGAACGGCGGCGGCGAGCGTCAGCGAGGTGCTGGCGTGAGCGAGCGGAGCGAGCGAGCCATGGGCACAGCGGCCATCGGCCGAACGGCGGCGGCGAGCGTCAGCGAGGTGCTGGCGTGAGGCAGATTCTGTTCGCGGCGGCGATCGCCCTCGCGGTGTCGATTCTGTTGACTCCGCTGCTGATCCAGTTCTTCGCCAAGCAGGGCTTCGGTCAGGAGATCCGGGTCGACGGCCCGGCCAGCCACCAAGCCAAGCGCGGCACGCCGACCATGGGCGGGGTCGCCATCCTGATCGGTATGTGGGCCGGTTACCTCGGCTCGCACCTGATCGGCATCGGCTACGACGCCGAGGGGCCGACCGCGTCGGGCATGCTCGTCCTCGGATTGGCCACGGCGCTGGGCGCGGTCGGCTTCACCGACGACTTCATCAAGCTGCGCAAGCAGCGCAATCTCGGCCTCACCGCCGCGGGCAAGTACATCGGGCAGCTCACCTCGGCGGTGATCTTCGGTGTGCTCGCGCTCCAGTTCCGCGGCGAGAACGGCCTGACGCCCGCCAGCCGCCACCTGTCCTATGTGCGCGACATCAACACGGTGTCGGCCGGGGTGATCATCTTTCTGGCGTTCGTCTGCTTCGTGGTCGTGGCGTGGTCCAACGTCGTGAACCTCACCGACGGCCTGGACGGACTGGCCGCGGGATCGATGAGCCTGGTGCTCGGCGGCTACGTGATCATCACGTTCTGGCAGTACTACCACGCGTGCGCGACCAAGCCCGAGACCGGTTGCTACAACGTGCGCGACCCGCTGGACCTGGCGCTGGTCTGCGCGGCAGGCGCCGCGGCGTGCATCGGCTTCCTGTGGTGGAACGCCGCGCCCGCCAAGATCTTCATGGGCGACACCGGATCGCTGGCGCTCGGCGGTCTGCTCGCAGGCATCTCCATCACCACCAGGACCGAGTTGCTCATGATCGTGATGGGCGCCCTGTTCGTGGCCGAGGGCGTGTCCGTGGTGTTGCAGGTGGCGGTCTTCCGCACCACCCGCAATCGATTGTTCAAGATGGCGCCGTTCCATCACCACTTCGAGCTCAGCAAATGGGCCGAGACGACTGTGATCATTCGGTTCTGGCTCTTGGCCGCCATGGCCTCGGCAGTCGGCCTCGGTCTGTTCTACAGCGAATACCTCTCCGCGGTCGGGTGAACTAGCGATGGTCGAACATTCTCCGCGGGCCCTTCGATCTCCGGGGCCCATGCTCGAATTCCTGCGTGGCCGTGACGTGCTCGTCGCGGGCTGGGGCGTCTCCGGTCGCTCGCTGGTGGAACCGCTGCGCGATATCGGCGCGCATCCGGTGGTCACCGACGCGGGTGCCAAGGCGCTCGCCGAGGCCGCCGAACTCGGCCTGGAAGTGGCCACCTGCGTGGATCTGGAATCCGCCGACCTGAGCCGCTTCGCGCTGGTCATCACCAGCCCGGGCTGGCGGCCGGACTCGCCGGTGCTGGTCTCCGCGGTCACCGAGGGCATCCCGGTGTGGGGCGACGTCGAATTCGCCTGGTGGGTCGACCAGGCCAGGATCTACGGCCCGGTGCGCAAGTGGCTGGTGGTGACCGGCACCAACGGCAAGACCACCACCACCCAGATGACCCACTCGATCCTGCGCGCCGCGGGCATCGCCAGCGTCGCCTGCGGCAATATCGGCACCCCGATCCTGGACGCGCTGCGCCGCAATCCCGGCCCGCAGGTGCTCGCCGTGGAACTGTCCTCGTTCCAGCTGCATTGGGCGCCCTCGGTCCGGCCGGAGGCGGGTGTGGTGCTGAATGTCGCCGAGGATCACCTGGATTGGCACGGCGGCCTCGACGCCTACGCGGCCGCCAAGGCTCGGGCGCTGGTCGGCCGGGTCGGCGTGGTCGGTCTGGACGATCCGGTGGCTGCCTCGCTCGCCCGTCGCTCCAAGGCCCGCCGCACCGTCGGCTTCCGCATCGGCGTGCCCGCCGACGGCGAGCTCGGCGTGGTGGACGGCAAACTGCTCGACCGCGCGTTCACCAAGGCGGCGATCCTGGCCGAGGTCGGCGACATCAGCCCGCAGGGGCCCGCCGGTATCGCCGACGCGCTCGCCGCGGCCGCGCTGACCAGGGCCATCGATGTGGCGCCGCAGTTCGTCAAGGAGGGACTGCAGGACCACAAGGTCGGCCCGCACCGGGCGGCCTTCGTGCGCGAGCTGGCAGGCGTCGAATTCGTCGACGACTCCAAGGCCACCAATCCGCACGCCGCGCGCTCCTCGATCCTGGCGCACTCGCAGGTCATCTGGATCGCGGGCGGCCAGCTCAAGGGCGCGGGTGTGGAGGACCTGGTCGAGGAGGTCGCCGACCGGCTCGTCGCGGCGGTGCTGATCGGGTCCGACGCGCCGGTGATCGCGGCCGCGTTGGCGCGACACGCGCCCGAGGTCCCCGTCGTCGAGGTGCGCGCGGGGGACGATGCTGTGATGGCTGACGACCCGTCCAGATCCGACAAGGCCGACGCGGTCATGGCGCAGGCCGTGCGCGTCGCCGCCGGATTCGCCCGCGCGGGAGACACCGTGCTGCTGGCTCCCGCGGCCGCATCCCTCGACATGTTCGCCGACTACACCCACCGCGGACGCAGTTTCGCCACCGCGGTGCACACGCTGGAAGACGGTGACATCGGGCGGCAGCTATGACGGAGACGACGCGGCGGCTGCGCGGTGCCAAGACCGAGCCGAAGGGCTCGCGTGGCGCGCAGGCGCCCGCGGCCCGGTTCGTGGCCTGGCTGGCGCGCCCGCTCGCGTCGTTCCATCTGATCGTCACCATCGCGACGCTGCTCACCGTGCTGGGGCTGGTGATGGTGCTCTCGGCCTCCAGCGTCGAGGCCTATGCCGAGCGCGGTTCGGCGTACTCGCTGTTCGTCCAGCAGGCCATGTTCGCCGCGCTCGGCTGCGTGCTGTTCTATCTCGCGCTGCGCATTCCGATACGCAGGCTGCGGCAGTGGTCGTTCCCGATGTTCGCGACGTCGGTGCTCGCGCTGGTGCTGGTGCTCATTCCCGGCATCGGCAGCGAGGTCCAGGGCTCGCGGCGCTGGTTCGACCTCGGTCCGGTGTCGGTGCAGCCCTCCGAGATCGTCAAGGTGACGTTCGTGGTGTGGGGCGCGCACCTGCTGGCCTCGCGCCGCTCGGAGAAGGCCACGCTGAAAGACCTTCTGGTGCCGCTGGTTCCGGCGGGCATGCTGGTGTGTCTGCTCGTGGTGCTAGAGCCCAACCTGTCCACCACCATCGCGCTCGGCATCGTGCTGGCCGCGCTGCTGTGGTTCGGCGGGCTGCCGGTGCGGCTGTTCGTCACCATCGCGGTGTCCGGCGTCGTCGCCGCGGGGGTGCTCGCGCTCTCCGCGGGCTACCGCTCGGATCGCATGCGCGCCTTCTTCAATCCCGGCGAGGACCCGCAGGGCATCGGCTACCAGGCGCGCCAGGCGCAGTACTCGCTGGCCGACGGCGGCATCTGGGGCCGCGGGCTCGGGCAGAGCCGAGCCAAGTGGAGCTATCTGCCGAACTCGCACAACGACTTCATCTTCGCCATCATCGGCGAGGAACTCGGGTTCCTCGGTTGCGCGCTGGTGCTCGGGCTTTTCGCGCTGTTCGTCTACACCGGCCTGCGCATCGCCAGCCGTTCGGTGGACCCGTTCCTGCGGCTGCTGACCGCGACGGCGACCACCTGGATCACCGCGCAGGCGCTGATCAACGTCGGGTACGTGGTCGGCCTGCTCCCGGTGACCGGTCTGCAGCTGCCGCTGGTCTCGGCGGGTGGCTCCTCGCTGGCCATCACGCTGTTGATGTTCGGCGTCATCGCCAACGCCGCCCGGCACGAGCCGGAGGCGGTGTCGGCGTTGCAGGCCGGGCAGGACGGGCGGTTCAGCCGCCTGCTGCGACTACCCAAACCCGAGGTCTACTCGCCCGCCAAGGCGGAGGCCGCCAGGGCGCGCAGCGCCGCCAAAGCCGCGGCGCAGCGGACCCGAACCGAACGACCCAGGCAATCCGACCGCTCGCGCCAGGCGCAGCCGCGGCGCGGGCAATCCGGCGCACCGGCTCGGCGCCGCTCGCCGGAGAGCAGGGGCACCAGTTCGCTGCGTGCCACCAGGGCCTGGGAGCCGAACTATCCGATGCCACACGCCAGAGAACGGGGAAGATCCAAGTGAGTGCACCGCGGCGCGAGCAACAGGCCCGGAGCAGACAGCCCAGCGTGACCACGGAGGGACCCGAGCGTGCTGCGAATCCAGCCCAGCGGTCCGCGAAGGGATCCGGACTCTCGGTGATCGTCGCGGGCGGTGGCACGGCAGGACACGTCGAGCCGGCCCTGGCCGTCGCCGATGCGCTGCGCCGCCTCGACGATTCGATCCGGGTGACAGCGCTGGGCACCGAACGCGGTCTGGAGACCAGGTTGGTGCCCGAGCGCGGTTACCCGCTCGAGCTGATCCCGCCGGTTCCGTTGCCGCGCAAGCCGACCGCGGATCTGCTGCGGCTGCCCGGCCGGGTGCGCGCGGCGGTGGCCAGGACTCGGGCCGTCGTCGACGCGGTGCAGGCCGACGTGATCATCGGCTTCGGCGGCTACGTCGCGTTGCCTGCCTACTTGGCCGCGGGCCGTGGGTTGCTGCGGCGCAGGCGCGCGGTGCCGGTCGTCGTGCACGAGGCCAACGCCAAGGCAGGCATCGCGAACAAGGTGGGCGCCCGCCGCGCCGCGCGCGTGCTCGCCGCGGTGCCGGATTCCGGGTTGCCGCACGCGGAGGTCGTCGGCATTCCGGTGCGCGCGGCCATCACCACGCTGGACCGCGCCGCGCTGCGCGCCGAAGCCCGCGCGCACTTCGGGCTGCCCGCCGAGGGACCCGTGCTGCTGGTGTTCGGCGGCTCGCAGGGCGCGCGCAGCCTGAACGAGGCGGTGTCGGCCGCCGCGCCGCAGCTGGCGGCGGCGGGCATCTCGGTGCTGCACGCGCACGGCCCGAAGAACACCGTGGAGGTCGCGGAGAGCGACGGCGCGGCCCGCTACGTGGCGGTGCCGTATCTGTCCAGGATGGATCTGGCCTACGCCGCCGCCGACGCGGTGGTGTGCCGGTCGGGCGCGATGACGGTCGCCGAAGTCTCCGCCGTCGGCCTGCCCGCCTTCTACGTGCCGCTGCCGCACGGCAATGGCGAACAGGAATTCAATGCCCGCCCCGTGGTAGCCCAGGGCGGTGGCAGAATTGTCCCCGACGCCGACCTGTCCCCGAAGTACGTGATCGACGAGGTGATACCGCTGCTCATGGACCCCGCAGGGCTGACCGAGATGGGCCGCGCCGCGTCTGGCGCCGGTCACCGCGACGCCGCCGACGAAGTGGCGCGGATCGTGGTGGAATTGGGGCGCGGCCGATGACCGACGAGCGTTCGGCGCTCCCGCCCGAACTGGAGCGGGTGCACATGGTCGGCATCGGCGGGGCCGGAATGTCCGGTATCGCCCGCATCCTGCTCTCCCGCGGCGGCGCGGTGTCGGGTTCGGACGCCAAGGAGAGCCGCGGCGTGCTCGCGCTGCGGGCTCGCGGCGCGCAGGTCCGCATCGGCCACGACGCGGGCGCGCTCGATCTGCTGCCCGGCGGCCCGACCGCGGTGGTGACCACCTACGCGGCCATCCCGAAGACCAATCCCGAACTGGTGGAAGCGAATCGGCGCGACATCCCGGTGCTGCTCCGCCCCGCCGTGCTGGCCTCGCTGATGCGGGGGCACCGCACCCTGCTCGTGTCGGGCACCCACGGCAAGACCTCGACGACCTCGATGCTGATCGTCTCGCTGCAGCACTGCGGCCTCGATCCGTCCTTCGCGGTCGGCGGTGAGCTGAACGAGGCGGGCACCAATGCCCACCACGGCACCGGCGACACCTTCGTGGCCGAGGCCGACGAGAGCGACGGCTCGCTGCTCCAATACGACCCCGACGTCGCGGTGGTCACCAACATCGAATCCGATCACCTCGACTTCTTCGGCTCCGACGCCGCCTACGTGCAGGTGTTCGACGACTTCGCCGACCGGCTCGGCGCGGGCGGACTGCTGGTGGTGTGCCTGGACGATCCCGGCTCGCGAGCGCTGGCCGAGCGGGTCGGTCCCCGCTTGGCGGACAAGGGCGTCCGGGTACTCGGCTACGGCTCCGGCGAACTCGCCGACGCGCTGGTCCCGGTCGGCGTGCGGCTGCACAGCTGGGAGCCGCGCGACGTGGGCGGGCTCGCTCAATTCCAGCTGTCCGACGAATCCGCGCCGCGCACCCTGCGGCTCTCGGTGCCGGGCAGGCATATGGCGCTCAACGCGCTGGCCGCGCTGCTCGCCGCGCGGGCCGCGGGCGCCGACGTCGACGAGATCGTCCAGGGGCTGGAAGGTTTCGGCGGTGTGCACCGGCGGTTCCAGTTCGTCGGCCGGGAGAACGGCGTGCGGGTCTTCGACGACTACGCGCACCATCCCACCGAGGTGCGCGCGGTGCTCGGCGCCGCGGCCGAACTGGTCCAGCAGGAGGCGCGCGACGGAGCGCGCTCGCGTCAGGGCCGGGTGATCGTGGTCTTCCAGCCGCACCTGTACAGCCGCACCGCGACCTTCGCGGAGGACTTCGGCGTGGCGCTGAGCCTGGCCGACGAGGTCGTCGTGCTCGACGTGTACGGCGCGCGCGAGAAGCCGCTGCCGGGTGTGAACGGCGCGCTGGTGGCCCAGTCCGTCACCAAACCCGTGCATTACCAACCGGATATGTCGCGGGTCGGCCGTCAGGTGGCCGGGCTGGCGCGGCCCGGCGACGTGGTGATCACCATGGGGGCGGGCGACGTCACCATGCTCGGCAGCCAGATTCTCGACGGGCTACGGGCGCGTCCCCAGTACGGGCGGTGAGCCGCGATGCGGCCGGGGGGTGAGCGGCGCGAGCGCCGGGCCGCGGGCTGGATCGATCGACTCGATCTGCTGCGGCGGCCCGGCGGTCCGGCCCGGCTGCGCCGGGTGCGGCTGTGGGGGTTGCTCGGCGGGTGCGTGTTCACCGCCGCGCTGTTGATCTTCTGGTTCACGCCTGTGCTCTCGGTGCGCACCGTCGATATCGATGGTCTGTCCGCGGTGCAGGAAGAGCAGGTGCGCGAGCGCCTCGAAATTCCCTCGGGCCGCTCGATGCTGCGCATCGATACCGACGCCATGGCACGACGGGTGGCGAGTATTCCGAAAGTGCGCTCCGCGCGGGTACAGCGGGTGTATCCGTCCACCGTCCGGGTGACCGTGGTGGAGCGGACGCCGGTGCTGTACTTCGAGAGTCCGGAAGGCGCGCATCTGGTGGACGCCGAAAGCGTCGAATTCGCCATCGAAGCCGCGCCCATCGGGGTGGCCGAGTTGATCACCGAACAGCCCGGCGGCGCCGATCCGGTCACCCGCGCCGCGGTCGCGGTGCTGACCGTGTTGCCGCCCGCCCTGAATATCCAGGTGGACGAGGTTGTCGCACGGTCGATTTCGGATATCTCGTTGAATCTGCACGACGGACGCACGGTACTCTGGGGCAGTGCGAACGATGCCGAACGCAAGGCGGCCGTGGTGTTGCCGCTGTTGACGCGGGAGGGAACGGTGTTCGACGTTTCGAGTCCGAATCTGGTCACGGTAAAGTGATCGACACCCATTGTGCCCAGCGAATTTTCGGGGGCGCTCTGCCAGAAGGCGCAGGGCCGCCGCCGGGATGGGGCTCGGGGGGCAACCGTCCAACCATACGGTGTGTGGAGTGGCGAACGAGAGGGATCACACAAGATTCTGTTACTCGTGTCGGCGCGCCTGCGCCCGTATCGCGGCGGCTGCGAATAGCGTTCCGCACCAGTCGGATACTTGACATAACGCTAACCCTGTGGTTGAGGTTTAGGGTTTGCCCGGCCGCGGATCGTGGAGTGAAACGGTCCCGGGCAAAACGACCGAGGGTGTCCCATAGCGAAATGTCCTGAATCCGAAAATGACAGGCTTTAGATCGAAGGAAGGCGAGAGCCCATGACGCCCCCGCACAACTACCTTGCGGTGATCAAGGTCGTCGGTATCGGCGGCGGCGGCGTGAATGCCGTCAACCGGATGATCGAACAGGGACTCAAGGGAGTCGAGTTCATCGCGGTCAACACCGACGCGCAGGCGCTGCTGATGAGCGATGCCGACGTCAAGCTCGACGTCGGCCGTGAGCTCACCCGCGGTCTCGGCGCGGGCGCTGACCCCGAGGTCGGCCGCAAGGCCGCAGAGGATCACAAGGACGAGATCGAAGAGGTGCTCAAGGGCGCCGACATGGTCTTCGTGACGGCGGGCGAGGGTGGCGGCACCGGCACCGGCGGCGCGCCGGTCGTGGCGAGCATCGCGCGCAAGCTCGGCGCGCTGACCATCGGCGTGGTCACCCGGCCGTTCTCGTTCGAGGGCAAGCGCCGCGGCAACCAGGCCGAGGTGGGCATCAATCTGCTGCGCGAGTCCTGCGACACCCTCATCGTCATCCCGAACGACCGGCTGCTGCAACTCGGCGACGCGGCGGTCAGCCTGATGGACGCCTTCCGCTCCGCCGACGAGGTGCTGCTCAACGGTGTCCAGGGCATCACCGATCTGATCACCACCCCCGGCCTGATCAACGTCGACTTCGCCGACGTCAAGAGCGTCATGTCCGGCGCGGGCAGCGCGCTCATGGGCATCGGCTCGGCGCGCGGCGAGGGCCGGTCGGTGAAGGCGGCCGAGGCGGCGATCAACTCGCCGCTGCTCGAGGCGTCGATGGACGGCGCGCACGGCGTGCTGCTCTCCATCGCGGGCGGGTCCGACCTCGGTCTGTTCGAGATCAACGAGGCCGCCTCGCTGGTGCAGGAGGCCGCGCACATCGAGGCCAACATCATCTTCGGTACCGTCATCGACGATTCGCTCGGTGACGAAGTGCGCGTCACCGTCATCGCGGCCGGGTTCGACGGCGGCGGCCCCGCCCGGCGCACCTTCGACCCCGCGACCACGCGCGGCGCCATCGGCTCGGGGCGAGCGGGCGAACTCAGTCAGAGCAGGCCGAGCGAGATCACCGGGTCGACGCGCAGCACCGAGTCCACCACGGCGGGCTCCTCCGCGAGCGTGACCCGCGGCGCCGTGCCGAGCTACCGGGAAAGCGAGCGCGCCCGCCTCTCCGAGCCGACCGTCTCGCACAACAGCCGGTCGCACATCCAGCCGCCGGACGGTGGCGGCGACGACGATGACGACGTCGACGTGCCGTCCTTCATGCGCCGCTGACCCGATCGTCCCGGATCGCGCCGGGACGAGGGCCGAGCCCCGTCGCCCGAGGTGAGGTTCGCCGCACGGCGTGCCGTGCCGCGAGTCCTCCCGGGCGCGAATCAGCCGACCTTCCAGGATGATTCACCGAACGTGCGGCTCGCGGTTCGTTGTCCGAGCCGCGGCGGCGGCCTTCGGAGCCCCGGCTCGCCTACTAGGCTCGGGGACATGACTGCTGCCCACACACTCACCGTCCGACGGGTCACGACGACCAGGGCGGGCGGCTTCTCCGCGCCGCCCTACGACTCGTTCAACCTCGGCGACCACGTGGGCGACGATCCGGTGGCCGTGCGCCGCAACCGCGACCGCCTCGCCGAGGGCATCGGCCTCACCCCCGACCGGCTGGTGTGGATGGAGCAGATCCACGGGCGCGCCGTCGAGATCGTCGACGGGCCGCGCATCGAGCCGGTGCCCGCCACCGACGCTCTCGTCACCACCGTGCCGAACCTGGCGCTCGTCGTGCTCACCGCGGACTGCGTCCCGATCCTGCTCTCCGACGACGAAGCGGGCGTCATCGCCGCCGTGCACGCGGGCCGGATCGGCGCGCGCATCGGCATCGTTCCGCGCGTGCTCGACGCGATGGTGTCGGCCGGAGCCAGGCTCGACCGCGTCGGTGCGTTCCTCGGCCCGGCCGCCTCGGGCGGGCAGTACGAGGTCCCCGCCGCCATGCGTGCCGACGTCGACAAGCACCTTCCCGGCAGTGCGACCACCACCGTCCGTGGCACTCCGGGACTGGATCTGCGCGCAGGCATTCGCAGGCAGCTCACCGAGGCGGGTGTCGCGGCGATCGCGGAAGACCCGCGCTGCACCATCGAGGACAAGACGCTGTTCAGTCATCGCCGCGGCGCGCCGACCGGACGCATGGCGGGAGTGATTTGGATCGAGGGTCCGAAATGACGCGGCCGGGTTCGGGCGCGTCGCCCGGTTCGGGGTGTGGCCGATGACCGACTCGGAAACCGTTGTGGCACAAGTCGACGCGCGTATCGCGGAGCTTTCGGGCAATCTGGACATGCTGCGCGGGCGGATCGACGCCGCCTGCCTGGCGGCGGGCCGGGAGCCGGGCTCGGTGCGGCTGCTGCCGGTGACGAAGTTCTTTCCCGCCGCGGATGTGGCGATCCTGTACGGCCTCGGCTGCCGGGAATTCGGCGAGTCGCGCGAGCAGGAGGCCACCGCGAAGGTGGCGGAACTGGACGAACGTCAAGACATCCGGTGGCACATGATCGGTCGCCTGCAGCGCAACAAGGCCAGGGTGGTCGCGCGCTGGGCGCACACTGTGCACTCGGTGGACAGCGAACGGCTGGCAACGGCTCTTGACAATGGCGCGCTGGCCGCGCTGGATGCTGGTGAGCGCGCCGAACCGGTGCGCGTGCTGCTCCAAGTGAGCCTGGACGAGGACCCGGAACGGGGCGGCGTCGCCCGCGACGATCTCGATCGGCTCGCGGACCAGGTCGCGGCCGCCGAAGGACTGCAGCTCGGGGGTTTGATGGCGATTCCGCCACTCGATGCCGACCTTGATAGCGCATTCGCACGGCTTGCGACTTTGCACACGCTGCTACTCGCCAGACACCCCGGCGCAACCGAGCTTTCTGCAGGAATGTCGGGTGATCTGGAATCAGCGATCGAACACGGTTCGACCGTTGTGCGTGTCGGTACCGCCCTGATGGGCACTCGACCGATAACCTCGGGCTAGCAAAGAAACCTCATCAGTCACATTTGACACATAAGATTGGGACAGAAGAGGGCTGAGCAAGACTTCAACACCCGGCCGCCACCGGGGCCGAAGGAAGGTCGACCAGAATGAGCGAGCGCAGCGAGCGAGGACTCGACGTAGCCACCATCGTGGTCATGACGGTGCCGCGCGGTAGCGGGGTGCAATCATGAGCACGCTGCACAAGTTCAAGGCGTACTTCGGCATGGTTCCGCTCGAGGATTACGAAGACGACTACGTCGACGATCGCGCCCCGCGCGGGAACGAGCGCGGTGGCGCACGGGCGCGTTCCTATGCCGACCGGCCAGGCTACGGCGCCGATCGGTATGCCGAAGATCGTTACGGCGCAGACCGTTTCGACGAGGACGTGGACTACCCCGAGCCCGCCTACAAGTCGCCGTACCAGGCAGGCTACCCGGCGGCGCGCCGCGACGAGTACGCCGACGAGCCCTACGGCGACGATCGCTACGAGTCGTCGCGGCGGCCTACCCGTATCGATGCGGCCCCGTCGACGGGCCGGTTCCGTGCGGGCGGCGGCGCAGGCATGTTGCGGGGAGCCACCAGGGGTGCGCTCGCCGTCGATCCCGACGCCGAGGAGCGGCGGCTGGAGGAGCGCGTGCGCCCCGAGCCCGCGTCCGCTCGCCGGCCAGGGATCTTCGAGGACGGAGGTCCCTTGTCCAAGATCACGACGCTGCGTCCGCGCGATTACAGCGAGGCCCGCATCATCGGCGAGCGCTTCCGTGAGGGCAATCCGGTGATCATGGACCTGGTCGATCTGAGCAATGCCGATGCCAAGCGACTGGTCGACTTCGCGGCCGGCCTAGCCTTCGCCCTGCGTGGTTCGTTCGACAAGGTCGCGACCAAAGTGTTCCTGCTCTCACCGGCGGATGTCGACGTATCGGCCGAGGAACGACGCAGGATCGCCGAAACCGGCTTCTACAACCAGAAATAGCGGTCTGATCCGGGGGGTTCGTCGGTCTTGTCGCGCGCGGGGCGGTGTGGTCATTTTGCGCAACGCCGATTTTCGGGCAGAGTGAAGTCGTGGCCTTGTTCGCGGTGCTGTACTTCGTACTGTTCATCTTCTGGCTGTTGCTGATCAGCCGGGTGATCGTCGAGTTCGTTCGTAGCTTCGCCCGTGACTGGCGACCGACCGGTGTCGTTGTCGTCATCCTGGAGGTGATCTTCACGATCACCGACCCTCCGGTGAAACTGCTGAGGCGGTTGATACCACCGGTGTCTCTGGGGGGAATTCGCCTGGACCTGTCGATTATGGTCCTGCTATTCATCGTCTTCATCCTGATGTCGATCGTGAGCAGGCTCGGTCAACCGGTAGCTCCGGTATGACAGAATGGGCCAAGATACCTTGCTAGATCTGCTAGATCTCCAAAAGACGCGTGAAGGGATCCTTCCATGCCGCTGACCCCAGCTGATGTGCACAACGTCGCGTTCAGCAAACCGCCGATCGGGAAGCGCGGCTACAACGAGGATGAAGTAGATGCCTTCCTGGATCTCGTGGAGCAAGAGCTCTCGCGTCTGATCGAGGAGAACGCGGATCTGCGCCAGCGGGTCGGCGAACTCGATGCGGAACTGGCCGACGCCAAGAAGAACCGGCAGGCCGCCCCCGCGACCGTCAAGGCCCCGGTGCAGCAGGCTCCCCCGCCGGAACCGATCAAACCCCCGGTGCCTGCACCCCCGCCCGCGCCGATGCCCGCGCCCGCGCCCGCACCGAAGGACGCCCCCGGCGCCGACGCGAACCTGCAGGCCGCGAAGGTGCTCAGCCTCGCCCAGGAGATGGCGGACCGGCTGACCAGCGACGCGAAGACCGAGGCGGAGAATCTGCTCTCCAACGCGCGGGCGAACTCCGAGCGACTGGTCGGCGATGCCAGGACCCGTTCCGAGGCGATGATCACGGACGCGCGCCAGAAGTCCGACGCGATGCTGTCGGACGCGCAGACCCGCTCGGACAGCCAGCTGCGCCAGGCCAAGGAGAAGGCCGACGCGCTGCAGGCCGACGCCGAGCGCAAGCACACCGAGATCATGGCGACCATCACCCAGCAGCGCAGCGTGCTGGAGAGCCGGATCGAGCAGCTCAAGACCTTCGAGCGCGAGTACCGCGTGCGGCTGAAGTCGTACCTGGAGTCGCAGCTCGAGGAGCTCGAGAACCGCGGCTCGGCGGTCCCGGTGGACGGCGGCGAGGCCTTCGCCGACGTGAACACCGCGAACAACCTCGCGCCCGCGTCGTTCGCCAAGGGCGGCAAGTAATTCCGCCCTGCGCGGCCCCCGGCCGCGGCCGGTCGCCGAAGTCGTTGTTCGAGTAGCCAGAGGTACAGTCGAATCGCCTGGCATGCCTGACGGACCGAGCCGGACGGAGTCGAGCGACAGTCCGCGCGTGGCCGGGCCGAAGGCTGAGGGACGCCGAGGGGGTCATCATGCTCGTCCTGACGCTCGTTCTCGCCGCGATCGGCTTTGCCCTGCTCGTCACCGCGCTGACCACCGGGTCGGTGCTGTGGGCGTGGGGATGCATCGTCGTGTGCGTCATCGGCGCGGTGTTGCTGCTGGTGAGCGCTCTTTCCATGCGCAGGCCCGACAACGACGCACCGCCGCCGCCAGGGCGGCACGCCAAACGCTGAGGCCGGGCGCGGGAATATCGTTTGCCCGGACTGGTTAGAATCGAGACAGAACGGCGCCGATCCGGCCATCACCGGGGAGCCTTCGGAAGAACGGCGTCGCCCCGCCTCCCCGCGGAGGGAGCGCGCGGCGCTCAGTAGAACCGAACGGGTGAGCCCGTCACAGCTCGCAACGAGCGGTCCGGCGGTCCCGATGGGGCTGGCCAGGACAAACGGGGTGGTACCGCGGTTTCGGCGCACCGGGCGCCGAGGTCGTCCCCGTGCCAACCACTGATACGCGCCTGCGGCGCGGTGGCACGAGGAGACGCATCCGCGATGGCGGACGACAGCAAGAGCGCATACCCCCGCGTGGATCTGGGCGCAGGCTCCGGGGCGAGCTTCCCCGAGCTGGAAGAACGCGTGCTCGACGCATGGGCGGCCGACGACACCTTCCGCGCCAGCATCGAGAACCGCTCCGGTGCAGCCGAGTTCGTCTTCTACGACGGTCCGCCCTTTGCCAACGGTCTGCCGCATTATGGTCATTTGCTGACCGGCTATGTGAAAGATTTGATCCCACGTTTCCAGACGATGCGCGGCAATCGTGTCGATCGTCGTTTCGGATGGGACTGTCACGGACTGCCCGCGGAAATCGAAGCGGAAAAGCAGCTCGGTATCACGGACAAATCACAGATCGACGCCATGGGGTTGGCGGAATTCAATGCCGCCTGCAAATCCTCGGTGCTCCGCTACACCGGGGAATGGCGCGACTACGTCACCCGCCAGGCCCGCTGGGTCGACTTCGACAACGACTACAAGACCCTCGATCTCGACTTCATGGAGTCGGTGATGTGGGCGTTCAAGTCGCTCTACGACAAGGGCCTGATCTACCAGGGCTTCCGGGTGCTGCCCTACAGCTGGTACGAGCAGACGCCGCTGTCGAACCAGGAGACCCGCCTGGACGACGCCTACAAGATGCGCCAGGACCCGGCCGTCACCGTCGACATGGCGCTGCGCGTGCCCGCCGAGCACCCGCTGCGCGACCTCGACGGCGCCAACGCCCTCATCTGGACCACCACGCCGTGGACCCTGCCGTCCAACCTGGCCATCGCCGTGCACCCCAACGTGCGTTACGTGCACCTGAGCGCCGCCGACGGCAAACGCTATCTGCTTGCCGCCGAGCGGGTTTCGCACTACGCCCGGGAGTTCGGCGAGGAGCCGACCGTGCTCGGCGAGTTCGACGGCGCTGCGCTGGCCGGTCTGTCCTACGCGCCGCCGTTCGACTTCTTCGTCGGCCACCCGAACGCGCACCGGGTGCTCAACGCCGACTACGTGACCACCGATTCCGGTACCGGCATCGTGCACCTGGCCCCCGCCTTCGGTGAGGAGGACATGGAGGTCGCCGCGGCCAACGGCATCGAGATCGTGCAGCCGCTGGATCCGGGCGGCAAGTTCACCTCGATGGTGCCGCCGTACGAGGGCCTGATGGTCTTCGACGCCAACCCGGTGATCATCAAAGACCTCAAGGCCGCGGGAAAGCTGTTGCGGCACGAGACGATCGAGCACTCCTACCCGCACAGCTGGCGCTCCGGGCAGCCGCTGATCTACATGGCGGTGCCGTCCTGGTTCGTCGCCGTGACCAAGTTCCGCGACCGGATGGTGGAGCTGAACAAGCAGATCACCTGGGTGCCCGAGCACATCCGCGACGGCCAGTTCGGCAAGTGGCTGGAGGGCGCGCGCGACTGGAACATCAGCCGCAACCGCTACTGGGGCAGCCCGATCCCGGTGTGGGTGTCCGACGATCCCGCCTACCCGCGCGTCGACGTCTACGGCTCGCTGGACGAGCTGGAGCGCGACTTCGGCGTGCGCCCGACCGATCTGCACCGGCCGATGATCGACGAGCTGACCAGGCCGAATCCGGATGATCCGACCGGAAGGTCGACCATGCGCCGGGTGCCGGAGGTGCTGGACTGCTGGTTCGAGTCCGGCTCGATGCCGTACGCGCAGGTGCATTACCCGTTCGAGAACAAGGACTGGTTCGACGGTCACAGGAGCGGAGCCGGCGGAGCGACCGAAGGGCACTTCCCCGGCGACTTCATCGTCGAGTACAACGGGCAGACCCGCGGCTGGTTCTACACCCTGCACGTCCTGTCGACCGCGCTGTTCGACAGCCCGGCCTTCAAAACCGTTGCCGCGCACGGCATCGTGCTCGGTGACGACGGGCTGAAGATGAGCAAGTCGAAGGGCAACTACCCGGACGTGAACGAGGTGTTCCACCGGGACGGCTCCGACGCGATGCGCTGGTTCCTGATGAGCTCGCCGATCCTGCGCGGCGGCAATCTCATCGTCACCGAGCGCGGCATCAGGGAGGGCGTCAGCCACGCGCTGCGTCCGCTGTGGAACGCGTGGACCTTCCTGCAGCTGTACGCCTCGAAGCCCGGCGAGTGGCGCACCGATTCGTCGAACGTGCTCGACCGCTACATCCTGGCGAAGCTGGCGCAAACCCGCGACGTGATGACCGAGGCGCTGGAGGTCTACGACATCGCGGGCGCTTGCGAGGAGTTGCGTTCGTTCGCCGACGCGTTGACGAATTGGTATGTGCGCCGGTCGCGTTCGCGCTTCTGGTCGGAGGAACGCGACGCGGTGGACACCCTGCACACCGTGCTCGAGGTGGTCACCAGGCTGGCGGCGCCGCTGCTGCCGCTGATCGCCGAGGTGATCTGGCGCGGGCTCACCGGCGACCGCTCGGTTCACCTGGCCGACTGGCCGAAGGAGGGCGAGCTGCCGGAGGATCCGGAGCTGGTCGCCGCCATGGACGAGGTGCGCATGGTCTGCTCGACGGTGCTGAGCCTGCGCAAGGCCAAGAACCTGCGGGTGCGGCTGCCGCTGGCCGAGGTCACCATCGCGGCGGGCGATGCCGAGCGGCTGCGTCCGTACGCCGACATCATCGCCGACGAGGTCAACGTCAAGAAGGTCGATCTGACCACCGACGTCGCCGTGCACGGGCGCTTCGAGCTGGCCGTGAACGCCCGTGCCGCGGGCCCGCGCCTCGGCAAGGACGTGCAGACGGTGATCAAGGCGGTCAAGGCGGGGGAGTGGTCCGAGGGCGCCGACGGTGTCGTCAGCGCCGCCGGAATCGCCTTGCTCCCTGAGGAATACACGCAGCGGCTGGTCGCCGCCGAGCCCGAGTCCACCGCGGCGCTGCCGGGTAACGCGGGTCTGGTGGTGCTGAACTCGGTGGTCACCGAGGAGCTGGAGGCCGAGGGCTGGGCTCGCGACCTGATCCGCGACCTCCAGGAGACCCGCAAGTCGCTGGGCTTGGACGTCTCCGATCGGATCACCGTGGTCCTCGATGTCCCCATCGAGCGGCTGGCGTGGGCGCAGACCCACCGCGATCTGATCGCGGGCGAGATCCTCGCCACCGCACTCGATTTCGGCGCCGCGAGCGCCGACGCCGCCGAGCTCGTCGGCGGCGTGAGAGCCACGGTGACGAAGGCCTGAGCACATCGTCGGGGTGGGCGGCACCGCCCGCCCCGACGCCTGCTCCCCTTATCGACGCCGATATTCGCGGCGCCCCTTTCGGTCCTCGATTTTCGATGCCGGGTGGCCTGCATTTTCCGCGCGGGGCCCGGTGCCTCGACTTTCTCGGTGTCCTCTGTTTCGCGATCGTCCGACGCATGCTGCCGGTATTCCGCAAGAGTGACATAGATCACACGCTGAGAATTTGCTGGAAACCTGTCCTGCTTCGAGGACGGCGGGGCAGAATCGAGGCCTGTTGCTGTTGGTGCGCTGATTGAGCATTGGTGCAGCAGTAATTTTCCGTGAGGCATGTTCTACCTGATGCGCGCTGGTCGGCCCCGTTGCGTGGCCGGGCATGCGCGGTGGTCTGCGGCTCCACCCCCGATGACGAGGCCGGCGCCGCGGCTTAGCAGGGCCGCTCGATGCGGCCTGTTTGCCGGACCGACAGGAGGGGTGCGTTCATGAACAGAAAACCGTTATGCCGGACAGTCGTCGGGTTCGTCGTCGCTACCTTCGCCACCTTGCTGCTCGCCGGGCCTGCCTGGTCCGACGACCGCAACTTCGTGGGGAGTTCGGGTTCGGCGTCCGGCTCGGGAACGGGCAGCGCCAGTGGCTCGGTGGCGCTCGGCGTGCCGAGTCCGCGCGGCCTCGCCGCGCTCGCCATCGCCATGACCCAGACCGGCAAGCCCTACGAATGGGGCGGCACCGGTCCGAACAGCTGGGACTGCTCCGGGCTTGTGCAGTGGGCGTTCCGGATGGTCGGCGTGAACATGCCGAGGACGACCTGGCAGCAGGCGACCGCAGGCGCTCCGGTGCCGGTCAGTCAGATGGCGCCGGGCGACGTCGTCGTGCTGAACAAGGACGGCTCGCACGTCGGCATCTACGCCGGATTCGGGAACGTCTTCAACGCCTACGGACGCGGGGTGCCGGTCGGCCTCTCGCCGATCCGGCAGTTCGCGATCTACGCCGTCCGGCGCTTCTGACGGCGTGAAAACCGGTGCGGGTCAGGCGAGATGGTCGGTGGCCAGCCCGCGAAGCAGCGGACCGTACTCCGGATGCGCCAACGCCGAGGCGAACTGCGCGACCAGGTAGTCGCCCGGGTTGCCGGTGTCGTACCAGCGGCCGCGGATCACCTGGCCGAACACCGGATTGTCCGACGCGTGCACGTTGATGGCGTCGGTCAGGTAGACCTCGCCGGTGCGGTGCTCGTACCAGGCCGCGGTCTGGCGGCGCAGTTCGTCGATGATCCCCGGGGTCACGACGTAGCCGCCGATGGCGGCGTAGGCCGACGGCGCGTCCTCGGGTTTGGGCTTCTCCATGAGCCCAGTGATGCGCAGCAGGCCGTTGCCCTGGTCGTCGGCGACGACCGGGACGCCGTAGCGCTTGGACTCGGCCGGGTTCATCGGCATCAGCGCGAGCACCGGCGCGGCGGTGGCCTCGTAGGCGTCGATGAGCTGCTGGGCGCGCGGCACCTCGGCGACGAACACGTCGTCGGGCCAGAGCACGAGCATCGGCTCGTCACCCGCGTTGCGGGCGGCGTTGAGGACCGGGGTGCCGTTGCCGTAGGGGCCGTGCTGATCGAGGTAGGTGATGTGGCCGAGGCGGGACAGCTCCCCGACCTCGGCGACGGCGTCGGCGTAGGCGGTCTTTCCGTCTGCGCGCAACTGCGCGACAAGCGCGGGGTTGGGCCGGAAGTGGTCCTGGATCAACGACTTTCCGCCGCTGACGACGATGGTGATGTCGGTGATGCCCGAGGCGACCAGCTCACGGACTGTGTGCTCGATGACCGGCTTGTCGCCGACCGGCAGCATCTCCTTCGGGATGGCCTTGGTCAGCGGGAGCAACCGGGAGCCGATACCGGCCGCCGGGATGACTGCCTTGCGGATCTTCATGTGTCCGATCATCACATACGAACCGGCGGCCAACGCGCCATCCCCGCTCTTCGGCATCGTGTCGGAAATAGCTGGTGCGCTAGGTATCGGCCCTGGTCACGGCCGCTGAAGCGGTTCGATCGCCCGGCCTGCCCAGCGGTGCGGTCACACAGCAGATCGACAGCAATCCGGGAGCCACCGCACGGTTGCCGCCGCGGCGGACCTGTCGGAGGGGTGCCGTAGATTCCCGGTCGTGCGAACCGATCGAGCAACGGAGCAGGCGGCGATCGGCCGCACCTCCCGGCGCTGGGTGCTGCACATTGATATGGACGCGTTCTTCGCCTCGGTCGAGCAGTTGACCCGTCCGACCCTGCGCGGCCGTCCGGTGCTCGTCGGCGGCACCGGCGGGCGCGGCGTGGTCGCGGGCGCGAGTTACGAGGCCAGGGTCTTCGGCGCGCGCTCGGCGATGCCGATGCACCAGGCCAAACGCCTGGTCGGGGTGACGGCCGTGGTGGTGCCGCCGCGCGGCGCGGTCTACGCGGTGGTCAGCGGGCGGGTGTTCGAGGCGCTGCGCAGCCGCATCCCGGTGCTGGAGACGCTCTCCTTCGACGAGGCGTTCGGCGAACCGGAGGAACTGGCCGGTGCCGACGCCGATCAGGTCTACGAATTCTGCGCCGAGCTGCGCGCGCTGGTGCGCGAACGCACCGGCTTGGTCGCCTCGGTCGGCGCGGGCAGCGGCAAACAGCTCGCCAAGATCGCCTCCGGCCTGGCCAAACCCGACGGCATCCGTGTCGTCTCGCCGGGCGAACAGCAGAGCCTGCTCGCCGCTCTTCCGGTCCGCAAGCTGTGGGGGATCGGGCCGGTGGCCGAGGGCAGGCTGCGCTCGGTCGGCATCGAGACCGTCGGCGCTTTCGCCGCGCTGCCCGAATCGGAGGCCGTCTCGCTGCTCGGCGGCAGCGTCGGGGCCGCGCTGCACCGGCTGGCCCGTGGCATCGATGACCGGCCGGTCGCCGAGCGCGCCGAGGCCAAGCAGATCAGCGCCGAGAACACCTACGAGACCGACATCGTCACCCTGGCCCAGCTGCGGCCCGCGATCGAGACCATGGCGGCGGCCGCGCACGCCAGGCTCGGCAAGGACGGCAGGGCCGCGCGCACCGTGGTGCTCAAACTCAAGAAGTCGGATATGAGCGTGGTGACCCGCTCGTTCACCCTGCCCTACGCGACGACCGACCTGGCCACGCTCACCACGGCCGCTCAGCGGTCCGCGATCGATCCGGAAGAACTCGGCCCGATCCGCTTGGTGGGGGTGGGCTTCGGCGGGCTGTCGACGGTGCGTCAGGAGTCGCTGTTCCCCGAGCTGGATCGGAGTCCGGCCGACGACACGCTCGAAACCGAGTGGGAATCGAGCGAGCCTGTCGCACCCGCTGCGACCGCCGCCGACCCGAGCCCGTCGGCGCGCCTCTGGTATCCGGGAATGGATGTCTCACACCCGGATTACGGGCACGGATGGGTGCAAGGGGCGGGCCACGGCGTGGTCACCGTGCGGTTCGAGACCAGCTCGACAGGGCCGGGCCCGGCGCGTACCTTCAGCGCCGACGACATCAGTCTGTCCCGGGCTGATCCGCTCGGCAGTCTGCACTGACCGGTAGCCTGATGCCTCGGGCAGTGCCGCCGGCGCTCGGTGGACGCTGCCGCGGTGACGACACGGACCCTCCTCGAACGCAAAGGACGAGCAGTTGAAGCTTCGTACGACTGGACGCATCGCGATCGCTGGCCTCGCCATCGTCGCCAGCCTGGGCATGACCGCCTGCGGTGGCGACGACTCGAACGAACCCGCCAAGACGACCAAGACGACGACCAGCGCCAAGGCCACCGCCGCGGCGGACCAGCCCGCGGTCCCGACCGTGGCGGAGCTGAACGCACAGCTGCAGAAGGCGCTCGACCCGGCGGTGCCGAACTCGGAGAAGCTGGAGATGATTCAGGGCGCCGAGGCCGACCCCGAGCTGCCGAGCCGACTGGCCGAGGCGTACAAGCAGACCGGCGCCAGCGTCACGGTGACCGAGGTGACCGCCTTCGGCGACACCATCAACGCCAAGGCCACGATCGTGCTGAACAACCAGGAGAACATCGCGGACGTGCCGTTCGTCGCCGAGAACGGCAAGTGGAAGGTCCAGAAGGCGTGGGCCTGCCAGATGCTGACCGCGCTGGGCCAGCAGTCGCCCGCCTGCGCCTGATGCGCGCCGTCGCGGCCCGGGCCGGATCCGGGCCGCGACCACCAGGTGCCTCCCGGCCCGGCGTGCCGTTCCGCAGGCGAGAATCCCCAGGTCGGCGGTGTTTTTCGAGGTGATTCCGGTACCGCCGCCCGGGCAATGGGTTTCGTTCTCAGATTCGATCGTTACTATCTGGCGTCGTGGCTGACACGATGGTGTGGGCGGGGCAGCCGTCCGTCGAGGATTCCAGACCCGGGACGGCACAACGGAATACGAATGGACGATGGGCGCGACCCGTCGCGTTGATCGCGGCGTTGATCGGCGCCCTGTGCGCGGTTGCGGTGCCCCTGCTCCCGGTTCGGGTGGACGCGGCGACACTCTCGTGGCCGCAGGCGGGCTCGGCGCGCAGCGTGGAGGCGCCGCTGGTGGCCTACGCGCCGTTGACCTTCGACGCGACCCTGCCGTGCGCGGCCATCGGCCAGCTCGCCGTCAAGGGCGGCACCCTCGCCGCCACCGCGCCCAACGGCGCTCCGGATCGTGAGCGCTACGGCTTTCTCGCCCGGGTGACCACGCCCACCGCCGATGCGCCCGCCCGGCTCGACGTCATCCTGCGCAACCAGGCGCTGCTCAGCACGCCGGTCGACCAGCTGCCGCCGGGCTGCGAGCTCACCGTGCACGCCGACACCGCGAAGGCCACGGCGACGATGGTCGGATTCGAGGCGCCCGGCTTCCCCGCCACGCTCGACGGTGACTACCGCCCGCAGCTGGTCGGCATCTACAGCGACCTGGCCGCCGCCGACGGCGCGACGGTCACGGCGGAGCTGGACACCCGCTTCTCCTCCAGCCCGACCCCCGTCAAGCGGGCCGCCATCTGGCTCGCGGTGCTGGCCACCCTCGTCGGCCTCGTCGCCCTCTACCGGATCGACCGCGAGGACGGTAGGCGCACCCGGCGTCTGTTGCCGCAACGCTGGTGGACGTTCTCGGTGCTGGACGGCGTGGTGCTCGGCGTGCTGGCGCTCTGGCATTTCATCGGCGCCACCACCTCCGACGACGGTTATCAGTTCGGCATGGCGCGCGCGTCCGGCACGGCGGGGTACATGGCCAACTACTTCGCCTATTTCGGGGTGCCCGAAAACCCCATCGGCACACCGTATTACGACCTGATCCGGATCATGGCCGAGGTGACGACCGCCAGCCCGTGGGTGCGGCTGCCCGCGTTGGCGGCGGGCGTGCTGCTGTGGCTGCTGCTCAGCCGCGAGGTGGTGCCGCGGCTCGGGGTCGCGGTGCGGCACAACAAGGTCGCGCTGTGGACCGGCGCGCTCGGCTTCCTCGCGGTGTGGCTGCCGTACGACAACGGCCTGCGACCCGAACCTCCTGTCGCGCTGGGACTGCTGCTCACCTGGTGTTCGGTGGAACGGGCGATCGCCACCCGGCGGCTGCTGCCCGCCGCGCTGGCGATTCTGATCGCGGCGTTCACCGTGACGGCGGGTCCGTCCGGCCTCATCTGCGTCGCCGCGCTGCTGTCCGGCCTGCGCCCGGTGGCCCACATCGTGATGGACAAGGTGGGCGCGCCGCGGAGCGTGCGGCAGCGCCTGCCCGGCTACGCGACGCTGCTGGCCCCGCTCGGCGCGGCCGGTGTGGTCGTGCTGGCGATCGCGTTCGCCGACCAGCCGCTCACCGCCGCCTTCGAGATGCAGCGGGTGCACCACGCCATCGGCCCCGATGTGCCGTGGTTCCAGGAGTACCTGCGCTACCAGTACCTGTTCCAGGGTGAGATCGACGGCTCGGTCGGCCGCCGGATCGGCATCTTCGCGATGCTGGTCGGCATCCTGGTGTGCGTGACCGTGCTGCTGCGCAAGGGCGGCCGCATCCCGCTGACCGCCACGGGTCCGTCCCGGCGCATCCTCGGCACCACGATCGGCGCGCTGCTGATGATCATGGTCACGCCGACCAAGTGGACCCACCACTTCGGTGTGTACGCCGGCGTCGCGGGGTGCGTCGCGGTGCTGACCGCGATGGCGGTCGGCCCCACGGTGCTGCGGTCGCCGCGCAATCGCGCGCTGTTCGCCGCGGTGATCGCGTTCCTGTTGGCGCTGGTGTTCTCCGGGCCCAACGGGTGGTGGTACGTCTCCGCCTGGGGCATGCCCTGGTGGGACAAAGCGCCGACGATCGCCGGGGTGATGCTGAACCAAGTGTTCCGGTTCGTCGCCTTCGCGCTGTTGGCGGTCGCCGCCTGGTGGCATGTACGCGCGCCGAAACCCGGTACTCCGCATCGTGTTTCGCGCTTCGGGTGGCGGGTGTCGCTGCTGCCGCCGTTGACCATCGCGCTGGCGCTGCTGGTGGTGTGGGACATCGGGTCCTTCGCCAAGGCCGCGGTGGCGCAGGGCGAGTCGTTCTCGCTGGCGCGCTCGAACATCGAAGCGGTGACGGGCAAGCCGTACGGACTGGCCGGTCACGTCCTGGTCGAGACCGATCCGAACGAGGGCATGCTCGCGCCGCTCACCGGGGACGCGCACAGCACGTTCTCGGCGGACGCGAAGGGTTTCACGCCCGCCGGTGTGGCCGAGGACTTGCGACCGGACGACGAAGGCAGCAACTCGACCGGCAGCATCGCCGACGCGCTGAGCGCCAAGTCCTCCTCGGAGGACGAGGCCGGAACCGCCACCGCCGCACTGCCGTTCGGTCTCGACCCGGCCCGGGTGCCGGTGCTGGGCAGCTACCGCTCCGGCGACGCGGGCCCCGCCGAGCTGACCACCGGCTGGTACCGGCTGCCCGACCCGCGCGACCGGGCCGGGATCATCGCGCTCAGCGCCGCGGGCCGGATCTGGTCGGTGGACGCCGACGGTGTCGTGACGCCCGGTCAGTCGGTGCAGATCGAGTACGGCGCGACGGATTCCGCGTCCACCGCGCAGCCGATGGGCCGGGTCGTGCCGATCGACATCGGTCCGGCGCCGTCGTGGCGCAACCTGCGGGTGCCGTTCGCCGAGATTCCCGCGCAGGCCGACGTGATCCGAGTGGTCGCGGTCGATCGTGACCGCAACCCGAAGCAGTGGCTGGCCGTGACGCCGCCGCGGGTGCCGCAGACCAGGACGCTGAACGAGGTGGTGGGCGCCACGCCCGCCCTGGTGGATTGGATGGTCAGCCTGCAATTCCCGAACCAGCGCCCGTTCGATCACCGGGACGGCATCGCGGAGATCCCCGGCTACCGCATCCTGCCGGACCGTCCCGGCGCCGCCGTCACCAATCTGTGGCAGAGCCACGACGGCGGCGGGCCGCTCGGCTGGACCGGAATGCTGTTGCGCGCCAGGACATTGGCCACCTACCTGAACGAGGACTGGGACCGCGACTGGGGTGATCTCCAGGCGTTCACGCGCATCGATGACAGCGCCGTTCCCGCCGAGCCCGCGATCGCCAGGCGTGACCACTCCGGGCTGTGGAGCCCAGGCCCGATCAACACCGCGTACTGATTCGGCTTCGGCCCGGCCGCACGGATGCCCCGCGCGGCCGGGCCTGTCGCTCAAGCGGTGGCGTTCGCTCGGACGATGCGCGCGGCCAGGGCGACCAAGTCGTCGCCGGTGAGGCCGGGGTAGCCGTGCAGTATGGAACGCCAGCGGGCGGGGACGGCGGAGGCGCCCCAGCGGGCGCCGAGCAGGCCGCCCGCGATGGCGGCGGTGGTATCGGTGTCGCCGCCCGCGCGGACGCAGAGTTCCAGTGCGAGCGGAAGATGCTGGGGGCCGGAGGCGTCGGCGGTCGTGATGGCCCACCATGCGGTCTGTAGCGCGTGCACGACCCAGCCGTTGTTCGGGAAGTGGGCGGGCGCACCGGTTTCGGCCTGATCGAGCAGGCGATTCCAGTAGTCGGCGCTGTCGGTGCTCGCGATGTACTCCCGCACGCCGTTGAAGTTCCCGGTCAGCACCGCGTGCCGGATGGCGTAGGTCCAGATCTTGCACGCCTCGACGGCTTGCTGGTCGTGGTGGGTGAGCAGGCCGATCGCGCCCGCCATCCGCACGCATTCCGCGGCGTCGTCCAGATAGACCAATGCGACCGGGGCCGTGCGCATCAGCGAACCGTTGCCGCCGGTCAGCCCGTCCAAGGACATGGCCTGCTGCTGCATGGCTCGCGCCGAGGCCGGTCGCGCGGCGAGCACCCGGTTGGTCTGCACGCCGATATCCGGTGGATCGGAGTCGAACCACCGCACGAATCCGGCTGCCACCGCGTCGAGTTCGAGTCCGGGGCCGTCGTCGGCTGCCTGTGCGATCGCCAGCGCCATCGAGGTGTCGTCGGTCCATTCGCCGGGCGCCCAGTCGAACGCCCCGCCGCCGATCATATCGATCTCCCGCTCGGGACCCGGCCGGGTGAATTCGTATCCGGCGCCGAGCGCGTCGCCCGCCGCGGTACCGAGCAGCACACCGGCCGCCCTGTCGAGTCGCCCGTCGTCCAGCATCGTGAAACCCTCCGGTCCAGCGTCGATCGCGGTCAATGTACCGGAGCGCCCCGCCTCGGCCCCCTGTCGATCCGGACAACAGTCGGCACTGTTCACTGTGCCGATGCGACGAAAACGCTCCGGTGGGGTCGACCTATGAACACGGAGCTGGAGCCGTCGCGACGTACGCCGATTCGCGACGAAAGACCCAGCGGTGCAGACGTGCTCAGGGGGCGGAGACGTCACTGGGCGTGATCAGAGTCCGGGTGCGCCGACCGTGCCTGGCGCGCAGCAGGGCGTCGGTGGTGAAGATCGCCAGCGCCGCCCAGATGAGCCCGAAGCCGGCCCAGCGGGACGCGGGCATCGGCTCGTGCACCACGGCGACGCCCCACGCCATCTGGAGCGCGGGCGTGAGGTATTGCAGCAGACCCATGGTGGACAGCGGAACCCGCTGCGCCGCAACGGCGAACAGCAGCAGCGGCACCATCGTGACCGGTCCGGTCGACATCAGCAGCCCGGCGTGTGCCGCGCCGGAGGTGAACGCGCTGCGACCGGTGGCGAGCAGCACCACGACGAAGGCGAGCGCGAACGGCGCGGCGACGATGCCCTCGGCGGCGATGCCGCGCAGCGCGTCGAGCGGGATGACCTTCTTCACCAGTCCGTACAGCGCGAACGAGCAGGCCAGCGCGAGCGCGATCACCGGCGGCCTGCCGTAGTCGACGGTGAGCACCGCGACCGCGGCCGCGCCGAGCCCCAGCGCCGCCCACTGCGGGGGCCGCAGACGCTCGCGGAAGATGACCACGCCGAATCCGACGGTCACCAGCGGGTTGACGAAGTACCCGAGCGCGCACTCCACCACGTGCCCCGAGGTGACGCCGTAGACGTAGACGCCCCAGTTGATCGAGATCGCCACCGAGGCCAGCGCGGCCAACCGCCAGGTCCGCGCGCCGATGCCGGCCATCTCGCGCAAGCGTCCGGTAACCACCAGCACGAGGAGCACCACCGCCAGCGTCCACAGGATCCGCTGCGCGAGCACCTCCACCGCACTGGCGAAGGCGAGCAGACCGAAGAACGCGGGAAACAACCCCCAGATCAGATAGGCACTGGTGCCGAAGGCAACACCGGGGATGGATCTGTTTCGCCGCACCCGTGCCAGGCTAATGGGCGGCCGCTGTTCATGGGATGAATGCCCGGCGAACCTCCGTCTTCGCTTCGGCCATCCGCGGTTTGCGGACGGACTGCGCCCGGCAGCGCCCTATTAGGCTGGCGGTCATGTCGATAACCGTTCAGGCATCGGGCGCGACCGGACTCACCGCGGCGGAGGTCGAGCAACGTCGCCGCGACGGGCTCACCAACGACGTGCCGGACCGGGCCAGCCGCTCGGTCCGCGAGATCGTTCGCGCCAATGTCTTCACCAGGATCAACGCGATCCTCGGTGTGCTGTTCGTCCTGGTGCTTTCGACCGGTTCGATCATCGACGGCATGTTCGGTCTGCTGATCGTGGCCAACAGCGCGGTCGGCATCATCCAGGAGATCCGGGCCAAACGGACGCTGGACCAGCTGGCCATCGTCAGCCAGGCCAGGCCGACGGTGCGCCGCGAGGGCGTCGCGCAGGAGGTGGCGCCGAAGGACGTGGTGCTCGACGACCTCATCGAGCTCGGTCCGGGCGACCAGATCGTGGTGGACGGCGTCGTCGAGGAGTCCGCCCTGCTGGAGATCGACGAGTCGCTGCTCACCGGCGAGGCCGACCCGATCGACAAGGCCGTCGGCGCGGAGGTGATGTCGGGTAGTTACGTGGTGTCCGGCTCCGGTGCGTACCGGGCCACCAAGGTGGGCCGCGACGCCTACGCCGCGAAGCTGGCCGAGGAGGCCAGCAAATTCACCCTGGTGCACTCCGAGCTGCGCAGCGGCATCGACAAGATCCTGAAATTCATCACCTACCTGCTGATCCCCGCCGGTCTGCTCAGCATCTACAACCAGCTGTTCTCCAGCGGCGAGAGCTGGCGGCCCGCGGTGACGGGCATGGTGGCCGCGCTGGTGCCGATGGTGCCCGAGGGGCTGGTGCTGATGACCTCCATCGCGTTCGCGGTGGGTGTGGTGCGGCTCGGCCGCCGCCAGTGCCTGGTCCAGGAGTTGCCCGCGATCGAGGGCCTGGCCCGCGTCGACGTGGTGTGCGCGGACAAGACGGGCACCCTGACCGAGAACGGTATGCGGCTGTCGGACATCAAGATCCTGGACGGCTTCGACGACGGCGCGGTCCGCCGGGCACTGGCGGCGATGGCGGGCGACGACCCGCGCCCCAATGCCAGTGTGCAGGCCATCGCCGAAGAGCTGACGGACCGGCCCGAGTGGCAGCACACCGCGGTCGCGCCGTTCTCCTCGGCCAAGAAGTGGAGCGGCTTCTCCTACGGCGAGCACGGCGACTGGCTGCTCGGCGCGCCGGACGTGCTGCTCGACCCGGAGTCCGAGGATGCGCGCATGGCCGAAGAACTCGGCTCCTCCGGCCTGCGCGTCCTGCTGCTCGCGCAGAGCGACCGCCCGGTGGACGCGTCCGACGCGCCGGGAACAGTGCGGCCCGCCGCGCTGGTGGTGCTGGAGCAGAAGATCCGCCCCGACGCGCGGGCGACGCTCGATTACTTTGCCGACCAGGACGTTTCGATCAAGGTGATCTCCGGCGACAACGCCGTCTCGGTGGGCGCGGTGGCCTCCTCGCTCGACCTGCCCGGCGGCGAGCACGCCGTCGACGCGCGCCGATTGCCCGAGGACCCTGAGCAACTCGCCGACGTGCTCGAGCACGAGACCACCTTCGGCCGGGTCCGTCCGGATCAGAAGCGCGCCATGGTCGGCGCGCTTCAGTCGCGCGGGCACACCGTCGCGATGACCGGCGACGGCGTGAACGACGTGCTGGCGCTGAAGGATTCCGATATCGGCGTGGCCATGGGCGCGGGCAGCCCGGCGACCAGGGCGGTGGCGCAGATCGTCTTGCTGGACAACAAATTCGCGACGCTGCCGTACGTCGTCGGCGAGGGCCGCCGGGTGATCGGCAACATCGAGCGCGTCTCGAATCTGTTCCTCACCAAGACCGTGTACTCGGTGCTGCTGGCGTTCCTGGTCGGCGTGGCCGGTATCGGTTCGCAGATCTTCGACTACGAGCCGATCGGCTATCCGTTCCTGCCGCGCCACGTCACCATCGCCGCCTGGTTCACCATCGGCATTCCGGCGTTCATCCTGTCGCTGGCCCCCAACAACGAACGCGCCCGCACCGGATTCGTCTCGCGCGTCATGCGTCTGGCGATTCCGTCCGGCGTGGTGATCGGCGTCGCGACCTTCGTGGCGTACCTGATCGCCTACGCGGGGCCGGATGCCACCGAGACGCAGAAGGAGCAGGCGGGCACTACCGCGCTCATCACTCTGATCATGATCGCGATGTGGGTGCTGGCCATCGTGGCCCGGCCGTACGTGTGGTGGAAGGTGGTGTTGATCGTGGCGTCCATGGCGGCCTACGTCGTGCTGTTCACCGTGCCGTTCACCCGTGAGTTCTTCAAGCTCGACCCGTCCAACGAGGCGCTGACCACGGCGGCGTTCGTCTGCGGCGCGGTCGGCATCGTGCTGGTCGAGGCGATCTGGTGGATCAGCGCCGCACTGCACGGCGAGCAGCGCAGGCTCATCCCCGCTTCGCCCGGCGGCAGCGCGTGACCCGCGTCACCTGCCCGGCGGTGATCCGAGATGCCTTGTGCGAAGCGATCATTCGGGGTTGGAGTACCTTCTCCGATTATGGAGGTACTGCTGCACCAGATCGACGCGTTCGCCGACGCACCGTTCTCGGGTAATCCGGCGGCCGTGATGCCGCTGACGTCGTGGTTGCCGGACGAGCTGCTGCAAAACCTGGCCGAGGAGAACAACCTCGCCGAAACCGCCTTCTACACCTCGCAATTACCCCCGGAGGCGGTCGGGCCGCCCGGGGATCATCCGGCATTCCACCTGCGCTGGTTCACCCCCGCGGCGGAGGTCGACCTGTGCGGGCACGCCACCCTCGCCGCCGCGGCCCAGGTCCTCGAGGACATGCATCCCGGCGCCGACCGGGTGAGCTTCTTCACCAGGAGCGGTTGGCTGCACGTGGATCGCACCGACGACGACGAGTACGTGCTCGACCTGCCGACGGTGGCCTCCGTCGAGGTCGAGCCGGACCCGGCGCTGGTGGCGGCGCTCGGGGTGGCGCCGGTGCGCGCCTTCTCCGGCACCGACGAGGTCGTCGTGGTGGCTTCCGAAGACGAAGTCCGCCGCGCCCGTCCGCTGCTGAGCGCCTTTCCGCCGCTGCCCAGGGCGGCCGTCCTCACGGCCCGCGGCGCGGAAGTCGATTTCGTCTCACGGGTTTTCGCCCCCGGCATCGGCGTGCCGGAGGACCCGGTCACCGGATCGGCGCACGCCCAATTGGTTCCGCTGTGGGCCGCCGAGCTGGGTCGCACCGAGCTGCTGGCCCGTCAGCTGTCGCGCCGCGGCGGCTCCCTGCGCTGTGCGCTGGTCGACGATCGTGTCCTGCTGCTCGGGCGCTGCCGCCGCTATCTCGACGGCGTGGTGACCCTGCCCGACTGACCGGACGTGCCGCAGGGGCGTACCTCCGCCTTCGCTCCGGCCATGCCGGGCTGACGACTGCCGGTCAGTTGCCGGGGACAGGGGCGTCGTCCGGCCCGGGGGCAACGGTCTCGGTGTGCTCCGGCAGCAGCGGGCTCACCGCGAAGTGGCCCGCCACGGCGTCGGCGGGCAAGGCTTCGACCGCGCGGATGCCGTCGACCGAGGCCAGGTTGCGGAGTTCCGGCAGGGTGCCGCGGACGACCAGGCCGACGGTGCAGGCGCAGCCCTCCCGCAGGCGGGACATGGCGACCGTCATGATCCGGGTGTAGCGCTCGTCGCTCGTGACGGTGGACTCCAGCTGGTCCTGTATCTGCCACGCGGCCGCGTCGGCCGAGGCCACCGCCACCGCGTCGCCCGCGGGCACCGGCACCGCGACGAGCGGCGTCTGCACGCCGGGAATCGGAACGCGGTGCAGCACCTGCCCGATGCGCAGCCCGCCGCTGTGCGCGGGAATCGACTGGGGCGCCACCGGTTCGGTGAACGACACCAGCGCCCAGTGCTGATCCGCGTCGGCGCTGGCGAGCGAATCATGGGCTCGGACAAGGTACTCGGCGACGGGCTCGGCGTGATCCGGACCGAGCCGATCGGTGCCGACCCCGAGTTCGCGCGGCGGGTTCAGTGCGCCGAGCACGGCCAGGAATGCGAGGACACCGGCCGCCAGCACACCAGCCAGCACCGCGCGGGCGATCCGCGCTGGCCGGCCGCGTCCGCCGTCCTCCACGTCGTCGTGCGCGTGACCTGGTGCCGCGCGTCCCGGATGCTTCTCCGGGCCGGGGTTTTCCGGTCGCCCGTCGTCGGCATCGCCGCCGCGGGCCGTGTCTCGCGCTGGGTGTTCCCCGGCAGCGAAGTTCTCGGGTCCGTCGTCGGCGGCGTCGCCCTCGCGACGTTCCGCACCGGACTCGGGCCGATCAGGCATTGCGCAGGACGTCCAGCGCGTTCTTCAGATCGTCCGGGTACTCGCTGGTGATCTCCACCCAGCGTCCATCGGCGGGATGGGCGAAGCCGAGGGAGCGGGCGTGCAGCCACTGCCGCGCCAGGCCGAGGCGTTCGGCGAGGCGCGGGTCGGCGCCGTAGGTGAGGTCACCGCAGCAGGGATGCCGGATCGCCGAGAAGTGCACGCGAATCTGGTGGGTGCGGCCGGTTTCCAGGTGGATGTCGAGCAGACTGGCGGCCTGGAACGCCTCGACGGTGTCGTAGTGGGTGACACTGGGCCGTCCGTCGGCGGTGACCGCGAACTTCCAGTCGTTGCCGCGGGCGCGGCCGATCGGGGCGTCGATGGTGCCGCTGCTCGGATCCGGATGTCCCTGCACCAGCGCGTGATAGCGCTTGTCGACGGTGCGCTGCTTGAAGGCCCGCTTGAGCACGGTGTACGCGTGCTCGGACTGGGCGACCACCATCACCCCGGACGTTCCGACGTCGAGCCGGTGCACGATGCCCTGGCGTTCGTGCGCGCCGGAGGTCGAGATCCGGTACCCCGCGGCGGCCAGTCCGCCGACCACGGTCGGGCCGGTCCAGCCGACGCCGGTGTGCGCGGCGACGCCGACCGGCTTGTCCACCGCGACGATGTCGTCGTCGGCGTAGAGGATCTTCATGCCCTCCACCGGCTCGGCCTCGATGGTGAGTTCGCGCTTGGGCTCGGGGAATTCGACCTCCAGCCACGCGCCACCGACCAGCCGGTCGGACTTGCCCGCGGGAATGCCGTCCAGTTGCACCGAGCCCTCGGCGGTGAGCGCCGCCACCGCGGTGCGCGAGAGTCCGAGCAGTCGCGACAGGCCCGCGTCGACCCGCATGCCGTCGAGCCCGTCGGGTACGGGCATGGTCCTGGTCTCTCTCATGCCGCGTTCTCCTCTTCGGCGCCGCCCGGCGTGTCCTTCTTCGGCTTGTCGTTCTTCGGTTCGGTCCCGGCGGGCGGATCGGCCTGCGCCGTCGCGGCCCGCTCCTCGTCCGCCGCGCCGCGCCCGGTCCGGGTGCCGTCGGGCTCGAAGCCGAAGACCGTCAGCACCACGAGCAGGATCGCGCCGCAGACGATCGCCGAGTCCGCCACGTTGAACACCGGCCACCAGCCGATCGCGACGAAGTCGACGACGTGCCCCTGCAACGGTCCCGGCGCGCGGAACAGCCGGTCGATCAGGTTGCCGAGCGCGCCGCCGAGCACCATGCCGAGGCCGATCGCCCACCACAGCGAGCGCAGCGTGCGGCCGATGCGGATGACGCCGATCACCACGGCCGCCGCGACCAGCGTCAGCAGCCAGGTCATGCCGGTGGCCATGGAGAAGGCCGCGCCCGGATTGCGCACCAGGGTGAAGCGGGCGAAGTCGCCGACCAGGTACACCGGATCGCCCGGCTCGAGGGTGGCGACCGCGATCGTCTTGGTGAGCAGGTCGAGGCAGAACAGCACTGCGGCGATGATCAGCAGGGTCCGCAGCCGTAGCGGCTGGGTCGTCTGCTGCGCCGGGTCGGCGGTGTTGTCCTCGGGCGGCCGGTCGTCACTCACGCCGATCATCATCTCTCGAGCGCCTGGCGCGCCGCGCCGCGCCTCCTCGCGGCGTGTTCGAAACGCGCCCGGCGGCACGCGAGGCGAATGTCCCAGCTGACACTCAGGAAGCGGTCGTACCCTGTTGCTCGTGACGGTGTTGTCTTCTTCTCACCTGCCCCGGTTCGCGCGCTCGAGCGTGTTGCTCGTCGTGCTCGCGGTGGGGCTTTCCGCCTTCGGTGTCGGGTGCAGCGACGACGCCGAGGCGCCCGCTGCCGGCGAGGGCACCGAGCCGCTCGGCATCGGCAAGGAAGTGACCGTGCCCATCACGGCCTCGGCCGCCACGCTCCTCGAGCCCGGCGCCGAGCCGCGCGAAGTGCTGCGGCCGCATTTCGTCGTCGGTACCGATCAGCGGGTGACCCTGCGCACCGATCACCGCATCGAACAGCAGATCAACGACCAGCCCAAGCGCGACTTCTCGACGCCCGCGCTGACCATTCCGATGACCGCCGAGACCAGCGCCGAGGGAGTCGACCTCGTCATCGGCGCGGTGTCCACCCCCGACCCGCTGCTGAGCAAGGCACTCACCGCCGCCGACGGCTCGCACGCGGGCCTCGACTTCAGCGACGACGGCGCCATCACCGCGCTGCGGCTCGCGCCGTCGCCGGACACCTCCAACGCCGCTCGCGCCGCGCTGGAGCAGGCGTTCTACCAGGCTGTGTACCGCTCGATCATGTTCCCCGACGAACCGATCGGCGAGGGCGCGGTGTGGACCGTGCACCAGGAGGTAACCGGCGGCGTGACGCTCGACCAGGTCACCACCGCGACGCTGACCGAGCGCGACGGCGACCGGCTCACCATCCAGCTGAACGTGACGCAGACCCCGAAATCCGCGCAATGGTCGCTACCGAACAACGCGGGCACCCTCGACATCGAGGACTATGTGATGCAAGGCACCGGGACCATCACTGTCGACCTCGGTCTGCCGTTGCCGGTGGCCGGGTCCATCACCGTCGGCGGGCATCAGGCCTACCGGGATCCGCGCAGCGCGAGCATGTTGCAGCAGACCATCACGACGCAGGTCTCGTGGGCGGAGTGAGACGCGCGCTGCTGCTGTCGGCGGTGGCGAGCGTGGCCGTCGTCGCGGGCTGCGATGCGGAAGAGGAGCAGCCGTCCCTTCCCGCGTTGGCACCGCTCGGTCCCGCCGTGGCCGCCGCGCCGGTGACCGGTTCGCCGACAACCGATCCGGAGGAGCTGGCCAGGCGCCTGCTCGGTCCCGCCGATCTGCCCGGCATGACGCCGGTGTTCGACACCCGCGGCCCGGGGCAGCCGGAGCAGGCCGGACCGACCGCCGAGACGCGGCCCGCCCAGTGCGCGCGCGTGCTGCTGCCGCTGGCCGAGCAAGGCACCGAACCGTTGACGTGGAATACCGTCGCCTACAACGGTCCGAACTTCTCCAGCATCGATATCGATGCCGCGAGTTATTCGCCGGAGAAATTGCCGACGGCCTTTTCCGCGGTGCAGCAGACATTGCGCGAATGCACCGAATATTCCGGCAACGACGCGGACGGAACGGCGATCGAATACCGGCTCGGCGCGCTGGATCAACCACCCGTCGGCGACGCCTCGACGGCGTTCCAACTGCGCACCGCCAGTGCGGGGTTCACCTTGGTCTCGCTCGTCTCGATCGTTCAGGTCGGTCCGGTATTGGCACAGGTCACCATTACCGCGCCGGAATCCGTCGAGCCCGCCGCGCTGACCGATCTGACGGCGGATCAGGTGGCCAGGCTGCGCGGCGTCGCCGGGCCGTGACCCAAGATCTTTCGGCCGATCGGGCGATTTCGGGGGCTTTGCGGGAATAGGCTCGCCCTGTCCGACGAAAAGCCTCGACCGGAGGTCTCCCATGTCCGATGTGAAACCTATCCCAGACGGATATCCGGCGGTGTCGCCCGGCCTGGCGATCGACGGCGCCGCGGCCGCGATCGATTTCTACAAGCAGGTGTTCGGCGCCACGGAGCGGATGCGCATGCCGCGCCCCGACGGCAAGATCGCGCACTGCGAGCTGACGCTCGGCGATTCGGTCATCATGCTCGGCGATCCGGCGCCGGACATGGACTTCCTCGATCCCAAGACGGTCGGCGGCACACCCGTCAACATCTACGTCTACGTCGAGGACGCCGACGCGGCCTTCACGGCCGCACTCGCGGGCGGAGCCAAGGAACTCACCCCGATGACCACCCAGTTCTACGGCGACCGCAGCGGTGCGTTCGAAGACCCGTGGGGACACCGCTGGACGGTGGCCACCCACGTGGAGGACATCTCGCCCGAGGAGATGGACCGGCGGATGGCGGAGATGTTCGGCGACGCCTGAGATCATCCGGCGACGACCGAATCACCCTCCACGCGAACCGTTCTGGATGTGAGCGGGCGTTGGGCAGGCCCGGCGACGACGGAACCGTCGAGACCGAACTTGCTGCCGTGGCAGCGGCAGTTGACGGTGCCGCCCGCGACCTCGGCGATCCGGCAGCCCGCGTGCGTGCAGGTGCTGTCCAGGCCGACGAAGACGCCCGCGCTCGGCTGGGTGACCACCGTGTCCCCGGCGATCACGCCGCCGCCCACCGGCACGTCGGCGGTCTTGGCGAGAACGGTCGTCCCGCCGGATTGCGCGGCGGGCGTGGGAGCGGGCGCCGCCGCGGATTCGTTCTCGCCTCGGGCGCCGCACGCCGCGAGTGCGGTGGCGGCCGCGGCCAGTGCTCCGGCGCCCGCCATCACGGTGCGGCGGTCTAGTGTCGGGTCGTCGTTGGCCATGTGGCGCTCCGTTCGGACGATGCCGCAGTCGGCCGACGAAGCGGATGCGGGCAAGTCCCCGCGGGCTGCGCGCTTCCGGTCGACGGCGGCGAATTCGGTGGTGTCGCAGCGATGCCGGGCTTCGAGCCGCCCGACATCGTTGCGCACTGATCACGTCATCGACCGGGCGGATGGTTCAATCGCTGGGGCGCGAACGGTGCGGGGCGCGGCGCTATCGGACCTCCGATCGGTCGTGCTGCTGCACGAAGGTCCTGATGCGCTGGCTGATCCGGCCGGGGATCTGGTACAGGATGCCGTGCGCCGTTCCGGGATAGATCTCGGTCGTGCCACGCGGGACGTTGGCCGCGATGCGCTCGGCGGCCAGTTCGGTGTCGGCGACCAGCGTGTCGCCACCGAAGATCACCAGCGTGGGCACGGTGAGGGATCGCAACTCGGCGTCCTTCAGCACCCGCGCCCAGCCGATGCGCATGCGGTAGCCGTGTAATGCGGCTTTGCCGCAGGCGAATTCGAGGTCGCCGACGACAGCGCCCGGCGACAGCCACGCCATCGTCTTGCGCATGTTCTCGTCGGACTTGCCGCGCATCCCGAACCAGATCATCTTCACCAGCACGCCCAGCTTCGGCTTGGTGAATACACCGCCCGGCTCGATGAGCGTCGAGCTGGCCAGCCGCCCGGAGGCGTGCAACGCGGCCAGCACGGCATGCCACGCGCCGTGCGAATAACCGACCAGATGGACGCGATCGAGGCCGAGCCCGTTCAGCACCTCCTCGAACCAGGCCGCGAAGTCGGCCTCGCCTGTCAACGGCGCGGTCTGCACGCTGCGTCCCGCGGTCCCGATCGTGTCCGGTGCGTACACGACGCGGTCTCCGGCGAGATCCTCGACGACGCTGTGCCACACCAATCCGTTGCCGCCGAACTGGTGCAACAGCACGATCGGCGTCCCTGCCCCGGAACCGGACCGGCGCACGTGCGTTGGCCCGAACGACGTCGGGATATCGACCTGCGTCGCGGGGAGGGGCCACAGCGCCTCTATCGCGTCGTACGCGCGCAGGTAGTTCTCGCGCGCCTCGTCGTTCCTGAACCCTCCGACCTTGCCCATGACCTCCCCTTCGTCCGCTTTGATGATATCAACATACCATTTATTTGGTATGTGCATACCGCAAAAGCGTCGGGGCAGCGCCGAACCCGAATTCGGCGGGCGGCGGACCCGAACCCCTCATGTGATCGGGTACGCCGCCCAGCGCCGGGTTCAGCCGCGCGCGATGGCCTCGAAGACCTTGGGGTCGACGAGGGTGGAGGTGTCGCCGAGTTCGCGGCCTTCGGCGACGTCGCGGAGCAGGCGGCGCATGATTTTGCCGCTGCGGGTTTTGGGGAGTTCGGGGACGACGTGGATTTCGCGTGGTTTGGCGATGGGGCTGATTTCGCGGGCGACTTCGGCCTTCAGTTCATCGATGAGGGCGTCGCCGGTGTCCTCGGTTTCGGCGGTGAGGATGACGAAGGCGACGATGCCTTGGCCGGTGGTGGTGTCGCTGGCGCCGACGACAGCGGCTTCGGCGACGCCGGAGTGTCCGACGAGGGCGGATTCGACTTCGGCGGTGGAGATGCGGTGGCCGGAGACGTTCATGACGTCGTCGACCCGGCCGAGCACCCAGAGCGCTCCGTCCTCGTCCACCTTCGCGCCGTCACCGGCGAAGTACCACCCGTCGGCGGCGAAACGCGCCCAATAGGTTTCGCGGAAGCGTTCCATATCGCCCCAGATGCCGCGCAGCATCGACGGCCACGGCTGGTCGAGCACCAGCAGCCCGGCGACGCCGTGTTCGAGGACGGCGCCGTCGTCGTCGACGACTGCCGCCGAGACGCCGGGCAGCGGTGCCATGGCGGCGCCCGGTGTGGCCGCCGTCACGCCGGGCAGCGGGGAGATCATGATCGCGCCGGTCTCGGTCTGCCACCAGGTGTCCACGATGGGCGTCCGGTTGCCGCCGATGACCTCGCGATACCACCGCCACGCCTCGGGATTGATCGGCTCGCCGACGCTGCCGAGCAGCCGCAGCGACGACAGATCGTGCGCGTCCGGGATCTCCCGGCCCCATTTCATGAAGGTACGCACGAGTGTGGGCGCGGTGTAATAGATGGTGACGCCGCACTTTTCGATGATCTCGAAGTGCCGGTGTTCGGTGGGCGAGTTGGGGGTGCCTTCGTAGACGACTTGGGTGGTGCGGTTGGACAGGGGTCCGTAGACGATGTAGCTGTGGCCGGTGACCCAGCCGATGTCGGCGGTGCACCAGTAGACGTCTTGTCCGGGTTTGTGGTCGAAGACGTTGTGGTGGGTGTAGGAGGCTTGGGTGAGGTAGCCGCCGGAGGTGTGCAGGATGCCTTTGGGTTTTCCGGTGGTGCCGGAGGTGTAGAGGATGAACAGGGGGTGCTCGGCGTCGAAGGGCTGCGCCTCGTGCTCGGGGGAAGCGGCCTCGACGGTCTCGTGCCACCACAGGTCACGACCTTCGGTCCACGGCGTGTCGATTCCCGTTCGCCGCACCACAAGAACGTGCTCCGCGCTGGAATTTCCGTCGCCGAGCGCCTCATCGACGGCGGCCTTGAGCGGGGCAGCGGCGCCGCGCCGCCACTGACCGTCGGTCGTGATCACCAATCGCGCCTCCGCGTCGTCCACGCGCTGGCGCAAGGCGGTGGGGGAGAAGCCCGCGAACACCACCGAGTGGGTGAGTCCGAGCCGCGCGCAGGCGAGCATGGAGACGATGGCCTCGGGCACCATCGGCATGTAGATCGCCACCCGGTCACCCGCGCGCAGACCGAGTTCGGTGAGATAGTTGGCCGCGCGGCAGACGTCCGCGAGCAGTTCGGCGTAGGTGATGTCGCGCGAGTCGCCGGGTTCGCCTTCCCAGTGGATGGCGACCTGGTCGCCGTGCCCGTCGAGGACGTGGCGGTCCACGCAGTTGTAGGCGACGTTGAGCTTGCCCTCGACGAACCACTTGGCGACGGGCGCGTCGCTCCAGTCCAGCACCTGGTTCCACTTCTGGTGCCAGTGCAGCCGCTCGGCCTGCTCGGCCCAGAAGGTGAGCCGGTCGGCGGCGGCCCGATCGTAGAGCGCCGCATCGGCATTCGCGGCGGCGGCGAATTCCGAGCTGGGCGGGTAGGTCACGGGGACCGTGGTGTCGGGTCCGGTCGTGGCGCTGGTCAAGTCACATCTCCAATCGAAAGAGCCTCAGCGGCAACGGGAACAGGGGTCGGGCCCCGGCGTGTGCCGGGACCCGACGGGCGCCGCGCCGTTGCGGCGAGTCCTGCGGTGGCCCCGGCGCGCGCCGGGACCGGGAAGGTCAGTGCACGACCGCCTTCTCCGCGCCCACTCCGGTGAGCGAGCGAACCTCCATCTCGGCGGCCTTGGCCGGGTTCTCGGGTGTGCGGCCGCCGACGAAGGTGCCGATCACGCCGAGCGCGAAAGCCAAGGGGATGGAGACGATTCCGGGATTCGACAGCGGGAACAGGTCGAAGTCCGAGCCGGGGAGCATCGCGCTCTTGCTGCCCGACACCGCGGGCGAGAACACGATGAGCACGATGGTGGAGATCAGGCCGCCGTACATGCTCCACAGCGCGCCGGTGGTGTTGAAGCGCCGCCAGAACAACGAGTACACGATGGTCGGCAGGTTCGCCGCCGCCGCGACCGCGAAGGCCAGCGCCACCAGGAACGCGATGTTCTGCCCGTTGGCCAGGATGCCGAGGCCGATGGCGAGCGCGCCGATCACCACCGCGGTGATCTGCGAAACCCGCACCTGCGCCGCCTCGTCCGCGTTGCCGTGCTTCAGCACGCTGCCGTAGATGTCGTGCGCGAACGAGGCCGCCGCGGTGATGGTGAGGCCGGCGACCACCGCGAGGATGGTGGCGAACGCGACCGCGGAGATGATGCCGAGCAGCAGCACACCGCCGAGTTCGAAGGCCAGCAGCGGCGCCGCCGAATTCTGGCCGCCCGCCGAGGCGAGGATGCGATCCGGGCCGACGATGGCGGCCGCTCCGTAGCCGAGCACCAGCGTGAACAGGTAGAACGCGCCGATCAGGGCGATCGCCCAGACCACCGAGCGGCGAGCTTCTTTGGCGGTCGGCACGGTGTAGAAGCGCATCAGCACGTGCGGCAGACCCGCGGTGCCGAGCACCAGCGCCAGGCCGAGGGAGACGAAGTTCAGCTTCGAGGTCTCGGTCGCGCCGTACTGCGCGCCGGGGGCGAGCACGTCACGCGAGGCGACGGCCTTGTTGGTGGAGTCGGAGACCATCTGCTGCGCCGAGCCGAGAATGTCGGAGAAGTTGAACCCGAACTTGGCCAGCACCATCACCGTCATCAGCGCGGCGCCGGTGATGAGCAGCACCGCCTTGATGATCTGCACCCACGTGGTGCCCTTCATGCCGCCGACCAGCACGTAGACGATCATCAGCACGCCGACCACCGCGATCACCACCGACTGCCCGGCCCGGTCCTCGATGTCGAGCAGCAGCGCGACCAGGCCGCCCGCGCCCGCCATCTGCGCCAGCAGGTAGAACAGCGAGACGGTGAGCGTGGACAGCGCCGCGGCGGTGCGCACGGGGCGTTCCCGCAGCCGGAAGCTCAGCACGTCGGCCATGGTGAATTTGCCGGTGTTCCTGAGCATTTCGGCGACCATCAGCAGCGCGACCAGCCAGGCCACCAGGAAGCCGATGGAGTAGAGGAAGCCGTCGTAGCCGTACACCGCGATGGCGCCCGCGATGCCGAGAAAGCTGGCCGCCGAGAGGTAGTCGCCCGCGATGGCGATGCCGTTCTGCGGGCCGGAGAAGCCGCGGCCGCCGGTGAAGTAGTCCGCGGCGCTGGCGTTGTTGCGGCTGGCCCTGATCACCACCACCATCGTGACGGCGACGAACAGGCCGAAGATGGCGATGTTCGCGACGGGATTGCCGACCGTTCCGGCCGCGAGGAATTGCGTGGTCATGCCCGCTCGCCCTCCAGGTAGTTGCGGATGGCCGCGGCGCGCGGATCGAGTTCCTTGTTGGCGAAGCGGACGTAGCACGCGGTGATCACGAAGGTGGACAGGAATTGGCCGAGGCCGAGCAGCAGCCCGACGTTGACGTTGCCGACGACCTCGGTCGCCATGAAGTCGTGCGCGTACGCGCCGAGCAGCACGTAGCCGAGGTACCAGGTCAGGAACAGTGCCGTCATGGGGAACACGAAACGGCGCAGACGGTTTCGCAGCTCCTGGAATTGCGGGCTGGCCTGTACGGCCGCGAAGTCCTCTGCGCTCGGCGTGCGCGGTGGCTTGGTGCCGTCGAGGTCGGTACTGGTCATCGGAGCGTCCTAGCTTGTGACGTGGATTACTGCGGTGAAGGTAGACCGATCGAAGCGCCGATATGCGTTGTGGTGCAGGTCACTCTGTGAAGGTGGGGATCTGTGCGGTGAGCGGTCGGCTCCGCGCGACGAACGGTCGGCGGTCCGGCGGCGATCTCGTCAGCCTGCGCGCAGCACGCGCTCGCGGTCGGCGCCCATGCCGAGGCGTTCGGGGGCGTGCATGCGCACGAAGATCCGCCGCACCGCGCGCGGGCCCTGACCGCGCGTCACGGTGCTCACCAGCACCATCGTGAGGAAGGCCAGCGGCACGCTGATCGCCGCAGGGTAACCGAGGATCGCCGCGAGCCAGCCGTCGGCGACCGCCTCGGACGCCCCGCCGAGCACGGACACCGCCGTCGCCCCGCCCGCGACGAGGCCGCCGACGATCAAACCCGCCCCCGCGCCCTTCGCGGTGAGCCCGCGCCACCAGATGCCGAGCACCAGCAGCGGGCACAGCGTCGAGGCGGCCACCGAGAACGCCAGCGCGACGGTACGCGAGAGGTCCAGCGAGGCCACGGTGAGCGAAAGCGCCAGCGGGACGACGCCCGCCGCCAGCGCCGCCATACGGAAGTCCCTGATCCGGCCGCGCAGCATGTCCGTGCTGAGCACGCCGGCGATGCTGACCAGCAACCCGGAGGACGTGGACAGGAACGCGGCGATCGCGCCCGCCGCGACCAGCGCCGCCAGCAGTTTGCCGGGTAACCCGCCGAGCACCGAGCCGGGCAGCAGCAGCACCGCGGCGTCGGACGTTCCGGTGATCAGCAACTGCGGCACGTAGAGCCGGGCGAACACCCCGAGCAGGATCGGGAACAGGTAGAACATGCCGACCAAGCCGATGACGGCGAGCGCGGTCGCCCGCGCGGCCCGGCCGTCGGGATTGGTGTAGAACCGTACCAGCACGTGCGGCAGTCCCATCGTGCCGAGGAAGGTGGCGATGATCAGCGAATACACCTGGTAGGTCGGGTGCGAGCCGCCGAACCCGCCGCCCGGCGACAACCAGCTGACGCCGTCGGCGGGCGCGCCCGCCACCACCGGGACCGCGGAACCGGATTCGAGCACCAGCTCGGTACCCGCGGCCAGCTCGTGCTCGCCCGGCGCCAACGCCACCGGACCGTCGACGCGGCGGCCGTCCACCGTGCCCACGATCGAAACCTGTTGACCCGCACCGACCTGCACCACCACGTCGGTGGTGACGTCCACCGTGGTGCGCTCGGTGACCACCGGCGGCGCGGCCGTGCCGAGCTCACGGTCCTGGCCCAGGAAATGGCCGAGTAATACCAGCGCGGGCAGCGCGACGGCGGTGAACTTCAGCCAGTACTGGAACGCCTGGACCAGCGTGATCGACCGCATCCCGCCGCCGGTGACATTGGCGATCACGATCGCCCCGACCGCGACGGCCCCGACCCAGCTCGGCACGCCGAGCAGAATCCGCAAGGTGAGCCCGGCCCCCTGGAACTGCGGGATCAGATAGACCGCGCACACGAGCACCACCACCACCGCGGCCAGCCTGCGCAAACGTACCGAGCCGAGCCGGAACTCGGCGAAATCCGGCACCGTGTACGCGCCCGAGCGGCGCAGCGGGGCGGCGACGAACAGCAGCAGCGCCAGGTAGCCCGCGGTGAATCCCACCGGATACCACAGCGCGTCGGCGCCGTACTTCGCGATCAGTCCTGCCACACCGAGAAATGAGGCGGCCGAGAGATATTCGCCGGAGATCGCCGCCGCGTTCCAGCCGGGACTCACGCTGCGCGACGCGACAAGGAAATCGGAGGTGGTCCGCGAGAGCCGCACGCCGTACGCGCCGATGGCCACGGTGGCGAGCGCCGCGAGCAGCAGGGCCGCGACGGTCAGGGCGGGCGCGCCCACGTCAGTCCCCGGCCAGGTCGAGGAAATCCTCCTCGTTGCGCTCGGACAGCCGGACGTAGAGGCGACCCACCCCGTACAGCGCCGGGAACACCGCGACGCCGAGCAGCAGCCAGGGCAGCCGCACGCCCAGGACCACGGCCGAGCCGAGCGCCTCGATGCTCAGCAGCAGCGGAACCGAGCCGAGCGCCAGGACCGTGACCAGCGCCAGTCGCAACGCGAGGCCGAGCTGGGCACGAATGAGTCCGCCGATCAAGGCTTCCCCGATCTCGGTCTGCTCGGCCACCTCCGCCCGGGTGCGCACCCGGCGCGCGCCACGCCGCTCGGCGAGCACCACCCGTTGCCGCGCGGGCCGCTGCGGCCCGGTCACCGGTTCGTCCAGGTGTGGCGCGGCCCGTGCACGAGCCGCTGTTTGAGTTCGCGCACCTGGCGGCGGCTCACGGGCAGTTCCACTGCCGCCGCGCTGCCCTCGGCGCGCAGGCACACCACCGTGCCGCTTCCCACCGTGCGCAGGCCCGTGACCAGCCGCAGCGCCACCAGGTAGGAGCGGTGCACGCGCAGGAAACCGGCGTTCTCCCAGCGGGATTCGAGGGCGGAGAGCGGGATGCGCACCAGGTGCGAGCCCGCGCTGGTGTGCAGTCTGGCGTAATCGCCGTCCGCCTCCACCCAGCTCACGCTGGACCGGTGCACCAGAGTGGTCACGCCGCCCAGTTCGACGGGGATGACCGCGTTCGGGTCGGCGCGCGGCGCCGCGGGCGGCGGGGGAGCGGCGCGCGTCTGGCCGATGCGCCGCACCGCCTCCGCAAGGCGCGCCTCGCGCAGCGGCTTCAGCAGATAGTCCACCGCGCCGAGATCGAACGCGCTCACCGCACGGTCGTCGTGCGCGGTCACGAACACCACCGCGGGCGGGTTGGCGAACTCGGAGAGGATGCCCGCCAGCTCCATGCCGTCGAGTCCGGGCATGTTGATGTCGAGAAAGACCGCGTCGACCGGATGGGTACGCAGCACCCGCAGCGCGCCGGTCGCCTCGCCCGCGGTGTGGATCTCGCCCACTCCCTGCTGGGTGCGCAGCAGGTACACCAGCTCGTCCAGAGCGGGCTTCTCGTCATCCACGGCGAGCACGCGCAGCGGGCCCGCTTGCCTTTCGGTGTTCTGCGTCACAACCTTTTCATGGTAAAGGCATGGTGATCGGACGCGTTTCGGATATCCCGACCAGCGGATATCGCGCGGTACGCGTCAGGCGCGCACGCCGGGGCGGAACTTCGGCACCCGCAGGCTGACCTTGGTGCCCGCGCCGGGCGCGGTCTCCACGACCAACCCGTAGTCGTTGCCGAAGGCCGCCCGCAGCCGGTCGTCCACGTTGGCCAGCCCGACGTGCGCGGACTCGCCGGAACCCGCCGGGCCGGAACCGGATTCGATCGCGTCGAGTGCGCCGGAACGCAGCAGGTCCGGATCGATGCCCGCGCCGTCGTCCTCGACGCTGATCAGGCAATCGGTGCCCGCGTCGGTGGCCACGATGGCGATGGTGCCGCCGCCCTGCCTGCCCGCGATGCCGTGCCGCACCGCGTTCTCGACCAGCGGTTGCAGCGCGAGGAAGGGCAGCACGACGCCGAGCACCTCGGGCGCGATCCGCAGCCGCACCTGGAGTGCGTCGCCGAAGCGGGCTCGCTCCAACGCCAGGTAGCGCTCGATGTTGCGCAGTTCGTCGGACAGCACAGTGAATTCGCCTGCGGCGCGGAAGGAGTAGCGGGTGAAGTCGGCGAATTCGAGAATGAGTTCCCTGGCCCGCGCCGGATCGGTGCGCACGAACGAGGCAATGGTGTTGAGCGCGTTGTAGATGAAGTGCGGGCTGATCTGCGCCCGCAGCGCGCGCACCTCGGCGCGGTCCAGCCGGGCTCGGGACGCGTCGAGTTCGGCCAGTTCCAGTTGGCCGCAGGCGTAGCGGGCCACCTCGGCGAGCGCGCCGAGCAGTCCGGGGCCGGGCTTGCCGCTGGTGACCACCCCGAGCGCGCCCGCTGCGCCGCTGTTCTCGATCAGCAGCGGCTGGGCGATCAGCGTCCGCGCGCCGTGCTCGCCCTGGCCGGGACCGGCCACCAGCACCGGCCGTTCGCTCGCGACAGCCCGCCGCGCGGCGTCGGCGAAGGCCTCGACGAGATCGGCGTGCGATCCGTCCCAGGCCAGCACCTCGCCCTCGGCATCGGCGACGCCGAGGGCCGCAGCGCCGGTCAGCGCACGCAGGTGCGGAGCGGCCTCCTGCGCGGACCGGTCGGTGAGCCCGCGGCGCAGCGGCACGGCCGCCAGCGAGGCGGTGTGCAGCGCCGAGTGCACGGCGCGTTCGGCGGGCGTGGTGACGACCCGCCGCGTCCGCAGCCACACCAGCAGAGCGCCGCCCGCCACCAGCGCCGCCGCGACCACGGCGACCGCGGTCGCGGTCACCGGACCACAGCGAATCGACCGATCATGATCCGATTATCGGCCGTGCGGGTGGACGGGTGCGGGTCAGCCTTGGTACTTGGAGACCGTGAAGTTGACGGTTCCCGGCTGGGGAAGGTGCGCCGCGCCCAGCGTGATGGTGGCGGTGAAGTCTCCGACGCCGGGACTGAAGATCGCGGACTTGCCGTCGTTCATCCAGTAGCCGGGGCCGTTGGGCGTGCGCGTCACCGAACCCGTTGCGCCGGTGGCGGTATTGCGCCAGTTCAAAGTCACCGGGAGGCTGCAATTTCCGACGCCCCACATGGTGGAGGCCACGGTGAACGCCGCGGACTCCGGGTAGGCGTCCCCGTTGACCGACGCGTCGATCTGCGCGATGCACAGACCGTTCGTCATCGAGTAGACGGTCACGAACTTGCTGCTCTCGGCCGCGGCGGGCGCGGCGGTGAGGGTGAGCGCGGCCGCGGTGAGCGCGGCGGCGGCCGGAGCAATTACGGCTAACGTGCTGGTCATCTTGGTGATCAACGTGGACACCTCGATCCGATAGTCGCGGATAGTCGGCCCTGCATATGCGGAGGCACACTACCAATACCGAGCGCGCCGTCTGGGCGCTTTCGATCGATCTCGCAGCGCGCGCGCACGCTGTCTCCGGCGCCGTCGCGGACGGCATTTCCCGGCCGATCTGGGCGGCCGATCGCGACGCGCCGGTGATCTTCTTCACGACGCGCCGATGATCATCCTGGCGGCGCGTGCCGGTGCGAAACCTTGTCGCAGGGGGCGCATAGACTCGTTGCTCCAACCCCCGTCGAGACCTTGGGAGGAAGGACTGTCTTGGCCGAGTCCGGATCGTTCGTTCACCTGCACAACCACACCGAGTACTCCATGCTCGACGGCGCGGCCAAGATCTCTCCGCTGTTCACCGAGGCGAAGCGACTCGGGATGACGGCGGTCGGCATGACCGACCACGGCAACATGTACGGCGCGGCCGAGTTCTACAACTCCGCCAAGAAACACGACATCAAGCCGATCATCGGCATCGAGGCCTACATCGCGCCCGCCTCCCGGTTCGACACCAAGCGCGTGCAGTGGGGCGACCCGAGCCAGAAGGGCGACGACGTCTCGGGTTCCGGCGCCTACACCCACATGACGATGGTCGCCGAGACCGCGACCGGCCTGCGCAATCTGTTCAAGCTCTCCTCACTGGCCTCCATCGAGGGACAGCTCGGCAAGTGGGCGCGCATGGACGAGGAGATCATCGCGCAGTACGCCGAGGGCATCATCGCGACCACCGGCTGCCCGTCCGGCGAGGTCCAGACCCGGCTGCGCCTCGGTCACGACCGCGAGGCGCTGGAGGCCGCGGCCAAGTGGCAGGAGATCTTCGGCAAGGAGAATTTCTTCCTCGAGGTGATGGACCACGGCCTGTCCATCGAGCGGCGGGTCCGCGAAGGACTGCTGCACATCGGCAAGCAGCTGGACATTCCGCCGTTGGCCACCAACGACTGTCACTACGTGACGAAGGATCAGTCGGCCAACCACGAGGCGCTGCTGTGCGTGCAGACCGGCAAGACCCTCTCCGATCCGACCCGCTTCAAGTTCGACGGCGACGGCTACTACCTGAAGTCGGCCGACGAGATGCGCGCGCTGTGGGAGGCCGAGGTACCCGGCGCGTGCGACAACACCGTGAGCATCGGCGAGCGGGTGCAGTCCTACGACGACGTGTGGAACTTCAAGGACCGCATGCCGGTGTTCCCGGTGCCGGAGGGCGAGGACCAGGACTCGTGGCTGCGCAAGGAGGTCGACCGTGGCCTCGATCGCCGGTTCCCCTCCGGCGTGCCGCAGGAGTACTACGACCGCGCCTACTTCGAGCTCGACGTCATCCGGCAGAAGGGCTTCCCCGCCTACTTCCTCGTCGTCGGCGACCTCGTCACCCACGCGAAGGAGGTCGGCATCCGCGTCGGCCCCGGCCGTGGTTCGGCGGCCGGTTCGCTGGTCGCCTACGCGCTCGGCATCACCAATATCGACCCGATTCCGCACGGCCTGCTGTTCGAGCGGTTCCTGAACCCCGAGCGGCCCTCCGCGCCCGATATCGATATCGACTTCGACGATCGCCGCCGCGGTGAGATGGTCCGCTACGCCACCGAGAAGTGGGGCAGCGACCGGGTCGCCCAGGTGATCACGTTCGGCACCATCAAGACCAAGGCTGCCATCAAGGACTCCGCGCGAGTCCAGTTCGGCCAGCCCGGTTTCGCGATCGCCGACCAGATCTCCAAGGCGCTGCCGCCGCCGATCATGGCCAAGGACATCCCGCTCTCGGGCATCATGGATCCCGATCACGAGCGGTACAAGGAAGCCGCCGAGGTCCGCGAGCTCATCGGGAACAATCCCGATGTCGCCAAGATCTACGAGACCGCCCGCGGCCTGGAGGGTCTGATTCGCAACGCGGGCGTGCACGCCTGCGCGGTGATCATGTCCTCCGAGCCGCTGATGGACGCGATCCCGGTGTGGCGCCGCCCGCAGGACGGCGCGATCATCACCGGCTGGGACTACCCGTCCTGCGAGGCCATCGGCCTGCTGAAGATGGACTTCCTGGGTCTGCGCAACCTCACCGTCATCGGTGACGCGCTGGACAACATCAGCGCCAACCGCGGCGTCGACCTGGACATGGACAACCTGCCGCTGGACGATCCGGGCACCTACGAATTGCTGTCTCGCGGTGACACTCTCGGCGTCTTCCAGCTCGACGGCGGGCCGATGCGCGACCTGCTGCGCCGCATGCAGCCCACCGGCTTCAACGACATCGTCGCCGTGCTCGCGCTGTACCGCCCCGGCCCGATGGGCATGAACGCGCACAACGACTACGCCGACCGCAAGAACGGCCGCCAGCCGATCAAGCCGATCCACCCGGAGCTCGAGGAACCGCTCAAGGACATCCTGGCCGAGACCTACGGCCTGATCGTCTACCAAGAGCAGATCATGTTCATCGCGCAGAAGGTCGCCTCCTACTCCATGGGCAAGGCCGACGCGCTGCGCAAGGCCATGGGTAAGAAAAAGCTCGAGGTGCTGGAGGCCGAGTACAAGGGCTTCCACGAGGGCATGACCGCGAACGGGTTCTCCGAGGGTGCGGTGAAGGCGCTGTGGGACACCATCCTTCCGTTCGCCGGCTACGCGTTCAACAAGTCGCACGCCGCGGGCTACGGCCTGGTCTCCTTCTGGACCGCCTACCTCAAGGCCAACTACCCGGCCGAATACATGGCGGGCCTGCTCACCTCCGTCGGCGACGACAAGGACAAGGCCGCGGTCTACCTGTCGGACTGCCGCAGGCTCGGCATCACGGTGCTGCCGCCGGACGTCAACGAGTCCGAGCAGAACTTCGCCTCGGTGGGCAAGGACATCCGCTTCGGTCTCGGCGCGGTGCGCAATGTCGGCGCCAACGTGGTGGCCTCGATCATCCAGGCGCGCAAGGAGAAATCGAAGTTCACCGATTTCTCCGACTACCTGAACAAGATCGACGCCATCGCCTGCACCAAGAAGGTCACCGAATCCCTCATCAAGGCGGGCGGTTTCGACTCGCTCGGGCATCCGCGCAAGGGCCTGCTGCTCATCCACTCCGACGCCATCGACGCGGTGATGACCACCAAGAAGGCCGAGGCGATCGGGCAGTTCGACCTGTTCGGCGGTATGGACGCCGACGAGTCGGTGGCCTCGGTGTTCAATGTCGCGGTGCCGGACGAGGAATGGGAGTCCAAGCACAAGCTGGCGCTGGAACGGGAGATGCTCGGCCTCTACGTCTCCGGGCATCCGCTCAACGGCGTGGAGCACGTGCTCGCCGCGCAGGCCGACACCCCGATCCCCACCATTCTCGAAGGCGACGTGAAGGACGGCGCGCAGGTCACCATCGGCGGCATCCTCGCCTCGGTGAACCGGCGCATCAACAAGAACGGCCTGGCCTGGGCCTCGGCCCAGCTGGAAGACCTCACCGGTGGCATCGAGGTGCTGTTCTTCCCGCAGGCGTACTCGGTGTACGGCGCCGACGTGGTCGAGGACGCGGTGGTGCTGGTGAAAGCGCGCGTCTCGGTGCGCGACGACCGAATCTCGTTGATCGCCAACGACCTCGCGGTCCCCGACCTGTCCTCCATCGGCGTGGCCAAGCCGCTCGCGGTGACCATCTCCACCCGCATGTGCACCCCGGACAAGATCGGCGAATTCAAGCGCGTGCTGTCCCGCCACCCCGGCACCTCCGACGTGCACGTCCGCCACGTCGGCGCCCGCGACAAGACCACTCTGCTCAAACTCGACGACAGCCTGCGAGTCTCCCCGTCCTCGGCTCTCTTCGGCGACCTCAAGGCCCTCCTCGGCCCCAGCTGCCTGACCATTTGACCGACGACGGCCGCCGGATCCGCTCCGAGATTCGGCGGCCGCTCGTCGCGAGGCGCCGTCAGTGTGCGCTGCTGACCAGGGCGTCGGTGGGAGGCGCGGTGGTAGTGCGGGACGGCTTGCGGTGCAACTGGTCGACCACAGCACTAAAGGTGTTGTAGATGCTCGCCACCGGCAAAACGGCCGCTGGACCGGTGCTTTAACCGTGTCTTCAGCCGATGACAAGCCGCCGGGGTAAGACTCGGATCGTTCCGAATCCCCTCTCACCACAGGACAACGATCATGGCAGCAATCCTCCGTCCCTTCCGCGCGGCGCTCGTCGCGCTCACCGCTCTCGCGGCCACCCTGGTGTTCGCCGTCGCGGGTGCGGGCGCCGCACAGGCCGGGGTCTACGCGGAAATCGAATTCGCGCCGGGCACCAGCGAGGCCACCCTGGACGGGGCGGTCGTGCGCGGCGACGCCGACAGCTACTTGCTCGAGGCGCGCGGCGGACAGCTGCTGAAGACGGCCATCGTCGCGCTGGAGGACAACGTGAACTTCAGCGTGTCCGCCCCCGACGGACTGGTGCTCGCGGTCGAGGAGACCTGGACCGAGATCGTGCTGCCCTACGACGGCGTGTACCGCGTGCTCGTCGCGCCGACCCGTGGCAACGCCAGCTACACGCTGCACGTCGAAATCCACTAGGGGCTACGGGGAGACAGCGACCCCCAGCGTCAATGCGGCGAGGAACTTCGGTCCCTCGCCGTAGAACACGTCGAGGTCGCGGATCTCGAACCCCGCGGCCTGCACCAGGCCCCTGATGTCACGGTCCAGATTGCAGCCGCCCGCGATCGCCTTTTCGATCGGGTTCAGGCGGTGCTGCCACGCCTGGACCTTGGGATCGGGGGCCAAGCCGTGCTCGACGAAATGCAGGGTCCCGCCCGGTATCAACACCCGGCGCACCTCGGCCAGCGCGGTCGCGACATCCGGAATGGTGCACATCGTCCAGGTCGAGAGCGCGGAGTCGAAGGTGTTGTCCGCGAACGGCAGCGACTGCCCGTCCAGACCGGCCCGCTCGATCGGCACGGTGGCGCGGTCGAGCCGCTTGCGTGCCAGCTTCCAGCCGAGGTCGGCGGGCTCGACCGCGCTGACGGATTCGACGGCCGCCGGGTAGAACGGCACGTTCAGTCCGGAGCCGAAGCCGATCTCGACCACCCGGCCGTGCAGCCCGGCGCAGGCCCGCGAGCGCTGCGGCTCGTTGACCCGCATGCCGCAGGCGAATTCCACGAGCCGGGGCACGACCTGATTCTCGTACAGTCCCACCCGTTCACTCTCGCAGTCCGAGTGCCGGTGCGCCAGTGCCGCTCGGTCGCCGTCCGTAACGCGCCACGGTGGTCGACGGGATGAGGTCGGCGGCCGGGCGTGCGATGCTGGCGCGATGACTGTCTTCGAGGTGTGGGCGCCCGAGGCCGGCGCGGTGCGGCTCGATCTCGACGGCACTGTGCACCCGATGCGTGGCTCGGCCGACGGGTGGTGGCGCGTCGAGCGGGACGCGCCGGACGGGGCGCGGTACGGATACCTGCTCGACGACGATCCGACCGTGCTGCCCGACCCGCGCTCGGCTCGTCAGCCGGACGGCGTGCACGGGCGCTCCGCGGTGCACGCACTGGATCCGAGCGCGTGGACCGACGGCGACTGGACCGGGCGACCGCTGGCGGGCGCGGTCTTCTACGAGCTGCACCTCGGAACGTTCACCCCCGGTGGCACCTTCGACACGGCGATCGAACGCCTGGATCATCTCGTCGACCTCGGCGTCACCGTGGTGGAGCTGATGCCGGTGAACGCCTTCGACGGCACCCACAATTGGGGCTACGACGGCGTGCTCTGGTACGCGGTGCAGGAGAGCTACGGCGGTCCCGACGGCCTGCAACGGTTCGTGAACGCCTGTCACGCGCGCGGGTTGGCGGTCTGCCTGGACGTCGTCTACAACCACCTCGGACCGTCCGGCAATTACCTGCCCCGCTTCGGTCCCTATCTGACCGAGGGCCGCAACACCTGGGGCCGCAGCCTCAACCTGGACGGCCCCGCCTCGGACGAGGTGCGCCGCTTCATCATCGACAACGCGCTGCGCTGGCTGCGCGATTTCCACCTCGACGCACTGCGGCTGGACGCCGTGCACGCGCTGGTCGACCGCACCGCCACCCACCTGCTGGCCGAGCTGGCCGCCGCGACCGAACGCCTGGCCGCGCACGTGCGCAGGCCGCTGACCTTGATCGCGGAAAGCGATCTCAACGATCCGCGCCTGATCACACCGCGCGCGGCGGGCGGCCACGGGCTGGCCGGACAGTGGAACGACGACCTGCACCACGCCGTGCACACCGCGGTCTCCGGTGAGCGGCAGGGCTACTACGCCGATTTCGGCTCGATGGCCTGTCTGGCGCGCACCCTGACGCACGGCTGGTTCCACGCGGGCACATACTCCAGCTTCCGCGGCCGCGTGCACGGCCGTCCGCTCGACCGATCGGTGGTACCCGGTTCGGCGCTGCTCGCCTACACCTGCACCCACGACCAGGTCGGCAACCGGGCGCTCGGCGACCGGCCGAGCGCGTACCTGACCGACGGCCAGCTCGCCGTCAAGGCGGCGCTCGTGCTGTGTTCGCCGTTCACCCCCATGCTGTTCATGGGGGAGGAGTGGGGTGCGCGCACGCCGTTCCAGTTCTTCACTTCGCACACCGACCCGGAGATCGGCGCGGCCACCGCGGCCGGGCGCAAGGACGAGTTCGCCGAGCACGGCTGGCCGAGCGAGGACGTGCCCGATCCGCAGGATCCCGCCACATTTCAACGCTCCAAGCTGGACTGGTCCGAACTCGCCGATCCCGCGCGCGCCAGGCTGCTCGCCTGCTATCGCGCGCTGCTCGCGTTGCGGAGACGACATCCGGATTTGACCGATCCATTGATGTCGCACGTGCGAGTGGACTACGATGAACGGTCCCGATGGCTTGTCCTTCATCGTGGCTCGCTCCGTCTGGTGTGCAACCTGTCGGAAGATCCAGTGCGGGTGCCGGTCACCGGGTTCTCGTTGCTGTCATGGGAGCCGCCGACCGAAGGGCCAACGGGCACAACGATTCCCGCGCACTCGTTCGCGCTGCTCGCCGATTCGCTCGCGACCGCGAAAAGCGCCGTGACCGAACCGAATCCCGGGTAACGGTACGTCAACTGTCCCGGACAGGACCATTGCCCTGGTGTGACCGTCGCCATTACCTTGGAGTGATGAGCAACGTGGCTTCAGTCGGCGGCAGCGCCGCCGCCGAATTCGGACCTCTGGTACGCGCTTTCACCAGAGCGTTCGGACATCGTCGCGGCGCGGGCGGTGCGCTGGCGGTGCATTTGAACGGCGAACCCCTCGTCGACATCTGGGTCGGCGCCGCGGGCGAGCAGGACTGGACCCACGAGACCGGCTCGATCATCTTCTCCGCCACGAAGGGCATCACCGCCACCGTCATCCACCGGCTGGCCGACCGCGGCCTGCTCGACTACAACGCTCCCGTCGCCGAATACTGGCCGGAGTTCGCCGCCAACGGCAAGGGCGGGATCACCGTGCGCCAGGTGATGACGCACAGCGCGGGCCTCTCGGCGCTGGCGCCGATCGCGAAGTCCCCGGACGACATCCTCGACCACGAGCTCATGGAGCGGCGCCTGGCCGCCGCCACACCGGATCGGCTACTCGGCGTGCCGACCTATCACGCGCTCACCTACGGCTGGCTGCTCGCCGGTCTGGCTCGCGGGATCACCGGGAAGAGCATGGGCGAGCTGTTCCGCACCGAGGTGTCCGAGCCGCTCGGCATCGACGGGCTGCACCTGGGTCTGCCGCCTGTCGAGTCCGGCACGGTGTACGCGCCGTTGGCGGGCGGCCAGCTCAGCCTGCTCGGCAAGCCGCTCGGTTCGCTCCTGCTGCGCCGCAGTCACCTCATTCCCGGCGCACTCGGCGCGGTCACCCGCTGCCTGTTCCTGCCAGGGCTGGAAGCCATCCTGGAGGGCGACGGCCCGTCCATCCTGCGCACCGAACTTCCCGCGGGCAACGGCGTCGCCACCGCGTCCGCGCTGGCCACCATGTACGGCGCGGTCGCGAGCGGGCAGGCACCCGACGGACGGCCGTTCCTCTCGCGCGCCACGATCGACGAACTGAGCAAGGTGCGCACATACCGCCTCGATCACGCGCTGTTCTACGCGCCGATGATGTGGCATCTCGGCTACCACTCGCTGCCGATGCCGGGCGCTCGCGGCGGTCTCGGCCACCTCGGACTCGGCGGATCGTTCGGCTGGGTCGAACCGCGGCTCGGCCTCTCGGTCGGCTTCGTGCACAACCGGCTCTCGGTGGGTCAGCTGGGCGTCGACCAGTTCTCGGCCATGTGGCTGCTGCCGCTGATGCTCAACTGCCTGCGCGCCACCCGCCGCGTCACCCTCGACGAGACCCGCGACGCGGCGGCCTGACCGCCCGCGCGATCCGGCCGACGCACCGACCGCTACCCGCCCCGCCCGGTCCGCGAACCGGGCGGGGCGGGAGCGTCAGGTCAGATACCGGTAGGCCGGTGAGCCCGGATCCAGCCGTTCGCACTGGATGGGCGAGGCGGCCATGCGTTCCAGGACGGACTCCAGCCCGTCCGGTGTGCCGAGCTCGATGCCGACCAGCGCCGCCCCGGTCTCCCGGTTGTTGCGCTTGACGTACTCGAACAGCGTGATGTCGTCGTCCGGGCCGAGCACCTCGTTGAGGAAGCGGCGCAGCGCGCCGGGCTCCTGCGGGAAGTCGACGAGGAAGTAGTGCTTGAGCCCGCGGTGCACCAGGGATCGCTCGATGATCTCGCCGTAGCGCGACACGTCGTTGTTGCCGCCCGACACCAGGCACACCACCGTCGAGCCCGGCGGCACGGTGATCTCGGCGAGCGCGGCCACCGCGAGCGCGCCCGCGGGTTCGGCGATGATGCCCTCGTTCTGGTACAGGTCGAGCATGGTGGTGCAGATCGCGCCCTCGTCGACCTGGAGCATGCGGAAAGTGCCTGCGCCGCTACGAGATTCGGACTGGGTCAGCAGAGGCAGCGAGGCGTGCGAGACCACCCGGCCGCCGAAGCCCGCGACCGCGGCGTAGGGCACCGCGCCGATCCTGCGCACCGCGGCGCCGTCGACGAACGGATCGATCTCCGGCAGCGTCACCGGCCCGCCCGCGACCAGCGCCGCGGTCATCGAGGCGGCGCCCGCCGGTTCGGCGCCGAGGATGCCGGTCTTCGGCGCCCGCGCGCGCAGGTAGGTGCCCACGCCCGCCAGGCAGCCGCCGCCGCCCACCGGGACGACCACCAGGTCGGGCGCGGCGCCCAGCTGCTCGAGGATTTCGGCGGCGATGGTGCCCTGCCCTGCGGCGGTGCGCGTGTCGTCGAACGGGGGCACCATGGTCGCGCCGGTGCGTTCGACGTCGGCGGCCGCCGCGCCCGCGGCGGCGTCGTAGGTCTCGCCGACGGCGATCAGCTCGACGAACTCGCCGCCGTGCACCCGGATCCGGTCGCGCTTCTGCTTGGGGGTGGTGGTGGGCACGTAGATGCGGCCGGTGATGCCCATGGCCTTGCACGCGAAGGCGACGCCCTGGGCGTGGTTGCCCGCGCTCGCCGCGACGACGCCCGCGGCGCGCTCCTCGGCGCTCAGCTGGACGATGAGGTTGTAGGCGCCGCGCAGCTTGTAGGAGCGCACGGCCGTGAGGTCCTCGCGCTTCAGGTAGACCTGCGCGCCGGTCAGTTCGGACAGTCGCGGGCTGAGCTGGAGCGGGGTCGGCTCGATAATGTCGGAAATTCGCTTGGCGGCGGCATCGATCTCGTCCGCAGTGAGCGCGGGACGAGAGGAAAACTGCTGATCCATTACATCAAGCGGATTGGACACTCGAAATATGCTGCCACCCGCCGCGACGCGAGGTCGCGGCGGGTGGGGCGGTCGAGGGTCTCGGGTCACCGCGGGGTGAGTACGAAAACGGGGATCTGGCGGGAGGTCTTCGTCTGGTAGTTCGCGTAATCGGGCCACGCTTCGACGGCGCGATCCCACCACAGCTTCTTCTCCTCGCCGAACACCTCGCGCGCGATGTAGTCCTTGGAGACCTCGCCGTCGCGCAGTTCGACATGCGGTTCGGCCTTGACGTTGTGGTACCAGACCGGATGCTTGGGCGCGCCGCCCAGCGAAGCGACCACGGCGTACTCGCCGTCGTGCTCGACTCGCATCAGCGGTGTCTTGCGCAGCTTGCCGGTCTTCGCCCCCTTGGTCGTCAGCAGGACGACTGGCTTGCCCATTATCGACGTGCCCGCGGTACCGCCGGAACCCTCGTAGGTCTCGGCCTGCTTGCGGGCCCAGTCGGACGTGCTCGGTGCGTACTCTCCGGTTAGTGGCATACGACCGGCAACACCGCACCCGCCGCCGGTGTTCCCGACCGGAAATGTTCGGTGGCCCGAAATTCGCCTTCCGTATATCCTGATGCCATGGCAACGGCTCACCCCACCACCGTGGACATCGCGGGTACCGCGTGGCCCGTGTACAAGCTCGAGGCGCTGGCCGCCGGGCTGGTGGCGGGTGTGCTGCTCTTGCTCATCACGGGCGCGCCGCAGGTCGCCGTGCTGGCGGCGGCCGCGATCACGGCGCTGCGCTGGACGCTCGGTTATGTGACAACGCGACGCGACGCCGGGGTGCTCCGGCACCGGCGGGCGCTGTCCGCGCACTAGATCGCGCGACGCCTGTCGCGGCATCCCAGCTCCCGATCGACACCGGATGCTGCCGGTCGAAGCCGTCGATTCGATCCCGGTCGTTTCGCTGTCCGCGTCGCCCGCCCCCTGCACGATCGGTCCGCGTCCGATGATCGGTGTCGGCTGAACGGTCCGTGGCCAGTGCTGGTATCGGCGTCCACTGTCCGTCCGTGGATCACTCCGCGTCCAACGGCAGCGCCGCCAGTTCCCCGCGCGAGACCACCCCCAGCTTCGGATACGCCTTGTACAGGTGATGGCCGACCGTTCGCGGGCTCAGGAACAGCTGCGCCGCGATGTCCCGGTTCGTCATTCCCTGCGCCGCGAGTCGCACGATCTGCAATTCCTGCGGGGTGAGCGCGGCGAGTACTCCCGACCCCGCCCGCGCGGCCGCGCCGACGCCGAGCGCACCGAGTTCGACGCGGGCGCGCTCGGCCCACGGCGCGGCATCCAGGCGTTGGAAGGTCTCCATGGCCGGTTGCAGCTGGGTCCGCGCGTCCACCTTGCGGCGATTGCGACGCAGCCATTCCCCGTAGAGCAATTGCGTGCGGGCGCGCTCGAACGGGCGGCCGCCGAGCTCGAGCGAGGTTCGGAAGTGCTCCTCGGCCCGGTCGTCCGGACCGAGCAGCGCGCGAGCGCGGGCGGCGAGCGCGCCGACCCAGTCCTGCCGCGAGGCCTCGGCCCAGCCGTCGAGGCGATCGAGCGCGTCGCCCGCGCGGGCCGGATCGGCGAGCCGCACCGCGGCTTCCACGAGATCGGGCAGCGAGCGCAGCCCGATGACCATGTGCCGGAACGGTTCCTCGGTCAGCGTCTCGAAACGGGACATGGCGCTGTCCACCCGGCCGAGGCCGAGGTCGAGCAGACCGAGCGCCGCGTGCGCCCAGCTCGCGCCGGGTGCGTCGGCGCCGCCGAACTCCTCGGCCAGTGCGCGGTCGGCCGCCGCACGGCAGGTCGCTTCGTCGCCGCCCAGCGCCGCGAGATAGGCGAGACAGGCGGAAAGCTGACTCACCCAGTGGCCCTGTCCGATGTCCTCGGCGATCCGCGCGCCCTCGGTGGCGACGACCAACGCCTCGCGCGGCCTGCCGAGGAATGTCTCGGCCTCGGCGCGAAAGAACAGCAGCGTCGGGAGCGGGCCGATCCGGCCCTGATCGCGGCAGTCCGCGACGAGATCCGCCGCCAGTTCCGTCACCTGTTCGTCGTGTCCGATCACGAGCCCGACGCCGCACAGCTGTACCAGGTCTCGCGCGTCCACCCCCGTGGCGCGGGCCGCGTCGACCGTCGCGCGCAGCTCGGCGCGAAATCGCCCGTGCACGCCGTCGAGCACGTAACCGGTGGTGTGCGACAGCGAATCGTCCTCGGGCAGCGGCAAGGTCGCGAGGCGCTCGGTGACCTCGCCGAGCTCCTCGTCCCCGAGATACCACGCGGTGTGCACCGCGACGGTCAGGATGCGCGCCGCGAGCAGCGGTTCCCGTCGCGCCGCGTCGGCCGCAGCGACGAGTCGCCGGTGCGCGGGAAGCCGTTTGCCCGCACCGAATTCCGCGAGACCGCGGACCAGGTCGAGCCGGGCGGCCAGCAGCGGGTCGGTGGTCTGCGCCGCGGCGCGCTCGGCCAGCCGGTCGGCCAGTTCGTGCATGCCCGTCTCGCCCGCGGTCTCGGCGGCGAGCACCAGCCTGCCCACCCGCGCCGCGGGATCGGTGCTCAGCGCGGCCGCGCGCTCGTAGGCGGCCACCGCGCCGTGATAGCCGCTGCGGGCGCGCGCCCGGTCCGCCGTGTCGGCCAACGCGGCGGCGACGGCCTCGTCCGGTCCGGTGGCCGCCGAGGCCAGGTGCCAGGCGCGCAGGTCGGCATCCTCCGGCGCGGTGAGCGTCGCGGCCAGCGCGGCGTGCGCCGCGAGCCGCTGGGCCAGCGGCGCGCCCTGGTAGATCGCCGAACGCAGCAGCGGATGACGGAACGTGAGCGCCCGGCCGTCGGTGTGCACCAGCCCGCCGTCCTCGGCCGGTTGCAGGTCCGCGAGGCCCGCCCCAAGCGTCGCCGCCGCGCGCAGCACCGGATCCACCTCGGCCGTACCCGCCGCCGCGGCGACCAGCAGCAGTGTCCTCGTGCCCGCGGGCAGCCTGCTCACCCGGCCGTAGAAGGCGACCTGGAGGCGTTGGGTGAGCGGCAGCGGATTCGGCCCCGCGTCGGCGGACTCGGCGGCCAGCACCGCGGGCAGTTCCCGCAGCGCCAGCGGGTTGCCGCCCGCCTCGGTGAGCAGCCGGTAGCGCAGCGTGGGGGCGAGATCCGGCGTGCCCGCGTCCACCAGCGCGGCGGCCGCGTCCTGGCGCAGCGCGGTGACCTCCAGCTCCGGCAGACCCGGCGCGGGGAAATCGTGCGCGCCCGCCCGGGTCGCGAAGATCATCGCCACGCCCTCCGCGTCCAAGCGGCGCGCCGCGAAGAGCAGGGTCTCCGCGGTCGCGCGGTCCAGCCAGTGCGCGTCGTCGATCAGGCACAGCAGCGGCCCCTCGGCGGCCTCCTCGGCCAAGAGCGAGAGCACCGCGAGACCGATGAGCAGCCGGTCGCCCGGTTCCTGCGCGCCCAGCCCGAACGCGCCACGCAGTGCCGCGCGCTGGCGCTCGGGCAGCGTGTCCACCAGCGCCATACCGGGGCGCACCAGCAGGTGCAGCCCGGCGAAGGGCAGCTCGGCCTCCGACTCGACGCCCGCGCTGCGCACCGACGGAATGCCTTGCGCGGCAGCGTAATCCAGCAGCGCGGTCTTGCCGATGCCGGCCTCGCCGCGCAGCACGAGGACGCCGCTGCGACCCTCCCGAGCGTCGGCGAGCAGTCGATCGATGCGGGCCTGATCGGCCTCGCGTCCGTGCAGCATCCGTTCACCGTAACCGGTCACCGACGGGCGTCACCTACGTCATCGGTCGCCGAAAGTACTGATACGTGACTGATTCGGGGCCCCCTCGCCTCGCCATACCTTGTTCTCACGGCGCAAGACAGCGCAGCAGAAACAAGGGAGAAAACGATGAACGACCTGGTCGCGCAGTACCTGGAGATCTGGAACACCACCGACGCCGCCGCCCGCTCGGCCGCGATCGCCCGGGTGTTCACCGACGAGCCCAGCTACGTCGATCCGCTCATGGCCGTCACCGGCCGCGCGGCGCTGGACGCGGGCATCGCCGCGGTGCAGGCCCAGTTCCCTGGCATGGTGTTCCGGCTGGCCGGACCGGTCGACGGACACCACGACCAGGTGCGTTTCACCTGGGAGCTGGGTCCGGCCGACGGCCAGGCGCTGGTGGTCGGCTTCGACGTCGCGGTACTCGACGAGGGCCGCATCGCGCAGGTGTACGGCTTCCTCGACAAGGTCCCGGCCGTCGCCTGACCCCGCCATTGCTCGCAAAACCCTTATCCAGAAAAGAGATTCGCCATGACCACCACCACCGCCCCCGGCTACCTGTCCACCCTGCTCGCCCCCGGCGACAAGCTGTTGCGTACCTCGTTGCGCCTGGACGCCGTGATCACCGGTGTGAACGGCCTGGCCTACCTGGCGCTGTCGGGTCCGCTGGAGTCGCTGCTCGGCCTCGACAGCCGCCTCGGTATCCCGATCGGCGTCTTCCTGACCCTCTACGGCATCGGCGTCGCTCTGGTCGGGGCGACCGCGTCGATCAACCGCACCGCGGCACGCGCGGTGATCGGCCTGAACGCCGCCTGGGTCGTGGTCAGCCTCGCCGCGCTGATCGAGGGCGCGCTCGACCTGAACGCGGTCGGTTCGGTCTGGACGGTCATGCAGGCCGGGACGGTCGGCGGCTTCGCCGCACTGCAATACCTGGGCCTGCGCAAGGCCCACTGACCGCAAAACCCCTCTCCGACAACACCACACGGCCCCGGCTCCCCGCCGGGGCCGTAGTCGTGAGCCGTCTCTGCACGCAGGCTTCACACGCCTCGCGCAGGTTGCGATCTCTGCGAAGCGCGCCGAAGGTCGGTGCAGGTCGGAGCCGGGTCAAGGGGGGTAGCGTCGGGTGCATGGCACAGGGACCCGTCGAGGCGAACGCCCCTTCCTTTCACGTGGACCGGATCGATGCCGGTCGGATCGACCAGTTGGTCGGGATTCTGGACGTGCAGGCGGAGCTGCCGGGAATCCGGCGGATGCGGGACTGGGCGCACGAGGCGCTGGCGGTGCGGGCGGGGGAGCGGGCCCTCGATATCGGGGCGGGCACGGGGTCGGAGGCGATGGTCTTCGCCGAGCGGGTGGGCGAGGGCGGCGCCGCGGTCGGGCTGGATCCGAACCCGATGATGCTGGCGATCGCCCGGCGGCGGGCCGAGGCGGCCGAATCGGCCGCGCGGTTCGTGCACGGTTCGGTCTATCACCTCCCGTTTCCGGACGCGTCCTTCGATGTCGTCCGCTGCGAGCGCGTCTACCAGCATCTCGACGATCCCGCCGCGGCCACCGCCGAGATCGCCAGGGTGCTGCGGCCCGGCGGCCGCGTCCTGCTGATCGACAGCGACTGGTACACCGCCATCACCCACCCCGGCGATCCGGAGGTCGTGGCCGCTCTGGCCGCCGCGATGCTGGCCGAGACGCCCAACCCCGCGTCCGGCCGGAGGCTGCACGGGCTGCTCGCGGCCGCCGGTTTCGCCGTCGACGACCAGGGATCGGAGGCGGTGGTCTGGGACCCGGTGACGGCGCGGCCGCTCTTCCAGCAGATGAACGAGCAGGCCGTGCAGCAGGGCACGGTCACCCGCCAGGAGTACGACCGATTGATCGCCGATCTCGACGCGGGCATCGCGCGCGGCGACTTCCACTTCTCGGTCACGATGTTCGCGGTACTCGCGCACAAGGCCTAGAGCTTCCGACCGAAGGCGGTCCGCCGACCGCGCACGGCCGGAGCGAAGGCGATTCATCCGTCTCTGAGTAGCCCGCACCGAAAAGTCCCGGCTCGACCGGGGCTTCTTTCGTCGAAACGCGTTGAAAGACAGCGTTTTCATTAACGGCCGCCGGCACCTGGGCGATGATTCGAGTAGTCCAGTACGCGGGTTTCCTACGCGAATTCGAGGGGAGAATTTCGCCCATGAAACGCCTGGTGGTTTGTTGCGACGGCACCTGGAAGGCCGAGAACAGCAGCACCGTATCGAACATCGTCAAAATCGCACAGACCGTCCGCATGGAGGCCCCCGGGCCCGACGGGCAGCCGGTCCGCCAGCACGTGATCTACGTATCCGGCCCCGGCGCAAGAGGTTTCACCGCGGACCGGCTCATCGGCGGCGCCTTCGGCTTGGGCCTGGAGGCGAATCTGTCCGCCGCCTACTGGCAGGTGGCCGTCAACTGGGAGCCCGGCGACGAGCTGTACATCTTCGGCTTCAGCCGCGGCGCGTACACCGCGCGCAGCCTGGTCGGCCTGATCGACTGCATCGGCATCATGAAGCCCGATTCGATGATCGCCGGAAACTACCCGAAGGCGTTCAAGATGTACCGGCGCCGCGCCCGCAACAAGGTGATGTGGTGGCGCAAACCGCCCACTGACAAGGAGGTGCGCGCCTTCCGCCGCGAGCACAGCCATCGCAGGCGGGTCATCGACTTCATCGGCGTGTTCGACACCGTCGGCGCGCTCGGCGTCCCCGGCCTGACCTCCTGGCGGCACCGCTTCCATGACGTCAAACTTTCGCCGCGGGTCCTGTGCGCGCGCCAAGCCCTCGCCATCGACGAGCGGCGGCGCAACTTCGAGCCTTGCCTCTGGGAGGTGCCGGTCGAACTCGGCATCAAGTACCGCCGGATCAAGGACCGCAAGGCCGACCGCGTCAAGCAGGTCTGGTTCGAGGGCGTGCACAGCGACATCGGCGGCGGCTACGACCAGTGCGGGTTGTCCGACATCACGCTCCGCTGGATGGTCGCCGAGGCCGAGGCCGAGGGACTCGCGTTCAACAGGGAACTGCTCGGGGAACTGGCGGCCAAGTGCGCGGGCAAGGAAGACCACATGGAGCGGCACAAGTCGCTCGGTCCCGGCTTCGCCCTGCTCAACATGGTGCGCACCGTCCGAAGCCCGATGCGGCCCAGGTTCTACCTGAACTCGCTGCGGCGGCTCCGGCTGCCGGCGGACAACGGCGTGCTGCTCGCCTCGACGGTGCACGACAAGGCCGAGTACCGGCCGCACAACCTGCGGCACTGGCAGCAGGACCTGGGCGGGAAGTTCCCGGCCGAGCTGATCGAGAAGATCGGCCCGCCCGACGCCTCAACGCACCAGCAGGGCGACGGGGAGCCGAGCGAACAGCTTCTCCAAGCGCGCCCGCCCCTGGAAGGTGTGGCCGGTGAGCCGGTCGGTCCAGTTGCCCTGCGGTAGATCGAGCGCGGTGTCGCTCCAGCCGGAGTCGGTCAGGCCGACACTGTGCCTGGTGGTCGCGACGATCACCTCGGGCGGCTCGCCGACCCGCCCGCGCGCGTACGACACCAGCCGGGCCGCCTGCTCGCCGGTGGCGAACAGCGGGAGGTAGGCGCCGCCGACGAAGCAGTCGGGACGCTCCCTGCGCAGCCACAGCGCGTAGGCGACGATCCACATCTTCGCCGCCCCGGAGGTGTCCAAAGCCGGTGTGCCGGTGAGCGATTGCAGCATGCCGGTGCGCGCGGGGAAGTCGACAGGACGGCGGTTGTCCGGGTCGACCAGCGAGTCCTCCCACAGCTCGCAGCCCTGGTACACGTCGGGGATGCCCGGCCCGCACAGCTGAAGCAGCTTCTGCGCCAGCGCGTCCGACCAGGCGTGCGGCGCCAGGTCGTGTACCAGGTCGCCCAGTTCCGCGCCGACGGGGCCGTCGATCACCACGTCCATCCAGCTGTGCACGGCCGCCTCGAACTCGGCGTCCGGCTCCTCCCACGAGGTGCGGGTGCCCGCCTCGCGCATCGCCTTCTCCGCGAACAGATGCAGACGCTCGCGCAGTCCCGGCACCGAGGAGGCCGGGCGGCCGTCGGCGGGCCAGACGCCGAACATGTTCTGCAACACGAACAGTGCCGTCGCGCCGTCCGGCGGGGGCGTATTGTCCAGCCAGGTCTCGACCGAGCGCGCCCAGGTCCGCGCGACCTGGGAGAGCACCCCGATCCTGGCACGCACGTCCTCGCCGCGCTTGGTGTCGTGGGTGGACAGCGTGGTCATCGTGGCGGGCCAGCGCTGGGCGCGCTCGAGGTTGGCGAGGTGGAATTCGTTGAGCGAATGACCGAATCGGGCCGGATTGCCGCCCACCTCTTGCAGCGAGGCCAGCCGCGCCGCCTGATAGAACATGGTGTCCTCGACGGCCTTCGCGGTGATCGCGCCGCCCACCTGGTTGAACCGGGCGGCCGCCTCCGCACCGACGGCCAGTGCGGTCACCAGCACGTTCAGCGGCGCGGTGAGCTCGCTGTTGCGCTTCTCCACCTCGGCGATCACCGCACCCGTCATCCCGGCCAGCGGCGCGTAGTCGGCGCGGTAGACCGGCATGAAGGCCAGCACCTCGATGGTGGCGTTGGTCAGCGACATGGTGTCGAAGCTGTCCGCGCGCGCGTCGCGCTTGATCGCGGTCACCAGCCGCCGGATCTCCGGCGCCAGAATGCTTTCGGCGACGGCGCGTTTGATCCGGTGCTCGGTCTCGCCGATCCACGCGCGGTCGCTGCCGTGCCCGGCGAAGCGGCGCGAGAGCTCGGTCAGCGTCTGCTCGCCGTCGGGATCGATGAGCACGCCGCCCAGCCCGGCCAGCGCGTCGTAGCCGGTGGTGCCGTCGATCGGCAGCGTCGCGTCCAGCGGCTCCCGGTTGGCGAGGATCTTCTCCACCAGCAGCAGCCGATCCGGACCGATGAGCTGGCGCAGCCGAGCCAGATACGCGGCGGGATAGGACAATCCGTCCGGATGGTCGACCCGCACGCCGTCGATCAGATCGTGTTCGCACCAGGCCGCGAGTTCGCGGTGGGTGAGGTCGAAGACCTCGGGGTCTTCCTGCCGCACCGCGGCCAGGCTGCTCACCGCGAAGAACCGCCGGTAGGTACACACCCCGGCCTTCCAGCTCACCAGGCGATAGTGCTGCTTGTCGTGGATGCGCAGCGCGTTGTCGCCGTCGGTGCCCGGCGCGATCGGGAAACGCAGATCGTGCAGCGCCAGCATCGGTTCCAGGCCGGACCGGTCCACGCTGAGCGCCGCGGGATCGTTCTCGCTGTGCAGCACCGGCAGCGCGAGTCGCCCGCCCGCGCCGTTGCCCGGGCTCCAGTCGATGTCGAAGAAACGCGCGAACGGCGAGTCCTTGCCGTTGCGCAGCACATCCCACCACCACCGGTTCTGTCGCGGATCGGCGACGCCGACGTGGTTGGGCACCAGATCGACGATGAGGCCCATGCCGCGGGTGCGCACCTCGTCCGAGAGCGCCTTGAGCCCGAGCGGACCGCCGAGCGCCGCCGAGACGGTGCCGGGGTCGGTGACGTCGTAGCCGTGCGTCGAGCCGTGCGCCGCGGTCAGGATCGGCGACAGGTACAGGTGCGAAATGCCGAGCTGCTGAAGGTATTCCGCGATCGCCCTGGCGTCGGCGAAGGTGAGCGCGTCAGGCCGGAGTTGCAGCCGGTAGGTGCTGCGCACGGGGGTCTGCCGCGCCAGTGCGCGTCCGCGGGCGATGGGGTCGGTGTGATGTGTCGGAGTCGGTGTGTTGGATGCGGTCATATGGGTGTCGGTCATGCGGGGCAGCGGAGGACGAGCAGACAACGGGCGGGGACGGTGAGGGTGGCGGCGGCCGGATAGTCGGCCTCGGCGCGGCCGTCGGGCGTCGAGCAGTCCAGCGCCACCGTCCACGGACCTCCGTAATCGGTGCCGGGTATGGCGAAATCGAGCGCCGAATCGTGGGCGTTGAAGCACAGCAGGAACGAATCGTCGGTGATGCGCTCACCGCGCGGACCCGGCTCGGGGATGCCGTCACCGTTCAAATAGACCGTGAGCGCCTTGCCGAAGCCGCTGTCCCAGTCCGCGTCGGTCATCTCCTCGCCCGACGGGGTCAGCCAGGCGATGTCTCGCGCGTGCTCCTTGGCGCGAACCGGTTGTCCCGCGAGGAACCTGCGCCGCCGGAAGACCGGATGCCGGGTCCGCAGCGCGATCACCGAGCGCGTGAACTCCAGCAGATCGGCATTGGTCTCGGCCAGCGACCAGTCCATCCAGGACAGCGGCGAATCCTGGCAGTACACATTGTTGTTGCCCTGCTGGCCGCGGCCCATCTCGTCGCCGTGGGCCAGCATGGGGGTGCCCTGGCTCAGCACCAGCGTGGCCAGCAGATTGCGAGTCTGCTTGGCGCGCAGTGCATTGATCTCCGGGTCGTCGGTCGGGCCCTCGACGCCGCAGTTCCAGGATCGGTTGTAGCTCTCCCCGTCACGATTGCCCTCGCCGTTGGCCTCGTTGTGCTTCTCGTTGTAGGACACCAGATCCCGCAGCGTGAACCCGTCGTGCGCGGTGACGAAGTTGATGCTCGCGCTCGGCCTGCGCCCGGTCGCCTCGTAGAGATCCGACGAGCCGGTGAGCCGAGAGGCGAACTCGCCCAAGGTGGCAGGCACACCGCGCCAGTAGTCGCGGACGGTGTCGCGGTACTTGCCGTTCCACTCCGTCCACAGTCCGGGGAAATTGCCCACCTGGTAGCCGCCCTCGCCGACGTCCCACGGCTCGGCGATCAGCTTGACCTGGCTCACCACCGGATCCTGTTGCACCAGATCGAAGAACGTCGAAAGGCGGTCCACGTCGTGCAGTTCGCGGGCCAGGGTGGCGGCCAGATCGAAACGGAAGCCGTCGACGTGCATGTCCAGAATCCAGTACCGCAGCGAGTCCATGATCAGCTGCAAGGTGTGCGGATGCCGCACGTTGAGGCTGTTCCCGGTGCCGGTGTAATCCATGTAGCGCCCCGGATCACCGTCCAGCAGACGGTAGTACGCGGCGTTGTCGATGCCGCGGAACCCGAGCGTCGGCCCGAGGTGATTGCCTTCGGCGGTGTGGTTGTAGACCACGTCGAGGATCACCTCGATGCCCTCGGCGTGCAGCGCGCGCACCATCGCCTTGAACTCGGTCACCGCGGCGCCGCCGCGCGGGCTGGCCGCGTACTCGTTGTGCGGCGCGAGATAGCCGAAGCTGTTGTAGCCCCAGTAGTTTCGCAGGCCCTGGTCGAGCAGCACCCGGTCGTGCAGGAACTGGTGCACCGGCATCAGCTCGATCGCGGTGATGCCGAGGCTCTTCAGGTGCTCGACGACGGCCGGGTGCGCGATGCCCGCGTAGGTGCCGCGCAGTTCCTCCGGCACCTCGGGATGGGTCATCGTCATGCCCTTGACGTGCGCCTCGTAGATGACCGTTTCGTGGTAGGGCCGGTTCGGCGCGCGGTCGGAGCCCCAGTCGAAGAACGGGTTGATCACCACGCCGGTCATGGTGTGGCCCAGCGAATCCAGGCCGTGCGTATAGAGAGACGGGTCGTTGTCGAATTCGCCGTCGAACGCCTTGCCGTACGGGTCGAGCAGCAGTTTGCTCGGATCGCAGCGCAGGCCGCGGTCCGGGTCGTAGGGGCCGTGCACGCGAAAGCCGTAGCGCTGGCCGGGCCCGAGGGTCGGCAGGTAGGCGTGCCAGACGTAGCCGTCGACCTCGTCGAGCGCGACCCGGGTCTCCGTGCCGTCCTTGGCGATCAGGCACAGCTCGACGGCCTCGGCGACCTCGGAGAAGACCGAGAAGTTGGTTCCTGCGCCGTCGTAGGTCGCCCCGAGGGGGTAGGCGGTGCCTGGCCAGACACCTAGTGGTGTCACCTCGCCGGGCGCTGCGTCGGGCTGAGCCATGGCAACGACAGTAGCGTGAGGCATACGGCAGGGCGGCGCACGGCCGCGCTGTCTCATTCGGCGGGCAGCCAGCGGCGCTCGTAACCGGCGCGCCGCGCGATCCGGGCCGATCCACCCAGCAGCGCCCGCTGTACCCACGCCGGAATGCCCGCGAGATAACCGTCCTGATAGTCCCAGAGCAACGCCAGTGCCAGCGGGTCGCGCGGCACCCGTCCCACGGTGGTCTTGCCCGCCGCGTCGAGCGCGCACCAGAGCCGGAACATGTCCCAGTGCCGCAGCGGCGGGCGGATCTCGTGGTCGAACCGGGTGTCGGGCGCCTCGCTCCAGAATTCGTGCACGGCGCGCGGCGGGGCGGTCACCGTGTCGCCGGGGTTCGCGACGATCTCGACACCGTCGACACGGAAGCGCAGACGGCCCTCCCGCACGGTCCAGCTCTCGGCGAGCTCGGGATGCCAGTGCGGCCCCGCCTGCCGCTCGACCGTGCGCACCAGGTGTTCCAGCCGCAAATACGGTCCGCGGTCGTCTATCCCGCGATCTACGAGGGTGATTCGGTGGCCGTTGGCGAAGGTGAGGACGGTGTCGCGCATACTCCAGATATAAAGGTAACCTTCATAATGTGTCAACGCCCGATACCTTGCTGAAGCTGCTCGTCCAGGCCGCAGGCGCCTACGAAAAGGCGCTAGATCGCGAACTGCGCGCCGAACTCGACCCGGAACTGCGGCCCGCTCACTACGCGGTCTTCCGTCATCTGGATCCGGAGGGCTCGCGGATCACAGCGTTGGCCGAAGCCGCGGGCATGACGCAGCAGTCGATGGGGGAGTTGGTGACGCATCTGGAGCGCTGCGGTTATGTCGAGCGCACGGTCGATCCGTCCGACCGTCGAGCCCGCGTGGTCGTCACCACCGCGGCCGGGCGTCGCGCGCTCGCCCTCGCCGCCGACCGGATCGCAGGCATCGAGCGGATCCTCGTGGCCGACCTCGGAGAAGACGCGGTGCGCAGACTCCGGGCGTCGCTGGCCCGGGTGCCGGTGGTGATCGACGAGGCGATCGGCGGGGATTCGGCAGAGAAGTAGAGCCTCCCGGTCGACGGATTTCGTCCGGCCGCGCACCCTATGCGGAGCTCGGCTGCTAACTTGAACACCGTTCAAGCCTGTCGACCGCGAGGGATTCCTGTGGCACTGACCCCCGACGAGATCACCGCCATCGACGCCGAACACGTCTGGCACCCCTATGGCGGATTCCCGGCCTCGACCGCGCCGCTGGTGGTGGCCGAGGCCTCCGGCGCGCGCCTCACACTGGCCGACGGCCGCGAACTGGTCGACGGCATGAGCTCGTGGTGGGCCGCGGTGCACGGCTACCGGCACCCGGTGCTGGACGCGGCCCTGCTCGCGCAGTCGCAACGGATGAGCCACGTCATGTTCGGCGGGCTCACGCACGAACCGGCCGCGCGCCTGTCCCAGCTGCTCGTCGAGCACACGCCCGCGGGCCTGGAGAAAGTCTTCCTGTGCGATTCCGGCTCGGTCTCGGTCGAGGTCGCCGCGAAGATGTGCCTCCAATACTGGCGCGGCGTCGGCAAACCCGAGAAGCGCCGCCTGCTGACCTGGCGCGGCGGCTACCACGGCGACACCTTCACCCCCATGAGCGTGTGCGACCCCGAGGGCGGCATGCACTCGCTGTGGACCGACGTCCTCGTCGAACAGGTCTTCGTCTCCACGCCGCCGCGCGAGCACCGTGCCGACTACGTGGCCGAACTGGAACGCGCCATCACCGCCCACGCCGGTGAGCTCGCGGCCGTCATCGTGGAGCCGGTCGTGCAGGGCGCGGGCGGCATGCGCTGGCACGATCCGCGCTACCTCGCCGACTTGCGCCGCCTGTGCGACGCCAACGACGTGCTGCTGGTCTTCGACGAGATCGCCACCGGATTCGGCCGCACCGGCGCGTTCTTCGCGGCCGACCACGCGAGCGTAGCCCCGGATGTCCTGTGCGTCGGCAAGGCGCTGACCGGCGGCTACCTGACCCTGGCCGCCACGCTGTGCACCGCGAGGATCGCCGAGACCATCAGCGCGGCGCACGGCGGGCTGATGCACGGGCCCACCTTCATGGGCAACCCCCTGGCCTGCGCGGTGGCCGTCGCGTCGATCGAGTTGCTGCTCTCGCGGGACTGGCGCGCCGAGGTCGGCCGGATCGAGTCCGAGCTCATCGCGGGCTTGGCTCCGGCGCGCGAGCTCCCCGGCGTCGCCGATGTCCGGGTGCTCGGCGCGATCGGCGTCATCGAGCTCGAGCGGCAGGTCGAGATGCGCGCCGCCACCAGGGCCGCGGTCGACGCGGGCGTCTGGCTGCGCCCCTTCCGGAACTTGATCTACACCATGCCGCCGTTCATCAGCAGCGCCGAGGAAGTCGCCACCATCGCCGCCGGAATGTGCGCGGCCGCCGCGGTGCGCAGCCCCGCCGGGCTATCCTCCTGAACGGTGTTCAAGTATGCTGCGGAGCTGTGATTACCGATCCGTTGAGCTGGTTGGACGAACGGGCAGCAGAGCGGGTGACCGCCGGATTGCGCCGGGAACTGCGACCGAGGAAACCGGACACGCCGTCGATCGACCTGGCCTCCAATGACTATCTCGGTCTCACCAGACACCCCGAGGTGATCGAGGGCGCGATCGAGGCCGTGCGGCGCTGGGGCGCCGGATCCACCGGATCGCGGTTGGTCACCGGAACCACGGCCGATCACGAGCGGCTGGAAGCCGAACTCGCCGAATTCGCCGGCGCCGAGGCGGGCCTCGTGTTCGCCTCCGGCTACGCCGCGAACCTCGGCGCGGTCACCGCCCTCGCCGGCCGCGGCGCGCTGATCGTCTCGGACGCGGGAAGTCACGCCTCCCTGGTCGATGCCTGCCGCCTGTCCCGGTCCAGGGTGGAGATCGCCCCGCACTGTGACGTCGACGCCGTGGACCGGCTGCTCGCCGCACGGACCGAACGGCGCGCGCTCGTGCTCACCGATTCCGTCTTCAGCGCCGACGGCGATCTCGCTCCGCTGGCCGAACTGCACCGAGTGACCCGAGCGAACGGCGCGGTCCTGCTCGTCGACGAGGCGCACGGGCTCGGCGTGCGCGGCTTGGGCGGTCGTGGTCTCGTGCACGAACTCGGCCTGGCGGGCGAGCCGGATGTCGTCGTCACCGCGACACTGTCCAAGGCCTTCGCCGCCCAGGGCGGCGCGGTGCTCGCCAGCGAGCGGGTCCGCGCACACCTGATCGACGCGGCGCGCACCTTCATCTTCGACACCGGACTCGCGCCCGCCGCGGTCGGCGCGGCCCGCGCCGCACTGGGATTGCTGCGTCGCGAGCCCGAGATGGCCGCGCGGGTGCTGCACCGCGCCGCGGACATCGCGCGGATCGCGGAGGTGCCCGCGCCCGACTCGGCGGTCGTCTCGGTGGTGCTCGGCGAGGCGCAGGTCGCCTACGACGCGGCCCAGGAATGCCGGGCGCGGGGACTGGACGTCGGATGCTTCCGTCCGCCGTCGGTGCCGGAGGGCACCTCACGCCTGCGGCTCACCGCCCGCGCCAACCTGACGGACGCGGAGCTCGACACCATCGCCGACGTCCTCGGCTCGGTGCTGGCCGAGGCGCGCGGACTGGATGTGGTGCCCGCATGAGAGAGCGCAGCGAGCGAATCATGTGCCAGCCCTATAGGGGCATGCCGGAGCCGAGCGTCAGCGAGGCGGAGGCATGACTCTGCTGCTGATCACCGGAACCTCGACCGACGTCGGCAAGACCGTCGTCACCGCCGCGCTGGCCGCGACCGCGCGCGCCGCCGGACGGTCGGTCGCGGTGTGCAAACCCGCGCAGACCGGCATCGCGCCCGGCGAACCCGGCGATCTCGCCGAGGTCGAGCGGCTCGCGGGCCCGATCAAGACGGTCGAGCTGGCCCGCTACCCCGAGCCGCTCGCCCCGGACACCGCCGCCCGTCGGTGCGGCCAACCGTTGCTGACGCTCGCCGAGACCGTCGCGGCCGTCCGCGCCGTGGACGACGCCGACCTCACCCTCGTGGAGGGCGCGGGCGGGCTGCTCGTGCGGGTCGGCGAATTCACCCTGGTCGACCTGGCCCGTGAACTCGACGCGCCCGTGATCGTCGTTGCCGCCGCCGGACTCGGCACGCTGAATCACAGCGAGCTGACCGTCCGTGCGCTCGAGTCGGCGGGGGTCCGCTGCGCGGGACTGGTGATCGGGGCGTGGCCGGCCGAGCCGGATCTCGCCACCGAATGCAACCGAACCGATCTTCCGCGCGTGACGGGTGTCGATGTGGTCGGCGTGGTCCCCGCGGGCGTGGGCGCGTGGGATCAGGAACGGTTCGTCGCGGCGGCTCCGGGCTGGTTCATTCCGGGTTGGTCCGCGCATCGTTGATCGTTAAGCGTCGATTTACCGCTTCTACCAGCGGATTTGACATCGTGCTCATCGCTACGTAACTTTATCCAGGTCAGAGCGACACGGACACCGACCCGGAGCCGAGAAGCTAAGCCGAAAGGCTGGGCGAGGATCTGGGAAACGAGGTAGGACGAGGAGCGCCTGACGGTCACACTAGCTCGATTGGGACCCCGATTTGGTTTCGGGTTACCGGCCGCGCTAAGCTGTAAAAGTTGCCTCACCGATTGATCGGGGTTAAGC
>NZ_CBDQZP010000029.1:0-74714 GCF_965341865.1 Nocardia sp. bgisy134
TCCCCCCCCCCCCCCCCCCCACAACCGGGGTCACACCTCAGGCGACCAGGTTCGCGTACTCGCCGTGGTCGGCGATGTACTTCTCGACGTACCAGCACGTCGGCACCACCGTGAAGCCGGCTTCCCTGGAGTCCTGGAGCGCGTACTCGACCACCTTGGCCGCGATGCCCTGCCCGCGGAACTCGGGGAAGGTCATGGTGTGGTGGAAGTCGCGGACCTTGGCGTCCTCGCGCTCGGCGTAGTCGGCGTACCCGGCCAGGGTGTCGTCGACGTAGATCTCGAATCGGGTGTCGGCGGCGTTGTGCTCGAGCCTGGTGGTCATGGTGATGCCAACTCCTTCATGCGCGGGAATGTTCCGGCCTGGTCGGGGGTGTGCCGAGTGTATAAGCCGCCCGCGGCGGTACCGGCCCTCAGAGGATCGCGCCCGGGTTAAGGATGCCGTGCGGGTCGAGCGCGTCCTTGATCCGCCGGGTCAACGCCATCACGTCCGGGCCGACCTGATCGGGCAGCCAGGCCTTCTTGAGCCTGCCGACGCCGTGTTCGCCGGTGATGGTGCCGCCGAGGGCGATGGCCAGGTCCATGATCTCGCCGAAGGCGTGGTGGGCGCGGGCCGTGTTGTCGGCGTCGGCGGGGTCGTGCACGATCAGCGGGTGGGTGTTGCCGTCGCCCGCGTGCGCGATCACCGAGACGGTCACGTCGTTGCGCTCGGCGATGGCGGCGATGCCGGTGACCAGATCGCCCAGGCGCGGCAGCGGCACCCCGACGTCCTCGAGCAACAGCGAGCCGAGCCGTTCGACCGCAGGAATCGCGAAGCGCCGCGCCGCGGTGAACGCCTCGCCCTCCTCGGCGTCCTCGGTGTGGAAAACCTCGGTGGCTCCGGCCTTTTCGCAGGCCGCGACGATGATCTCGGCCTCGCGCGCGGCGAATTCTCCCGGCGCGTCGGACCGGGCGACCAGCAACGCGGCGGCCTCTCGATCGAGCCCCATCCGCATCTCGTCCTCGACGGCGTTGATGGCGATGGCGTCCATGAACTCGAGCATGGACGGCCGCAGCGTGCCGGTGATGCCGAGGATGGCTTCGGTGGCGGCGGTGAGCGAGGCGAAACTCGCGACCACGGTGCTCTGCATCGGCTGCGCGGGCAGCAGGCGCAGGGTGAGTTCGGTGATCACGCCGAGCGTGCCCTCGCTGCCGACGAACAGCTTGGTGAGCGAGAGGCCCGCGGAATCCTTCAGCCGAGGACCGCCAAGCCGCACCGGAGTCCCGTCGGCGAGCACCACTTCCATGCCGAGCACGTAGTCGGTGGTGACGCCGTACTTCACGCAGCACAGCCCGCCCGCGTTGGTGGCCGCGTTGCCGCCGATCGAGCACATCTCGAACGACGAGGGATCCGGCGGGTACCAGAGCCCGTGCTCGGCGGCCGCCCGCTTGACCTCCGCGTTCAGCAGACCCGGCTGCACGACTGCGGTCCGCGTGACCGGGTCGACGGTGATCGCGCGCATCCGCTCGGTGCTCAGCACGATGCCGCCGTCCACCGCGGTGGCGCCGCCCGACAGTCCGGACCCGGCGCCGCGCGGGACCACCGGCACCCGGTGCTCGTGCGCCCAGCGCAGGGTTGCCGCGACGTCCTCGGTCGTGGTGGCGCGGACGACCGCCGCGGGCGTGCCCGCGTCCGGATCGCGGGCCCAATCCTGCTTGTAGCCGGTCAGCAGATCGGGGTCGGTGAGCACCGCGTGCTCGGGTAGCGCGGCGACGAGTTCATGCAGGTCCACGCCTGTCCACACTATGCCGTTCCGGGCGACTGGTACGGCCGGACTGGTAATTCGCGGCGCGTCGGGCAAGAATCGCGGGTGCAGGGGCTCGCCGTGCGCGGACCGGCCGTCGTCGTGACGGTGGACGCCCGCGGCCGACGGATCGTTCGACCATTCCGGAGACCTGCCACACATTCGGAGGGTTGACGGCATGCGGGTCGAATCACCGGACTACCGAGAGCTCGTCGGCGCGCTGTTCGCCGACGAGTTCGCCGACGGCGCCGTCGATCTGGAGGCGTTGCGCAGCATCCACGCGGGCGAGTTCGGTACCTGGCTCACCGCGCTGGACCGGTCCGGGTTGTTCGGCAAGGAGGCGCTGGCGACGGTTGCCGAGCAATGGCGCCGCGATCCAAGGATCCTGCTGGACGCGCTGCTCGCCGACGCCGACGACGTCACCCGCCGCCGCTGGCTGATGGCGTGGTCGAGCCTGGACCGCCCGGAACCGCTGGGCCAGATCGGCTGATCTACGACGCCGGATCGGCAGTACTCGAGATCCGCCGAGTCCCCGCCGGTTTGCCGGCAGCTCACCTGACGGTCACCTGCCGCTGCCATGCTGGCCGCGTGCCCGATCTGGCCGTCGCCACCGACTCCCTTGCCGACCGGTTCACCCGCTGGTGCGAGATCGTCGTCGCGCGGCTGCCGTTGGGGCTGGACCGGGTCGTCCCGCCGACGTTCCTCGGTTTCGCGCTGATCAACAGCTTCACCTTCGGGGTCGACCTGGTGCTGCTGACGTTGTTCCACGGCTGGTGGAACTGGCCGGTGCCGGTCTCGATCACGCTCGCCTACGTCTGCGCGTTCGGACTGGCCTTCGTGCTCAACCGCACCTTCAACTTCCACTCGCACGCCCCCGTCGGCAGGCAAGCCGCGGTGTACATCGTGGTCGTCGTGATCAACTACGTGGCCTTCATCCTCGGCGTCGGCAGCGGACTGACCGCCCTCGGCCTCGAATACCACCTCGCGCGCCTGCTCGCGGGAGCCTGCGAGGCCCTCTATATGTACAGCGCTATGCGCTGGATCGTCTTCCGCAACACCACCACCGCAGCCTGACCGCTCCTTTTCGCACTCCTCACACAGTCGGTGCCTATGCGAGGAATACATATGGAGGGAGCGCGGAGGTCAGCGAAGGATCTCCGCGCGGTCGCCGTCGACGAGGACCACCTCGTCGTCGGTGAGGGCCCAGTGCGGAATGCCCTCGGCGCGGTAGTCCGCCGCGAGCCGGTTGCCGAGGCCGTCCGGGTCGGTGGGGGAGTCGATGTGCGGGACGATCCGGCGCTCCACCAAATTCAGTCCGTCCCAGCGTGGTTCGACGCCGCAGGTCGGCGGTACCTCGCGGGGATCGTCCATCGTCTCCAGGCCGTGCAGGTCCGGGGCGAGCAGGCAGGCGCCCGCGCTGTACCCGGCGTAGACGAGCGCGTCGGCGGCGAGCAGCCGGGTGAGCGCGAGATCGGCTCCGCTGCGGGCGAATTGGGCGCGCAGCACGAAGGTGTTGCCGCCGCGTACCCAGATCAGCGGGAATTCGGCCAGCCGCCGCTCCAGATCCGCCGCGCGCCCGACGTAGTCGCGCAGATCGAGCACCTCGGGGGCGTATCCGAGCTTGCGCAGCGGCACCAGGTCGCTGGTCACCGCCGACGACCACGCGGCGGGCCAGGCGTCACAGGCGTTGGGGATCACGGCGACTCGGCCCGGCGCGCCGACGAGCGCGGCGAGCCGATCCGGATGTTTGCCGAACCGATAGGCGGCCAGGAACAGTCGCACGGCTCAGAGGGTGAAGGCCAGATGCCTGACCAGGCGGCCGCCGAGTTCCTCGTCGCCCGTGACCGCGATGTCGCCGAGGTGGTCGGCCGCCTGACGGCGGCCGCCGCCCAGCCGCACGAAAAGCCCGGAGTCCATGGTGATCTCGACATCGGCGGAGCCGTCGAAGGCGTCCACGAAGGAGGCGCGCTCGTCGACCGCGATGCGCAGGGTCTGCTCGAGCGCACCGGTCAGCACGAAGGCGATGCGAGACCCGGTGGGCGCCTTGCCGAGCTTGACGACCACCCGGGGCAGCGACCCGGAGAACTCGGCGAACGCCAGCTCCGCGCGCCTGCCGCCCTCGTCCACCCGGACGCCGAGCGCGTCGGCGATGTCGAGTTCGTGCATCCAGCAGTCGAACAGCCGCACCCGCATGAACCGGCCGTAGGGGACCTGCCCGATCGGCGAGACGGTCGGCGTCGTCCATGCGGCGTCGTCCGTCTCGCGCAGCGCCGCCAGCCGCCGGTCCGTGACGTCGCGGAACAGCTCCAGCAGGCGCGCACCGGGCAGCGGGCGCAGCCGGTCGACCCAGATCTCGTTGAGCACCGCGAGCTCGTTGCGGACGTGCGGCAGCGACCGGACGTCGGTCTTCTCGCGCATCGGATCGTGCGGCGGCGGCTTCTCCCCGAGCAGCCAGGATTCGGTGCCCACCACGTGCGCGACCACGTCGAACACGGTCCAGCCGGGCAGCCGCGACGGTGTGCGCCACCGGTTCTCATCCAGATCGGCGACCAAGGCCGCGATGGCGTCCCACTGTTCGGCCAGCAGCGCGGTCAGTTCGGCGCGGTCTGTCGTCTGGTCGGTCATGCCGTTCCTTCCTCGGTGCCCACATCCTGGGTGTCGTCCTGACGCGCGAGCGTCGCCAGGCCCATCTGGATGGCGGCGGCGGTGCTCTGCGGGTCGTGCGGCCTGCGCAGCAGGAAGCCCTTGGCGAAGCTGAGCTTGTCGCCGTGCCTGCGCGGGATGACGTGCAAGTGGATGTGCGGAACGGTTTGGAACGCGGCTCTGCCGTCGTTGAGCACAAGGTTCGCGCCGTCGGCAGCCAGACTGCTGCGTCGCATCGCCAGCGCGATCCGGTGTCCGGCCCGGAAGATCAGTGCGCCGACATCGGCGTCGAGATCCTCCAGTTCGGTCGCGTGCCGTTTCGGCACGATGAGCGTGTGTCCACGCGCGACGGGACGGATATCGAGGAACGCGCACAGCAGTGCGTCCTCGTAGACCTTGGTTGCCGGAGCTTCACCCGCCACGATGCGGCAGAAGACGCAGTCGTTCACACCCGCGACCATACGGCGTACGAGTGGCGCGGAACACCCCGAACCCTCCTTCGAACATGACGCCCATCACTCCGCGGCTCGGTCTCGAGCGCCTGACCAGTTCGCTGACGTACGGGTAAGTAAGAGACCTGGAGGTTCGATCTTGTGGCGCTCACCTGCGCGGACGACCATCACAACAGAGGCGATCGCCGCGGCGTGATGGGAACGGAGGTGTCGACGGGCCGCGTCGACGCGGTGCAAATCCGACATTTGGGCGGAAACCGACCCCGCCCTGTGATGGGCATCTCAGCTACGCTCACGGCGAGCCGGGTACAGTTGCGAGGATTTTTGGCGAACTTACTCGTAAGTAACTTCGTCCGGACATCGGTCGGTGGCCAACAGCCAGCACGAGAGGGAAGTCTGACAGTGGAGACAACGCAAAACGTTGGCGACTCGTCGCCGCGCGGAGCGCGTGTCGGAGTCGTTCGCGAGTCCAACGCGGGCGAGCGGCGTGTCGCTCTGGTGCCCAAGATCATTCCGGCGCTGCTGAAGCAGGGCGTCGATGTGGTCGTGGAAGCCGGCGCCGGACTGGGTGCGCTCATTCCCGACGAGGCCTACGAGGCCGCCGGTGCGACCATCGGCGATCCCTGGTCGGCCGAGGTGGTCGTGAAGGTGGCCCCACCGAGCGATGCCGAGGTGGCCAAGCTGTCGGACGGACAGACGCTGATCGGATTCCTGGCTCCGCGCAATGCCGACAACCAGATCGCCGCGCTGAAAACGGCCGGTGTGCAGGCTTTCGCGGTGGAGGCGATTCCGCGGATCTCGCGTGCGCAGGTGATGGACGCGTTGTCCTCCCAGGCGAATGTCTCCGGATACAAGGCCGTCCTCTTGGCGGCGTCGGAGTCCACGCGGTTCTTCCCGATGCTGACCACCGCGGCGGGCACCGTGAAGCCCGCGACCGTGCTGGTGCTCGGTGTCGGTGTCGCCGGATTGCAGGCTCTCGCGACGGCCAAGCGGCTCGGTGGCCGCACCACCGGCTACGACGTGCGCCCCGAGGTCGCCGATCAGGTGCGGTCGGTGGGTGCGCAGTGGCTGGACCTGGGCATCGACGCCGCCGGTGAGGGCGGGTACGCGCGTGAGCTGACCGACGAGGAGAAGGCCCGCCAGCAGCAGGCTTTGGAGGATGCGATCAAGGGCTTCGACGTGGTGATCACCACCGCGCTCGTGCCGGGTCGCCCCGCGCCGCGGCTGGTGACCGCCGCCGCGGTGGAGGGCATGAAGCCGGGCAGCGTCATCGTGGACCTGGCCGGTGAGACCGGCGGTAACTGCGAGCTGACCGAACCCGGTGAGACCGTGGTCAAGCACGGTGTCACCATCGCCTCGCCGCTGAACTTGCCCGCGACCATGCCCGAGCACGCCTCGGAGTTGTACTCCAAGAACATCGCGGCCCTGCTGGAGCTGATGCTGGTCGACGGCAAGGTGGCCCCCGACTTCGACGATCAGGTGCTGGCCGATTCCTGCGTCACTCGTGAGGTGAACTGATGTATACCGAATTGTTGGCGAACATCGCGATCCTGGTGCTGTCCGGGTTCGTCGGTTTCGCTGTCATTTCCAAGGTCCCCAACACTCTGCACACGCCATTGATGTCGGGTACCAACGCGATTCACGGCATCGTGGTGTTGGGTGCGTTGGTGACGTTGGGCCGGGTGGAGGATCCCTCGATCGGCATCCAGCTCATTCTGTTCGTCGCCGTGGTCTTCGGAACCCTGAACGTCATCGGTGGTTTCGTGGTGACCGACCGGATGTTGGGCATGTTCAAGGGCAAGAAGCCGGTCGCCGCGGTCGAGAAGGCGGGCGAGTAAACGTCATGGACAACTTGGTCAACATCCTCTACATCGTCGCGTTCTCGCTGTTCATCTACGGTCTGATGGGCCTGACCGGCCCGAAGACCGCGGTGCGCGGCAACTGGATCGCCGCGGTCGGTATGGGCATCGCGGTCATCGCGACCCTGATCGCGGTGCGCGACACCAGCAACTGGATCATCATCGTCGCGGGCCTGGTCGTCGGTGTCGGGCTCGGTGTGCCACCGGCCCGGTTCACCAAGATGACCGCGATGCCGCAGCTGGTGGCCGCGTTCAACGGCGTCGGCGGTGGCACGGTCGCGCTGATCGCGTGGGCGGAGTTCCTCGACACCACCGGGTTCTCGGACTTCCAGCACGGGGAAGAACCGACCGTGCACATCATCGTCGGCTCGCTGTTCGCCGCGATCATCGGTTCGGTCTCGTTCTGGGGCTCGCTGATCGCCTTCGGCAAGCTGCAGGAGATCCTGCCCGGCAAGCCGATCGGCATCGGCCGCTTGCAGCAGCCGCTGAACCTGCTGCTGCTGGTGGTCGCGATCGCCGCGGCCGTGGTCATCGGCCTGGGCGCCGCCGACGGTGGCGCACCGTGGTGGTGGATGGTGCTGCTGCTCCTGGCCGCCGGTGTGCTCGGCCTGATGGTGGTGCTGCCCATCGGTGGCGCGGACATGCCCGTGGTCATCTCGCTGTTGAACGCGCTCACCGGTCTGTCCGCCGCGGCGGCGGGTCTGGCGTTGAACAACACCGCGATGATCGTGGCGGGCATGATCGTCGGCGCGTCCGGCACCATCCTGACCAACCTGATGGCCAAGGCCATGAACCGCTCCATCCCGGCCATCGTCGCCGGTGGGTTCGGTGGCGGCGGCACCGCGCCGGGCGCCGGTGGTGGCGAGCAGAAGCAGGCCAAGGCCACCTCCGCCGCGGATGCCGCGATCCAGATGGCCTACGCCAACCAGGTGATCGTGGTCCCCGGCTACGGCATGGCCGTGGCCCAAGCTCAGCACGCGGTCAAGGAGATGGCCGAACTGCTCGAGAAGAAGGGTGTGGAGGTCAAATACGCCATCCACCCGGTCGCCGGTCGCATGCCCGGGCACATGAACGTCCTCCTCGCCGAGGCCGAGGTGTCCTACGACGCGATGAAGGAAATGGACGACATCAACGGCGAGTTCGGCCGCACCGATGTCGCCCTGGTCATCGGCGCCAACGACGTCACCAACCCCGCCGCCCGCGAGGACGCCTCCAGCCCGATCTACGGCATGCCGGTCCTCAACGTCGACCAGGCCAAGTCCGTGATCGTGCTCAAGCGGTCGATGAACTCCGGCTTCGCCGGCATCGACAACCCGCTGTTCTACGCCGACACCACCTCCATGCTCTTCGGCGACGCCAAGAAATCCGTTGGCGCCGTCACCGAAGAACTCAAGGCGCTGTAGAGCTCGAGGCACTGTAAACGCGCAGTACGGCGGCCCCCTGTTCCACTGGAGCGGGGGGCCGCTTCGTGTCGTCATGGGTTAATTCGGTGGACGCCGCCGGTCCGACACGCCGATCATGGTCGGAATGTTGGAACGCAAGGAACCACTTCGATTGATCGGGCCCGAGACGGGTCCGGCCGATCCGGCCGAGAGCCTGCGGTGGTCCGTCGCACTGGATTCGTACTACTCACCGCGCGATGTGCTCGATGTGCTCGCGCTGACGCCGTTCGCTCGAGGAGATCAGGCCCGCTACCGCAAGAAGCAGCTGGAACGGGTGCGGGCCGACGCGCCGCTGCGCCCGGCGGGTTCGCGGGTCGCCCGCGCCATCGAGGAGGACAACAGCCGGTCGATCCTCGTGGTCGGCGAGGGCTGGACGCTGCGCGCCGACCGGTGGGCCGACCGGTCCGCGGTGGTCGAGGTGACGGCCGTCACCGACGAATTGGCGAACGACATTCTGGCCGAATCGATCCGAGACGCCGAGGAACCGTCCGAGGTGGACGACGGCATCCAGATGGGGTTCTGGTACCTGCACGGGCAGCACGGTCCCCGGCGGCGTCAACACGACATCGAGACACCGGTCTGGTCGGATATCCGCCGCAATTACCCGGATCTTGCCGCGAGCGCGCTGGACCGGTTGATGGCATTGACGCCGAACGACATTCGCGGGCGGCTGCTGTTGCTGCACGGCCCGCCCGGCACCGGGAAGACCACGGCGTTGCGCGCTCTGGCGAGGGCGTGGGAGCCGTGGTGCCAGGTCGACTGTGTGCTGGATCCGGAGATGCTGTTCAGTCAGCCCGGCTACCTCATGTCGGCCGCGACCGAGGTCGACGACGAACGCCGCCGCTGGCGGCTGCTGGTGCTGGAGGACTGCGACGAGCTCATCAGGGCCGAAGCGAAAGCCTCGGCGGGCCAGGGGCTTTCGCGACTGCTGAACCTCACCGACGGCATGCTCGGCCAAGGCCGCGACGTGCTCGTCGCCATCACCACCAACGAGGACCTGTCCCGCCTGCACCCCGCCGTCACCCGCCCCGGCCGCTGCCTGGCGCAACTCGAGATCGGCCGCCTCTCGGCCGCCGAAGCGCGCCGCAGGCTCGGCCCTTCCGCCGCCACCATCCCCGACGAGGGCCTCTCCCTCGCCGAACTCCTCGCCCTGCAACACGGCGCGGGCCGCATCGACACCACCGCGGCCCGCCCGGAATCGGGGATGTACCTGTAGGCGCGCCAGGGTTGGGGCGGATTGGGGAAGCTCACCTGCGGGGACGGGACGCTCGTCGAGGCGTTCGCCGACCGCGTTGTCGGTCGGATCGTCGAGGGTCGACCACGGCATCCGGCTGACGGTCAACCACGAAAGCCGATCCGATCCGTGCCGCTGCCTCCGAGCTCAGGAACGCAGCATCGGTCGCGTCACTGCCGGGTACCGTCGAAGTGGTGCCAGCCATGACGGTCGACGGGCGGACTCGCCTCGCGCGGGGAGCGGTCTTCACGGTGTTCGGTCTGAACGGGTTCCTGCTGGCGATGTGGGTCGTGCACATCCCGGTGATCACCGATCGGACGGGTGTTTCCCATTCGACGTTGGGCATGTTCATTCTGCTGATGGCGGGTGCCGGCATCGTCGGCATGCGGATCGCGGGGCCGCTCGCCGACCGGTTCGGCAGCAGCAGGCTGGTGGGTGCGGCGGCGTTCATAGCGTCGGTGGCCGTGCTCGGTCCGGGGTTCGCGACGGGCCCGGTGTCGTTGGGTGCGGCGCTGGCTTGCTTCGGCTTCGGCAACGGCGCGCTGGACGTCTCGATGAACGCCCAAGCGGTGCAGGTCGAGCGGGCCTATCGACGCCCGATCATGTCGGCGTTCCACGCCCTGTTCTCCGGCGGCGGGCTGCTGGGTTCGCTGCTCGGCGCCGCCGCTCTGCGCGCGGGCTGGGACGTGCGCGTCACGCTGGTTCTGGCCTCGGTGGCTTGCCTGGCGCTGCTGGCAGGAAGCGTTCCGCGCCTGTTGCCCGGCGCCGCCACGCCACACCGGCCGGAGCCGCCCGGTTCGGAAGTGATCGGCCCGGCGCACACCGAGGACGCCGCCGCCGTCCCGGAACCCGGGCACGGGCGCAAGGTGCTGGCGTTGGCCGCGCTCGCCTTCGCGGTGTTGCTCGCGGAAGGCGTCGCCGCCGACTGGAGCACCCTGCACATGCGCGAACACCTCGGCGTCGACCAAGCCACCGCCGCGCTGGCGTTCGGCGCGTTCTCGGTGACCATGACCGCGGGCCGCTTCGCCGCCGACCGCGTCAGCGGCGCATTCGGCCGGGTCGCCGTGGTTCGCTACGGAACCCTCCTCGCCGCCCTCGGCCTCGGCCTCATCATGCTGTCGCCCTGGACGCCGCTGACGCTGATCGGCTGGGCGCTCTGCGGCCTCGGCCTCGCCGGCGGCGTCCCACAGATCTTCACGGCCGCAGGCAATCTCGGTACCCGCACCGCCGCCACCGACATGTCCCGCGTCTTCGGCCTCGGCTATCTCGGCCTGCTCGCGGGCCCCGCCATCATCGGCTGGCTCACCGAGCTGATCCCCCTCAGCACCGCCATGGTGGTCCCGCTCCTCGCCGTCCTCCTCTGCGCCTGGCAGGCGGGTGTCGTCGCCCCGGCCGAGTCGAAGCCCGCCGTCGAATCCCCCAGCGACACAAGGACCTCGGACGACGCCCACTGATCGCCACCATAGAGCCCGCTGCGTTGGCACCCACGGGATGGGCGTGCCGACGACTGAATCCGGGAGGCGCACCGACGAATCAGCCATGCGATCCCGTCCTGGCGCATGGGCGAGGATTCGGGTGCGAACTCCCGCCTTCGGCGGCGCTACCTTGCCTACGGTCGCTGATCTGCCCGTCGACGAGCCATCGAAGTCGAGGCTGCGGGCGATGTGTCCCATCGTCTACGCCGAGACCACCGTCGCGGCCCCGATCCGCCCGGCATCCATCGGGCTTCGGCCCCTGCGCCTCCGACCGGCAGTACTCGCAGGTGGCGGCACCGCCAGCATGCGCGGTGGAGCGGCGACCGCGCTAACCGGCCGACATGCCCGGACAAACCCCTCACGACCCCTCAGCACCCACCCACGGGGCCGGTTCGGGACATCGTCGGCCCGAGGTGGTCCGGTTGCGTGGCGCTCGCCGTTGAACTCCACGTCCGCGGGTGGGTACATTTCACTTCTGACAATTTCAACCGGTCTGCGGCGTCCGGTATTCCGGAGAATCGCGTTGTCCGGCGTGGTCGATTCGTCGATCTGTGCGCCACGCCTCCGCGCGAATTCCATGACAAATGCTAAGTATTCGGCGGGAACCGCGGCGCGGTCGTCGTCGGCTCGCACCTCCTTCCGGCACGGCTGGCACTCTCAGTGCACGGGCACCTCCGTTACCGCCCACACCCCGGCCGCCGCGGTCTCGGCGACGTACTCGCTGAAGTCCCTGGCCTCGCGCCCGAGCGCGCGCCGCACACCATCCGTGGTGGCGGAGTTCCGGCCGTCGAGCAGGGTGCCGAAGAGGTAGTCCAGCAGGCTGATCTCGTCCGCCGGAACCTGGTATTCGGTCAGGCCCGCAACGAAGTCGGTGCGGGTGATCGGGACGAATTGGATGTCGCGGCCGGTGGCCTTCGCGATCTCGGCGGTCGCCTCGGCGAAGGACAGCGCACGCGGTCCCGTGAGCTCGTAGACCGCGCCGTCGTGCCCGGATTCCGTCAGCGCGGCGACCACCACGTCGGCGATGTCGTCGGCGTGCACGAACGGTTCCGGCACGTCGCCGTTGGGCAGCGCCACCGCGCCGGACAGGATGTAGTCCGCGAACGCGCCCTCGCTGAAGTTCTGGGCGAAGAAGGCGCAGCGCACCACGGTCCACGCCAGGCCGGATTCCCGCACGATCCACTCGCACTCCAGCGCTTCGGGTTCGCCGCGTCCGGACAACAGCACCAGCTTGCGCACGCCTGCGGCCTTGGCCGCGGCGCCGAACGCCCGGATGACGTCCGGAGCGCCCGGAGCGGCGAGATCGGGCTGGTAGGCGAGGTAGACGGCGTCCATATCGGTCAGTGCGGGCCCCCAGGTGCTGCGGTCTGTCCAGTCGAACGGAATCTCCGCGGAACGAGACCCGATGCGGACCTCGTGGCCGCTCGCCGCGAGCCGGTCCGCCACCCGGGAACCGGTCTTACCGGTGCCTCCGGTGACGAGGATGCGGGGCTGGGCGCTGTCGTTGCTGTTCATGTATTGAGTACATCGCCCGGAGCCGAGACGGAACATGGTTCAGCCGCTCGCAACCATGCGTGTGCGTCTACTGTGGACCTGTGGATGCGCTCGCCAGTCTGCTCGAAGGTCCACGTGCCAGAGGCGCGTTCCTGATGTGTTCGCTGCTCGATCCGCCGTGGTCGTTGCGCATCCAGGACGAAGCGCCGCTCACCGTGCTGTCGATGATCCGCGGCACCGCCTGGATCGTCCCGGACCGCCCAGCGCCCGGCGCGAAGCCGAAATCGCAAGAGGCAAACAGGGTTTCGGGGACCAGCGAACCGCGCCAATTGCACGCGGGCGACGTCGCGATCTTCCGCGGCCCGCATCCCTACACCGTCGCCGACGATCCGGCGACGCCGCCGCAGATCATCATCCACCCCGGCCAGGTCACCAAGACCCCCGGAGGTGAAATCCTCTGCGAGACCTTGAGTCTCGGCGTCCGGCAATGGGGAACCGACCCGGAAGGCGCCACCATGATGGTGACCGGGACCTACGAGTCCGCGGGTGCGGCGAGCCAACGCCTGCTGCGCGCCCTGCCGCCCATCGCGGTGCTCCCGCACGGCGATTTCGACAGCCGCCTGCTCGACATCCTCGCCGACGAGGCCACCAAGGATCAGCCCGCCCAGGGCGCGGTGCTGGACCGCCTCCTCGACCTGGTGCTGATCGCCGCGCTGCGCGCCTGGTTCGCCCGCAACGACGCACCCGCCTGGTACCACGCCTACAGCGATCCGCTCGTCGGCAAGGCGCTGCGCCTGCTCCAGCACAACCCGGCGCACGGCTGGACCGTCGCGAGCCTCGCCGAGGCGGTCGGCGTGTCCCGCGCCGCGCTGGCCCGGCGGTTCACCGATCTGGTCGGCGAACCGCCGATGGCCTTCCTCACCGAATGGCGCCTCGCGCTCGCGGCCGACCTGCTCCAGGAATCGGACGCCACCATCGAGGCCATCGCGCGCCAGGTCGGCTACGGCTCGGCGTTCGCGCTCAGCGCCGCCTTCAAACGCCACTTCGGGGTCAGTCCCCGCGACCACCGGCAGGGCGCGGCCCCCGCTGAGCTATCGTCGGCCGGGTGACACAGCAGTATCCCGTGCTCTGGCCGGTACCGACTCGGTGGGCGGACAACGACCACTACGGCCACGTGAACAACGTGACGTACTACTCGTACTTCGACACCGCGGTGAACGCCTGGTTGATGCACGCGACCGGCACCGACATCAGGGATCTGCCCGCCCTCGGCGTGGTCGCCCAGACCTCGTGCCAGTACCTCGGTTCGATCAGCTTCCCGGACCAGCTCCAGGTCGGCCTGCGCATCTCCCGGCTCGGCCGCTCCAGCATCACCTACGACCTGGCGATCTTCCGTGACGCCGACGGCTCGCTCGAGCTCGCGGCCACGGGCGTCTTCGTGCACGTCTACGTGGACTCCGAGACGCGCAAGCCGGTCGAGATCCCCGAGGTGATCCGCACCGCGGCCGCCGAGCTCGTCACCGACTGACGGCGCCCCCGGCGATCCCGAGCTCGAGCTGTTCGGTCAGCCAGGCGCGGAACCGCGGGTAATCGGCGTGGTCGGCCAGGTCGACCTGGCACTCGCCCGGCACCATCCGCCCGATGTCGTGGCGAGAGTACCGCGCCCGCCGAGGTGACCGCCTTGATCGCCAGCGCGGCGGCCGCCTCGTCGCCGGGGATCGGATCGCCGTGCAGCAACTCGGTGTCGACGCCCATCGGGCAGACGCAGCTGACCCGAATCCCGCTGTCCCCGTAAGTGACCGAGAGCCATTCGGCGAAGCCGACGGCGGCGTGTTTGGTGACCGAGTACGGTGCGGAGCCGATCTGGGTGAGCAACCCCGCGGCCGAGGCGGTCACGACGAAGTACCCCTCGCCGCGCGCCGACCAGCCGGGGACGAGCAGGCGAGCGGCGCGAACGTGGGCGAGCACGTTCACCTCCAGCGCGGCCGACCACTGCGCGTCGGTGCTGTCCAGGCCGGGGCCGCCGCCGATGCCCGCATTGGCGAAATACAGGTCCACCGGGCCGAATTCGGCTTCGGCGCGGTCGATCAGCGCCTGTATCACGCGCTCGTCGGAGACGTCTCCGCCGACTGACACAGCCTGTGCGCCAAGTGATTCCGCTACCGTGGCAGCCGAATCCGCGTCCAGGTCGGCGACCACGACTCGCGCCCCGCGCTCGGCGAGCCGCCGCGCCAGCGCCGCCCCGATTCCCGCGCCCGCCCCCGTGACGATCGCGACCTTGCCCGAAATCTCCATGCCCGCACCATATGCACGGCCGGAGATGGGCGGGAGGAGCGCGGGCGGGAACTCAGCTGGTTCCGGCCAGCCTGTCCAGCAGCGGAGCGGTACGCGGACCCACGAGTTCCCGCATCACCAGCGCCATATTGGTGCGCTCCACGCCCGGAATCTTGAGGATCTGCCCGGCAATTCGATAGAGGTCGTCGGCATCCTGGGCGACGATCCGGACGGTGAGGTCGGTGAGCCCGGTCATGCCGCACACCTCGGTGACCTCGGGGACCTCGGCGAGTTCGTCCACCACCGAATCCAATTGGTGCTGATCGACGACCACCGCGACGAACGCGGCGAGCGGATACCCCAGCGCCCTTGGCTGCACCCGTCGTTCGAAGCTCCCGAGTACACCGCTCGCCTCCCACCGCGACAGCCGCGCCTGCACGGTGTTGCGGGACAGGCCGAGGCGGTTGGCCAGTTCCACGCCGGTCGCCCTCGGGTTGGCCACCAGCTCCAGCAGCAGGCGCGCGTCGGTGGCGTCCAACGTGGCGTCGACGGGTTCCTTACTGGACATACAACGCAGTATGACACCAATTGGACCGACCGATTTGAGCATTCTGCTCATTCGTATGTCGGCCACTTGCGCAGACCGCCTTCTCGTGGATGCTGTGAAGTAGGACACATTCGTGCTCGGCGCAGATGAGGAGGCGAGCGGTCATGGCGGAGAAGCCCACATACCCGGTGCAGTTGATCCAGCCCGACGGCCGCCGCGTTCTCGATCGCAAGCACGCCGCCCTCGTCGCCGACGTCGGGCCGGACCAGCTGCGCGCGCTCTACGAGGACATGGTGGTCACCCGCCGCATCGACGTCGAGGCGACCGCGTTGCAGCGCCAAGGCCAGCTCGGACTGTGGCCGCCGCTGCTCGGGCAGGAGGCCGCCCAGGTCGGCTCGGCGCGCGCCCTGCACGCCGACGACTACGTGTTCTGCAGCTACCGCGAAGCCGCCGTCGCCTACTGCCGCGGCGTCCCGCCCGCCGACCTCACCCGCCTGTGGCGCGGTGCGGCGCACTACTGCTGGGATCCGGGCGCGGTGAACATGACCAACCCGAACATCGTGGTCGGATCGCAGGGCCTGCACGCCACTGGATACGCCTACGCCGCGCACCTGGACGGCGCCGAGATCGCCACCATCGCCTACTTCGGCGACGGCGCGACCAGCCAGGGCGACATCGCCGAGGCGCTCGGCTTCGCCGCGAGCTGGAGCGCGCCGGTGGTCTTCTTCTGCCAGAACAACCAGTGGGCGATCAGCGCGCCGGTGCGGGTGCAGAGCGCGACGCCGATCGCGCGTCGGGCGTACGGGTACGGCATGCCCGGCGTGCAGGTCGACGGCAACGACGTGCTGGCGGTGCTCGCGGTGACCAGGCAGGCCGTTGCGCGGGCGCGCTCGGGCGGCGGGCCGTCCTTCATCGAGGCGCTCACCTATCGGATGGGCCCGCACACCACCGCCGACGACCCGACCAGGTACCGCTCCGCGGCCGAGACCGAGGAGTGGAAGCGTCGCGATCCGATCGACCGGGTGCGCAGACTGCTGGCGCGGGAGGGTCTGCTCGACGAGGACTGGGAACGGCGGGTCGCCGCCCATGCCGACGACGTCGCGCGGCAGGTGCGCACCGCGACCATCGAGATGCCCGACCCGGCGCCGATGGAGCTGTTCGACCACGTCTACGCGACAGCGCATTCGCTGCTCGACCAAGAGCGGCGGGAATACGCGGAGTACTTGACCGGCGACCCCGGTCCGTCCTCCGCGGGACAGGAAGGAGCACGCCCATGATCACCACCTTCGCCAACGCGCTGAACACCGGGCTGCGCCGGGCGCTGGAGGACGATCCGAAGGTCGTGCTCATGGGCGAGGACATCGGCAAGCTCGGCGGCGTCTTCCGGGTGACCGACACGCTGCAGAAGGACTTCGGCGACAACCGCGTCGTGGACACCCCGCTGGCCGAATCCGGCATCGTCGGAACGGCTTTCGGCATGGCGCTGCGCGGGTATCGCCCGGTCTGCGAGATCCAGTTCGACGGGTTCGTCTATCCGGCGTTCGACCAGATCGTCTCCCAGGTCGCCAAGATCCACTACCGCACCAAGGGAAAGGTGATCGCGCCCATCACGATTCGCATTCCGTTCGGCGGCGGCATCGGTTCGGTGGAGCATCATTCGGAATCGCCGGAGGCTTACTTCGCGCACACCGCCGGGCTTCGGGTGGTCTCGCCGAGCAACCCGGCCGATGCGTACCACCTTCTGCGCCAAGCGATCGCGCTGGACGACCCGGTCGTCTTCTTCGAGCCGAAGCGGCGCTACTGGGACAAGGCCGACGTCGATTTCGGCGCCCCGCCCGAGCTTCCGATGGATCGGGCCCGGGTGTGCGTCACCGGTGCGGACGCCACCGTCGTCGCGTACGGCGGCACCGTTTCTACGGCGTTGACTGCCGCGAAAATCGCCGCGGAGGAAGGACATTCGCTCGAGGTGATCGACCTGCGCAGCCTCGCGCCGATCGATTTCGACACCGTCGAGGAATCGGTCGACAAGACCGGCAGGCTGGTCGTCGTGCACGAGGCGCCCGTCTTCGGCGGGCTCGGCGCCGAGATCGCGGCGCGGATCACCGAACGCTGCTTCTATCACCTGGAATCGCCGGTGCTGCGGGTCGGCGGGTTCGACATCCCTTACCCCCCGGCTAAGCTCGAGAAGCACCACCTGCCCGACGCCGATCGCATCCTCGCCGCGGTCGATCGTTCGCTCGCCGCCTGACCATCGATCCGATCCGAGAGGCACTTCGTGGAAGACGACGGCCACGTTCTCGAATTCCGGCTCCCGGATCTCGGGGAGGGGCTCACCGAGGCCGAGGTGGTGTCCTGGTCGGTGGCCGTCGGCGACGACGTCGAGCTGAATCAGACCATCGCGGAGGTGGAGACCGCCAAGGCCGTGGTCGCGCTTCCCTCGCCGTTCGCGGGACGGGTCGAGGAGCTGCTCGCCGAGCCGGGGGAGACGGTCGAGGTGGGCGCGCCGCTGATCCGGGTGCGGACCGCGTCGCCGCCAACGGCGGTGGCCGCCGCCCAGATCGAGCCCGAGGCGGCCGGTGAGCCGTCGCCAGGACCCGACACCGCGGACGGCAACGGCCGGAAATCGGTGCTCGTGGGTTACGGGCCCGAAGGCGAGGCCGAGTCGCGCAGGCGCAGGCCCGCGCCGGAAGCGCGCGCCGCGGCGACGCCCGCCGCTCGCAAACTGGCCAAGGAACTCGGCATCGACCTGTGGTTCGTCGCCGGTTCCGGTCCGAACGGCGCGGTCACGGTCGAAGACGTGCGCGGCGCGGTGCCCGTCTCGCCCCCGCGGCCCTCCACGCACCGCACCGACCTCGCGCCCGCGCCGAGCCCGGCGCCCCCGGCATCGGACCAGGACGCCGGCGTGATTCGCCCCTCGGTGCGCGAGGAACGCGCACCGATCACCGGCATCCGCAAGCGCACCGCGGCGGCCATGTCGGCGAGCGCGCGGACGATCCCGCAGGCCAGCGTCTTCGTCACGCTCGACTGCACCGCGTCGATGGAGCTGCTCGACCACCTGCGCACCACCAAATCCTTTGCCGGACTGACGCTCACGCCGCTGGCCTTGGTCGCCAAGGCGACGCTCGCCGCGATCGCGGAGTTCCCCGGCGTGAATGCCTGCTGGGACGAGGCGAATCAGCAGATCGTCACGAAGCACTACGTGAATCTCGGCATCGCGGTGGCCACCGGCCGCGGCCTGCTGGTGCCCAATCTCAAAGAGGCGCAATCGCTCGGCCTGCGCGACCTGTGCCGCGAGATCGGCTGGCTGGCCGAGACCGCGCGCTCCGGCTCGGCGACCCCGGCCGACCTGCGCGGCGGCACCTTCACACTCACCAACGTCGGTGTCTTCGGCGTCGACGCCGGGGTGCCGCTGGTCAATCCCGGTGAGGCCGCGATCCTGTGCCTCGGCTCGATTCGGCGTCGGCCCTGGGTGTTTCGCGACGAGCTGGCCGTCCGCTGGGTGACCACGCTCGGCATCAGCTTCGACCACCGCATGATCGACGGTGAACTGGCCGCGCGCTTCCTCGCCACCACCGCAGGTCTCCTGGAAGACCCGCTCACCCTGCTCAGCCGGTAGCGGTGGCGCGCGTGCGCAGTGCCCAGCGCACGATCAGGCCCCCGATCAAGGCCCAGAACGCGGCCCCGATGCCGAGGAATCCGACGCCGGACGCGGCGACGAGAAAGGTGATCACGCCCGCCTCGCGGTGTTCTTCTGCGCGCAGTGCGCCCGCCAGCGCCGTGGCCAGTGTCGCGAGCAGCGCCAGCCCGGCCACCGTCTCCAGCGTGCCCTCCGGTGCGGCGGCCACCAGGGTGACCAGGGCTGCGGAGCCGAGGGCGAGCAGCACGTAGGCGACGCCCGCGGTGCAGGCCGCGATCCAGCGGCGCTTCGGATCCGGGTGTGCGGCAGGCGCGGCGGACAGGGCGGCGCTGATCGCGGCCAGGTTGATCGCGTGGCCGCCCGCGGGCGCGCCGAGGATGGTGCCGACACCGGTGACGGTCATGGCCGCCCGCCACGGCACCCGGTAGCCGAACGACCGCATCACCGCGGTGCCCGGGATGTTCTGCGAGGCCATGGTGACGATGTAGAGCGGGATCGCGATGCCGATCATCGCCTGCCAATTCCACTGCGGCAGGGCCAGTTCCACCGTCGGCGCCATGGCGGCGAGGTCGAGGTCGCGATGCTCGGCCACGATGCTCACGCCCGCACCGACGGCGGCGACGCCGAACGCGGCGATCACCGCCCAGCGCTTGGCGAACCGCTGGAGAACCAGCCACACCACGATCACCGGGACCACCACCGCGGGACTGGTCGCCACCGCCCGCACCGGCGCGAGGCACAGCGGCAACAACACGCCCGCCAACATGGCCTGCGCGATCTCGACCGGAATCGCGGCGATCAGGTTCCCGAGCCGCTGCCAGAGCCCGGTGATCAGGATCAGCACGCCGGTCAGCGCGAAAGCGCCGAGCGCGGCCCGCCAGCCGCCCGCGATCGCGCCCGTGCTCGCGAGCAGCGCGGCGCCGGGCGTCGACCAGGCCAGCGTGATCGGCATCCGGTAGTGGTAGCTGAGCAGGATGATCCCGATACCCTGGGTGACGCACACCGCGAGCAGTCCGGACGCGGCCTGAGCCGCGGTGGCGCCCACCGCCGTCAACCCGCTCAGCACCACCGCGAACGAACTGGTGAACCCGACCAGGGCGGTCACCACGCCCGCCCCAAGCGGCTGCGCGAGCCCGGCGGTGATTGCTTCCCGCGGCTCGGTATCGGGGTCGGTGGGCGCGGAAACCTTGGTCATTGTCCGGATACTGCCGCTGGTCACACGGCGTGTCACCGGCCAGTGCCCGGAAACTGGACCGACTTCGCGCGGTCCCTACCGGCGGGTATGTCGCGCGAGTGCGCACATCGGCGGCGCGCGATGCCTAGGCGTACCTCCGCCTTCGCTGCGGCCATGCGCGGGCAATCGACGGACCTCGTCCGACAGCGTCCATTATGGTGGGAGGGTCGGCGCGCGAGGGAAACTGGACGAGGAGCTGGGTTGAGCGCGGTACTGATCTCTGCGGGGGAACTTCGGGAAGCACTGGCGGACAGGCGGTTTCGCCTACTCGACGTGCGGTGGGCGCTGGGCGACCCGGACGGGCCGCAGCACTACCTCGACGGGCACATTCCCGGTGCGGTCTTCGTCGATCTGGAGACCGAACTGGCCGCACCGCCCTCGCCCGCGCGTGGACGGCATCCGCTGCCCGATATCGCGCAGCTGGAGAAGTGCGCGCGCAGCTGGGGTATCCGCACCGGCGACCCGGTGGTCGTCTACGACGCGACCGGCGGCATGGCTGCCGCGCGGGCGTGGTGGCTGCTGCGCTGGGCTGGTCTCGCCGATGTCCGCATCCTCGACGGCGGCCTGCCCGCCTGGACCAGTGCGGGCGGTGAACTGATCTCCGGCGCCGAACCCGATCCGGAACTCGGCGACGTCGAGCTGCGACCGGGCAAGCTGCCGGTGGTAGACGCCGACGCCGTCGCCAAGTGGAAGGGTGTGCTGCTCGACGCCCGCGCGGGCGAGCGGTATCGCGGCGAGGTCGAGCCGGTCGATCCGAAGGCCGGACACATCCCCGGTGCGGTGAGCGCGCCGACCGCCGAGAACCTCGACGCGGACGGGCATTTCCGCGCCGCGGCCGAATTGCGCGAGCGTTTCGCCGGATTCGGCTCCGGCCCGGTCGCGGTCTACTGCGGCTCCGGCGTCACCGCCGCCCACCAGGTCGCCGCGCTCGCCGTCGCGGGCGTCGAGGCCGCGCTGTATCCCGGGTCCTGGTCGCAGTGGTCCAACGATCCCAAACGACCGGTCGCGACGGGCGCGCAGTAAGTACTCGGCGCACGAGTCGCCGCCGGAGGGCGGGCGCGCCGTCACGGGCAAGTGCGGGCGATGTCGTGCAACGTCGCGTTGTCCGCCTCGGTGACAGGTAGGTCGTAGCGCACCGCGACGGTGAGGTAGCGGCCCGCGTAGAAGCAGTGGTCGGCGCGCGAAGGCGGCAACCACTCCGAGGGCGTACCGTCGCCCTTGGCCTGGTTGACGCGCGCCGAGGTGGCCAGGAGGTTGGTCTCGACGTCGTTGGCGAACAGCACGCGGCGCTGCGGCGGCCAGGTGGACGCGCCCATGTCCCAGGCGGCGGCCAGCGGATAGACGTGATCGATCTGCGCGTCGCCCGCGTCGGCCTTGCGGAAGGCGCGTCGATCGCCGGTGTACGGGTCGTCGAGGGTGCCCGACACGACGACGCAGTCGCGCGTGCCCTCCCGGAAGCGCACGTCGGTGAGCTGGGCGGCGAGCACGTTGTTGCGGGTGTCGCAGCCGTCGTGCCCGCCGGGGCCCTCGTAGTCGTCGGTCCAGGACGGGCCGAAGACACAGCCCTGTCCGTTGCCGCAGCCGCGCTCGTAGCCGCCGGGTCGCGTGCGCTCGGCGATCACCCTGACCTCGGCGAGCAACTGTTCGAGCTGAGCCCTGCTCGGGCTGCCCGGTGCCGGGGCGACTTGGCCCGCGGACCACCCTCCACAGCCCGCGAGCAGCAGCGCCGCGACGAGCGGCGCGAGCAACCGACCCTGGACGTGAGTACGCACGATGCCACTTGTACTCGTGTGCACCGACATTCGTGGGTCTTGCGACAAGCGAGCTGATCAGTTGTGGAGCGTGCGCGGCCTCACAACCAGGCGCGCGCCAGCAGGTCGTCGCCGGCGACCTCGGTCGCTCGCGGCGGGAATCTGGTGGCCGCGATGGACTCGGTGTGCATCCCGTCGTGCCCGATCAGCCAGGAGCCGCCGCGTTCCTCGCACTCGGCGATCTTGGCGAAGGTGGTGAGCAGGAAGGTGATCGCCACGTGCGGGTCCGGGACCTGAGCCAGGTGCTGTGATTCCCCTGGGCGTGACAGGTCGATCCACACGCCGCCCACACCGTCGAGACGCATCCCGACGATCTTTGCGGCGTTGACGAAGGTGAACTTGCGCCGCTCCCACGGCGTTGTAGGCGAGAAGCTCTGCTCGGTTACCTGGAGCAGAATTGTCATGCTGCTGCCCTCCGCTTCCTTGACACTCAGCTGTGATTCTCAGTCGTGACCAGCGGATATCCCAGTATGTTCCGCTCAGCGCCAGAAATCCAGGACGGCGCGGCGGCGAGATGTCGGACCCGCCTGATTGGATGGGCGGATGCTGCACGGACTGTGGTCGCCAGGGGCCGGTCTGCTGCTGTGGACCGACGACGGGGTGCCGGACGCACTGCCCGACCCGCTGGGCGGCGTCCTGCGCGCGTCGCGGTTCCGGCATCGGGCCGAGGTTCTCGTGCCCGCGTCGGGCGCGGCCGAGCGGGTCACGGTGCCCGCGCACGCGCTCGCGCCGGAGGCCGCCGCCGCGGCGCTGCGCCAGCCGTTGCCCGCCTCGGCCGTATCCGGTGATCTGCGCTTCCTCGCCCACGTCGCGCACGGTGTCGAGCGGTGGGTGCGGGCCGGGCGGATCGTGCCCGAATTGCGCAGGGACGACGGCCAATGGTGGGTGCGGTGGCGGTTGGTGGGCGGCGCACGTCAGCGTGCCTGGCTGGCCGAGCTCGCGGTGGCCGCCCCGGCCGCCCTGCACGTGGCCGGGCGGCCCGCCGCCGTGCTGGAGGATCTCGTCGGCGAGCTGACCGACCCGATCGCCAGGCGGTCGATGGACGCGCCGCCGCTGTCGCATCCGCTGCTGGCCGCGCTGGTCGGCGACAGCCCCCTCGGCAGCGGCAGCCATCAGCTGGCCGAGGTGCTGGAACGCTGGCGCGCAGGACTGACCGTGGACGAGCCGGAATTGGTACTGCGCCTGCTGGAGCCGGACGGCGAGCTCGGCTTCGCCGACGACTCGGTGGCGCTGTGGCGCCTGGAGGTCTGCCTGCGCACCGAGGGTGAGGCGCCCGCGCCGATCCCGCTGCACGGTGACCCGAGCCTGGTCCGCACCGTCATCGACAAGCTGGGGGAGGCGCAGCGCGCCTATCCCAGGCTGCGCGACCTGCCGACCGATCCGCGCACCATGGATCTGCTCTTGCCGACCGAGGTGGTGGCCGATCTCGTGGCGCACGGCGCGCACGCGTTGCAGGCGGCGGGCATCCGGTTGCTGCTGCCGCGCGCGTGGAGCATCTCCGCCCCGTCCATGCGGCTGCGGGTGGAGAGCGCGGTTCCCGCGGCGGAGAGCACCGTCGGCATGCGGGGATTGGTTCGTTACCGTTGGGAATTGGCGCTCGGCGACACCGTGTTGACCGAGGCCGAGATGGCGCGTCTCATTCGCGCCAAATCCGATCTCGTGCAGTTGCGCGGCGAATGGGTGCAGGCCGATCACAAGGCGCTCGCCGCCGCGGCCCGCTATGTCGCCGCGCACAGCGACGATTCGCCGATCACCTTCGCCGACATGATCGGCGAACTGGCGAGCAGCCGGGTCGAGCAGGTGCCGATCACCGAGGTCACCGCCACCGGATGGGCGGCCGAACTGCTCGATCGCGGGCACGACGCGGAGCCGGTCCCCGCCCCGAGCGGCCTGAAGGCGCAGCTGCGCCCCTATCAGCTGCGCGGCCTGTCCTGGCTGGTCACCATGAGCCGAATGGGTTGCGGCGCCATCCTCGCCGACGACATGGGCCTCGGCAAGACGGTGCAGGTGCTGGCACTGCTCGTGCACGAGCGGGAACAGTCCGCGGATCCCGGCCCGACGCTGCTGGTATGCCCGATGTCGGTGGTCGGCAACTGGCAGCGCGAGGCCGAGCGGTTCGCGCCGGACCTGCGGGTGCTGGTGCACCACGGCGCGGGTCGGCGCGGCGGCGCGGAACTGAATGCGGCGGTGGCCGAGGCCGACCTGGTGCTCACCACCTATTCGCTGCTCGCCAGGGACATCGAAGCGTTGAGCAAGCAGGACTGGGAACGCGTCGTGCTCGACGAGGCCCAGCACATCAAGAACGCGGGGACGCGACAGGCCCGCGCCGCCCGCGCGCTGCGGGCGCGACACCGCTTGGCGCTCACCGGAACTCCCGTCGAGAACCGGTTGGAGGAGCTGCGCTCGATCCTCGATTTCGCGATGCCGAAACTGCTGGGCAGCCCACAGACCTTCCGCGCGCGGTTCGCGGTGCCGATCGAACGGGAGGGTGATCAGAACGCGATCTCGCGGCTGCGGTTCGTCACCCAGCCGTTCGTGCTGCGCCGGGTGAAGACCGATCCCTCCGTCATCAGCGACCTGCCGGAAAAGCTGGAGATGACGGTGCGCGCCAACCTGACCGTCGAGCAGGCCGCGCTGTACCAGGCGGTGGTCGACGACATGATGGAGAAGATCAGGAACGCGAAAGGCATGGCGCGCAAGGGCGCCGTGCTCGGCGCGCTGACCCGCCTCAAACAGGTGTGCAACCACCCCGCGCACTTCCTCGGCGACGGCTCCGGCGTCCTGACCCGCGGCAAGCACCGATCCGGCAAGCTGGCCCTGGTCGAGGACGTGGTGGACGCGGTGCTCGCCGACAGCGAGAAGGCGTTGCTGTTCACCCAGTTCCGCGAGTTCGGCGAGCTGATCGCGCCGTTCCTCGCCGAGCGCTTCGGCGCCCCGATCCCGTTCCTGCACGGCGGCGTGCCCAAGCGCCGTCGCGACGCCATGGTCACCGGATTCCAGTCCGAGGACGGGCCGCCGTTGATGTTGTTGTCGCTCAAGGCCGGTGGTACCGGACTGAACCTGACGGCCGCCAATCACGTGGTGCACCTGGACCGTTGGTGGAATCCGGCGGTGGAGAACCAGGCGACCGACCGCGCGTTCCGAATCGGGCAGCAGCGCGCGGTGCAGGTGCGCAAGCTCGTCTGCGTCGACACGATCGAGGAGCGGATCGACGAGATGATCAACGGCAAGCGCAGGCTCGCGGACCTGGCCGTCGGGGCGGGGGAGAACTGGATCACCGAGCTGAGCACCGACGAACTGCGCGACCTGTTCGCCCTCGGCGCCGAGGCGGTGGGTGAATGACGTTCGAGGACTACAGCAAGTACGGCAAGCGACTGCCGGTCGAGGGCGGCGTCGCGGCGCGCAGCCGCCGCGGCGGATTCGGGCGCACCTGGTGGGGCAGGGCGCTGATCGACGCGGTCGAGGCGATGGCCGAGCCGGGCCGGTTGGCCCGCGGGCGCAGCTATGCGCGGTCCGGGCAGGTGGTGAGTTATCGGATCGAGCCGGGTGCGGTGGTCGCGGAGGTGCAGGGCAGCCAGCCGCGCCCGTTCACCTCGGCGTTCCGCGTGCGCGCGGTGCGCGAGGAGGAACTGGACCTGCTGATCGAGACGATCCGCAGCTCGCCGGGCATGCTGGCCGAGATCGCCTCGGGCGCGCTGCCCACCGGGCTCGGCTCGCTGCTGTTGCCCAGTACGGCGGCCGAGCTGGACTTCGACTGCACCTGTCCGGACCCGGGCTGGCCATGCAAACACGTCGCGGCGGTCTGCTACCTGCTCGCCGAGCGACTCGACGAGCGGCCCCGCGAGATTCTCACGCTGCGCGGACTGGACCTGGACACGCTCATCCGCGGCATCGAGCGGGACCCGCGACCGGTCCAGAGCGACGATCCGTACGGCGACGAGACGCCCCTTCCGGGCCTCCCGAAGGTCGAATTCCGTTCCGCGATGGACGATCTCGATCCCGTGCTGCTACGCAAGGCGCTTCGCATGAGCACCGAGGACGAGGCGAGCGCGGCGACCGGAATACGGGAGCTCGCCGCGCTGTATACCTCGCTGCGAGACACCTAGGCCCTGTGTCACACCTAGGCACTGTGTCACACCTAAGCCCTGTGTCGAACAGGCCCTGCGTCGAAGTCCCATCCGGCACCTCCGCGGATCGGATCGCCGCCTGGCCGCGTTGTCGTCGCCGATACAACCCCGATATCGGCTCCTCCTCCGCCTTGCCAGGTGACGATCCGAGCCACGGAGGCATCCGGCCGGACTTCGACACAGGGCCTGGCCGCGGGGCCGAGCCCGCCGCGGCATATTCGTGCCGACGAAAGCCAGCACCCGGCATCGAGGCTGGGCCCGCGTCTCCGGACTTCGTCGGGCGGATCCCGTCCGGTGCGCTGGGGCCGGTGTGTCTCGGCGCCGGGTGCCACTTCCCAGTCTGCTCCGTCGGAGTTGGCGAGGTAACGCCCGATTGCTGTCCGCTCACTGCCCTTGTGCCGAACCTGCGCTGCCCTGCCGTTCCGCCGACGGTCCGTCCCGTGAAGGGTCGCTGACCTGCGCTTTTCGTCTATTCCGTCGATGGGCGCGGCCCGGCCACCAGCACGGCCGCGTAGCAGAGTGTCGAGAGCCCGCCGAACGCGACGACGAGTTCGGGGAAGTACAGGCAGGAGATCCAGAACGTGCCGCCCGCCGCCGCCACGCAGATCCAGTTGAACAGCGACCAGCGCGCGATCAGCCCCGGCGCCGCCCGGACGGCCACCACCGCGAGCAGCGGAAAGAGAAAGCCGAACAGCCCCATGCCCACGCTGTAACCGGTGTTGAGCCCGAACACCGTCACTTCCCTGCCGCCCTCGAACAACGCCGTCGTGGTGTTCCTGGACAGCTCGTTGATCACTTCCTCACCGGCGACATCGGCCCCGTTGAAGATGTGCAGGGCGAGCTCGTGGCCGAAGCCGATCAGGCCGAGGAACACGGCGCCCGCGTAGTGGACGCGGATCGGCCATCGGGCGGTGGAGCTGCGGGGCTGGGCGGTGGCTGTCATAGCGGTCATCGCGACCTCCGGAGGTGAGCATCCCAGGAACAGAACAAAAATTATGTTATAGGGTGGTCTTCGTGGCGGGCAAGACCTCATGGCTGGCATCCGGGCTGTCGATTCTCGGCACGGCGGGGCCGACGGCGCTGACCATCGACAAACTGGTCGCGTCGACCGGGCTGAGCACCGGGTCCTTCTACCACCACTTCTCGGGCATGCCGGGCTACAAGAAGGCGCTGCTCGCGCACTTCGAGGAGGTGCAGACGCTGCGCTACATCCGCGAAGTGCAGGCGGCCGAGCGCCTGGACCCGCGCGGCAGGCTCGACCTGCTGATCGACCTGGTTCTCGCCGATGGGGAACCGGCCCGCCTGGAAGTGGCGGTCCGGGCGTGGGCGCTGGACGACCCGGTCGCCGCCGCGGCCAAGCAGCGCGTCGATGCCGCCCGGCTGGCGTTCCTGCGCCAACTGCTCGACGAGATCGGCTATCCGGAGCCCGCTGCCGAGCAGACGGCGCAGATTCTCTACCTGCTGGTACTCGGCGCGGGCAACACGCTGCCCGAGGTGCCGCCCGAGCGGCTGCGCGTCCTGTGTGACCGGATTCTGTCGTGAACGTCGTTCCGCCCCGGCATATCTCGCTGCGCGACGACCTGGGCGCCGAGGTGTCGATCGTCCGCCCGGTGCGGCGCGTGGTGTCGCTGGTGCCTTCGCTCACCGAATCGGTCGCGGCCACCTGTCCCGATTTGCTCGTCGCGGCGACGCAGTGGTGCACCCACCCGGCCGACCTGTCCGTCGAACGGGTGCGCGGCACCAAGAACCCGAACCTGCGCCGGATCGTCGAACTGGCTCCCGATCTGGTGCTGTGCAATCGTGAGGAGAACCGCCGCGCGGACGTGGAACGCCTGCGCGCGGCGGGTATCCCGGTGTGGGTCTCCAGAATCGAGACGCTGGACGCCGCGTTCCCCTCGCTCGCCAGGCTGTTCGTCGAGGCCATCGGCGTACCCGCGCCGCCCTGGTTGCATGCCGCCGAAAACGTTTGGGCCGCAGCGCCTCCGGAGCCCGAGCGGGCGACGGTCATCCCGATCTGGCGCAAGCCGTGGATGGTAGTCGGCCGCGATACCTTCACCGGCGACCTCGCGCGCAGGCTCGGGCTGCGCCTCGTGCACGCGGACCGCCCGGAGCGCTACCCCCGCGTGGACGAGGCCGAACTGACCCGCGGCGTCGAGCTGGCGATTCTGCCCGACGAGCCGTACGTCTTCACCGAAACCGATGGGCCTGAGGCATTTCCGGGCATTCCCTGCGCGCTGGTGGAGGGCCGCAGCCTCACCTGGTACGGCCCTTCCCTCGTCACCGCCCGCGAGACCCTGACCCGGCAGATTGCCGCCGCGACCACCCGCTGAGGAGCGCCCGCCGCGCTCAGGACGCCGCGGCGAACCGGTAGTCGGCCAGATCGAAATGACCGCTGCGCCACGTTGCCTCCACGGTGGTGGAAGGCCGCAGCGGCACATCGCCGTGCTTGTCGAAGTAGTAGCTGTTGGACACGGCGCAGGATTCCTGCCAGAACACCTGGCCGCCCCGCCGGGCCAGCATCTCCCGGAAGTAGCGATCGTTGGCTTCCTCGGTGACCTCGACCAGGGTCGAATCGGTCGCGCGGGCGTGCCGCAGGCAGCGCAGGATGTGGCGGACCTGGTTCTCGATCAGCGCGAAATACGACGAGCCGTTGTAGCCGTACGGGCCGATCACCGAGAAGAAGTTCGGGAAGCCGGGCACGCTGACGCCCTCGTAGGCCTGCAATCGGTGCTCGTCCCACCACTTCTCGAGATCCCGGCCGCCGACGCCGCGCAGATCGTAGGTCGGCATGTTGCCCGATTCCATCACCTTGAAGCCGGTAGCCAGGATCAGCACGTCCGCGGTGTGCTCCGTGGCGTCGGTCCGCACGCCGGTGGCGGTGATCTCGCGAATCGGGTCGGTCTCCAGCACCACGTTGTCGCGATTGAAGGCGGTCAGATAATCGTTGGAGAAACTGGGGCGCTTGCAGCCCAGCGCGTAACGGGGCGTGAGCTTTTCGCGTATCACCGGGTCGTGCACCTGGCGGCGCAGGTGGGCGAGCCCGGCGCGCTCGCCCACCGCGGCGGTCGGCAGCGACCGGTAGTAGTGGGCCGCGATGGGGAAGGTCAGCTCCACGTAGGCCTGGCTGATCAATCTGGTCAGTGATCGCCCGCCGGGCAGCCGCAGGGCCAGGCGCACCGGGGCGGGCAGCGGGAGATCGGGCCGCGGCAGGCACCAGATCGGGGTGCGCTGGAAGACGACGAGATGGGCTACCTCGGGGGCGATCTCCGGGATCACCTGCACCGCGGAGGCGCCGGTTCCGATGATCGCGACTCGCTTGGCGCGCAGGCTTTCCCGGTGATCCCAGCGCGAGGTGTGCATGGTCGCGCCGCCGAAATCGCCGACGCCGGGGATGTCCGGCAGCTTCGGCCGGGTCAGCACGCCGGTCGCGCTGATCACGAAGCGGGCGCGCAACTCGTCGCCGGAGCCGGTGCGCAGCCGCCACAGGTGGCGCTGTTCGTCGAATTCCGCGTCGGTGATCGTGGTGCGAAAACGGATGCGTGGGCGTAGTCCGTACTTGTCCACGCACGATTCGGCGTAGGCCTTGAGTTCGTGGCCGGGTGCGTAGACCCGCGACCAGTCCGCCCGCTGATCGAAGGAGAACTGATAACTGAACGACGGAATATCCACGGCCACACCGGGATAGGTGTTCCAGTGCCAGGTGCCGCCCGCGCCGTCCGCGTCGTCGACGATGAGGAAGTCCTCGAAACCGGCCGCGCGCAGCTTGATCGCCGCGCCGATGCCGGAGAACCCGGCCCCGACGATGATCACTTCGTGGTCGATGGTCGTCTCGTTCATCGCACCGCTCGCTCCATGAGTCCGGCTGCGCGGACGCATGTGATGTCGGGCGACATCACTGTCCGCACCTGCCACCTCATTAGGCGCGCGCCCCGCGCCTTTGTCAACGGGCCGCGACTCGGCGGAGCTACTCCGGCGCCTCGACGCGGTAGACCCGCTCGGCGGTGCCGCGGAAGATCTGGGCCAGGTCGACGGGTCCGCCACCGTGGGCGGTCACGGCGTCGGCGACCACCTGCGCGCTGTCGGCGATGCTCGTGATCGGTTTGTCCACCGGGAAGTTCGACCCCCACAGCAGCCGCTCGGGCCCGAAGACGTCCATCGCGTGCGTGACCAGCGGACCGATCCGCTCCACCAGCTCGGGCACCGGCGTCGAACTCCCGCGCGCGGGCACCGGATGCCCGAGTATGGGCATCATCAGTCCGCTGACCTTGGCGACCACATTGGGCAGGGCGCCCAGCGCGCTCAGGTCGTCGCGCCAGCTCAGGAACAGTTTCCTGCGCTCGCCCGGATTCGCGCCGGTGTACTTGCCGACCTTGCCGTACAGACCCGCGGGCGTGGCGAGGTGGTTCAGCACGATGGTGACCTCGGGATAGCGCTCGGCCAGCGCGGTCACCTCCGGCAGCTGGTGCGAGTACACCCAGGCCTCGAAGGAGAGCCCGCGCTCGGCGAGTTCGGCGAACCCGTCCAGGAAACGGCTCGCGGTGAGCGCGCCCGCGCTGCCCGCGAAGGACCTGATGCCGGTGTCGGGGTGGTGCGCGACCATCGTGCGGATGCCGCGGAACAGCGGCGACGCCGTCCGGTGCGCGTCGAGCAGGGCCGCGAAGCCGTCGGCGGCCGGATCGGCCGAGCCGATGACGGCGCCGAGCCGCGGTGTGTCGACGCCGAACGGCAGGCTGGCAACCCAGCGGGTCTCGTCGGCCTTGGCGGTCGGGCCGGACCCGGTCCACTCGACCTCGATGTGCACGATCGACTCGACAGGGACGCCCGTCGCGTCGGACCGGTAGTCCGCGGGCAGATAGGGATGCACGTATGCCGTTGGGTCGCCGACGAATTCACGGTCGCGGCGCGGGGCGAGCCGGGTGGCGAGATCGATCGGCACCGGCAGGTATTTGAACAGCCGGGCGAGGTTGCTGAAATCGCGCGGCGTGGTCAGCGGATCCCACTGGTGGATGTGCGCGTCGATCACGTGTAGGCCCGCGAGGTCCATCGTGTCCCTCCTGTCGTGGCGGATTACCCGGCGATTGTCACACGGCGGTGGCCGTGCGCGGGCCAACGACGAGCTTCGCCGGCCCCGAGCCTCACACGTTGCGCCGGTACTGTCCGCCGACCGTGAAGAAGGCGTCGGTGATCTGCTCCAGCGTGCAGACCCGCGCGGCGTCCATCAGCACCGCGAAGATGTTCTCGTCGGTGCGTGCCACCGCGTCCAGCCGGGCCAGCACCGCGTGCGCCGCGTCGCGATGGCGTTGCTGGAACTCGCGCACGCGGTCGAGCTGGGACTTCTTCTCCGCCTCGGTGGCGCGTGCCAGCTCGAGCACCCGGTGTTGCTCGGCGTTCGGATTGCGGAATGTGTTGACCCCGACGATCGGCAGCGAGCCGTCGTGCTTGCGCCGCTCGTAGAGCATGGATTCGTCCTGGATCTTGCCGCGCTGGTAGCCGGTTTCCATGGCGCCGAGCACGCCGCCGCGTTCGCTGATCCGCTCGAACTCGACGAGCACCGCCTCCTCGACCAGATCGGTGAGTTCGTCGACGAGGAAGCTGCCCTGGAGGGGGTTCTCGTTCATCGCCATGCCCCACTCGCGGTTGATGATCAGCTGGATGGCCAGCGCGCGGCGCACCGATTCTTCCGTCGGCGTGGTCACCGCCTCGTCGTAGGCGTTGGTGTGCAGGCTGTTGCAGTTGTCGTAGACGGCGATCAGCGCTTGCAGCGTGGTGCGGATGTCGTTGAAGTTCATCTCCTGGGCGTGCAGCGAACGGCCCGAGGTCTGGATGTGGTACTTCAGCTTCTGCGAGCGTTCGTTGGCGCCGTACCGGTCGCGCAGGGCGATCGCCCAGATGCGCCGCGCGACCCGGCCGATCACCGAGTACTCCGGGTCCATGCCATTGGAGAAGAAGAACGACAGATTGGGTGCGAAGTCGTCGATGTCCATGCCGCGCGCCAGATAGGCCTCCACGTAGGTGAATCCGTTGGCGAGGGTGAAGGCGAGCTGGCTGATCGGGTTCGCGCCCGCCTCGGCGATGTGATACCCCGAGATCGACACCGAGTAGAAGTTGCGAACCTTGTTGCGCACGAACCATTCCTGGATGTCGGCCATCATGCGCAGGCTGAACTCGGTGGAGAAGATGCAGGTGTTCTGGCCTTGGTCCTCCTTGAGGATGTCGGCCTGCACGGTCCCACGCACGGTGGCCAGCGTCCTCGCCCGGATGTCGGCGGCTTCGTCCTCGGACGGTTCGCGTCCCTCGGCGTCCGAGAAGCGTTGCATCGCTTGGTCGATGGCGGCGTTGAGGAAGTAGGCCAGGATGGTCGGGGCTGGGCCGTTGATCGTCATGGAGACCGACGTGGTCGGCGAGGTCAGGTCGAAACCGTCGTAGAGCGCCTTCATGTCGTCGAGCGAGGCGATCGAGACGCCCGAGGTGCCGACCTTGCCGTAGATGTCCGGCCGTTCGTCGGGATCGCGCCCGTAGAGCGTCACCGAATCGAAGGCGGTCGACAGCCTTGTCGCGTCGGCGTGCGCGGAGAGCACCTTGAAGCGCCGGTTGGTGCGGAACGGATCGCCCTCGCCCGCGAACATCCGCGCGGGATCCTCGTTGTCCCGCTTGAACGGGAACACCCCCGCCGTGAACGGAAAGCGGCCCGGCAGGTTCTCCGCGCGCAGAAAGCGCAGCAGCTCACCGTGATCGGTGTAGCGGGGGAGCGCGACGCGCGCGATGCTGCTGCCCGACAACGACTCCCGGCGCAGCGGCGTGTGTATCTCGCGGTCGCGCACCCGCACCACCTGTTCGTCGCCGCGGTAACTCTCCGCGATCGAGGGCCATTCGGCCAGCAGCGCGGCATTGTCGCCGGTGAGTTCGGTGCGTGCGGCGGTCAGCAGCTCGGCGACCGCCGCGTCCTCGGGCAGCTCGGCGAGCACCTGCTCGCACCGCTGGACGCGCTGCGCCGCGGCGACCTGCCGGGCGGTCTCGGCGTGGTAGCCGCGCACCGCTTCGGCGATCTCGGCCAGGTAGCGCACCCGGGCGGGTGGGATGATCTGTGCGAAACGAGTGGAGACCTTGGTGTCGACCCGCGGCAGCGTCCCGGGCTCCAGCCGCAGGCCGTGCTCGCCGAGCAGGCCGGTCAGGTGCTGGTAGAGCGCGGTCACGCCGTCGTCGTTGAAAGTCGCCGCGCTGGTGCCGAAGACGGGCATGTCCTCCGGGCGGGCGCCGAAGGCCTCGCGGTTGCGCAGCAGCTGACGCGACACGTCGCGCACCGCGTCGGCGGCGCCGCGGCGCTCGAACTTGTTGACGGCCACCACATCCGCGTAGTCGAGCATGTCGATCTTCTCGAGTTGGGAGGCCGCGCCGAACTCCGGCGTCATGACGTACATCGACACGTCGACGTGGTCGACGATGGCGGTGTCGCCCTGGCCGATACCCGGCGTCTCCAGGACGACCAGGTCGTACCCGGCGGCCTTGCACGCCGCGATGATGGTGTCGATGTTGCGCGGCAGTTCGTGATTGCCCCGGGTGGCCAGCGAACGGAAGAACACGTGCGCGCCGTCGAGCGCGTTCATTCTGATCCGGTCGCCGAGCAGCGCGCCGCCGCCGCGGCGGCGGGTCGGGTCGACCGCGAGGATCGCGACGCGGAGCTTGTCTTGTTGATCGGAGCGCAGTCGTCGCACCAATTCGTCTGTCAGCGAGGACTTTCCGGAGCCTCCGGTGCCGGTGATGCCCAGCACCGGCACGGCGCGCGCGTTCGCCGCGGCGAGCAGCGCCTCGCGGTCGGCGGCGGGCAGGGTGTCCTGTTGCAGGCAGGTGATGGCGCGGGCCAGCGCGGGCCGTTCGCCCGCGAGCACGGCCTCGGTCGCGGGGAACTCCTCGGCGAGGTCGTCATCGCAGGCGCGCACCAATTCGTTGATCATGCCGGGCAATCCGAGCCGCTGGCCGTCCTCGGGGGAGAAGATCCGCACGCCGACGTCTGCCAGTCGCTCGATCTCCTCGGCCACGATCACCCCGCCGCCACCGCCGAAGATCCGGATGTGGCCCGCTCCCGCCTCTTTCAGCGCGGCCGCGAGGTATTCGAAGTATTCGATGTGGCCGCCCTGGTACGAGCTGACCGCGACGCCGTGCACGTCCTCCTCGATCGCGGCCGCGACCACCTCGTGCACGGCGCGGTTGTGCCCGAGGTGGATCACCTCCGCGCCCTGGGACTGCAAGATCCGGCGCATGATGTTGATCGCGGCGTCGTGCCCGTCGAACAGGGCCGCCGACGTCACGAAACGGACGGGATGGGCGGGAGTGTGGAGCGCGCTGCTGTCGGCCACGGGAGTCCTCCGGCGAGTCCTTATGGCGCCCGATACTAGGACGTCAAAGTAATTCTACGGTGACGGCGATCACATCGCCAGATAATCGCGAGCCGCCACGCCGTGGCCTCCGCCGGATGTCGCGGTGATACTGGACCGATGGCTCATGGGCATCGGGTGGGGACGGCACTGCGCCGGCTGGTCGACGAGGGTGTGCTGACCGAGGCGCAACGGGATGCGGTGGCGGCCGAGGTGGCCGCCGAGGAGGCCGCGGCGCGGCCGTCGCCGGGCAAGCTGGTCGCCGAGGTCGCGGCGTACGCCGGTGCGGGACTGCTGCTCGGCGGGCTGGTGCTGTTCCTCGAGGCGTCGTGGGGCGATCTCGCGCAGGCGAGCCGGGTGGCGATCCTGGCGGCCGTCGCGATCGGGCTCGCGCTGGGCGGCATCGCGCTGGCCGGACGCGCGTCGCTGTTCCGTTCGCCGATGCCGACCGCGCGGACGCGCCTGGCCGCGGTGTTGTTCGCGCTCGCGGCGGCCGCGCTCGCCGGTGCGGTCGGGGCGGGCATCGACGATTCGGGATCCGACGAGGCATGGGTGCTCGCGGTATGCGCGGGTCTGGTCGCGGCGGTGCTCGGCTATGTGGCGCTGCCCTCGGTGGTCGGCATGCTCGCGTGCGCGGGTTTCGCGGTGCCCGTCGTCGGCGGCGTGCTCGGCACACTGTTGGAATTGGACGAACTCTGGGTCGGCCTAGGCTTTTTCGCGCTCGGGATGGTCTGGTTCGGGCTGACGCGCGCGGGTGCGTTCGTCGAGTTCTGGGCGGGATACGCGATCGCGATCGCCCTCGCGCTGCTCGGCGCGCAGTGGGTCGACTTCGAGGGGCGCGGCGTGTCGGCCGGGCTCACCGTGCTCGTCGCGATCGCCTGCTTCGCGTTGTACGCGACGCACCGTTCGCCGGTGCTGGTGATCGGCGGTGCGGGGGCGGTCGCGATCGCCATCGCCGAGGCGGTGTCGGAGTGGACCGAGGGGTTGGGCGCGGCCGGTCTCGTTCTGATCGTGGGCGCCGTGCTGCTGACGACGGGTGCGATCGTCATGGCGCGGTCGCCGCGCGGGTCCGATTGACCCTCGAACCGGTGGGATGAATCACATTCGTGTCCTGTCATGTAAATACTTGGACATCCAACTATAGGATGACCGCAGATCGCGCCACCGCGCGTCGACGACGACAGACAAGGACTGGCATGGTTCGCGAACTCACTCACTTCATCGGCGGGCAACACGTCGCAGGCGCCTCGGGCAACTTCGGCGATGTCTTCGACCCGAACATCGGCCAGGTGCAGGCGCGCGTGCCGTTGGCGAGCAAGTCCGAGGTAGCGGCGGCCATCGCGAACGCCGCGGCGGCCCAGCCGGTGTGGGCGGCGTTCAACCCGCAGAAGCGGGCCAGGGTGCTGATGAAGTTCCTGACCCTGGTGCAGGACGAGATGGACAGCCTGGCCGCGCTGCTCTCCGCCGAGCACGGCAAGACCATCGCCGACGCCAAGGGCGACATTCAGCGCGGGCTCGAGGTCGTCGAGTTCGCCACCGGCATCCCGCACCTGCTCAAGGGCGAATACACCGAGAGCGCGGGCACCGGCATCGACGTCTACTCGATGCGTCAGCCGCTCGGCGTCGTCGCGGGCATCACCCCGTTCAACTTCCCGGCCATGATCCCGCTGTGGAAGGCCGGTCCCGCGCTGGCCTGCGGTAACGCCTTCGTGCTCAAGCCGTCCGAGCGCGACCCCTCGGTCCCGCTGCGGCTGGCCGAGCTGTTCTTGGAGGCGGGACTGCCCGCCGGCGTGTTCAACGTGGTCAACGGCGACAAGGAGGCCGTGGACACGATCCTGCACGATCCCCGGATCAAGGCCGTCGGCTTCGTCGGCTCCACCCCGATCGCCCAGTACATCTACGAGACGGCGACCGCGAACGGCAAGCGCGCCCAGTGCTTCGGCGGCGCGAAGAACCACGCCATCGTGATGCCGGACGCCGATCTCGACGATGTCGCCGACCAGCTGATCGGCGCGGGCTACGGTTCCGCGGGCGAGCGCTGCATGGCCATCTCGGTGGCCGTGCCGGTCGGCGAGGAGACCGCCGATCGTCTGGTGGCCAAGCTGACCGAGCGGGTGCACAAGCTCAACATCGGCCGCTCCGACGACCCGGGCGCCGATTTCGGCCCGCTGGTCGGCAAGGACGGTGTGGACCGGGTGAACAACTACGTCCAGATCGGCATCGATGAGGGGGCCGAGCTGGTCGTGGACGGTCGCGGCCTGACCGTCGAAGGCAGCGAGGACGGCTACTTCGTCGGCGCGACGCTGTTCGACAAGGTCACCGCCGACATGCGCATCTACAAAGAGGAGATCTTCGGCCCGGTGGTCAGCGTCGTGCGCGCCAAGGACTACGAGGAGGGTCTGCGCCTGGCCAACGAGCACGAATACGGTAACGGCGTGGCCATTTTCACCCGCGACGGCGACACCGCCCGCGATTTCGCGTCCCGGGTGGAGGTCGGCATGGTCGGCATCAACGTGCCGATCCCGGTGCCGATCGCGTACTACACCTTCGGCGGCTGGAAGCGGTCCGGCTTCGGCGATCTGAACCAGCACGGCCCGGATTCGATCCGCTTCTACACGAAGACAAAGACGGTGACCCAGCGCTGGCCTTCCGGTCTGAAGGAGTCCAACGCGTTCGTCATCCCGACGATGGACTGAACCGGATGTTCATTCTGAACGAGGACGAGCGCGCGATCGGCGAGACCGCGCGCCAGTTCGCCGACGAGTTCCTCGCGCCCAACGCGCTGGAATGGGATGAGCAGAAACACTTTCCGGTGGACGTGCTGCGCAAGGCCGGCCCGCTCGGCCTCGGCGGCATCTACGTCCGCGAGGACGTGGGCGGCTCGGGGCTGCGCAGGCTCGATGCCGTGCGCATCTTCGAGCAGCTGGCCACCGGGTGTCCCGCGGTGGCGGCCTACATCTCCATCCACAACATGGCTGCCTGGATGATCGATGCCTACGGCGACGACGACCAGCGCAACCGCTGGCTGCCCGGCCTGACTTCGATGGAGTTGCTCGGCAGCTACGCGCTCACCGAGCCCGCCGTCGGCTCCGACGCGGCGGCGTTGAGCACCAAGGCCGTTCGCGACGGCGAGGACTACATCCTCAACGGCGCCAAACAGTTCATCTCCGGCGCGGGCGCCAACGACGTGTACGTCATGATGGTGCGCACGAGCGACGAAGGGGCGCGCGGCATTTCGACGCTGATCGTGCCCGCCGACACTCCGGGCCTCTCGGTAGGGCCGAACGAGCGGAAGATGGGCTGGAACGCGCAGCCGACCAGGCAGGTCGTGCTGGAGGACGTCCGCGTCCCGGTCGCCAACCGCCTCGGCGCGGAGGGCGACGGGTTCCGCATCGCCATGAACGGCCTCAACGGCGGGCGGCTGAACATCGCCGCGTGCTCGGTGGGCGGCGCGCAGGCGGCGCTGGACAAGTCGGTTCCGTACCTCGCCGACCGCAACGCTTTCGGCAAGCCGCTGCTGAAGAACCAGGCGCTGCAATTCGAACTCGCCGATATGCGCACCGAACTGGAGGCCGCGCGGACGCTGCTGTGGCGTGCGGCCGCCGCGCTCGACGCCGACGCGCCCGACAAGGTCGAATTGTGCGCCATGGCCAAGCGATTCGCGACCGACGTCGGCTTCGGGGTGGCCAACAAGGCGCTCCAGCTGCACGGCGGCTACGGGTATCTGCACGAATACGGCCTGGAGAAGATCGTCCGGGATCTGCGCGTCCACCAGATCCTCGAGGGCACCAACGAGATCATGCGGGTGGTCGTAGCCCGCTCGGTCATAGGAGCAGCATGACGGGGCGCGCGCGACGACACCTCGCTGACGCTCGGCTTTCGTCGCCCGCGCCAGGCGTTGGTCCGCGATCGGGGTCGCTTCGCTCGCCCGATCGACGTGAACCTACCCATCCGGGGAGGGCGCACCGTTCAACTGAGGAGCACCATGACGGAATCTGAAGTACTGATCGACAAGCGCGACGGCCTCGGGCTGATCACGCTGAACCGGCCCAAGGCCATCAACGCGCTGAATCACCCCATGGCGCTGGCCATCACCGACGCACTGCGCGCCTGGGCCGACGACGACGAGGTGCGCACCGTCGTGGTCACCGGCGCGGGGGAGCGGGGCCTCTGCGCGGGCGGCGACATCGTCGCGATTCACGCCGACGCGCGTGTGCTGAACGATCGCCCCGCGACGTCCGGTACCGCGAGCGCGGATTCGGCGACCGGCGTGTTCTGGCGGGACGAGTACATCCTCAACGCGCTGATCGGCCGCTACTCGAAACCGTACGTGGTGATCATGGACGGCATCGTGATGGGCGGCGGTGTCGGCCTTTCCGGCCACGGCAGCCACCGCATCGTCACCGAGCGGTCCAAGGTCGGCATGCCGGAGGTCGGCATCGGCTTCATCCCCGATGTCGGCGGTACCTACCTGCTCTCGCGCGCGCCCGGTGAGATCGGCACGCACGTCGCGCTGACCACCGCGCGGATGAGCGCGGGCGATGCCATCGCGGCAGGTTTCGCCGACTACTACGTGCCCTCGGAGCACATCCCGGCCCTGCTGGAGACACTGCGTTCCGAGACCGCGGAGGTGGCGATCGCGAAGTTCGCCACGGACGCACCGGAATCCGAGTTGCTCGCGCAGCGGGACTGGATCGACGCCTGCTACGGCGCCGACACCGTCGAGGAGATCGTGGCGCGGTTGCAGGCGGCCGAGGCGCCGGAGGCGACCAAGGCGGCCTCCGATCTGCTCGCCAAATCGCCTGTCGCGCTGAAGGTCACGCTGCGTTCGCTGCGCGCGGCCCGCGACCTGCCGAGCCTGGAGGCGGTGCTGAACGAGGAGTATCGCGTCTCCATCGCCTCGCTGGTCTCGCACGATCTGGTCGAGGGCATCCGCGCGCAGGTGATCGACAAGGACCGCAACCCGCAGTGGCGACCGGCGACCCTCGCCGAGGTCACCGACGCGCAGGTGGCGGCGTACTTCGCCGAATTGGGCGACAAGGAACTGGGTTTGGCGACACCGGAGGTGCGGCAGTGACGAAAAAGATCGGTTTCCTCGGCCTCGGCCACATGGGCGCGCCGATGGCGGCCAACCTGGTCGAGGCGGGTTACGACGTGCTCGCCTTCGACCCGGTGCCCGCGGCGCAGGAGCAGGCGCGCAAGGACGGCGCGACCGTCGTGGACACGGCCGTCGCGGCGGTCGCCGAGCGTGACGTCGTGATCACCATGCTCCCCAACGGCAAGCTGGTGCTCGACGTCTACGCCGACCTGCTGCCCGCCGCGAAGCCGGGCACCCTGTTCATCGACTGCTCCACCATCGACGTCGCCGACGCCAAGGAAGCGGCCGCGCGGACCGTCGCGGCCGGGCACCGCGCCTTGGACGCACCGGTCTCGGGTGGTGTCGCGGGCGCGGCCGCGGGCACCCTGACCTTCATGGTCGGCGGTGTGGCGGCCGATTTCGCCGACGCGCTTCCGGTGCTCGAGGTAATGGGCGGCAAGGTCGTGCACTGCGGCGGCGCGGGCGTCGGCCAGGCCGCCAAGATCTGCAACAACATGCTGCTCGGCATCTCGATGGTCGGTCTGTCGGAGGCTCTGGTGCTCGGCGAGAAGCTGGGCCTGAGCCATCAGTCGTTCTTCGACGTGGTCTCCACCGCGTCGGGCCAGAGCTGGGCGCTGACCAACTACTGTCCGGTTCCCGGCCCGGTGCCGACCAGCCCGGCGAACAACGACTACCAGCCGGGATTCGCCACCGCGCTGATGACCAAGGACCTCGGTCTCGCCGCGAACGCCTTGCGCGCCAACGGCATCGACGGGCAACTCGGCGCGCTCGCCGCGGAGATCTACACCCGGTTCAACCAGACGGAGGCGGGCAAGGACTTCTCGGCTATCGTCACCGATATCCGTAACCGTTCCGATCAAGAGGGTGCCTGAAGATGGATGCATCGCGAAGCGATTCAGTGAGGGGTGGCGGCCGGGTGGCGGGAGGGCCAGACTTCGAGACGATTCTGCTGGAGCGCAAGGGCCGGGTCGGCTGGATCACACTGAACCGTCCGAAGGCGCTCAACGCGCTGAACGCGCAGGTCCTCGATGACGTGATCGCCGCGCTGGACGAGCTCGAGCGCGACGACGCGATCGGCGCGGTCGTCATCACCGGCTCGGATCGGGCCTTCGCGGCGGGCGCCGATATCAAGGAGATGCAGCCCAAGTCGTACATGGACATGTTCATGGACGATTTCTTCGCGCGCTGGGACCGGCTGGCGAACTTCCGCAAGCCCACCATCGCGGCGGTCGCGGGCTACGCGCTCGGCGGCGGCTGTGAGCTGGCGATGATCTGCGACATCCTGATCGCCGCCGACACGGCCAAGTTCGGGCAGCCGGAGATCAAGCTGGGCGTCATCCCCGGCATCGGCGGCTCGCAGCGCCTGACCAGGGCGATCGGCAAGGCCAAGGCCATGGACCTGGTGCTGACCGGCCGCAACATGGACGTCGAGGAAGCCGAGCGCGCCGGACTGGTTTCGCGCATCGTGCCCGCCGCCGAGCTGCTCGACACCGCGCTCGAGGTGGCCGAGACCATCGCCGCGATGTCGCTGCCGGTCGCCATGATCGCCAAGGAGTCGGTGAACCGCTCCTTCGAGACCACCCTCGCCGAGGGGCTGCGCTTCGAGCGCCGTGTCTTCCACTCGCTGTTCGCCATCGAGGATCAGAAGGAAGGCATGGCCGCCTTCGTCGAGAAGCGGCCCGCGAAGTTCGGCAACCGCTGAGTCCCGCACACGGCTCGCGCGTGCGCCTTTCGGGGCGTTCGCGCGAGCCGTTGCCGACTCAGGGCTGGAACGACCGCGTGAGGTCCGCGGCGAACGCGGGCGGCGTGCGTCCGTCGACCGAGTAGCGATACAGCGCGGCCTGATACACGGCGGTCGCGGCCGAGACGAAGATCAGCGCGGCGATGAAGACGGCCAGGCCGAGCCACAGACCGATCGCCGTGCCGTACGGAACGCCGAGCCGCGCCTGCGCCTGCGCGCCCAGCGCGGCGCCGACCAGCGGGCACACCGAACCGCCCACCAGCACCAGCGTGTAGCCCAGCATGCCGAGGCGCGTGCTGCTCACCACGTCGGATCCCCATCCGCGTTCCAGCGCCGCCCGTGAATCACGCAGTGCGGCAATCGGATTGCGGTGCTCCAGCACGATCTTCGGCAGCGTCAGATCGGCCGCGTCCGCCCACGCGGTGCCGGGACGGCGGCCGCGCATCGTCCGCAGGTCGCGGAAGTCGTGTTCGACCAGCCGCAGCGCGGGCAGCACCGTCGCCGCCGTGAGCGCCCACATCAGAATCGCGGGCCACCGTGCGAGCGCCGCCCGCCTGCCCGCGCTCGGATATCCACCGCGCAGCACGATGTCGGCCTGCGCGATGAGGGCGGCATTGCCGAACGTGGTGACGATCATCGTCAGCAGATAGCAGGCGCCGACCAGCAGCAAGGGCGTGGCCGATGACCCGTCGATCACGTCGGCGCCGATGGACAGGAACGGGACGCCCATCACTACCGCGCCGGTGACGGCCGACCGTCTCGGATACGCGACCAGCGCGCGGTGCGCGGTCAGCACGCCCCATCCGGTCGTCAGCATGGTTCTCGCGGCGGCGAATGCCACGTGTACACCCCCGTTGTCGTGCGCTTGTGGTTCTCGCGCCATGCTAGCCAACGGGATGCGGTGAGCTCCGGCCTCAGTTGCCCGACGGCTGCGGGGTGGTGCGCAGTTCGATGTGCGTCGGCGTGGTCCCGCCGGTCGGGGGCCCCGCCGAATTCCGTTCCACGGCGAGCAGACCGGCGATGGTCGCGCCGAGCGCCGCGGTGACCGCAACGGCGGCGATGATCTTTCGGCGGCCGACGCCCGCGGGGGCGAGCGTCGGCAGGGCCGCGCCCGTCCGCAGACGCGCCATGCGCACGTCGCCGGACGGGCGTTCGGCGGCGAACAGCAGCGCGCCGCGCGCCGAGACGCATTCCGGCTCGGGGTCGTAGATCAGCGGCAGGTCGACCAGTTCGGCCAACTCGCCGCGCACGCTCGGGCTTCGGGTGCAGCCGCCGAGCAGTACGAGCGCCTCGGGCCGAACCCCGGTCTCCTCGATGAGCTGGCGGACGAACGACGCGGAGTGGTGGATGCCCGCGGCGCACAGTTCGGCCAGATCGCTGCGGGTCACCACGGCGCGCCCGCCGGAGCCGAGATCGGTCGCGGTGACCACCCGCGCGCTGCTGAGCGCCTCGCGGTGCCGCCTGCTGGTGAGCCGGTCGGTGAGCACGCCTTCGCGGGCCAGTTGCCAGCGCAGCAGCGCGTCGTAGCCGTCGCCGCCGAGTACGGTGCTGCGTTTGCTGGACAGGATGGCGTCGGTGCGGCAGTCGGCGTGCGTGACGGTCAGCCCGGAGCTGCCGAGGTCGTAGAGGATCACGGTGCCGGTGTCCGGAAGGCTGCCGGTGAAGCGCAGGTAGCGCAGCTGGGCCAGCGGCTCGTCGACGATGGTGAGCCTGCTGCGGCCCGCCGCGGACCGGATGGCGTCGGCGTGCAAGGGGCAGCGACAGGTGACCGCGGTTCCGGTGATCAGCTCGTCGCGCTGCTGGGCCGAGTGGCACATCTCACGGATCGCCTCGAACACCGCCTCCTCGACACCGGCGCCCGCGCGGCGCGGGACATGGCAGCGATCGATCGGGGGAAGGTGCGGTTGATCGGAATGCGTCAACATCGCGCGCGCGCCACCAGCGCCCGCCGATACCCCCAAGACCAGCACCATGGATCCATGGTGGACCTTTTCTTCTCCGCTGCCAAGGCAACGCCGCCGCGAATTCGCTACTTGGATGCCGGACTGTTACTCGGAGGTCGATTCCGTGGTGTATGAGACCGCCAGGTACGGAGTGGAGTTCAGCGTTCCCTGGTGTTCCAGCGGGCGGGCGCGTCGCCGGTGTCGAAGTCTCCCGCGGCGTGCCGGAATTCCGCGAGCAACTGCAAAAGCAGGTGCAGCCGATCCGGCCGCAGACCCGGATGGGCGAACACCTTCGCGTTCAGCTCCTCCGTGGCCTTGGTGACCAATTCCCTTCCGGCGTCGGTGATCTCGATGAGGGTGGCGCGGCGGTCGCTGGGATGCGGCACCCGCTCGACGAGGCGCGCCGCCTCCAGTCGGTCGACGGTGTTGGTGACGCTGGTCGGGTGCACCTGGAGCCGGGCGCTGGCCTTCGCCATCGGCAGCGCGCCGGTCTTGCTGAAACTCAGCAGCATGAGCAGTTCGTACCGGGAGAAGGTCAGGCCGGTCGGTTTCAGCGCGTCGTCCACCCGGGCCATCACGATTTGCTGGGCGCGGACCAGCGAGGTCACCGCCGCCATCCCGTCGGCGACATCGCCCCAGCCGTGGCCGACCCACTGGCGGTGGGCCTCCTCGATCGGGTCGACTGGGAGCGGGCGTGGCCGAGACATTCCCCGATCATTGCATGCCCGGTGGCCCTTTCCCCGTCGCGCGCTCGACGTTCCGACGATGTCGGCATGTGAGTCATCCGGACCCGAGTCGTGGCCGCATCGAGTCGTCTCCATCGTCCGAGCCGCCGCGAGGTTTTGAATCAGCTCGAGCCCAAGCCTGGTCGCGGGGAGCCCGGACCGGCATTCTCGAATGCGAGGCGGGCGTGGCTGAGTGGTTGAGGCAACGGTCTGCAAAGCCGTTTACGCGGGTTCAATTCCCGCCGCTCGCTCCAGGCAAGAATGGGTGCGCCGGTCGTCGGGGCCTCGGTTCGGTGTTGCGCCACCGCCGGACCGGGGCCCCGTCGATGTTTGCGCCCTGGGCTTTTGTCAGTTCAGGACAGGCCGGAAAAATCCCGCGCGACAACGTGGTTACGGTCGGCGAAAGTTCCGAGGGTGTAATCGGGCAGCAAGCCGAAGTATTCGCCGCGGGTGGTGCTGCTCCACCGCCGCGCGTCCTCGGCGCGTGTCTTGTAGAAGTTCACCATGTAGCCGCCCTCGTACACGCTGAGCAGGCTGTAGCCGCCCGGATACTCCTTCACCGCGGCCACCTCCAGGAATTCCACCGCGATGTTCGCGTCCGGCCGGGTACGGCGATTGCGGTGGGTGTGGCCGCTGTGGTGCAGGAAGACTCCGGGCGCCCGCTCGTAAAGGTGCTGGAGTTCGGCGCTGTCGGTGCCATCGAGGACGAAGGCCGGGCCCGCGGTGTTGGTGAGTCCCGATTCGATGGTCACCGGGTGGTGGCCGAAGACCAGGGTCGGACGGTCCGGGTCGGCGCGCAGCGCCTCGGCCAAGCGAGCGAACTGGGGTCGTTCGATACGGCCGCCCGCACCGTCGAGGTCGCTGGTGTCCACACCGAGCAGCCGCAAGCCGCCGACCTCGTGCTCGGCCAACTCCTGCCTGGCGAGGAAATTGTCGCCCCAGCAGTCGCGGTGCTCGCCGAGGTGCGTGCAGCCCCGGTAGTCGACGTGCGGGCGATCGTGATTGCCGCGCGACACCAGGTAGTCGCTGCCGAGCGCGCCCCACGAGTCGAGCCGGGCGCGGACGGCGCGTGACTCCTCCGGCGTCGCCTCGCTCGTCAGATCTCCCGCGACGACAAGATGATTCACGCTCCTGGCCCGCAGGTCGCCGAGCAGTGCGGAAAGCATGACCTCGGGATAGGGCGGCAGACCCGCCGGCTGGCGGAAGCCAGGCGGAAACGCGCCGACCACCAAGCCGCTCACCGTCTCGCCGTAGTGCACGTCGTTGGCCAGCGCGATGGTGCGCACCAGTCGGCCGGGCGGCGGCACCAAGGTGGTGAATTCGCCGGTGGTTTCCGGTGTCCCGGGCGACAGCGTGGTGAGCGAGAGCGCGGGCGTCGCCCGCACGCCCTGCGACCACGCCTCGAATCGGTAGCGGCGGCCCGGTTCCAGTCCGCCGATCTCGGCGTAGTGGAACGGCGTTCGATCGGGAGCGGCGAAGACAGGGACCGGCGGGCGCGGCGAATCGGCTGGGCCGAGCCGAACTTCGGCGTCGGAGGGGACCGGGGTCGGGCGTCCCGACCCGTCGGGCGCGACGGTGGTCCAGGTGAGCACCACCGAGCGGTCGGTGACGGTGACGACTTCCAGATCCGTCGCGACCAGTGAAACGCGCTGTGCCCGAGCGCGACTCGCGGGCAGCGCGGAAAGCAGTGCCGCGGAGGCGATCGCGCCGAGCAAAGTCCGGCGCGAGGGTCCGCAGCAGCTCATGATCGCGAGGTTACGGCAAAATTGTTACCGCGATCCGGCCTACTTCGCGCTGCGCAGCGCCTGGTGCTGCTGCTCGACCAGCCGGTGCGCGTCGTCCTGGGTCTTCGCCCAGATCTCGCCGACGAACCGGCCCGCGGTGACCAGGCAGAACCACGAATTGGCGCCGCCTTCCGGCCTGGAAAGGCAAGACGCGGACGGGATACCGGTCGGCGCCGACGCGGGCTGGTACGCGGGCTGCATCTCGCCGAGGGCCGCGCTCAGGCGCTGGGCTCCGGCGGCGTCGTCGGTGCGATAGACCGTGGTTCCCTTGTTGGCCATGGCATTCAGCCCGACCTCGCGGAACACGGTCGCCGCCCGCGGTTGGTCTTGCGCGAAAAGCAGCGCGCCGCGTAGGCGATACGCGCCCTGCTGCGCGTCGCCGTCGCCGACGGTGAGGGCGAAGACGCCCTCGGGGTCGTACGGCAGCTCGGGATAGTCGGCGGGCGGTGTCGGACGGAAGTCATCGAGCAGCGGACGCTGTAATTCCAGTGCGCGCAGCATGATTCGCTCCAGCTCGTCACGGGTTCCGGTCCGCACCGACGTGTAGATCACATACTCTCGAACAGCGGTGAAGGCCATGCCCTCGACGCGCCCCCGTTCTTCCTTGTGACTGAATTGCGCCTCCGGCGCGCCGGGCAGCGGTGCGGGCGTGCGGGATTGCGACTCCAGCAGACCGCGATAGTTCACCGAGCCGTCCGCGAGATCCTCGGCCGCCTTGCTCGCCGCCGCGGCATCCGGGAAACGCATCACGCCGTGCGTCAAGTCCTTTCGCCGCTCCCGATCCCCGTTGGTGCGATGCGTGATGAACCCGGTCAACAGCCCGTTGTCATCGGCCGCCGCCTTGATCGCATCGTTGTGCCCCGCCATCACCAGCAGCATCGCCGAAGTCAGCACCCCAGCCCGCCCGTACACAGTGACATCCGGATCGATATCCGTCGGCAGCGCAAGCACATCGGCCATCCGCGTCCCCTCCGCCAGAGCGCCTTGGTGACGCAGCTGATCCGGCGTAAGGACACTGGTCGGCGCCGCCGAAGTCGTCGTCGATACCGAAGTCGGAACATCATCGGGATAACAAGAACTCAGGGCGATCATCGCAGCCACAAGGGCCCCCACCCGCAATACAGAACGCACCGGGCCATCTTGCCAAAGATCGAGCGCGATGCCCATCAGCCGTTCACCGAGCCGACGACGGCACGATTATCTGCGCCGGTTACCTCTGCGTGTAACCCGCTGTGACGCAAAGGGTCTGGTCAGAGCGTTGGAGTAAGGTTCTGCCACCTCCTGTCGAGGGGCGGTGGACATGGTCCAGACACCCGCCCAGAGAGGAGGTGGTGGGGATGGCGAAACATCGCCGGAGGAAGCAAGAGGCCCCGGTCGATTACGGCATCTGCTTGATCATTGCTGCCGTGACCGCCGGGGCGCTCGCCTTGGTCCGCCGAGTGCGGGCTAGCTAACCCACCCGGTGGAGGCCGTCTTTGCGGGGCGGTCTCCACCTCTCGACATCACTCGCGTGATGACTGCATGGTATCAAGACTGCACGGAGACCTACACGAGTAGAGAGTTTCCGTGTAGCAGGCCAGCCGGCGTGTGGGGTCGCACCCCCACAAGACTTGCTGCGATTCGGAACATCCCCACAAAACCCAGCCCGCCCCATGGGGTCCCGGGGGGCGAAGCTCGCCGGGCGGCGTGTGGGGGTCGCACCCCCACAAGATCTGATGCGATTCGGAACATCCCCACAAAACCAGCCCGCGACGAGGGGGTCCGGGGGCGAAGCCCGCCGGGCGGCGTGTGGGGGTCGCACCCCCACAAGATCTGATGCGATTCGGAACATCCCCACAAAACCAGCCCGCGACAAGGGGGTCCGGGGGCGAACCCCGCCGGGCGGGGCGTGGGGGTTGCACCCCCACAAAACACTACGAAACGAGCAAGGCCCACGCCTTTTGTGGGCATGGGCCTGCTGCGAGTGGAGTGCCCTCGGCAGGATTCGAACCTGCGGCCTTCTGCTCCGGAGGCAGACGCTCTATCCCCTGAGCTACGAGGGCGGGATAGATCTCGGTCGGGCCGGTTGGTCCGATCGGGCGGGGCAAGCGTATCGCATCGTGCGCTGGACGCCAAAAAGGGCGTCGGGCCGGGGGCTTTCGTCCGGGCCGGCCCGACGCCGGGTCAGTTGAGGGGGAGCGGGGCGCCGCCGCGGGCGGTGAGCATGGTGGTGAGCAGGCGGGATTCGGCCTGCTGCGTTTCGGCCATGCTGGCGGCGAGGGTGCGGACGGCCGTGGTCGCGGCGTGCTTCGCCGCGTACTCCATCATCGGCATGCCGCCCTGGTGGTGGCGCAGCATGAGGCGCAAGAAGATGGTGTCGGCCTCCGCTGCGGGGGCCTGGCGCAGCGCCGCGAGCTCCTCTTGGGTGGCCATGCCGGGCATGCTCGCCATCGACCCGGACGTCTGGTGCCCGCCGCCGTGTCCGTGTTCGGAGCCTTGCTCGCTCATCCACCCCATGAAACCGTCGGTGCCCTGCGCGGGCTTGTTCCACAGTTGCAGCCAGCCCTGCATCCGGCCGACCTGGTTCTGCTGGGTGGTCATGATGTCGTAGGCCAGCCTGCGCACATCGTTGTCGGTGGAGCGCAGCAGGGCGATGCCCGCCATCTCGACGGCCTGCGCGTGGTGCGCGGACATGTCCTGGGCGAAGCCGACGTCGACCGCGGTGGGGTCGGGTTCGCCGGAGCCGCCGTCCAGGGGAAGGCGGACCAGCGTCCCGATGGCGAATCCGAGCAGGATGGCGCCGAGCGCGCCGAGGATCAGCAGCGCGACTCCTTGCCTGCGCACTTGCGCCTTGAAGCCGTTCTCCGTGCCGGATTCGGTCTCGATATCGGCTTCGGCCTGCATCTAGGGTGCCGCCGTCGGCTCGGCCGGCGCACCGGGCAAGCCAGGCATGCCGGGGGCGCCGGGCAGACCGGGAACACCGGGGATACCGGGCAGACCCGGGATCCCGGGAGGCAGTCCGCCGCCGAGCTCGGCCTGATCGGTCGGGATGCCGGTACCGTCCATCGGCACCGCGTCCGGCCCGGGCGGCGCGGGGTCGAACGGCTCCGGGTTCTCCCTGTCGAAGTACGGGTTGGAGCAGGCCGCGCCGACCTCGGGGTAGGTGTACTGGTTCTGCCGCAGCGCGGTGAGGAACTGGTTGATCCGCTTGTCCTCAGGGCTGTCCAGCTTCAGCTGATGGCCCCAGGATTGCAGCGAGATCGCGCTGTCCAGTCCCGGGTAGGGCGACATCAGCGTGTACTGCTTGCCTTCGACCTTCTTCTTCAGCGTGTCGATGCCCGCGGAATCCACCTTGTCGGGGTTGTAGGCGATCCACACGGCGCCGTGCTCGAGCGAGTGCACCGCATTCTCGGTGCGGATCGGCTTGGCGTAGACGACGCCGGTGCAGTCGGCCCACGCCTGATCGTGCGGTCCGCCGAAGGGCGGCTTCTGGTCGTAGGCCACCCGCTGCGTCGGGTCGACGTGCTTGCCCGCGCCCTGCGCGTAGTCCTTCTTCACCACGCCGGCGATCTGATCCGAGGGATCCTTCTTCTGCGCGCTGGGCGTGTACTTGTCCAGCTCGGCCTGTTCGCGGTATTTGGGGACCAGGCTGTAGGCGAGGGCACCGATCAATGCGATGATTACTGCGGCCGCGCCGACGGCCAACCACGGGATCTGGCGTTTCTTCGGAAGCTGGCCCTTGCCGCCGCCGCCCTTGCGGGAAGGCGACACCTTCCCCGCGGCTCGGACGGCCTTGGCCGACTTCGAGGCGCTGTTGCTACTCGGCATTGCTCGTTGCTCTCTCGATGTGATGAACCGCTGTGCTGTTCGTTACGGACAGATCCGGGGCGGTGCCCGCCCGACGGCGTACACCTGCCCAGACCATAGGATAGAGACTCGTGACTCCAGCTGACCTTGCAGATCTCCTTCGCTCCACCGCGGCGAAGGTGCTTGTCGAACGTGGACTGGACCCTGCGGTCCTGCCCGACGAGGTCAATGTGGAGCGTCCTCGCAATCCGGAACACGGTGACTATGCCACGAACGTGGCCATGCAGGTGGCCAAGAAGGCCGGAACGAATCCCCGCGAGCTGGCCACCTGGCTGGCCGACGCGCTGAGCGCCGCCGAGGGTGTGTCTTCAGCGGAGGTCGCCGGTCCCGGCTTCCTGAACATCCGGCTCGCCGCCGCCGCGCAGGGCGCGATCGTGCAGAAGGTGCTCGCGGCGGGCGCGTCCTTCGGCACCGCCGACGCGCTCGCGGGCACCCGGGTCAACCTGGAGTTCGTCTCGGCGAACCCGACCGGACCGATTCACCTCGGCGGCACCCGCTGGGCCTCGGTCGGCGACGCGCTCGGCCGCATCCTCGCCGCGCAGGGCGCCGACGTCACCCGTGAGTACTACTTCAACGACCACGGCGCGCAGATCGACCGGTTCGCCAACTCGCTGGTCGCCGCCGCCACCGGCGCGCCGACCCCGGAGGACGGGTACGCGGGCGCCTACATCGGCGAGATCGCCGCGCGGGTCGTCGCCGACAATCCGGGCGCGGCCGAGCTGCCCGAGGGCGAGCGGCACGAGCTGTTCCGCCGCGAGGGTGTCGAGCTGATGTTCGCGCACATCAAGGAGACGCTGCACGAGTTCGGCACCGACTTCGACGTCTACTTCAACGAGAGCTCGCTGTTCGCCTCGGGCGCGGTCGACAAGGCGGTCGAGGAGCTCAAGTCCGCCGGCAAGCTGTACGAGAAGGACGGGGCATGGTGGATCGCCAGCTCCGAGTACGGCGACGACAAGGACCGCGTGGTCATCAAGAGCGACGGCAAGTCCGCCTACATCGCCGGTGACATCGCCTACTTCCACGACAAGCGCGGCCGCGGCTTCGATCTGTGCATCTACATGCTCGGCGCCGACCATCACGGCTACATCGGCCGTTTGAAGGCCGCCGCCGCGGCGTTCGGCGACGATCCGAACACCGTCGAGGTGCTGATCGGCCAGATGGTGAATCTGGTGAAAGACGGTGCGGCCGTGCGCATGAGCAAGCGGGCGGGCACCGTGGTGACGCTCGACGACCTGGTCGAGGCGATCGGTGTCGACGCGGCGCGCTACTCGCTGGTGCGGTCCTCGGTGAACTCCAGCATCGACATCGATCTGGACCTGTGGACCAAGCAGAACAACGAGAACCCGATCTACTACGTGCAATACGCGCACGCCCGCTCCAGCCGTATCATCGACAACTCGGCCGCGTTCGACTTCGCTTCGGTGGCACCGGATTTCGGTCTGATGACCTCCGACCGCGAGGGCGAGCTGATCCGCACCCTCGGCGAGTACCCGCGAGTCGTCGCGACGGCCGCCGAGGTGCGGGAGCCGCACCGCGTCGTGCGCTACCTGGAGGAACTGGCCGGTGCCTACCACCCGTTCCAGTCCGACGACGACATGCGGGTGCTGCCGAAGGGCGACGAGCCGGTCACGCCGCTCAAGTCCGCCCGGCTCGAACTGGTGAAGGCCACCCGCCAGGTGCTGGCCAACGGCCTCGGCCTGCTCGGTGTCAGCGCACCGGAGCGTATGTAGTGCGCGAGCAAGTCGAGTCGAAGAGGTCGTATTCGTCCACGTGCTCGGCGCGTGCGGCAAGGAAGGAACAACTATGAGCGCGCACCCCGCCGGTCCACGCCACGCCGAGATTCCGCACGCCCCCAACCTGCCGGAGCGCCCCGGCGACCCGAAGCAGATGATCGACCTGCCCGCGAACGTGTGGCCGCGCAACGCCTCCCGCGACGCCGACGGCGTGGTGCATTTGGCGGGCGTGCCGGTGCACGACCTGGCCGCGCAGTTCGGCACCCCGCTGTTCGTGGTGGACGAGGACGATTTCCGCTCCCGCTGCCGCGACATGGTGCAGGCCTTCGGTCCCAACGCGCGGGTGCACTACGCGTCCAAGGCATTCCTCTGCGGCGAGATCGCGCGCTGGATCCGTGACGAGGGGCTCTCGCTGGACGTGTGCTCCGGCGGCGAGCTCGCCATCGCGCTGCACGCGGGTTTCCCCGCCGAGCGAATCGCGTTGCACGGCAACAACAAATCCGTCACCGAGTTGGAAGCCGCGGTGCAGGCCGGCGTCGGCCACGTGGTGGTCGACTCGCTGATCGAGATCGACCGCCTCGAAGCGGTCGCCGGGCGCGCCGGTGTGGTGCAGGACGTGCTGGTCCGCGTCACCGTCGGCGTGGAAGCCCATACGCACGAATACATTTCGACCGCGCACGAGGATCAGAAGTTCGGCTTCTCGATCGCGGGCGGCGACGCCATGGAGGCGCTGGCGCGCGTCTTCGAGGCCGACAACCTCCGGCTGGTCGGCCTGCACTCGCATATCGGCTCGCAGATCTTCGAGATCGACGGGTTCGAGATCGCCGCGCGCCGGATGCTCGGCCTGCTGCGCGAGGCCATCGACAAGTTCGGCGTGGAACGCACCGCGCAGATCTCGACGCTGGATCTCGGTGGCGGACTGGGTATTTCGTACCTGCCCAACGACGACCCGCCGCCGCTCGGCGCGTTCGCGGCGAACCTGCGCCGCCTGGTCGCCGAAGAGGCGGCCCGCGCGGGTCTGCCCGAGCCGATCATCGCCGTCGAGCCGGGCCGCGCCATCGCCGGACCGGGCACCGTCACCCTGTACGAGGTCGGCACCACCAAGGACGTCTCGCTGGACGCCGGCCTGCGCCGCCGCTACGTGAGCGTCGACGGCGGCATGAGCGACAACATCCGTCCCGCGCTCTACCAGGCCGACTACGACTGCCGCCTGGTCTCGCGCTCCTCGGACGCGCAGCCGGTGGTCGCGCGCGTCGTCGGGAAGCACTGCGAGAGCGGGGACATCGTCATTCGCGACACCTGGATGCCCGCCGACGTCGGTCCTGGCGACCTGGTGGCGGTGGCCGCGACCGGCGCGTATTGCTATTCGATGTCCAGTCGATACAACCAGTTGACCCGTCCGGCGGTCGTCGCCGTCCGCGACGGTCAGCCGCGACTGGTGCTGCGCCGGGAAACGGTGGCGGATCTGCTGAGTCTGGAGGTTGAGGCATGACCGAAGTAGCCAAGAACAGCATCTGGGGGACCGATCGCCCGATCGGCGTCGCGGTCCTCGGCATGGGCAATGTCGGCACCGAGGTCGTGCGGATTCTGCGGGATCACGCCGACGACCTGCACTCGCGGGTCGGCGCGCCGGTCGTGCTTCGCGGCGTCGCGGTGCGCAGCCTGGACAAGGATCGCGGCCTGCCCGCCGAACTGCTGACCACCGACGCCGACGCGTTGGTCGCCCGGCCCGATGTCGATCTGGTCGTCGAGGTCATCGGCGGCATCGATCCCGCGCGCCGCCTCATCCTGGCCGCGCTGAACGCGGGCAAATCCGTGGTGACCGCGAACAAGGCGCTGCTGGCCGACTACACCGGCGAACTCGCCGCCGCCGCCGAACGCAACCGCGCCGACCTGTACTTCGAGGCCGCCGTCGCGGGCGCCATCCCGGTGGTCCGTCCGCTGATCCAGTCGCTGTCCGGCGACCGGGTGAACCGCGTGGTCGGCATCGTCAACGGCACCACGAACTTCATCCTCTCGGCCATGGACGAGACCGGCGCCGACTACTCCGCGACCCTCGCCGAGGCCACCCGCCTCGGCTACGCGGAAGCCGATCCGACCGCCGACGTGGAGGGCTACGACGCCGCGGCCAAGGCGGCGATCCTCGCCTCTCTCGCGTTCCACACCCGCGTGACCGCGGCCGACGTGTACCGCGAGGGCATCTCGAAGATCACCGCGGAGGACCTGGAGACCGCGTCCGCGCTGAACTGCACGGTCAAGCTGCTGGCAATCTGCGAGCGCGTCGACGCGGGCCCGGGCGAGCCGAGCCCCGCCGAGGGCGGCAAGGAGCGCGTCTCGGTGCGGGTCTACCCGGCGCTGATCCCGCGCAGGCACCCGCTGGCCGCGGTCAGCGGCGCTTTCAACGCCGTGGTCGTCGAGGCCGAGAACGCGGGCAGGCTGATGTTCTACGGCCAGGGCGCGGGCGGCGCCCCGACCGCCTCCGCGGTGCTGGGCGACGTGGTGATGGCCGCACGGAACAAGTTCTTCGGTGGCCGCGCGCCGGGCGAATCGGTTTATGCTGAGCTACCGATCGCGCCGATCGGCGATACGCCCACCCGTTACCACGTGAACCTGCAGGTCGAAGACGTCCCCGGCGTCCTGGCCAAGGTGGCGGGCGAATTCGCCAAGCATGGGGTGAGCATCTCGACCGTCCGTCAGGAAGGGCACGGCGAGGGCGCTCGCCTGGTCGTGGTGACCCACCACGCCGTGGAGTCGGCGCTCGCGGACACCGTCGCCGCCCTCGCGGAGATGGCATCCGTCACATCAGTGACCAGCGTTTTGAGATTGGAAGGCACCGAGGAATGAGTACCATTGGCGTCGCCCCGCAGGCAGGAGTGCACTCCCGCTGGCCGGGTCTGATCGCGGCCTACCGTGATCGGCTCGCGGGTGCGGCCGACTGGGAGCCGGTCACGCTGTTCGAGGGCGGCACCCCCCTGGTGCCCGCGCCGTATCTGTCCGAGCTGACCGGCTGCGAGGTGTACCTCAAGGTCGAGGGCGCCAATCCGACCGGCTCGTTCAAGGACCGTGGCATGACCATGGCCATGACCGACGCCAAGTACCGCGGCCAGAAGGCGGTGCTCTGCGCGTCCACCGGCAACACCTCGGCATCGGCCGCGGCGTACGCCACCCGGGCGGGCATGAGCTGCGCGGTGCTGATCCCGCAGGGCAAGATCGCGATGGGCAAGCTGGCCCAGGCCGTCATGCTCGGCGCGCAGATCATCCAGGTCGAGGGCAACTTCGACGACTGTCTCGAGCTGGCGCGCAAGGTCACCGCGGACTTCCCGGCCGTCGGCCTGGTGAACTCGGTGAACCCGGCCCGCATCGAGGGCCAGAAGACCGCGTCTTTCGAGATCTGCGACGTGCTCGGCAAGGCGCCCGACGTGCACGCGCTGCCGGTGGGCAACGCGGGCAACATCACCGCGTACTGGCGCGGCTACCGCGAGTACTACGCCGACGGCATCACCAACGGACTGCCGCGCATGCTCGGCGTGCAGGCGGCAGGCGCGGCCCCGCTGGTCAACGGCGCTCCGGTGAAGGATCCGGAGACCATCGCCACCGCCATCCGCATCGGCGCACCCGCCTCGTGGAACGGCGCGGTGGAGGCCAAGGAGCAGTCCGGTGGCGCGTTCCGCGCGGCCACCGACGAGGAGATCCTCGAGGCGTACCGCTTGGTCGCCGCGAAGGAGGGCGTCTTCGTGGAGCCCGCGTCGGCGGCCAGCGTCGCCGGCGTGCTCGCGGCGCGCAAGGAAGGCTGGCTGGACGCGGGCCTGACGGTGGTCTGCACCGTCACAGGCAACGGCTTGAAAGACCCCGACACCGCGCTGCTCGGCATGCCGCAGGTGCAGCCGATCGCGGTCGACCCGGTCGCGGTCGCCGCCCGACTCGAGCTGGCCTGAGTTGAGTTCGCGCGAAAGCCAGTTGATGTCGCGGACACTGCCCGCCGGACTCGCCGTCACGGCGCGGGTGCCCGCGTCGAGCGCCAACCTCGGTCCCGGATTCGACTCGCTCGGTATGGCTTTGGGCATCTACGACGAGATCGAGGTGCGCACCACCGATTCCGGGCTGACCATCCGGGTCGAGGGTGAGGGCGCCGACGACGTGCCGTGGGGCCCTTCGCATCTCGTGGTGCGCGCGATCGAGCGCGGCCTGGAGGCGGCGGGCGTGTGGGCCGACGGCCTCGATGTGGTGTGCCGCAACGTGATTCCGCATTCGCGAGGTCTCGGCTCCTCGGCCTCCGCGGTGGTCGGCGGTCTCGCCGCCGGCTGCGCGCTGGCCGCGAAGCTGGACCCCGAACTGGCCGTCGACGCCGAGCGATTGGTGCAGCTGGCCTCGGAATTCGAAGGTCACCCCGACAACGCGGCGGCCAGTGTGCTCGGCGGGATCGTGGTGTCCTGGACCGAGACCACCGCCGACACGACCGAAGCGGCCGCGGCGATCCCCGAGCACGGCCGGGTGTACCGCGCCGTCCGGCTCGACCCGCACCCGTCGCTGCGCCCGGTGGTGCTGATTCCCGAGGTGCGCTCGTCCACCGCGCACACCCGTGGGCTGCTGCCGGAGACGGTGCCGCACGGCGACGCCGCCTTCAACGTCAGCAGGGCCGCGCTGGCCGTGGTGGCGCTGACCCAGCGTCCCGACCTCCTCATGCCTGCTACGGCCGACCGGCTGCATCAGGGCCAGCGTGCCCCCGCGCTACCGCTCACCACCCAGTGGATCGAGCGGCTGCGCGCGGCGGGCATCCCGGCGACCGTCTCGGGTGCGGGACCGACCGTGTTGGCCCTCGGTACCAGCGAATTTCCAGCAGAACTCCGCGAACTCGCGGCTGCCGACGGCCTCCGTGTGGTCGAGCCAGGACTCGCCGAGGGCGTCCAGGTCGACTGACGGCGCGTCTGTCTTGCCGAGGTTCACAGTTGCCAGCTATCCTGGGCAAGTCCGTACATCGTGCGCATCAGACGCCGGTGCTTCATCAGGGCAATCGCTCCAGCAGGCTCCAGGCTCGAGCCTCCAGGCCATGGGGGTACTGCGTAGCTGCGCAACTGGAATGATCTCTCCCACCTTTCACACCCGGTGGCGAAGCCTCCGGTCCGGCGGGGCAGGCGATACGGCAATACCGAGTCCGGCAGAGTGCCCGGACTGCGGGACGAACCCTCGAAACAGCACACGGCGGTCGAGGGAAGGAAAGGATTTCCGTGACAGATACGGACCTGCTCGCGACACCCGGGGTGGAATCCAACCCAAGTTCCTCGGGGGCCCGCGAAAGTGAATCCGGACAGATTTCGAAGATGAGCGAACAAACCGACGTCGCACGATCGGGGCTGACTGGAATGTTGTTGCCGCAGTTGCGCGCGCTGGCGGGAGAACTCGGTATCCGAGGCACCTCCGGAATGCGCAAGGGTGATTTGATCGCCGCCATCAAGGAGAACCAGGCCGGTAAACCCGCCAAGTCGGAGAAGCCCGCGCGCGCCGGGAAGGCCGAGCAGGCGGCCCTCGACGTGACGCCCGCGCCGGCCAAGGAGAAGGCTCCGGCCAAGGAGACCGCCAAGGAGAGCAAGGCGAAGGAAGCCGCGCCCGCCGAGAAGGCCGCCGCGCCCGCGCCCGAGGCTCCCGCCGATTCCGCTCCGTCGAAGTCCGAGAAGGCCGAGTCCGCGCCGACCGAAGCCGCCGCCCCCGCCGAGACCAGCGAAGAGTCCGGCCGCGACGGTGGCCAGCGCGGGCGTGGCCGGCAGCGTCGCGGCCGTGACCAGGCGCGTTCCGGCGGTGAGACCGCCGAGGCGCGTGGTGACGAGCAGAAGACGGACGCCGAACAGGGCGAACGTCGCCGCGACCGCGGTCAGGGCGAGCGTGGCCAGGGCGACCGCAGCCAGAACGGCGAGCAGCGCGGTCAGGGCGCAGGCGGCCGTGGTGACGGTGGCCGTGGCGAAGGCGGCCGTGGTGACGGTGGCCGTGGTGAAGGCGGTCGCGGTGGCGACGACGAGGAAGGCGGCCGCGGTCGCCGGGGTCGCCGGTTCCGCGAGCGTCGCCGCGGGCGCGATCGCGAGGGCGGCGCCGGGGAGACCCGCGAGCTCGAGATCCGCGAGGACGACGTCCTACAGCCGGTCGCGGGCATCCTGGACGTGCTGGACAACTACGCGTTCGTCCGCACCTCGGGCTACCTGGCCGGACCGAACGACGTCTACGTCTCGATGAACCTGGTCCGCAAGAACGGCCTGCGGCGCGGCGACGCGATCACCGGCGCCGTGCGGGCCCCGCGCGACGGCGAGCAGGCCAACCAGCGGCAGAAGTTCGACCCGCTGGTGCGGCTGGACACCGTCAACGGCGGCGACGTCGAGGTGGCCAAGAGGCGGCCCGAGTTCAGCAAGCTGACCCCGCTGTACCCGAACCAGCGGCTGCGGCTGGAGACTCAGCAGAACAAGCTGACGACCCGCGTGATCGATCTGATCATGCCGATCGGCAAGGGCCAGCGCGCGCTGATCGTGTCCCCGCCGAAGGCCGGTAAGACCACGATCATGCAGGACATCGCGAACGCGATCGCGACCAACAACCCCGAGGTTTACCTGATGGTGGTGCTGGTCGACGAGCGTCCCGAAGAGGTCACCGACATGCAGCGTTCGGTGAAGGGCGAGGTCATCGCCTCGACCTTCGACCGTCCGCCGAGCGATCACACCTCGGTCGCCGAGCTGGCCATCGAGCGGGCCAAGCGGCTGGTCGAGGCGGGCAAAGACGTTGTGGTGCTGCTGGACTCGATCACCCGACTGGGCCGCGCGTACAACAACTCGTCGCCCGCTTCGGGCCGCATCCTCTCCGGTGGTGTCGACTCGACCGCGCTGTACCCGCCCAAGCGGTTCCTCGGCGCGGCGCGCAACATCGAGAACGGCGGCTCGCTGACGATCATCGCCACCGCCATGGTGGAGACCGGTTCGACCGGTGACACGGTGATCTTCGAGGAGTTCAAGGGCACCGGTAACGCGGAGCTCAAGCTGGACCGCAAGATCGCGGAACGGCGCGTGTTCCCCGCGGTGGACGTCAACCCGTCCGGTACCCGCAAGGACGAGCTACTGCTGAGCCCAGACGAGGCGGCGGTGCTGCACAAGTTGCGCCGCGTGCTTTCGGGCTTGGACTCGCACCAGGCGATCGATCTGCTGATCGACCGACTGAGGAAGTCCAAGAACAACCTCGAGTTCCTGATGCAGGTCAGCAAGACCGCGCCGGGCGCGCTGGACGAGTAGCGGTACGAGTCGTCGTGCCTCCGAAGGGGCTTCGCTTTCGCGGAGCCCCTTCGGCGCGTACGGACGGAAGAAGATCAGGCCGATGGCGGCCGCGCCGACGATCATGCAGGCGAGGAACAGCGCCGTCGCAGGACCCGAAGCGCCTGCCGACCCGGGGGATCGCTCGTAGTAGGCGACCGTATCGGCGGGTGCGTAGACGGCGGTCTGCGTGGGCTCGGGCGTCGCAAACCAGCCCACCGCGACAGTGAGAATCAACAGAACGAAGACCGCGAGCGCGACTCGGCTGTTCATAGCGTTCTCCTTTCTGTCTCGGCACGCCGGTGTGCAGCAGGAACTCGATACCTACGAACTCTATGAACAGTGCTGTTCGCCTTCCCGAGTAGCCGACTACTCGACTTGAGAGTTCCGTAAGGGCGGAGAGTCCGCGTGCCCAGACTTTCTGGGTGCCGTGTCGTCGACGCGCCGGTGCGCGCGGCTGCGCGGCCCCATGGACGGGCCGTGAACGGGCTCGTCGGCCTCGCCCTCGGGGTGAGTACGCGGGTGGGCGGGTTGGGTATTGCTGCTGTTGTGCACATGCGATCGGCTCGTGGTTCGTGTGCGTTTTCCGCTCGTGTGTTGCGCGCGGCGCGTCCGGCTGGTGGCCGTGAGTGCGATGCGTTCCGCGTCGTCGTGAGCGCGTTGCGCTGGGTTCGTTGAGCGCGTGGCGCTGGGTTTGTTGAGCGCGTGGCGCTGGGTTTGTTGAGCGCGTGGCGCTGGGTTTGTTGAGCGCGTGGCGCTGGGCTCGTGGTCGTGAGCGCAGGGCGTTCAGTCAATATTTCAACGGGTTGTCTTAGATACACGAAACAGGGAACAAAATGGTTGCCTGATGTGTTTTGGGTGCGTAGTAGCGGTTCTGGCATACTGGACCGCTGTGCGTCTGCGTCCTGCAGACAATCCCGCCGACCTCTGCGAAGCAGAGTTTGGAACCAGCGGTTCCGGTTCACGTCCCCGTGGCGACCCGGCGACCACTATCGAGAGGACACCATCCATGAAGGCAGGAATCCACCCGACGTATGTCGACACCACGGTGGTCTGTGGTTGCGGCAACACGTTCCAGACCCGCAGCACCAAGGAGTCGGGACACATCACCGTCGAGGTCTGCTCGCAGTGCCACCCCTTCTACACCGGCAAGCAGAAGATCCTGGACACCGGTGGTCGCGTGGCTCGCTTCGAGGCGCGCTACGGCAAGCGTGCGGGCAAGAAGGCCGACGCCAACTAGCTTCCTCGCCGACGCCCGGTTCTGCATTGCAGGCCGGGCGTCGGCGCATTTGTTGGCCCCGGTGCGTCAGCGCCGGATGACGAGAAATGCCGACCCGGCGCCGCCCGGGAACCGAGAGAAGGAAGCATCATGACGCAGCCGTCCGCGATCGACGACATTCTGGCCGAGCACGCGGGACTGGAAACGCAGCTGGCCGATCCGGCGCTGCACAACGATCCGGGCGCCGCGCGCCGCGTGGGCAAGCGATTCGCCGAACTGGCCCCGATCATGGGCACCTACAACAAGCTGAAGACCGCGCAGGACGATCTGGCCGCCGCGCAGGAACTGGCCGATGACGACCCAGCCTTCGCCGCCGAGATCCCCGATCTGCGGCGCGAGGTGGAAGAACTCGAACAGGCGCTGGCCGACCTGCTCGCCCCGCGCGACCCGCACGACGGCGACGACGTCGTGCTCGAGGTGAAGTCCGGCGAGGGCGGCGAGGAGTCCGCGCTGTTCGCCGCGGACCTGGCCCGCATGTACATCCGTTACGCCGAGCGGCACGGCTGGAAGGTCGAGGTGCTCGGCGCCACCGTCTCCGACCTCGGCGGATACAAGGACGCCACGCTGTCCATCAAGAGCCGCGACGCGGTGCGCGACGGCGTGTGGTCCCGGTTCAAGTTCGAGGGCGGCGTGCACCGGGTGCAGCGCGTACCGGTGACCGAATCGCAGGGACGCATCCACACCTCGGCCGCGGGCGTGCTCATCTACCCGGAGCCCGACGAGGTCGAGGAGGTGCAGATCGACGAGTCCGATCTGCGCGTCGACGTCTATCGCTCGTCCGGCAAGGGTGGCCAGGGCGTGAACACCACCGACTCGGCCGTTCGCATCACGCACCTGCCCTCCGGCATCGTCGTGACCTGCCAGAACGAACGCTCCCAGCTGCAGAACAAGGCCCGCGCCATGCAGGTGCTCGCGGCGCGCCTCCAGGCGCTCGCCGAGGAGCAGGCCGACCAGGAGGCCGCGGCCGGTCGCGCCAGCCAGATCCGCACCGTGGACCGTTCCGAACGCATCCGCACCTACAACTTCCCGGAGAATCGGATCACCGATCACCGCATCGGCTTCAAATCCCACAACCTCGACGCGGTCCTCGACGGCGACCTCGACGCCCTCCTCGACGCACTCGGCAAGGCCGACCGCGAGGCCCGCATGGCGGCCGAATAAGCCGCACACAGTTCCGTACCGGCTCTGTGTGGCGTCCGAAGTACCGATTCCGGGAAGTGAACAATGGGCGCATCCGAAATCGGCGAGAGTGGGGTGGTGGGTCGCGTGTCTCTGCGTTCAGTGATCAATGAAGCCGTCGAACAATTGCAGGCCGCGGGTGTGCCGAGTCCGCGGGCGGATGCCGAGCAGCTCGCCGCGCATCTGCTCGGGGTCGAGCGGACTCGTTTGGCCTTGGTGCCGCTGGTGGATCCGGTGCTCGTCGCGGACTATCGCGCGCTGGTCGACCGGCGCGCCCAGCGCATTCCGTTGCAGCATCTGACCGGCGTCGCGCCGATGGGGGAGATCGATCTCGCGGTCGGCCCTGGCGTCTTCGTGCCGCGGCCGGAGACCGAGTTGCTCTTCGCTTGGGCGCTGGCGTATTTGGAAGCGCTGCCGCACGATCATCAGCCGATCGTCATCGATTTCTGCGCGGGTTCGGGAGCGCTCGCGCTGGCGGTGGCGCACGCGCGGCCCGACGCACAGGTGCACGCGATCGAGATCGATCCCGCAGCCCTGCAATGGGCTCGCCGCAATGCCGACGACCGGATCGCCGACGGCGACACCCCGATCACCCTCTACGCCGACGATGTCACCGATCCGGACCTGCTCACCGAGCTGAACGGCCGCGTCGACCTGCTGCTGTCCAACCCGCCCTACATCCCCGAAGGCGCGGTGCTCGACCCCGAGGTCGCCGACCACGACCCGCACCTGGCGCTGTTCGGTGGTCCCGACGGGTTGGACGTCGTCCGGCGGATGGTGCCCAACATCACTCGCCTGCTGCGTCCGGGCGGCGCGACCGCCATCGAGCACGACGACACCAACGGCTCCGCCCTCGCCACGCTCCTCGCGGACACCGGCGATTTCGCCGACGTCGTCGAACACCCCGACCTTGCAGGCAAACCCCGCTTCGTCGTCGCCACCCGCACCTGATGCCCCACCTGCCCCATGTGCCAGGATGGGGGCCGTGAGTACCGTCTACGACTGCGCGGATCCCGACTCGCGCGCCGCCGGACTGTCCGCCGCGACCAGCGCCTTGAAATCCGGGCGGCTGGTGGTGATGCCCACCGACACGTTGTACGGCTTGGCGGCCGACGCTTTCGATGCCACCGCGGTGAGCGAGCTGCTGGCGGCCAAGCGCCGCGGCAGGGACATGCCGGTGCCGGTGCTGGTCGGGTCGTGGCACACCATCGACGGACTGGTCTTCTCGGTGCGCCCGCAGGCGCGCGAGCTGATCCGTGCGTTCTGGCCGGGTGGTCTGAGTCTCGTTGTGCAGCAAGCGCCTTCGCTGGCGTGGGATCTCGGTGACACGCGCGGCACGGTGATGCTGCGGATGCCGCTGCACCCCGTCGCGCTCGATCTGCTGCGCGAGGTGGGCCCGCTGGCCGTGTCCAGCGCCAACGTCTCCGGTCAACCGCCGGCGAAGACCGCCGCCGAAGCGCGTGAGCAGCTCGGCAGCCTGGTCGGCGTGTACCTCGACGGCGGCCCCGCCGCGCACGCGGTCGCCTCCACCATCGTGGATCTCACCGCGGACCAGCCGCGCGTGCTGCGCGAGGGCGCGGTCCCGGTGGCCGAGATCGCCGAGGTGCTCGGCATGTCGCCGGACGAGCTGACCAACACCCCCGCGCGGTGAGCGGGAGAAAGGTCGCATGATTTCCGGCTCCGGCTCGGTCGTTCCGCTGCGCGAGCTCTTGCTCGTCCTGTTGATCTCGGCCACGGTGACCTTCCTCGCCACCGGCGGCATCCGGCTGCTCGCGATCTCGTTCGGCGCGGTCGCGGTGCCGCGCGAGCGGGACGTGCACGTCAAGCCGATCCCGCGGATGGGCGGTGTCGGCATGTACATCGGCGTAGTGGCGGCGGTGCTCTTCGCGCACCAGTTGCCCGCGCTGCGCCGCGGCTTCGACTACGCGATCGACATTCCCGCGGTGCTGGTGGCGGCCACCATCATCGTGATCGTCGGCATCGTCGACGACCGCTGGGGACTCGACGCGCTCACCAAATTCGCGGGACAGGTGACGGCGGCAGGCGTCATGGCCGTGATGGGCCTGAGCTGGTACGTCATCTACAACCCGTTCAACAATTCCACGGTGGTGCTGGACGCCTTGCAGGGCGGTCTGGTGACCGTGGCGGTGGCTGTGACGCTGATCAACGCCATGAACTTCGTCGACGGCCTGGATGGCCTCGCGGCGGGGCTCGGCTTCATCTGCGCGGCGGCGGTTTTCGTGTTCTCCGTGGGGTTGCTCTACGAGCAGGGCGGCGACGTGAACACCTATCCGCCCGCCCTCCTCGCGGCGGCGCTCGCGGGTGCGTGCGCGGGATTTCTGCCGCACAATTTCCAGCCGGCGCAGATATTCATGGGCGACTCCGGATCGATGCTGATCGGCCTGATGCTGGCCTCGGTTTCCACCGGCGCGTCGGGCCGAATTCCGCTGCAAGGCTATGGTCCGCGCGACATCGTGGGTCTGCTTTCGCCGCTGCTGTTGGTGGGCGCCGTGATGTTCATTCCGGTGCTGGATCTGCTGCTGGCGATCGTGCGCAGAGTGCGCGCCGGAGTGAGTTTTTCCACCCCGGACAAAATGCACTTGCATCACCGTTTGCTGCAGATCGGCCATTCCCACCGGCGCGTGGTGCTGTTGATCTATTTGTGGGTCGGTGTGCTTGCATTCGGCGCCGTCGGCACCTCCTTGATGGACCGCAGAATCGTGGTTCTGCTGATGGCGGCGGGCCTCGTCTTCGCGCTCGTGGTGACCGCCATTCCGGGGCTGCGGCGCGGGGAGTCTGCGGCCGATCATCAGGCTGCTGAGTAAAGTCGCACCCGTGAGCTTTACTCCGAACCCGGTCCCCGGTCCCGACGCGCCGCTGAAGTCGGCGCTGCGCTACGGCCTGATCGGGCTGGCGGTACTGGTGGTACTGAGCGCCTCGATCGCGACCGCTGTCGCCGGGCTGCCCGGGTTGTGGGGTGCGCTGCTCGGCGCGGCCATCGGCGGCGTGTTCATCCTCACCACCGCGGCTGTGGTGCTGTTCGGCGCGAAGCTGCCGCCGAGCACGGCGGGCCTGGTCATGCTGGCCAGCTGGGCAGGCAAGGTGCTGCTGGTGCTCATCGCCGTCGCGGTGCTGAACCAGTTCGATTTCTACAACCGGATGGCGCTGTTCCTGACCGTCATCGGTTCCCTGCTCATCGTGCTCGGCGCGGAGACGTACGGCGTTCTGCGACAGAAGGTTCCGTATGTCTCGACCACCGCGGGCGACCCGGATCCGGCTCCCGAACAGGATTGACTCACCCCCCTACACAGCGTCGTAGATAACTTGGTAAAGTGTTGGTAAGCAAGCGACCAAGCGAGGGGGGATCCCCACGATCCCTCCGAGTACCGCTATGCTTACTGCCGTGCCGGGCTCCGAGGGTTCCGGTTCTGCATGTCGACGATGTCGCCGACACACGTACAGACGCCGCCCGAGCGGTATTGCCGCGCAGCTGCTGACGAACTTCGAGCCGACCTGAGTCGACCCAAATTGATCGTCAATGTCCGATCGAACCGCGGGAATGACCGTACCCGCGGCCCGAACACGGGAGAGAACGCTGAGCGTCACCACTTTGGCGTCGGGTGAGTTCCACGCGCCGTCGCTAACCGACTTCTTCCCTCCAGCTGTGCTGTTCGAGGGAACGCCGTTCGAACTCGATCGTTTGATGCTGGTCCGGCTGCTGATGACCGCAGTGCTGGTCGCTGTCATGCTGCTGGCATTCCGGAGTCCCCGAATCATTCCGCGCGGCCTACAGAATGTCGCCGAAATCGGGTTGGTCTTCGTCAAGGAGCAGATCTCCGAAGAGGTCCTCGGCAAGGAAACCGGACGCAAGTTCTTCCCGCTCATCGCGACGATCTTCTTCACGGTCCTCTTTCTGAACTTCTCCGGCATCATTCCGGGATTGAACATCTCCTCGAACGCGCGAATCGGCATGCCGCTGGTGCTGGCCGCGATCGCCTACATCGCGTTCAACTACGTGGGCATCAAGAAGTACGGGTTCTTCACCTACCTGCGCAGCAGCATCGTGGTGCCGAACGTGCCGCCCGCCCTGCACGTCCTGCTGATTCCGATCGAGTTCGTCTCGACCTTCATCCTGCGTCCGTTCACGCTGACCGTCCGACTCATGGCGAACATGCTGGCCGGCCACATCATGCTGGTGCTGTTCTTCAGCGCGACCTGGTTCTTCCTGTTCGACGCCGCCGCGTGGATGAAGGTGTTCTCGCCGTTCTCGCTGCTGGCGGGACTCGGGTTCACGCTGTTCGAGATGCTGGTCATCTTCCTGCAGGCCTACGTGTTCGCGCTGCTGACCGCCGTGTACATCGGCCTCGCCGAGCACGCAGATTCTCACTGACCGCATTACCAATCACTGAAGACCTGCTACACCGCGCCAACCGGCGGGTGAGCAACAGAAAGGGAAAGAAGACTCATGAGCCTCTCGTACCTGGCCCAGGAAGCTGCCACCGAGTCGACTCTGAAGGGCCTCGGCGCCGTCGGCTACGGCCTGGCCGCCATCGGCCCGGGCATCGGCGTCGGCATCGTCGTCGGTAAGGCGATCGAGGGTATCGCCCGTCAGCCCGAGCTGCAGGGCACGATCCGTACCAACATGTTCCTCGGTATCGCGTTCACCGAGGCGCTGGCCCTGATCGGCCTCGTCGCCGGCTTCATCTTCTGATTCCGATGTACGAGTTCGCAGTACTCGCAGCAGAGGGCGGAGAGGATGTGAATCCTCTCGTCCCCGAAACGTACGACATCGTCTGGTCGGTGGTCTGCGTCGCGATCATCGCGGTGCTGTTCTACAAGTACGTCATCCCGCGCCTGACCAAGGTGCTCGACGAGCGTGCCGACAAGATCGAAGGCGGTATCGCCAAGGCCGAGGCCGCGCAGGAAGAGGCACAGCTCACGCTGCAGCAGTATCAGCAGCAGCTGGCCGACGCCCGCCTCGAGGCCGCGCGCATCCGTGAGGACGCGCGCACCCAGGGCCAGCAGATCCTTGCGCAGATGCGCTCGGAGGCCCAGGCCGAAAGCGACCGCATCGTGGCCTCGGGCCACGCCCAGCTGGAAGCCCAGCGCCAGCAGATCCTCACCGAACTGCGCTCCGAAGTCGGCCGCACGGCCGTCGACCTGGCCGAGAAGATCATCGGTCAGTCGGTTTCGGACGAAGCCAAGCAGGCGGCCTCGATCGAGAAGTTCCTGAGCGAACTCGACGAGACCGACGCCGGTATCGGGGTCGGAAGGTAACCATGTCTGAGCGGGTCAACGGCCGGAGGCGGAAGCGGAGCGTAACCACGCAGGCCGTCCCGTCCAGACGAGATTGGATACAGCGAAAGTGAGAAGCATGTACGCAGCGAGCCGCGAGGCCAGCTCCCGGTCCCGGGAGGCGCTTCGGGCCGCTCTGACCGGAAGCGACAGTGTTGCCGCCACGACGGGCTCGGAACTGTTCGCCGCTGTCGCCGTTCTGGACGACCAGCGTTCGCTGCGTGTTGCGCTCGCGGACGTGTCGGTGCCCGGTTCGGTGCGCGCCGAGCTGAGCGAGCGGGTCTTCGGCGGCAAGGTCAGCCCTGCCACCCTGGCGGTGCTGACCACCGCGGTGGCCCAGGACTGGTCGCGGACCTCCGACCTGGTCGACACTCTGGTGCTGCTCGGGCAGGAGGCTCTGCTGGAGTCGGCCGCCGACAGCGGCAGGCTCGACGCGGTCGAGGACGAGCTGTTCCGGCTCGGCCGCATCGTGGCCGACAACCCCGAGCTGGACCAGGCTCTTTCGGACCGCGGCAAGCCGGCGTCGGCCAAGCGCGAGCTGGTCGCCGGCCTGCTGTCCGGCAAGGCCGAGTCCATCACCGTGACCCTCGCGGAGCAGGCGGTGGCCCGGCAGCGCAACGGCATCGGCGTGGCCTTCGACGAGTTGTCCGACCTGGCCGCCGCCCGGCGTGACCAGATCGTCGCGCACGTGAGTGCCGCGATCGCCCTGACGCCGCAGCAGCGGGAGCGGCTGGCCGCCTCTCTGCAGCGCATCTACGGCAAGCCGATCACGGTGCACGTGCAGGTCGACCAGAGCCTGCTGAGCGGGCTGGTCGTGCGCGTCGGTGACGACGTGATCGACGGCAGCGCCACCGGCCGACTGGAGCGGCTGCGCCGCGAACTGGCGTAGCCCGGCTCAGCCGGCCCCGGCGCCAACCACCGACATTCGAGACCCTTACAGCGAGAGCAGGAAGAACATGGCGGAGCTGACGATCTCCTCCGACGAGATCCGTAGCGCGATCGAGAGCTACACCCAGAGCTACACCCCCCAGACGTCCATCGAAGAAGTCGGTGTCGTCACCGACACCAGCGACGGCATCGCGCACGTCAGCGGCCTGCCCTCGGCTATGGCCAACGAGCTGCTCGAGTTCCCGGGCGGCGTGCTCGGCGTGGCGCTGAACCTCGAGGACCGCGAGATCGGTGCGGTCATCCTCGGCGAGTTCGCCGAGATCGAAGAGGGCCAGCAGGTCCGCCGCACCGGTGACGTGCTCTCGGTTCCCGTCGGCGACAAGTTCCTCGGCCGCGTGGTGAACCCGCTCGGTCAGCCGATCGACGGCCTCGGCGAGATCGAGGCCGACGAGCGTCGTGTGCTGGAGCTGCAGGCCGCGTCCGTGCTGGAGCGCCAGCCGGTCGAGGAGCCGATGGCCACCGGCATCACCGCCATCGACGCCCTGACCGCGATCGGCCGCGGCCAGCGTCAGCTGATCATCGGCGACCGCAAGACCGGCAAGACCGCCGTCTGCATCGACGCGATCCTGAACCAGAAGGCCAACTGGGAGTCCGGCGACCCCACCAAGCAGATGCGCTGCATCTACGTCGCCATCGGCCAGAAGGGTTCCACCATCGCGGGCGTGAAGGCCGCGCTGGAGCAGCACGGCGCGATGGAGTACACCACCATCGTCGCGGCCCCGGCCTCCGACTCCGCCGGCTTCAAGTGGCTGGCCCCCTACACCGGCTCGGCCATCGGCCAGCACTGGATGTACCAGGGCAAGCACGTCCTGATCGTGTTCGACGACCTGACCAAGCAGGCCGAGGCCTACCGCGCCATCTCGCTGCTGCTGCGTCGCCCGCCGGGCCGCGAGGCGTACCCGGGTGACGTCTTCTACCTGCACTCCCGTCTGCTCGAGCGTTGCGCCAAGCTCTCCGACGAGATGGGCGCCGGCTCGATGACCGGTCTGCCGATCATCGAGACCAAGGCCAACGACGTCTCGGCGTTCATCCCGACCAACGTCATCTCCATCACCGACGGCCAGGTCTTCCTCGAGTCCGACCTGTTCAACAAGGGTGTCCGCCCGGCGATCAACGTCGGTACCTCGGTCTCCCGTGTCGGTGGCGCCGCCCAGACCAAGGGCATGAAGAAGGTCGCCGGTTCGCTGCGTCTGGAAATGGCGCAGTACCGCGAGCTGGAGGCGTTCTCCGCCTTCGCCTCCGACCTCGACGCCGCCTCGCTGGCGCAGCTCGAGCGCGGCGCCCGCTGGGTGGAGCTGCTCAAGCAGGACCAGTACTCCCCGGTCGCGGTCGAAGACCAGATCGTGTCGATCTTCCTGGTCGACGCCGGTTACTACGACTCGGTTCCGGTCGCCGACATCCGCCGCTTCAACGTGGAGCTGATCGAGGACCTGCACCGCAGCGCGGCCGACGCGTTCAAGTCGATCGAGGGCGGCAAGGTCCTCGACGCCGAGAACGGCGACGCCATCAAGGCGGCCACCGACAAGTTCAAGCAGGGCTTCCTCGCCTCCGACGGCAGCCGTGTGGTGAACGAGGCGGAGGCGGGCGAGCTGGACCACGAAGAGGTCGAGTCGCTGTCCGTCACCCGCAAGCACGTCGAGAAGTAATCGGGCGAGCAATGCGCTATTGGAATCTGGCGAATGAAGGGAGTGTGAACCGTGGCAAGCTTGCGTGAATTGCGCTCCCGCATTCGTGGTGTGAATTCGATCAAGAAGATCACCAAGGCCCAAGAGCTGATCGCGACCTCGCGAATCTCCAAGGCCCAGGCCAGGGTCGCGGCCGCCAAGCCGTACGCGGAGGAGATCACCAAGGTTCTCGCCGAGCTCGCGAGCGCGTCGAAGAACCTCTCCCACCCGCTGCTGACCGAGCGCCCCAACCCGCGTCGCGCCGCCGTGCTGGTGATCACCAGTGACAGCGGCATGTGCGGTGGCTACAACTCCAACGTGCTCAAGCGCGCCGAAGAGCTGATGACCACCCTGCGCGGCGAGGGCAAGGAGCCGGTGCTGTACGTGATGGGCAACAAGGGCCTGACGTACTACACCTTCCGTAACCGCCCGCTGGTCTCGTCGTGGACCGGTTTCTCACAGCAACCGAAGTACACCGACGCCTCGGCGGCCTGCCACCACCTGGTCGACGCGTTCATGGCGGGCTCGGAAGGCCAGGTGCCGCATCCCCACGGGACCGGCGACATCGAGGGCGTCGACGAGCTGCACATCGTGTACACGCGGTTCGTGTCGATGTTGACGCAGACCCCGGAGGTGCGCCGGCTGGCGCCTATCCAGGTGAGCTTCGTCGACGAGAACTTCGACATGGGCGCGGACTCGTTCTCCGATTCGCCCACCGCCGAACCGCAGGCGCAGTACGAATTCGAGCCCGACGCTGATGTACTACTGGCGGCGCTGCTGCCGAAGTACGTGAACACGCGTATCTACGCGTCGTTGCTCGAGGCAGCGGCATCCGAGTCCGCGGCTCGGCGCACCGCAATGAAGGCGGCCACCGACAACGCCAACGAACTCGCCAGCGTGCTTCAGCGCGAGGCGAACTCGGTGCGGCAGGCCCAGATCACGCAGGAAATCAGCGAAATCGTCGGCGGCGTGAACGCGCTGGCGTCGAGCTCGGACCGCGACTAGAAGCGCAGGAAGAGAACCAATCCAAATGACCGCAGCTGTCACTCAAGACAACACGAGCCGGACCGGCGCCGCCGCAGGCCGCGTCGTCCGGGTCATCGGCCCCGTCGTGGACGTCGAGTTCCCGCGTGGCGCGATCCCCGAGCTTTTCAACGCTCTGAACGCCGACATCAAGCTCGCGTCGGTGGCCAAGACCCTGACCCTCGAGGTCGCCCAGCACCTCGGCGACAACATCGTGCGCACCATCTCGATGCAGCCGACCGACGGCCTGGTCCGCGGCGCGACCGTCACCGACACCGGCAAGCCGATCTCGGTGCCCGTCGGTGACGTCGTCAAGGGCCACGTCTTCAACGCCCTCGGCGACTGCCTCGACGCGCCGGGCACCGGCCGCGACGGCGAGCAGTGGGGCATCCACCGCAAGCCACCGAGCTTCGACCAGCTCGAGGGCAAGACCGAGATCCTCGAGACCGGCATCAAGGTCATCGACCTGCTGACCCCGTACGTGAAGGGCGGCAAGATCGGTCTGTTCGGTGGTGCCGGTGTCGGCAAGACCGTTCTGATCCAGGAGATGATCACCCGTATCGCGCGTGAGTTCTCCGGCACCTCCGTGTTCGCGGGCGTCGGTGAGCGCACCCGTGAGGGCACCGACCTCCGCCTGGAGATGGAGGAGATGGGCGTCCTCCAGGACACCGCCCTCGTCTTCGGTCAGATGGACGAGCCGCCGGGCACCCGTATGCGCGTCGCCCTCTCGGCCCTCACCATGGCCGAGTACTTCCGCGACGTGCAGCACCAGGACGTGCTGCTCTTCATCGACAACATCTTCCGGTTCACCCAGGCCGGTTCCGAGGTGTCGACCCTGCTCGGCCGTATGCCCTCCGCCGTCGGCTACCAGCCCACGCTGGCCGACGAGATGGGTGAGCTGCAGGAGCGCATCACCTCGACCCGTGGTCGGTCGATCACCTCGCTGCAGGCCATCTACGTGCCCGCCGACGACTACACCGACCCGGCCCCGGCGACCACCTTCGCCCACCTCGACGCGACGACCGAGCTCTCCCGCCCGATCTCGCAGAAGGGCATCTACCCGGCCGTCGACCCGCTGACCTCGACCTCCCGCATCCTGGAGGCCTCGATCGTCGGCGACCGGCACTTCGCCGTGGCCAACGAGGTGAAGCGGATCCTGCAGAAGTACAAGGAACTGCAGGACATCATCGCCATCCTCGGTATGGACGAGCTCTCCGAAGAGGACAAGGTCCTCGTCGGCCGCGCCCGTCGTCTGGAGAAGTTCCTCGGCCAGAACTTCATCGTGGCCGAGAAGTTCACCGGTCAGGTGGGTTCGGTCGTGCCGCTGGAGCAGACCATCGACGACTTCGACCGGGTCTGCAAGGGCGAGTTCGACCACTACCCGGAGCAGGCGTTCAACTCCTGCGGTGGTCTCGACGACGTCGAGGCGGCCGCGAAGAAGATCGCCGGAAAGTAGTCACCGATGGCAGAAATGTCAGTCGATCTCGTCGCCGTAGAGCGACTGCTCTGGTCCGGACAGGCGTCGTTCGTCAGCGCGCAGACCACCGAGGGCCAGATCGGCATCATGCCGGGCCACGAGCCGCTCCTCGGCCAGCTGGTCGAGGGCGGCACCGTGAACATCGTGTCCACCGATGGCGAGCGGATCGTTGCCGCCGTGCACGGCGGTTTCTTCTCGGTCACCGCCACCACGGTGCGGGTCCTGGCCGAGTCCGCCGAGTTCGCCGGTGAGGTGGACGTCGAGGAGGCACGCAAGGTGCTGGCCGACACGTCCGCCACCGAGGAACAGCAGCGCGCGGCGCAGGCCCGTGTGCGCGCGGTGGAGCAGGTCGCGAACGCCTGAAGACCCTGACGGGTCGTGTACATCCCCATTGTCGGCGGCGAAGGTATCTTCGCCGCCGACAATGGTATTCAGCCCCAGGTGCTCACCCGTTTGTAGACTCGTGTTTGAATGTCGCAACGGATGGGTATCCGCCGCGGTTCGTGACGCGGATGCCGAGCGAAAGGACGGACAGCATTGCAAACCGGGATGGTTGTCTTGATCATTCTGGTGCTGCTGCTGGTCGCATTGGCGTTGATCTCCGTCTACCGACTGATCATGCTGCGCCGCGGCGGGACCGCCGCGATCCTGCGTGTGCTGCCCGCGAACGGCGGCCAGGGCTGGCGGCACGGTCTCATTCGCTACGACGAGGACCGTCTCGTCTTCTTCAAACTCACCAGTCTCAAGCTGGGCCCGGACGCCACCATTCGGCGCCGTGGCATCGAGGTCGGTGACCGTCGCGGACCCCGCGGCGACGAATACGACATCATGACCGACGAAATCATCGTCACCGAGGTGGCCGACGCCGAGGGCAACTACGAACTCGCGCTCGACCGCGGCGCCCGCGCGGCCTTCCTGTCCTGGGTGGAATCCCGCCCGTCGGACCGCACCCGCCGTATGCCTGGTCTATAGCGAGCGGAGAATCGCATGAGCGAGCGTCAGCGAGTGATTCATCGACACAGCGTGCCAACGCGCGCGACGTGGCCGAGCGTCAGCGAGGACGCGTCGTGAGTGTTCATCTGACGCGGATCTACACCAGGACCGGTGACGACGGAACCACCGGGCTCAGCGATTTCTCGCGTGTGTCGAAGACCGATTCCCGCCTGGTCGCCTACGCGGACTGCGACGAAGCCAATGCGGCCATCGGGGTCGCGATCGCCCTCGGCGCGCCGGACGAGCACCTTCTGACGGTGCTGCGCCAGCTCCAGAACGATCTGTTCGACGCGGGCGCCGACCTCTCCACCCCCGTGGTGGCCGAACCCAAGTATCCGCCGCTGCGCATCACCCAGGACTACATCGACCGGCTGGAAGGCTGGTGTGACGAGTTCAATGCCGAACTGGCGCCGCTGAATTCGTTCATTCTGCCGGGCGGCACTCCGCTCGCCGCGCTGCTGCACACCGCGCGCACCGTGGCCCGGCGCGCCGAACGCTCCGCGTGGGCGGCCGTCGCGGCGCATCCCGAGGACACCAGCGTTCTCCCGGCGAAGTACCTCAATCGGCTCTCGGACCTGCTCTTCATCCTGAGCCGGTACACCAATCCCGAGGGCGACATTCTGTGGCAGCCCGGTGGCGGCAAGAAATAGCCGGGATATCGCCCCTTCGGATCGTGTCGGAGCACACCGGGATCGCGTACACGCGCGTGCGCATCGTCGACGGTGGATAAGCTACCCAGTGTGAGCGAACGGTTTCTGGTCACCGGGGGCAATCGGCTCGTCGGCGAGGTCGCGGTAGGAGGCGCTAAGAACAGCGTCCTCAAGCTGATGGCCGCAGCCCTGCTTGCCGAGGGCACGTCGACGATCACGAACTGCCCCGACATTCTCGATGTGCCGCTGATGGCCGAGGTGCTGCGCGGGCTGGGGTGCGAGGTCGTCATCTCGGACGACGCACCTGGCGACCGTTCGGTGGTCACCATCACCACGCCCGCGGAACCGAAGTACCACGCGGACTTCCCCGCCGTGACGCAGTTCCGCGCCTCGGTGTGCGTGCTCGGTCCGCTGATGGCCAGATGCAAGCGCGCGGTGGTCGCGCTGCCCGGCGGCGACGCGATCGGTTCCCGTCCGCTCGACATGCACCAGGCAGGCCTGCGCCTGCTCGGCGCGACGAGCGAGATCGAGCACGGCTGCGTCGTCGCGCGCGCCGACGAACTGCAGGGCGCGCGGATCCGGCTGGACTTCCCCTCGGTCGGCGCCACCGAGAACATCCTCATGGCCGCGGTGCTGGCCGAGGGCGAGACGGTCATCGACAACGCGGCGCGCGAGCCCGACATCGTCGACCTGTGCAACATGCTGGTGCAGATGGGCGCCCGGATCAGCGGCGCGGGTACCTCGGTGCTCACCATCCAAGGCGTGAAGCGGCTGCGCCCGACCGATCACCGGGTGATCGGCGACCGCATCGTCGCCGCGACGTGGGGGATCGCCGCGTCCATGACGATGGGCGACGTGCGCGTCACCGGCGTGAACCCGAAGCACCTTTCACTGGTGCTGGACAAGCTGCGTTCGGCCGGCGCGCGAATCTCCTTCGACCTGGACGGCTTCCGTGTCGTACAGCCGGAGCGTCCGCGCGCGGTGAACTTCTCGACCCTGCCTTTCCCCGGTTTCCCGACCGATTTGCAGCCGATGGCCATCGGCCTTGCCGCCATCGCGGACGGCACGTCGATGATCACCGAGAACATCTTCGAGGCGCGGTTCCGTTTCGTGGAGGAGATGATCCGGCTGGGCGCCGACGCCCGCACCGACGGTCACCACGCGGTGGTGCGCGGTATTCCGCGGCTTTCCAGCGCGCCGGTGTGGTCGTCGGATATTCGGGCCGGCGCGGGTCTGGTGCTCGCGGGTCTGGTCGCCGACGGCACCACCGAGGTGCACGACGTCTTCCATATCGACCGCGGTTACCCCAATTTCGTAGAGCAGCTGCAGGCATTGGGCGGTTTGGTGGAGCGGGTCGGGGCGCCGGATTGATCTTGTCCGCGGTCCAGAACGATCTTGTCCGCAGGCGGTGTTGATCTCCGGTCGTCGAAAACCCGTATTGACCAGGCGATTTGACATCGTGAACGCAGACACGTAACTTTATTCAAGTCAGAGCGACACGGACACCGACCCGGAGCCGAGACGCCAAGCCGAGAGGCTGGGCGCGGACCGGGAAACGAGGTAGTACGAGGAGCGCCTGACGGTCACACTAGCTCGATTGGGACCCCGATTTGGTTTCGGGTTACTGGCCGCGCTAAGCTGTAAAAGTTGCCTCACCGATTGATCGGGGTTAAG
>NZ_CBDQZP010000030.1:0-71105 GCF_965341865.1 Nocardia sp. bgisy134
AGCACCACAACGCGACATCAAAGCAGACCCTCACCACTCACAAAGCAGATCAGCCACAACAACTTTGAGGACGCACCCTAGCCGGCTACGGCGCTGTCCGGAGCAGCCACACCGCGATCAATAGGGCGCACGCCCATGCCGTCATGCGGCGTCGAGGACTTCCATCACCTCGTCAACCCGCCAACGGAATTCGGGCTATCGCTTTCCACCAGTACCCGTGTTGGCGGCGTTCGAGCAGGACCATGACAACCTCCGCTACCTTTACGTCAACCCTGCGGATCATGGTGCTTGCTCTTTCAGACGTCGCAGCAGCCATTGCCGAAAGATCTTCGCTGGCTGGGTAAGCCACCGTTACATGTGGATCAGATGCCGAGTCTTTTATTGGCGCCTCGGGGAAGACAGATAAGGTTGCCGAACGTAGCGCGTCGCGAAGGCCTCGCACCCGCTCGGCTGGCGACACCTTGAATCCGATTGCACCACGTAGGTTACTGAGCTGCTCAATCGTCATCATAAAGGGTGATTGATCCTGGCCGACGCGGCGAGCAGCGGTGACTATCAAATCAAGCTGCTTCGGTGCATGCACTCCGCTGTATGAGATTCGGTCCAGCGTTAGATGCAGACCCTCCCTGGAGACGGGATAGAAGTACGTAGTTCCTATCGCTTGTTGGCACTCTTCGGTCAGCGAGTGGAGGTCCGAGGCATGCTCGAAAGTGATGAACCAGTAGTAGCCCAGGGTTCCTGCGCGACGATCGCGCCGTTCATCGTCCGCACTATTCATTGGGTCCACCAAGGCTATTCATACTCGCCAACGCCTCGCGTACAGCACGCAATTGTGCCGATTCTCCCCACCTGGCCGCGGCATCTTTCACGAACTCGGAGCCTCGGCGGCGGACTTGCAGCATCGGCTTACCCGGCGACACGTGGAGGGCGTCGAGCATGATCCCCGCCGCGGAATCCAAGTCAGCGTCTTTCGCTAGAACTTGCGACCGAGCCAAGTCGATCATGACGAGCGAACGACCCCACGGCGAGTTCGTGTCATTCATCTCGGGCAAAGCAAGCTCCACATACTGTTCGACCTTGTCCGGCATCGCCAAAGAGAGATACGAGGTGGCTGCGTTGCCGGCCACTTGTGCCGAGCTGTAACTCTCGAGCGAGATGCTGGAGGGAACCCCCTCCGGCGCACCGCTGTTCGTCAAGTGTTCGTAGGCCTGATCGACCGCGCGATGCACACCCTCTATATCGCCGAGCTTTCCCATTGCCCGCGCGACGCCATTGATCGCGAGGCGGGCACGCTGTGGCCCGGATCCAGCATGAGTCAGGCCGTCTTGCGCGTAGTGCAGCGCCCTATCGTACTGTCCCGCGTAGTACTCGCAGAAACTTTGCAGGCCGCGTGCCCATGCTAAGAGAGTGTTGTCCTGCGCATGCTCGCCGAGCTGGAAGGACTCCAGGCAATAGGCGCGGGCGAGCGAGAAATTCCCGCACCCCACAGCGACATAGCCGAGCAGCCCTGAGGTTTCGCATGCGATCTCGAACAGTCGACCCCGCTGTCCCGGATGACCGCACTCGTCGATGAGTTGATCGAGCCAGACCCGCTGCTTCTCGAGTGCCGGAACAAGCTCGGAGGGATCAACCGTTTCGTACTGGGCGATGCTCTCGCACGTGATGCTTTGCAACTGCCGAATGATCTCGGGATTGATCGACCGGCTCAGCTTGTGGACACGAGCGAGTATGGTGATCAACTCTTCACTGATTCCCTGATATGAGGGCGACGACTCACTCGCTTCCTTGTCCCTGGTGCGCGGCATGCTGATCATGTCGTCATCTGCAGGCGTCGCGCTTCCATCCGTTGGCCGACGGGCTGGACGCTGGTGCCGGATACGCCAGGCAGCCTCCCCTTCAGCGACGATCTGTTCGAACCGTATCCGGTCTTCGGGTGTCGCTTTGAAGTCGAGCGTGGTGTCCAGGATGGCCTGCGTGTTCGAACGCGGTTTTACAGAGCTGAGGCCAGTCCGCCAGTTGTTTACGGTTGTCGTCTCCAGTCCTAGCGAAGCAGCGAAATCCCGAACCGATCGCCTCATAGCTTCTTGCAGAGCTACGGCTTCGAAGCCAGTCCATGCCCGCCCTCTGACCATTGCCTTACCTTACGATTTGCGTCCTGACCTGGAGAAATGCGTACGTTAGGCCAACAGTATCCGACCATCACGCGGTTCCGCGTACCAACCACCAACGGGCACTTTTGAACGGTGCCCGGTACCAAGCCGACGCCGCACCCCGTCGGTCGGCGCACCCGCCCCGGTGAGCCGGAGCAGGTGGCGAAAGCCCTTGGTACCGGGCGCCTTGACCGATCCATTTGTCCGCAGGGAAGGTACTCCCCAATGCCCGACGCGACGCCCGCTATCCATCAACTCGCCACCATGACCCCGCCTGAAACCCACCAGGCGCCCAGGCAGCCCTTTACGATCGACCAGGCCCATGCGGTGATGCAATTCCACGTTGCTTGTCGAGCCAAGAAATGCCAGCGCAAAGCCGCTGCACTCCGTACTCTGATCGCAGATGGCCGAGTTGTGCCTTCCGCCAGTAGGCCACGGTGATCAGCATTGAGACTCCTCGCCCATCCCGGCGTATTCGGCACATCCACATCGAATTCGGCACCCTGACGTTGGACTACCAGGCTGGCGCCGAACAGGCGCAGAACGTGGCAGATCAACTAGCACAGGGCTTTCCGGAGCTGATGGTCACCATCGATGACGACGTGCGTGCCGATCTACCTCCGTTACCGTGTGCCGCTCTATGGGATTGAGCCTCCGAGCCTTCCACTTCATTGCCCAACGCCACCAGGTCCTCGCGGCTGATTCGCGAGCACTTTGCGCGGTCGCCCTGGAACGCTGCCGATCAAGACCTCGTCGCGGGCGCCGTGATCAACGGTAGGTTCAGTGCGGTCAATATCCCCGGCGGGGCCGAAACCACCGCGGGCACCGCGTTCACGATCCGCATGGCCGTCGCCAGCAGCGTCGCGTAGTTGTGGTCGCCGCGCGGGCTCGAGGTCACCAGATCCATGGCGTAACAAGGTTCGCCGGTGATTTCCACCCGGTAGGAGCCTTCGGGGTGGGCGGGCTGGGGCCAGTCCGGGCACAGGTCGGGGCGCAGCCGGGTGACGTGTTCCAGCACCGTGACGATGCGCTCGCCGATCATGCCGCGGACCTCGAAACGTAGTGCGGCGGCGGTGCCTTCGGCGATGTGACCGGTGGCGATGTCGAACGATTCGGGTGCGGGGACGCGCTCGTAGGTCTCGGTGACCGCGTCCAGCGTCACGCCGATGCCCGCGGCGAGCTGGCGCACCACGCTCCCCCACGCCAGCGAGAGCACGCCGGGCTGCAACAGCATCGGCGTCTCGTCCAGCGGTTTGCCGAAGCCCATGATGTCGACCATGACCGCGCGGTTGTCGTAGCTGGCGTAGTCGACGATCTCCATGCACCGCAGCTGATCGATGCGCAGGCAGGTGCCTGCGAGCGCGAGCGGCAGTAGATCGTTGGCGAAACCGGGATCGATGCCGTTCACCCAGAGCGACGAATTACCTTGCGCCGCAGCTTCTTGCACCGGCTTCAGCAACTCGTCCGGCAGCACACCGAACGGGTACTGGAAGAACACCGGCGCGCACGCGACCACGTTGACGCCCGCCGCGAGCAGCATCCGCAGGTCCTCGATCGCCTCGGGCAGCCGGTTGTCGGTCATCGAGCAGTAGACGACGCAATCGGGCCGGTCGGCCAGGACGGCGTCGACGTCGTTGGTGGCGGCGACGCCGACGGCACGGTCCAGACCGGCGAGGATTCCCGCGTCCGTCCCGGCCTTCGCGCCGGATACCCACACACCGGTCAGTTCCAGGTCGGGGTTGGCGATGATGCCCGCCAACGCGTGGCGGCCGACATTGCCTGTGCCCCATTGCACTACGCGATAGGTCATGTCACAGATCCGGGATCGGGAGGTCGAGGTTGGGGGTGATCAGGCCGCCGTCGGGCTCGAGCACCTTGCCGGTGAGGTACTTGCCCGCCGGGGACACCAGGTAGAGCGCAGCGGCGGCGATGTCCTCCGGTTCGCCGATGCGGTGCAGCGGCGTCTTGGTCTCCAGCTGGGTGCGCATGGCGTCGTTCGCCGCGACCACTTCGAGCGCCGAGGTGCGGATCGAGCCCGGTGCGATGGCGTTGACGCGGATGCGCGGGTTCAGGTCCAGCGCGGCAAGCCGGGTGTAGTGCGCGAGAGCGGCTTTCGCGGTGCCGTAGGCGGCGAAGGCACGGCCGGGCAACCGGCCCATGGTCGAGGTGATGTTGAGAATCGAACCGCCGCCCGCGGTTTCCAGGATATGTGGCACCGCGGCGCGCACCAGGGCGTGCGCGTTGCCGACGTTGAACGCGAACGCCTCGGCCATCGCCTCGGGCGTGGTGTCCAGCAGCGGGCACGGCAGCGCGCCGCCGACATTGTTGACCACGATGTCGAGCCTGCCGAACCGGTCCACCGCCGTGGCGGCCAGGCCCGCGGCCGCGTCGGCGTCGCTCAGGTCGGCGGGCACCACGTGGGCTCGCCTGCCCACGGCCGCGATCTGTTCGGCGACCTCGTCGAGCTGGCTCTTGGTCCTGGCCGCGACGAGCACGTCCGCACCGGCCTCGGCGAACGCGAGGGCGATGGCCCTGCCCAGCCCGCGTCCGGCGCCGGTGACGACGGCGACCTGCCCGTCGATGCGAAACCGATCGAGAATCATGCGCGCTCCGATCCGATGTCGAATATTCGACACTGATTGTCCTATATTCGTCATCGTAAGTTCGACGACCGGACCGGCACAAGGGGAAGACCGATGCAGCACACCGAGCCCGACGAAGTCGCGCCCCGATCGCCCTCGCCACCGACCCGTCGCGTGGTCGAGATCGTGTCGCTGCTGGCGAGCGCGACGGAGCCGCTGCCCGTCGCCGCCATCGCCGAACGCCTCGGCATCGCCAGGGCCACGGCGACCGCGGTGCTCGCCGAACTCGACGCCGCGGACTGGGCGGTGCGCGTGCCCGACCGCGGCTATCGCATCGGGCCCGCGCTCGTCGCGCTGACCACGGCCCGCCTGCCGCGCGGGATCGGCGAGGTTCTCACCGAGCTGACCGCGAAGACGGGCTGTGGTGCGACGCTGAGCCGCATCGAACCCGATCACCTCACCGTGCTCGACGTCCGGCACGGACTGGACCGCACGGTGCCGGGAATCCCTGTCGGCCACCGGATTCCGCTCCAGTTCCCGGCGGGCGCGGCGGTCATGCCGTGGCGTTCGGCGGCCGAGCAGAACACCTGGCTGGCCACCACGGCCGAACCGGACCGGCGCACCGCGAGCGCCTTGCTCACGCTGGTGCGCGAGCGCGGCGTCGCGCTGTTCCGGCCGCGCGCCGACGACGCGGGCCTGGTCGACCTGCTCGCCGATCTGCTCACGGCCGTGGGAAGCGAACTGCTGCAACCGAATCTGCGCGCGCGGGCGCTGCGCCAGCTGGCCGCGCTCACCGCGCGCCCGTTCACCAGGAGCGAGCTGGACTCCGACGCCGACCTACCGCTGAGCTATCTCGCCGCGCCGGTGTTCGACGCGAACGGATCGGCGGCGTTCGAAGTGCAGCTCGGTCCGCTGCGGACCGGCACGACCAAACCACAGCGCGACGACTACATCGCCGCGACACTGGCCGCCGCACGAGCGCTGACGGCGGCCATCGCGGCGCGGTGAACGATCACGCCCGGTGAACGATCAGGCGCGGCGAGGACTCAGCAGCGGTGACCGACAGGCGCTGTGAGCGCTCAGCGGCAGTAACCGATCAGCGGAGCGAGGATCAGCGACAGTGAACGATCAGACGCGGCGAGCGCTCAGTTGGTCAGCGCGTGCTCGGCGCCGCGGTGCAGCGGCACCGGCGTGGTCTCGCGCGCGGTATCCCTGCTGATGCCTTTGGCGGCCGAGTTCGCCTGTTCCAGTTGCGGTTTGCGATCGAAGAGGGTCTTGGTGAGCACGCACGCCAGGTCGGCGTCGAGGTCGTCGCGGACCAACAGGACGTTCGGGACGACGATGGTCGCCGCGTCGGCGGGCAAGCCGTAGGTGGCGGCGGGAATGGTGCCCGGTTCGTACACCGGGTTCACGGTGCGCAGGCGTGGGGCGAGGTCGGCGATGTCGAGGAAGCGGACCTTGTCGCGCGCCGAGGTGAACAGGTCGGTGATGCCGGGGGTGGGCAGGCCGCCGGAGAAGAACATGGCGTCGATCGAGCCGTCTTTCATGCCGTCGACGGTCTTGGTGAGATCGAGCCGCTGCGCGGAGATGTCGCGGTCGGGGTCGATGCCCGCGGCGGTCAGCACCCGCTGCGCGATGACCTCGGTGCCGGACTTCGGCGATCCGGTGGAGACGCGTTTGCCGCGCAGGTCCGCGACCGAATCGATGCCGGCCCCGGTACGCACGATCACCTGCGTGTAGTTCGGGTAGAGCCGCGAAAGCGCCTGCACCGGTTGCTTTTTGCCGTCGAAGCTGCCCGTGCCGAGCACGGCGTCGGCGGCGGTGTCGGCGAGCGAGAAAGCCACCTGGTAGGTGCCCGCCACCAGCTGCTGGATGTTCTGCACCGACGCGCCGGTCTCCGCCGCGGTGGCCTTCACCGTGCCGCCGGTGGCCTGCGCGACCTGCTCGGCGTAGGCGTTGCCGAGCGCGAAGTAGACGCCGGTGGCGTTTCCGGTCGCGATGCCGACGCGCGAATCCCGCGTCACCTCGCAGGTCACCGTGCCGCCCGCGTCGGTGCGCGGCGCGTCCTGGCGGCCACCGCAGCCCGCCAGCAGTCCGGCCGTCACGGTGGCGACGGCGACAATCGTTGCGACTCTTCTCACTTCGTCCTCCTTCGGGAGAGCATGGTGTACCCGGCGGCGGCCGCGAGCGCGGCGAGCCCGGCGATCAGCGCGGCGGGTTCCAGGTACAGCAGCGCCAGTCCGCCCGCCCCGGCGAGCACGCGCGCGGGCGCCGGGGCCGGGCCGATCCCCAGCAGCCAGCCGCCGCTCGCGGCGGCCAGGGCGGCGACGCCTGCACAGGCCACGACGCTCGTCCACAGCACGTCCAGCGCGGGGCCGGTGCCGAGCAGGTGTTCACCGGATTCGGTGAGCACGAACACGATCGGCACCAAGAACGCGGGCAGCGCGTACTTCAGCGCCTGCCACATGGTCGGCACCGTGCGGCCGCCGGTGACGGCCGACGCGCCGACCGCGGCCAGTGCGGTCGGCGGGGTGACCTCGGAGAGCACCGAGTAGTAGAAGACGAACATGGCCGCCGCGGGCGCGGGCACCTCCAGCGCGAGCAGCGCGGGCCCGATGATCGCCCAGCCGATGATGAACGAGGCGGTGACCGGCACCGCCAGACCGAGCAGCGCGAGGGCGATCGCGGCGAAGGCCACGGTGCACGCGAGCACGACGGTCTGGTTGTCCGACAGCGCCGAGGCGAATCGCACCAGCAGCGCGGCCAATTGGGCGCCGAGCCCGGTCTTGGTGGTCATCGCGGTGATCACGCCCGCGGCGGTGCACACCGCGACCACCGGAAGCGCGGAGCGGACGCCGTTGCCGAGCGCGTGGAAGACCGCTCGCGGCGAACGGGCCAGGCGGCGGGTGCGCGCGTCGAGGAACGACAGGGAGAAGGCCAGCGCGGTGGCGTAGACGACGGCCCGCGTCGCGCTGACGTCGAGGAGCAGCAGCACCACGATCACGATCAGCGACAGGAAGTGATAGCCGAAGCGGGCCAGCAACTTCCAGGCCGACGCGCCGCCGATCTCGACCGGACGCGTGCCGAGCCGCCTGGCGTCGATCTCCACCGCGAGCAGGATGCCCAGGTAGTAGAGCACGGTCGGGATCAGCGCCCACCCGAGCACGGTCACATAGGAGACCTCGAGATACTCGGCGACGATGAAGGCCGCCGCGCCGAGGGTGGGCGGCGACAGGATCGCGCCGACGCCCGCGGCGGCCAGCATGCCGCCCGCCTGCTCCGGCGGATACCCCGCGCGCCGCAGAATCGGCCAGGTCACCGCGCCCACGCTCACCGCCGTGGCGGTGCCGGAGCCGGACACCGTGCCGAGCAGGAAGCCGGAGGCCACCGCCGTGCGCCCGGCCGCGCCGCGCGAGCGGCGGAACGCCGCGACCGACAGATCGACGAAGAACTGCGCGGCGCCGGAGAATTCGAGCACTGCGCCGTACAGGGTGAAGAGCACGATGTAGGTGGCCGCGACGTCGAGCGGGGTGCCATAGAAGCCGCTGCCCGAGTTGTACAGCGCGTCGACGATCTGCGCGAAGTCCAGTCCCGCGTGCGCGATGGTCCACTGCTGCGGCAGCAGTCCGCCGTAGTAGCCGTAGGCGAGGAACGTCATGCAGACCACGGGTAGCACCCACCCGGTGGTCCGGCGACAGGCCTCAAGCACCAGCACCAGCAGCACCGCGCCCATGGCGACGTCCACGGGATCGAGCAAGCCCTGCCGATCCAGGAACGCGTCGTATCCGCCACCGCCGGAACCGATGTCGAACGGCAGCACCGGATACAGGCAGACCGCCAGCGCCAGCGCCGCCAGCGCCCAGTCCAGCGCGCCCGGCCCGGAGGACCGGTCGAGCAGCCGCAGGCCCGAGCGATAGGCCAGGAACACCAGCGGCAGCGTGCCCGCGAGGAACACCACCAGGTAGTACTGGCTCCCCTGCGGCAGCGGCCGAAACACCTGCCACACCGCGAGGATCGCGATCGCGAAGGCCGCGACCGCGACCACCCGCTCGGGCCACCCGCTCAGTTCGCGGGCGGGACGCTCGGCGTCGTCCACCTCGAGCGTGTCGAGTGACGGCCGCTGCCGATCATCAGGCAGCTCCTCGTCGAGCTGCGGGTCCCGCGTGTCGGACATCGTGCGACGATATCAACGCGTCCCGTCCGATTCGCCCGATTTCACGACGGAGATTCGCTCGCGGCGCGCTCACCCCTAAATCTTTGCAGAATCATAAGGTTCGTACAGCACGACCGACCACGGCTTGCCCGGCGTCGCTTCGAGCGCGGCGCGGCGCTCGTGCGGTCCGGTGACCGGGTCCGCGAGCGCGACGCCCGCGCCGCGCAGCGCGGTGACGGTGGCGTCGAGGTCGGCGACCTTGACCGACAGCGCGGCCGCGTCCCCTTCCCGGTCGGACCCGGCCACCATGATTCGCGACGGCCCGACGTCGAACTGCGCCCATCGATCGCCGTCGACGAAGGTGGGCGCGACGCCGAGCAGCGCGGTGAGCAGCGCGACGGTGGCGGGCAGATCGTCGGTGGGCAGGATCGTCCCGATCCGTTCGATGCTCATTCGTCGCTCCCGAAGGCTCGTCGGACGGCCGAAAACGCCGCGGCGGCAGCCGCTTCGGCGTCCGGCAGGTGATCGGCCATGCTCACGAAACCGTGAAACTCCCCGTCGTAGCGAACCGTCTCGGTGGGGACACCCGCCGCCTGTAACCGGGCGGCGTAGGCCTCCCCCTCGTCGCGCAGCGGATCGAACTCCGCCGTGACGACGTGGGCGGGCGGTAGTCCGGACAGGTCGGCGGCGCGCGGCGGCGCGGCGTAGGGGTGATCCCGGTCGCCGCCATCGCCGAGGTACTGCTCCCAGTACCACCGCAGGTGCGCGGCCGTGGTGAAGTACCCGTCCGCGTTGTCCCGGTACGAGACGGTGTCGCAGGCCGGATCCAGCATCGGGTAGATCAGCAGCTGATGCGCCAGCGCGGGCCCGCCGCGGTCGCGGGACATCAGCGTCGCCACGGCGGCCAGATTGCCGCCGGAACTGTCGCCCGCCACGGAGATTCGGGCGGGATCGCCGCCGAGCTCGTCCGCGTGGCCGGCGACCCAGCGCACCACCGCGTAGGCGTCCTCGGCGGCCGCGGGGAACCGATGCTCGGGCGCCTGGCGGTAGTCGACCGACACCACGATCGCACCGACGCCGTTGGTCATCGTCCGGCAGAACCGGTCATGGCTGTCCAGGCTACAAATCGTGAATCCGCCGCCGTGGCAGAAGACCACCACGGGCAGGCCGGGCCCGGCGTCGACGGGCCAGTAGATCCGCACCCGCACCTCGGGCGCCCCGTCCGGCCCCGGCACCGTCCGCTCCTCGACCCGGCCGACCGGGAGCGGCTCGACCGCCGCCGCGGGCCGCGCCGCCAGCAGGCGACGGGCCTCGGCAGCATCGAAGACCTCGGTGCCGAGCTTCGGGAAGCCGGCCGAGGCCAGCTCCACGATGGCGCGGGCTTCGGGTTTCAACGGCACGATCCGCTCCTTACTCCATGCCCGGCAGCTGCGCGCCGGGTGGAATGAACTGTCCGGCGGACAGGCCGCCATCGATCGCGAGTTCCGCGCCGGTGACGAAGGCCGAGGCATCCGAGGCCAGGAAGGCGACCAGATCGGCGACCTCGCCGGGCAGGCCGACGCGCCCGAGCGGAAGCGCCGGGAAGCTCCCCGGACCGGTGTTCAATCCGAGGTGACCGATCATCGGCGTGTGGATCGGACCCGGATGCACCGAGTTCACCCGGATGCCCGCGGGGCCGAGCTCGAGCGCCGCGGTCTTCGTCAGTCCGCGCAGACCCCACTTCGAGGCGCCGTACGCGGCGTGCCCCATCAGGCCCTGCAAACCGGCCTGCGAGGAGATGTTCACGATGGACCCGCCGCCCGCGGCGGCCAGCGGACCGGCCACGGCCTTGATGCCGAAGAAGGAGCCGACCAGGTTGACCCGCAGAATCCGTTCCAGCTCTTCGGCGCTGGTGTCGGTCAGCGCCTTGGTGGTGTAGATCGCGGCGTTGTTCACCAGCACGTCGAGGCGGCCGAAATCGCGTTCGGCGGTCTGCACCGCCGCCGCCCACTCGGCTTCGCTGCTCACGTCGTGCGCCACGAAACGCGCCGCGTCGCCGAGGGATTCGGCTACGGCCTTGCCTTCGTCGGCCAGCACGTCGGTGATCACCACGCGGGCGCCGAGCTCGACGAACAGCCGAGCCTCGGCCTCGCCCTGCCCGCGCGCCGCGCCCGTGATGATCGCGACTTTCCCGTCGAGGGAGGTCATCTCACTCCTCGTTCTTCCGGCTGTAGTGTCCGTTCCGGCTCGCTGCGCTCGCTCGGAAGTGCGGAATCACCGTCTCGCCCCAGTGCCGGATGGTCTCCAGGCAGGCTTCCTGCGGCACGGTGCCCATCTGGATCAGGCACAGGATCTCGTCGGCGCCCGCCGCCTTCAACCGTTCGACGTAGGCGATGGCGTCCTCCGGCGAGCCGTAGGCGTGCTCGGCGTTGAACACCGAGGTCGCGCCGGTCTTCACCGGGATCTTGGCCTCGTGCAGGTAGGCGACGTGGTCGTCGGCGGCCTGCTTGATGGCGGCCAGCTCGTCGGCGTTGGGGTCGACGGCCTCGTCCGGCACCGGGCCCGCGCCGTACCAGTGCTTGATCGACTGCGCGAAGAACCGCTGGCCGCGCGCGCCGATCTGCTGCGCCCTCTCGCGATCCTCCAGCACGATCGTCGGGCACAGCGCCGCGAAGTGATCGTTGACGACGGTGGAAACGAACTTCTCGCCGGTCCGTTCGGCGATGGCCTGGTCGTAGGTGCGGCGCAGTTCGGCGATCTCCTCGACGCCCGCGAAACCGAGGACCAGTGCGCCGATTCCGTAGTCGGCGGCCAGCTTCAGGGTGTCCTTCTTGGTGCACGCCATGAACAGCGGCGGGTGCGGCAGCTGGACCGGGCGCGGCAGCATCGGGTGCGGGTCGATGTCGAGCAACTCACCGTGCCACTCGAATTCGCCCTCGGGGTCCTGCCAGGCCTTGCCGATGATGCGCAGCGACTCCTCGACCTCCTGGTAGGTGCGGTCGGGGTCGACGCCGCACATGGAGGTTTCCTGCGGGGTCGCGCCGCGGCCCGCGCCCAGGTTCACCCGGCCGTTGGAGAGCACATCGAGCATGGCGGCGCGTTCGGCGGCGCGCACCGGGTGGTTGAAGTTGAACGGCATGCAGACCACGCCGTGCCCGATCCTGATGCGTTCGGTGCGCGCGGCCACCCAGGTGAGAAAGATCTCCGGGGCGCTCATGTGCGCGTACCACTTCAACCCGTGATGCTCCACGGCCCAGACGGTGTCGAAGCCCATCTCCTCGGCGAGCACGGCCTGCTCCACGCAGTCGCGCAGCACCTGCCGTTCGTGCTCGGCCGACGGGTCGGTCATCTGCGCCTCGAAGATCATCGAGAACTTCATGCATTGCCTCCACTTCTCAATATGCCTAGTAGAAATATTTCCGATGCTGCCGTGGAGGTCAGGTGCATGTCTCGCTGGCTGAGACTGCGCACCCCCGCGCCGATGCCGGAGACCTAGCTTCGAAGCGAGGCAGCAGAAAGGAAGGACCGCAGTGGGTCGACTCGAAGGCAAGGTCGCGCTGATCACCGGTGGCGCGCGCGGGATGGGCGCCGAACACGTGCGCCGCTTCGTCGCCGAAGGCGCACGGGTGGTGTTCGGCGATGTGCTCGACGAGCAGGGCGAGCAGCTGGCGGCCGAGCTCGGCGCGGCCGCGCACTACGTGCACCACGACGTGACCAGCGAAGCCGGCTGGACCGCGGCGGTGACCGCCGCGACCGAGACGTTCGGCAAGCTCGACGTGCTGGTGAACAACGCGGGCATCTTGCGCTTCCAGAGCATCGCGGACATGAGCCTCGCCGATTTCAGCACCATCCTGAACGTCAACGTGACCGGCACCTGGCTGGGCATCAAGACCGCGGCCCCCGCGCTCACCGCGGCGGGCGGCGGCTCCATCGTCAACATCTCCTCGGTCGAGGGTTTCATCGGCGCGGCGGGGCTCTCCGCCTACAGCGCGAGCAAATTCGCGCTGCGCGGCGTCACCAAATCGGCCTCCCGCGAGCTGGGCAAGGCGGGCATCAGGGTGAATTCCGTGCACCCCGGCGGCATCGCCACGCCGATGACCGCCAACGCCTCCTCCGGCGTGGACGGCGACAAGTTCTTCGCCGGACTGCCGATCCCGCGCTGGGGCAGGCCGGAGGAGGTCACCGAGGCGGTGGTCTTCCTGGCCTCCGACGCCGCAGGCTACTGCACCGGCACCGAGGTCGTCGTCGACGGCGGCATGCTCACCGGCGCAGGCTACTGAACGAGAAAGGCAGACCGATGTCTCAGCAGAAGACCACCGAGGCCGCCTACGACGTGGTGGTCGTCGGTTCCGGCGCGGCGGGCATGACCGCCGCGCTCACCGCCGCCTACCGCGGCCTTTCGGTGGTGCTGATCGAGAAGAGCCGCAGCTTCGGCGGTTCCACGGCGCGCTCCGGCGGCGGGGTGTGGATCCCGAACAACCCCGTGCTGGTGCGCGAGGGCGTGCCGGACAGCCCCGATCTGGCCCGCGTCTATCTGAAATCCGTGGTGGGCGACCGGGTTCCGCAGGCCAAGCAGGACGCCTTCCTGGACAACGGCCCTCGGATGATGACGTACCTGAGCGGCCGCACCCCGCATCTGGAATTCGTCTACGACCGCGGCTACTCCGACTACCACCCGGAACTGCCCGGCGGCCTGGCCCAGGGGCGCAGCATCGAGCCCGCCATCGTCGACGGCCGCCTGCTCGGCGACGACCTGGCACTGATCAACCAGCCGACGATGTCCGGCCCCAAGGGAATCGCCTTCACCGTCAGCGACTTCCACGATCTCAACATGATCGCGCGCACCTGGAAGGGCAAGCGCACGGCCATGAAGGTCGGCGCCAAGGCGGTCGCGAACAAGCTGCGCGGGCGCCTGCCGCTCAGCCTCGGCAAGGCGCTCGTCGCCCGGCTGTGGCTGGCGCTGCGCGACGCGGGGGTGCCGGTGTGGCTGAACACGCCGCTCACCGAGTTGCTCACCGAGGACGGCGCGGTGGTCGGCGTGCGCGCCGAGCGCGACGGCGCGCCGATCGTGCTGCGGGCCCGGCGCGGCGTGGTGCTCGCCGCGGGCGGCTTCGAGCACAACCTGGAGATGCGCAAGCAGTTCTTCGCCGAGCCGGTGAGCACGGACTGGACCGTCGGCGCCACCGAGAACGTCGGCGACGGCATCCGCGCAGGCGAAGAGGTCGGCGCCGCGCTCGATCTCATGGACGACGCGTGGTGGGGCCCTTCGGTGCGCAACCCCGACGGCCCGCCGTTCTTCTGCCTGGCCGAACGCTCGCAGCCCGGCGCCATCATGGTCAACGACGCGGGCGAGCGGTTCACCAACGAATCGGCCAGCTACGTCGACGTGGTGCACACCATGTACGAGCGGAACGCGTCCGGAATCGGCCACGTGCCAGCGCATTTCATCATGGATCAGCGCTTCCGCGACCGGTACCTGTTCCTCGGCACCTTCCCGAAGCAACCCATTCCGCAGAAGTACTTCGACGCGGGCATCATCAAGAAGGCCGACACGCTCGCCGAACTCGCGGCGCAGATCGGCGTTCCGGCCGACGCCCTCACCGCCACCGTCCAGCGGTTCAACGGCTTCGTGGCGGCCGGGCGCGACGAGGACTTCCACCGCGGCGAATCCGCCTACGACCGCTACTACGGCGACCCCACTGTCACGCCGAACCCGTGTCTGGCGCCGATCGACAAGGGGCCCTTCTACGCCGTGGAGATGGTGCCGGGCGATCTCGGCACCAAGGGCGGCCTGGTCACCGACGAGCACTCCCGGGTGCTGCGCGCCGACGGTGCGCCGATCGCGGGACTGTATGCGGCGGGCAACAATTCGGCCGCTGTCATGGGCAACAGCTACGCGGGCGCGGGCGCCACCATCGGCCCGGCCATGGTGTTCGGCTACATCGCGGCCAACCACCTGGCCGATCTCGACCAGGCCCAGGCGTGAAAGGACACGACATGGACAGAGTCAGCGGTAAGACGGTCATCGTGACCGGCGGGGCGCGGGGCATGGGCGCGGCGTTCGCGCGCAAGCTCGCGAGCCAGGGCGCGTCGGTGGTGATCACCGACGTGCTCGCCGAGGAGGGCAAGGCGGTCGCCGCCGAACTGGGCGAGCGGGGGCTGTTCCTGCCGCTGGACGTGACCGACGAAAGCGCTTGGCAGTCGGTGGTCGCCGAGGCCGAGCGGGCCTTCGGACCCGTCTGGGGCCTGGTCAACAACGCGGGCATCGTGCACGTCGACCCGATCGAGAAGCTCGCCGAAGCGGACTACCGCAAGGTGATCGACGTCAACCAGGTGGGCGTGTTCCTCGGCATGAAAGCCGTTGTGCCATCGATGCGCCGGGCGGGCGGCGGCTCCATCGTGAACATCTCCTCCATCGGCGGCATCATCGCCTTCTCCAACATCCTCGGCTACGTCGCGTCCAAATGGGCGGTGCGCGGCATGAGCAAGGCGGCGGCGCAGGAGTTCGGGGCGGACGGAATCCGGGTCAACTCGGTGCATCCCGGCGTCGTCGCCACCGAGATGACCGCCGCGTCGGATCGCTCGAACTCGATGGTGCACGATCAGCCGCTGCCCCGCGCCGCCACGCCCGACGAGCTGGCCAACGTAGTGCTGTTCCTGATCTCCGACGAGTCGGCGTACTGCACCGGCGCGGAATTCGTCGCCGACGGCGGCTTCACGACCAAATGACACGAGGACAACTGCTGTGAAGAACTTCCAGGACAAGGTCGCCGTCATCACCGGCGCCGGTGCGGGGATCGGGCGGGCGCTCGCGCTCGAATTGGCGCGCAACGGTGCGCGTCTCGCGCTGTCCGGGCGCGACCTGGCCAATGTCAGCGAGACCGCCGCGCTGTGCGAGCGGGAGGGGGCGAAGGCGCGCGCCTACAAGCTCGACGTCACCGACCGCGCCGCGTTCTACGCGCACGCGGAGGAAGTGCAGGCCGAATTCGGTCCGGCCAACCTGCTGGTCAACAACGCGGGCGTCTCGCTGACGGCCACCGTCGAGGAACTCAGCTGGGAGGACTTCGAATGGATCGTGAACATCAACTTCTGGGGCGTCATGCACGGCACCAAGGCGTTCCTGCCGCAGGTGATCGCCTCCGGTGACGGCCACATCGCCAATGTCTCCAGTATGTTCGGCCTGGCCGCCTGCCCGAGCCAAGGCGCCTACAACGCAACGAAATTCGGTATCCGCGGCTTCACCGACGCGCTGCGCCAGGAGATGAAGATCGCCGGGCACCCGGTCGGGGTGAGCAGTGTGCACCCGGGCATGGTGAAGACCGAGATCGCGTGGAAGGCCCGCGCGGGCGGCGACCGTGACCGCGATGCCCTGGCCGCCAACTTCGATCGGCTCGCCAAGACCACCCCCGAGTCCGCGGCGAAGATCATCCTGCGCGGCATCCAGAAGGACAAGGCCAAGATCCTCGTCGGCGCAGACGCCCGCGTCATCGATCTGCTCCCCCGCCTCTTCGGGTCCGGCTATCAGCGAATCATCACGGCTCAGATGAAGAACGAGGTCAACTGAGCAAACAGGGCGTTACGGGCGCGGCAACCGGTGGCAAGCTGGAATTGTGCGTGCTCAAGATGTCCGAATCGGGGAACTCTACGTAATCGAAGTGCCCCATCGGTTGCCCGCGCGCGCCGCCAGGGTGCGCGCCGGTGAGTGGGAACTGTGGCGGCTGCGCGGTTGTCGCTTCCGCGCGGTCGTCACCGCGCTCGACACCACCGTGCGGCCCGCCGTCGTCGAAGCGCTCCGGGTGACGCGCCACAGCGTCACCCGGGTCGACCTGTCCGCCGACCAAGCCGCCGCCCTCGGTCTCCCCGACGGCCGATTCCACTTGCTGGGCATGATCTTCGACGACGACGGCCACCCCATCGAACTGCCCGACCTCGAGCCGATCCACGCCTGTGTCCGCTGGCTCTACCCTCTCGCCGAACAACGCCCGCCCGGCACACACCGTGACATCGACTTCCACCCCGCGCTGTGAAGCACATCGAAAACGTTGTGCCCGTGGATCATTCATATCAGCAGCGGCCCACACCGGATGATTTCGCGCTGGACAGGAACTCGGCCACGGGCGGGAGCACGTCGCGGGAGCGGTCCCAGCAGCCTTGGTGGTCGGCGTCGGCGACGGAGAAGAAGCGCGCCTCGTCGGTGCGCTCGGCGAATTCTCGCATCGGCTCGTGCCAGGGATCGGCCGTACCGGCGTACATGAGTACCGGTATCCCGGCTGTGGCAACGCCGATATGCAGGCCGGGTTCACGAGAGAACATCGCGTAATTGGCGCGGAACGCATCTCGCACGCCGGACGCGATCAATGCGGCCTGGTACGGATCGGCAGCGGCGGCCTGCTCCATTACCGGGTAGGCATCGGTGTCCGGCGGCAGACCCAATTCGGCGAGGGTGGGCTCGACCGCGGACCGGAATCCGCCGACGGGATCGAAACCGCCCGCCACCAGGCACGTCAACCGCTCCGGTGCGTGGGAGGCGACCGCGTACCCGGTCATGGCGCCGAGCGAGTATCCCCAGAACGCGGCACGGTCGACACCCACGTCATCGAGAACGGCCGTCACCGACTCCACTCGGCGTTCCAGTCGATAGTCCTCGGCACGCGTGGGCGCGTCACTGTCGCCCAGACCCAGCGGATCGACCGATATCACCGTGAAATCGGAGACGAGAGCTCTGGTGTACCCGCTGATCTGGAACGCAACGGACTTGTCACCCGCACCGTCCATCCGGACTCACCACCCCGCGTCGAATACGCCACCACGCAACTGGTCGAAGACATCCGAGAACCGCTCGAAGCGCTGACCGACTGGGCCAGGATCGCAGCCCCCGCTATCAGCGCGGCACGCAGCAGCTTCGACAACCGAGAAAGAAACAGCTCCAACCCATTACAGGACACGACTTAGGCCGGATCGCCTGCGGCGCGAGGGGCTGGACTTCGGCGGTGCGGACGCGGAATCGGTCGGCGAGCTCGGCGGCATGGATCCGGTGACCACGGTGTGCCGGGTCTGCCACGGCAGGCGGTATCGCCCCGAAGTGCTCGGCTACACGGTGCGCGGGGCGTCGATCGCCGACGTGCTCGACATGACCGCGTCGGAGGCCCTGGGGTTCTGGCGCGGGCGCGACCGCATCCTGACGCCGTTGCGAGCCCTGTGCGACGTCGGCCTCGGGTACCTCACCCTCGGCCGCTCGCTCAGCTCGCTGTCCGGCGGCGAACGCCAGCGCCTGAAGCTCGCCGATCACCTGCACCGCCGCGGCGGGGTGTACGTGCTGGACGAACCGACGACCGGGCTGCACATGGCCGACGTGGACACGCTGATGGCGCTGCTGGACCGCTTGGTGGACGGCGGCAACACGGTGATCGTCATCGAGCACGACCTCGAGGTGGTCGAACGGGCCGACTGGGTCATCGACCTGGGGCCCGAGGCGGCAAGCACGGTGCCGAGATCGTTTTCGCGGGGACGCCGGGCGACCTCGTCGCCGATCGGCGGTCGATCACCGCGGATTACTTGCGCCGCCATCTCGCCACCGCGGCCTGACGACCTCCAACCGAAACCTCACGCACCCGCCGAGGGCGCCCGACACTCGGCAGAGGCGGGTCCGTCGAGCAGAACCGGGACACCGCGCAGACTGCCGGATTCCTGGTGGAGCGGCTCGAACGCACGGACTACATGGAGCGCGCGCCCCGAGCCGGCGGACGACGCGCGGCGGGTTCGGCTCACCGAGAGTGGCGCTCGTCCTGCTGAACGGGACGACGGGTACGCACCTCCGACGCGCACGGGCAGGCTGAAAGGCGCGTCGATGCTGTGCCATTCGCCCGGCACGCCGGTGTGCCGTTCATCAGGCACGCCGGTCGTCGGCCCGCGTCCCCGCCGACCGCGGTGGTGAGTCGAGAACGTGAACCCGAAGGAGTGACATGACGATCGGAGTGGAGCCCGTGGAGCGACCCGAACGCGCCGCCCTGGAGAGCACCGCACCGTCCGTTGCCGAACTCGACGGCACCTGCGCGCTGGGCCGTGACCGCATCGGCGGCAAGGCATGGAGCGTCGACCACATGCGGGCGCTCGGCCTGCCGGTGCCGCCCGCGTTCGCCGTCACCACCGAGGGCTGGGCCGACTTCCGCGCGCGGGGTGCGCTGAGCGAGGAGATCTGGCTCCAGGTGCGGGCAGGCGTCGCGGCGCTGGAGCGCGGCACCGGGCGACGCTTCGGCGACGCCCAGCGCCCGCTGCTGGTGTCGGTGCGTTCCGGCGCCGCGGTGAGCATGCCCGGCATGATGGACACCGTCCTCAACCTCGGCATCAACGACGAGGTGGAGCGGGCGCTCGCCGCCGAGACGCGCAACCCGGGGTATGCCGCGGACACCCACCGCCGATTCCGCTCGCAGTACCGCGAGATCGTGCTCGGCGACCCGCAGGGCGCGGTCCCGAGCGACCCGTGGGAGCAGCTGCGCGGCGCGGTCGCCGCGGTCTTCCGGTCCTGGGATTCCGCGCGGGCCAAGACCTATCGCCGCAGCCGCGGCGTCTCCGACGACCTCGGCACCGCGGTGACGGTGCAGGCCATGGTGTTCGGCAATCTCGACGCGCTCTCCGGCACCGGCGTGCTGTTCAGCCGCAACCCGAACACCGGCGAGCGCGTCGTGTTCGGCGAATGGCTGGTCGGCGGTCAGGGTGAGGACGTGGTCTCCGGCCGCACCACCCCGCGCCCGCTCGACGAGCTCGCGGTCACCATGCCCGACGTGCACGAGCAGCTGCTCGCCGCCGCCGACCTGCTGGAACGCGACGGCCGCGACATTCAGGACATCGAATTCACCGTGGAATCCGGCAGGCTCTGGCTGCTGCAATCGCGGCCCGCGAAGCGCTCGGCCCGCGCCGCGGTGCGCGCCGCGGTCGCCATGGCGAGCGAAGGGCTCATCGATCCGGCGACGGCGCTGCGCCGCGTCGACGCCGAGCAGGTGCGCACGGTGCTGCGACCGGCCTCCGGCGCGGAGACCGATCGGCCGCCGCTGGCCCGCGGCGAGTCGGCCTGCCCCGGCCTGGCCTCCGGCGTCGTCGTCACCGATCCCGACGAGGCCGAAACCCGCGCCGCGGCAGGCGAAGACGTTGTTCTCGCACGGCCGACCACCAGCCCCGACGATCTGCACGGCATGATCGCGGCGCGGGCCATCGTCACCGAACTCGGCGGCGCCACTTCGCATGCCGCGCTGGTGAGCCGGGAACTGGGCAGGCCGTGCGTGGTCGGCTGCGGCCCTGGCGTGGTGGCGGCGCTCGCCGGACGCGTGGTCACCGTGGACGGTGGCGCGGGCGCGGTGTGGCTGGGCGAGATCACCGGAAAGGCCGTGGAGCAGAGCGTGATCGAGGACGTGGCGCAGCTCGCCCGCTGGGCCGCGGTGGCTCCTGACGAACTGGTCGGCCTGCTCGCCGAACGGTCCGCCGACGCCGAAAACCCCTCTTCGGCAACGCATTCGACCGAGAATGGACGAATGACAGCAGGGACCTCGCCTGCGTCCGATCACGCTCTGCCGCACACCACCCCGCGCGACGGCCGGACGCAGCAGCACGCCACCCCCGTTCACCTCCCCGCCTCCGACCTCGACCTGCTCCGCCTGATCGGCATCAAGGGCCGGGTCAACCCCGACGCCGTGGCCGACAGCCTCGCGGACGCTGCGGCCGAGACCGCCTGTGCGGATCTCGTCGTCCGCGGACTGTGCGCGGCCACCCCGGTCGGCGTGCGGCTCACACCCGAGGGCCGCGGCGAGCTCGCCCGCCTGCTCACCGCGGAGCGCGAAACGGTGGATGCCACCGTGATCGCGGCGGCCTACGACGAATTCTGCGTGTACAACGCCGAACTCAAGGAGATCATCACCGCCTGGCAGATGAAGGACGCCGCGACCGTCAACGACCACGCCGACATCGCCTACGACACCGCGGTGCTGGACCGGCTGCGCGCCGCGCACGGCCAGGTCGCGCCGCTGGTGCGCCGGATCGGCGAGATCGCGCCGCGGTTGTCGCGCTACGCGGGCCGCCTCGAACGCGCGGTGGAGCGCATCGACGGCGGCGATCACACCTGGGTGGCGCGTCCGATCATGGACAGCTACCACACCGTGTGGTTCGAGCTGCACGAAGATCTCATCGGCCTGTGCGGGCTCAATCGCGCCGACGAGGCCGCGGCGGGCCGGGCCCACTGACGCCATGCACACCGACAGTTCCCCGCGGCGATGGGTCGAGTTCGCCGAGATCGACAACGTTCGCGACCTCGGCGGGCTGCCCGTGCCCGGTGGCGGCGTCACCCGCTTCGGCGCGGTGTACCGCGCCAGCACCCCGCAGCACCTGACCGAGGACGATCTGGTCCTGCTGACCGGCCGGGTGGGTCTGCGCACCCTGATCGACCTGCGCAACCCCGACGAGGTCGAGCGGGAAGGCTACGGCCTGCTCACCGGCGCCGACGTCCGGCTGGTCAACCTGCCCGTGCGCAAGGCGGCGGCGACCACCGTCACCCCCGCCGATCTCGTACCCGACGCCAAGCACTACGACCTGGTGTCGCTCTACCGCGAACTCCTCGACGGCAGCGTCGCATCCGTGCTCGCCGCCGTGCGGCTGATCACCGACACCGATCGGCATTCGGTGGTCTTCCACTGCGCCGCGGGCAAGGACCGCACCGGCGTCCTGGCCGCGGTGCTGCTGGACGCCGTCGGCGTGCCCGCGGAGGTGATCGCGGCGGACTACGCCCTGTCCGGCGAGCGGATGGCGCGGGTCCGCGCCCGCCTCGACGCGCTGCCGTCGTATCACGGGCTGCCCCCGGTGCGCACCGGGATCCTGGCGGTGCAACCCGATGTGATGATCGCGTTCCTCGAACGGCTCCGGGCCGACCACGGCGGCGCGGAGGGTTGGCTGCGCGCGCACGGCCTCGGTGACCGTGAGCTGGCGGATCTGCGCCGGGTGCTCGTCGAGAACTGACCGCTCGCTGGTTCCGCGCGGTCCGCGGCTCGGGCCAACCCGGCCCGCCGCGGCCCGCGCGGCGGGATCATGGTCATATGGCGACGCGCGAAGTGGTGCGAGCGGGCCGGTTCACCAGGATCTACGACCCCAGCGCGGGCGAGGCACACCCGTGGTACATCAACGACCACACGATCGTCCAGGACCGGGACGGCGGCTGGCACCTGTTCGGTATCACCCACCGCGAACCCGCCGATCCGTTCCACGAGATCGAGTTCGCGCACGCCACCGCGCCGGACCTGCACGGTCCATGGACCAAACGGGAGCCCGCGCTCCGGGTCGATCCCGGCTACCACGGCGAAACCCACCTCTGGGCGCCATACGTGATCCGTTCCGGCGCAACGTATTTCATGTACTACGCCGCGGGCGGCGCCGACCGGACCAGGGCGGCGATCAATCTGGCCACCTCCACCGACCTGGCCCACTGGGAGCGCGCGCCGGGCGGGCCGCTGTTCCGCGACGGCTACGACGCCCGCGATCCGATGGTGCTGCGCATCGGCGAGAAGTGGGCGATGTACTACTGCGCGACCGGCACGCCCGCGGGCGGTCATCACGTCGTCGCCTACCGGCTCGGCACCGACCTGTGGCACTGGGGCGAGCGGCACATCGCCTACGCCGATCCGACGATCGGCACCGAGGCGGGCAACACGGAGTCGCCGTTCGTGGTGCGGCACGAAGACCGCTGGTACCTGTTCGTCGGTCCGCGGCCCGGCTACGTCGGCACCGATGTCTTCCGCAGCGACAACCCTTTTCGCTTCCGCATCGGTGACAAGATCGGCCACGTGGCCGCGCACGCCGCCGAGGTCGTCCGCGACGCGGGTCGCTGGTGGGTCACCAGCGCCGGATGGGGGCAGGGCGGTGTGCATCTCGCGCCGCTGACGTTCCCGCCGCCGCCCGCGGGCGTCGCCGTGCCGCGCTGACCGAGACGCGCCGCGCAGGCTCCCCGCTCGGTGACGATCCCGGCTCCGATTCGCCGAAAGAGGCCGATTCGGCTGGGTGGCCTGGTATCTGTTGAACGAGTCGACTATCCGCCCACCCACCGCGGGGAGGTAACGGCATGGCCCGTATCGGCGTGATCAGTGTTTCCGACGGCCGCGACTATGTGCACACCGGCATCACGGACTTCATCCGGACCACCGAGGACCGCCTCGTCGACGCCCTGACGGCGGCGGGGCACGAGGTGGTGCGCGGCACGGAGATCATCAGCGACAACGCGCTGGCCGGATCGGTGGCGCGCGAGGTGTCCGCGGCGGGCGTCGATCTCACCGTGCTGCACTACGCGGTCTGGGCGTTCCCGCACTTCAGCATGCTCGCCGCGGGCGCGATTCCCGGACCGCTGCTGTTGCTGTCGAACATCGATCCGGTGCAGCCCGGCATGGTGGGGATGCTCGCCGCGGGCGGCGCGCTGGACCAGATCGGCCGCGCGCACACCCGGCTGTGGGGCGATCCGGCGGATGCCGCGCTGATCGAGGCGATCGGGGTGCGGGCCACCGCGGCCGCGGCCGTCTCGGCGTTGCGCGGCAGCACTTTCGGACGCATCGGTGGGCGGCCGATGGGCATGAACACCGCCGTCGCGAACACCGATCAGTGGCAGCAATTGTTCGGCATCGACGTCGAGGAGATCGACCAGTGGGAGATCGTGCGGCGGGCCGAGAGCGCCGACGCCGGTGAGGCGAAGGCCGCGCGGGCGTGGCTGGAGCGCCACGCCACGGTGCACTACGACGGCGCCAAACTCACCCCGGAGCTGCTCGAGCGCCAGATCCGCTCCTATCTGGCGATGCGCGAGCTGATCGCGCAGTGGCGGCTGGACTTCTCCGGCATCAAGGGCCAGCCGGAACTCACCCAGTATTTCGCGACCATGGACGTCACCGAGGCGTTCCTCAACGACCCCTACGACTGGAACGGGCCCAAGGACACCCACGTCTGCGCCACCGAGGCCGACATGGATGGCGCGCTCACCATGCAGCTGCTCAAACACCTCGCGGGCACCCCGGTGCTGTTCGCCGACGTCCGGCACTACCACGCCGACCGCGACATCTGGGATCTGTGCAATTCGGGCCAGCACGCGACCTGGTTCGCCGCCCGCAGCGCCGATCCGGCGGAGAACCTCGCCAGGGTGCACCTGTACCCGGAGGTGTTCTTCTTCCCCGCGGGCGGCGCCTCGGTGCACCATCTCGCCGCGCCGGGCACGATGACCCTGGCGCGGCTGACCCGCAAGGACCGCGACTACCGGATGCAGCTGATGCTCGGCGATTTCGAGACCTACGACGAGCAGACCAACGCATCGCTGATGAAACAGTCCACCAGAGAGTGGCCGCACGCGTTCGCCCGGCTCGACGCGCGCGCCGAGGATTTCCTGTCCCGCTTCGGCGCCAATCACATTCACGCCGTCCCCGGCGACCACCGCGCCGCGGTGCGCGCGACCTGCGACCTGCTCGGCATCACGCTCGACGAGTTCTCCCGCGTCCCGTCCGGCGATCCGCGATGACGCGCGGTCGCGCGGAACGGCGGTGAGCCGATGTTCCTCGGCGTCGATATCGGCACCTCGGCTTCCAAGGGTGTGCTGGTGCGCGCGGACGGCACAGTCGTCGCGAGATCCGAACGCGCCCACGCCGTCTCGACTCCACGCCCGGGGTGGGTGGAGCACGACGCGGAGACGGTGTGGTGGTCGGAATTCGCCGCCATCACCGCGGATCTGGTGGCGGCGGCCGACGGCGAAGGGATCGACGGGCTCGCGGTCTCCGGCATCGGGCCGTGCCTGCTGCCCGCCGACGGCGCCGGCAATCCACTGCGCCCGGCCATCCTCTACGGCGTCGACACCCGCGCCACCCTCGAAATCGCGGAACTGAACGCGGAATTCGGCGCGGACAGCGTGCTGGAGCGCGCGGGCTCGCCGCTGACGAGTCAAGCGGTGGGGCCCAAACTGCGCTGGCTGGCCCGGCACGAACCGCAGGTCGCCGCCCGCACCGACCTGCTGCTGATGGCGAGTTCCTTTCTGGTGCACCGGCTCACGGGCCGGTACGTGCTCGACCACCAATCCGCCAGTCAGTGCGTGCCGCTCTACGATCTGCGCAAGCGGGCGTGGGCAGCGGACTGGGCCGAGGCGGTGGCGCCGTGGCTGACGCTGCCCGAGCTCGCCTGGCCCACCGAGATCGTCGGGCGGGTGAGCGCGACCGCGGCGGCGGCGACGGGACTTCCCGCGGGCCTACCGGTGACCACCGGAACCATCGACGCCTGGGCCGAAGCCGAGAGCGTCGGGGTGCGCGCGCCGGGCGACGCCATGATCATGTACGGCACCACCCTGTTCCTGGTGCAGGTGCTGACCGAGCCCGTCCCGCATCCCGGCCTCTGGGGCACCTGCGGAACCTGGCCCGGCACTTACACTCTCGCCGCGGGAATGGCCACCTCCGGCGCGGTGACCGAATGGCTGCGCGATCTGGTCGGCGGCGACTACACCGAGCTGGTGACCGAGGCCGCCGCGGTGCCCGCGGGCAGCCGGGGCCTGCTCGCGCTGCCCTACTTCGCGGGCGAGCGCACGCCGCTGTTCGATCCCGACGCCCGGGGCGTGATCGCGGGACTGACACTGCGCCACGGCCGCGCCGAGCTGTACCGAGCGGCGCTGGAATCGATCGCCTACGGCGTCCGGCACAACCTGGAGGCGATGACCGAGGCGGGCGGGCAGGCCAGGCGGCTGGTCGCCGTCGGCGGCGGCACCAAGGGCGGACTGTGGACGCGGATCGTCTCCGAGGTCACCGGACTGCCCCAGCAGCTACCCGCCGACACGATCGGGGCCTGCCTCGGCGACGCCATGCTCGCCGCCACCGCGGCCGGTCTGGACACCTCGGCGTGGAATCCGGTGGCCGACACCGTCGTCCCCGATCCGGCCCGCACCGCCGCTTACGAGCCGTACTACCGGCGCTATCGCGAGCTCTACACCGCCACCGCCCAGATCGCGCATTTCCTGGCCGCCGAACAACACAGGGCACACCCGCCTTCCTGATCCCGGAGCGTCGTGCCAGGATGCTTGAGGCAACACCGGCAGGGAGGACCCGCATTGCCCACAGTGACCTTGACCCAACACAACTTTCACCAAGTCGTCAGCAGCAACCACATCGTGCTGATCGATTGGTGGGCGGGCTGGTGCGGGCCGTGCCGCCACTTCGCGCCCGTGTACGAGGCGTCCTCCGATCAGCACCCCGACATCGTGCACGGCAAGGTCGACACCGAGGCCGAAGAGGCTTTGACGGCGACGGCCCAGGTCGACCGTTTCCCGACGCTGATGGCCTTCCGCGAGGGCCTGCTGGTGTTCAACCAGCCGGGTTTCCTGCCCGCCGCCGATCTGGAGGAGGTCGTGCAGCGTGTGCTCTGGCTTGACATGGACGAGGTCCGCAGAGAACTGGCCGCGCAGGGCGGAACCGCGCCGCAGGCCGAGCCGGTCGCCGCGGCTCCGGTGGGCGCGGCGCGCCTCGCGGGACCGGCCCGCGGGCCCGCGCAGTACGGCTGGCCGGGGCTGTGACCGCGGCCGGGTCGCCACAGGAACTGTGGCGGCTCGACGCCGCCCGTACCCGGTCGATCAGCGCCGAGAACCCCACCGGTGCACCCGGCGCGGGAGCCCGCGCCACGGAGGGCACCGGCGCTCATGCCGCTCGCCACCTCGGCCCAGGATGGAAGGTCTCGCCGTCCATCCACTTGGAGCCCGGCGCCACCGCCACCCTGGCCGACATCGCGGGCCCCGGCGTGATCCGGCACTTCTGGCTGACGACCGACCGCACCGCGCTGCGCGAACTGACCCTGCGCATGCACTGGGACGACGCGCCGCGGGCCGCCGTGCGCCTGCCGCTGGGCGACTTCTTCTGCAACGCCTGGGACGAGCTCGCGCTGGTGAACTCGGAGATGGTGGTGGTGGCGCCGGCGGGCGGACTGAACAGCTACTGGCCCATGCCTTTTCGGCAGACGGCGCGGATCGCGCTGCACAACGGCGCCGACCGCGCCGTGCCGGTGTACTACCAGATCACCTACACCGAAGAGGACGTGCCGGAGGAGGCAGGCTACCTGCACACCCAGTGGCGGCGCAGCGCGCCGTTGGGCAGCCCGGCGGTGCACACCATCCTCGAAGGCGTCGCCGGACGCGGCCGCTATGTGGGGACCTATCTCGCCCTCCGGCCGGGCGATCCCGGGTGGTGGGGCGAGGGCGAGCTGAAGTTCTACCTCGACGGCGACTCCGAGCACCCGGGCATCTGCGGCACCGGCACCGAGGACTACTTCGGCGGCGCGTGGAACTTCGACATGGACGGCCGGTACCGGACCTACTCGACGCCGTATCTCGGCCTGCCCCAAGTACTTCCGCCGGACCGGTGCTACGAGGCCGAGCAGCGGTTCGGCATGTACCGCTGGCATGTGCGCGACCCGATCTGCTTCCACAGCGAACTGCGCGTCACCGTGCAGGCGCTCGGCTGGTCCGATCCGGGCACCTACCTTCCGCTGGAACGCGCCGAGATCGCCACCACCGCCTGGTGGTATCAGGGCTGACCGGGCAGCTCCGGCGCGGCGGCGTCGAGTCCGTCCATCAGCTCGTCGGCGCGCGCCAGCGCCAGGTCCAACCCCGCCCCGAGATCGTCGAGCATCGTCAAACCGCCCAGCAGCCCGGACAATTCGCTGCGCACCCGCTCGAGCTCCTCGATCGCCGGATCGACCGGCGACCACACCACGCCCTCCGACCAGCCCGACGCGTCGTCCAGCCAAGCGCACAGCACGTCACGCACCAGGCAGTGATCGGAGGTGAACACCTCGAAGCGCCGCGGGTCGTCGCCGCGGCGGTGCTGGAGTTCGTACATGCCGTCGGACAGGCGACGGGCCCGGATCCACTCCCGTTCCCCCCTGGCCATCTCCAGGAACGGCTGCTCGGCGGCGCCGCGTTCGGCGGGCGCCGCCGTCGAATCGAGGTCACCGGCTGGTCGACTGGGGTCCGCACGCACCGGGTCAGTCTGCCCGATCGTGGCCGCGAATACTCGAAATGCACCGCCGCACGCCGGTCCGGGTGCATGGTAGATGGATGCGCGCGGTGGTCATCGAGACGCCAGGTCGTTGTTCCGTGCAGACCGTGCCGGACCCGTCGCCGGGTCCGGGCGCGGTGGTGGTGCGTGTCGCCGCGGTCGGCATCTGCGGCACCGACGCGCACATCATGGACGGCGAATTCCCCCCGACGCCGTATCCGATCGTGCCGGGACACGAATTCGCGGGCGAGGTGGTCGCCGTCGGCCACGAGGTGGTCGGCGTCGCGGTCGGTGATCGGGTCGCGGTGGATCCGTCGCTGTTCTGCGGCGCGTGCCACTACTGCGCGATCGGCCGCGGCAATCTGTGCGAGCGCTGGGGCGCGATCGGCGACACCGTGGACGGCGCGATGGCCGAGTACGTCGCTGTCCCGGCCGCCAACTGCCACCGTCTGCCGGACGCGGTCTCGCTGAGTCACGGCGCGCTGGTCGAGCCACTGTCGTGCGCGGTGCACGCCTTCGACGTGCTCCCCCGCGCGCTCGGCTCGCACTATCTGCTCTACGGCGCGGGCACCATGGGCCTGCTGATGTTGCAGTTGGCGCGGGTGGCGGGCGCGGCCTCGGTGTCGGTCGTGGATCTCGATACCGCGCGGCTGGCGGTGGCCGAGAAGCTCGGCGCCGACGCGGTCGGCACCGACGCAGACGACTTCGATCGCCCGCACGGATGGGAGGTCGTCATCGACTGCACCGGCGCGATCGCCGCGATCGAGGACGGCGTGACCAGGGTCCGGCGCGGCGGGGTGTATCAGCAGTTCGGCGTCGCGCCCGGCGCGGCGACCGCCGCCATCTCCCCGTTCCGCGTCTACAACGACGAGATCACCATCGTCGGCTCCATGGCGGTGTTGCACAGCTTCGGGCGGGCGGTGGAGTTGATGGGTAAAGGCGTGATCGACGCCGACACCATGATCACCCACAGTTTCGCGCTCGGAGAATTCGGCGACGCGTTCGAGGCATTCCGCGCGCGGGCGGGCCGCAAGATCCAGATCCGGCCGGATCGGTCCGGATGACGCGGGTGGCCGGGGTGGACAGCTCCACCCAGTCGTGCAAGATCGTCGTCTGCGACGCGGCGACCGGCACGGTGCTGGAGCGAGCCACGGCCCCGCATCCCGACGGCACGTCGGTGCCCGCCGAGGCCTGGTGGGACGCGCTCCATGCCGCGGGCGACGGGCTGCTCGATCGGGTCGACGCGATCGCGGTCGGCGCGCAGCAACACGGCATGGTCGCGCTGGACGCCGACGGCGCGCCGGTCCGGGACGCGCTGCTGTGGCACGACACGCGCTCCGCGTCGGCGGCCGAGGAACTCGTCGGCGAGCTCGGCGGCCCGCAGCGGTGGGCCGACGCGGTGGGCAGCGTGCCGGTCGCCTCGTTCACCGTCGCCAAGCTGCGCTGGTTCGCCGATCACGAACCCCGATTGGCGGACCGTACCCGGCGGATCCTGCTGCCCCACGACTACCTGACCTGGCGGTTGCGCGGCCCCGACGCCGAACCCGTCACCGACCGTGGCGACGCCTCCGGCACCGGTTACTGGTCCCCCGCCGAGGGACGCTACCGAGAAGACTTGGTAGCGCTGGCTTTTCGCGGACGTACCCCGCAGCTGCCGCGGGTACTCGCGCCCGCCGAAGCCGCGGGCCGCACCGCGACGGGCGCGCTGGTCGCGGCAGGCACCGGCGACAATGCCGCGGCCGCATTGGGATTGGGCCTCGAACCCGGCGACGTCGTGCTGTCGCTCGGCACCAGTGGCACCGCCTACGCGTGTGCGGGCGCCCCCAGCGCCGACCCGTCCGGCGCCATCGCCGGGTTCGCCGACGCGACCGGCGCGTTCCTCCCGCTGGTCTGCACGCTCAACGCGGCACGAGTGCTGAGCTCCGCCGCGCAACTCCTCGGCGTCGATCTTCCCGGCCTGGAAACCCTTGCCGCCCAGGCTCCTCCGGGTGCGGACGGATTGGTGCTGCTCCCGTACCTCACCGGCGAGCGCACCCCCAACCTGCCGCACGCCACGGGCAGCTTGCACGGCCTGTGCCCGCGCACCATGCTCCCCGGGCACCTCGCGCGCACCGCCTACGAAGGCATGCTGTGCAATCTGGCCGACGCCCTCGACCGCCTCGTGGCCACCGGCATCAGCCCACGCCGCATCCTGCTCATCGGCGGCGCCGCCCGCTCCGCCCTCGTCCGGGAGATCGCCGCGCAGATCGTCGGCCACCCGGTCACCGTTCCCGAACCCGAGGAATACGTCGCCCTCGGCGCGGCCCGCCAAGCTGCCTGGGCCCTCGCGGGCACCGCCGCTCCCCCGCGCTGGCCGACCCGCACCGCCGCCGAAATCCCCGTCTCCGCGGACGACGCCGCCACCGGCCGCATCATCCGCGACAGCTACGCCCGCGCCAGGGACGCGCTCTACGGCTGAGCCGGTCCGATGCCCTCGAGCAGGGCAGATCTCGGCCGATCCGCGATACCGCAGCACCCGACGGCGACGCGCGGCGGCGTCGTCGTCCGCGCGCCCGTCGCCGACATCCCGGCCCGCGCCGAGCACACGCACAACCTGCTCGACATGGCGCAACGCCTCGGCGTCACCGGCGCGCTGCACCGCTTCCCGGATCTGGCGCTCGAATACCAGCTGACCCGGCCGGGGCCGGGCCGCGATTCCTCGCCGCGCTGCTCGACCCGCTCGACGAACACCCGGAACTGCTCACCACCCTCTACTGCTACGTGGCCCACGGCTTCGACCGGCGACGCACCGCACGCGCGCTCCACGTGCACCCCAATACCGTCGACCTCCGTCTCGAGCGCATCGCCCAGCTGACCGGCCTGGACACCGCACCCGCCAACGGAATGTGGCACCTGCGCTCGGCGCTCATCGCCCGAAGCTACCGAGCACAGTCGGACGCCTGAGTATCGTTCGCGCTATGCCCGAGCTGATTGCGCCCACCACACGCCTGCACGCCGCCTGGCTCGAGGCGCACCAGGAGTGGGGGCCCGGTGTCCACGAGGACGGTTTCGGCCTGCGGTTGTCCGACCAGGTCGGCTCGCTCGAGGGGTTCGCGGCCTGGGTCGCGCGGTTGTCCGGCGCACCGGACCCGGCAAAGGTCGTCCCCGTGCGCACCGTCTATCGGTGGATCGTCGACGGCGACCGGGTACTCGGCGGTATCGCGCTCCGGCACGGGTCCGACGAAGTCGTCGAGCGGACGGGCCATATCGGCTACGGCATCCGGCCCTCCGCGCGCCGCCGCGGGGTCGCGACCTGGGCGCTCGGCCGGATGCTCGACGAAGCCCGGGTGCTCGGCATGAGCCGGATACTGGCCATCTGCGCGGCCGACAACATCGCCTCGGCGAAGACGATCGAACGGCACGGTGGCGTGCTGGAGAGCATCCGGGACACCGATCTCGGGCCCGCGTGCCGCTACTGGATCGAAATCGGCGGGCCCAGAGCATGATTCGGCGCCCCGGTTGGGTGCGGAAGCGAATACGCCGAGCGTAAACGGCGCGCGATCGCCTGATTCCGTCGCGACGCCGCGCCCGGCAATCGCTGACCCGGCAGACATCCACCGACCGAGGTCTTCTCCCGTTCCGAACGAGGGCTAGCGCAGAACCACCGAATTTCGCCACGGCGCAGCCGACCACGACTACGCCCGAAGTGTCCGCTTCGTCCTCCCCGGCGCCGTCGGGTCACTTCGCCCGGACAGTGGACTCGTCGCGTCCGCCCGACGGCATACCTTCGTCGTGACGGCCGAGTCCCGGACAACCAGCAGGTGAATCGACCTGATGATGCACGCCGAATCGAACGCGCTGGTCTAGGGTGTGGGTGCGGCGAGGTCGCACAGTCAGTGATGCGTGAACAGCGAGCGGTACGTTCCGTGGTTTTTCCACCGAATCGAAAGGCGCTGCATGTCTGGAGACTTGACGCAACTAGAGCTTTTGCGGGAGCTGGAGCCGGTCGTCGCGACCAATATCGACCGGCATCTGTCCACCGCCAAGGAATGGTGTCCGCACGACTACGTGCCCTGGGACGAGGGCCGCAACTTCGCCGCGATGGGCGGCGAGGATTGGCATCCCGAGCAGTCGCGGCTCTCGGAGGTCGCCAAGGTCGCGATGATCACGAACCTGCTCACCGAGGACAACCTGCCGTCCTACCACCGCGTGATCGCCGAGAACTTCTCGCAGGACGGCGCGTGGGGCACCTGGGTGGGCCGCTGGACCGCCGAGGAGAACCGCCACTCCATCGCCATGCGCGATTACCTCGTCTGCACCCGCGCGGTCGATCCCGTCGCCTTGGAGAACGACCGGATGGTGCACATGACCCGCGGTGTGCATACCCCGCCGGGCTTCGGCGGTGTGTGTGATCAGGTCGCGTACGTGACGTTCCAGGAGCTGGCCACCCGGGTCAGCCACCGCAGCACGGGACGGGTCTGCGAAGACCCGATCGCCGACCGGCTGCTGCAACGGATCGCGGCGGACGAGAACCTGCACATGATGTTCTATCGCAACGTCGCGGCCGCCGCGTTCGACATCGCTCCCGACCAGACGATCGAGTCGGTGACGCCCATCGTGAAGTACTTCGCCATGCCGGGCGCCGGCATGCCGAACTGGCGACGCAATGGCGTGTTGATGGTCAAGCACGGGATCTACGACCTGCGGCAGCACCTGGACGAGGTCGTCATGCCGATCCTGCGCATCTGGAACGTCTTCCACCGCACCGACTTCACCGCACGCGGCGAACGCAGCCGCGAAGAACTCGCCGAGTACATCGAGAAACTCGGACGCGACGTCATCCGGTTCGAAGAACAACGCGAACGCATCCTGGCTCGCGAAGCGGCGCGCGTCGGATAAGGCAAGCCATCGATCATTGATCCGACTGTTCGGACCGGCCATACCGGCCGGTCCGAACAGCTGTGTACGGGTACCGAGATCAGGGACGAACCGCCACGTTTCCCGGCCCGCACTCGACCCCGAGTCCTCCGATGATTATTTTTCGGTTTCGTACACTGTCGGCTCTTCGATGATCCGCGTGCCGACGCGAGATTCCACGGGATCGAAGCCCATTGTCGTCCTTGCGAGACAACGGAGTTCGCGCGGTCCATACTCGGATCGTTCACGCGGGCACGGTGCGGCGATCGGGGTCGTCACACGGTGCGTGGCGAAATCAAGCACTACGTCCATCGCAGGGGTTGACGGTGTCGGCATTCGAAATGATTTCATCGACCATCGCGGCTGTGGCAGTCATAGTCAATATCGCGGCACTGCTATTCCTCGGCATGCAGGTCAGGCAGGGCGTGCACAATGCTTCCGCTGCCGAGGTCACCAGGAAAGAGGAATGGGCCCAGCAGCGCAAAGAGGCGAGCATGCAGTTCTATATGACTACGCTCGAGCGCCGCGAACATCACAGAAGAGAGCTGCCACCCGACCGGGATCGTGAATCCATTCGGCGCATCCTCGCGGAAACCAAGAACGACCCGGCAAAAGACGCCGCAGTCCGCGGGTACCTCAACTACCTCGAGATGCTCGGCACCGGTGTCAACACCGGCATCCTCGACCTAGAGGTCATCGAACAGTTCGGGGGCGGGACCATGATCGCGGCCTGGAACAGTTACGGATTCTGGATCGTCGAAGTCCGCAAGGAGTTCTCGGCGCCCGATATATACCGCCAGTTCCAGATCATGGCTCGAACAATCGCCGATCGACGCGGCGTGGAGGTATGGAGCCCGGAGTCCGAGCCTCGTTCTCCAATGCCGACGAACGCACCCGACGAAGCGGCCCCCGAAGCCGACCCCGTCCGAGAATCCACCGCGGCAGCCTCCGGCGGCCGGTAGACCTACGCACCCTCCGCGGCGTCACTCCCGACCGGCTTCTCTCCGCACCCAGAAGGCGAACCGTTCCGCCGGGCGTCGGTAGCGCCTGGAAGGATTCGGGACATGAGTACCACCGGGGACGATGTCCGTGCCTATGCCTTGTCGTTGGCGGAGACGAACGAGCAGTTCGCTTGGGGGATGCCGATTTTCCGGGTGGCCGGGAAGTTGTTCCTGACATTGCCCGAGAACGAGACATCGATGGCGGTGCGGTGCCCGGCGATCGATCGGGACGAGCTGGTGGTGGCGGAGCCGGAGAAGTTCTGGATCGCGGCGCACGAGGCGAACAATCCGTGGGTCCGGGTGCGGCTCGCGGCGCTGGACGACCGGGACGAACTCGAGGCGATCGTGCTGGACTCGTGGCGGCAGGCCGCCCCTCGCCATCTGCTCGACGACGCGGAGTGAACGACAGCGCCGCCGCCCATGCCGAGGGGCGGCGGCGCTGTCGAACTGGGCGCGGCTCAGTGCTTGGTGAGCAGCTTCGCCTTCACCGCGTCCAGGGTCGCCGCGTCGATGCCGAGGCCCTCGGACAGGAAGCGGTCGAAGGAACCGTAGGACTGCTGGACCTGGTCGAAAGCGGCGTCGAGGAAGTCGCGCTGCACGCCGACGATGGGCTCCCAGAGCGCGCGGTCCTGCACGAGGCCCTGCTGGACGAGGGCGTCGAGCAGCGCCTTGTTGCCCGCGGCGAGATTGTCGTTGGACTCCAGGAAGTCGTTGTAGATCTGGCCCTTCGGGACGTCGAGGGCGCTCATGAGGATGGCGGTCATCCAGCCGGTGCGGTCCTTACCCGCGGTGCAGTGGTAGAGCACCGCGCCCTGAGCGCCCGCGATCTCGCGGAACGCCGAGGCGAACTGGCCGCGAGCAGTCGGGTCGGTGACGAACCAGCGGTAGTAGGTGCGCATGATCTCGGCGCCCTTGCCGTCGCCCAGCACCCGCTGCTGCTCCTCGGGACCGGCCTGGATGAGCCGGGAGACCATGACGAAGAAGTCGTTGGCCGGGTCGTACACCGGCAGCTCGGTGCGCCGCACGCCGGACGGGATCTTGTCGGGATCGCGGCCCGCCTCGATAGGGCTGCGGAAGTCGATGACCTGAGTGATGCCCAGCTCCACCAGCTTCTGCTGTTCGCCTGCGTCGAGCTTGGCGAGCGCGTCGGTGCGGTAGACGACACCGCTGGCGACGCGGCTGCCGCCCTTGGCCGGGTAGCCGCCGATGTCGCGGGCGTTGGGCGCGTGCGCCAAGCCCATCGGCCGGTCGGCCTTGCCCGGCGATTCGAGGACCGGGACCGCCGGGCCCGCGAGAGCGGGCGCGACGGTGACCGGCAGGACGCCGAGGAGTACCGCGGCAGAGGCCGCGACGAGGCCGCGCATGGCGCGTGAAATGGTCACAGGGAGTGTTCCTTTCGATCCTGGGACGGAGGTTTTCACGATCAGTCGGCGAGCAGCGTGACGGTGCCGGCGGCCCCGTCCACGCGCACCCGCTGTCCGTCGGACAGGCTGGTGGTGGCGGTCTTGGTGTCCACGACGCAGGGGATGCCGAATTCGCGCGCCACGATGGCGGCGTGCGAGGCCGAGCCGCCGATGTCGGTGACCACGGCGGCGGCGTAGGCGAACATCGCGGTGTGCCCGGTGTCGGTCACCGAGGCGACCAGAATGTCGCCGGGTTCGATGTCGTCGTCGAGCGAGAGCACCAGCTTCACGGTGCCTTCCACCACGCCGGGGCACACGCCGATACCGGTGAGGCTCTCGTCGGCGGCCAGCGCGCCCGCGTCGGCGACCGGTTCCCACTGTCCGGCAACGACATCGGGCATCCGGATGTCCCGCAGGCGTTTGCGCTCGGCGCGGCGGCGGCCCACCCGCTCGGCCGCATCCGCGGGGAGGCAGAAGATCTCGTCCAGGCTGAGGTAGCAGGCGTCGTCGGTCTCGCGCAGCAGACCGGCTCGGATCAGCCGGTCGGCGCGCTCGCGCACCGCCATGCGCAGGCAGTGCGTGATCCGCACGACGGCGTCGCGGGCCCGTTCCCTGGCGACCGTCGCGCCCGCCGCCATCCGCGCCGTGCGGCTCGTATTCGCCGGAACGGGTTCGCGCGTCGGCGCGGGCATTTGGGCGGCCCGCGCGGCAGCGGTCACCAACAGCGCGGGACGGTCGCCGAAGGTCGGATTGATCAGTTCGCATTCGCCGGGGCCGCGGTGGCCGATCCTGGCGAGTTCCTCCTCCAGTGCGGCGGCGAAGGCAGGCGAGGCGGCCCGCGCCGCCGCGACGTCTCCCGTGCCCGCGATCTCCAGCAGCGCCGAATCGGCGCGGCAGAGGGCGGCCAAACGCTCCACCGCGAGCATCGGTTTCGCCGATTCCAGCCGGTTCAGGTCGATCGCGACCTCGCCCGCGTTCTTGCCGCGGGCGTGCACGGCGGTGGCGGCGCCGGTCATCATGACGCCGATGGAGGCCGCCTGCCATGCCTGGTGCAGCCGGTCGCGCCAGAGCAGCGCCCGCACGTGCAGTTGCTCGTCGGTGAGGGCCGCGATCTGTTCGGCCGTCAGCGCCTCGGTGTGCGAGGCGGCGTTGATCAGTTCCGCGGTCGCAACGAAACGACGGGCGGTGGCGATGACCCTGGAGGTGGCGCGCCAAGTGGCGGCGGTGCTGGCCAGGCCCGTCGGCATCGGCGGCTTCCCGTGCGGCTGTAGCGGAATCTCGTCCGGGATGTTGCCGTAGGCGTCGCGGCGGATGCTCTCCTCGTCCCAACCCGGCATGTTCTCGGCGGCCAGCACGCCGATCGAGGCGTTGATGTAGATGTGGTGGCCGAGCACGGTGGTCACCCGGCTCGTCCAGTGCTCCAAAGCGATTCCGTCGAGCGCGATCATGGTGCCCATCGCCTCGTTGGCGAGCCGGATCGCACCCGCGTGCAGGTCGATGGTGAGCGGCGTCATCGGACCGGGCAGCGCCTCGGAGGTGTTGGTGGCGGTATGCACCGGGTAACGCGGGTCGACGCGGTCGTCGAACTCGCCCTCCAGCCCCTCGGGGGCGACGTCGACCAGACGGTGCCGGTCGGAGGTGGCGGCGCGCGAGGGAATCACGTGCGCGGGCAACGGGATCGCACCACAGCGCGTACGGAAGGAACCGCCCGACGGTTTGCGGCCGACCAGGCCGCGCACCAGATCGGCCGCCGTCTCCGCCGCGGTCCATCCGCAGCGGAACCCCCAGTCCTGCTGCGCCACCGAGGAATTCAGCAGCGGTCGGCGCGCCGACCAGCCCGGAACCCAGGCGGAGTAACGTACCCCGGCCGCGCGCATCAGCGCCCGCACTTCGTCGGTCGTCACCACGCCCGGTGCGGCCAGCTCGACCACGCCGATCCGAGGCGAGGTCGCCGCCACCACCAGGAAACGGTCCAGGTCGTCGCTGTGCAGCAGCTGGAAACCACCACCGGACTTGGCGCCGAGGATCGGTTCGAGCGCACGGCGGGTCTCGTGACCGATCCGGCGTCCCGCGACCTGCGCGGTGCGCACCAGCAGGTGGTCGGCGCCCGATTCCCGAAGCCGTTCGGCGACTTCGGATTCCGGTACGCCAGCCGAGCGCGCCCCCGCCACGACCGGAACCACCACGCGCGCACCGGCATTCCGCGCCGCCGTGGCCATCGCACCGACGCTCGGGCCTGCCAGGTGGACGACGGTGTCGCAGCCCGCGACGGCCTCGGCGCAGGCCGCGGCGTCGGCCGGATCGCCCGCGGTGAACCGCACGCGGGGGTCGACGAAGCGGTGCCACCGGCGGTCCAGGCCGGCCACGTCGTGCCCGGCGGCCAACAGCATGCGCGCCACCGCCCGACCGCTCGGCTCGGTGATTCCGGTGATCAGGACCCGCATCGATATCCTCTCCTCACTGCGCCACCACAAACGTGACGTCGTTCACACACCTTTGCCAGTACGCGACCGCACCAGCCGGTTCAGTCCCACTGAGCGGGAGGTGGCAATCAGCTACCGAGATGATCGGTATCGGGTCGCCCGCTGAGGGGCGACTGTCGCAGGCATGAGCGAACGCAGTGAGCGAATCGTGTGCCGGCGCGCATCGCGCATGCCGGAGCCGAGCGTCAGCGAGGCCCGGGCATGAGCGAAACTCTGGACGCTCGCCGCTCGGTCGCGCCGCGGCCCGCGGCGGAGGTCGACGCCTACGACATCGACACCGACGTTCTGGTCGTCGGCTACGGATGTGCCGGAGCGGCAGCGGCTTTCGAGGCGGCCCAGGCGGGCGCGCGGGTGCTGGTGCTGGAGCGCTCTGGCGGGCCGGGCGGCGCCTCGGCCATGTCGGGCGGCGAGATCTACCTCGGCGGCGGCACACCCATCCAGCAGGCGTGCGGTTTCACCGACACCCCCGAGCAGATGGCGGCGTTCCTGCGTGCCGCGCTCGGCCCCGGCGCGGACGAGGCCAAGATCGAGCGGTACTGCGCCGACAGCGTCGAGCATTTCCACTGGCTGGTGGCGCGCGGCGTGCCGTTCCAGCCGACCCTGTGGGACGCGCCCGCCTGGGTGCCGCCCACCGACGACGGACTCATGTGGCTCGGCGAGAACAGCTGGCCGTTCACCGAACTCGCGACGCCCGCCCCGCGCGGACACCGGCCCGCCGCCAACGATTTCGGCGGCAAGCTGCTCATGGACGTGCTCACGGCGGCGGCCGAACACGCCGGTGTGACAACACAATTCGACAGCTACGCGACGAATCTGATCAGCGCCGAGGACGGCACGATCACCGGCGTCACCGCGCGCCGCTACGGCCGCGAGTTCGCGGTGCGCGCGCGGCGCGGCGTCGTGCTCACCACGGGCGGGTTCGTCGACGACGACGGGATGCTGGCCGCCCACGCGCCCCGCCTGCTGCACCACACCAAGGTCAGCGCGGGCACCGACGACGGCAGTGGCATCCGGATGGCGCAGGCGGCGGGCGCGGCCGTGCGCCACATGTCCGCGGGACAGGTCGGCATCGCGCTGATCCCCGGATTCGCGGCCCGCGGCATGGTCGTCAACGGTCGCGGCGCGCGCTTCGTCAACGAGGACACCTACCCGGGCCGCATCGGCCAGGCCGCCCTGTTCCGGCAGGACAACATGGACGTCTGGGTGGTGCTCGACGAACAGGCCTACGAGGCCGTGCCGGAACCGCAGCGCTGGGGCGTGCGCCCCACCCACGTCGCCGAGACCGCCGAGGAGCTCGAGCAGCTGATCGGCACCCCGCCCGGCGCGCTCGCCGCGACCATCGCCAGGTACAACGAATTCGCCTCGCGCGGTGTGGATCCCGATTTCCACAAGGCGCCGCGCTGGCTGCGTCCGCTGACCGCTCCGCTGGCCGCCATCGACGTGCGCGCGGGGGTGCGCCCGCCCGCGGAGACCGGCGACCGGCGCGGCACCGGCGCCTCGGTGTTCACCCTCGGCGGCCTGCACACCACCGTGGACGGCGCGGTGCTCGATCTCGACGGCACGCCGATCCCGGGGCTGTTCGCCGCGGGCCGCGCCAGCTCCGGCCTGCACGGCGAGGGCTACATCAGCGGCACGTCCCTCGGTGACGGCACGTTCTTCGGCCGCCTCGCGGGCCGCGCCGCCGCCGGCTGAGCGCCGGAAATCCCAGCTCACATGGTTCCGATCACCGGGACTGACCTACCGGACGCGGGGTGGACCGCCCTAGCGTCACCACCATGGCGGGGGCCGCGCGTGCGGTTCCCGGCCCGACGAAACACAGGAGGACACCCGTCATGACCAACAAGGTGCTCGATCGGGTCCGTGACCTGCTTCCGGCGATCCGCGAGCGCGCCGCGGACACCGACGCGCAGCGGCGGGTCCCGGTGCAGAGCATCCGAGAGCTGACCGAGGCAGGCGTGTTCCGGATGCTGCAGCCCGCCCGGTTCGGCGGTGACGAGTCCTCCCCCGTGGCCTTCTACGAGGTGATCCGCGCGATCGCCTCGGCGTGCCCGTCCACCGGCTGGGTGTCCTCGGTGCTCGGCGTGCACCCGTGGCAGCTCGCGCTGTTCCCGCTGGAGGCTCAGGAGGAGGTGTGGGGCGCCGACTCCGACACTCTCATCTCCTCGTCCTACGCGCCGACGGGCATCCTGACCCCGGTCGAGGGCGGCTACGAGGTGAGCGGACGGTGGAGCTTCTCCTCCGGCTGCGATCACGCCGAGTGGGCGTTCCTCGGCGCGCTGGCGCCCGACGAGAACGGCAGGCCCAGCGACTATCTGACGATCTTGGTGCCGTGCGCGGACTACGTCATCGACGACGTCTGGCACGTGGTCGGCCTGTCCGGCACCGGCAGCAACGACATCGTCATCGAGAAGGCGTTCGTGCCGCACCACCGCGCCTACAGCGCGACCGAGCAGTCGCAGCTGCGCGGGCCGGGCCAGGAGGCGAATCCCGCTCCGCTGTACAAGATTCCGTTCGCGGGTGTCTTCTCCAACACCATCACCGCGCCGATCATCGGCGCCGCCCAGGGCGCCTACGAAGCGCATATCGAGCGGATGCGGGAACGGGTCCGGCTGTCCTACGGCGGCCAGAAGGTGGCCGAGGACGCTTTCGCTCACGTCCGGGTCGCCCGCGCCGCCTCCGAGATCGACGCCGCGATTCTGCAGATGGAGCACAACATCTCCGAGCAGCTGCGCTATGCCGAAGCGGGCGAGCCGATTCCGGACGAAGTGCGCCTGCGCACCCGCCGCGACCAGGTGCGCGGCACCGAGCGGGCAATTCAGGCGATCGAGCTGCTCTTCGACAACTCCGGCGGCCACTCGATCCGCAAACCGAATGCGATCGAACGGCATTGGCGCGACGCGCACGCGGGCAGCGTGCACGTGATCAACGACGTGGAGCGCGCGCTGGCCATGTTCGGCCGCGGCGAATTCGGCCTGACCGTCGAAGATCGGATGGTGTGACGGTGGCGCTCACCGCGGAGGAGACCACCCGCTGGGTGACGGTCGACGGACTGAAACTTCGCTACCACGAGGCGGGTTCGGGTCCGCCGCTGGTGCTGCTGCACGGATCGGGTCCCGGCGTGTCCGGCTGGGCCAACTTCGGCGGCAATCTCGCGGCGCTGTCCGAGCATTTCCGGTGCCTGGTGCTCGACCAGCCGGGCTTCGGCGCCAGCGCGCGCCCGGAGGTCTACGACCGCAACTATCTTCGCATCTCCGCCGACGCCGTGATCGGCCTGCTCGACAGCCTGGAGCTGCCGAGCGCGCACCTGCTCGGCAATTCGATGGGCGGCGCGGTGGCCACGCTCGTCGCCCTCGATCACCCCGGGCACGTCGACCGGCTGGTGCTGATGGCGCCGGGCGGGGTGGGGGTGAACGTGCTGGGTCCCGAACCGTCCGAAGGCATTCGGCGACTGCTCGACTTCACCGCCGACCCGACGCGCGAGCGAGTGCAGGCATGGCTGCGCACCATGGTCTTCGACGAGCGGATCCTCACCGACGAGCTCGTGGACGCACGCCTGGCCGCCGCGGCGGAACCCGCTGCCATCGCCGCCATTCGCGACGCCTACGCCACGTTCGCCGATCCCGCACTGGCCGAACGGGTTCCGCTGTGGGCGCGGCTGCGCGGCCTGCGCAACGAGGTGCTGATGCTGTGGGGCCGTGACGACCGGGTGACCCCGGTCGAGGGCGCCCTGCTCCCCTCGCGGCAGCTGCCGAACGTCGATCTGCGGCTGTTCGGGCGCTGCGGGCACTGGGTGCAGATCGAACGCAAGGCGGCCTTCGAACGCGCCGTCGCCGATTTCCTCCGGCACGGGCTGTAAGCCGCGGTGCGGGCGTGCCCACCGGCCCGCCCGCACCGAAAATCGAAGGCGCCCTTCCCGACCGGACGATAGCCTCGGCCCATGACGTGGACCGCCCCCGAGATCGAACGGACACCCACCCCGCTCGTCGCCGACGAGCGACCCATGCTGCAAGCCTGGCTCGATCGGCACCGCGAGACCTTGCTCTGGAAGTGCGCCGGTCTGAATGCCGAGCAGCTGCGCTCGCGCCCGCTGGCGCCGTCCGGCCTCTCGCTGCTCGGCCTCGTCCGTCACATGAGCGAGGTGGAACGCGGCTGGTTCCGCATCGCCGCGGCCGGTGCGCCGCTGGACTACCTCTACTGTTCGGAGGACAACCCGGACGGCGATTTCGACGACGTCGCCGACGCCGATCCCGAGGACGCCTTCGCCACCCATCACCGCGAGGTGCGCGCCGCCGATGCCGCGGTCGCCGCGCTCACGCTGGACCACACGTTCACGCACCCACTGCGCACCGCCGTCTTCAGCCTGCGCTGGGTGTATGTGCACATGATCGAGGAGTACGCCCGCCACAACGGCCATGCCGATCTGCTGCGCGAACACATCGACAGTCGCACGGGACACTGACCACACCGGCACGGCGCACTTACGATGCTGATCGTGTCTGATGTTGTGCGTGACGGTGATTCGGGCGCCGGGCCGGTCGGGCAGGGTGCCTGGTGGAGGGATCCGGTGTTGCTGGTGCGTGGGGATTTCGAGCGTGTGTGGGGGCTGCTCGATTCGGCGCCGGACGCTCAGGCCCGCTCGGTGGCGGCGGTATATCGGGCATCGGCACATCTGCACGGTGACGCTTCGCCTGCGGTGCGTCGGCAACTGCTGGCGCTGGACGCCGCCCGGTACGGACACCGAGAGCTGGCCGCCATGATCACCGCCGTACCTGTGGACGGGGGAGAACACGCGCGGTGGGGGGTGGAGTGGGCCACTGCCAGCCAGGTCGATTCCCGTTTTCGATACGCCCTGACCGGCTGGAAGGTGCCGTCTGTGGCGACAGCCGTGGTGGATGGGCGTGCCGTCGCCGTGGGCCCGTCGTGGAGCGGGGGCAACAACAGCAGGGCACTTCGGGTGTGGGACCTGATGACCGGCGAGCAGATCGGCGAGCCCTTGGTCGGCCATGACGGTTCGGTGCGAGCGGTGGCGACGGGAGCGATGAACGAGCGCCCTGTCGCCCTCACCGGAAGCGAGGACGGAACGGCGCGGGTGTGGGACCTGTTCGGCCACAGGCAGATCGGCGAGCCCCTGGCCGGCCACGACGGCTGGGTGCTGTCCGTGTCGACGGCCCTGGTGGACGGCCGCCTCGTTGCGGTCACCGGCGGTACCGACCACACGGCGCGGGTGTGGGACCTCGGCACCGGACGGCAGATCGGCGTTCCGTTGGCAGGCCACAGCCACTGGGTGGTGGCGGTGGCGACAGCCGTGGTGAACGGCCGTCCCGTCGCCGTCACCGGCAGCTGGGATGCCACGATCCGGCTATGGGACCTGCGTACCGGAGTGCAGGTCGGCGATCCGCTGACCGGCCACACCGATCAGGTGCTGGCGGTGGCGACGGCCGTGGTGGACGGTCGGCCGGTCGCCGTCACCGGAAGCAATGACAAGACGACAAGAATGTGGGATCTCACCACCGGTGAACAGGTCGGCAATCCTCTGACCAGCCACTCTCACAAGGTAGGGGCCGTCGCGACAACCATGGTGAACGGCCGCCCGGTCGCCCTCACCGGCGGCGGGGACGCCACGGTCCGAATGTGGGACCTGACGACCGGCGAGCAGTTCAGCGACCCGCTGACCGGCCACACCGATCAGGTGGGCGCCGTGACGGTGGAGGATGTGGACGGTATCCCCGTCGCCGTCACCGCCGGTGCGGTCACCGATACCGATCACACGGTACGCACGTGGAGCCTGCGGGAGCGCCGCCGGACCGCCGAACCCTCGGATGGGCCCAGCGGCACCGTGGTCGCGATGGCGACGGCGACGGTGGACGGGCGGTCGGTCGCCGTCACCGGCAGCGGCGACGGCACGGCCCGCATATGGGATCTCGCCGCGGGTGAGCGCATGGGCGCCCCCCTCACCGGCCACACCGGTGAGGTGCACAAGGTGGCGGCCGGGACGGTGGAAGGCCGCCCGGTCGCCGTCACCGGCGGCCACGACGCACTCCGGCTGTGGGACCTTGCCACGGGTGACCCCCTCGGCGAACCGCTGACCGACCCCGACGGACCCACCATCGCGCGGGCCATGGCAATGGTGGACGGCCGTCTCCTGGCCGTCACCAGCGGCGGCCATCGCAGCGGCAGACCCCTGCGGGTATGGGACCTGGCCGCCCGCGAGCCGATCGGCGGATTCCCCGCAGGCCGCCGCCGCGGCTACGCCGACAAGGTGATCGCGGTGACGTTGGGGCAGCTGGACGGCAGGCCGGTCGCCGTCACAGGCGCCGACGACCGAACGGTACGCGTGTGGGACGCGACCACGGGGAAGCAGCTCGGTGAGCCCCTGATCGACCATGACTGCTCGGTGCGGGCAGTGGCCACGGCGGCGGTGGAAGGCCGCCTGATCGTGGTCATCGGCAGCGACAACATGACAGCGCGAACAGCAGACCTGACCACGGGCCTGCTGATCGGCGAACCTCTCCGCGGCCACACCGACGTGGTGTGCGCGGTGGCCGCGGGCACGGTGGACGGACGCCCCATCGCTGTCACCGGGAGCTGGGACGCCACGGTGCGCGTGTGGGACGCCATGACGGGCGAACAGATCGGCGAGCAGCTGGTGTTCCCCGCGATGGTGAACGCGGTCGCCGTGACGCCGGATGGGCGCCTGGCAGTCGGATTCGGCACGGAGCTGGCCATCCTGGCCCCGCGCTGACCCCGTCCTCCTCAGCCCTCCCGGCAGGGCCGGGACCTAGCGCAGATGCTCGGCGACCCAGCTCGCGATCTGGGTCCGGGAATCGAAACCGAGTTTGGTCATGATGTGGTCGACGTGGCTTTCCGCCGTCCGCACCGAGATCACCAGTTCGGCCGCGACGCGTTTGTTGCTGTACCCGGCGGCGACCAATTTGGCCACGTCCTTCTCCCGCCGCGTGAGCGCGTCGGCCGCAACGGGTTTGGGGGCACGCTCGACGACGATCGGCGCGGTGCCCAGCGCGTAGCGCACCGCCTCGTCGGTGTCCAGCGCGGCGCCGCTGTCGAAGGCGGCGCGAAACTCCTTGTCGCCCATCGCCCGATGCACCTGGTCGCGCACCTTGTCGCCGACCACCTCGGTCATCGCGTGCGCCAGCCGCTGCTTGCTGCCGTGCCGCACCGTGGACGCCGCGCCCATCAGTCGCGCCGCCCGCACCCGATCGCCTTCGGCGGCCGACACCCAGGCCAGCCCGTCGAAACCCGAAGCGGTCCAGACACATCGGTCGAACAGCCGGAACTGCTCGACCGCGTGCCGCAGGTCGACGGCGGCGCGGTCCTGTTCGCCGTGGCGCCAATGATTCGTGCCCACCGCCCAATACGCGAGCCCGCCGAGCAGATGCGAACCGTGCTCGGCGGTTCTGGCCAGGAAGTGTTCGGCGATGGCGTCGGCGCGCTCGTCCTCCAGCACGAGCGCGCACACGTAGGCGAAGGCGAAGCTCTCCATCTCCGTGCCGTGGTGGGTGACCTCGCCCGCGCGTTCGGCCGCCGTGAGCGCGATCTCCAGCGCGCGGTGCGGATCGTTGCCGCTGAAGGCCAGCAGCGCCGAGAGCAGCGTCGCCTCCACCAGGACCTCGGCGGCGTCGAGTTCGATGGCCAGCTCGACGCATTCGCGGGCGTAACGGGTGGCCTCGGCGTTGTCCGACAGCATCGCCGCGATCACCGAGGCGGCCGCGAGCGCCCTGGCCCGATCGACGGTGTGCGCCTTGTCCTTTGCGATCGCCTCCACCAGCCAGCGGTAGCCCTCCAGCAGGAACCGGTAGTGCTCCCAGAACGGGCGGAGTTCGGTCGCGATCTCCAGCGCCCGATGAGCGCCGTCCGGATCGGACAGCGAGAAGTGCAGCGCGGCACGCATATTGGCGTGCTCCCTGGTGACGTCGCGGAACCAGGTGACGTCCTCGCCGCCCCAGTAGGCGGTGCGGCCGCGGCGGGCGATGCGGTGGTAGTGATCGCGATGGCGGATGCGCACGGCCCGTTCGTCGCCCGCGGCGGACAGCCGGGCCAGCGCGAACTGCCGCAGCGGCTCCAGCATGGTGTAGCGGCCGCTGCCGTCGCTGTCGTGCCGGTGCCCGAGCACCGATTTCTCGACCAGCCCGGTCAGCGCGTCCACCAGCGCGTCGGGCGGATCCACCACGCACACCGCCTCGGCCGCGTCCAGATCGAAGCCGCCCGCGAACACGGCGAGCTGCTCCCACAGCCGCTGCTCGTCGGGCGTACACAGGTCGTAGCTCCAGCTGATCGCGGCTTCCAGCGTCTGCTGGCGGCGTGGTGCGGTGCGCAGGCCCGTGGTGAGCAGCCGCATCGCGTCGTCGAGGCGGGCCAGCACCTGGTCGGGGGTGAACATCCGCAGCCGCAGCGCCGCCAGTTCCAGCGCCAGCGGAATGCCTTCGAGCCGACGGCAGATCGCCGCCAGGACGCCGAGATTGGCTTCGGTGACCCGGAATTCGGGGTTGGCGGCCGCCGCGCGGTCGATGAGCAGGCGCAGCGCCTCGCTCTCGCCCGCGACGATCTCCCCGGTCAGCTCGTCGGCCGCGGGGACGGGCAGCGGGGCGACCGGCATGACCTGCTCGCCGTCTACGCCGAGCGGCTCGCGGCTGGTCGCCAGGATCCGCACGCCCTCGGTGGCCGGGATCAGCCTGCTCACCAGCGCCGCGCAGGCGTCGATGAGGTGTTCGCAGTTGTCCAGGACGATCAGCAGGTTCTTGTCGGCGAGGAACTCGACGAGCCCGGCCAGCGGAGCGCTGGTGTCGTCGCGCAGGCCGAGCGCCTGCGCGACGCTCAGCGCCACCAGATTCCCGTCGTGGACGTGGGCCACCTCGACCAGCCACACCCCGTCGGGAAACGCCCGCCGGACCGACTCGCCCACCCGCCGTGACAACCGGGTCTTGCCCACGCCGCCGGGCCCCGTCAGGGTGAGCAGCCGTGTGGTGGACAGCAGCCGTTTCGCCGCGGCGACCTCTTCCCCACGTCCGACGAAGCTCGTCACCTCCGCGGGGAGATTTCCTGTCACGTGCCGCACCACGCCGATTACCTTCGCACGTGCGGCCGACACGGCGGGCGTTTTGCCGCTATTCGGGCGCCGATGCCATGCGGTTGGCGGCCCGCACCAGGGCCGCGAGCGAGGCCGCGAGCACGGAGTCGCCGCGACCGCAGCACCAGCCGGTCCGCTCCCCCGCCCGGTATTCCAGATAGGCGATCGCACCGCCATCGCCTGCCGCGCCGATCGTCTGCTGAGTCAGGGTCAGCACCCGCACCGGCAGGCCCGCCGCCGCCAGCGCGGCGGTGAGCGCCTCGACCGGTCCAGCGTCGCGGTGCTCGCTGGTCGACGTCTCCCCGCCGACGGTGAGCGTGATGTCCGTGGTCGTGGCGCCGGTGTTCCACTGCTTCAGCACCACCGGAGCGGATTCGGCGTCCGCCAGGTACGCGGCGGTGAACAGCTCGTGCAGCTCCGCCGCGGTGATCTCCAGTCCGGTGTGGTCGGCGTGTACTTGGACGCGGCGGGCGAACTCGATCTGCCACCGCCGCGGCAGGTCGAGGCCGTATTCGGTGTGCAGCAGGTAGGCGATGCCGCCTTTGCCGGACTGGGAGTTGACGCGGACGACGGCGTCGTAGGAGCGGCCGAGGTCGGCCGGGTCGATCGGCAGATACGGTACGCGCCAGTCGATCTCGCGCTCCGGCCGCCCGGTCGCCGCGGCGCGGGCGCGGTGTTCGGCCATGCCTTTCTTGATGGCGTCCTGATGGGTGCCGGAGAACGCGGTGTGCACGAGCGCGCCCACGTACGGGTGACGTTCGTGGATGGGCATGCGGGTGCAGTACTCGACCGTGCGCGCGATCTCGTCCACATCGGAGAAGTCGATCATCGGATCGACGCCCTGCGCGTGCAGGTTCAGCGCCAGCGTCGCGAGATCGACGTTGCCGGTGCGCTCCCCGTTGCCGAAGACGCAGCCCTCCACCCGCTGGGCGCCGGCCAGCACCGCCAGCTCGGCGCAGGCGACGCCGGTGCCGCGGTCGTTGTGCGGATGCACCGAGAGGATCACGCTGTCCCGGCGGGACAGGTTGCGGTGCATGTACTCGATCTGGTCGGCGTACACGTTCGGGGTGGCCACCTCGACGGTGGCGGGCAGGTTCAGCACGACGGGTCGTTGCGGGGTGGCGTCCCACAGGGTCGTCATGCGGTCGCACAGGTCGAGCACGAAATCGGGTTCGGTCAGATTGAACACCTCCGGCGAGAACTCGAATCGCACCGAAGGCAGGTCACCGGCGAACTCGAGCACGTCGCGGCCGCCCGCCAGGATCAGCTCGCGCAGCGCGTCGCGGTCCTTGCCGAGCACCACCTCCCGCCAGGTCGGAGCGGTGGCCGTGTACATGTGCACGACCACCTCGTTGCGCAGGCCGCGCACGGACTCCACCGTGCGTTCGATGAGATCGCGCCGCGCCGGAGTGAAGACGACGATGGTCACGTCCTCGGGCGCGAGATCGGTGTCGGCGAGCAGTCGTACGAAATCGAAATCGGTCTGCGAGGCCGACGGGTAGCCGACCTCGATCTCCTTGTAGCCCATAGCGACCAGCAGTTCGAAGAAGCGCCGCTTCCGGTCGGGGTCCATCGGCTCGGCGAGCGCCTGATTGCCGTCGCGCAGGTCCACCGGGACCCAGAGCGGCGCGGCGGTGATCCGCGCGTTCGGCCAATCACGCTGTGCCAGTGGGACATCCACACGGTCGTAGACGCTGCGATACCGGTGCGACGGCATCCGCGAATGCCGCTGTCTGTTCCAGTCCGGCGCACCGGCGGCGAAAGGCCCGGCGGGGGTATCGATGGTGGGGAAAACGCTCGTGGTCATGGAGGTTTCTGCTGCTTTCCGGCCGAGGCGGCCTGCGCATACGAAGCGATGACCGGCCACGACGAAGCCCCACGGCGGGCGGCCGGTCGGTCAGGCCCCGCCGTGGCGGCTAAGCAGAAGCATGCGCGTCATGATGGCTAGACTATACACAACTCCTCAGACAAGTAGAGAGGTTCGGATGGTCTCGCAGGTTCGCCGCCACCCGCTCGCCGCACAGGCGGCCGAGCTGTTGCTGGCCCGTGTGCGCGCGGGCGAATGGCCGCTCGGACACCGCCTGCCCGGCGAGACGACGCTGGCCGCGCAGCTCGGCGTCGGCCGGTCGACGCTGCGCGAGGCCATCCGCGAACTGGCGGGCAAGGGCGTGCTCGACAGCCGTCAGGGCGCGGGGGTGTTCGTCACCGCGCTGGACGTGACCGAGGAGTGGGACGCGGTGCTGCGCCGCGCCGCCATCGCGTCGGTGATCGAGGCCAGGATCGCCATCGAAGCCGAGGCCGCCGCGCTCGCCGCCGCCCGGCGCACGCCCGCGGACCTGCGGACGATCCGGCGCGCCCTGGCCGCACGCGAGGCTCGGGGCGAGCCGGTCGATGAGCACGTCGACGCCGACATGGCGTTCCACCGCGCGGTCATCGTCGCGGCGCACAACGACGTGCTCACCCAGCTCTTCGACAGCTTCCTGCCCCGCCTGCGTCAGGCCATGATCGACATGCTGAAGATTCGCCCCGTGCCCTCCGAACCCGAGGACCACGAGGCGCACATCCGGCTGGTCGATGCCATCGCCCACCGAAATCCCACGGCCGCAGCCGAATTCAGCCGCGCCCATCTCACCGCACTGAAAGCGGCGTTCTCGTGACTGCCGAGGAAGGAACATCCGTGACCACACCCGTGCTCGAGCTGACCGACGTGACCTTCCGCCGCGACGGCAAGCAGATCATCGACGGCATCTCGCTCACCGTGCGCGCGGGCGAACACTGGGCACTGCTCGGGCCCAACGGGGCGGGTAAGAGCACGCTGCTCGGATTCTGCGGCGCGGTCACCTTTCCCACCTCGGGCACGGTGCGCATCTTCGGCGAGCGAATGGGGCGCGTCGAACTCGCGGCGCTGCGCCACGCGATCGGCCACGTCAATCCGCGCCATCCGCTGCGCTATTCGCTCACCGTTCGCGAGGTCGTGCTCACCGGCCTCACCGCCACCATCGACACCCCGATGCGCTGGACACCCACCGCGGAGCAGTTGCGCAGGGCCGACGCCATGATCGAGTCCGTCGGCCTGAAAGGCAAGGGGGACAACACCTGGCCGACCCTCTCGCAGGGTGAGCGCGGGCGCACGCTGATCGCCCGCGCGCTCGTCGCCGAACCACGGCTGCTGCTGTTCGACGAGCCGACCACCGGTCTCGACGTGGCCGCCCGCGAACAGCTGCTGGAGACCATCGACGGCCTCGACCGCACCCATCCCGAGGTCGCGTCGGTCCTGGTGACCCACCATCTCGAGGAACTGCCGACCAGCACGACGCACGCCCTGCTCATCGCGGAGGGCCGCACCGTCGCCGCGGGCCCGGCCCGCGACACCCTCACCACCGGCACCGTCTCCGCGGCCTTCGACCATCCCGTCGAGGTCGCGTACAACCGCGGACGCTGGACCGCGCGCGCGAAGGTCGATCCGCTTCGCACCTTCGCCCAGTGACGCGGACACCAGACCACGGAGCGCTCAGTCCCCGTCGCGGCGTGCGGCGTCGAGGCGAGCTTCGGCCTCGGCCAGCTCACGCAGTGTGAGCAACTGCTTGCGGGTCATGAAAACGTCACCGAAGGCGAGCGGCCGGGCGACGATTCGCGGTGTACCGAAGCGCGCTCGAACCACGAGCCGAGTGCCCGCCCCCTCCGGGCGCACGGCGTAGGTCACGGCGATCCGTCCGGCGACCAGCGTGATGTGTCGACCGAGGACGAACGACTTCAGGTCGAAGGCCGACATGAATCGCTGACCGACCTCGAGTTCGGTGAGATGCGGGTCGCGCTCACGCGGGCTGCGCTTGCCCCAGTTGTCCAGCAGATCGTAACTGTATGGCGCGACCCGCAATTGACACAGCCAGCTGTAGACCAAGCACGGCGACGCGGCGATGCTGATGGCCCGATCGGCTTGCAGCCCACGGGGTTCCAGCTCGTCGCACGGCAACGGAGCGTCGCGCTCGGCTTCGGTGGCGCCCCAGACCGTTCCGCTGATCATGCCGCGGCCGCGATTCGGCCGAGCATGCGCCGCACCACGAACGCGTGACCGCCGCTGCCGACCACCAGCGCGCGATAGATCCTGCCGTGCAGACCGGGAAAATCCCCTCTGCTCACGGCCCGCACCCTGGTCCGGCTCGGCCCCTCGTCATCGAGTTCGAAGATCAGCTCGTAACGGGAGAACCAGTGCTGCCCGTGCATCGCGAACCGGGCCGGTTCCTCGGCGGTGTCCAGGACGAATCCGGAGGGAACGGTGGCTGGGTCGTGCGGGTCCTTGCAGACGACTCGAAGCAGCGCTTTCCAGGTCCGGTCGCGATTCGCGTCGACTTCTCTGGCATGCTCGTCGATATAAGACAATCGCTCCATATAGAAGGAACGTACTAGTAGATGGCGCCACCCCGCAAGCACGACACCGATGTGATCCTCGACGCAGCGCGCGCCCTCGTGCTCGCCGACGGACCGCGCGCGGCCAGCGTGGCGGCCATCGCCAAAGCCAGCGGCGCGCCGGTCGGCACGCTGTACCACCGCTTCGGCAATCGCAACGGCGTGCTCACCGCCGCGTGGATTCGCGCGCTGGATCGCTTCCAGCAGCGGACCTTGGCGGCCGCGGACCACCCCGACCCCGTCGAGGCCGGGGTCGCCATGGCGGGCGCGGCCATCCGTTTCGGCCGTGAGCTGCCCGAGGACGCCAGGCTGCTGCTCGAGCTGCGCCCGCGCGACCTGCTCGACGGCGGCCCCGACGCGGAATTCCGCGCCCGGCTGGACCGGATGAACGCGCCGCTGATCGACCACCTGCGCCGCGTCACCCGCGACCTGTTCGGGACAGAAGGGCACCGGGAGATCGACGCGGTCAGCCGCGCGGTGGTCGACCTGCCCTACGCCGCCCTGCGCAGGCACGCGCACGCCCCGGCGCTGCCGGACTGGCTGGACGCCGACCTGGCCGCCGCCACCCGAGCCCTGCTCGAGTCGTACCGCCGCTGAGCAGCGTGTTCAGTCGCCCGCGACCAGCGCGGGGGTGAGTTCGTCGAGCCCGCCGATGACCTGAGCGGCGAGCGCGACGGCATCGGGGTCGAGCGGATACTCCGGACGCGGCGCGGCGATCACGCGCATGCCCGCGGCGTGCGCGGCGCGCAGCCCGTTGCTCGAGTCCTCCACGGCCGCGCAGTCGGTCGACTTCTTGCGCAGGAAGCCCGCGACCGCCACGTACACATCCGGCGCGGGCTTGCCGCGATCGACCTCCTCGGTGGAGAACGTCACGTCGAAGAACTCGATCAGCCCGGTGCGGCCGAGGACGGTGTCGATCAGCGTCCTGGGCGAGGAGCTGGCCACCCCGAGCGGCCAGTTCTCGCTCATCCGCTGCACCGCGGACACGGCGCCGGGCAGCAGCGGCACCGTCCGGTCGTAGTGCGCGGCCATCCGCTCGATGACGTCGTCGGCCACCCGTTCCGGCGGCTCGCCGACCCCGAGCTCACCGCTGAGATATTCCGACCACTCCCCCGTGCTCATGCCCATCAGTCGCTTCTGCGTATCCGGTAGCCAGCGGCCGCCCTTCTCGGCGACGTACTCGCGCCGCACCTGCTCCCAGACCGGTTCGGAGTCGATCAGCACGCCGTCCATGTCGAACACGACTGCCGTAATACGCATCGGTGCAACGCCTTTCGCCGTTCACGAGGGCACGCCCGCCGGGCCGTCACGGACCGGCCGCGCCGAGCTCGCGTGGTGTATCGGTAGACCTGATGGGTGAACGGGTACCCAGCGTAGGGGTGTCCGATTCCCCGCGCGGCCCGGGGCCGCCGGTAGGCGCCTCCCCCGCCGCGCGAGCATCCCACGGGCTACCGATAACTTGTTCTCATGAACGAAGAGCAGGCCGGCGCCCCGCTGCCGAACCAGGAGCACCACGAGGGCGGGTTCCGGCCGATGACCGAGTTGATCGACGCCGCGGCCAACGAGGTCGACATCTCCCGCGGCGGGCCGCACTACGGCGCCTTCATCGAACAGGTGCGCGGCCTGATGGACCGGGCCCGGCTCTCGTCGCCGTCCGACGAGCTGGCGCTGGAGACCATCGCCGTGCTCAAGGAGCTCAACGACAAGCTCGACGCCGCGGTCGTCGACGAGTGGTCGGCGCCCGCCTGGACCCGGGTCGACCTGCCCGCCCGCGGCAACGTCACGCTGCCGCCCTTCGTGGTGGACCGGGCGGACCGGGACGGCGTCGAGGCCCGCATCACCTTCCGCACGTACCACCTCGGCGGCAACAAGGCCGCGCACGGCGGTCAGATCGCGGTCGGCTTCGACGACCTGCTCGGCATGGCGGCCGCCGTGCACGCGGGCGGGGTGACCCGTACCGCCTCGCTCACCATCGACTATCGCTCGATCACCCCGTTGAACACCGAGCTGCGGCTGCGCGCGTGGGCCGAGCGCAGGGACGGCCGCAAGGTCTACGTCCGGGCCACCCTGCACGACGGCGATCGGCTCTGCGCCGAAGCCAACGGCCTGTTCATCGTGCTGAAGCCCGGCCAGCAGTAGCCGGGGGCCCGCCGGGCGCGGTCGCGAACCGATAGTTGGCCGGGTCGGGCGTGCGCTGCATCAGCGCGCGATGCCGGGCGGGGGTCCACGGCCACAGTTCCGGCTTGCCGTCCTTGCCGAGATACCAGCTCTGGCAGCCGGTGGCCCACACCGTCTTGGGCAGGGCGGCGCGCAGTCGCGCGTAATAGCGCTCGGTAGCGGCCTCGGTCGGTTCGACGGTGTCGAATTCGCCCGCGCACCAGCGGCGGATCCAGCCGAGGATGTGCTCGGCCTGCGTCTCGGCGATCAGCGTGAGCGGGTAGTTGCCCACCGGGCTGTGCGGTCCGATGAGCAGAAACATGTTCGGAAAGCCGGGCAGCGCAACGGTTTCGAAGGCCTGCGGCCCGTCCGCCCATGCCTGGTCCAGGGTGCGGCCGTCCGCGCCGACGATGCCCATCGGCCGCATGAAGGCGTGCGCGTCGAAGCCGGTCGCCAGCACCAGCACGTCCAGTTCGTGCACACGGCCGTCGGCCGTGACGACGCCGCGCGGCACGAGGTGGTCAACGGCGCTGGTCACCACGGCCACGTCGGGACGCTGGACGGCGCGGTAGAAGCCGCCCGAGATCACCAGCCGCTTGCACATCGGCTCGTACTCCGGCGTCAGCGCGGCGCGCAGGGCCGGATCGCGCACCGTGCGCAGGTTGGCCCGGCAGAACCCGGCGACCATCTCGCGCCTCGGCCCCGGCTCGATGAGCGCGCCCATGAGGAACTCGAAGATCCGGTGGGTGACCGCGTAGCCGAGTTCGTCGAGCACCGGGAAACGCCGATGCGCGGCGCGAGTGAGCCGGGAGTAGCGGCCGTTCGGCAGCGGCGCGACCCACTGCGCCGTGCGCTGGAACAGCGTCAGCCGCCCCGCTTTTCCGGCCAGATCGGTCACGATCTGCACACCGGTCGAGCCGGTGCCGAGCACACCGACGCGCTTGCCGGTCAGCTCGATGCCGTGATCCCAGCGCGCCGAATGGAAAGCCGCGCCCGCGAAGTCGTCCAGGCCGGGCAGGTCCGGCGTCCTGGGGTGGTGCAGGATGCCGGTGGCGCACAACACGAAGTCGTAGCGCTCGCGCGCGCCCTCGGCGGTCGTCACCGTCCACCGCCCGTTCGCGAACTCCGCGCCGCACACCTCCGCGCCGAACCGAGTGATGCTCGGCAGCCCGTACTCGTGCGCCACCCGCGTGAAGTACTCCTCGATCTCGGCCCCCGGCGCGAAGAACTGCGACCAGTCGGGGTTCTTCGCGAAGCGGAACTGATAGAACCGCGACGGCACATCGCAGGTCAACCCGGGATAGGTGTTCTCGCGCCAGGTGCCGCCGAACCGGTCCGACTTCTCGAAGATCGTGACATCGCGAAAACCCGCGCGCAGCAACGTGATCGCCATGCAGATTCCCGACATCCCCGCGCCGATCACCGCGATCGCGGGCTCGCGCGGCGCGCTCATCGGACGCTCCGCCCAACGAGACGACCGCCGCCACGGACCAAATCACGCATACGACACCGCGTCGCCTCCCGGTCGGCGGCCACCATCAGGCCGCGCCGACCCGGCGACGGCCCAGCCCAGTCCGCCGCCCGCACCGACCACAGCCGGGCGATGGCATCGGCCGTGACAAAGCACCGCGGCTTCGCTCTCATACTTCAACGCTATGGCGCGCGACCGTCCTGCGGAAGGCCTCGCGACGACAGGAGTCCGGAGAACCTCGCTCACCGCGTGACGACGAATACCCAGTACCCGATGATCAGCGCGGTCAACACCGCCGGGATGGCCGCCACGCTGGGGGTGACAGCCGCGCGGGCGAGGTCGCGGATCGGTCGGCCGGAGTCGGAGATCATGTCGAACGGGTGCGGGCCGGATGGCGACGGGGTCTGTAACTGCTGCGCTACGGAGGCGAAGAGGCGCCGGTAGCGGCGTTCCAGGCTCAGGTAGTACCCGTCCAGGCCCCAGAAGATCCACGCGGGCGCCAGCGCGGGCAGGATCAGCTCCGATCGATACTGGGCCTGCGCGGTGAGCAGCGCGAAGATCACCGAGACGAGGGTCACCGACCACCCGCGCACAGTGAACGACTGCTGACTCAATCGCGCGATGATCGTCTGCAATATCTCGAGATGCTTGACTCGGTAGTCGGTATTCATATGGGGCCGATCTCTTTCTGACACAGGGTGATTCGTCCACACGCCGGCGCGGCGGCCATCCGCCCTTTCTCGATATGCCGCACGGTTTCCGGCGGTACACTCGCGGAAACCGAAGGGTTGCTGGTGGCGCCTTCGGCACGCCCGCGGCGGCGCGGGCGCGACGAACGACGCTGTCGTGCAAGAAGTTCTGCGACCGGAGACGGTGGTTCTGGGGAAAGTGATGACACGAGCTGAATTCGGCCGAGAGCTGCGACGACGTCGAACCCGGCAGGGGTTGACCCTCGGCGAGCTCGCCGAGCTGGTGCACTACAGTCGCAGCCATCTGAGCAAGGTCGAGAACGGGCACAAGTCGCCTTCCGCGCAACTGTCGCGCAAGTGCGACGCGGTCCTGTCCGCCGGTGGCGAACTGCACGCGATGGCTCCGGCGGACACCCGGCCGGAGAGCGACACCGGGCCCGGCCCCGACGCACGCGAATACGGGCACACGCAATGGAACCTGCGCCTGTATTCCGATGGCTCCGGGACATTCGAGATCGGTGAAGCCGGCGCGCCCGCCGTGACCGAGCTGCCGCAGCCCGCCGCCGCCTCCGCCGACACGCTGCCCGGCCTGGCCGCTCTGTTCGAGGAGACGAAGCGCCTCGGCCGCACCAGCAGCCCCAGCCTGGTGCTGCCGATGGCGATCACACAGGCGCACGTCGCGGACTCCTCGGCCCGGCAGAGCACGGGTGAGGATCAGCGGCGGCTGCTGCGGCACGCCGCCCGCACCGCGGAGTTCGCCGGGTGGATGGCGCAGGAGTGCGGTGACGACCGGGGTTCGCTGTGGTGGACCGACCGCGCGGTCGTGCTGGCCTCGGTTGCGGGCGACGAACACATGACCAGCTATGCCCTCGTCCGCAGGGCCGTGGTGAGCCTGTACCGCGGGGATTCCTCCGCGACGACCGGGCCCACCGAGCAGGTGCTCGCCGACGACGCCATCCACCCCCGCATCCGCTGGCTGGCCGCGCTGGGCGCGGCGCAGGGGTACGCCATCGGCCTGGACCACGCCGGCGCGATGCGCGCCTTGGACACGGCCGCAAGCCTTTTCGAACAAGCGCAGCGTCTCGAGGGTGACGAACAGCTCGGCCCGTCGGCCATGCACGGTCGTCCCCTCCTCATCGAGGCGTGGTGCCAATACGATCTGGGCAACCTCGCCGCGGCCGCCGCGCTCTTCGAGCGGGCGATGTCGCGGCCGCTGCCCTCGGACCGCGATCACGCGCGATTCGGTACGCGCCACGCGCTGGTGTACGCCGCGCTGGGCGAGCCGGATCGGGCGAGCGAACTGATCGGGCCACTGCTCGATGTCGTGCGCTCGGTCGATTCGGCGACGATCCGCGCCGACCTGCGCGACTTCGCCCGCACGATCACTCGTTTCCGTGGGCACCCCGGGACTCATGACATCCAGGCTGCCCTGATGGCGGCTCTGGTCAAGCGCTGAACAGCGCGTTGTCCGTTGCCGGTCGATCGGGCAACGGACAACGGCTGTCGGGGCGCCGCCCGCTGCCGGATGCTGGAGCAGAGCCAGGATCGGCAGCCGCGGGCCGGGCGTATGCGCTTGCGACCGTGCGCCGTTCGCGATTCGCCTGCCCGGAACAAGAGTGATCTGCCGGTAGATCGGGCTCGGCGTCCGAGACCTGGATGTGGCAACGACGTCTGTTCGGACTGTGACCGCATATATACGGACCGGTGAGGATGGCGGTGGACGAATTGCAGCATTTATCGACTCCGGCACGAAATATGCGCGCACCGGGGCGCCGGGGTAATAAACCGACCGGCACCTTTTCGAAAGTCGGTGTGCGACCCTTCATTTCGTCGGTCCACCCGATACCCGCGTTCACTCGGCAAAATGCTGGCTACAGGTGCAGAATGAAACCGATCCAGCGGTGGGCCGGTAGTCCGGCGCGGCGCTGCGGGTATGCGTGGCCCGAAAGTGGAGCGCTCGAGGAGGGGGTACAGCGAACTGGTCGCCTGCTTTAACTTTCGCCCGCCCAGCAAGGCTCGGTCGCGCACAGAATCCAGCCGTGCGGAGAGACGTTATTTCGAGGGATTACCCGTCATATGAAAATTTTTCTGAATTATCGCACGATCGACAGCGTATACGCCGTCGGTCAGATCTCGAAGCAGATGGCGCGCCATTTCGGCAGGGTGCACGTCTTCCGCGACCAGGAATCGCTGGCGCTGGGCGTGCTGTACTCCCGTCGCATCCGCGCCGCGCTCGACGACAGCGACGTGATGGTGTCGGTGATCGGCCGGCACTGGCTCGATGCCCGTGACAAACGAGGGGTACGGTGCATCGACAACGAGCGCGACTGGGTGCGCATGGAACTGCGCACCGCGTTCGAGCGCGGTATTCCGGTCGTTCCGGTTCTGCTGGACGACACGCTGCTCCCGGTGCCGGGAAGCCTGCCGGAAGACATTCGGAAACTGACCATCTCGCAGGGGTGGCGCATCCGGCACCAATCGCTCGACGCCGATATCGCCGGTCTGATCGAGCGGTTGTCGCCCGGTACCGAGCCGCAGGATCCGTCCGCGTCCGGGCCGGCGCAGGCGCCCCCGCCGCCGGCGCAGACCAATTCCGCGACCAGCGGCGGCATCGTGGTCGCCAATCAGAACGGACCTCAGAATGTCACGTTGAACGATCCCAGCGGGAGATGAGGTGCGCTTCTTCCCCGGATCGAACAGCAATGTCAACGCACAGAATCAGGTAAATATCGCGAAGCGCGGCGGCACGGTGGTTTCCAGTCAGAACGGCCAGCAGACCGTCAATATCTTCCACAGCAATGCGGTGCGCAGAGTCCGCCTGTGGTACGTGCTGGCGGTCCTACTGCTGGTCGACATCGTGTTCATCTGGTACGCCCAGGCCGCCTACACCGGAGTTTCCGGCGACGGTGGCGACCAGTTCCGTGCGGCGACGAGCCTGCTGCTGATCGTCGCCACATTCGCGCTGGCGCGGCGATGTATCCGCGATCTGTTCGGCCGCTGGAAATAGAAGTGAACAGGTTTTCGTCGGGCACATCCGCGCGCGATGCACAATCTGGTGAAGGAATAGTTCATGAGCATCACATTCGATCACGAGGACGGCGTGTGCGGGATATCGAGGCGACCGGCCCTCAGTGGTCGCGAGATCGAGGTACTGCTGGCGTGGCTCGCTTCTGACTCGAAGGTGGAAGTCGGCCAGCGCCTGTATATCTCACCCGGCACTGTCAATACTCACCTGTCCCGGATCAGAGACAAGTATGCGGCCGTCGGCCGGCCCGCGCCCACCAAAGCCGCGCTCGTCGTGCGGGCGTTGCAGGACGCGCTCATCGGCATCGACGACTTGTAGTTCCCGGTGCGCTGTCCGTCGAATGGCCGACAGTGGAATCGGTTGCGCGACTGTAGTGTTCGGCGTGCTCGGGCGAAGCGGGAAAGGGAGTGTGAGCTGAATGAACGAACCGAAGGCAACCGTGCTGCCGGTCTATTTCGTTGCCGACGAGTCGTATTCGATGGCCGACGATGTGGGCGATCTGAATGCCGGGCTGGTCACCTTGTTCGACACCTTGCAGGGTGAATCGATGGCCGCGGCGAAGGTCAGGTTCTGTGTCCTGGGATTCTCCGATGACGCGCTGTGCTACCTGGAGCCGAGCGATCTGCGGTACGTGGACGGCGTACCGGAACTGCGTGCCCGTGGTTCGACGTCGTTCGCCGCGGCCTTTTCCGAATTGAGCAACCGTATCCCGCGCGATATCCGGGCACTGAAGTCCGACGGTTATCTGGTGAACCGGCCTGCGGTCTTCTTCCTGACCGACGGCGCCCCGAATCCCGGCGACGGCTGGGAGGCGGCGCACGCGCGACTGATGAGTTTCCCCGCCCGCCCGAACATCTTGGCTTTCGGCATCGGACAGGCCGACGCCGATGTGATCCGGCGAGTGGCGACCAACGCGAAGTACGCGTTCATCGCCGCGGCGGGGACCGATACCGGTGTCGCGATCTCGAAGTTCGTCACCGCACTCACCCAGTCGGTGATCAATTCGGGTACGGCGCTGGCGACCGGGCAGGCGACGTTGCAGGTGGAGAAGCCCGACGACTTCGTCTCGCTCGATGTGGATACCGTCTGATGGGCTGGTTGGGCAAACGGAACAAGCACGACGAGCAATCGGCGGCGGATTCGTCCCCGGAAGCGGAGGCGGAAGCCGAAGCGGACGTGGCGGCGCCCGAGCTCGCAGGCCGCCCGGACGCCTCGGGGGAGGCACAGGCGCCGGGCTGGCCGTCGAGAGGGCCGATCGTCGTCGGTGCGCCGACGCCCGCGTTCGAGCCCAAGGCGGTGGACAAGGAGTACGGCAGGACGCCCTATCGGGCCGACACCGTGATCGATGGCTGGTCCAGCGGTGCGTTCACGGTGCGGGCGGCATCGGTGCGGGGGTATCTGCACCGGTACGGCGGCGCGCCACGCCAGGACGATTTCGCCATCACCGTCGACCCGGAGCGTCAGCGCCTGGTCGTCGCCGTGGCCGACGGTGTGTCGTCGGCCAAGTACTCCCACGTCGGTTCGTCCACCGTCGTCCGCTATGCCACCCGATGGCTGGAGGAACCGCCGGAACCGCTCGACGACGGCGGCTGGCACACCCTGTTCAAGAGCGCCGCGTGGACGCTGACCGAACAAGCGGCGGCGGTGCTGTCGCTGCCGGAGGCCGACGCCGAACAGGCGGAGCGGATGCTCGCCACGACCCTGGCTTGCGCGGTGTGCGAACCCCACCCCGACGGCGGCCTGTCGGCGGTGGTCGCCGCCGTCGGCGACTCCGGTGTCTGGTTGCTGACCGACGGGACATTCGTCCCGGTACTCGGTGGCAAAGAGCAGTCGCCCTCGGGGTTGTCGTGCTCGGCCGTGGTCGGTCTGCCCAGGGTGCCCAACGACGTCGCGCCCCAGCCGGTCATCATCGAGCCCGGTCAGGTGCTGCTGGTGGGAACCGACGGATTCGGCGATCCCCTCGGCAGTGGGGAGGGCGGCGTCGGCGCGCTGTTCGCGGGGTTGCTCGGTGACCGGGTGCCCTCACAGATCGAATTCGCCCACGCGTTGGACTTCTCGCGGGAAACGTTCGACGACGACCGGACGCTGGTGGCCATATGGCCACCGAGCAGCTGACGGAGCCACCGTGGCGCAGCAGCGTTTGAAACGCGGGATGCTGGGGGCGGTGCAGAAGCTGGCGTCCGGGGGCCAAGGGGTGGTCTACCTGGCGCCGGGTGTGCAGATGGCGCACGCGAAAACGATGGTGTTCAAGGAGTACAAATCCCCGGTGTTGCCGAACATCCGGGTCGACGTGCTCGAGGACATGCCCTCCTACCTGGAGTCGTTGCCGTTCAACGAAGGAATGGAACTGCTGAAACGGGCGGCGTGGCCGTGCCGGCTGGTCGAGGAGGATCACTCGGCCACCGTGCTCGGATTCGTGATGCCCGCGATTCCGGACGAGTTCTTCGTCGACATGGTGACGGTGGCGGGGACTCGGCGAATGACCGCCGAGTTCCAGCATCTGCTCAACGACGACGTCTACCTGGCCAAGCGCGGCATTCCGCTGTCCGATCGCGCCAGGTACGAACTGCTCGGTGACGCGGCGGAAGCGCTGACGCTGCTGCATCGCCATCACATCGCGGTCGGTGACCTGTCGCCGAAGAACCTGCTGTTCTCGCTGCGACCGGAACGGCAGGTGTACTTCATCGACTGCGACGCCATGCGGATGCGCTCCCGATCGGTCAGCGATCAGTTCGAGACACCCGACTGGGAGGTCCGGACGGTCAGTGCCGGTGAGGAATTGGCGACCCCGCAGTCCGACGCCTACAAGTTCGCGCTGCTCGTGCTGCGCCTGCTGGCCGGTCACCAGAGCACACGGGACCCGGACCGGCTGCCCGCCGGTGTGCCCACCGCGGTGCGTCAGCTCGTCCGCACCGCGCTGTCCGCCCCGGTCGGTCAGCGGCCCCGCCCGGCGGACTGGCTCCAGGCGCTCAACGCCGCCGCCGCGGGCGCGGGCACTCGGACACCGGTGGCGCCGCCCCCGGTCGTCCAGCCCAGGACCGGCCATCCGCGGCCGCAGCAGGCCGGCGGGGGATACACCCCGCCGCTCATTCCTTCGCCACGCCGCAACCCGTGGTGGCAACGGGTTCCGTTGCGCGTGCGTGTGATCGGCGCCATCGCCGCCGTGGTCGTGGTCGCCGGATTGCTGACCAGCATCACCTCGAGCGAGGACGACCCGCCCCGCGCCGGTGGGTCGCTGCCCGTGGCCGCCCCGGCGGCGGTGAACACCACGATCCCGGTCGGTGTGCAACCGTGGGGGGTCGCCGTCGATACCGGGACCGCCACCGTGTTCGCCACCAACAGTCTGAGCAACTCGGTGTCGGTGTACGACACCGAGACCGGCGCCACCGCATCGATCACCTCGCCCGACTTCGCGAAACCGACTGCGATAGCGGTCGATTCGGCGGCCGGCCTGGTCTTGGTGACCAACGCCGGCAACGGATCGGTGTCCGTCATCGGTGCGCGTGACCGAGCTGTCGTCGGCCGGATCGCCGTCGGCGCTGGCCCGTACGGGATCGCCGTCGACCCGGCCGGACGGACCGCCTATGTCACGAATTTCGAGGCGGGCACGATGTCGGTCGTCGACCTGCGATCCAGGGGCGTCGTCGCGACGATCCCGGTCGGCAGTCACCCGTACGGCGTGGCCTTCGATCCGGCCACACGTAGCGTCTTCGTGGCGATCGCCGGCCCGCCCGAGTCGGTCGACCGCAGGGTCGCGGTCGTGGATGCCGTGGCGCTGTCGGTGGTTACGTCGATCCGAGTGGGCAACCAGCCGTGGGGCGTGGCGGTCGACACCGACACCAGTACCGCGTACGTGACGAATCATGCGGACGGCACGGTGTCGGTGATCGATACGCGCACGCGCGCGGTCACCGCGACCGTGCGCGTGGGAGCCGGGCCGGTCGGCGTCGCGGTGGATCACGCGAGCCGGACGGTGTTCGTGACCAACCACGGACTCGACGATGTGCGGTCGGAGAATTCCGTCTCGGTGATCGACTCCCGCGACAGCGTCACGACGGAGACGATCCGCGTCGGGGCCCGCCCGCACGGGGTCGCGGTGGACCCGGCCGCGGGCCAGGTCTACGTGTCCAACTTCAACGGCGGCACGATGTCCGTCCTCGGAAACAGGGGCAGATGACCTTCTTTCGCAGTGGGAGCCGGCGTGTGTCCCGGGTGGGCGTGGTCGCCGTATGCGCGGTGGCGCTGGTGTCCGGCGGCGGTTCGGTGCCGCACGAGTCCATGGTCGAGGACGCCGCGGCACACGAATCCGCGGCGCTGGGCCGGATCGCGGAACCGATCGTGCGCGAGGTGCTCGACGCACTGCTCGTCCCGGCGGCGGTGGTGCACATCCGCACGCCGAATACGTTCTGGGAGGGGGCATTCGGGGGTCGCGCTCGCGGGAGGGACGATCCAGTGCGGGTGCACGACTTCTTCCGCGTCGGCTCGACCACCAAGACCATGGTCGGCACAGTCGCGCTACAACTCGTCCGCGAGGGCAGGCTCGCGCTCGACGATCCGGTGTCGCGGTACCGCGCCGGTGTTCCGAACGGAAACAGCATCACCATCGCCGAATTGCTGAACATGCGCAGCGGTTTGTTCAGCTACAACGAGGATCCGTCGTTCGCCGCGGCGATGGACGACGATCCCGGCCGGGTATGGCAGCAGGACGCGCTGTTGCGGATCGGGTTCGGCTCGGCGCCGTACTTCGCACCCGGCACCGACTTCCGGTACTCGAACACGAACACGATCCTGTTGGCGGCGGTGCTCGAACAGATCACCGGGCAGGACATCCGCACGTTGCTGACCGACCGGATCTTCGTTCCGCTCGGCATGTCCAAGACGTCGTACCCGGAGCCAGGCGATGCCTCGCTGCCTGCACCGTCGCCGCGAGGATACCTCTACGGCACCAACACCTCGGCGCTGGTCTCGGCGGTACTGCCCGACGACCAGATCGCCGCGGCCCGCACGGGCGCCCTGCTGCCCACGGACGTGACGAACCTCGACCCCTCGTGGATCGGTGCGGCGGGTGGTGTCATCTCCACCGCGCAGGACCTCGCGCACTACGTGCGCACGCTGGTCGGCAGCGACGAGCTGATCGGACCGGTGTTGCAGCGCGAACGCCTGAACAGCGCTGCTCCGCTGGACCGGCGGGATCCCGCGGGCATCCGCTACGGTCTGGGGCTGGAGTCGTTCGGCCCGATGGCCGGCCACGACGGCGCCATTCCCGGCTTCCAGACGTTCATGGGCTACGACCCTGTCACCGACGTCACCATCGTAGTGCTGTGCACACTGCGCGACGGGCCCGCGGGCGGGCGGCCCGCGAACGAGATCGCCTACCGCTTGGTCAGAGCCTTGATCGGGGATTGAGCCGGTGGCGCCGTACGCCGGTCGTCCCGCGGTGACCTCTTCGCGACGCGATTCATGAGGGGTTTGTCGACGCCGTGAAAGATGGCGGCGGCGGCGAGGATCGATGCGAGGAAGCTGACTCCGGTCCACATCGCCCAGCCCCCGATCGAGTACCGATGCCCGCCGATGAACAGCCGGGCGATGAGCACCATCACCGGGAACTGGATCATGTAGAACGCGAACGAGATGTCACCGAGCCAGACCAGTGGCCTGCTCGCGTTGAGGCCGGAGACGCCCGCCAGATCGCGGGCGGCCAGGGTCGCCACCACGGCGGCCATGGGGGCCACCAGCAACGCCGACATCTTGTAGTTGAGCGGGACGAACCAGGTCGCGCCATAGGCGAGGGCCAGGGCGGCCAGCGGTGTTCTCAGCCGGGTGTTGCGCCATACCTCTTCGGCGACCATGCGGGCCGCGAGGACGCCCACGTAGAACTCGGGCAGTCGCGATGCGGGAAAGGGATAGCTGAGCCAGTACGAGGCCGGGATGGGGATGTCGGATTGCGCGAACCACTGTGGTGAGACATGGATTTCGAACTCGGGTGAGACGTCACCGGGGAGCAGCCGGGCCGCGAAGACGTTGGCGGTGTCCTTCGGTCCTTCCACCCAGAGATGAAAGCCGGTGTGCAACATCATGATCGTTGCCAGCAGAACGGCCGCGGCCACCCACAGCCGATGTGTCGGGATCCGAGCGACGAGCGGCAGCGCGAGTGGAAAGCTCAGGTAGAACAGCAGTTCCGCGCACAGCGACCAGGACGGCACGTTGAGCCCGCCGAGCGTGGTCCACTTCGGCACCCAGGTGTGCACGAGCAGCAGGTTCGGCAGCCACACCACCGGGCGGGCCAGCGGCGCCGCGACCACGAGCACGAGCACCAGCGCCGAAATCACATGGGTGGGATAGATCTTGAGGATCCGGCGCAGGTAGTACCCGCGCACCGGCATCCCCCTGCGGAACGACCAGCAGATCACGAAACCGGAGAGGACGAAGAAGAAGGTCACCCCCGCCGCGCCCTGCTGCATCGGGACGACATCGTGGATGGCGCGGAACAGTTCGGACTTCTGGAACGGGTAGACCGGCAGGAACACCAAAGCGTGCAGGACGAAAACCGCTGCGGCCGCCCACCATCGCGCACCGGTCAGCGCGGGCAGTCGGGTGCCCGGTGCGCACGGAGCAGCGGGCACGGCGCTCAGAGCCCGAACCGCTCTTGGACTTGCGCGGCGACCGCGGCGTTGCCCTGCGCGTTCGGATGGATGGGCGCGCCGTCGAACAGCGATTCGGCGCCGTCCAGGCCGCTGATCCACGGTTCGGCCGAGCAGCTGCCGTGTCCCGCGGTGATGGCGCGGACATCGATGAACTCGACGCCGAGCAGCGCCGCCGCTTCTCGCTGCGCCTGCTGGATCCGGTCGAGGTAGGCAATGTAGCCTTCCGCGCGCGGTTGCACGACCCGCCCGATTCCGGCGAGATCCATGCAGGCGGCCTGCTGTCCCGACAGGAAGACCTCCGGGTATCCGACCAGGGCCACCCGCGCATTCGCGGCGTGGTATCGCACGAACGCCACGACGTCGCGCACCCGATCCGCGTAGCCTGCGCCGGTGACAGCGCGGTAGTCGGGCAGCCGGTGCTGTTCGGTGGCGTCGAATCCGCACCCGGCGACGATGTTGAGCAGACAGTCGGTCGAGGGGAAGGCCGTCCCGGTGGAGGCGCCCCACACGTCGTTGAGTCCCATCTGGATCAGGACGACGCGCGTGTCTGCGCCGAAAGCGTTCTGCGCGGAGGCTTTCCGGGCCTGGTGGACCAGAGTCCAGCCGTGCCCGGTGTCGATCGTGCCGCCGTTGCAGGACACGTCCACGAACCGCGGGGTCTCCGCGAACCGGCTGGCTCGCGCGAGTTGATTCGGCCACGAGGAGGGTGATCGTGTGCACCCGTCGTCGGCGTGCCCGATGACGGGTGCGGTGGCGGTGAACGAATCGCCAAGGACGACCGTCGTCGCCCCGCCGGGCGGATCGGCCACCGCGGTAGCCATCGCGGGCAGGGTGACCGCTGACATCGCGGTGAGCACTGCGGCAGCCGAGGACCTCGCCCGGCGGAATCTCATGGGTATCCAATCGCTGTACGGCACAACGCACTTCAGTATTGCCTCGCGGCCGCGGTGGCGGTGTCGGTCGAACGGACGACTGCGGCGGCCCACGCCCGCGGTTAGCCTTGCGCCGTGTCCGTCCAGAAATACCGAATTCGCTGGTCCACGGTCGCGCTCGCCGCGGCGCTGGTGCTCGCCGGCTGCGGTGCGAGTTCCGATCCGGCGCCTGCCGAATCCCCCGCGGTCGCCACGAATTCGGGGACGAGTGCGACGCCCGCGCCCACGCAGGCCCCGGCGGCCGTCGCCGCCGATGATGTGCCCGACGTCGGGGACCCGCCGGAATCCGCGCCGCCGAACGCGGGGGCAGGCGCGCCTACCGGCGCTCCCGAACCGCAGCCGCGCGTTGTGCCGCACACGCAGCAATCCGCGCCTCCCGCCGAGCCGCCTCCCGCCGAGCCGCCGTCGCTGCCCGACCCCGGTTTCGAGCCGCGCGCCGGATACTGACGCACGGCGGTATTGCACGTCACGCTGAGGAACTCACGCCTCTCTCGAAGAGCGGCGGCGCCGCCGACCGACCCCGACACCCAGGTGGCGGTCAACCGGCAACCGCGGTCGCGCAAGACTCGGGATGAAGACACGCGTTTCATCGGTGGCGGGTTCGGCCACCGAGGCGGTACCGTCGTGGGAGAAAACCACCGCGAACGCCGATGTCACGCCAGGGTTGCACTCAGCGCAACTGCGCACTGGATGTCTTATCCAGAATGGAATCCGGCACTCGTGGGCCGAAAGTGGTTAATTCGCACCACAATTCGTGAGTCCAAGCCCGATCTCAGCCGAAATTGCATGCGATGCAACTTTGCACGGCATGTCAGGTTTGCCGGTCGACCGCGCGGGCCGACCGGCGAAACCCTCAGCGATTCGGGAAGTGCACCGCTCGGTACTCGCCGAACCGTTCGTCGACCTGATCCACTGTCAGACCGAAATCGTCGAGCGTGTACTGGTGCGACGGACGCGCCGCGCCCGTAGTGCTCTCCGCGTGCAACGCCGCCATCGCCGCCTCCGCGTCGGCGCTCAGCGGGAGACCGAAGTGCCGGTAGACGGAGCGCACCGTGTCGATCGGGTCGGCGACGAAGTCGTCGTAGTACACGTCGACGAACTGATCGGCGTTGTGCCGCTTGCGATCTTCCAGGAAACGCTGCGCGCCGCGGGCCCACAGATCCAGCTGCGTCCGGCCGACCACCGGACCGCGGAACTTCTCCGACCACCCCGCCGACGCCTGTTCGTTGAGGCTGCACACCGACGCGATGATCGTGCGCGGATCGCGGTGCATCTGGATGATCAGCGCGTCGGGGTACACGTCGAAGATGGCGTCCAAGGCGAACAGGTGGCTCGGATTCTTGAGTACCCAGCGACGATTCGCGTCCGGCAGCCCGATCAGCTGCAGGTTGCGCCGATGCCTGCGGTAGGCGACGGTCCAGTCGCGGCCCGCCAGCCATTCCGAATACCCGGGCAGGTAGGCCAGGCATTCGTAGGACACCGACATGGCCGACTGCCGCAGCAGCTGCCAGCACTCCTCCACCTGATCGGCCGAAATGTGGTGCACGCCCATGAATTCGGGATGCTCGACGTGATGCTTCTCGAACGCCGCCTCGATGCGCTGGTACACCGGATTGTCGGCCCAGGTCTCGCGCGGCGGCCGCGGCTGCGGCATCTCGGTCAGCCACATCTCCAGGCCCTGGTGCGCGGGATCGGCATTGAGCAGCCGGTGCACGGCCGTGGTCCCCGAGCGCGGCAGGCCGGTGACGAAGACGGGCCGTTCGATCGCGACGTCGGCGTGTTCGGGGTGCCGCTGCCAGGCGTTCTCGCTGAGCAGCCTGGCGATCAGCGCGCCGCGCAGGAACGCGCGGTTGACCTTGTTGCCGAACGGCGTCAGCTCGGCGTCCGCGGCGTAGGAGTCCAGGAGCACCTGGAGCCCTTCGCGATAGTCGTCGTCGCCGAAATCGTCGAGCCCGACCACCTTGGTCGCCGAGGCGTGCAGATCCTCGACGGTGCCGACGTCGTCCCTGCCGATCATGCTGTGCTCTCTCCTCATCGGTGGTGTTCGATCAGTGGTGGTACTCGCCGCCGTTGACGTCCAGACATGCGCCGGTGATCGCCCGCGCCAGCGGCGAGGCGAAGAAGACGACGGCGTCGGCGATCTCGTCGGGCTCGGGCAGCTTGCGCAGGTCGATGGTCGACGCGGTCTCGGCGTAGACCTCTTCCGGCGTGATCCCCCGCTGCTGGGCGAGGTAGTTGAAGTACCACTTCAGGTTGTCGGCCCAGATGTAGCCCGGCGCCACCGAGTTCACCCGGATGCCCTGGGGACCCAGTTCGGTCGCCAGGCTCTGCGCCAGCGCCAGCAGGCTGGACTTGGCCATCTTGTACGGGCCGAAGGTGCGCCGGGAGTGGCGCAGCACGGCCGAATTGATCATCACCACCGAGCCTTTCGTCTCGGTGAGCGCGGGCACGAACAGCCGGGTCAGGCGCAGCGCGGCCAGCACGTTGGTCTCGAACCCGGCGCGCACCTGATCCAGGTCGACCACGGCCAGATCCGCCAGCGGCGGAATGGCGAAGGCGTTGTTCACCAGCGTGTCGACCCGCCCGAACGCGCCGGTGGCCGTCTCGACCAGATTCGCCACCGCCGCTTCGTCATTGATGTCGGTGGGCACCACCACCGCGCGCCTGCCGACCTCGGCGATCTCCTTGGCGACCTCGGTCAGCCGCGATTCGGTGCGCGAGGCGAGCACCACGTCCGCGCCCGCCTTGGCCGCCTGCACCGCGATGGCCCTGCCGAGCCCCGGCCCCACACCGGAGACCACAACCACCTTGTCCTGCAACAACATCAGCCGAGCATCCTCTCCGCGACGGCGACCTGACGGGCCGCGATCCGTGCTTTCCATTCCTCGGGCGTCACCCGCGCCTGCTCGTAATAGGGCAACCGCGTGGGTAATTCGTCGACCGCCACGATCTCCACGGCCGGCCCGTCCTCGGGTTTGAGGTCGCGGGAGAGCCGCTGCCAGCGGAACTGGAGGTAGCCCCTGGCGTGCCCGGTGCGCTCGATCCAGTTCGCCAGGCCGGGGTCGCGCTCGCTGACCACCAGCCGGATCATCCCGTCCGGATCGACGCGGGCTTGGTCGGCGGTGAGGCTGGTCTGGTGGTTGATGTAGTCCAGCGACAGGTACCACATGCTGCCCAGCTGGAAGCCCTGGTAGGGCGCGTCCGACTCGGGCACCGTGATGATCATGGCCTGGTCGTCGGCCAGCTCGTAGTGCCCTGCCGAGGAGAACTGGGTGGTGAGCCCGCCGGGGGTGGAGCGCGGTTCGGTCATGGTGTTCACCGGCAGGTTCAAGTAGAACCACTCCGGGAAGGCCAGGAACGTCTTCAGCCGGGACAGCAACATCTTCCCCGCGATCCCGTAGCGCTTGGTCAGCAGATCTTTGGTGAGCGGGGGCGGCGCGTCGCCGATCGTGTCGACGCGCTGGATGCGCAGGGTGCCCGGCTTCTCGGTGGCCCAGTCGCTGAAGACCTCGCGCACCACCAACATGGCCGAGTCGGGCGCGAGGTGCACGTAGCCCGGCCGCGCCTCGCCCGGCCCGAGCCGCAGCTCGTAGGAGCCGTCGGCAGCCACGTCCAGCGCGCGATCGTCGAAGGCGGTCTCGCTGTCGGGCACGTCCACCGGCGAGTAGTTGCCGTTGAGCACCTGGAAGCTGAGGTCCCTCGTGGTGCCGCGGGTGCCCGTCACCAGGTATTCCGCGTCCGGCCGCAGGTAGGCGTGGAAGTACAGGGTGTCGGGGTTGTCCAGGCCCATCTTGGTGTAGGGGCCGGTCGACTGGACGAAGAACGGGAAGTCCCGCTCGTAGGCCCACGCCATCTGCAGGGCCGCGCGAATGCTGCCCGCCAGGTAGTCGTAGCCCTCCACGAGGTCCTGTTCGGTCCTGATGTGCGGCGCTTCGGTGATGATCTGCTCGGCGGCGGCGATCGCGTCCGCGAACGGCTGGGTCAGCAAGAGGCTCTCCCGGGTGGTCCAAATATGTACCGCTCTGGTACATTTCGATACGAGCAAGATTAGAACGTGTTCTAGGAGTTGTCCATGGTCGCGCGCCGATCCGCCCCCACCGAGCGGGTGGTCCAGGTACTGGATTTCCTCGTCGAGCAGCGCGGCAAGCGCTTCGGGCTCTCTGAGCTGGCCCGCGAGCTGACCATGGCCAAGCCCACCTGCCTGGGCATTCTCACCGAGCTGACCGCGGGCGGCTACCTGGTGCGCGATCCGCACACCCACGTCTACGGCCTCGGACCCGCGCTCATCGCGGCGGGCCGGGTGGCCCAGGACGGCTTCGCCATCCCGGCCATCGCCCGCGCCGAGCTGGCCGAACTCAGCGCGCGCTACCGCACCACCTGCACCGCGTCGGCCGTGGTCGGCGACCGGATCTCGGTAATGGAGAGCACCGGCCCCGGCATGGTGAAGATGGGCGCGTCCTACCACTTCGCGCCGCCCGTCGGCTTGATGTACGTGCTGTGGGACACCGACGCCGCGTTCGACGCATGGCTGGCCATCCCGCCCACCGTCCCGCTCCAGCAGGACGAGATCCGGCTGCGCCAGGTGGTCGCCGAGTGTCGCGAGCGCGGCTATCTGGTCGAAAGCCTGACCGCGGCCGGGCGGCGGCTGTACTCGCTGCTGGCCGGCGTCGCCGCCCGCGATCTGCCCGACGAGCTGCGCGAACTGGTCGGCGAGCTGGTCACCAGCCTGGGCGAACGGGTGTATCTCGGCGCCGATCTCCGGCCGCGCAAGGAGCACCCGGTGAGCCTGCTCGCCGCGCCGACCTACGGCGGTGACGGCAGGCAGAACATGGTGCTCACGATGTACGTCGGCACGTCCATCACCGGCGCCGAAATCGCCCGCCGCGGAGCGGCATTGGTCGCCGCGGCGGACGCGGTGACCAGCGCGTCCGGCGGCCGCAAAACGCCCGAAGACCGCACCGCGGGCCGACCCGGATAGCCCGGAGCGGGGGGGGGGGGGGGGGGGGGGGGGGGGGGG
>NZ_CBDQZP010000031.1:0-66393 GCF_965341865.1 Nocardia sp. bgisy134
GCGGTGGGCCTGCTGATCGGAGCGCTCGGGAATCGTCGCGGCGATCCCGCGCCGACGCAGGTATCCCCGGATCTCTTTCGAGGAGTAACCCTTGTCGGCCAGCACACGACGCGGCCGGGTCCAGGGTCGTCCCCGCCCGGGTCGTGGCATCCGGATACCGGCCAGCACCCGGGTGAACACGGTGCAGTCGTTGATCGATCCGACGGATGGCACGCCTGCTCGGCGTGTCGGCGTCGGGCTACTACATGCATGTGAAGCTAGGGCGGCAACGGTTTCGACGCCACGTCAGCAGCGTCGTGCCGATCTGACGGTGAAGATCTTGAACGTGCACGCCGCCTCCGACGGTACTTACAGTTCTCCGCGAATCACCGCCGAACTCCGCGAACGGGGCGAGGTGGTCAGTGCCAAGACCGTCGCGGCGATCATGGCGCGGATCGGGATCGAAGGCATCAGTCCACGCACCTTCAAGGTGAGAACGACCTTGGTCGATCCGGCGGCGTCGTTCCCGCCGGATCTGGTGCGCCGTGACTTCGACCAGGGGCGCCTGGATGCGGTCTGGACGACCGATTTCACGTATCTGACCTGCGGCGAAGGCGACATGTACTTGTGTGCGATCTGGGACGGGCATTCCCGCCGCGTGCTCGCCCACGTCATAGCCGATCACATCGGTTCCGACGTGGTGTGCCAGGCGATCGACCAAGCCGTAGCAGTGCGCGGGCATCCGGTGGCCGGGACCGTGCTGCACTCCGATCGCGGGGGCGAGTTCACCGCGGGATCGACGGTGCAAGCCTGCCACCGTCACGGGCTGAAACAGTCGATGGGCGATACCGGAATCTGTTGGGACAACAGCCCCGCCGAATCATTCTGGTCGACCTACAAACACGAATCGTACTACCGACACGTCTACGCTACAAAGGCTGAACTCGTTGCTTCGGTTGACAATTGGATCCGAAGATACAACCATGATCGGCGGCACTCCGCCCGCGGGATGCTCGGCCCCGTACGCTACGAGCAATCCCTGACAGACGCAGCCAAGGCTGCTTGAAACCCTGTCCACCATTCGGGGTGAACCTCACGCATCCGACTACAGAACGGCCGCTGTCAGTCGACCCAAAGAAACTTCCCACTCCCCGCCGCCACAGCCAACTTCCGCGAACCGTGCACGTGCTACACAAGTACACCTGACGCTTGGTTCAACCAGGAGAACCACGGAAAGATCCATCAATGAGAAGCAACGGCACGGCCCCGCCCAGCACGTCCGAATGCGCAGGTCACCGTCGATTCTGGCCCGAGACCGTCACATCGGCCGCATCCCAACCTGCGTATAGGGGCGTTGACATCTCCCGCGACCATGGTGTTCTCGGCTGGGCACCTGGAGGGAGCACTTGATGTGCCCGAACGCAGCGATCTCTCCACAGCGGTTGATAGATGGCGTTGATATCCGGCAGAGATCGTCACGGTCAACGACTTTGTCGTGCAACGTCTTCTGCGATCCAGGCCGCAATCTGCGCACGGGAGGTGAATCCGAGTTTGGTGAGGATGTGTTCGACGTGGCCTTGGGCTGTGCGTTGGGAGATCACAAGTTTGGCGGCGATCTGCTTGTTGGTGAGGCCTTGGGCGACGAGATCTGCGACTTGACGCTCGCGCTTGGTCAGAGCCGCGTCTGGACCCGATGTCGGCGTGGTTTCGGTGGGTTGCTCGCCCAGTGCATAGGCCACAGCTTCGTCCATACCCAGCGCTCGGCCTTTGAGAACGGCCATATCGAATCCGCGTGGCCCGAGGGCGAAGCGCGTCGTCCGGACGCATTCGTCGTGATTATGCGACATCGGAAGGATCGCCGCAGGGTTGGCCATGGACCGCTGTAGTTCCTCCGCGGCGCCTATCAGTACAGCTGAGCGCTCGGCGTCACCATCGGCGCAGGCAACCCAAGACAACACTTCGAGACCGAACGCGGCCACGAGCGGGCTACGGAGCCGCCGGTTTATCCGCAGTGAATTGTGGAGCAGCTCGATCGCCGAGGATCGTTCACCTTGCTGCCAGACCGCACTGCCCAGACCCCACAGTGCGGACGACCGGAAGAGCGATTCGCCGCACGCTTCGGTGATCGAAATCAGCTGCCGATAACATTCGATCTCCTGATCCGTATCACCGGCCCGCTCGTACACCATACCGAGTGCGGACAAAGCAGAAGCGTAAAGGAATCCTTGACGGTTCGAGCTGAGCATCTCGACGGCGAGTTCGACCGATGAGGACGCCAGAGCGAGTTCACCACGACAGAGCGCCGCGATGCCCTCGGCGTGGGCGATCAGCGCCTCGGTCATCGGGGTGGGAGCCTGCTCAGCGAGCACGCGTCCCTCCTCGACGAGGGCGTTTGCCGCCAGCAAATCGCCCTGCATCGCAGCCATAATGGAGCCTGCGTGGAGCGCCCTGACACGGTCTGGAATCGATTGCCCAGCAGGGTGATCGAGAAGGCGCTCGATCCAGTGGCGACCTTCGCCATACAGACCCCGGAACGTCCAGAACACGAATAGCGCTGCGGCGGTTTGTAGACCTGCTTCGGCCGCCTGCTCGGTGTCTTCGGCCAAGCTGCATTCGAGCGCCTCGCGCAAGTTGGGTTGTTCACGCTCGAGCCTGGCGGTCCAGTAGGGCTGCCGGTCACTCATCCATTCGGCCTCCGCGGCCAACGCCAACCGCTGGTACCAATCCCGGTGCCGACGCCGTAGCTGCTGCTCCTCGCCGGACTCCCCCAGTTTCTGCCTGCCATAGTCGCGCACGGTCTCGAGCATCTGGAACCGCACCGGACCATTCGACCCGTCCCGGATGAGTATCGACTTGTCCACCAGCGAGGACAGCACATCGAGCGGACTGTCTGCGGCCAGGTCGGCGCCGCACACCTCTTCCGCGGCATCGAGTTCGAAACCGCCGGCGAATACCGACAGCCGCGCCCACAGCCGCTGCTCGGCCGGAGTACACAACTCGTAGCTCCAGTCGACACACCATCGCAGAGTCTGCTGCCGGCTGGGCGCGGTGCGGCTGGCGCGGGTCAACAGCGCATACCGATCGTCGAGCCGCTGCAGGATCTGCTCGGGCGACATCGTGCGCATCCGTCCTGCCGCCAGCTCGATCGCCAGCGGTAATCCGTCCAGCCGGGCACAGATCAGGGCCACGGTTGCCTTGCTGTCGTCGGAGAGTTCGAGGCCCGGCACCACCGCACTTGCGCGGTCGGCGAACAGGGTGACCGCGTCGTATCGGGCCAGTCCCCGCAGCGACGGCTCGCGGTCCGGATCCGGGACCTTCAGCGGCGGCACCTGCAGTACGACCTCTCCGGCGATGTCCAGCGGTTCGCGCGTGGTGACCAGGATTCGCAAGTTCGGACAGTCCCGCATCCAGGTCTCGACCAGTTCCGCCACCGCCGCCACCAATTGCTCGCAATTGTCCAACACCAGCAGCGACTCCCGAGTCGACAGGAACTCGACCACCACCTCCGGCAACGGCCGCGCCGGATCATCGCGCAACCCCAGCGCCGCCGCGACCGCGTTGACCAGCAGCGCAGGGTCGGAGACGTCGGCCAGCTCGACCAGCCGCACCCTGTCGGCGAGTTCCCGGCGTGTGCTCGCCGCCGCTCGCAGCGCCAGCCGTGTCTTGCCGACCCCGCCGATCCCGGTCAATGTCACCAATCGGGCCGAGGTCAGCAGATTCTTCACCTCCGCCAGCTCGGTGCGGCGGTCGACGAAACTGGTCAACTCCGGCGGCAAAGTCCCGACACCCCGTGGAGTCGTCGTCACCGGCGGACACCACCCTGGCGGCGTAGCCGGCTTGCGGTCCCGGCGCTCACGGCCCGATTCGGTGTGCAACGCCATCTCATCGACCGTGAACCCGTGGCGGCGCTGCGCCTGCTGGATCGCCTCCCCCAACGCCGCCGCCGACGGCCGCTCGCCCGGATCGCGGCTCATCGCCGCAGCAACCAACCCCGACACGTCCTCGGCGACGCCACTCGCACGCAGATCCGGCACCGGTTGAGAAGCGATCCGCAAAAACTGGGTCACCACGTTCTCCCCGCTGCGCCGCTCGAACGCCGCATGCCCGGTCAGCGCACAGAACAGCGTGGCACCCAGCCCATAGACATCCGTGGCCTCAGTCGGAGCCTGACCCTCGAGCACTTCCGGGGCCGTGAACGCCGGCGACCCGGTCACCGTGCCCGTGTCCGTCTTGAAGGCACCCGCAATCCGCGCGATACCGAAATCCGTCAGCGCGGGCTCACCGTAATCGGTAAGCAGGATATTGCCCGGCTTCACATCCCTATGCAGGATGCCGAGGCGATGCGCGCTCTCCAGCGCCCCGGCGATCTTCACCCCGATCCACAACACGGTCTCCGCAGGCAGCGGACCCTGCCCGCGGATCCGCGCGTCCAGGGAATCCAACGGGTGATACGGCATCACCAGATACGGCCGTCCACTCGCGGTCGCACCCGCTTGCAGCACCGTGACGATGTTCGGATGCCCGGTCAGCCGGCCCATCGCCTGCTGCTCCCGGAAGAACCGCGCTTGATTCTCTGCGTTCAGCTCGGCGCTGAGGATCTTCACAGCGACCGTTCGATTCAGCTCCGGCTGCGTGCAGCGATAGACCACCCCGAAACCGCCCCGCCCGATCTCTTCCGCGTCCTCGAACCCCACCGCGCTCAGTTCCGCGGTGACCCCCGTGGGGATCTCGCGGGCTGTCTGGAAAGGATCGTCCTCGCTCATCGGCTATAAACCTTCGGACAGTGCATTCCCTGCGACGGGTAGCGTTGCGTCAACGCTTCGTCAATCGTCATCGTATCCCCGGAACAGCGAGCGTTTTTGTCGTGAGGACGGTTGAGGATCGCTTGGCGACACGGATTCGAGCAGCCGAAAGGAGGAACCTTCCGCCGTATCGGACGGAACCGCGGCCGATTTCGACACTCACGACGTGCCGTATCGGTCGTAATCATCACAGTGCGCGGTTCGTATGCTGTACCGATCACTCGTATCCAGCGCTTGGGGACATGCGAACTGCATTTCGCGAGTCACCACTGACTACGAAGACCGGAAACCGGTCCTGGCGGGGACGTGGCTGCAACTGCACACGCACGGGAGGACTCGAGTCCACTGGGACGTCCCCCTCGATGGATGTGTAGACTCAGGGACCCTCGTCGAGTTCGACGATAGCGATCGTCAACGGTGTCGGCTCACCGCGCGTACCATCCCCGGCGCGCTCCACCACCCGCCACGAAACGATCGAGCCAGCGCCGGAGGAAGGCACCCACTCGAGGTCCTCGGATGCGCAAGAGAAGCACCCCGCGGTCAGCGGCGAAAACAATCTGTCGCACTCCGCGCAAAACCGGATCATCAATGTATCTTCCTCGCACCGGGTACTGTCATCGCTGCCGCTGTCCCTGTGTTGCGGATTTAGTGTGGACATGGACGCCTCCGCGGAACCGTGTTGATGGATTCGCTTCAGCATCATCGGTCCGAGGTGTTGGGGCGATGGCCGAACAACCAGGGTACATACCTATCTTTGGCCGAAGCGGCCCCCTCGTCGGCTCGCTCGTAACGAGCATTAGCAGTTGATTCTGCTCACACCCGTGTTGTTTGGACAACCACACGTCGTGTGCAGATTTGACCGGTATCGATGTTGATCGAATCGGTCGCGGGTGAGCTCGGTGGATCGCTGCCACCAAGCGGCCGCACCGTGCGGGCAGAATGACAACAGAGTGCCGACGCACTCTGTGTCTCTTCGAAGTGGCATCGGCGGTGAAGATTTCGTTGGCCAAGCCAGTGATGACACCAGGTGCGCGACGCTCATCGTATTCGCGGCGTTTGAGCCGACGACTATCGGATGGCTCCTGGGTGACCTCAGGTCGAGGTTACACACGCGCTGATACCAACTCATCCGACGACTTCGACCCCGTCACCGTTGCCGTCGATTTTCGACGACCACTGGGGATGGCCGCGGCGACCGCTGCCGCGGCAAGAGCTCCTGCGCAGCCGACCAGCATGGCGGTGCGAAAACCGTTCTCAGACGGCAGATCTTGGCCGCCGAACTGGACAACCATCTCTGAGAGCAAGACGGCCGTCGATGCGGAGGCGATCGCCGACCCGGCGGTACGCATGAGTGTGTTCAAGCTGGTGGCCGCCGCGGTCTGCGACCGTGGTACCGCCTCCATGATCAGGGCGCCCAGCACCCCGTAGGCCAGACCGGAACCCGCGCCGCACAGAGATGTAACCATGAGCAGGCCCAAAATCGAGTCGGATAGGGCTAGGTAGGAGGCGTATCCTGCGGCGAGAATCAGACTGCCGGTGACAAGAGTGGTCTTCGGACTGTATGCAGCTGACATTCGAGGCACGATGGGCGACATCGCCAGGGTCATCAAACCGGCTGGTGCCAGCAGGATTCCGACTGACAGAAGGGACTGCTCCAATCCGTATCCCGTGCTCGCTGGCAGTTGCAATATTTGCGGCACAACCAACAGTTGCACGTACATCGCGAATCCCAGCAGTATGCCGGCGACGTTGGTCAGCAGCACCGGCGGCTTCCGTGTGACGCGCAAGTCAACGATCGGGTCGGAACAGCGAAGCTCCCACAATCCCCACAGCACCAGCAAAGCCACTGTTGCTGCGAACAATCCCAGGACAGCTCCGCTGTTCCAGCCCCAAGACGGACCTTTGGATATTCCGAGAAGTAGGCATACCACAGCACCGCCCAGCCCGAGCGCTCCGACAAGGTCGAAGCCATGCTTCGTGCCTTGGCCTCCGTCGGCAGGGACCCCGATCGCGACGATCACAGCGACCACAGCAGTCAGTACACCCGCTCCCCAGAACATGTAGTGCCAGCTCCCGTATTCAGCAACAGCGGCCGAGATCGGCAGACCCAGCGCAACGCCGACCCCCATCGCTGCACTGGCAGATGCGATTCCGAATCCCAATCGGTCGTCCGGAAGGACGTCTCGGAGAATGCTGATGCTCAGTGGTATGACACCAAGACCCATCCCTTGGAGACCACGGCCAACGATCATCGGGACAACCGAGGCGCTCAGCGCGCAAACAACTGAGCCGACGGCGATCGGCACCAGGCAGATCAGAAGCACGCGGCGCTTGCCACAGATGTCGCCGAGCCGACCGGCGATGGGCGTACTGACCGCCGACGAGAGCAGGGTCGCCGTCACCACCCACGCAGCGTTCGATGTCGTGGTATTCAGTAGTCGCGGTAGCTGTCCGACGAGTGGCGTTATCAGCGTCAACATGATTGCCGACAGAATGCATGCTGCACAAAGAACAGCGAGTATTCGATTCGGCTTGGTCGCGGGCACCGCGAGGGCCATCTGATCCCCTATCTGTGCCGACGTGGCACTGCCGTAGCGAGACGCGGCCGGTGCCGCATAATGCCGTATCGGTTGGTGTCGGCAACATATCCACGAATTGCTTTGCGCGAGTCAATAACTCACTTTGGTGGCCGCTGCAACTGCAGCGGCGCAAGGCGAATACCCGAGGGGTAGTAACGGAAGATCGTGGCACCCTCAGCCGTGAGAAGTACCTCGATGTCGCTGCTCTCGCCGGATGCAGCGAAGTGTGATGGCAGTTCACCCCGTCCGATGGTGATCCGGTCCCCCGAGTCCGACGACTGCACGCCGTTCCCTGTCACGCTGATCGTGAACGAATTCTGGGAATACGATATGTCCAGCCAGGGTTCACGAACCGTGACATCAAGCAGGCCCTGGTGGGCGATGAATCGAATGCCGCCCATGAATTTCAGTATCGTGCGGCCAGCATTCGACTCAGCTGCCTCGCAGGGGAATGTTGCCGTACCCGTCTCCACCTGTGCAGGTTGGAGAGGAATCACTGCCCCACCCACCTCCCGGATGTACGTGTGGAGTGATTCCTTGACGGCCCAGGTCAGTGAGGCGTACATCAGCGAGACGTCATGACACTCGCCGAGGTCCCGTGATCACCTGCATCTCGGTGAATCCTCGCAGGCCCCAAATACCGTTCTCCGTGCCGATTCCACTCCACTTGCGACCACCGAACGGCAGATGCGGACGTACACCGCGGCCGTGACTGTTGATCGACACCTGGCCTGTGTCGAGCTCGAGCCCTATCCGCGCCGCGCGGTTTGGATCACCGGACCATACAGACGCCGTGAGACCATAGGTGGAGTCGTTGGCGCGCCGGACCGCGTCGAGTTCGTCGCGGAAGGCAACAACCGGAAGGACCGGTCCGAACTGTTCCTCGTCGACAATACGGACACCGTCTTCGACTCGATCGATGATCGTCGGCGCAAAGAAGTAGCCTGGTCGATCCAACGACCCGCCGCCCGCGACGATTCGGGCACCACGTTGGCGCGCGTCCTCGACGAGCGATGTCACGCGATCGAGCTGCGGCGCGTTGTTGATCGGTCCGAGTTGTGCCCCAGCGACTGTTCCGTCATCGACTTTGACGGACTGGGCAATTTCGGCGAGCGCGTCCACCAACTCCGCGTGCACACTTTCGTGCGCGTAAACGCGCTTCACCGCAAGGCAGATCTGACCCGTGTTTTCGAACGCGCTCCAGAACAGTTGTTCGGCAACCTTGCCAATGTCGATATCGTCCAGCACGATCGCGGGGTCGTTGCCGCCGAGTTCTAGCGTCAGACGCTTGAGGTCGTCGGCGGCGGCCGCCGCCACCTTCTTTCCGGTGGCAGTCGAACCAGTGAAGCTGACCTTTCGCGGAACCGGGTGGCCAACCATCTGTGCCCCCAGCGGATCCGGTCCGCTGATGACATTGAGGACGCCCGGGGGCAGGATGTCCCGCAGCACGCTTCCCAACGCGAGGGTGGACAGCGGCGTGTACGGCGAGGGCTTCAGCACCATGGTATTGCCCGCGCGCAGGGCGGGAGCGATCTTCCACATCGCCAACGTGATCGGGAAGTTCCACGGTGCAATGGCAGCGACTACGCCGAGGGGGCGGTGCAGAATTTCCTCGTATCCCTCGTGGTCGTCCTTGATCACTTCTCGCGGCAAGTCCAGGTCTGCGTAGTACCTCAAATACATTGAGGCGCTGGAAATCTCAATCTGCGATTTATCGAGCGGCTTGCCCTGTTCGGCGGTCAGAATGCCGACAAGATCTTCGGCTGCCGCATCGATGGCGTCTGCAGCTTCCAGTAACCGTTGCCGGCGATACGCATCGTCCTGTTTCCACTGTTCGAACGCCTGTTGCGCGGCGCCGAAAACGACATCGAGTTCGGAGGGATCCAACGCGGGCGCCGTGGTCAGTAGCTGACCAGTCGCGGGATTGATGACGTCGAATGTGCGGCTGGTCGGGTGGTCCCGTCCGTCTACTGTCAACGCAAAGTCGGCGATTGTCCTACCGGAATATTTCATAGTGAGCTCCACTTCAGCGTGGGAGAAGAACGGGCTTGACTGTTGCTCCTGACAGCGAATCAGACTCCGCCAGAGCGATATCGGAGAGCGGATAGGTCCGGATCAGCTTGTCGAAAGGAAATAATCCGCGCTGCCAGAGATCAATCAGCCGTGGCAGGAACAATCTCGGAACCGCGGCACCTTCGATCGCATAGGTGACAGTCCGGCCGACGAGCATCGCTGGCGCGATCCGAAGATCGTCCTGCGCAGCGCCGACCAGCACCGCAGTTCCCGGGATGTCGAGGACTTCGACCGATGCCGAGACGACGTTGGCCACACCGGTTGTGTCGCAGGAAAAGTCGACGCCACTGGTGCCATTACGCACAAGTTCGACCAAGTCCGGCGAATCACCGCGAACCGTGTGAGTCGCGCCGAGCTCCTTGGCGAGATCGAGACGGCTGTCGTGCAAGTCGATCGCCACAATGTCGCTGGCACCTGCGGCTTTCGCCGCCATCACGGCAGCCAATCCGACCGCTCCCGCGCCGAACACGGCGATGGACTGCCCCGCGGACAAACGCATCACATTCAACACGACGCCGGCGCCGGTCTGCAGGCCACATCCCAGTGGGGCCAGCAGTTCCAGCGGCAGGCTCTTATCGACAACGACGACATCGCGTTCGGCCACAATCGCGTGTCGCGCGAAGGAAGACTGCCCAAACCAGCGGTTGCCGATCGAATCTCCCTCAACCGAGCGCGCGTCCACCGACCCATCGGCGCGCCGACCGGTCACGTTCAAGACCTCGAAATGACGACAGTACGCAGGGACGCCTCGTACACACTGATCGCATTGCCCACAGGAGGCGAAGCTGAGCACGACATGATCGCCAACGCTGACATTCGTCACGGAGGCGCCGACCTCGAGCACAACACCGCTGCCTTCGTGTCCGAGAATCAGCGGCGTCAAATTCGCCCCGAACTCAGGGACTTTCGCCAGAAGATCAGTGTGGCACATGCCGACTCCCGCGACCTCGACAAGAAGTTCGTTGGGACCGACGCCGCTGAGCTCGACTTGTTCGAGTGTGAAAGGCGCGGTCGGTGAGCGCAACACTGCTGCAGTAGTTTTCATGGGATTGAGTCCTTGTTTTTCGTTCGATGCGGTCTCAGCAGGGCGCGACTGATGACTGCTTATCTTTGGTCGGCAGGTAGGTCAGTGCGTCCGCGCGAGTGCCGCGCTGCTCGATGACTCTGCGGAACTTCATGATCAGGCGCCGCTCGTTCAGTGTGGCTGCGCCCACGACGTGACCCCCATCATGGAACAGTGCAGCAAATCGATCGGATGCGGGACTCCCGGATACGAATTCGACTGTCCCCATGGGAATTCCGGCAAACTGGATTCGGTTTCCGTACCAGTCGCTCCAGTAGTAGGGCACGCTGAGAAATGGCTCGCGAAGGTCTGGGAACAAGGCGTTCTCCGCGGCACGCGCCCCTTGCTCGGCCGCGTTGGTCCAATTCTCGGACCGCATAGTGATGCCGTACTGGACGTTGTACCAGGAAGCGACATCGCCTGCCGCATAGACGCCGTGTACAGACGTTTCCAGGAATTCGTCGCATACGATTGCGTGATCTCGATCGTCGCGAACAAGCCCGGATCTTTCGAGCCACACGGTTTCAGGCGCGGCCCCGACGCCGACTACGACGAGGTCGGCGTTGAGCACACGATCATTGGACAGAGACACCCGCGCGGTCTCGCCGTCCAATTCAATCGAGGTCACCTTGGTGGCGACGATCACCTCGGTGCCATTTCGGTGGTGCAGGTTGGTCAGTGCCTGGCCCACGACCGAACCGACCGCGCGAACAAGCGGTACTGGAGCAGTATCGACGATCGTCACATCCGATCCGCGAAGGCGAGCAGACGACGCGACCTCCGAGCCGATGAAGCCGCCGCCGAGGACGACGACGTGACGTGCGTCCGCCAACCTTTTGTTGAGCCGGACGGCGTCGTCGAGAGTTCGAAGCTCGACTACGGGGCGGGTGGCAAACTCCGGTATCTGAGGCAGCGTGCGCGGACGGGCGCCGGTGGCGATGATCAGTCGGTTGTAGCGAATGGCATCGTTCGCCAGATGTACGGTGCGTGTCGCGGGGTCCAGCCGCGTTGCCGGCGTACCGAGCAGCAGTCGAACCTCGAGGTCGCCTGAAATCTCCTCTCGGGTTCGAAAGAACGTCCCCTGCGGGGCGCCAGTCAAGAATTCCTTGGACAGTGGCGGTCGGTCATACGGAAGATGCGGTTCCGCTCCGATCAACGTGATCGGCCCGCCGTAGCCGTGTCTCCGAGCCGCTTCCACTGCACGCAATCCCGCCAGCGAGGCACCGACGACAACGAGGCCCGCCTCGTGTGATTGATGATCCATCGATTCAGTCCTCAACCAGGGACAGCGCCAACGCCGGACAGCTGTGCACGGCGCGCTCGACTCGTGCATCGATAGGACCGTCAGACAACAGTCGTAGCGTCCCGTCGTCGTCGACCTCGAAAACCTCCGGTGCGATCGACTCGCAGATGCCGATGCCGGTGCAGCGCGATCGGTCCACACTGATCTTCATGAACTGGTTCCTTCTTTCTGTTACTCGTGCCCGTTCAGTTCGTGTGGACGTGCAGGTGGCGTATGCCGTTGATGAAAGTGCCCCCGAGAGGCTTCGGCTCGCCGACCACTGACAGGTTGGGAAGGAGTGTGAAGATCTCGCTGAAAAGGGCACGCAATTGCGCCTTTGCGACGCCATTGCCCAAACAATAATGGATTCCGCCACCGCCGAAACCGATATGCCTATTCGCCTCCCTCGCGAGGTCGAATCTATGTGGGTCGATGAATCGGCTTTCGTCGCGATTTCCAGAACAATAGAAGACGCACACCTTGTCGCCGGCGGCGATCTGCTGTCCGCCCAACTCCAGGTCCTGCGTTGCGGTTCGCGCAAATTGCATAACCGGCGACGCATGACGGATAAATTCTTCGATTGCCGTCGGGATCCGGGACTCGAAGTCCGCGGCAAGCCATCGCCGCTGAGCGGGGTTTCGGTCCAGAGCGTAGACCGTCGCGGTGGTCGTTTGCTTGGTCGTGTCGTTACCCGCGACGCTCAACAGGACCATCACCGAGCCGATCTCGTCTGCGTTGAGTCGCCTGCCGTCCCACTCGTACTGCGCCAACGCGGATACGATGTCGTCGGCGGGATGCTCGCGCCGGAACTCGACGAGGTCCACGCCGATCTGCTGCAAGATGCTCAGCTGCATATGCATGAACTCGACAGCAGATACGCCGTTCGGGAGTTCGGTCTCGCCGTCGAGACTGAGCAGAGTATTGCCGGCGTTCGCAAACGTCTCGACCAGAGACTCAGGCACGCCAACCATGTCGGCTATGGTCAGCATCGGAAGCTTCGACGACACCTCTTCGACGAGGTCGATCTCTCCCGCGCCGACGACGTTGCTCACAATCTGGTGGGCCCGCTTGCGGATCATCTCATCGAGTCGCCGGACCGCCTTGGGAGTGAACGCGGCAGCCAAAGCCTTGCGATAGTGCGTGTGCTTCGGTGGATCGAACGTCAAGAAGGTCTTGTACTCGGGCGCCCCAGGCGCAACGGGATCCAAGCCCACCCCACCGATCTCATTGCTGAACAGTTCGTGGTTCTGGCTCACGAACTCGATGTCGTCCGCGAGCACCACTGCCCAGAACCCGGCCTCGCCGTGTACTTCCGGCGATACGAACGGCGACTCCACGGATGGATGCCAGCTGACGGGCGCGTTGCGACGCAGCCAGGCGAAGGTTTCATCCCGCTCCGCGAAAGGGCGCGCCCAGAAAGAGAGGCTGGATATGTCTTTATCGGTGGTGGCTGAATGATTGTTTCGAAATATTTTCATGCTCGATTTCCTGCTGTCTGGCAACTTAAGAAAGGGCAGGGGGAACGACTCTTGGGCCTTTCGGATTAGAAGCCATCAGAACGCGTTCTGATCCGAGTGTGAGTCAGTGCACAGCCTCTTGTCAACCCCTAACCTCGATACGACCGCCGGAGCAGGTCAGAACGTGTTCTGACATCAGATTTCTGCAGGACACTCGGCTTCCGCCCTCGGATCGACGCCACCTCAGATGTCACGTCGTAGTCCGCGGCTGCGTGACCCGAAGTCGACCGTTGCGGATACGGATCAGAACGGGTTATGATGCCGACGTTGCAGACGCTGGAACAACGCGCACTTCGCAACGATCTTTATCTTCCCCCAAAACGAGGACTTTCTATGTCTCCCTTGGTCGACCGCGAGTTCGACGAGCGTCCACAGCCGCCGGATACGCCATTGGTTGGGGCCTGGCTTCTGGGCCAGCATGATCCCAGCAGGCCCGCGATCGTGGCGGAAGGCCGCACAACAACCTTTGGTGAGCTGATCAGCAGGGTCCATCAGCTCACCAACAAGTTCGTCGATCTGGGCCTGCGCCGAGGAGACGTCGTTGCGGGTCTGCTGTTCAACGGAGTCGAGTACTACGAGATCGCACTCGCTTGCTTGCAAGGTGGTTTGTACTTCGTTCCGATCAACACCCACCTTGCCGCGCCGGAGGTCGAGTACATCGTGCGCGATTGCCAAGCGTCCGTCCTCGTAGCGCACGCAGAGCTGGCCGGCAAGATCATCGGCCGGATAGAGGACGTCGTGCCGCACCCAGTGGCAATCGGTGCTGCGCCGGCCAACTGGTGCACGTATGAAGCCTTTTCCCGCTTCCATACAGACGAACCGCCCGCCACGCGATCGCTTGGCGCTCTGATGCTGTATACCTCAGGCACCACTGGACGTCCGAAGGGTGTCAGGCGGCCGATATCCGATGTGGCGCCCGAGAGTTCGCTCGACACGGTCAGTTCATTGCTGTCGACAGTAGGGGTACCGGAAGGCCCCGGCCGCCATCTGGTCTGCTCGCCGGTGTATCACGCTGCGCCTGGCGGGATTTCGCTGAACCTACTGCATGCGGGACACACCCTGTACGTTCTGCCGAGCTTCGATGCCGAAACTGTGCTTCGAACGATCGGCGAAACTGCGATCACGTCGTCACATATGGTCCCTACGCATTTCCATAGGCTTCTCGGGCTACCGGCCGATCTTCGAGGCAGTTGCGATATCTCGAGTATGCGTAGCCTGATCCATGCCGGCGCCCCGTGCCCCCCTGCGACCAAGCGCGCAATCATCGATTGGTTCGGGCCGATCGTATGGGAGTATCTCGGCTCCACGGAGGGCTTCGTGTCTTCGTGCTCCACGCAAGAGTGGCTCGAGCACCCGGGTACGGTCGGGCGACCGAAGCCTGGTGTCGTTGCACCCCGAGCGCCGGATGGAGATCGCGCTCTGCGCGGGGTGGAAGGCACTATCTACTTCAGAGCCAGCCCATTCGAATACCTTGGGGATTCAGCCAAAACAGCGGCTGCGCAATGGGGTGACTACACCACCGCGGGAGACCTCGGGTATCTCGACGACGAGGGCTACCTGTACCTACTGGATCGCCGCGGCGACTTGATCCTGACCGGCGGCGTGAACGTCTACCCGGCGGAGGTCGAGGGCGCGCTGATCGAGCATCCCGCCGTTGCTGATACCGGAGTTGTCGGTGTGCCAGACCGCGATTGGGGCCAGCGGGTGGTCGCGGTCGTCCAGACAGCACCCGGATTCGACGGCAACGAAAACCTCCGCGCGGAGCTGGACCAGCACGTACGCAGTCGGCTCGCGGGATTCAAACGACCTCGCGACTACATCTTTGTCGCGGATTTTCCGCGATCGGCCGCTGGCAAAGTTCCGCGTCACCAGCTGCGGGAACTTGTCGCTCACCAGTCCGACGCAGTCGCCTCGACCACACAGCAAACCGCCGAGGACTCGGCGACCAATGGAAGGAACGAATGAACATGGGATCACTCGACGGCAAGGTTGCCGTGATCACCGGAGGCGGGCGCGGGATCGGCGCAGCAGTCGTGCGATTGCTCGCGGCCGAAGGCGCCGCGTTGGTGATCAATGACCTGGGCTCCGGTACGGATGGATCTGGATATGCAAGCGGTCCAGCGTCGGAGATCGCCGCTGAGGTCGTCGCAAACGGAGGCCGAGCAGTGTACGACGACGCAGACGTCGCAGACGTCGCGACGGGACAACGATTGATCAACACGGCCGTAGAGCAGTTCGGCAAGCTCGATATCGTCGTCAACGTCGCAGGTATCCTGCGGGACCGGATGATCTTCAATTTGTCCGAAGCCGATTGGGACGCCGTAATCCGCGTGCACTTGAAGGGTCACTACAGCACTGTCCGGCCCGCCGCAGCGTACTTCCGGGAACAACGTAACCCGGACGGCCACTATCGCATCATCAACTTCACGTCGGGTTCTGGCCTCCACGGTTCTCCAGGGCAACCCAACTACGCCGCAGCGAAGATGGGAATCGTAGGACTGACCTACTCCCTTGCTCAAGGGTTGGCTCGCTATGGGGTGACAGCCAACGCGATCGCACCCGCCGCGATGACTCGACTTGTCGCGACCGTCCCGGACGAGAAGATGCTTGCGGCCCCCGAGTTGAGTCAGATGGCCCCGGAGGACATCGCGCCGCTGGTTGGCTACCTGGCCGGCGAGCGTTCGGATTGGCTCAGCGGAAGGGTTCTCTTCGCGCAGGGACAGCGGGTCGGTCTTTACAACAATCCCGAGGAGATCGCGGCGGTCGAATCCGCATCGAAGTGGACGTCGGAGGAACTTGCCCACCGACTCGAGCAGGAGTTCCGACCGCTCGCCGACGGACTGCCCACCAACATGTTCACCAGCCAGGCCGGATAGCGCCGGGAGCAAAGCATGACACTCAATCTGGATGTCGTAGGCCGCCGTTTCGAGGCGGTCGAACGTAGATGGACGAGCAAAGACGCGCTGCTCTACTCCCTCGGCATCGGGGTGGGCATCGATGACCCCTATCGAGACCTGCAGTTCAGCACCGAGAACTCGATCGGCATCGACCAAGCGATGCTGCCGACCTTTCCGGTACTGCTCATCGGACCGGGTATTCCGCTGGGAGACTTCCCGTTGTCAAGGGTGCTGCACGCCGCCCAGTCTGTGCAGCTACTCGCCGATCTCCCCGTCGAAGGCCACGCTCACGTCACCGGTTGTGTCCTCGAGATTCAGGACAAGGGGGAACACGCGATGGTCGTCATGGAGTCCGATATCGAGTCTGCGGACCGCTCACGGACCCTGGCACGTACGCGCTCAACGATCTTCATTCGTGGTGAAGGTGGCTTCGGTGGAGACCGGGGAAAACCCGATGACTGGATGGCACCTGATACCGCTCCCGACTTCATCGAACGATTCACGACCCGACCCGACCAGGGTCTGCTGTACCGACTCAGTGGCGACCGCAACCCCCTGCACTCCGACCCCGAGTTTGCGAAGACGGCAGGTTTCGATAGACCAATCCTGCACGGCTTGTGCACATATGGATTCACCGGCCGTGCGCTGTTGCGGACGATCGGCGACGACGTTTCGCGATTCGGGATGTTCGAGGCTCAGTTCCGCAGGCCGGTGTACCCGGGCGACGAACTCGAAGTACGGATCTGGGAACAAACGGGCGGGCGCAAGGTGTTCCAGACCGTGGTGAGCGGTCATGTGGTACTCGACCGTGGCGTCTTCGAGGAGCGTGGGGCATGACCTGCTTCCTTCCGGAACCGACACCACAGACTGCGCCGTACTGGGCTGGGGTACAGCAGGAAAAGCTCATGATTCAACGCGGCAAAGAGTCTGGAACGTACTACTTCTATCCGCGCTCGTTCAATCCGGCGAAGCCCGACGAGCCGGTGGAGTGGGTTGAGGCGTGCGGACACGCGACTCTCGAATCCTATGTCATTACCATGCGACCAACACCCGGGGTCGAAGTTCTGTCGCCAGTGATCGCGTTGGTCCGGCTCGACGAGGGCCCGGTCCTCATGACGAATATCGTGGAAATCCAGCCCACCCCAGATCAGTTGAAACTCGACATGCGGCTGAGTGTGCGGTTTCGCCAACTTGGTTCATTCAAGCTGCCAGTTTTCGGTCCGATCGAGATTGCGAGCGTATGACCATGCACAACGGCGAAATCGCTATCGTCGGTGCGGCCGAGACAACACGAATCGGCACAGTTCCCGACATGTCCGCAATCGAACTGCATGCCGAAGCCGCGCTGAACGCTCTCGCCGATGCCGGCCTGCACCCTGACGACGTCGACGGCATCGCCTCCACCCTGCCCTCGGTCGAGGATGTGTCCCACTACCTAGGGCTCACACCGCGCTGGTTCGACGGCACGATGGTGGGCGGCTGCACTCCGCTGGTGCAAGTGCGCCACGCAGCCGCCGCCATCAGCGCTGGCGCTGCAGAGGTGGTGCTCATCACGCACGGCGAATCCGGCCGATCCCGAGTAGGCGCCCCGGCTTGGACCAGGGCACCGTCCTCGTTGCAAGGCCAGTTCGAACTGCCCTTCGGCGCGTTGGCACCGCACTCGACGTTCACCCTTCCCGCACTGCGGTTCCTCCATGACCGGGGCATGACGGTTGAGGCACTCGCAGAACCGGTCGTGGCTCAACGCGAATGGGCTGCAATGAACAGCAGGGCAGCCAGGCGAACGCCAATCGACATCGATGGGGTGATGGCGGCGCCGATGATCACCTACCCCTTCACCCGAGACATGTGCTGTGTCGTCACCGATGGCGGAGGCGCTCTGGTAATGATGTCAGCGCAACGAGCCGCCGACATCGAAGCGAGCGACAAAGTGGTCTATCTGCACGGTTCGGGAGAGGCCATGGACTCACCGCTCATCTCGCAGATGCCGGACCCCGGTTCCTTCCAGGCCTTCCGAAACTCGTCCGCCGCAGCATTCCGGAGCGCGGGGATCAGTCACCGCGACGTCGACCACCTCATGATCTACGACGCGTTTGCCCACGTTCCGCTCTATGGACTGGAAGATCTCGGCTTCGTCGGCCGCGGCGAGTCGGCCGCCTTCATTCAGGAAGGACACACCAAGCCGGGCGGTAGTTTGCCGATGAACACCAACGGCGGTGGCATGGCGTACACCCACACCGGCATGTACGGAATGTTCGCGATCCAGGAAGCGGTTCGCCAACTGAGAGGCCAAGCCGAAGCGCAGGTGCCCGGCGTTACAACGAGTTTCGTTCAGGGCGTGGGGATGTTCTTCTGCGCCGCTGCCGCTCTCGTACTGTCCAACCAGCGAACCTTTTAGCCCCATAGCGAGCATCGAGTCGGTGTGAGTGATCCTCGGAGGCGAGGCGCTTACACCGGCTTGCGGCGCAGATCCGTCGTTACCCGTGGACAGTGCTCGGCGGGGAGATTGCCAACCGATGTGCGGCAAAAACTGCTCATCAATAGCCTTCTGGCCGAGCGTCCCGTTCAACCAGCTGTACCCGGTCTCGATCGTTCACCGATCGATGCGAAAATAGGGAAACACACAAGTGAAAATCACAAAATTGGCCGCCACATCAGCAATGGTAGCTGTCGGGATAATTGTTTCTACACAGACAGCATACGGAACTCCGGCGCCCGAGACCCCAGCAATCGGCGCCAGCGCAGACACTATCAACTACACGGCCCACAACAACGGTAGCTCTGCCATCGTTACAACCGATGCCGGCACTTTGGCGGTCATAGACGGACAATTCCAGATCAAGGCCGCCGACGGTCGCATCGTCGGCGGAATACCGTTGAAATTGCACCTGGACGAGATTGCACTACCGATCAGTGCCACGATCGAAGGCAACACTGCCACATTGACTCCCGATGTTTCCCAGGCTCGCTTCTACCCCGCGCTACCGTCGCCGGTTGCACTGCCGTTCGAGGACTATGCGCCGTGGAAGACGCCATACGACCGCGAAGTGGCGGCCTGGGCACGTCTGACCAGCACCATTTCGACGGGAGCTGCCGTCGGCGTCATCATCGGCGCAATCGGCGCTGGCACAGTCGGCTGCCTCGCAGGCGGAACGCTCGGCGCAACAGGCGGATTCGCCTTCCTTGCCGCGGGCGCCATCCCAGGCGCAGCGATCGGCTGCCTCACAGGTGCGGCCCTGTTTGCACCCATAGGCACACTCGTCGGCGCCATCTTTGTCGGCGCCCCCGTGGCCATTGCGGCGGCAATACAGTACTTCAGCACCGTCAATGCACCCTTCGACCCACCGAGATAGCAGTCGGCGCGCTTTCGGCCCGGATCGTCAACGGCCCATCGCTCGAGGTCGCGGTCGGCCCGCAACGGTTCACAACTCGGTCGGTAGGCGGCTTTGCTCACGTCACCCCGCGAACCTGCGAGGTAACCGACGCCGCGGCGGTGACGGAACGGATTAGCACAGCCGGGCACGACTCGCCCGGCAGGAAAAGTTGCAAGGACCGCTTACAGCGGTGGTAGCCCGCAATAAGAGCGCGACGCCGAGACACGGTCCTCAAGTACATCCGAGGAGCAGAAGCAGACGGTCCGGCGATTGCCGCGGGACGCTCTCGACTTCCTTGCCGGAGGGTCGGCGCAGGTGATGGCACTCCAACCGACGCACGCTTGCACCGGCTTGCGGTGCAGAGAGCCGTCGTTACGCCGTACGATCCTCGGCGGGAAGATCGATCAACCGATGTGCGGCAAACGAGAACTGCTCACCAATAGCCTTCTGACCGAGCGTCCCGTTCAACCAGCTGATCAGTGCAGTAACAAACACCGAGCTCAACGCTCGCAGGGCCATCTGCTGTTCGCGCGTAATCAGGTGATCCGGCCCCCACGTCGCTAACGCAACAACCTCCTCGAACTTGCCGAAATCTGGTCCCTGCGTTGCTTCGTCATCGAACTCTGGATTGAACGCCGCGGGCACGTGGTAACACGTCGCCACAGCATGCGCAAATCCGCGGTTGTCGTGCAACACCCGAAAAGCGCGCATCAGCGCGGTCGCAGCACGATCGCCCGGAGTCTTCCCAGAAGGCGGACGAGAAATAACGTCCAAGCGCAACCTCTCCACTTCCGCCGTCGACGCAATCAGGATTATGTCATCCTTCGATGGATAATATCGATACAACGTGTGCAGCGACATTTCGGACAGTCGAGCGATCTCACGCATCTGAACAGCATCATATCCCCCTTCGGCCGCAAGTTTCATGACTGCGTTGATTACTCGGACAGTGCGCGAAAAATGAACAGACACGGGTTCTTTCAACTGCTCCGTTCGTCTCATCACCTTCCCCCAATCAACGCCGTAACCTGCTATTCCTCGCGATCATAACACGTTCCCGCGACGGCGAATGATTGCATCTACCAGACGGCCGGCACCTCCAGACGGCAGCTGCCCCGTTCGCGACACTCTGCAGCAAAGAGCTTTTCCAAGCTACGCCTGCCCACGTCCGTGCTCCGAAGGCCGTACGCTCAGCATTCGCGCCGACACGTCGGCCAAGAACTCGCGCCGGGACGGCGCGAACGGACACGGACACGCTGACGCGCAACAACTTCGACACTCGACCACATGCAGCCAGTCGACATCGTTGGGGTGAGAGTGCCACCGATGACCACCTACCACTTGACGCGGGCCAAGTGCTTTGTCATCACCCGACAGCAGTGGTGCCCCGAGAAGCGGCAATGGCCAGCAGGGCGCATTCATCCGACAACAGAACGGCTGCTGTCCGTCGAGCCGCACAAACCTCCCACTCCCCTACCGCGACAGCCAAATTCCGCGAGCCGTGCACGCGCTACACAAGTACCCCTGACGCTTGGTTCGACCAGGTGAACCACGGAAAGATCCACCAATGAAATGCGACGTCGCAACTCCGCTCAGGACGTCCGAATACGCAGGTCAGCAGTGCTGCGCCTGTGGCGCACCGTGGTGCGCGAAGATGTGCAGGCGTTGCGTTTGTCCTCTGGTCGCCGGGGTTGGTGACCGGCGAGGCTTGGAGGGTTCGTCGCGGTCGACCCCGAATCCTCTGTAGTGCCGGTGAGCCTGTAGGTCAGCATGGTGGTGGAGGGCTTCCACGGGAACCGTGGATTGGTGCCTTCGAGCCCGAGCGTCAGACTCCTGTATCTCCCTGCCCTCCCCGCGGCGGACGCCGAATGGTCCGTCGACGGAAATAGAGGTGGCAGGGATGGAGATCGTTCACACCCGGTGCGCTGGGGTGGATATTTCGAAGCGAGACGCCAAGGTCTGTGTCCGGGTCGCCGGTGCGGGTCGCCGCAAAACTGTCGAGACCGTGACGACGTGGGGGTCTATGACCGGCCAAATCCTCGCTCTGCGTGAGCATCTGGTCGCCCAGCAGGTCAGTTGCGTGGTGCTGGAGGCGACCAGTGACTATTGGAAACCGTTCTACTATCTGCTCGAAGACGCCGGGTTCGAAGTGTTGCTGGTCAACGCGCGTCATGTGAAGAACCTGCCGGGCCGCAAGACCGACGTCTCGGATGCGACGTGGCTGGCCCAGCTCGGTGCCCATGGCCTGGTTCGGGGGTCGTTCGTGCCACCTGAACCGATCCGGCAACTGCGGGACCTGACCAGAGCCCGCACCGCGGTCACACGCGAACGCAGCCGTGAGGTCCAGCGCATGGAAAAGCTGCTCGAGGACGCCGGAATCAAGCTGTCCTCGGTGGCCTCCGACATCCTCGGGGTGTCCGGGCGGGGGATGCTCGAGGCCCTGATCGCCGGGCAACGCGACCCCGCCGTACTGGCCGAGCTGGCCAAACGCCGGTTGCGGTCGAAGATCCCGGCTCTGACCGAGGCATTGTCGGGCCGGTTCACCGACCACCACGCCTTCCTGGCTCGGGTGCACCTGAACCTGATCGACCAGCACACCACCGCGATCGCCGAACTCACCGAACGGATCGAGGTGATGATGGAACCCTTTCGCCGGTTCCGGGAACTGATCTGTGACATCCCCGGAATCGGGCCGATCACCGCCGATGTGATCGTCGCCGAGACCGGCGCCGACATGACCAGGTTCCCCACCGCCGGGCACCTCGCCTCCTGGGCCGGCACCTGCCCCGGCAGCAACGAATCCGCCGGACGGGTCAAATCAACCCGGACCCGGCCCGGGAACCCTTACCTACAAGGAGCACTCGGAGCCGCCGCGATGGCGTGTGCGCAGAACCCGGGAACCTATCTCGGAGCCCGCTACCGGCGGATCACCTCCCGACGCGGGCCTCAGAAAGCCAACGTGGCAATCCAGCACTCCATGCTCACCGCGATCTGGCACATGGGCACCACCGGCACGCCCTACCACGACCCGGGCGGCGACTACTTCAACCGACTACACCCCGACCGATCCAAAACCCGTGCAATACACCAACTCCAAGCCCTCGGCTACCACGTAACCCTCGACCACCTCACCTGACTCACAAGCCCGCCACGAGACGAATCTTCGCGTCAGAGGCGATTCTTGCCCGATGCCGTCACATGAGCCGCATTCGAAGCTGCGTATAGGAGGGTAGACAACTCGGGCGAGGGCCAGGTTGGTGTCAGGCATTCCGCGGTCCGCCGCGGGGTTCGTTCGGGTGTTATTAGGTCAGGACCTTGGCAAGAGGGTGATCGTCGAACATCCTCTCGATATCCTCGGCGATCTGTTTGCGCTGCAGCAGAACCGCTTTCAGCGAGTCGGCCAGTTTCGGCAGCACGGTCTGTGCGGCCTTCGTCCCGGGAACGGTGACCGTTTGCGCGGGCAGCGGCCAGGATCTCCTCGACCAAGCGGGCGCCCATGCGGGGCGCATGCTTGGTCGCGATGGCGGTGAGTTTGCGCCTGCCCGCGGCGCGGATTCCCGCGGGTCCGCCGCAACGCGAGAGGATTTCCAGGACCGCCGGGTGCGCGACGCGCGGCGCCAGAACGCGTTCGAGAGCGGGATGAACGCTGGTCAGCAGGCCGCGGATCCGGTTGCTGGTGCGGGTCGCTTCTCCGGCGAGATCGTCATCGAATCCGACGAGAACACCGAGCTCGGTGAGGGTTTCATCGCCGACATCGACCCGGCGCAGCGTGTGCGGCATGGTGCGGGCCGCGTCGGCGATGATGCGCGCGTCGCGGGCATCGGTCTTGGCTTGACCCGGATAGAGATCGGCGATGCGACGCATCGACAGGCCGGGCAGATAAGCCACATCGTGGCCGCAGGCACGGGCAACGGTGACCGGCAGCGCACCGATGGTGTTGGGCTGATCGACCACGATCAGCAACGGCCCCCGAGCTGCGAGCTGGTCGAACACCGCCCGCAGCCGGGACTCGTCGTTGGGTAGCGCCTTGTCGAACAACCGTTTGCCACTCGGGTCGAGACCGACCGCGTGGTGCTCGCCTTTACCCACATCAATGCCGCAGAACACGGCGTAGGCCTGTGTCACTTGCCATCTCTCATCGCATCGGCACTATCCGGACGGCCGCCGATCCAGCGTCGACGCCCGGCACCCACGTACGAAGAGACCTACCAGCGGCCCTGTCCCCATCAGCGGTCCATCGACGCCACCAGACCGCGGCGACACCACCCCCCGGATCATGCGTGAGACAGGGGCAACAAGTCATACCGGGCCTGGCGACCGTAGCCCCGTTCAGGAGCTACGAAGAAGGTAACGGGCACGGTAGCCAAGCCATATTGGCCCGGAACTTGTTTGACGGCCACCGGCTTGGTGTGGCTTGATTGCGACCGACGGCAGGGCTTCCGCGGCAGTAGTACGAACTTTTGGGGCCCGTGTGATCGGCTATTCGAGAGGGCGGGCCAGATGCAACTGTGCACGGCGTGTGGCGCTGAGCTTTCTGCCGACGAGCTGAGCAACTGTGCTATCTGCCGCTCCGTGGAACTGGTGCCTGGCGGACAACCCAAGACCGACAAAGGGTTTCGCCTGAGCTTCACCGTCTTTGGCTGCGCGGACTGCGGCAAGGTTTTCGGTGTCGCGGAAGGCCGCGCCGATCAATGCTCGGAATGTGGATCGGAGCTGCAGCTGGTTGATCGCAGGGCAGAGCTTCGCACGCAGCACTACGGAGCGGATCTGGTTCGCCTGCAAGAACGGCTCGAGTTCGCGCAGAATCTGGAGACTGCGGATCGCGGGAACCGGATGCCCGCCGAAGAATTTCGACAGTGGTTGCCGACAGCATTTGAAACCATACTGGAGTGGGCCGATCGCCTTCCGAAACGTATGGGAGAAGGTGACTTCGATGATCCTACTGCCGCAGACACAAGGATTGCCTGGTCGAGCCTGCTGGAACTCAGCAACGAGATGCTCGATTTCGCAGTGGATCTCAAGTCGAATCCAGCCCCGCCGGTGCTGCTGTCAACACATCGCGCCCTGATACGCGGCGTAATGCTCTTCGGAGCCGCGGCGGTGGGGTTCTTGACCACACTGACCGCTCCGACTGCGGGCATTGCCCGCAAGCGGATGCTAGACAGCCAGGAGATACTGGATTCCGCCTGCGAGGTAACGATCGCGGCGGCCAACCTGATGGCACCGGTCGATCTCGACGCGGTCACCGTGCTGAGCGGGTCATCACTCGGGTCGATGTTTCCCGAACTGGCCGACATTGCCAGGCGCGACCCGGTAATGCTCCGCCCTTTGATCCCACTCGTCATGATCGCGAGAGGGATGCACGACCAACAGCGGCGGTCACGTCGAGTAGCGGCAGTCCATGCCGCGTTCGACGCCGCGTCTGCTGCGCAGCCGCAATGGATCGGCGACTTCGACTTCCTGCTGGCGACAAGCTCGGCGGCATGGCGAAAGCTCATCGACCAGCACCAGCGGATGACTCACATATTGAGTACGCACGACCGCAAGCGACCAGGATGGATCGATGAGGTACTCGACATCGGAGCGAAGGCTGTAGAGGGTCCGTATCGCGCGTACGGAAGTCTCGTGTTGGCAGCGCTGAAAGTGGCAGGAGGCACTATCAACGCACTCGACAGCACCGCCACGGGTAACAGCGGGTTTGGCGCTGTGCGCAATGGTCTGGCTGCCGAGTACCCGGAGTTGGCCGAGGACATTCACCCGATAATCCGACATGCGTCCGCGCACTATGACTATCAAATCCACGGCGAAGTCGTTCGCATACAGCACCTTCCACCTCGTGGCGGCGGGGCACCGATAGTAGAGACGCACAGCTTCGATGACCTGCTCACGGCTGTCTCCAACCTCTCCGAGCACACCACCGCAATGGCGATTGGCGTGATGAGTTGGGTGTGGTCGCATAGTCCGGTTTCGGACCGCGAACGATTTCGGCGCGACTGGCTGTCGGCTTGAAATGGACTGCCCCCGGTTTGGTTGATTCCTGATCTGTGCGGACTTCGTCCTCGATGGAAGGATGTCCACCATGCCGAAGCCGTATCCGGAGGAGTTCCGCCGCGATGTCGTCGCCGTCGCCCGCAAGGGCAACACTTCGATCAAGCAGGTCGCCAAGGATTTCGGGATCTCCGAAGCCTGCCCTGCACAATAGAGCCGTCGAAATAGTTCCGCATTGTCGTACGAAGGAACCCACCGATATCCAGTGGAATGCTGCCCGCTGACGGCGTGTCAGCACCGGCCGAGGTTCTTGGTCGCCAAGTGCTTGCTCGCGAGCTCGCCGGGATTTGGGCCTACCGTGGAACAGTCATCCTTGGAGCACCTTGTTGAACTCGATGGCGGATTGGCAGTCCGGCAATTCAAACACATCCATCCTGGATTCTGTCTGTCCACTACGCGTTTCAGCAGCGTCATCAGGTCCGATGGCTGAGCCGAGACTATGTGCTTGATCACTGCTTCCTGCACATGGCCATCGAGATCGTCCAACAGTTCGCGGATCTGACCACTGGATTCGTCTCCGCTCATCGGGTTGATCGTCAGCGCCGCAACAACACGCAGCACGGGGTTGTCACTTCGCACCCAGCACTCCGGCTCGGGTATTGACTCCAGCGATGCCAACGCCGAAGCGGCAAGTCTTTGGTGACCCGGCCGCGCTGTCAGTGCGGATACCTGCTCCCGCAGTAGCTCCGCCGCATGAGCAACGGGAGTCCGCCACAATGACTTCGCCGCGAAACGTGCTTGGCGGATCCCCAGGGTGAGCATGGCCAACAGCAGCAACAGCGCCGCGTCGGGATCGCTGACCGCGGACCAGTCTGTTTCCGAGCGTTCCTGCGCGTTGTCGAACAGCGCGAAGTAGGGGGCATTGCCACCGAAGCGCTTCATTCGAGCCAACGCAATCTCAGCCTCAGCGGCGAGTACAGCGTGATCGAACCCGTACAGCGATACTGTCAGCCCGATCAGTTGTCGAAGCATGGCATCGGGCCGCCTATAGATGTACCGCTCGGCTCCGCCGTCGTTCAGATCCAGGGTTTCGATGAAATCCGCCAGCTCGTCGAGACGAATCGCTTGGATCGTCGACAGCTCGGTCTTTTCGTGGTCAGCAACAAGGCTCAGGAAGTCCCCGTATACGGAGTTGTCACGACCGGAGAGCCACGATTCAAACCTCGCGAGCCCGCGTGCGTGATCTTCGAGAATCGGCTGGACCTCGGCGCTGAGTCCTCGTTCGGTGAGCAGTCGCACGAGCGAATCTTGAAGGCCGCTGGGCGCCGCAGCGGCACACGCCGCGATCAGCGGTGCGGTGTGCACGTCGTGATCCAACAGGAGTCGCGCCGCCCGCTCCTGTGTGGCAATGAGTGTCTGATCGACAGACCAGGTGATGACATCGATGAGTCTTTTTGCGGCCGGTGGCCGGATATCCGGCAGCGAGGGGATGGCGAGTACTTCTTTCAGCAGTTCTACCTGCTGGTCGGTCAGGACCGTGGGATTCGGGTAGAAATGGAACTCCAGCGACGCGCGGGCAACGGTGTTGTGCTCGGTCCCGTACTGCGCTGCCGCGGCTTCCGCAGACGCACGGAGCTCGCTCGGGATCGGCAGCGACAGCAGCACTTTCCAGCTGCTCCAGCCGAAGGAGGTTCCCTCGGCGATGTGCGCGATCAAGCGCTGGCAGACCCCTCGAACGATGTCGTCGTCCAGCGTGGCCCCTTCGCTGGACGCTTGGGCGAGAACCTTCGCCACACGCACATCGGCTGTGTCTGCTCGTAACGTGTCGTAGACGACGCGTGCGACAGCGCTGTTCAGGGTGCATGCCAGCACGAGCGGTTCGAACTGCTCACTGGCAACACGGGCCTCGACCCATTGTGGAACCTCGTTCGGACACGACACGACCCGCATCGCGTCTCCGATCTCGGCGAAGAGCGCGATCCGGGGCGCCACGGTCTCATCGGCACCGGAGGCGACGAAGATTCCGGTTTCGTCGAAGAGCCGCACGGCTGCCGCCGCGGCGATGTTTGCTCGTGCCGGTGGCAAGCCCCAGCTCGGGCCGAGCGCGGCAGCGACTGCATCCATCACCGCCTTTTTGTCGGCCCGGCCCTGGCTGTTCAGGATTGCGGCGGCTTCGCTGGTGAACGCCTCCATAGTTGCTGTCGGCAAGTCATCGCCTTCCAGAGGCCCGAAGGCAAGGTCGGCGACGCGTGCTGTTTCTCGGGTGGCGACCATATCCTTCACCACGGCTTCCAGGATCTTCGCGCGGTTTTTGGGAAGTAGATCGGGTGACCGCTGGGCAGCCAGCAGTGCCAACAGTGTCGGGATGAGCGGTGTCTCGTGCAGTAGCTCATCCTGCGCCAGCGCTGCTTGCACCCATTCCACGCGTTCGGAGACCCACTCGGATCGGTTCGCCGCCACCGGCATCTTCTGTTTCGCGGCTGCTTCCAAGACCGCGGTCACCGCATCCAGTGCTTTCGACGGTGGCCGCAAGCGCAGAGCTGGCCAGCCGAGAGTGGCGGCTTGGCCGTAGGCGACGTCACGAGTCGTAACGAGGATGCAGACACCGTCGGGAAGATCAGCAACCAGGTCGTACAACTCACTGATCACCTTTCCGCGCTGATTATAGGTCTCGTCCAACGCGTCGAGGAGCAAAGCGATGCCACCTTCCCCATCGAGGCGTCGATTGATCTCCTGGGTGAGAATTTCCTGGTCCCCGACTCTTTCGTCGCGAACAGCCGCGGCGACCAATCGTTCCCGAAAACCCGTCTGGTGGGCTGCGGTATTGATTTCTCGAAGCGAGGCGCGTACAGGAAGGATGTCTGTCGGATCTTGCGCCAACTGGGCCGCCACATGTTTGAGCGCGGTAGTTTTTCCACCGCCGGGCAAGCCGGTCAGAACGACACGGCCGCGTCGCAGGAAGGCCCCGATCAGATCGGATCCGAAGTGATTGTCGTCCTGCTCCGTGGTGACGGTGACGTCCGCGTCGGCTTCTGCCAGAAGGAGGTTGGGCAACTCGGCGCCCAGCATTCGCAGGTCGATCTCCGTACCTTGCCGGATCAGGCGATCGCAGTACCGTTTCAGTGCCAGTCGCCGTGTTTCGAGTACTGCTGCGGGCGTATCTCCGGTGCTCGCAAGCTCAACGCCCGTACCTCGCAACCCCTCCGACCAACCGGCGAGGTCGTGGCCACCCCGCAACCGAGCGATGCGACCCGAGATGTTCATCAGGGATTCCCACGCCGTGCGCGTCGCGTCGGGTCTCTTGTCGGCGACGACAGCCCGCAAGTGGGCCATGGCCAATTGTGCCCCAGGCTCGGCCTGTTCCTCTACCTGTAGTTCCCAGATCACCGCGCACTTCAGGACCAGTTCCCGCTCGGCGTCGCTCAACTCGTCCAAGAGATCGTGGACAGTCGAGAGGATCTTCGCTTCGCCTTCGGTGGGAGGCCCCGGATGAGTTGTCCGGTTACGGTTCAGAACGCCCTGTAAATTCCTCGTCGGGCCATTGAGTGTTCCCGTGACGATCACCAGTCGGTCCATTTCAGGGCAGAGCCCCGCCTTGACCGCCGGAATCCACTGGGCAACAGCCTTCTTCAGCGAAGCGCCAGCCTCCAGGGATCGCTTGGCCTGGAGGTATGCCCGATGGCCCGATTCGAAATCGATCCTGATGTCATCGACCGCATCGTCGGTCTCCAGCGACACCGACGCCACGCGGGCGTGCGCAGGTCCGAGTTCGACTCCTGGCAGGGACACTCCCGCCAGACCGTAGGCCACGGCATATGCTACGACGCCGCGCCGGTACTCCGTGCCCGCGTCGCCGGATGCGCCCGCGACACTCCCATGCCCCGCCCTTGCGCTACCGACCACCACCCCATGAATTCTAAAGATCGCGATGTAGCCTCGCCCGCATCTGCGAGAGAGGATGGCCAGAGCCGTCACACACGGCTCCACCATTACGGTTCTCGACTGTTCCCCGCTCTCGCGATCGTTCGGATAGAGAAGTGCATGCGGATACTGCTGACCTCCGAATGTTCGAGTCAGCCGCTGATCCGGCCCCGACGCGTCCCGTCCACCGGCAACCACAGCGCTACTTCTTGCTTGGTGGCGATCGTGGTGAGTTTGCGATTGCGTTTGCTCGCGGCTCGGATCCCTGCTGGGGCCGCCGCACCGGGACAAGATCTCCAGAACCGCAGGATGTGAGATCCGGGGCCCCGAGGCGCGTTCGAGAGCTGGGTGGAGCTGGACAGCAGGCCACGGATGCGGTTGTTGGTGCGAGTGGCTTCGTCGGCCAGGTCGTCGTCGAAGCCGACCAGGACGCCGAGCTCGGTGAGGGGTTCGTCGCCGGTGTCGACCCGGTCCAGCGTATGCGGCATGGCGCGGGCGGCGTCGGCGATGATATGCGCGTCAGCGGGGACTGGCGACAACGGTCAGCGCGATGGTGGTCACTACGACCACGACCGGAACCAGCACGGCGGCGAGGCCGGGCGCACGGCGGCGTATCGGGTCGGGGCGGCCGGCGGGTCGTAGCGCCAACCACTGCTGGTAGGTGTCGTGGCGGAACTGGTAGGAGATACCGGTGACGCGCAGCAGGCCGGTATTGCGTGCCCAGTTCAGGAACGGAGCGGGCCGTGGCGCGAAGGTACCGGTCACACGGAACAGCACCGACGCGATCGCGTACCGGCCTGCCGTGAGACCGATCGTAGTGCCAGCGGTCGTTCCCAGCATCAATCCGAGGAGTAGTCCGACATCGAGCCCTTGCTCGAACTGGGGCAGCATGGTTCGGGCGAGCTGAGCTCCGGACAGGTGATCGGGGATTCCGTATAGCCGAAGAACGAGCCAGCTACGAAGCAGGAATCTAAGGCCGGTCAGGATGCCGACCGTGAGCAGGACCGTGAGTCCGACGACGATGGCGGCGGTTCGGACGTCGCGGATCACCCGCTGTTCGTCCACGCCGAGTGCGAACCGGTCTTCGCTGGTCGTGCCCAGTGCCTTCATGACCGCGATCGCCACCCCGAGAGGTAGTAGGCACAGCGAAATCGACCAGCCCGCAATAGCGATCGCGCCGGAGGGGCCGCGCGGCTGGAAGTACCACATCCAGGTCGTCAGCGTGAGCGCGAACGCGATGATCGCCCCGGCGACCAGCATGCCTTGCAGGGTTCTGCGGCCTCGGGATCTGCCCGGGATACGCCAAGCCAGACGCGGTGGCGCGGCGAGTTTCGGAAAGAACCGTGTCAGGACAGACCAGAATCCGAACCACAACCCCAGCCACAGCCACAGCCAGGTCAGTATCGCTGTCTCGCCGATGAGATAGGCGCCGGACAACAATCCGGTCGCCGTGCTGTAGAAGAGCCCGCCTCCCAGGACGAACGCAGATAGCGTCAGTGATCGGGTCGGCCGCACACCGGCCAGTTCCCAGATACGGTCGAGGGTGATATCGGTGCCGCCACGTCCCCGAATCCGCTGTGCCTGGAGGTGCTCGGCGAGGTTGTGCAGCCAGATATCGACAGCGCGTTCGGTGTAGGCGCGGGTCGCCGCGGTGCGTTCAGTCGCGGCGATCGCCGCCGGAATCATGCTGGCGAACAACAGATCACACACCGCCGTGACGGTGGAACACGCGGCCAGCGCGTCGGCGGTGTCACGGCCGCCGCCATGTAGAGCGGGCGCGGCCAGTCCGAGCAGCCACGGTGTGCGCAACGCGGTGGCCAGCGGTCCGTCCGGATCCTGCTCGAGCCGCGCGGTCACCGACCCCCACGCCTGTTCGGCAACTCCGAGCTGGTCACGGTAATCATCGAGATAGCAGTAGATATCGGTCGTGGTCAGCGTTTGCACCGTCACCGTGGTCGCACCGTGCAGACCGGCATCGCCACGCAGACCGGTGATCCTGGCGAACACCGGAGTGCGGCACAGGACGACGAGACCACGGTTGCGCCAAGGGGTTTCGTTCAACCGATCCAACACGGTCCGCGCACGTATCGATGCGCCATCGAGAGGATCCATCTCGTCCAAGCCGTCCAGCACCGGCAGGATCCGGCCACTGTCGATCAGGGCTCGCGCCACACGCGCGTGCAGGGCGAAATCGAGGCACAGTCTCGTCGCCAACCAGCCCGAGAACGATTCGCTGCCATCCCATCCCGAGGCATTGACGCGAACAGGCACCGGCGCGGCCGCGCGCAGCGAATCCGACAACAGCGCCCGATCACGCAACTGATCGAGGACCAGATGGATCGCCGACACTGTCTTGCCCGCCCCCGCCGCACCCAAAACCACCAGCCGACGCTGCGTCACCTTCTCCCGGTAGTAGGTACCGATATTCGCCAGCACACAACGAGCGTCATCGCCCGAACGCCGCCGTGACGCGATCCGGAATTCCAGATCCATCACCGTGCCCGGCCCCGCCCTCAGCTGATCACGCAGCACCGTTTCCCGCCGCTGGACCGCCTCTGCCAAACCGTCGGCATGCCCCGCCAGCGCCGACCGCGAGATGTCCGGTCGTACCCGCCGCAACAGCCAGCCACCAACTGGCTTCGCCAGTCCCGCAACGGCTTTCACCGCAGCGCCTTCCAACCCGCTCGTCACGATTTCCGAGCATGACACCGCGCAGCGCGTTTGTCTGCGTGTCGCGCCCGGGGCGGCAAAGATCGGGCGGATCTTACGTAAACCGCTGATAACGCTTGATTTTCGGGCTCTCGTGCTGCACATCGTGGTCGACTGGTGTTCGGCGTGACTCTTCGTCGATGTTGCTGGCGCCGGGTTTCACCGAGTCTCCTGGCAGTCCATGCGGCCCTCGTCGGACAGCCTTGCCAGACGAGGACCGACGTACTGGGATCGCTACACCGAGTCGCCGTGCACACGAATCATGCAGGGCATGCTCGTCGAAACCAACGGCCTGCGTAAGCCCGTCCTACACGCGGCCGATTACGCCGATCTCGGTCTCAGCGGGGTCGGTCCGCAACTGGTCTCGATCCGGTCTGATCGCGAGCATCGACACGGCTGCGCCGGCCACCAGCAACAATCCAGCCAGATCGAATGCCATCGCGAAGCCGACCGAGGGGCTCGGTGCGGCGTCGATGAGTCTGCCGGTGACGTAGGGTGCCAGCAGGCTGGCCACTGCGGCTACCGCGTAGGAGGTTCCGAGTGCCGCGCTGCGCTGTCGGTCCGGGCAGATGTCGGCGATCGCGGCGTTGACCAGCGGTGTTTGTGCGTTGCCCGCCGAGAAGGCGATCACGACGACGAGCAGGACCAGCGGTGCCACGTCCAGCCTGGTTACTGCCAGCATGCAGATGCCGGCCAGTGCGGCGACGGCGCCGCCGAGCACACCATGGGCGAGCCGACGGGAGGCGCCGCGCCGGGCGGCCCGCTGTGCGATGACACCGACGGTCAGTACAAGGGCGATGGCGACCACACTCGGCAGTCCGATCAAGCCGCCGACCGCGGCCTCGCTGAATCCGACCTCGTCCGCCAAGTACAGCGGCAGCCAGGCGAGCCCAAGCGCGAGGGACCACATGACAGTGAAGGTCGCGAACGTCCCACCGAGCCAGGTTCCGGTGGCCACGATTCGGAGAAACGGCACTTCCTTCTGAGTACTCGAATCAGCGTTGCCACCAACATGATAGGGGCCGGTATTGCCCCAGCGCAGCCACGCCGACAACCACAGTAGGCCCAGGATGCCGAGCAGGCCGAAGGCCGCGCGCCAGCCCAACGCGCTGATGGTCACGATGATCAACGGACCACCGAGCACCGCGCCGAGCGCACCGCCAGCGGTGATCACCGCCGATGGCAGTGCCCGCCGCTGCTCTGGAAACCAGGTGAAGGCAGTGTGGTTGGCCAGCGGGAATCCAGGACCTTCACCGGCGCCGAGCAGGACGCGAGTGCCGAGCAGGATCGCGAATCCGGTCCCGGGAACAAGGATCGGGAGCTGCGCGACGGACCAGATGAACACCAAGATGGCGAGCAACAGGCGTACCGGCACCCGGTTGCCGAGGAATCCGACCAGCACCGCCGATGCGCTGAACAGCAGGTAGAAGCCTGCCGCCACCATCCCGAATCCGGTCGCGGAGAGTCCGAGTTCGTTCATGATCGGGTCGGCGGTGAGGCCGAGCACGGCCTTGTCGGCGAAGTTGATCATCATGAACAGCATCAGTAGGGCCAGCACGCGGTTGGCCCGGCGTGTGGCGCTCACAGGCTCAGACGGGTGTCGAGCCAGTCGAAGGTTCGCTGGTTGAACAGCAACGTCGCACCCTCGTGACAATGCTCGCCGCCACCGTCGGCGGACGCGAACACCATCAGTTCCTTCTCGCACCGGAGCGCGTCGTAGACCTGCCGAGGCTGGCCGCGGAAGAACTGGTCGTTCTCCGCGTCGAGGACGAGGGTGGGGCAGGTGATCTTGTCGGCGATGCCGTCCACGGTGAACGGCCGGGTGATTCGGATGTATTCGGCGGGGGACGCGGCCCCGAACGTCCACATGCCGTTGCGCACCGCCCATCGGCTTTGGGTCGACATCATCATCAGTTCGAGGACCGGGTTCGCGAGGTCATCACGCTTGTCGAGGATCCAGTCGTACAGGAACGGTGGCATCACACTGCGGTAGGCGTCATGGAAGCTGTAAACGCCGTCGTGCAGCACGCAAGCTGCGAAGCGGTGCTCGAAGGCGGCCGCGCGGGCCGCGAGGTATCCGCCGAGACTGGTGCCGAACAGGACAAGACGGTCCCGATCGACTCCGGGCAACGTCAGTGCGTGGTCGAGAACTGGAGTCACCACGTGTTCCCAGTCGGGTCGGAACACCAGCCCCGACTCCCGCCGGGCCGAGGCCTGGCCGGGCCCCTCGAACCCCAGCACGTTGTAGCCGCGCCGCAGGGCACCTTCGGCCGCGAAGAAGTACAGCTCTTCGAGAGTCGAGTCGAAGCCACCGTGCAGGATGACCGTGGGCCGAGCCTTGTCCGAATCATCCACGCGGAACAGGTATCCGGGCAGTTCGCCGCCCTCGTAAGGGATGGCCTGCGGGATCGGCGGAACGTCGAACAGCTCGGCGGCTTCGGCGAATGTCTGCCGTGACAGCCGAGCCAGGCGGGCCGATTCGGCGTCGTTGTCCGGGTCGAGCCTGCGGTAGAAGTCCGCGTTTCGGTAGTAGTTCGACGCACGCAGGAGAGCTTCCCTGGCGCTGACTCGGCGGCCGGCGGCGAGAGCGGTCCAGGCGATCCGATGAACGCGCTCGGCAGTGGCCGACCATTCCCGGCACCACGCCTCTTCGTCGCCCTCGGGGATGTTCTGGCAGGTGGCCAGCACTTCGCCGAGCTCGGCCCCGCCGTAGGCGCCGTGTCCGGCAGTCCGCAAGGCTTCGAACGAGAACGACTCGTCGTCGAACAGAAACTTCATTGTCCCTCCATGCAGGCAAACACGGAACGGAACCGTTCCGTTGCGTTCAGGTTTGCGAGCGTAGCCCTGATAGCATCGGAACGCAACCGTTCCGTTCTTTTGAGGGGTATCGAATGACCAGCCGCCGAGCCGCGGGAGCGGCAGCCCTTCGGGAAACCGTGACCGAAACGATCACTCGTGCTGCCCTGGACGAACTCGCCGAAATCGGGTACGCGCGGATGTCGATGGAGGCGGTGACTCGCCGCGCCGGTGTCGGTAAGGCGGCGCTGTACCGGCGGTGGCCCTCCAAGGATGCGATGCTGATCGATCTGATATCCACCGCCGTGCGTGCGCACAGTCCCGCCGACATCGACACCGGATCGCTGCGTGGTGACGTCGAGGCATTCATCCGCGACGTCGTCGGCGCCCTGACTCATCAGCTGGTGAGCCGGATCGTTCCCGACCTGTTCGCCGAAGCGGCCCGCAATCGCGACCTGGCCGACGCGTTACGCGCGGCAGTGGCGGCGCCCCGCCGCGCGGCGGCCGCGCAACTCCTCCAACGCGGCATCGACCGCGGAGAATTGCCCACTCAGCTCGACTTCGAGCTGGGGATGGACCTTCTCGGAGCTCCGCTGTTCTTCCGGCTGCTGATCAGCCGCGGGCCGGTGGACGACGGCTACATCGCCCGCCTGACCAACGCCACGCTCGCCGCTCTCGCCGCCGCCGCGTAATTCATTCGTCCGCCTCGATCGCGGCGCCGAAGGCGCGGAGTGCTCGCTCGACGCAGGAGCGGATGAATGCCTCGTCGACCAAACCGCCGGTGACGAGAACGCGCAGGTAGATCGGAGCAATCGCGAACTCGGCCAACTCCTGCGCATCGGTCTGAGCGGGGAGTTCGCCGCGGGACATCGCTTGTTCGACGAGCGCGGCCGAGGATCGAAAGCGGGTCGCCCAGAATCGGCGGCGTGCGGCGTCGACGCCCTCGACGGAGTCGGCGATCGCGACCTGAACCCGGAGCAACGCGAGCAGTGGCGGCTGAGCGAGCACGGCCGTGACCTCGTGCAGCAATTCGGTCAGGTCGCCGCGCAAGGAGCCGGTATCCGGGACGTGGATCTGTTGCTCCATGTGTGCGAGCATCGCGTCGGCGACGAGGTCCTGCTTCCCCTGCCAGCGCCGATAGATGGTCGTCGGATGGACTCCGGCGTTGTGGGCTGCGTCGGGGATCTCGAAACCGTGGTAGCCGCGCTGAATCAACAGTTCCAGTGTCGCTTTGCGCACCGCCTCCACTACACGGGCGCTACGTCCTCCCTGTCTCGCCTTGGCCGCCCGGGCTTCATGTTGTGTCACGACGAAAAGCTTGACATCCGGCCAGCGGCCGCTCAAACTTCGCTAACGCATTTTCAAATGCGTTAAGTGGCTCCCTTGGCCGAATCCCGCTCAGGCCAACCACGAAACCATCATCGCCGCAAGGGATTGGACCCCCGGCGGGCAACACCATGCCACCGCACAACCCGATCCGGGCGTTCGGTCATCCCCTTCCGGCTTTCACCGCGGAATCGGGGCATCAGAGGAGGAATTATGAGAACTCGTAGGCCAGTCATCACCGCACTGCTCGCTGTGTTCATCGTCGAGGTGGCCGCCACACCGGCCGATGCGGCGCCCGAAACGCCCGAACCTGTGCGATATCACGCGGCATTGTCCGGGAATGCCGTCGTCACCACGCTCGACCGCGGTGTTTTCACCGTCGCCGCTGACTCACAATCCCTCAGCATCCGCGACATCAGCGGACAGTCTCTCACCTCTTTGCCCTTGACCTTCACTGTCGACGGGCAGCGCCTGCCGCTCCAGCACCATATCTCCGCTGATGGGCGCACCCTCACCCTTACCCCCGAGACGAGCGGCCTGCGTGCGGACGCCGTGCGTCCGGTCGCCTCCCCCCTCGAAAACCAGTTGGCGATGAACGATCTCATCAACGCGGTGAGCATCGGGACGTCGATCGGCAGTCTGATCGGTACCGCCATCGGAGCCGTCATCGGGGTCGGCGTCGGATTCGCTGTCGCGGGGGCCTCCTGCGTGGTGCTCAGCGTCGGCTGCGTGATCGCGGTGCTCCCGATTGTCACCCTCGTCGGCGCGGTCGGCGGCCTCACCGGCCTCGTTCTCGGTGGTGGGCCCACCGCCGCGTACGCGCTCTACGAATACGTCACGATTCTCGGAACCGCTCCGGGAGAGAGCAAGTACGCCGAGCACCTGTCCGCCAAGCCTGGCGTTGCCCCGACACCAGCGCCCGCCGTCCGTTGATCGCGATCCCCGAGCTGGAAGTGGAATCGGAATGAAGTACCGCACAACAACTTCGGCAGTTCTCGCGACGGCCTGTGCGGTCGTTGCCGCGGCGGCGCCCAGCGCGGCCGAAGCGCCAGCGCCGGTCGGATACCGCGCCGCGGTCGTCGGCGAATCCGTGATCGCCACCCTGGACAGCGCCGCATTCACACTCGCGCCGGACCGGCAGACCGTCGCCGTTCACGCCAGTGACGGGCGATTGGTATCGACGCTGCCGCTCACCATTGAGCTGGACGGGCACCGTGCGATGATCCACGAGCGCATTTCCGCCGACGGGCGCACGCTGACCCTCACCCCCGACCTCACCGATATTCGCTCGGACGGACCACGTCCCGTCGCCTCCCCGATGGAGGAGCAACTAGCCTTGAATGAGTTGGCCGACAACATGATTCGCGGTCCGCTGATCGGCACCGTGATCGGCACCGTGCTGGGCGCACTGATCGGCGCCGCGATCGGTCTCGGTTCCTGTCTCATCGTTGGCCCGGGTTGTCTGGCCACGACCCCCGCCGCGATCGCCGCGTTCGCCGGAGCCGGCGGACTGGTCGGCACCTTGGTGGGCGGTGGCGCGGTCCTGGTCGACGGCCTGTGGAAATACCTCACGACGGTGCAGGCTCCGCCCGGCCAGAGCCCCTATGCGAACCAGGACGGTGTGCTTGATCCGCGAGGTGGCGGCGTTCCCGACGCACACCTGCGCCTACCGAGCGGATCGTCGGCCGGGCTGAAGGCTGGATCGGCCAGATAGCGAGCGTGTTGCATGGATGGCGGTGCGGGCCCCTTTCTCCTGCACCGCCAAGCCGCGTGCCTGCTGGCGGACCTGAAAAGCCACACCCGCGGCTGGTCGGCGATCGTGGTCGGTGAAGGGACGCGCTGCTGGTTCGGCAACCAGTTCAGACTTGTCGCTATTCGATCCTCGTCGCCGCAAGGCGATCGACCGAGGACTCACCCGGCAGCTGCGCAGCGGGCGGGTGATGCGCCACCCCAAACGCGTGCGCCAGCCGGACGGGCGAGGGGTGATCAAGGATCTGGTTCTGATCAGCGAGCGCCCGGCCGAAGTCGAAAACCGTATGGTCGCTGGCCCTCTGGGGCGCGGTCGCCGACTTCTACGACATCCGATTCCACGACCGGGCGACCGAGGTGCTCGCAGATGCGACGATGCCGGGAGCATCCTGATTTCCCGGCGCCACGCTCAACTACGGCATGGGTGGGTTGTGGTGGTGGGTGCACGCGCGGTCGGCGCGCGACATCGTCGAGACCTTCGCCGAGACCGTGGTCGTCGAGGATCCCGGGCGGTTGGCCGACGCCCCGACATGGGAGCTGACCGAGGTCGATATCGATGATCGCGACGACCTGGCCTTGCAGGAGTTGCGGGCGCAACGCGAATCCCAGTGAGACAGACCGGGTTTCGGCGTACCGGCCCGGCCTACCGGCCGATCGCGCTCGGCAAAGACATTGTCAGATGCACATAGAACCATTCCCAAATTTTGTAAGAGCACCTCTATATGGCTGCCGTTGACGATTACACAGCCCCAGCTCCCGGCCTCGGCTGTTACAGGCCCAGCAGGGCGCATTTCATCCGACAACGCAACGGCTGCTGTCCGTCGCTCCGCAGAAACTTCCCACTCCCCTGCCGCCACAGCCAACTTCCGCGAGCCCTGCACGCGCTGCATAGATACCCCTGACGCTTGGTTCAACCAGGACAACCACGGAAAGATCCATCAATGAGATGGAACGTCGCGGCTCCACTCAGGACATCCGAATGCGCAGGTCAGGGCGCTTCTCGCTAGATGCCGTCACAGTAGCCGCGTCCAACCCTGCGTATAGGGGAATTGACAGCTCTCGCGACCTCCAATCGGAACACTCACGCGAACCGACTGCCACCGGCACCATCAACCAGCCCTCTCGGCTGGGTACTTACGGGCGCCAGCCAGCGCCGCATTTTGTAGCGTGACCATTAGATGGATGCCTGACTCTCGACATAGCCGCGCCAGCTCGAGGGCTTCGAGCAGGCGGTGGTAAACGGCTTCTCCTTGAGCACATGGGCCCCGCGCTCACGGCCGCGGCGTTGCGTTGGCCGTGAGTCGGTACGTGCAGTCACTCCTTCCCGGAGAAGAGGCAGGCGAGGACGATCGCAACCAGGGAATCGACGGGGCGGCCAGGACGCCGCGGTCGTCGAGGTCGCGCAGATGATTGACCGCGGCCGTCCTCTCGCGCACGCACTGCATTGAGATTCTCGCCGGACCCCGGAGGTCCGGCGCGCTGCAGTACTTCACGAACGCCATCAAGCGCGCGGGTTGTTGAGATTCTCGCCGGGCTCGGAGGTCCGGCGCTGCCCTGAGGACGTTCGCGCGCTGTATCCTAGTCAGCGGTTAGCCGTCTGCTGATCGACCTGCGCGCCACCGCTGGGACGTTGCGGGCATAGCTCCTCGAACTTCCGCACTGCTCGCGCCGTGGCCTCGGCTGACTGCCGTGCTCGCGGCGGATTACAACGCGTGACTTCACCGTCTCGGCACCATTGCCAAACTTTGACATTCGGTGGAGATTGGATCACACCGCCACAGTGGCGCGTTACCGTCCGCTGACGGCGTCATCAGACCGCGTAGACCCACGAGCCGTCCGGCCTGCACAGCCGCGATCTCGATTGCCCCGCCTGCAGGTCACCGCCGCGGACGGCTGCGTCTCCACGTCGATACGCGGCAACTGCCTTGACCCGAGGTAAACCTTGGTAGACGACTTCGAAGGTTGATGAGCCGCGCGCAACACGCTGGTCGGTCCGCAATGCGGCTCGTTTCGCTCATATAGAGGGCGCAGCTATCAAAGCATCTACTGCGGCCGCGGCCGGAATCCCTAGGGAGTCGCGCTACTCCGGACCGGCCGACAAATTTCGCCAGCCTAACGGTGTGCCATACTGGTCTACAATACGGACCGACTATCCCGAACGATACGAAGGAGCGCGCAGTGAGGAGCGTGCGAACGACATTCCAGATCCTCGACGCCGTCGCGGACAAGCAGCCAATCGGCCTCAGTGAGCTCGCGCGCCAACTCGGTCTACCCAAGAGCACCGTGCAACGCAGCCTCGCCACTCTCGCCGAGCTCGGCTGGATCCGTTCCGACGGACGTGAAGCCACCCGCTGGGTGCTCGGGGAGCGGGTGCGTGTTCTCAGCGAGAAGATCGATGATTTGGGTCGCCTTCGCGAGGTGGCTCCCCCAGTCCTTGAACGGCTCAACAGCGAGACGCTCGAGACAATCCACCTGGCCGTGCCTGAGACAGACACGATGCGACTGGTGGAGCGACGGGAGAGCAAACATGCGTTGCGACTGGTTCAGCCGATCGGCACCCGATCTCCGCTGCATGCCGCTTCGACTGGGAAATCCGTACTCGCTTACCTCACGGCGTCCGAGATCGATGAATACCTCGACAGGGAGCTGATGTCGCTCACGCCTCATACGATTACCGATCCCGACCAGCTCCGGGCTGAGCTCGCAACCATTCGAGAACGCGGCTATGCCATCTCCGAGCAAGAGATGACGGACGGTATCATCTCCGTCGCAGCCTGCATTCGCCAACTGGGCGGTCGCCCGATCGCGGCGCTGAGCATTTCGGGGGCAGCTTCTCGAATGTCACCGGATGTGTGCGAAACGTACGGTCGTAAGGTCGCGGCTGCGGCTGCTGAAATTGCCGCAAGCATCCGGTGACGCTGAGTCCCTTGTATTCGCAACCTGCGGCATGTCACTGATGTTTGGCGCTAGGGTTGGCCAACGCTGCGGCGATCGGACGGCAGCGCCAGCCACCTAGTACTCCAGCACGACTTCGTAATCGGTGCTGGTTGATGGGGTCATGTGGTGGGTCGGCCGCAGCATTTCTTGTATTTGGTGGTAGATCCGCACCAGCACGGTGCGTTTCGCGGGGGTGGCCAGCTGATGGCGTGGCCTTCGGCGATGATCTCGTTGATGCAGGCCAGGCGGGTGTCGGAGTCGGTGGGGTCGCCGCCGGTGCGGATGGTGTGGTCGAGGAGTTTGGCGACGGTGAGGGGCACCATGGTGATGCGGGGGATGCCGGAGTCGGCCAGATCACGGTTGGCTTTTTCCCGCTCGGCGATGGTGGCGTCGGCGTCGATGGTTTCGACCAGTTGCGGCCAGGTTTCGTGTGCGCGGGGAATTTCCGGGCGGGGCCAGAACAGCACTCGCATTTCACGCGGCGGTTTGGGTGTGGTTGCCGCACGGGTGAATTCGTCGGCGTGGCCAGCCATGGACTGGACCGAGTCGTCGAGGTCGTCGGGGGGTAGTTCCAGCGCTCGGCGGACGCGGTGGCGGCCGGCGATGACGTGGTTGGCGTAGCAGAGGAACCCCAGTTCGGTGTCGCGTTCGGCCGTCTCGTCGTCGGACAGCCGCGACACGGCCATGTTGAACCAGGTCAGTGCCTGCTGCAGGTCACCGCGTTCTTCCAGTAGTTCGGCGGCCATGTGATACGGAGCAGCGGAATCGATCCGGTCTCGTCGTAACGCGTCCAGCTGGGCGTTCGCGTCAGCATCGCGGTCGAGGTCGAACAGGATTTCCGCCAGCGTCACCCGGGCGTTGCCGCCGTCCTCACCACCCAGATCGATCCCCTGGCGCAGCAGGTCGATGGCGCGGTCATGGTCTGCGGCGTGCCACCATTGCACGGCGGCTTCGAGCAGGATTTCACCACGCTGGTCGGGGTAGCGGTCGAGATCGGCTTCCAGTTCGGCAGCCAGAGTCGCCGGTCGAGTGTTCACCCGGGCACTGTAGTTGCCGCGCCGCGTCGACGGTAGTGACAGACCCGGGACCGGTACTGATGTCGTCGCCGCCAGTTCGACCAGTGCAGCCGGTCGATCATCACGCGAACGGGTTGCGCCACCAGCACCGCGAACAGATGACGGATCTCGTTGCGGGTGAACGGGATCCGATCTGAGGAGACGGCGGCGAGGGCATGCTCGCCGACAGCCAGGACAGTGAGGAAGGCGTGGGCGAGCATTGCCAGCAGCGTCCAGCGGTGCCAGGACCGCCACCCCCGCACTTGATGCTGGTCCAGGCCAGTCAGTGTCTTGGCGGTCTGGAAATTCTCCTCCGTCGACCACCGGCGTCCCGCCACTTTCACCAGCCGGGCCAAGGTGACCGGTTGCTGGTTCCAGCAGCGGTAGTAGGCCATTTCCCCGGTGCGCTGGTTGCGGCGGATCATCAGCCACCGGCACCCGGGCACGGCGTTGTTCTCATCGGTTCCGATCTCGATCCAGGCCCAGTCGTAGGTGCGGGGCCCTTTGGCGCCATCACCGGCCGACAACGACTGCCAGGCCCGCCGCGGCAAAGCGCGAGCCAAGACATCGGCGCGGACACGGCCGGTCACGGTCGTGACGCGATGGTCACAGGCGACGGCGAAAACGTAACCAGTACCGCGAGATTCGAGCTCACCACGCAGCTTCGGATCACCACCGTAGACCTCATCCCCGGTCACCCACGGTGCGGGGACACCGGCATCGAGAGCACCGATGATCAATCGTTTCGCCAGGGCAGGCTTGGTGGCGAACCGCACGTCGGCAGGCACCCCGGCCTGCATGCAGCGGACCGGGTCACCTGTCCAGGACTTCGGCAGATACAAGGCGCGGTCGATGAACGCGTGCCCGGCACGAGTGGCGTAGGTGAGATACACCGCGACCTGGCTGTTTTCGATCCTGCCAGCCGTGCCGGTGTACTGGCGCTGGACCCCGACGGTGTGCACCCCCTTCTTGAGATCGCCTGTTTCGTCGACCACGAGCGTCGCATCGGTGTCGCCCAATGCTCGATCACATAATCACTTAGGTCATCTCGCAGCCCGCCCTCATCCACCACAGCCGCCGACAGCAGATGCTGCATCCGGCCCGGACCGTTATCCCCGGCCTGCTCCGCCAAGGTCCAACAGTTCTTACTCGGCAGCTCCGACACCATCCCGGCCAGCATCTTCACCACCGTGCGACGAGTCTCCACCCGCCCGAACCGCGCCCCGATACCCGCGGCCAGATCCTCGAACTCACGCTGCCATCGACCACCATCAACACCAGCCGACACCACCAAACCCGTTGCACCACTCACGAGCACGACATAATCACCCCCCAGCCGCCACCCGAGCAACCAAGCACTCCACCATCGATCACGAAGTCGTGCTGGAGTACTAGAAACAACGGTGGACAGACGGATGATCCCGCGTCTTCGAACCCGATCAAATCGATGAATGTACTTAATCACTACGGCATCCGCAAAAGCGCTACCGTCGTACCAAGCGCGCTGGACAGGTTGGGCGAGCGGCGCTGCCTTGGGGGTTGGGGTCAACCGAATCCCATGGCACTACGGGATCGCATTTCCGTTGCTCTTGGGCGGATCCTGGGGCTGCTGGTCTGCAATGCCGTCGGCCTGTGCCACGGCCGCTACGGCCGCGGCGACGGCAGGCGCGACCCGCGGGTCGAGCGGGCTCGGGACGATCCTATCGGCGGCCAGCTCATCAGCGACGACCGAAAAGATTGCCTGCGCGGCCGCGAGCTTCATGCTCTCGGTGATGCGGCGAGCGCCCACGTCGAGCGCACCTTTGAACACACCGGGAAAGGCGAGCACATTGTTGATCTGATTCGGGAAGTCACTGCGGCCGGTGGCGACGACAGCAGCGTGGCGAGCGGCGACCTCGGGATGGATTTCTGGATCCGGGTTCGACAGCGCGAAGACAATCGCGTTGTCCGCCATCTCCGCAACGACTTCCTCCGGGACAGTGCCGGCCGAGACGCCGATGAATACATCTGCGCCGCGCATAGCCTCGATCGGCCCGCCATATCGGCCCGCCGGATTGGTGCGAGTGGCCAGATCGATCTTGCTCGGGCCGAGGTCGGTACGGTCGCGGGACACGATTCCTTTCGAGTCGAGGACAGTGATGTCCCGGATGCCCACGGCGAGCAGCATATTCGCGCAGGCCACACCGGCCGCACCTGCCCCGGAGATAACGACTCGCAACGCGCACAGATCGCGTCCCTGCAGCGTGACCGCGCCCTTGAGGGCGGCGAGAACGACGATGGCGGTGCCGTGTTGATCGTCGTGCATGACCGGGCAGTCGAGCGCCTCGATGAGACGCTTCTCGATTTCGAAGCATCGCGGGGCCGAGATGTCCTCGAGGTTGACTGCGCCGAAACTCGGACGAATCCGGACGAGCGTTTCGACGATCTCGTCCGGATCCGTGGTGTCGAGCACCAGGGGAATGGAGTTCAACCCCGCGAACTTCTTGAACAGGGCAGCCTTACCTTCCATCACCGGCAGGGACGCGCGCGGGCCATTGTTCCCGAGGCCGAGGACGGCGGTGCCGTCGGAGACGACGGCGACGAGCCGGTCGGTCCATGTGTAGCGGCGGGCAAGAGACTCGTCCGCGTGGATGGCGCGGCTCACCTGGGCAACGCCCGGGGTGTAAGCGATCGACAGGTCGCGCTGGCTCTCCAGCGGCGCAGTCAGCTCGACGGACAGTTTGCCGTCGATGTGACTGTCAAAGATCTCCTCGTCAGTCAGTGCGACTTTTCGAGCAGCTACAGATTCGGACACTCTTGACACGTTGAAACTCCTGACGGTTGTGGCGGCGACTTCTGGAACAGCAAGGCTGGGTCGCCATCCTGGCTCCGGTGCGCGATATGGACATAGATCAGCCGAGGCCGAGTTACGAAGGGGGAACGGCAAGTACCGGTATTGCCTCATCAAACCGTCTGATTTGTCGGCAAGTTCAGGCCCATGGGGGGCGCAGTGAGTCGGCGCCTGACACATTCGGCGGGTCCAAGCCGCTGCTACAACGGCAGACCGGGCGTCCATGGTCAGCGCCCACTCTCATGGGAAGGCGGGACATACAGTGTCCGCTTTGCTCAGCCGCCGTGCGGAGTCGGAGTGCATATAACCTGCGCTTGGTCGATGACACCTTTTCTGACCAGATTGTCGATATCAGTGTCCTCGTAGCCGAGTTCTCGTAGAACTTCCCGACTGTGTTCCCCCAGCGAGGGCGGGTGATTCCTGATCGGAGTGGGGCTGCCGTCCACCCACAGGGGCCCGCGGAGCAACCGGTCCTCGCTGTGTTCGTTCCGCACTGTCTGAACGAGCCCGAGTGCTTGCACCTGCGGGTCATCGAAGACTTGGTCCATGGTGTAGATGGGGCCTGACGGAACCCCGGCGGCACGCAACTGCTCCAGCCACTCATTCGCCGGCTTCTTGCCGAAGAGCTCGTTCAGCTCGGCGGACAAGGCGCTCCGATTGGCGGCTCGCAAGGCCGAAGCCGAGTACTCGGGGCGCCTTGTGAGTTCGGGTGCACCCAGAATCTCGCACAGCGCCGACCACTGGGCATCCGTTCCGATCGCGACATTGATGCTCGAGTCTTCCGCATGGAAGGTTCCATACGGCGAAATGATCGGGTGATCGTTGCCTTGTGGTTGTGGCACTTCCTGGACAGACAGATAGCGCTGCGCCTGAAAGGTCATCAACGAAATCGCACTTTCCAGGAGCGATGTGTTCATCCGAATTGCCCGGCCTGAAACGGCGCGGCCCACGAGCGAAGCGACGATTCCGATCGCGGAGAACATACCGGCGGCCATGTCGACGACAGGTACGCCAACGCGCATCGGCGTGTGCTCACCGGCTCCGGTCACTGACATCAATCCTGACATCCCTTGAGCGACCTGGTCGAGACCGGCGTCGTTCCGCAGTGGACCGATCTCACCGAACCCAGACACGCTCGACAGCACCAGATCGGGCCGGTCGACCTGCAACCGCTCAGGATCCAGGCCGAGCTTGGCGAGCACGCCAGGCCGGAAGTTCTCCACGAGCACATCGGCCTCCGCGACCAAGTCAGCCAGGATGGTCCGGGCCTCCGGGGTGCGAAAATCCAATGCCAACGAACGCTTGTTACGGTTGGTGCTCAAGTAGTAGAGGCTGCGCGAGCCGTCGAAGGGGGGCCAATTCCGCGTCGCGTCGCCATTGGGAAGACCCTCTACCTTGATCACATCTGCACCTAAGTCGCCCAGCAGCGCTGTACAAAAGGGACCCGCCAGCGCCCTGGTGAGATCAACTACCCGGATACCGCTGAGCGGGCCCGAACCTGATTTCGACTCAGCCATGAAAACCCCTCCGGTTCCGGATCTCGCAGTAGTCAAGGCGCGCGATAGCCTTCCCGCGATTCACGAGAAACGACCGCGTTCCCGAAGTCGCGCTCCGGGTCGATCGATTTTCGAGAATAGACATGGCAACTCCGTTCACTTCACGTTTTGCAGTCGGGCCGGATTCCCGCCCCAGGCAGGTGTCTGGGATGGCACCGAAATTCGTGGGAAAGATGCCCACCGCACCAGCGAGATCACAGACCCGCCGTTCGTTGCGCTGCATTGCGAATCAATTTGCGGGTCGCAACCATCGTAGAAGCGTCACCCCGAAGTACTGCATCGGTAAAATTTGTCACTAGCTCGTCGAGCTCACTACTACATTCATCGACCAGACCGATACGCGCCGCCTGCGCCGCATCCAGGCGTTGTGCGGTGAACAACATGTGTGCCGCACGGCCGGATCCCAGGAGTTCGACAAGCCTTCCGATTGAGCCCCTGTCGTAGACGATTCCGTGCCGAACCGCGGGAATCGCAAAGAATGCGTTGGAATGTGCGAACCGAATGTCGCAGGCCAGCGCGATGCTGCATCCACCGCCGATGCACGCACCCTCGATACTCGCCACGCTTGGCACCGGAAATTCAGCGATGGCACAAAGAGACCGAACTACAAGTTCGTGGAACGAGGCCGAGGCCGTGCCGTCGGACCGCTTGACCTCGCCCAGGTCGGCTCCAGCGCAAAATGCGCCACCGCTGCCCTTTACCACGAGTACGCCAATTTCCGGCCTGCCCGACGCCACCGCGAGATGTGCGAGAATGGCCTCCCACATATCCCATGAGACCGCGTTGCGTTTCTCCGGGCGACGCAACTCCAGTACGGCAACTCCACCGTTCACATCGAACCCTACAAATTCGGACAATACCTCCTCCGTCATTGAGCCGGCCAAATCGCCACCGTCCCCAGCATGCCGGTGCTCGCCGTCATCAACTGCACCGCCGGTTCGCGGCAAGCGGCGCAGCCATAGGGCACTTCACCTGAAAGAACATGCCAACCTTTCCAGATCGGTCCATCTTACGGACCGGGTGGACCATATAGAGGAACATTACCGCTTCTTCGGGGATCGAGTCAACAGTCCTTCTGCTATGACAGTTAGGTTCTATGGCGCGCAAACAAAGCTTCGCCGATAGGCGGTCCATAATACGGACCGACTATCGCCCGCGGCTCGGATCCACGTGTTCGACAGACAACGTCACGGACCCACAGCGCACCGAGTTACATCGCGTGCACCCTGATCGACATGGCAGCTGCATGCGGAATCGCCGTGGGCCGATAACGCAAAGAACACGTCGACGACTGCCAGCCCGGGACCGAAACTTGGTAGCCGTCCGCTTCAGCCTCCGTCCCGAAACGAACATAACCAGTTAGCCGTTGAGAGCACCCACTGCACAACACGTTCAAGGGGAACGACCAGCAGTTCCAGGAATTGACAGAGGAATTGACAGTTCAGCCGTTCCGAAAATCTGCTTGCATCAGATTTCGAACAGCGCTGTCATGTGACGCTCAACATTCGGGAGTAGATATTCTTCAACAATCTCGATATGCCGGCTGTTTGCGACATATGCGTCGAACGAAGCCTGGTTCTCAAATATCGCCGTCACAGCATAGTCGCCGTGATCGAAGCGTACCCCAAGATCAGATCCGACACGGTAGTCGAGAACTCCATCGCTGTTCTCGCCGACATCGCGCAGTTCACTGGTGATGTAGTCGATGAGCTGGTCATCGACCGCCCCGCCCTTCCAAGCGATGATCACCGTGTGGACGACCGCGCCTTCAGGATACGAAGGAATGGCTATTGGACGCTCCCTTTCTCTCGAGACCCTTCGACGCACCGGGGAATGCATACACGGGCAGCTCGATGCTGCTGGCAAGACATCGCCCACTCATGCGATGCGCCATCCGAGTCGGTTGCGCGAGGCGTGCTGCCGATACCGCTGACCGGCTTGGCTTACCTGAGCGACGCTTGCCGTATTCGTCCCGCTTGGCGCTCCTGTGGATCAGCGTTCTAGTCGGCGGTCAGGTTCAGCGCCTGCCGGATTGCTCCGCGCAAAGCGTCCTCCGGCGAGTCCGGGCGCCCGTGTGACCGCCAGGCAATGAATCGGTCGGGCCGGACCAGCAACGCGCCGCGATCACCGATTTCGCGTACCGCTGCCCACTCACCGACGACGTCGTCGTACTCGCAGCGATACCCCACGAAGTAGATCGGCAGCTCGATAGCGAGTTCGGCACTGATCTTGGCCGCCGCCTCCGCCCATGGCTCGCCTCCGATCCCGACGATCAAGCTGAAGCGCCCATGCCCGACGAGATCAATGGTCGAGACCTGGCGACGATCGTGCTCGACCCAGGCATGTGGGAGACATGCTCCAGGGTGAGTGGTCGGTTGATAGTGCAGCACGGGGTCCCGTTCGGGCGCGGGGAAAGGTGTGCCGTCATCAACCACAGCGCAGGAGGTGTAACGCTGTCCGAGCTCGACGCCCAGGGCGTTCGACCGGTAGTGCTGCAACTCGACCGCCTCGGCAAGGGCGGCGCGTCGCTCAGCGGCACCGTCGGCATCGGAAGTGAGCTCACGCAGCGACGCCCAGCCCTCTTCGGACGACTGCCCACGCCGCAAGCCGAGCGCCCCGATCGCTGCTCCCTGGTTCTTCAGACCCTGAATCGCCCGCTCCACGATTTGCTTACCCACGGGCTGGCGCTCCTCGTCGTAGCTGTCGAGCAACCCCTCGCCAGCGCGTCCGGACAATACGAAAGCAAGCTTCCAGGCCAAATTGAAACTGTCCTGGATCGAGGTATTGCTACCCAGCCCACCCGCGGGCGGATGCCGGTGCGCGGCGTCGCCGGCGAGGAACACTCGTCCTCGGCGGTATGTGTTCGCGACCATGCGGTTGACGTGCCACTTGCTGACGCCCTTGACCCGGACCTTTGCGTTCGGCAGACCGGTCAACGAGCGGACGGACTCGATAACGGCAGTATCGGAGGTATCCGGTTCGCCATCAGCGGGGTCGTATTCGCGCACCAGCACCCAGTCGTTCCAAGGGCGGATGCAGAAGAACGATCCGGACCCGACCCACGACTCGCCGCCTGGCTGGTAAATCATGTAGATCACGCTGGGCCTATGGGCGGCATACTCGGCGAGATCCACCTCGACCCACAGATTGAGCATGTGCTTGAGCCCCGATTCGCCCTCGAAGTCGAACCCGAGCTGTTCCGCGACTCGCGAGCGGCCACCGTCCGCACCGATCGCGTACTTCGCGCGAATGACGTACTCCCGTCCGGTCGCCCGCTCACAGACGCGGGCATGGACGGCCTCCGCCGTCTGCTCGATCTGCACGAGTTCATGAAGGAACCGAACATCCGCGCCCCGCTCGGTAGCGGCCGCCAGTAACACCGGCTCCACGACGTGCTGCGGCGCGTTGAGCCCCTCACACGGACTCGCAGTTGCGTAGTCAACAGCTCGATCACCGGTGCCATAGGATCGGTAGCGAAAGATCTCTGGACCGGCGAAACTCGTCGCGAGCACGTTGTTTCCCAGCATCGGCAACGGCATACTTACCGCGCGCACGCGATCCTCGATGCCGACATCACGGAAAACCTCTACGGTCCGCTGGTTGGTAATCAGTGCGCGCGGCTGGGGCGACGTTCCCGAATACCGCGAGAGGGTGATGGTGGACACCCCATGCGCCGCCAGCAGCGTCGTTGCTGCGAGCCCAGATGGCCCCGCACCTACCACGAGGACGTCGGTTTCAATCGTATGCATCAAACAAACCTCCGATAAAACTGCAGGATCGTCACGCCTGCGAAAACGAAATCGGGCAGCCAGGCCCGGACAGCGCGCAATACTCACTGGCTCCCGGTTCAACGCTGATGACAGAGCGGATCGACCTGTGCGGTGGCGTCAGGGAACGATCACGTAGTTGCTGAACCCGCCGTGTCTGTTCTGGATGACCGACAATCCGGCATTCACGTCGGCGAGTTTGAAAATCTCGTGCTCGTACACCGACAAATCGACTTGACCGGTGGCCGCCATATCGGCCATCTCCTGGCCCTCGGCGGTGGAGAACCAGAGACTGCCGACGAATTCATTGAGGTTCGACATGGCCACGAACATGTCGATCGGAACCTCTCCCGTGACGCCACCTACATTGACGTGGATGCCCCCGCGGGCCAGAGCAGCCATCGCGGCGAGCATGGGCTCCTTCGGGGTTCCCGTAAAGAGAGCGTCGATCACGGCGCCGACGCCCTCGCCTCCGGTGAGCCTGCGGGCCCAGTCTGCTACCGGCTCTTCGTCGTAGGCAGAGTGGACCTCGATTCGCGCTGGATCGATCGCCCGGACCCGTTCGAGCAACGTACGGTCGCGCCCGGTGCCGAGAATCTGGCGCGCGCCCAAGGCCCGCGCGAACAGGGCGATGCCCAGCCCGAGGGTTCCACTGATGCCGTTGATGAGCACCGTGCTTCCCGGTCCGACTCCGGCACGACGAAGCGCCCGGTAGCCGGTACCGAGGTACCCCCAGCGCGCCGCCGTCTCATACGAGACGGTGTCCGGAAGTTTGACAAGACTGTGCAGCGGAGCGGTCATGAACTCGCAGAAACCGCCATATGGATAGTCTTCGAACAGCACGGCCGAGTGCTTGCTGAAGCCCATGTAGCCGTTGAAGGCGTAGGCCGGGCAGAGCTGCGACTTGCCCGTCCGGCAGTATCGGCAGCCGCCACAGTACCGCGCGGGGTTGACGTACACGCGATCGCCGATTTCGATGCCGCGCGCCTGCGCACCTTTCTCAACGACGACGCCCGCGGCGTCGAGACCAAAGATCGCGGGCAGTTTCGGCAGCGAAAGGTTGGGGAAGTCGTGCATGCGGGTCAGCACGTTGATCAGGTTGGGCACGAACCCGCAGGCTCGCACCTCGACCAGCACGTCCGTGGGTCGGGGAGTTGGCACCTCGACCTCGTCGATCTGCAGCGGGTCGCCGACCTTGTGCATTCGCGCAGCGCGCATCATCCTCGACATCGTTGTCCTCCTTGATACATGCACCGGACACTGCTCCGTGTCGGTTGCAGGTTCCGGCATTTCTTTCTTGGTATTGATTGGGCCGTGTGGGCTCGAGGACGTCGCGTTCCAGTGTCATCGTCCGCGGCGGCCGAAGTGAGGTTCGATGTCCCGCACATCACCTCTTGTCCGACGCCGTTGCCGCACCCAACGCCGCGCGAACCGAAGCCATCGAAGCTGCCTCCATGGCTTCGTACAACGTGAATGGATCCGCCACGTTCGCCCCGAGCGCCTTTTCGAAGTCGGCTTGCGCTTCTGTAGCCGAGTAGGACCTCTGCTCGGTGCCGCCCAAATTCGACTGGAAAACGCCGGCAGCGCTGACAGGGAGGAAGTCCTCGTAGATCACCGGCGATGCCTCGACGACGCCCCCGGCGATCAATGCCTCCAAATCCGAGACGCCGATCCGATCCGGCTTGAAACTGTCGGCGAGTCTGTAGTTGAAGTAGCCCAGGCCCTCCTGCCGCAGCGTGTTCAGATCGTCCGGAAAGCGTGCGAAGACTTCTTGCAGACGCTGCTCATAGTTGTGAGCCTGCGAGCCTTCCTCACCGCGCGCTGCGTCGAGCAATGTGTCGTACAAAGCCCTCCCCTTCGGAGTGAGGGCCAGGCCCCGCTGCTCGATCTCGCCGAATCTGGCCGTGTGAGTGCCCATCACGCCATTTGCGCCGTCATTGAAGCGAACCTCTTCCTCGAGCGCCTTGAAACTCGTCTGGCGGAGCAGGATCGGAACTTCGCGGCGAGGAGGACCCTCGATCACGTCTTTGGCGTTGATTCCTCGGGCCTGCATCTCCTCCTGCGCGGCGTCGATATCGAGCGTTCTCGGCGTCAGATGGTTGATGTGCGGCCCCTTGAAGCACGCGACGTCGGCGATGAGCCGATGCACATCGTGCAACTTCTCGTATGTCTCCGAGTCGACAACTGTGTCGCTGTGCCATCGGAACGTCTCGAGGACTTCCCGCACGAACTCGGTCGCGGATTCGCCGTCGAGACCACCGTCGCGTTCGAACTGCTCAACCAACGCGATCGCTCGGTCGGTGAAGATCTTGCGTTGTGAAAGCAGTTTTGTGGCCTCCGCCCGCAGGGCGTGGTCATCGATCAGTTCGAGACGCAACAGTGAGGTGAAGACACGAAACGGGTTGCGGTTGAGACCTTCCAACTTCACTGGCCGGAAGGCGGTCGAGTGCACTGGGACGCCCGCGACGGACAAATCGTAGTAGCCGACGGGATGCATGCCCATCACAGCGAACACGCGCCGCATCATCGACAGTTCCGCAGCCGTCCCGACTCGGATAGCCCCGTGCCGCTCTTGGCCGAGCCGGTCGAGTTCACCCCGGCGGCGCAGATCGAGTTCCAGGTCGGGAGATCCCGCGAGCACCTTGCCGTTGACGTCGTCGACGATATCCAGCAGGTCGCCGTAAAGAGGTACCTCGGTGCGGTACATCTGCGACATCGCCTGGAAGAACGCCGTGCGAATGTCGTGCTCTGACATGAAGTCGTTTTCAGTCATTTTTCACTCTTCTCTGCGCGAGCGCCGAATTAGGGAATATTGTTCAGGCGCTCGCGACAATGCGCGCTTGCAGCGAACCGAGATGCGGGGAAGTCACTTCGACGATGTCCCCTGCTTTGAGGAAGAGGTCGAGTGGCAAATGTCCATCGGGGTCGGCGATGGTGCTGTCCACCGCGGTACCGGGGCCGGTGCCGCCACTGAGTACGTCGCCCGGGAGAAGCGTCAGATCTTCGGAGATCTGCTCCAACAGTTCGCCGAACGAGTGGATCATGTCGCGGCTGTTGAACCGCTGCCGCACCTGCCCGTTGACCCGTGTTTCGACCTCGCAGCAGTTGGGATCTACTTCGTCGACAGTGATCCACGGCCCGATCGACTTGGAGTTGTCGAAGTTCTTGTGCGCGTAGAAAGGCGCCTGGAACGCGATCTCGGTGTGGCTGCGGATGCTCCAATCGATGACCAGCGTCGTCCCCCACACTCTGTTCTCCCACCGGTCGGCCGACAAGCGCTTTCCGCCTTTGCCGAGCACCACCGCGACCTCGCCCTCGTAATCGAACAGCCCGTCCGCGCTGTTGGGAACTGGGATGTCCGAGTGCGGACCGGCCGGGGGTGATACGACCCAGAAACCGCCGGCCTTACCTTCGCGGGTCTTCGAATAGACCTCTTCTGCGGTGATCGGACGGCCACGGTTGGCGTATCCCCTGGCGACGTGGGCAGCGTAGTTGCCTCCGGCAAACGCGAACCGCCGTCCTGGGAACGGAGGATGCAGGTGCGTCGCCGCGAGGTCGGTATGCAGCCCAGGCTGGTCGGTGGCTTCGAACTGCTCCAGCAACCGACGCACACGGTCGAGTCCTCGGTCTCCCGCTTCGATCAGTGTGAGCAGCGAGGTGAAGACTTCGCCATCATCGGCCACAGTGCCGCCAGCGTGGGCGGCGAGCGCAAGGTCGAGAATACGATCTCCCTGGATCACTCCCAATCGGCCTTGCTGGCCGTAAACCACGAACTTCATCGGAATCGACCGCCTGCTGCGCCAAACGCACCCGCCTTGCCAGGGTTCGCGATCTCGGTGGCTGTGCTCATCCAAGCGCCTCGATCGAGTGGAAAACGAACCCTCCGGCAACCGACAGATCGTGGAGAGCCTCCTTCGTGGCACCCTGCGCCCTCATCCGATGTACTTCGGCCATCGTTCGTTCGTGGCCGGCCGGGGAGTTCAGGGTGACGAACTGCGCCTCGGCATCGCTCTTGTTGTTGAAGCCGTGGGTGCAGTTGCGCGGACAAAACGCGAAGGCGCCCGGAGTCAAGGCATTGGTCTCTGTCGCGCAGGTGAGCTCCAACTGGCCGCCGGTGATGAAGAAGAACTCTTCTTCAGTGGGCTGGTGATGCGGAGGCGCACCCAGGCCGGGCGGACCGGACACCAGGTTGAGCATGGCGTTTCCGCCACTCGTGTCACCGTTCAGCAGCTGCTTCCGACGCGTGGCTCCCGTCAGCGAGGAGTCGTACTCGTCGGGTGTCGTGCGCACTAATCGCGGTAGCACCGGAAGCTCGAGAAATTTTTCCCTGAGCCGCTCCAGATCACCGTGTCCCGTGAACTCGAACTCGACCGGAGGCAGCTCGTAATTCGTCTTGCCGTCGTTCTCCAGAAGCGTGTCGTCGAATCGGACACCGAATCGCGACAGGATCGCGTGGTAGCTGGATTCGTCCTGTTCCCCGGTCTCGGTCCAATGGTCGTGAGCGGCCTCGAAGGCACGCTCGGCACCGGCGGGTGAATGGACGATCACCAGTTCGACCGGCCGCTCCGAAGTGTTGCGGAAGCTTTGACGCGTGCGTGGCGGCACGAACCCCAAGCTGTGCTTGCCTACGCTGTCGACCACATTGCCGACACCGAGTTCCACCTCGCCGTCGGCGACCACGAGATACGTGTGCGTGTCCTCGTAGTAGTGGGCAGGAAGTCCCACACCGGGTGCGAGGACGACGCTGTAGGCCGCAAACCGACCCTCGCTTTGCTCTCCGCGCAGCATGGTTCGGACATCGAGATCCGCCCAGGAATGATCGATTCCCTCATCCCGATTTTCAGCGATAACGGGCACGGCCGCATGGCGCGCCCACTGCTGCCGCAGCGCCGCGAAATCCGCTGGACTTTCGATGACCGCATAGATCGACGGACGCAGTTCACCGATAGACGCATCGACACGGCGATTCTCGTCATCTTTGAACTCGGACATATCATTGACTCCTTCAAATTTCACAATTCAGCTGACCCGCTGGGGCGACAGTGAGTGCGTGGCAGCGCAATGCCCGCACGGGGACAGCTAGTTCGTGTCCCGCTCAGCTCCCACGAGGACGACCGCGATCGTTGCTGTTCGGTCGCTCCTGTTTCGCCATGCATGCCGTGTCCCGGCCTGGACAAGCACGTCGTGCTCTTTCAAGAGCACTTCCTGCTGATCATCCAACTCCAGAACGATCTCGCCGTCGAGAACGATGACGTAGTCGATCGAATCCGTGCGATGAAATCCCGGGGCACCGCCTTCGAATGTCGCCGCCATGTCCGGCTGCTGCTCCATCATTTCGGCTACTGCAGCAGCCGGATCGAAGTCTTTCCTCATGGCCCAGGCATCAGGGGGAACCTGAAGGAACAGCAGTCGCGTCTGACCGAGCGGTGGAATGAGGGTGGTCTCGCTCGACACGGCTTCGGCTTCGGCCTCCGCGGTGATGTGCGGCTGGGCCAGGGTTGCCCACGCGAACGACCACTGCATGCCAGGTATGTTCGTGTATGCGTGGGAACGGGGCGGCTTCCCGTCACTGACAACGACAGCTTTGCCCTCGCGGTGGCCGGTGACCACTCGACGGATCATGAGTTCCTCCGTTCACATGTTCGAGCAGAGCGGTTGTCGCGCTCCGCGACTCGGGCGATATGACGAAGTCCAACAAGCCTCTCTCCCGAGTCCCTGTACCGATCGCTCTCAGCGCGCCAGAACATGGTCGAGCGCAGTACGGAGTTCCTCGGCAGGCTTGTCGCGCAAACCCATCGATCGCCAGGCGATATGGCGGTCAGGACGCACCAGGATCGCGCCCTGGTCGCCCACCTCTCGGATCGCCACCCAATCGCCGACGATGTCGTCGTATTCACAGCGCAGCCCAATGGAGTACACGGGCAGTTCGATGCCGAGCGCGGCACCGACCTCGGCTGCGGCACGTATCCACGGCTCGCCACCGATGCCGACGATGAGGCTGAATCGACCGTGCCCGACGAGGTCGAGCGTGGACACCTGCTTCTGCTCGTGCTCCACCCATGCATGGGGAAGGTAGGCACCCGGATGTGTCGTTCGCTCATAATGCAATTCGGGATCGCGTTGCGGCTCCGGGAAGGGAATGCCGTCGTCGACCACCGAAGAAGATTCGTACCGGTAACCGAGCTCCACACCGAGGGCGTTCGACCGATAATTCTGCAGCTCGAGAGCCTTCGCCAAGGTCTTGCGGCGTTCGGTTGCCTTCGCCGAGTCCTCGTAGAGCTCGTACAGAACGTTCCAGCCTTCTTCCATGGACTGGCCCTCCGCGAAACCGAGCGCGGCAACGAGATCGGCCATGTTGTGCCAGCTCTTGATCGCCCGAGCCACGACCTGCGAGCCGACCGGTTGGCGCTCGGGCTCGTAACTGTTGAGCAGTCCCTCACCGGCCTTCCCGGTGATCACCCAGGCCAATTTCCACGCAAGATTCCAGGCATCCTGCACAGAGGTGTTGGTGCCGAGGCCGCCGGTGGGTGGGTGCCGGTGTGCGGCATCACCAGCCAGGAAGATCCGCCCCTTTCGGTACTCGGTGGCCACGACGTTGTTCACCTGCCACTGCGTAATGGCCTTGACCTTGATGTCGAGTTTCGGATCGCCGATCACCAACCGAGCCTTCTCGATCACTTCGGCCTCTGAGGGGAGCCCGTCAGAGTTCCAAGGGTGCACCAACATCCACTCGTTCCAGGGCCGCACGTTGGTCAAGGTGGCGGTTCCAAACCACTGCTCATGACCAGGCTGCGCAATCCAGAACAGAACTCCGGGGCGGTAATCGACGTACTTGGTGAGATCGACCTCGATCCAGGAGTTCGCCATCCCCCGCAAGCCGGCTTGCCCTTCGAAATCGAAGCCGAGCTTTTCGGCAATTGTCGACCGCGCACCATCCGCAGCGATGACGTAGCGCGCGCGCACCATGTACTCCGTTCCGGTGTCGCGCCGGCGCACCCGCGCGCGCACCTCGTCGGGAGTCTGCTCGATGTCCACGAGCTCGGTGGAGAAACGCACATCCGCACCACGGTCCTGAGCGGCGGCGAGAAGCACCGGTTCCATCACGTGCTGCGGGCAGTTGACGGCGTCACATGGACTCGCTGCCGCATAGTCGGAGAGGCGGTCCCAAGACGTTCCGTAACTCTTGTACCGAGCAATCTCCATTCCCGCCAGGGATGTGGCCAACACGTTGTTGTTCAGCCACGACAAGGAGTAGCCGACCTCCTTGATCTGCGATTCGATGCCCAAATCCCGGAAGACCTCCATAGTGCGCAGGTTCGTAATGTGCGCACGCGGAGTGTGCGCGGTCCCGGGGTACCGGGAGATCGCGAGGGTGGAGATCCCCTGGGAAGCGAGGCTCACCGCTGCAGTGAGCCCGGTGGGCCCACACCCAACCACTAGAACGTCGGTGTTGATGGTGCGGATGACAATCACTCCTTCAGACTGCGCTGTCCAGCGACTTAGCTCGCCGCCGTACCGCTATGCGGACCATGCGGTTCACTAAGAGGGACGGTACAGCGCCAAAAGTGTGACTGTCAACACCGCTTCGCCCAATTCAGTTGTTGCGCCACCTCTGTGACATGGGCTTTCCCCGGATTGCCCACATGGTGCACGCCTGGTCTGCAATATGGACCGGCCAGAGGCGTTGGATGAAGGGAGCGTTCGGTGCGTAGCGTGCGAACGACCTTCCAGCTCCTGGAAGCGGTCGCGGAGAATCAGCCCATTGGGCTCAGCGAACTCGCCCGCCGCGTCGGGATACCCAAGAGCACCGTGTAGCGAAGCCTGGCCACCCTTGCCGATCCGAACTGGATCCAGCCGGATGGGCATGAGATCGCACGGTGGATACTCGGGGCTCGGGTGCGTGGCCTCAGCGACAGAGTCGATGACCTCGGTCGATTGCGCGACGCAGCCCTACCTTTCCTCGGGCGACTCAATAGTGAGATCCTGGAGACGATTCATCTGGCAGTGCTCGACCATGACACCAAGCGGTTGATCGAACGTCAGTGCAGCAAGCATGCACTCGGCTGGTGAAGCCGATCGGCCCCCGCTCGCCGCTACACGCCTCGTCGACCGGCAAATCCGTGCTCGCCCACCTGCCGCCGAACCACATCGAGAGCTACCTCGAGGCGGGGCTGAGTGCGGTTACCACCAAGACCATTACCGATCCCGAAGCGCTGCGAACCGACCTCCAGGTCATCCGCGAACGGGGCTACGCCATCACCCACCAGGAGCTGACCGAAGGGATAGTCTCGGTCGCGGCGTGCATCCAAGCGGGTCGCAGTCGGCCCATCGCCGCTATCAGTATCTCTGCACCCGCCGCCAGGATGGCCCCTCGAATGCCGTGCTGCATACGAACAGAGGTCGTCGCCTCAGCAGCCAGGGTAGCTGCGCAGCTTCGCAAATAAGGGAGCGATCGTCCGAACGTCGACAATCCTCGGCCGCTGCGCCAAAGGTGTACCTGCGCAACCGGACTCAGAGCCGACGGATGTGCCAGACCCGCCAATCGCCGATGCCGCCAGCCGGAGTGCCGCGCACTATCCAGACGATGAGCTGGGCGACCAGGTCAGGCTACGGACCCCGACGCAGCCTTTTACATTCGACTGAAGCCCAACCGGACACGCCGGTAACGGCACCATCGCCTCGATGGCAGATCAGGAAAATCCCCTGCCACACAATGACATTGCCGTGCTGACCTCAGATGAAGAGGTCGAGTTCCAGATCCTCGTCCCGCGTGCCGGGAACCGCGGCGTACGCCGAAAGGTCGGTCTGTCCGACGCCGTGCAACACATCGGCATCGATGTAGCAGTGCCCGCTACGCTCGGATGGGTTCGATGACAAGATCACGGCCGCAGCATCCGCCATGATTTCCGGAACTCTGGCGGCGCGCATTCCTGCCTCGCCAGCGACAACATTGTTGACCGCTGCGGTCGCGATCAGGGTCTGTGGCCATAGGCAGTTGGCGGCGATACGACTGCCATGTTGCTCCGCGACCCCCAGAGTCAGCATGGTCATGGCGTATTTGGTCAGTGTGTAGGGCGCATGCATGGCGAGCCAGCGCCGATCGAGATTGAGCGGAGGAGACAAGGAGAGCACGTGGGCGTGGGGTGAATCGAGTAGATGAGGCAGAGCCGCGGACGTCAGGCCGAAGGTGCCGCGCACATTGACGTCGAGCAACAGGCCAAACCGCTTCAACTCGAGTTCGCCCACCGCTCGTAGGTCGATCGCCGAAGCATTGTTCACGACGATGTCGATCCCGCCGAACCTCTCGACACAGGCCTCAACGGCGCGGTCCACCGTAGCTGCGTCGCGGATGTCCCCCACGATGGGAAGTGCTTGCCCGCCGGAATTTTCGATCTCCGCAGCAGCAGTGTGGACCGTACCCGGCAGCCGCGGGTCGGGCGAGTCGGTCTTGGCGATGAACGCGATGTTGGCGCCATCTCGCGCGGCGCGGACAGCGATGGCAAGGCCGATACCTCTACTTCCACCGGACATGAGGATCGTGCGGCCGGCCAGGGAACTGCGGGACATCTGTCTTCTTTCGTTTTCAGGTTATCGGGGTCTTGAGCCGTTCATAGTCGGCAGAATTTCCGCGCCGCGACGGGACATCCTTTCGCTAGAAGGCTCCGGGGAATATCCGGGAATACGAGTCCGCGGATCCCACCTTCGCTGTACCGCATCGACACCGCGCATACAAAAACACCGGGCAAGATAGGTGGAGTGCGCTCACGGTGCGTGCAGTGCATTCCGAGGACGAGCCGTCCAGCACCACGCTGAAACACGGTTGTCCCGTGCTGAAGCGACGCCTCCGCTGGCTATCCGAGCCCAGACGCCTACCCATGCAGGAACGGTCCATCGTCATCCTCTCCTCCATGTGGCGACCGCCCCGCAGCACGTTCCCGCAGCGTACCATCTGGACCGAATAGTGGTCCGCTCGGTCCAAGATTGCCGTCCTCATTCCAATCCCCACACACCCCGCCCGACCCCGTCGGATCGATAGCCGTGGTGCGATCACGCCACGGCGGTTACGAAGTCGAACCAGGCCCCATTGAACAGCCGAACGTCAGAAGCTGCACAGATGCCTCCGACGCGCACAGAACCCCATCGGGCGCCGAGGCCGACCGACACGGCGATTAGCCGCTTCGTGTGGCCTGCAGGTTCTATTGACAACCCCTTCCGGGAGTGGTTGCATTGCCCCTCAATACGATCTAACCGGTCCATATAGCGGGTCAATGAAGAACAAACGTCGTGTCAGATGCTTGGAGCGACGGCCATGTCGGCTATCACAGCACCCTCCTCCGGAAGTCTCCGGCGCCATCACTCCACACGAAAGCTCCCAGCGACGTCCTCATGCGGCCATGCGACTCGCGCGCGCCGAGCTCCCCTCCACGGCAAGGCGGCGTTCGCACCGCAATACGAACCAGCCTCGAAGAGGATCTTCGGGCCTTTGCGGTCGACATCCACCGTGGGAAGGCGAAGGCATCGCGACACCGTGGCACGACTTATGCGCTCAGTTGTCCTCACAGGTTTCAGCGCTCGCGATGCGTCCCGCGCGATGCCTCGTCGGGGCGACATCATCGACCGCGAAACGCGGCCGATCACCAGGCATGAATTTATCAATGGAGCATGACATGAGTGATTTGAATATTGTCCGTTCCGAATGGACAATTACCAGCGCAGCCCGCCAGAGGCGTTATTTGATGCTGCAACCACAAAATCAAAGTTCCGCGTCACTCCCCGTCGTGATCGACCTCCATGGCAGCGGCATCGCCCCTGAAGACCATCTCCGCATAACCGATGCACAGACCCTCGCGACCCAGGCGATCGTCATCGCACCGGAGGGCGCTATCCCGTTTACCGTCGCCGAGTCCCTTCCACCGGCCACTGCCTGGAACGTCCCTGGTATTCCCATGCCCGGTGAGACCGGCGTTCGGCCCGATGCCGGCACTGTGGACGATGTCGCCTTCATAGGCCACCTCATCGACGACGTGGTCGAGCGCCAGGGAGCTGACCCCGCCCGTATCCATCTTCGCGGCTACTCTGGTGGTGCGCGTCTCGCTTCCCACATCGCTGCGGCTCTCCCCCATCGCATCGCATCGATCGGTTGCATCGCTGGAGTGCGCTTCCCCCCTCGACCTTCATCTTCGATGCCCCCGTTGCTGGCTATTCATGGACGGCAAGACCCGTTCAACCCGTTCGATGGCGGTACCGACGAACGTTGGTGCGAATCCGTCGAATACGCAGTCGGCAGATGGGCCGACCACTGGGGATGTCACACACGTACCGAGCGGATGATCGATGACGGCGTCCACGAGATTCGTTACGAACGAGTCGACGGATCCAGCCCCGTACGCCTGATCATCGTGGAAGAGGCAGAGCACTCATGGCCTGGCACGAGCGACCGGCGCCACATTGCCGCCTTCGGTGAAGCTGGGGCATTCAGTGCCTCGACGGCATACTGGCGCTTCGTTGAGGAAGTCGAGCAGGTGGCTCCGACGTCGAAAACGCCCTCGAACACCTTCCCGCCTCCGGAAGGATGATCACCCAAGCGACGTGACTCCCTTCGGGCACTACCCGGAGGGAGTCACGTCGCTTGCTGTATGTGAGATCTATCGACGTTCGCCAGCGATCTGCATATCGAGTCGCTCGGCCAGCAGTTGCGCCAAATGCGTCCCGCGGCGGTCGGTCAGATCGTCCAGTTGAGTACGGCAGGAATAGCCGTCGGCGAGGATGGTCGTGTTCGAGTCTGCGGCCGCCACGGCGGGGAGCAGTTGCTGCTCGGCGACTGCCACGGACACCTCATAATGCCCCTTCACGACGCCGAAGTTGCCAGCAAGTCCGCAGCAGCCGCCGAGGCGCTGCACCTGCGCACCTGCCTCCTCGAGGAGCTTCGCATCCGCACTCCAACCCATTACGGAGTGGTGGTGGCAGTGCGGCTGCGCGACGACAGATGTCCCGAGCAACGACGGTGGCTCCCATCCGCGATCGGTGAGCAGTTCAGCGAGGGTGCGAGTCCGCTCGGCGACCGATGAGGCGGCTGCGGAGCCGAGTAGTTCAGCAGCGTCGCCACGTAGCACTCCGGTACACGATGGCTCCATTCCCACGATCGGCGTACCCGCCGCGGCGAACTCGGACAATGCGTTGACAGTTCGACCGAGGATCCGCTTCGCTGCGGTCAGCTGACCGGTCGAGATCCAAGTCAGGCCACAGCACTGCTGTGCGTCGGTGAGTTGTGGCCGGTATCCGGCGGCCTCGAGGACCCGCACGGTCGCGCGTCCGATCTCGGGCGTGAAGTAGTTGGTGAAGGAGTCGACGAACAGAACCACAGGGTCTCCCGTGATGGTGCGGTCGTGTTCTGTTGCCGTGAACCAGGACCGGAACGTCTGCTTCGCGAATGGCGGGATGGCGCGGCGCCTGTCGACCCCCGCCGACGACAATACGAGCGGGCCGATTCCAGGGATTCGCATCGCGGCGTTGGCCAACCGCGGCGCGTGACTGGCTACCTTGGCCCACCGCGGCAGCCATCCCAAGGTGTAGTGCGACGCCGGCCGGATCCGGCCGGCGTAAGTCTGATGCAACACCTCGGATTTGAACGCGGCCATGTCGACTCCGGTCGGGCAGTCGGATGAGCAGCCCTTGCACGACAGGCACAGGTCGAGTGCCTCGTGTACCTCGGGTGAGCGCCATCCGCCGGTGACGGCGGAGCCGTTGATCATCTCCTGAAGGACCCGGGCACGACCCCGAGTGGAGTCCTTCTCTTCCCGGGTGGCTTGATACGACGGGCACATCACTCCGCCGGTCGCAGTGTTGTCTGCCCGGCACTTACCGACCCCGGTACAGCGATGCACCGCCTGGGTGAAATCGCCACCGTCGTGGTGGTAGCCCAGGGCAAGATTGCGGCGCAGCACGGGAGCAGCGGGGACTCTGAGGTCCGCGTCGACAGGACGGGGGTCGACCACGACGCCGGGATTGAGGATGTTGTCGGGATCGAAGGCGTGCTTGACAGCGGCGAACAGATCGAGTGCGTCCACCGAGTACATCAGCGGTAGTAACTCGCTGCGAGCCCGCCCGTCGCCATGCTCCCCGGACAGCGATCCGCCGTAGCGAGCGACGAGAGTGCTTGCTGCGACAAGGAACTCGCGGAAAACACTGCTGCCACCGGGCTTGTCGAGTGGCCAGTCGATCCGTACGTGCATGCACCCGTCGCCGAAGTGACCGTAGGGCAACCCGGTCACTCCGTAGTCGGCCATGAGGGCATCGAAGTCCCGCAGATAGTCGCCGAGCATGTCGGGTGGGACCGCGGCGTCTTCCCATCCTGCGTGTGCAGGCAGCCCGGCAGGACTGCGACCAGCCAGACCCGCACCGTCGGCCCGAATCCGCCACAACTCGGCTGTACGGCGGGCGTCCGTGACGACCAGGCTGTCCACGGCTCCGCATTCACGCCCGACCTGCCGGGCTCTGGCGACAGCCTCGTCGAGGTCGTCGCCGACTACCTCGACGAACAGCCACGCCGCGCCCATTGGCAGTGGCGGAACCGCATCCAGGCCACGCCGGGCTCGTACTACGTCGATGATCCGGGAGTCGATGCCTTCACATGCGGTGGGATCGAATTTCAGTACCAGCGAAGTGGCGTCCCCTGCCGAGGCGATGTCGGGGTAGCCGAGGACGACCAGCACCCGGTGTGCGGGTTCGGTGACCAGCCGTACTGTCGCCTCCGTCGCAACCACAAGAGTGCCCTCGCTGCCCACCACCATTCGGGTGACGTCGAACCTGTTCTCCGGGAGGAGATGCTCCAGTGCGTACCCGGAAACCTGCCGACCGAACCGCCCCAGTTCAGTGCGGATGGTCGCGAGCCCTTTGCGCGTGACCTGTTGCAGACGGGACAGAGTCGGTGATGAGGGTGTCGTCCCCGCCGCACCGAGCCGCAATGATTCGCCGGTGCCGGTGAGCACTTGGAGAGCAGTGACGTTGTCCGAGGTTCGGCCATACCCGAGAGTGCGGGACCCACAGGCGTTATTGCCGATCATCCCGCCGATCGTGCAGCGTGTGAACGTCGAGGGATCCGGACCGAACCGCAACCCGTGCGCTGCCGCAGCTCGCTGGAGCACTGCCTGTACCGTGCCCGGCTCAACGGTGGCCGTCCGCGTGTCGGGGTCGATCGAAAGCACACGGTTCATGTGCCGGCTGAAGTCGAGGACCACGCCTGTCCCGACCGCGTTGCCGGCCACCGATGTGCCACCGCCGCGACTGGTCAGAGGCACACCTTCACGACGGCACACAGCGAGCGCCGCCGTGACCTCGTCGGCGTCGCGTGGGCGGGCGACGACCAACGGGCGCACCCGGTAGAGCGAGGCATCAGAGGAGTAGGCGGCGCGCGTGGTGTCGTCGGCGAGAACGTCGCCGACCCCGGAACGGCGCAGCTCAGCGGACAGGGCATCAGCAGATATCACGCGTAGCATGCTACAGGTCGTAGCATGCTACGGCTGATATAGTGTCCGTTGTGGTCGATGGTGTGCTTGAATTCGAATCGCTCGCGCTGTCGAAAGGACGGCGCATGGAGCAGGCGATTACTGCCATCCGCGCCGCGATCGACGACGGGCGAATGAAGCCCGGGGTGAAATACTCCGCGTATCAGCTCGCCGAAGTCCTCGGAATCTCGCGCACCCCGATACGCGACGCACTGCTCCGCCTCGAGGAAGTCGGGGTTATCAGATTCGAGGCGCGCCAAGGGTTCCGCATACTGCAACCTCGACCCAAAGAGATCGCCGAGATCTTCGCGGTCCGACTCGCCCTGGAGCTTCCCGCCGTCCGCAAAGCCGCCGCAAACTCCGGGGCGGTGCTGGCAGAGGCATTGCACGAACAACGCCGCCTGATGCAGAACGCCGCAGCCAATGGCGACGAAAACTTGTTCGCACAACACGACCAGCGACTACACGACCTCATCCTGAGTGCAGCCGACAACGCCCGTGCACGGGCGATCGTCAAATCACTCCGCGAGACCACCCGCCTCCTGGGCGCATCGACCGCGGACAAGACCAGAACCCTCGCCGACATCGACGACGAGCACACCCCGATCCTCGACGCCATCGCCGCGGGCAGTCCGGATCAGGCGGAGGCGGCGATGCGGACTCATCTTGTCAACACCGGAAAGCTTCTTGTTGCCCAGGCGATCAAAGGCGAGATCGGCGAGAATATCGATCTGCAGGTCGAAGAGATTTGGTCGGCGGTCGTCGGCTGACTCGACATCGGACCGGTTCCCCACGACCACGCACCCGGATCCCACTATGGTCGAGCAGCTCCGCGGAGATGAGGAGCACGATGACTCCCGAAGGCCTCCGTTCCGATTCGCCGACCAACCACTTTCGAACAGCCTGCACTTCGGTGCACGCTGATTGCTGTCTCCAGCAACGGTATTCACCGTTGCCGAGACCGGTGGCGCACGAGTGTTGGCATCCGCCGCCTGTGACCCGACGGGTTCCACCGATCTCCTCACGTGACACAACCATTCCAAGACGCCTGACAACTGACAGGGACGTGAGTCTTGACATGAGGCCGACCAGCCGCGTGGGCACACCTGGACCACGGGCGGTGTGGACAAGCCAAATCTGGCCGCGACCGAAAGCGCTACGCAAGCGCTGGCACGAACGCCAGCAAATGTGACAGTTCACTGCCGCCACTGCGGTCCACAATACAGACCAGAGGTGCGCCTCCATGGGACGACACCCGACGCAGGGCAGCGAGTTTCTGCACCATGTAGGCATTCCTGATGTTGACAGCATCCCAACCCCACATGTAGCGTCCCTTAATATGATCCAGTTGGTCCATATTATGGACCATGATCTATTTCTCGCAGGTGTCGTAACACCGAGGGACAGAGCCGCAGCCGCACGGCGTGGACTGCGGCACGGCCGGACGGATCGTGACCATCCACCCGAACAACCTAGGAGCTGGCTGTGTGTTGATATGCGGGGCGGCCGATAGAGCCAGCTGCCGTTTCCGACGGGCGGGATCTCAATCCGCTCGACCCAATACAAGGTGAATGCGGACCTAGTAACTGAAGTACCAAGCATCTTCCCCTGACATGTCCGGGGAAGCTCGATCGACAACAACCCCGAGGCAGCCATGGATATCTGTGTCTTGACCGGTCGAATTCTGTT
>NZ_CBDQZP010000032.1:0-50024 GCF_965341865.1 Nocardia sp. bgisy134
GCTCAGGCGGCGGCTCAGGCGGCGGCTCGCTCGCATTCGCTCGCGCGCCACCATGCGCTGGGTGATCGAAGCTGATGTTTCACGTGAAGCAGCGGCGGTGGAGGGTCCACCCGCTGCCCGTCCGCTGATGATGCTGCGCCGTCGTGCGATCGCGGCCGCTCGAATCGATCAGTCATGTGCGGCGGCAATGGGGGAGGGGAGTAGGTCACGCGCTCCGAGGTCTGTCTCCGCTATTCACGGCCATGGATCTCACGGAGCCCGCAGGCCGACGATTTGTCACGGGAACCCGCAGCCGCTCCTCGTCTGCCGCCAACGCCGCGTACGCCCCGGACTGAGTCGGGCGTTGCCGCCAACTCCTCGAGGATGGGCATTTGCGTCCGCGGCCCGCCCTCGGCCGAGGATCACAGCAGACCTCCGACCGTGTCCGTCGTCGGCGTCATCCAATCCTTGTCTTGACGGGCACTCACGGCGAGACGCCGTCCAGACTTCACCGGACAGGTCGGCGTGATCCGCTCTGCCGTGGGCGGCTCGGCGGCTGGTTTCATGTGAAACATCGGACATGGCTCGCGCACGAGTCCACGGAATGCGCTTCCCACAACACCACTCGCACCGGGCTGCTCAATGGTTTGTCTCCGCTGCCGTTGTACGCCGCTGCTTTCCGTTGCCGCCTGTGTTCATACGCCGCCGTCCGCTACAGGCCGCCGCCCAGACCTCATTGGACATGCGCGATTCGCTCTGCGGTCTGCGACACGGTGCCCTGTTTCATGTGAAACATCGAACATGGCTCCCGCAGGAGTTCTCGGAACGTACCGCCAGCAGAACCACTAGCGCCGGGCTCCAACCCACGACTACTCGATAGTTCGGCGCGGCTGCCGTCGCTGCCACTGTCGCCGCTTGTCGCTAAGGCCGCCATCGGCAGGAGACTGCCGTCCGCCGCTTGGCCGGCGGGCGCCTGCCGTCCATCGTCTATCGCACACCCGGCCATCGGTCGCCTGCCATCCTTCGCCTGGTCTGCGGGCACCTACCGTCGTCGCTCGCCTGTCGCTCACCCAGCCGTCCACCCCCACCACTGTCGCCCCGCTCGGCAAAGAGGCCGCCGCCCGCCGGAGACTGCTGGCGCGGTCGCTCGGGCCGGTGTGGCCGTCGCGCGGGCCCGCGTACGTCGCGCCGCCCCGTCCTCCGCGACCGCCGCCCCGGCGCAAGCGAGGCGGGGTGCTGCGCAAGGTGATCGGGGCGTTGGTCGCCGCCATCGTCCATCGCCCGCGCCACAGGGGCAACTGCCGTCGCCCATCGCCGTCGGTCGCCCGCTGCCCGTCGCTCGCGCGGCCGTCGACCCCGCCTGCCGCGCAACCGTCGCCCCGTCCGGCGAGAGGCCGCCGCCCACCGGAGACTGCCAGTCGCCAGTCGCCAGTCGTCCATCGCCCGCCCGGCCGTCGGTGGCAGGCCGAGCGTCGGACCGTCTCCTCGAGGTCGCTGGAGCCCGCCCGCGCGGCGGTCGCCAAGGCCGGTGACGTCAATCTGGCCGCGACGGTGCTCATCGCCTCCACGCCCAGCGCGGAATTCCCGTTGCGACTCGCGGACGCGCTCGGCATCGCGCGTGATTCGGTGCGCACCCCCGACCTGTCCGACGGGGACCCACACACCGCCGCGCTGCCACACCGACAACTTGCTTTCGCATGACCGACCGACAGCAGACCGCTCGCGTCGGTACCTCTCTCGACCCACCCGCCTGCCCGGCTCCCACGCGGCCACAGCGCCCACGGCACAGCCACCCGTATCGGCGCACGGCACACCTCGGCGGGACGGACCCCACCGCGCCGCCACGTGACCAGCGCGGCCGCCACGGCGCACCGAACTCGTACGTGTGCATGCCCATCCACATCGAGACGCACCACCGTTCGCTCCACCACACAGCGACCGCCACACGCCACCTGGGCAACCGACTGGACGCCACGCGTCCAACCGTCCAACCGCCCAGACGCCGCGCGCGCAACTGACAGGGCCAGACTCGATCACTCGTCGCACCAAGTCGAAACGATGCGGATTCGGCCAGCGTGCCCACTTCGCTGGGTACCAGATGTCACGCACTCGACCACCAGAGACGCAATGGCGAAAGTTTTAGACGCCGCATGGCAATGTTCCACCCAGCAGACAGCTGGGCGTCCGTACATCCCCATAGCGGGAAGTAGTCCACACATCACCGCGACCGCGACTGCACCAGCTAGCCGACAGCCCCACGAGGAACGCTCAGCGTGCCTACGCGGACTCGATGACCGCCGGGTCGCAGCGGTCGGCTTCGCGACCGGCCTCACGCATACCAGGGTGCCCGCCGATCTGATCGCCGCCGGAACCGTTCGCGCGAAATCGCTTGGCGCTCGGCAACATCTATACCCACGATGGCTGCCCTTCGATTGTGCGCGCGAAAGCCGCACAGCCCCACGCGGTAACCATGTAAACGGGCGTGAGGCACTCGCCACTCGACGAATGCCCACCATCGCGCCGCGCACTTCCCAGATTCCTTACCAGGAGACCAGACCGACCGTGCGTCTCATCGAATCAATCCAGCGACTGCGAGAAGCGAACGAGTCGACGACCGGAAGCGGACGGGCCGTACGGCCCAATCAGTTCGAAGCCAACGACGGTCAGCGATCAAGACGGGCGGTCAGCTCGCCCCGTCGGCCCCGACGGACCTGGCACACACGGACGAGAAGGAACCACCTACTTCGACCGACGCCGCTCCACACCCCGGCGCAGCACCCCGCCCTCGGCTCGACCGCCCGCGCGGCGGGCCCCCTCCTTCTCCGTACGCCGCCGGGGCGCGCGTTCCGCCCGCGGCAGGCGTTCCGCGCTGATCACCAACGTCGGCGTTTCCAGCACGCCGACTCCGCATTCGAGGACCTCGAACTTCCCCGCGCCTGCGCGGGTGAGCGACTCACCGTCGCGCTCCAGTTCTTCGGCCGCGCTGACGCCCTTCAGGGCGAGCATGCGGCCGTGGTCGCGGAGGAGGGGGAGGGACCACTGGGCGAGTTTGGCGAGGGGCGCTACGGCGCGGGAGGTGACGATGTCGGCGCCGCCCGCTTCTTTCATCACGCCGGATTGTTCGGCGCGGCCGCGGACGACGGTGATGTCCAGTCCGGCCGCTTCGATGAACTCGCTCAGGAAAACGGTGCGGCGCAGCAACGGCTCGACCAAGGTGATGCGGAGGTCCGGGCGGACGATGGCCAAGGGGATCCCGGGGAGACCCGCGCCACTACCGATGTCGACGACGGTCGCCCCCTCGGGCATGAGTTCGGCGACGACCGCGCAATTGAGGATGTGCCGATCCCAGAGCCGTGGCACCTCGCGAGGGCCGATGAGACCACGCTCGACACCGGCGGTCGCGAGGGCGGCGCAGTACCGGCGGGCGATGTCGAGCCGATCACCGAAGACCGTGGCGGCCGCCGCGGGCGGCTCCAGCTCGGTCGGCAGCGCGGCGCTTCCACCGATTTGTCGTTCCACGTGAAACATCCTTCCGAGCTCGAGGTCGACCACATTGCACGATAGGGGCGGGGTTGCGCGAGCGACCGAGAGGCCGCGACGCCCCGGCATGGAGAAGGCCCCCGGTCCGAAGACCAGAGGCCAATCCAATCATCAATCGTCAGCGTGACGAAACGCGCCGTCCACCGGATAGGCCCGGCGATCAGCCCGGAACGACCACCACGAAGCGGTTGGGCTCCACGCCCTCGCTCTCGCTGCTGACTCCATCGATCGCCGCGACGGCGTCGTGCACGATCTTGCGCTCGAACGGCGTCATCGGCGTGAGCGATTCCGGCTCACCGGATTCCAGCACCCGCTTGGCGGCGGCGGTGCCGAGCGCGCTGAGCTCGGAGCGGCGCTTGGCGCGCCAGCCCGCGACGTCCAGCATCAGGCGGCTGCGCACGCCGGTGGCCTGCTGCACCGCGAGGCGGGTCAGCTCCTGGAGCGCGTCGAGGACCTCACCGTTGCGGCCGACCAACTTCGACAGGTCGCGTCCGCCATCGATGCTCACGACGGCCCGGTCGCCTTCGACGTCCAGGTCGATGTCACCGTCGAAGTCGAGCACGTCGAGCAGCTGTTCCAAATAGTCGCCCGCGATCTCGCCCTCTTCGATCAGGGCTTCCTCGGCATCGCTCGCCACGTCGCCGGCATCCGCTCCGGCGTTCACCATCGTCGTTGCCACGGTGGCGTCCCCTCCGTCGGTTTCAACAGTCATTTGGATTCCTTCATCTGTCCATCGCGCGCGCCGGGCGCTCGGCGCCGGGCAGTAGCGCGATCAAGGGTTGCTCGGCGGTCAGCGGCGACGCTTCTGGTTCGGCCGGCCCCGGGTGCCGGAGCGCTTCTGCCCACCGGGCCTGCGCTGTCCGGGGGCCTTGCCTGCCGCGGACTTCGGGGTGCCGTTCGACGACGGTTCCGCATCGGACGGCTCTGCGTCGGCGGCGGTCGCGGCCGCCGCCGGCTTCTTCTTCGTGCTCACCGGCTTGGCGCCGGGCTTCGGCGCGTTCTGCGCGCGCTGCTCGAGCTTGGCCTGCTTCTTGGCCTCTTCTTCTTTGGCCATCCGGCCGAAGACGAGGTGCTGCTGGCCGTAGGTCCAGATGTTGTTGGAGACCCAGTAGATCAGGATGGCGATCGGCAGGAACGGACCACCGACGAGAACGCCGAGCGGGAAGACCCAGAGCGCCAGCTTGTTCATCATCGCCGCCTGCGGGTTGGCGGCGGCCTCCGGGGTCTGCCGCGCGACCGAGGCGCGGGCGTTGAAGTGGGTCGCCAGACCGGCGATCACCATCAGCGGGATGGCGACCAGGGCGATGCTCACCCGGCTCGGAACGCCGCCGTAGTCGGCGAAGGCGAGGAGTTCGTTGGCCGGGGTGGTGATGAACGCCGAGATCGGCGCGCCGAAGATGCGGGCGCTCAGGAAGGACTGGACGTCGGCCGCGTTGAAGACGTAGTTCGCGGTGTTCGCGTTCTCCTCGGGCGTCATGCCCAGCTGACCGAACCCGTGCCCGGTGCGGTTGAACGAACGCAGGACGTGGAACAGACCGAGGAAGACCGGCACCTGCGCCAGGATCGGCAGACAGCCCATCAGCGGGTTGAAGCCGTGCTCCTTCTGGAGCTTCTGCATCTCCACCGCCATCTTCTGGCGGTCGTTCTTGTATTTCTTCTGCAGCTCCTTGATCTGGGGCTGCAATTCCTGCATCTGTTTGGTGGTTCGCACCTGCTTCACGAACGGCTTGTAGAGCACGATGCGCAGCGTGAAGACCAGGAACACCACCCCAAGCGCCCAGGCCAGGCCGCTGTCCTTGCCCAGGCCAGGGATCGCCGCGAAAGCACGGTGCCAGAACCACAAGATCCAGGACACCGGGTAGTAGATGAAGTCGAGCACGGCTCTATGCACTCCCGTCGTTCGTGTCGCCGATCGCCGCGCGCGGCGATCCTTTACAAGCGTGTGGCGCCGACGTCGGGGCGTCGGCCGCAGCCTCGTTCCGTGTGCGCTGCTTGCGCTCGGGAACGGGATCCCACCCACCAGGGTGCCAGGGCGCGCATTTGGCCAATCGCACGACCGTCAATACGAGGCCGACGAACAGCCCTCTGGTACGCAACGCGGTGACCGCGTACTCGCTACACGTCGGGGTGAAGCGGCACACCGGCATCCGTGTGGGGGAGACATAAGTCCGGTAGAGCTCGATCAGGAAGATCAGCGTACGAGCGGGCAGCCGGGCCAGGGTGGCGGCGAACTTCACGACGAAACGTCCGCGTCCGCGGGCACGGCGGCGACGGGTCGAGCCCGTCCGTCGGTCCGGCCGGGGGCCTGTGCGACACCGAGTTTGCGCAATCCGCTGCGCAACTGCCGCAGCAGTTCGTCGGATTCCGCGTTCGCGGCGCCGGGCAGTGCCCGGATCACGATGTCGGCGTCCGCAGGCAGTTCGCTGATCACCTTGGCGCACATATGACGCAGGCGGCGGGCCACCCGGTGCCGAACCACCGCGGAGCCCACCGCCTTGCTGACAATCAATCCGAACCTCGGCCCGCCGACACGAACGATCGCTCCGGTTGCTACCGGAGAACCGTGTCGTTCATCAGCGCCCACAACTCCGTCATACCCGTGCACGAGCGCGTGTACGACCAGATCTCGCCTCCCGATTCGCTGGCCGCGGCGCACCGTCCGGGAGAAGTCGGCACGATGATGCAACCGATACGGCTCAGGCAACACCCGAGCGTCCGAGAGCGAGGATCAGGCAGTGAGTTCGGCGCGGCCCTTGCGGCGACGCGCCGAAACGATGGCGCGACCCGCACGGGTGCGCATCCGGAGGCGGAAGCCGTGAACCCGCGCCCGACGACGGTTGTTCGGCTGGAACGTCCGCTTGCCCTTGGCCACGGTCAACACTCCTCGAGTTGGTGGGCGCCCTTCGGCGCCCGAAGCTTGTCGGTGATACGTATGTGCGCGATGAATCGCGATGTCATCATCGGCGCGCGTCGGTCCTGGCGCACACGGTCGTTCAACGACCAAACACGGTCAGCACAGGACCGCCACCGCACCAAGGGGTGACTGTACGAGGGTACTGATCCGCTGGAGACGGGTCAAACTCGGCCCCCGAGGCCGAATCGAGGGCTCCGGTGCGCGACGCGCCCGGGCGTCTTCGTGACTTCGTCCACACCCCTAGGCGTCCCGAAGGGCGCCATGAGCGACGTGTTGCCAGGCGGTTGCTACAGAACCCCAGGTCGGGGCGCGATCTCCGCGAACTCCGAGCCCGTTCGACATTTCCCCAGGGTTTTCCACATCTGTGGATAATTGTGTGGAAAGACCCCTGGAGTGGCATATTCGTAGGCCGACGGCGCCAGCGCCGCTGCCTTGGTACGGGGGAATCCGAGCAGCGTCCACACGGCTACGGACGTACGCGGGATCACAGGATAGCCCATTCTCGAACCTGCTCGCGTACCCCGGCCGTCTGCTCCTATCGACCTACATCCGGGGAGGAAACTGCATGGACGACGAGCAGAACGTGTTGGCCACCGTGTGGCCCGAGGTGATTGCCGAGCTCACCACCGGTTCCGACGACGGCTCCATCGCGGCGGTGACCCGAGCACAGCAGGCCTGGCTCAAACTCGTCAAGCCGATCACCGTGGCCCAGGGCTTCGCCCTGCTCTCGGTGCCCTCGTCGCTGGCCCAGGAGGCCATCGAACGCGACCTGCGCGAACCCATCCTCCGCTCGCTCGCCCGCCGCCTCGGTCCCCAGGTCGAGGGCCTCGGCGTGCGCATCGCGGCGCCCGCCACATCGAGCGCCGATCGTTCCGCCGCCAATCCCCGGCACGCCAGGATGACCAGCCGCCCCGAGCGAAGCAGGGAGACGGCCCACCGAAACCGGGAAGCGCAGCGCCCGAGGGAGACGCAGCGCGGCCCCATCGGTTTCCCGGCCGATCCGCCGAGCCGCACCGACTACCCCGCCCCGAGGTACGCCCAGCAGTCGGACTACGCGCCCGCGCCGGAGTACTCGTCCGACTATCCCCAGGCTCCGGACTACGCGCCCGCCGCCGAGTACGCACCCGAGTACAGCACAGCTTCCGAATACAACCCCGCGGCCGAATACACCCCGGCGCCCGAGTACCCGCCGAGCACGGACTACCCGGCCGACGACTATCCGACCTCGGCCTACCGCTCGCCGATCGCGGGCGACTACCCGGGCCCGGCCGAGCCCGGCGCGCAGGTCCCCGAGGTGTCGACCGGGCCGCGGCAGGGGATGGGTTCGCGGCGGGATTCGACTCCGCCGGGACAGGAGTCCCTGTTCACGCCCGAGCCGGGTCCCGCACCGATGCGCGGGCCCGCCCGGATGCCGTTGCGCGAGGCCGCGCCCGCCGCGCACGAATCGGTCCGCGAACCCGGCGAAGGGCTGCGCACCGAGCAGCCCGACGACGAACCGGTCGTCAACGTGCGCAACAACTGGCCGACGTACTTCGCCAAGAGCCAGGAGAGCCCCGCGCCTGCGAACTCGTCGGCCAGCCTGAACGCGAAGTACACCTTCGAGACCTTCGTCATCGGCGCCTCGAACCGCTTCGCGCACGCCGCGGCGGTGGCCATCGCCGAGGCGCCCGCCCGGGCCTACAACCCGCTGTTCGTCTGGGGCGCTTCCGGCCTCGGCAAGACGCACCTGCTGCATGCGGCGGGTCATTACGCCCAGCGGCTGTTTCCCGGCATGCGGGTGAAGTACGTGTCGACCGAAGAGTTCACCAACGACTTCATCAACAGCCTGCGCGACGACCGCAAGGTGGCGTTCAAGCGCCGCTACCGCGAGACCGACATCCTGCTGGTCGACGACATCCAGTTCATCGAGGGCAAGGAAGGCATCCAGGAGGAGTTCTTCCACACCTTCAACACGCTGCACAACGCCAACAAGCAGATCGTGGTCTCCTCCGACCGTCCGCCCAAGCAGCTGGCCACCCTCGAGGAGCGGCTGCGGACCCGGTTCGAGTGGGGCCTGATCACCGACGTGCAACCGCCGGAACTGGAGACCCGCATCGCCATTCTGCGCAAGAAGGCGCGGATGGATCGGCTCGACGTGCCGCACGACGTGCTGGAACTGATCGCCAGCCGGGTGGAACGCAACATCCGCGAGCTCGAAGGCGCGCTGATCCGGGTCACCGCGTTCGCCTCGCTCAACGGTCAGCCACTGGATCTGCCCCTGGCCGAAGTGGTGCTGCGGGATCTGATGCCCGACACCGCCGCGCTGGAGATCAACGCGGCGACGATCATGGCCGTGACCGCGGAGTACTTCAACACCACGCTGGAGGAGCTGACCGGCCCCGGCAAGGCGAGGCCGCTGGCGCAGGCCAGACAGATCGCCATGTACCTGTGCCGCGAGCTCACCGACCTATCGCTCCCCAAGATCGGCCAGGCGTTCGGCCGCGACCACACCACGGTCATGTACGCGGAGAAGAAAGTTCGCAAGGAGATGACCGAACGGCGCCGCGTCTACGACCAGGTCCAGGAACTCACAGCCCGAATCAAACAGCGCTCGCGCTGAGCGTTCTCCACAACCCTGCACCGCCTCTGACCAGGGGCGGTGCTTTTTTGTGCGTTGTGGATTCCTCGAGGAATCCTTGTGGAGTCCTCGAGGAATCCACCGGTTTGTCCACCGGTTGGTGCACAGGACTGGGGATGGGTCCGTCGGCCTTCACTCACAGCCGGATATCAACATCATCCCCATCGATATCTGCCCACAGGCTCTGACCAGCCTCGTCTCGGTCGAGGGCTTGTGGAATCCTCGAGGAGTCCGTGTGGAGTCCTCGAGGATTCCTCGAGCTGTCCACCGAATGGTGCACACGTGTGAACAACAGGGTGAATCCGGTGGAACAACTCGAGGACGGCTCGAGGATGAACGGGGGACAGTTTTCGAACCTCCACAGACGCCTCGAATTCATCCTCGAGTCACCCGACGGCCATCCCCACGGCACCACACCCCCGGACCAGCGCAAACGGGCTCAGTCCACAGATTCCACAGTGCCTACTACTACTTCAGTTCTTCTTCTTATAGATCTCTCTTCAAAACAGGGTGTGTGGAAAGTCGGTCGAGCAACGTCCGGTCGGGAGCCACTCGTCTGCACAGGCAAGGAGAAGAGGGGACAGGTCCGTCGCACACAGAGACATCCGCTCCGGACACGCGAGCGCGAATCGAGGGTCGGACTAGGTAGCCGCGCCACACGCGGGTACGGTTTTAAGTCGGTCGCCTGTGCCAGACTGCTGGTGCGGCCGATCCAGCACCCCCTGACGAGAACCACACGCTGTCGAGCCAGCACGCTGTCCGAGCCAACAGTGTTCGGACGGACGCAATACACGGATCACGGAACCGGGAGAGGACAGATCGGGCGATGGAGCTTGCGAGCATGAAGTTTCGGGTCGCTCGAGAGGATTTCGCCGAGTCCGTCGCCTGGGTCGCGCGCAGCCTGCCGTCCCGGCCTCCGGTGCCGGTGCTGGGTGGCGTGCTGCTGGTCGCGAGCGAGGACGGACTGACCGTCTCGGGATTCGACTACGAGGTCTCCGCGCAGATGCGCGTCGCGGCCGAGGTCGCCGGTCCCGGCGAGGTCCTGGTTTCCGGCCGCCTGCTCGCCGACATCACCAAGGCGCTGTCCAACAAGCCGGTGGACGTCTCGGTCGACGGCACCCGCGTGCTGATCTCCTGTGGCAGCGCCAAGTTCTCGCTGCCCACCATGCCCGTCGAGGACTATCCCCAGCTCCCCGAAGTGCCGCAGCAGACCGGTGAACTGAGTGTGGACGTCTTCTCCGAGGCCGTCGGCCAGGTCGCCGTCGCGGCGGGCCGTGACGACACCCTGCCGATGCTCACCGGTATCCGCGTCGAGATCGAGGGTCCCCAGGTCGTTCTCGCGGCCACCGACCGCTTCCGGCTCGCCGTGCGCCACATCGAATGGCAGCCCGCCCGCACCGATATCGAGACCTCGGTGCTCATCCCGGCGCGCACGCTGTCCGAGGCCGCCAAGACGCTCGGCCCCTCCGACGCCCCCGTGCAGCTCTCGCTGGGCACCGGCGCGGGCTCGGACGGTCTGCTCGGTATCGTCAACGCGGGCCGCCGCACCACCACCCGGCTGCTCGACGCGGAATTCCCCAAGTTCCGTCAGTTGCTCCCCAAGGAGCACACGTCCATCGCCACCTTGGAAGTGGCGGCGCTGACCGAGGCCATCAAGCGCGTCGCCCTGGTCGCCGAGCGCGGTGCACAGGTGCGTCTGGAGTTCTCCAGCGAGGGCCTGTTGCTCTCGGCAGGCGGCGACGACGCGGGTCGCGCCGAGGAATGGCTGCCCGCCGATTTCCGCGGCGAAGCGCTGACCATCGCCTTCAACCCGGGCTACCTGGTGGACGGCCTGTCCGCGCTGCATTCCGACCGGGTCACCTTCGGGTTCACCACCCCCAGCCGTCCCGCGGTGCTGCTTCCGGCGAGCGAGGAGGAGCCCGCGGTGCTCGACTCCGGGTCCTTCGCCGCGCTGGCCAGCTCCTACATCTACCTGCTGATGCCGGTCCGGCTCCCGGGCTGAGCATCTGTGCGTGATCCGGTGCCGTCGCCCGTGGTGACCGGGGCGGTGTAGCGAATGTTCATCCGAGCGCTGTCGCTGCGCGACTTCCGCTCCTGGGAGCACGCGGAACTCGAATTATCCCCAGGCCGAACGGTTTTCTTGGGATCGAACGGCAACGGCAAGACCAACCTGCTCGAGGCGATCGGCTATCTGGCCACCCTGGGCTCGCACCGGGTGGCCGCCGACGCGCCACTGATCCGGATGGGCGCGCAGCGAGCGCGGATCGGCGCCACGGTGGTCAACACCGGTCGTGAGCTGCGCGTTGACGTGGAGCTCAACCAGGGCGCGGCCAATCGCGCGCAGATCAACCGATCGCCGGTGCGCAGACCGAGGGAGATACTCGGCATTCTGCAGACCGTGCTGTTCGCGCCGGAGGATCTGGCGCTGGTGCGCGGCGACCCGGGGGAGCGCCGCAGATTCCTCGACGAGTTGTGCACAGCCCGGCTTCCCAGGTTGGCCGGCGTTCGCGCGGACTACGACCGCGTGCTGCGCCAGCGCTCCGCCCTGTTGAAAACCGCTGGGCGGCAAGCGAGATCGCGGGCCGACCTGAGCACCCTCGACGTGTGGGACGGGCACCTGGCCGAGCACGCCTCGGTGCTGCTGGCCGAGCGGTTACGGCTGGTGCACGACCTGTATCCCCATCTCGCCCATGCCTATCGGTCGATCGCGCCCGAATCCCGGCCCGCCGCAATCGGTTACCGCAGCGCCTATCTGCCGCCGGAGTTCCTCGATCCCGCACGGGAGCCGCAGGCAGGCGACACGGCGGCGCTGGAGGAGATCGTGCTGCGGGAGCTCGCCGCGGCGCGGTCCAAGGAATTGGAGCGCGGTGTCTGCCTGGTGGGCCCGCACCGCGACGATCTCGAGTTGGTTCTCGGCGACGCCCCTGCCAAGGGCTTCGCCAGCCACGGCGAGTCCTGGTCCTTCGCTCTCGCCCTTCGCCTCGGCGCGTTCGACCTGCTCCGCTCGACCGGAGCCGAACCGGTGCTGCTGCTCGACGACGTCTTCGCGGAACTCGACCGGCGGCGGCGCACCGCGCTCGCCGAGGTCGCGGCGGGCGCCGAACAGGTACTGATCACCGCCGCAGTGCCCGAGGACGTGCCAGAAGAACTGGCCGCGGTTCCGCTCCGGGTGGAAACCACCGGGGAATCGACGCACCGCACCTCACGCATCGTCGAGCCCGCACCGGGATTCGCCTGAAGCTGTCCACAGGGAAGTCCGCGGGTTGTGCACAGAGGGGGAACACCGACGCGGGGCGAGCGGCGACGCGTGCGACGGTTCGTCGGCGGGCTCCCGTACAGTTGCCCTGCACCGGGGTCGGGACGGGACTGTCGATTCATCCCCAGCGCCTGTGGAGAACCTCGCCGAAAGGTGTTCTCCCACAGTGGTGCGGAATCGTTCGGCGATCGCGGCCGCACTGCGCCGCACCTCCGGAAAACGCCACGAACAGGCGTTCGACCCCGCGACGGTCGGTGCGCTGACCGGGCGTTTCGGCGTCGAACCCGACCGGCCTGCGGTTGGGGACAACAGAGCAAGATCTGGGGACAAACCAGGCGGTCGAACGGAGCGGGACGATGACTGATCAGCCCGAACAGGGCGCTCAGCAGCCCGGCGGTGAGCCGCAGTTGCGCGGCATCGACCTGGCCAGGCGCGCGCTCGAAGAGGCGCGGGCCGCGGCCAAGGCCAGCGGGAAGTCGGTCGGGCAGGGCAGGGCCTCGCCGGTGCGGAAGCTGCGTACCGGCGCGCGCAGGCGCACGGGCTGGTCCGGCGCGCGCCCCGACGACCGCGATCCCCAGCTGTTGTCTCATCTCGCCACCCGCATCGCCAAGGGCCGCGGCTGGGACGGCAAGGTCGCCGAGGGCACGGTTTTGGGCCGCTGGGCGGGTGTCGTTGGCGAGGACATCGCCTCGCATGCCACCCCGATCGCGCTCAAGGACGGTGTGTTGAGCATCGCCGCCGAGTCCACCGCGTGGGCGACCCAGCTGCGCATGCTCCAGAGCCAGATCCTGGCGAAGATCAACGCCGCCGTCGGCCACGGTGTGGTGACCCAGCTGAAGATCTCCGGCCCCGCCGCGCCCAGCTGGCGCAAGGGCGAGCGGCACATCAAAGGTCGCGGTCCGCGCGACACGTACGGCTGATCGCCCGCCAGGGCTCGGCCGTCGAGTGCCGAATCCGCTCTGGCAATTATCCGATACCCGGTGTTACGTTTATCCGCATATCCACAGGTATCTCCACAGTCCCCGCCTCGGGACCTGCGGCCTTCACGTGGAACGCCCGATGCTGCGCCCATGCCCTGCATCGGATCGACAACGCGCACAGGAGACGGATCGATGACGATCAGCACCGCGGGCCCGTTCCCCGCCACGGCCAACACGACCGTTCGCCGCGGCGACGTCGAACTCGCGGTGTTCGAATGCGGCGATCCCGAGGGAACGCCGATCCTGCTCGTGCACGGCTGGCCGGATACTCACATCCTGTGGAATCGCGTTGCCGCCGAGCTGGCCGACCGCTACCGGGTCATCGCGTTCGACAATCGCGGCGCGGGCGACAGCACGGTGCCCACCGAGGTCCAGGCTTATCGGATCGAGGAACTGGCCGCCGACGTGCGCGCCGTCGTAGACGCGGTGGCGCCCGGGCAGCGTGTGCACGTGCTCGGGCACGACTGGGGTTCGGTGATCGGCTGGGAACTCGTCAGCGACCCCGCGGCGGGCGACCGGATCGCGTCGTTCAGCTCGGTCTCCGGTCCCAACCTCGACTTTCTCGGCGCGTACCTGCGCGGCCCGTTCTCGGCGGCCCGGCTGCGTGGATCGCTCGCGCAGGGCATCGCCTCGGCCTACACCGTCGCCTTCCAGATCCCGGGCTTGCCCGATCCGGCGCTGCGCGCACTGTCCGGTCGCTGGCCGCGCTTCCTCGCTTTCTTCGACGGCCTCGACCCCGCACTGGTACAGACCGCGCCGACGTTGCGCGCCGACATGATCAACAACCTCAAGCTCTACCGTGCGAATATCCATGCGCACCTGCGCAATCCGCGCCCGCGCCCGGTGCCGGTCCCGGTGCAGCTGATCGTCTCCACCGGCGACAGGGCGGTGCGCCCGGTGGTGCACGCCGAGGCCGACCGGTGGGTGGCGGACCTGACCCGCACCGAGATCGAGGCCAGGCACTGGTCGCCGATCTCGCATCCCGATGCCCTCGCCGCGCGCACCGCCGAGTTCGTCGATCGGGTCGCGGTCTCCCGATGATCGCGGCGAGCGCTCGGCTCGGCGTGCTGAGCACATCTGAGAGTCCCTGAAACGGTCGCGAGGAAGACCCGACTCGTCGTCGGTCGATTTCTCGCAGCCATGAAGCCGTCAGGGGTGTCGTAGGTGCATTGTGGCGCGGGTCTACCAGTAGGATGGTGGCGTAACTAGCGGCGAACCTTCGGCGCGTTCCGCGCAGCCCCCGCGTGGGCCCGTGAATCTCGACCTGTCAAGACCCGGGCCCCGCTTGCGCTGTGGCGATCGCTGCGTCGGGGTCAGCAAGTAAGGAGAGCTACCGACCAGTGGCTGCCAAGGACTCCAACGATTCGACCAAGGCGACATCGGGCAAGCAGGATTACGGTGCCTCCTCCATCACCGTCCTCGAGGGACTCGAGGCGGTGCGCAAACGCCCCGGCATGTACATCGGCTCTACCGGTGAGCGCGGCCTGCACCACCTGATCTGGGAAGTGGTCGACAACTCCGTCGACGAGGCGATGGCGGGCTACGCGACCAAGGTCGAGGTGAGCCTGCTCGCCGACGGCGGCGTCGAGGTGGTCGACGACGGCCGCGGCATCCCGACCGGCATGCACGCGCAGGGCATCCCCACCATCGAGGTGGTCATGACCCAGCTGCACGCGGGCGGCAAGTTCGACTCCGACGCCTACGCGGTGTCGGGTGGTCTGCACGGCGTCGGCATCTCGGTGGTGAACGCGCTGTCCAGTCGGCTCGAGGCCGAGGTCGACCACGACGGTTACCACTGGACCCAGGAGTACAAGGACTCCAAGCCCGGCAAACTGATGCAGGGCGAGGCGACCAAGCGCACCGGAACCACCATCCGGTTCTGGCCGGATCCGGAGATCTTCGAGACCACGACCTTCAATTTCGAGACGGTCGCGCGGCGTCTGCAGGAGATGGCGTTCCTGAACAAGGGGCTCACCATCACCCTCACCGACCAGCGGGTCTCCGAGAACGAGATCACCGACGAAGTCGTCAGCGACACCGCCGAGGCGCCCAAGCACCTCGACGAGAACGCGCCCGTCGCCGCGGAGCCGAAGGTCAAGGTCCGCACCTACCACTACCCGGGCGGGCTCGAGGACTTCGTCAAGCACCTCAACCGGACCAAGCAGCCGATCCACAACTCGGTGGTCGCCTTCACCGGCAAGGGCACCGGCCACGAGCTCGAGGTCGCCATGCAGTGGAACTCGGGTTACTCCGAGTCCGTGCACACCTTCGCCAACACCATCAACACCCACGAGGGCGGCACCCACGAGGAGGGCTTCCGCGCCGCGCTCACCACGGTGGTGAACAAGTACGCGAAGGACAAGAAGCTGCTCAAGGAGAAGGACGGCAACCTCACCGGCGACGACATCCGCGAGGGCCTCGCCGCGATCGTGAGCGTGAAGATCTCCGACCCGCAGTTCGAGGGCCAGACCAAGACCAAGCTCGGCAACACCGAGGTCAAGTCGTTCGTGCAGCGCACCTGCAACGAGCACCTCGCGCACTGGTTCGAGGCCAACCCGGCCGACGCGAAGACCATCGTGCAGAAGGCGGTCTCCTCGGCGCAGGCGCGCGTCGCGGCCCGCAAGGCGCGCGAGCTGGTCCGCCGCAAGTCCGCCACCGATCTGGGCGGTCTGCCCGGCAAGCTGGCCGACTGCCGCTCGAAGGACCCGAGCAAGTCCGAGATCTACATCGTCGAGGGCGACTCCGCCGGTGGCTCGGCCAAGTCCGGCCGCGACTCGATGTACCAGGCGATCCTCCCGCTGCGCGGCAAGATCATCAACGTCGAGAAGGCGCGCATCGACCGGGTCCTCAAGAACAACGAGGTCCAGTCGATCATCACCGCCTTCGGCACCGGCATCCACGACGAGTTCGACATCGCCAAGCTGCGCTATCACAAGATCGTGCTGATGGCCGACGCCGACGTGGACGGCCAGCACATCTCGACCCTGCTGCTGACCCTGCTGTTCCGCTTCATGCGGCCGCTGGTCGAGCACGGACACGTCTACCTGGCCCAGCCGCCGCTCTACAAGCTCAAGTGGCAGCGCAGTGATCCGGAGTTCGCCTACTCCGACCGGGAGCGCGACGGTCTGCTCGAGGCGGGCCTCGCGGCGGGCAAGAAGATCAACAAGGACGACGGCGTCCAGCGCTACAAGGGTCTCGGCGAGATGAACGCCAAGGAGCTGTGGGAGACCACGATGGACCCCGCGGTGCGGGTGCTTCGTCAAGTGACGCTCGATGACGCGGCCGCGGCCGACGAGCTGTTCTCCGTCCTGATGGGCGAGGACGTCGAGGCGCGTCGCAGCTTCATCACCCGCAATGCCAAGGACGTTCGCTTCCTCGACGTGTAGCCGGCGTGAGAACCCGCTGCCATTCAGCCTTTTCACGCCCCGCTAAGGAGACCGCATGACTGAGACAACGCTGCCCCCGAACGGTGGTGCAGGCGACCGGATCGAGCCGGTCGACATCCAGAACGAAATGCAGAGCAGCTACATCGATTACGCGATGAGCGTGATCGTGGGCCGCGCGCTGCCCGATGTGCGCGACGGCCTCAAGCCGGTGCACCGCCGCGTGCTCTACGCGATGTACGACAACGGCTACCGTCCCGACCGCGGCTACGTGAAGTCCGCGCGTCCGGTCGCCGAGACCATGGGTAACTACCACCCGCACGGTGACGCCTCGATCTACGACACCCTGGTCCGCATGGCCCAGCCGTGGTCGTTGCGCTACCCGCTGGTCGACGGCCAGGGCAACTTCGGCTCGCGCGGCAACGACGGCGCGGCCGCCATGCGGTACACCGAGTGCCGCCTGACGCCGCTCGCGATGGAGCTGCTGCGGGAAATCGACCACGAAACGGTCGATTTCACGCCGAACTACGACGGTCGTTCGCAGGAGCCGGTGGTTCTCCCCAGCCGGGTGCCGAACCTGTTGATGAACGGCTCCAACGGCATCGCGGTCGGCATGGCGACCAACATTCCGCCGCACAACCTCAACGAGCTCGCCGAGGCGATCTACTGGGCGCTGGAGAACCACGACGCGGACGAGGAGAGCACCCTCGCCGCGTGCATGGAGCGGGTCAAGGGTCCGGACTTCCCGACGCACGGCCTGATCGTCGGCAACCAGGGCATCAACGACGCCTACACGACCGGTCGCGGCTCGATCCGCATGCGCGGTGTGGTGGAGATCGAAGAGGACAACCGCGGTCGCACCACGATCGTCATCACCGAGCTGCCGTACCAGGTCAACACCGACAACTTCATCAACTCGATCGCCGAGCAGGTGAAAGACGGCAAGATCGCGGGTATCTCGGATATCCACGACGAGTCCTCCGACCGCGCGGGCATGCGAATCGTGGTGACGGTCAAGCGTGATGCCGTCGCCAAGGTGGTGCTGAACAACCTCTACAAGCACACCCAGCTGCAGACCAGCTTCGGCGCCAACATGCTGTCGATCGTCGACGGTGTGCCGCGCACACTGCGCCTGGACCAGATGATCCGGCTCTACGTCGATCACCAGTTGGAAGTCATCGTCCGGCGTACCCGCTACTTGCTGCGCAAGGCCGAGGAGCGGGCCCACATCCTGCGCGGCCTGGTCAAGGCGCTCGACGCGCTCGACGAGGTCATCGCGCTGATCCGGCGTTCGGCCAACACCGACACCGCGCGCACCGGCCTGATGCAGCTGCTCGAGATCGACGAGATCCAGGCCACCGCCATCCTCGACATGCAGCTGCGGCGCCTCTCCGCGCTGGAGCGGCAGAAGATCGTCGACGATCTGGCCAAGATCGAGAGCGAAATCGCCGACTACAAGGACATTCTCGACAAGCCGGAGCGGCAGCGCGCGATCGTGCGCGACGAGCTGGCCGAGATCGTCGAGAAGTACGGCGACGAGCGGCGCACCCGGATCATCGCGGCCGACGGCGACGTGGCCGACGAAGATCTGATCGCCCGCGAGGACGTGGTCGTCACCATCACCGAGACCGGCTACGCCAAGCGCACCAAGACCGATCTCTACCGCTCGCAGAAGCGCGGCGGCAAGGGCGTGCAGGGCGCGGGTCTCAAGCAGGACGACATCGTCAAGCACTTCTTCGTCACCTCGACGCACGACTGGCTGCTGTTCTTCACGAACAAGGGCCGGGTCTACCGCGCCAAGGCGTACGAGCTGCCCGAGGCCAACCGCACCGCGCGCGGTCAGCACGTGGCCAACCTGCTGGCTTTCCAGCCGGACGAGAAGATCGCCCAGATCATTCAGATCAAATCCTACGAAGACGCCCCGTATCTGGTGCTGGCCACGAAGAATGGCCTCGTGAAGAAATCGAGGCTGTCGGACTTCGATTCCAACCGCAGCGGCGGCATCGTCGCGGTGAACCTGCGCGACGAGGACGAGCTGGTCGGCGCCGTGCTCTGCTCGGCGGACGACGACCTGCTGCTCGTCTCGGCGCAGGGCCAGTCGATCCGCTTCTCGGCCACCGACGAGGCGCTGCGTCCGATGGGCCGCGCCACCTCCGGCGTGCAGGGCATGCGGTTCAACGCCGACGACGAGCTGTTGTCGCTCAACGTCGTTCGGCCCGAAACGTATCTGCTGGTCGCGACCTCGGGCGGCTACGCGAAGCGCACCGCCATCGAGGAGTACACCGCGCAGGGACGTGGCGGTAAAGGTGTATTGACTATCCAGTTCGACGCCCGGCGTGGCACTCTGGTCGGTGCGCTCATCGTCGACGACGAGGATGAGCTCTACGCGATCACGTCCGGCGGTGGAGTCATCCGGACGGCGGCAAAGCAGGTTCGCAAGGCGGGGCGACAGACCAAGGGCGTGCGATTGATGAACCTCGCCGAGGGCGATACGTTGCTTGCTATCGCGCGCAACGCCGACGAACCCGATCAGGTCGACGGTGGCGACGACTCCGGTTCCTCTCAGCAGTAACCCTCCAGCGGCGGCAACGAACGGATCTAAGGATTCCCATTGACCACTCCGAATCAGCCGAATGACGGGCACCCCACGAATGGTGTGACCGAGCGGATCGCACCGTCCCCGATTCCGCCGCGGCCGATCCCCAGGCCGGGCGCGCCCGAATCCGGACAGCCGGCCGGTGGCCAGCAGGGTGGCCAGCCGCAGCAGAATGCGGGCAAGCAAGGCGATTTCGCGCCGAAGCAGGGTGCACCGGAGTCCGGCGGCGCGAAGGAAGGGTTCGACCAGGAGACCGTGCGGATGGGCCCGTCCGCCGAACCAGGCGGCGGTCCCGACGGCCCGGAGAAGAAGGGGCCGGGCGGCGGTCAGGCGCAGTACAAGGACGGCTGGTCGCAGCTGCCCCAGCGCGAGCCGCAGTCCAACCTGTATCGGCCCGGTCAGGCGCCGGTCGCGGGCAGGCCGCCCGCGGGCGGTGGCGGGGTGGGCAACGGCGCGGCCGCCGCGGGCGGTGGCGGCGGGATGGGCAACGGCGCCGGTGGCGGCGCGGCAGTCGGCCTGGGCGGCGGCGCCACCAATGCCCGCACCACGGCCGACCTCGCGGCCAAGGCGGCGCGCAAGGAAGCGGCGATGGTGAAATCGGTCGGCATCGACGGACCCACCCGCAGCATCGCGCGGCCGGAACTCATCAAGGACATGCCCGACCTGTCCGAGATCCGGCACCCACTACCGCACCCCGAACCCGTCGGCATGGCCCCGCAGGGGCACATCTCGCCCGCGGCGCCGGTCGCGATGGCCGCGGCCGCCACCTCCGGTGAGCCGCTGCGCGCCACCGTGCAGATCCGCCGCATCGACCCCTGGTCGACGCTGAAGATCTCGCTGGTGATCAGCGTGGCGCTGTTCTTCGTGTGGATGCTCGCCGTCGGCCTGCTCTACATCGTGCTCGAGGGTATGGGCGTGTGGGAGCGCCTGAACAACACCTTCACCGACATGGTGTCCCAGGACAGCGGTTCGGTGGGCCTGATCGATGCGGGCACGGTGTTCGGCTACGCCGGCGTCATCGGGCTGATCAACGTGGTGCTGTTCACCGCGCTCGGCACGGTGGGCACGTTCATCTACAACCAGTGCTGCGATCTGGTCGGCGGCATCCAGGTCACCCTCGCGGACCCGGACTAATCGCGCAGCCGGGCGAGTTCCGTCGACAGCTCCGCGCACAGTGGAGCGAAGGCGGAGGCACCCGAGCCGCGGAAGTTCTCGGCAACGGCCGGTATCAGCCCTTCGGGGTGGATACCGGCCGTTGCCGTGTGCGGCGAGGCATCGGCCTGTCGAGTCGGTTGCCCCCGCTGTCGCGGGCGGCTGGAAATTGCCCGCTCCAGGCCTGCTACCAGCCGTTTTGGTTGAATCCGGTGGCGTCGGGTAACCTTTCTCCTCGGCGGGTTCAGGTTGGTATGTTCCAGTACACGACCCTGAACCGATGTCACACGGGCCTATAGCTCAGGCGGTTAGAGCGCTTCGCTGATAACGAAGAGGTCGGAGGTTCAAGTCCTCCTAGGCCCACTCCCATTCCGGTCTACGACCATTCTGGCGGTCCGACGCCATTTCCCGTAGGCAAGGGGCCTTAGCTCAATTGGCAGAGCACTGCCTTTGCAAGGCAGGGGTTAGGGGTTCGATTCCCCTAGGCTCCACAACACGTCTTTGTTGCGTCGCGTGATCGCGCTCCGGGCTGAGGTAACCGCCGTAAAATCGCACGCTCTCCGCTTTTTCGGGCCGCGATCGGCGCGCCCGTTCCGGGCCGAGGAACAGCTATCAGCTGTTGTTCTCGGCCTCGGATGGCGTCGTCCACATCGTTGCGGTAGTAGCGGCGGATCGAGCTCTCGTCAGCTGACCAAGTCAGCTATCACTCCGTAGAGAATCATCAGCGCTAATGAACCGATCAGCGCCCAGCTCACCCACACCCACCACATCCCTGGGCACTCCATCGGTTCCGGGCCGATCGCGCCCTTGAACAGATACAGCGAAGGTGAGCGGTAGTGGACAGTGGTTTGTTGACCGGACCGAACCGGTACGGCTGCATCGGCGAAACCGATGGGCTGTCGTTTGGACCAGGTCCTTCCCGACCAGAACCGATTGGGCCCGCCGGTGAAGACTTCGAGGTGGTGGACGCCGGGACCGACCGGAACCTGGGTGAGTCCCCATTTCGTCTCGCGCACTTCGATGCCGTTCACCAGGATATGGGGCCGCGCCGAGGCGTACGCGGGCCCCAGGAGCCAATAACGGTAGTACCCGGTATCCACCAGAATGCCTGTCGGCCCCGCCTCCGATCGGTATGCGTCTATCGGGTGGTGCGCGGTGCCGTGCTTCAGCGGAAGGCCTTGCGGTCCAATGGCAGACGGACCGTGCTCGATCGGTTCGCTTGCGCGCTGGTGCTCGCTCGGAAAATCGTTGTACAACTGGGACTCCATCCAATGAGCTAGGCGGGTTGTGCTTCCGGTTCCTCGTCCATGCCCATGAGATGCGCCATGAACTTCGCTGCGGGCTCCCGGTACGTTTTGAGGTCCATGAACGATTTCGCGAGATCTTTCAGGTAGACCGAGATCTCCAGGCTGTCCCGGGCGAAACGACGAAGCGCCGACGCGATGACGTGTCCGGCCGCCGCACCAGCGGTCACAGCGAGTTCGATCGTGTATCCGATCGCCGCACCGATCATGCTCGACAGGATGTCTCGCACCAAAGTGCGGGCGATGTCGACCCACTTCGACACAAGATCCATGGAGAGGCCGGCCGCAAGTCCGGCGGCCGTGCTGATCTTGTCGATGAGCTCGTTGGCGCGGTTGCGGTACGCGTCGCCCGCGCTGCCGGTCCACGTCGAGATGTCCGTTGTGAGGCCCGTCTTCCACGCCTCACCTATACCGGTCAGTTCTTTGGAAATTTCGAACCAGGACGTCGAGTACGCCTCGACCATGGTGGGATTACCCGCCAGCGATTCGAGGGCTTGGCGCATCGGCTCGATGTGCTCGAACATCCACCGTGCGATCTGGCCGCCGACGAATGCGAATGGATCGGTGATCGCTTCTGCTATGGACGCGCCGACACCGGCCGCGCCGAAGACGGACTCCCCAATGTTGCCCGCCCGGATGTTCCCGTAGATGTCCCAGGCATCCCCGGCCAACGTGCCTTTCGTTACCCCGATGCCGCCTAGTTCTTCGTCGCCCGCCAAGCCGACGTTCGACAGGAAAGAGACATCCTCCTGGTAGTACTGAGTGCGATGGTCGACGCCCTTGTCGATCAGGTCGTTCTCGGGCACCGGCTGGTCGTTGAAACTCATCGTGCCCCATTAGAGTTGCGGATCTGCTCTTGCAGTTCGGCGAGCGACGTCGCGATCTTTCCGTCGACGTCTTCGAACGTTGTTGCCACCGTCTTCAGGTTGTCCGGTAGGGCAGCGACAGTCTCCGAGAGCTTGCGCAGCGCGTCGACCATGCCGCGTTGATCGTCATCGAAGACCATTTTTACGAGGGGCCGGGGATAGGTACCGAATCCGTCATCAGCGGACCCGAGATAGCTCGCGGCCTCCAGCGACATGGTCAAGCTCGTCATCAGGGTCTCGAGCGAGGTCGCATGATTGCGTACTTCCTCGGGGTCGACCGACACGGCGTCAGGATTTCCCATGGTCAGATCAACCACGACTTTCGGTTGTAGTACGCATCGTCCTCGTCGCGCTCATCCGGGCGGACGATCTGGTCTCGATCGGGTTTCCGGCTTGTGGGCCGCGGCGGCGCATCCGACGGCGGCGCGGCCGACGGCCATCCGGAGGGTGTCTGCTGTGGCGTGTAGCTGGGCGTCTGCGGCGGATAAGTGGGCGTCTGCGGTGCCGTGTGGCTCGGCGCCTGCGGGGCAGAGGAAAGCGGCGTCGGCGATTGTGGTTCGGGATCGGGGAAACGCTGCGCGTACTGTCCGATGATGCCCGCACCGGGCCCGTCATCGCCGACCATCTCATGCACGAGGGCCGTGACATTGCTGCGCAGCTTGGCCTGAGCGCTGCGCAGGCACGACATGATGGCCGAGGAAACGGCGGCGGGATCCATACCCCTGGTGCTTGCTGCCAGGTGGATCGCGGTCGGCACGCCATTGCTGTCGACCGTCACGCCGATCCGGTTGTCGCTGGTGGACTCGGTGATCGTCAGTGCCGCCATCCGGCCCTGCAAATCCTGATATTTCTGTGCTTTGCGCTCGAGATTCTCCGCCCAGCGGGTCAAATTCTCGGCGGCGTCGCCGAGATCCTCGCCGATCATCGGACTCCCCTTCCCTCTCCCATGACGTCACGGCATACCCGGATGCGCCGGGGCCGGACGTTACCATCACGAACTTCCTTGCGGCCGAACGAAAAGGGCCGATCCTTCGGTGGCGCTTCGCGGCGGCTCGGGAGCGAAGACTTCTGTGCGCACAGGTGTTCGCTCGTTGTCTATGACGCGCCCGCGCGGCATTCGGTTCCGGCCGTGTGCCGAGTAGGGTGGGGACCATGAAACTTCTTCTCACGGTCGGTGTCGTGGTCGCGGTTCTCTTCGGAATCACCAAGCTGCGCAAGCGCGACGAAGCGGACTTGTGGCACGAGGTCACCACTCGCTGAAATCCATTCCAGCCACGGGGCTCACTCCATCCCAGCTACGGGGCACGGGGCCTTAGCTCAATTGGCAGAGCACTGCCTTTGCAAGGCAGGGGTTAGGGGTTCGATTCCCCTAGGCTCCACGCATATCGGCGCGCGCTTCCGTGAGCACGCGCCGATTCCCGTTTTCGGCTAGAGGTCGACCGCGAGGGCGCGCAGGCGCGCGAGGGTGGGGGCGTCGGGCCAGTTTCTGGCCAGGTAGCGGGGCGGGTTCAAGGTGGGGACCGGGGTGAGCTCGGTGACTTCCGCGAGGGTGGCGAAGGGGATGGCGAGGGTTTCGACGATCTCGTTGTTCTCGTCGGTCAGGCAGAGATCGATGTAGTCGGCTTCGGGGAGCAGCGTCTCGACCTCGGCCGCCCAGGGAGCAATGGTGTAGGAACCGCTGTCGCCGGCCGCGAAGTGGAGCTCGGAGGGATAGGCAGGGTCGATGCCGTAGGGGGCGAAGCCGTCCTCCTCGTCCAGCGCCTCGATGAGCTCGCCCTGCTGGGCGTGGTACTCGGTGCTGGCCAGACCGCCGCGCGCCCGGTGGGCGGCGTGCAGCTGCGGGTGCGGGCCCGCCAGGTCGAACGGGACGACCACGCCGTTCCCGTTGGTGGTGTAGGCCTGGGGTGAGAGGCGCCGCACCGCGTCGACGTACTGCTCCTCGGCGGCGTCGAAGAGGTGCGCGAGGAGTTCGGGTTCGTCCAGCGCGAGGATGAGGCATTCGTCCTCGGGGATGAAGGCGACGGCGCGGCGACCCTCGGCGCCCAGCGAGGACAGCCAGCCGGGCAGCAACAGCCAGGAGGTCGCGTAGAGGTCGCCGGTGTCGACGATGCGGGAGTAGCCGCCCTCCTCCAGCTCGAGGGCGGGCGCCTTTTCGGCGAGGTTCTCGCGCGCGGCGTCGAACACTTCGTAGGGGGTGATGCCCCAGCTCTTCACGTGATCGTTCGTGACGATCACGCGCCTGTCGGGCAGGTCGATCACGATCAGTTCGTCGACGAAGGGAAAGGCAGGCCGGGAGAGCGGCCGAAAACCGAGCCCTCCGTAAGTGGACGGGCGCAGCGCCGGAAAGATCATGGGCCGGACCGATTCCCAATCCGTGGGCACCTCGTCGTCGGCGGTCAGCGCCCTGAGGAATCGCGTGACGCGCTCCGAACGGTCCTCCGGCGTCGTCTCGGCGGTGTCGCGGAAGATGTTGTGCAGGTTGATGACCAGGCCGTCGGGCAGTTCGAAGCAGAACTCCCCGGGCTGATACTTCGCGCCCTCGATGCCGAGATCGTCGAGGTGTCGGCGCACGAGAGCGGCGAACTCGCTCCGCATTGGCTGTCGTGAATTATCCACTCGGCCAAACGTAATCGCCGATACCGACAGTCGCAGTACGGCGTGTTCATCGGCCGTCACATGCCGACGCAGTCGATGATCGGTGCGGGATAGTCGGCGTCCGCGCGCCACGGCGTGTGGATCATCGGGCCATCGAGGTGCGCGAGTTCCGGGATCCAACGCCGGACGTAATCCCCTTCGGGGTCGTAGCGTTTGGCTTGGCGCAGCGGGTTCAGTACTCGGTTCGGCCTGGTGTCGGTGCCGGTGCCCGCCACCCACTGCCAGTTGAGCTGGTTGTTGGCGAGATCGGCGTCGACGAGCCAGTGCAGAAAATGGTCCGCGCCGATGCGCCAGTGCACCCGAAGGGATTTGGTGAGGAAGCTGGCCGCGATCAGTCGCGCTCGGCCCGGCATCCAGCCTTCGGCGCGCAGTTGCCGCATGCTCGCGTCGACGATCGGGTAGCCGGTGCGTCCTTCTCGCCACGCGTCCACCGCCTCCGGATCGTCGCGCCAGCGGATCGGTCGCGCGCGATAGTCGTGCCAGGCGGCGTCGGGCCGGGCGGCGAGGAGTTGGTGATGGAAATCGCGCCAGGCCAGCTGCCTGGCGAAGGCGTGCCCGCCCTCGGTCGACATGTCGACTCGGCGCACCACCTCGGTGGGGGAGAGGCAGCCGAAGTGCAGGTAAGGCGAGAGCCGGGAGGTGGCATCGGCGGCCAGATCGTCGCTGTGCCGCGCGTACCCGGCGAGCGGGCCGGACAGCCAGTCGCGGAGCAGTTTTCGGCCCGTGGTCTCGCCGCCCACGGTCAGCTGCGGTGACGGCTCGCCCGAGCTCAGGTCGCCGGGATCGGGCAGCGCGTCACCGGAGATCCGCGGCAGGGTGAGGGCGCGCGGTGTGCCGAGCGGCTTGCGCTGATGTGTTTCCGTCCAGCGCCGGAAGTAGGGGGTGAAGACCGCGAAGTGATCGCGGCCGGTCGACGGCGTCAGCAGCTCGGGGTCGGTCGCCGTGACCGTGGCGGCGTGCGCGTGCACCCGACAGTCGCCGCGCCGCAGTCGGTCTCGTAACGCTTGTTCGCGCGCGCGGCTGTACCGGCTCACGTCCTCGGCGAGATGCACGCTCGCCGCGCCGATTTCGGCGACGAGCCGGTCGACCTCGTCCACGACGTCGCCGCGGCGCAGCACCAGCCGTCCGCCGATGGCGCGCAGTTCGTCGTCGAGTTCGGCCAGTGCGGCGGCGAGGAAGTGAGCACGGTTGGGCGGGCAGTGATCCGGCACCAGGTCGCGATCGACGACGAACAGCGGAACCACCGCGTCGCCTTCCCGGTGCGCCGCCGTGAGCACCGGATTGTCGTGCACTCGCAGGTCGCGGGTGAACAGCGCCACCGTGGTGGTCATCGGCCGCCTCCGCACCGCCGCCGCGGGCCCCACGAGGGACGCGCCGCGCCGGCACGGGCGGCTCTGCCGCACCGGCGCGAACGCGGCCCTCGCGGGGCCCGCACCAGCTCGAACCTCATGTCGCGCACAGTGGTTCGATCGCGGACAGCCCGCCGATGGTGGGCGAGGTGAGATACGTACACGGGTCCTGGCCCGCCGCGATGATCGCCGCGCGTACGTCTGCCCATCCCCGCGGGTCGAGTGCGGGATCGCGGGCCAGCACGAATCCTGAGCTCCGGGTCGGGTTGGTGACGACGGCCCACGAGTAGTCCGGGCCGAGCGCGGTGACGATGTAGTTCGTCGGCCCGTTCGGCTGGTCCTGGGTCGGCACGCCGGGGAAGCTGACGTGCAGCTGCGCGCCCGTGGCTCGATCGTTGACCGTCGCGGTGCCGCGGATTTCGTTGACCGCGCCCGTCCACGTGATGCACCGATTGTGCACGGCGATGTCGCCACGCGGATCGAGCGCGTAGTCGGCGGTGGTGTCGCGGGCGCAGGCCAGGCTGAAGTACTGGGGGATCGCGGCGAGCTGACGCCACTGTCCGAGGTAGCGGTCCAGCTCCAAACTGGATACCGGGGCGGGCGGTTCGGCCGCCGCCGTTCCGGCGGCCGCGCCCGCCGCCACGACGACAGAAGCCAGGCGCACACACCACCACGCTGTTCGGCGAGAGTCCATGACAGCTCCTCGGGTCGGTGACACTCGCCATGCTATCAGTCAACGATGCATAAACGATGCAAAAAGTTCATCAGGAACGACGCGAATCCGGGCGTCCGTGCTCAGCGGGACGGTGTCGACCGGGCAGAATGAGACGATGCCCGCCGGTTCCGTTCCCACCTCCGACGCGGCCGGTTACACGGTGCGCGCGGTGGCCGAGCGTCTCGGTATCCCGACCGCGACGCTGCGCAGCTGGAACCGGCGCTACCGGATCGGGCCCGCCCAGGACCGGCCCGGCCGCCACCGGCTCTACTCCGAGACCGACATCGCGGTGCTGGAGCGCATGCTCGCGCTGATCCAGGGTGGTGCGAGCCCGGCAGGCGCCGCCGCGGCCGCGCGCGGACCCGCGCTCGGGCTCGGCGACCGGGACGCGTTGCTCGCCGCCGCGTTCGCCCTGGAGACCGGCACGGTCAGCGCGCTGGTGGAATCGCACCTCCGCGCTTACGGCGTCGTCGACACCTGGGAACGGTTGTGCCGTCCCGCTTTCGCCGACATCGTCGCGCGGCAGGGCGGCGGCGAGGACTGCGTGGATGTCGAGCATCTGTTGTCCTGGTGCGTCGCGGCCGCGATGCAGCGCACCAATCCGCCGGTCGGCCCCGCGAGCGCCGTGCTCGCCTGTACGAGCGGCGAAACGCACGCGCTGCCGCTCGACGTGCTGCGGGCCGCGCTGGCCGAACGCGGGGTCGGCGCCCGGATGCTCGGCCCCGATGTGCCGACCGCGGCGCTCGTCGACGCCTTGGCCCGGCCCGCGAAACCGGCCGCGGTGCTGCTCTGGTCGCAGCGCGAGTCGACGGCGCTGACTTCTGCGGTGCGCGCGTGTCTCGCGGCGGGGGCCCGGGTGTTCGCAGGAGGTCCCGGCTGGGACGACGTGATCCTGCCCGATGCCGCCGAGCGGGTGGAAAGTCTCGCCGCGGCGGTGGATCGGCTGCGCTGAGAGCGACCGGCGGCGAGTCGGCCCAGCGGATTTCACCGTGGGATTCGGCCGAGCAGGTGACGCAGGGTCGCGTCGAGGTCGGGAGTTCGGAACATGTGGCCCGCGGCGACCAGCCGGGTCGGTAGCACGCGCTGGTCGGCGGCGGCCAGTTCACGCGCGCCCTGCCTGCCGAGCAGCAGGGCCGGACCGAAGTCGGGCACCGGCAGCAGGGCGGGACGGTGCAGCACGTGCGCGAGCACCTCGGTGTATTCGCTGTTGCGGACCGGCTGCGGCGCAACGGCATTGATCGGGCCCGCGAGGGATTCGTCCCAGAGCGCGCGGTGGTACACGTCGACCAGGTCGTCCAGCCCGATCCAGGACAGCCATTGGCGCCCGTCGCCGATCCGGCCGCCGAGGCCCGCACCGAACAGCGGACGCAGCAACCGCAAGGTGCCGCCCCGCGGGGATTGCACGATGCCGGTGCGGACCCGGATCGTGCGGATGCCCGCGTCTTCGGCGGGGCCGGTGGCCGCCTCCCAATCCGCGACCACCTCGGCGAGGAAGCCGTCGCCACGGTCGGCTTCCTCGGTGAGCGTCTCGTCGCCGCGGTCGTAGCCGTACAAGCCGATGGCGGAGGCGCTGACGAAGGTCGAAAGTCCGGATCGCGCGGCGAGTTCGGCGAGCTTGCGTGTCGGTCCGATCCTGCTCTCGCGGACGGCCCGCTTGTGGTCCTCGGTGAACCGTCCCGCGATCGACGCGCCCGCCAGGTGCACCACCGCATCCACACCGTCGAACAGCGCGGGATCCGGATCGGCGGGGTCCCATCGGCGTTCGTCCGGCGCGCGCGCCGGATGACGGACGAGGCGAAGCACGCGGTGACCACCGGTGCTCAGGAAGGCGCACAGCGCGGTGCCGATCAAGCCCGATGCCCCGGTCACCGCGATGGTCGTCGTGCCGAAGCCGTGCTCGGCGGCGCGGTGGTGCGCGAGCAGGTCGTCGGCGAGCTGGCGGTATCGGTAGTCGAACGTCGGCCGCAGGACGAATTCGGGGATCGGTGTGTCCACCCGATCGATCACGCGGGTGTGCCGTGCGTCGACCTCTTCGAATTCGTGCACGTGCCGCCAGCGCAGCAGCCGGGCCGCCGGCTCGGAGGCGAGGCCGTCCGCGGTGACGGCGTCGACGAAACGCCGCGGCGGCTGGTAGCCGTCGGGATCGTGCCTGGCCACCCAGCGCAGCCCGCCGGGCAGGCCGAGCACCGCGCGTCCGTCGGCGAGGGAATCGGTCTCGGCGATCAGGGAGACGGGCTGCCACGGCGGCGCGAGCCTGGTGAAGGCGCCGGGGCGGGCGTACCAGGCGAAGACCTCGGACCGGGGCGCGGCGACAACGCTCGAGCAGGCGATGGCCATGCCTCGACTGTAGCCGCGGAACGCGCTGATGAAACGTTTATGCGTCGTTTGTCTCGCGGCGTTCCTCGATCGGCAGCGGGCCGTGCTTGTCCAGATGCAGGTAGGTGTAGCCGGTCACGAGGGTGCACACCACCGTCGCGGTGATCAGCATCGCCCAGCCCGCGACCATCAAGCTCAGCAGACCGCCGAGCAGGGCGCCGAGCCCGAACGACAGATACAGCAGGAAGTAGCCGAGCCAGTCGGCGTAGTCGCCCCCGCTGACGTGACGTTCGATGCCCTGGCCCAATTTCACCAGTGTGCCGGTGACGTAGCTGAGCGGCACCGAGACCTCGCCGTCCTTGACGAACGAGGTGTTCAGCGCTCCGACGCCGAAGGCGACGAACAGGATCGGGACGAAATCGATCTTGGTCGTATCCGTCACGAGGTAGAGCGCCAGGTCGATGACGGTGGCCAAGGTCAGGCACGCGGTGGTGAGCAGAGTGGGTCCGTGCGGATGACCCGACCAGTAGCGCCTGCGACACCACGAGGCGACGACCACGCCGGACAGGAACGAGACGAGCAGCAGCGCGGCCGCGGCGGCGACGTCGGGTTCCTCGTGGAAGTAGCCGAGCACGGAGCGCTCGGTATTGCCCGTCATGAACGTGACGAAGTAACCGGCAGTGTGCATAAAGGCCGCCGCGCCGATCAGACCGGCCAGCGCCGCGAGCACCCACGAGATGCGGGCCTCGGCGTCGAAGAGTTCCTTTCTGCGGTCCTCGTCCGGCTGTTTCACAGGTCAGACTCCTCCCGAGGCGGATAGGACCCCTCAGTGATACCCGCGAGTCCTGAGAATCCGCTGACCGGAGCCTGGGTGTGTCCGAATGTTTGCTCGAGCTCACACCGGAGCGACGGCGGCCGCGTCGTACGCGGTCGAATCGGGAACTGAGGGAGGACCCGGCGCGGGCTACCAGTCCGGCCGAACAGTCGGTCTCCGGCCGTGGTCGGGCTAGCGTGCAGGAGTGGACTCTGTGCTCGACTATCTGCTGACCGAACCGCCGGGCGATCCGGTCGACTCCGTGACGGCCGCCTGGGCGCGGCATCGCGCGGTCGCCGCCCGTTTCGCCGAACCCGTCGACGCCGCCATCGCGGGCGGTTTCGCGGCCGACCGGCTCGGCTTCGCGTTCCTCTCCGGCTACCAGGAGGCGCTGCGCGCCTTGCTGCCCGAACTGCCCGCCGAGGACGCGGTCGCGGTGTCGGCGACCGAGGCGGGCGGCGCGCACCCCTCTGCCATCCGCACCGCGCTGACCGAGCGCGACGGCGCTGCGACGGTCAGCGGCACCAAGGCCTTCACCACGCTGGGCAGTCTGGCGCGCAGGCTGGTGGTCATCGCCAGCGCGGGCGCCGCGGCCGACGGTCGCAACATGCTGCGGGCCGCGCTCGTCGAGACCTCGGCGCCGGGCGTCGTGGTGACGGATCTGCCCCCCGCGCCGTTCGCGCCGGAGATCCCGCACGCGACCGTCACTTTCACCGACGCGCCCGCGATCGTGCTGCCCGGCGACGGCTACACCGATTTCCTCAAGCCGTTCCGCACCATCGAGGACGTGCACGTGCTCGCGGGCGCGCTCGGCTGGCTGGTGCGGGTGGCGCGGGAGTCGTCCTGGCCGCGCCCGGTGCTCGAGCGACTGCTCGCATTGGCGGCCGCGGTGCGTGGACTGGATCTCGACCGGCCCGCGTCGCCCGGTGTGCACATCGCGCTCGGCGGTGTCTTCGCCGAATTCGGCCGGGTGGTGGACGAGCTCGCGCCGCTCTGGGAAGCCGCCGATCCGGTCGCCCGGGAGCGCTGGGAACGGGATCGCCCGCTGTTCGGCACCGCGGGACGGGTGCGGGCGCAGCGGCTGGCAACCGCCTGGCGTGCGGTCGGCTTCGACACGGAAACCAGCGACTGAGCGGAAGATCGGGCCGCGAAAAAGGGTCCGGAAATAGGGAGCGGGCCTCGGCGAAGGGGGGGAGTTAGCCGAGGCCCGCGTAAGGTCGGCCCGGGGGGGAGGGGCCGACGTGACTGATCCTACGCGAAGATTTGTGATTGTGTGCGCATGGGGGTGGCCACTTTCCAAGATTTTCGGTTAGGCGACACGCGTTGTGGTTGCTCGTTCGCGGCGGCGGACCGCGGGCCGTGACGGTCGTGTGGTGTGGCTATGACCTGGCGTTTGTCAAAGATGTTGCGGTGCAGACCATTCCATTCGGCGCCGAGCGAGGCAATACGAAAAGCGTTTCCGACCGGAAACGTTCCGGGTGGTCGCTGTGTGGCGTGGATCCCTTTCCGGGCGCGCGAGCGGGCTTGATTCCGCCGGGTTTGTCGCGTGTCGCAGCGGTCTGGGCATGTCTCGCGGCGCACGGAACGTGTCGTACCCCGGTGCGAGTATGTGCCGGTGGTCACCGAGGTCGGTTCGAACGGCGGCACCGCGTGCGGCGCGGTGCCGCGTGAGTACCGCGTGCGCCGGAAACGGGTAGTCGGCTACCCGCGACCCGAGTGGCAGGCGGGCGGGACGATCGAACCGGTCGCATCCCGTTCCGGCACCCCCGAGCACCGCCTGGACCGGGATGCGACCTTTTGCTGTCCATCTCGGGACAAACGAGGTGCGCTCGACGGAAGTCGGGACGATACTGACCCCCGTATCGGTCGGTTGTCCGACCCCGTGAGAACGCCGCGGCGCCGAGATGAGGGGCGTCGGAGGCAATTCGACATCGAGAATTCGACATCAGGAGAGTCATGCCCGACGCAATAGTCGCCGAGGGTCTGGTCAAACGCTACGGCAGACTGGTCGCCCTCGACGGACTCGATCTGACGGTGCCCGAAGGCACCGTCACAGCGCTGCTCGGTCCCAACGGCGCAGGCAAGACCACCGCGGTCCGGGTGTTCACCACCCTGCTGGTCCCCGACGCGGGAAGGGCCACCGTCGCGGGCATCGATGTCCTGCGCAACCCGCAGGTCCTGCGGTCCAAGATCGGCGCGTCGGGCCAGTACGCCGCCGTCGACGAATACCTCACCGGTTTCGAGAACCTCGAGATGGTGGGCAGGCTCTATCACATGGGCGTGCAGCGCAGTAAGGAGCGCGCCCGCGAGCTGCTGGAACGCTTCCGGCTCAGCGACGCGGCGGATCGACCGGTGCGTGGCTACTCCGGCGGCATGCGCCGCAGGCTCGACCTGGCCGGCGCGCTGGTGGCCAACCCGCCGGTCCTGTTCCTGGACGAACCGACCACCGGCCTGGACCCGAGGGCCAGGCTCGACCTCTGGGACGTCATCGAAGAGCTGGTCGAGGGCGGCACCACCCTGCTGCTCACCACCCAGTACATGGAAGAGGCCGACCGGCTCGCCGATGCGATCGCGGTGATCGACCACGGCAAGGTCATCGCGCGCGGCACCGCCGACGAACTGAAGACCATGGTCGGCGGCGATCGCATCGAGCTCACCGTCGACCGCGCCGACAAGCTCACCGTCGCGCGGCAGGCGTTGCAGGGCCTCGCCGACGGCGAGATCCACCTCGAACCGGGCCTGCGCAGGATCACCGTGCCGGTCAGCAACGGCTCCCAGGCGCTGGCCGACGCGATCGGCCTGCTCGCCGAGAGCGACGTGCAGGTCCACGACGTCGGTCTCCGCAGACCGTCGCTGGACGACGTGTTCCTGACCCTCACCGGGCACGAGGCCGAGGAGTCCGTCGGCGGCGATGCGCGCGACAAAGGCCCGGGGAGCGCCGCGGCGAACGGCTCCGGCGGAGCGAACGCCGCCGAACGACTCGAGAACGCCGCCGAACGACTCGAGAAGACGGAAGGAAAGGCCCGATGACCGCGGCGACGACGACACTCGAGGTCCCGTACCGGATGGGGCTCGGCGAACGCCTCTCCATCGTGGTCAGCGACAGCGTGACGATTGCCAAGCGCAACGTCATCAAGATCAAGCGCGTGCCCGACGTGCTCATCTTCTCGGCGCTCTCGCCGATCATGTTCGTGCTGCTCTTCGCATACGTCTTCGGCAGTGCGATCCAGGTGCCGGGTATGGAAGGCGGCTACCGCGAGTTCCTGATCGGGGGCATCTTCGCCCAGACCGTGGTGTTCGGCTCCTCGTTCACCGGCGCCGGGCTCGCCGAGGACATGCAGAAAGGCATCATCGACCGGTTCCGCTCGCTGCCGATGGCGCCTTCGGCGGTGCTGGTCGGCCGGACCGTCAGCGACGTCGTGATCAACGTGGTCAGCCTGGTGGTGATGTCGCTGACGGGTCTGCTCGTCGGCTGGCGAATCCGCGGCTCCTTCCTCGACGCGGTGCTCGCCTACGTCCTGCTGCTGCTGTTCGCCTACGCGGTGTCCTGGATCATGGCTTTCGTCGGTCTGCTGGTCCGCGCGCCCGAGGTGTTCAACAACGCCAGCTTCATGGTCATGTTCCCGCTGACCTTCCTGGCCAACACCTTCGTGCCGATGAACAACCTGCCGACCGTGCTGAAGATGTTCGCCGAATGGAACCCGGTCTCCGCGCTGACGCAGGCGACCCGCGAGTTGTTCGGCAACACCAGCCCGATGGTGCCGGTCTCGGACGCCTGGTCGATGCAGCATCCGGTGGCGACCACGCTGATCTGGGTGGTCCTGATCCTGGCGATGTTCGTGCCGATGGCACTGCGCCAGTACAAGCGCACCGTCAGCCGCTGATCGAAGCTCCGCTCAGCGGTCGTGCCCCGCGCCGGCTCCCGACACGGGGGTCGGCGCGGAACCGTTCCTGGAGTATCCGATGCGCGGCGGCGCGGGCGCGGGCTCCGGCGGCAGCGGTCGCTTGCTGCGCACCAGCCAGGCCACACCGCCTGCCAGCGCGGCGAGGACACCGGCAATCAGCCGGTTACGAGAACGTGCGGATACGTGCAAACGCCCCAAGCTCATTCGACCACTCTGGCACAGCTGAGTGAACCGCGCAGTAACTACCGACCGGTCTCGACGCGCTGCGGGTCCGGCGGGCGGTGCGCCGGATCGGGACCGCGCGATCGCTAGCATGGCGGGCGTGACCTCTCCGATTCAGACCGCCGGGGTGACGCTCTACACGACCCACGGCGATATCAAGCTCGCGCTCTTCGGTTATCACGCGCCGAAGACGGTGCGGAACTTCCTCGGGCTGATCGACGGCTCGGCGGCGTACACCACCGAGAACGCGAGCGGGGGCACCTCGGGCCCGTTCTACGACGGCACCGCGTTCCACCGGGTGATCGAGGGCTTCATGATCCAGGGCGGCGATCCCGGCGACACGGGACGAGGCGGGCCCGGCTACGACATCTCCGCCGAGTTCCATCCCGAGCTGCGCTTCGATCGCGGCTATCTGCTGGCCATGGCGAACGTCGGAGCCCGCACCAGCGGTTCGCAGTTCTTCGTCACCGTGAGCCCGCAGCCGCACCTGAACCGCAAGTACACGATCTTCGGCGAAGTGGTCGACCCGGATTCGCGCAAGGTCGTCGACGCCATCGCGGCGACCCCGACCGACCGCAACGACCGCCCCAAAGAGCCCGTCCGTATCTCCACCGTCACGATCGATTGAACCGATGAACGCTCAGCCGCCCGCACCGACCTGCGTCCGCCACCCGAACCGTCCGACCGGCCTGGCGTGCACCCGCTGCGGGCGGCCTGCCTGCCCGGAATGCCTGCGACCCGCCGCGGTCGGGCAGCACTGCGTCGATTGCGTGCGGGAGGCGGACAGTCAGGTGCGGCCGATCCGCACGGTCGCGGGAGCCCCGGTCGCCGCAACGACTACTCCCGTCGTGACCTACGGGCTGATCGCGTTGAACGTGCTGGTCTACGGAATCACCGCGGCCCAGGCGGGCAGCCTCGCCGACAACTACCGGTCCGAACTGTTTCTGCGGTGGGCGATGATTCCCAAGCTCGTGGCCGACGGCGACTGGTTCCGGGTGATCGGCTCCGGCTTCCTGCACTGGGGGCCGTTGCACCTGGCGCTCAATATGTTCGCGCTCTACATCGTCGGAATTCAGCTGGAGCCGTTCCTCGGGCGCGCCAGGATGCTGGCCATCTACCTGGTCGCGCTGATCGGCGGCTCGGCGGGCGGCATGCTGCTCGAACCGGTGAACACCGTCGGGGCGGGCGCCTCCGGCGCGGTGTACGGGATGTTCGGCGCGGTCGCGGTGCTGCTGATCCGGTTGCGCGTGAACGCCACGCAGATTCTGGTGATCATCGCGATCAACGTGCTGCTCAGCCTCTCGCTGCCCGGGGTCTCGCTGTGGGTGCATCTAGGCGGGCTCGTCGCGGGCACGCTCGCGACGATGGGCGTGCTGTTCCTGCCGCAGTGGGTGCACGCGAAGAGCCGGGAGACGGCTCGCACCATCGGCTGGGTCGCGATCGCGGGCGTCGGCGCTGTCTCGGTGGCGCTCATCGGCCTCGCCGCGGCGCTGGTGTCCTGAGCCGCTTGTCGGCTCGCTTCACGTGAAACATGCGCACCCGCACCCGCGGATCACGGCTAGCGCAGGTACGCGATCCGGTGGGCGATGAGCGCCTCGAAGACGGTCTCCGGCGACGTGCCGAGATCCCAGCGGCCGAAGATCAACAGCCGCTCCTCGCCCTCGTGCCGCACGTCGATCTCGAGCATCGGTGACTTGCGGCCGAGGCGGCGGTAACTCACCACCCGCGCCTTGATGATCTGGTCGGGCCGGTACTCGGCCGGGCCGAGCAGCCCGCGCACCACCAGCCGAGGCTCGTCGCCGGTCTGGATCGACAGTCGCGGCCGCTGTCGAAAACCCAGGCCGGCCAGGGCGAGCAGGCCCGCCGCGGCCAAGCCGATGAGCAGGCGGCTCGCGGCATCCGCGGCGAAGATCGCCGCACCGGCCAGGATCACGCCGCCGACCGCCACCGCGACGAGCGCGGCGGTTGGCGTGGCCCATGCGAGACGGGGCTCCACAGAGGGGGATTCAGGGTTCACGCGGCACTCTCCCCAATCGGTCCTCGAGTTGTCCACAGGGTCATCCACAGGTGTGCATGAATGACACGTCTGTAATCCCGAAGCGGATCAGCGCCACCGCATGGTCATGATCAGGCCGACGACCATGAGCCCGAAGCCGATCAGGAAGTTCCAGGCGTTGAGGTCGTTCATCCAGCTGATCTGCTCGGCGGCCAGGTAGTACACCAGCAGCCAGACCAGCCCGGCCAGCATGAAGCCGAGCATGATCGCGACATACCAGACCGGCGACGGGCCCGCCTTCACCTTCACCGGGATCCGGCTGGCGGGGTTGATCGTGTAGTCGGCCTTCTTACGGACCTTCGACTTGGGCATGACGTCCTCGTATTCGGCGTGCAGGTCGGTACCGGGGGCTGATTCAGTTCTCTGTGCGTTCAGTCGACCGCACCGAGCTCGGTCGCCGCGGCCACCGTTCCGGCGACAGCGCGGACGGCCCGGGCGAGGCTCGGACGCCCTCCGGTGTTCCTCCTAGGCTATCCCAACTGGTAATGGATGCGACGGCCTGCCGTGTCGCCACGTAATCTCGAACCATGCGTGTTCTGGTCGTCGACAATTACGACAGCTTCGTCTTCAACCTGGTGCAGTACCTGGGCCAGCTGGGAGTCGACGCGGTCGTCTGGCGCAACGACGATCCGCAGCTCTCCGACGTGGACGCCGCGATCGCCGGTTACGACGGCGTCCTGATCAGCCCCGGCCCCGGCACCCCCGACCGAGCGGGCGCCAGCATCGACCTGGTGCACGCCTGCGCCCGCAGCAACACCCCGCTGCTCGGCGTCTGCCTCGGACACCAAGCGATCGGCGAGGCGTTCGGCGCGACCGTCACCCGTGCGCCGGAACTGCTGCACGGCAAGACCAGTTCGGTGTTCCACATCGGCGCGGGCGTGCTCGCCGGCCTGCCCGACCCGTTCACGGCGACCAGGTACCACTCGCTCACCGTGCTCGAGGACACCCTGCCCGAGGACATCGAGGTGCTCGGCCGCACCGAATCCGGGATCGTGATGGCCATGCGGCACCGCACCCTGCCCATCCACGGCGTGCAGTTCCATCCCGAATCGGTGCTCACCCAGGGCGGGCACCGGATGCTGGCGAACTGGCTCGAGGTCTGCGGCGAGCGGCCCGCCGAGGGTCTGGTCGAGCTGCTCGAGGCGGAGGTCGCGGCACTGGTGCTGCAGTGACCAGGCCGTACGTGCTGCTGTCGGTGGCGGTCAGCCTGGACGGCTACATCGACGACGCCGGTCCCGATCGGCTGCTGCTCTCGGACGCGGCGGATTTCGATCGCGTCGACCGGGTACGCGCCGAATCCGACGCGATTCTGGTCGGCGCCGAGACCCTGCGCCGTGACAATCCGCGGCTCCTGGTGAACAGCGCCGAGCGCCGCGCCGCGCGCAAGGCGCAGGGCAAGCCCGAGTTCCCGCTCAAGGTCACCGTCACCGCGCGCGGCGACCTGGACCGAGAGCTGAACTTCTGGCACCACGGCGGGAAGAAACTCGTCTACACCACCGATTCCGGCGCCGCCAGGCTGGCCGACCACCTCGCAGGCATCGCCGAGGTGGTCGCGCTCGGCGCGGAGATCGACTTCGCGGCGCTGCTGGACGATCTCGGCGAGCGCGGCATCGAACGCCTGATGGTCGAGGGCGGTACCGGAATGCACACGGCCTTCCTCGCGGCCGACCTGGCCGACGAACTGCAGCTGGCCGTCGCGCCGATCGTGGTGGGTGATTCGGCCGCGCCGCGTTTTCTCGCCGACGCTCGCTTCCCCGGCGGCTCGACCCTGCGCCGAACGCTCGCCGGTGTCGAGCAGGTCGGCGACATCGCGGTGCTGCGCTACCTCCTGCGCCCCGACGATGCCGACCACCGATTCCTGCGCAGAGCCATCGAGCTCGCGCGGCAGTGCCCGCCGAGCGACACCGCGTTCTCGGTCGGCGCGGTCATCGTGGCCGACGGCGTCGAGATCGCCGCGGGATATTCGCGCGAGACCGACGAGAAGGCGCACGCCGAGGAATCCGCGCTGAACAAGTTGTCCGCCGACGATCCGCGACTGGCGAGGGCGACGATCTACAGCACCCTGGAACCCTGTTCGCAGCGCGCGACGGCGACCAGATCGCCGTGCACCGAGCGCATCCTGCGGGCCGGGATCCCGCGCGTGGTGATCGCCTGGCGTGAGCCGACGACGTTCGTGGTGAACTGCGTGGGCGTGGAGAAACTGCGGCAGCACGGCGTCGAGGTGATAGAACTACCCGACCTCGCCGACGAGGCCATGTCGATGAACCGGCACCTGGACCTGTCGTAGCAGCGAGCCACCGCGCCGTCGGCGGTGGGATCCGCAGGACGGCCGTAAGGGTGAACGTGACGAGCCGAAACGTTTCGCGTCCGCCCGCCGCCCGGGAGTCTGCGGCTCCGGACGACGGGTCGCTACTCGATCACGGCCGGCCGTAGACCGCCGTCACGAACTCGCTGAGCTGGTTGTCGTCGAGATGCCTGGCCAGATCGGACTCGCTGATCATGCCGACCAGCTTCTTGTTCTCGACCACCGGCATGCGCTTGATGCGATGGCTCTCCATCTCCTCGAGCACTACCTCGACGTCGGCATCGGCCGAGACCCAGCGCGGGGTCGCCTCACACAGTTCGGCCGCGCGGGTGTCGGTCGGCGCGCGGCCCTGGGCCACGCACTTCACGACGATGTCGCGGTCGGTGATGATGCCGCACATCCGTTCTTTCTCGTCCGCGATGACGAGCGATCCGACGCCCAGCTCGGCCATGATGCGCGCCGCCTTGCCGACCGTCTCGTTCTTGGATATCCACTGAGCGCCGGGCTTCATGATGTCCCTGGCAGTGGTCATGGGGCTGCCTCCTGTTCCATGCTGATTGCTGGTTCGGATGGAGCAGCCCCATTCTCGCGCCGATCACACCGACCGGTCGCGACTTTCCGATAACGATCGCGCCGTGCGAATCCGGATCACGGCGGACCCGGAATCACGGCGGGCCCAGCACCCCGGTGGTGATGGTGATCGTGCTGGTCTTGGAGATCGACGAACCGGGTGACGGCTGCTGGTTGACGATCCGCCCGACGCTGCCCGCGTCGAAGGTGCCGGTGGTGTTCTGGCCGATCTGGCTCGTGCTGCCGGTCCAGCCGCTCTGGCGCAGCTTCTCCACCGCCTGCGACGGCGTGAGACCCACCAGGGACGGCATGCTGATCTGATCGCCGCTGGACACCTGGACGGTCACCGTCGAACCCTTGTCGGCGTTGGTGCCGCCCGCCGGGCTGGTCGCGATGACCTCGCCCTTCGGCTTCGAGGACTGCACCTCTTCGATGACGATCTTGAAACCGGCGCTGTCCACCAGGTTCGGCTGGGCGACGCTGATGTCCTGACCGACCAGGCTGGGCACCCTGACCTTCTCCGGTCCCTTGCCGAGCCAGACCACGATCGCCTGGTCGACGTCGACCCGTGCGCCCGCGGAGGGCTCGGTGCCGATCACCTTGTCCAGGTCCTGTGCGCTCGACTCCTTGCGCACCACGCTCGGGTCCATGCGCAGGCCGACGGCGTTGAGCTCCTGCTCGGCCTGCTGCACGGTCAGACCGTCCAGCCGAGGCACCTGCACCTGTTTGGGTCCGCTGGAGACCTGCACGGTGACCGTGCTGCCCTCGTCGATGCGGGAACCGCCGAGCGGCTGGGTCGAGATGACGTTGCCGTTGGCGACCTTGCTGTCCGGCTTCTGCTGGATGGCCACCGTGAAGCCGAGCTTCTGCAGCGAGTCCTGCGCCTGCGCCAGCGATTTGTTCGACAGATCGGGCACGGCCACCTGATCCGGCTTGCTTCCCGGACCGATCAGCACCCAGAACAGCGCGAACACCACGGCGAGCGCGGCCGCCGCGCCGAGCGCGAGATACGCGGTGCGGCGCTGGCCGCCCGGTTCGGCGGGTTCCTGCTCGGCGGTGTCGTCGTTGCGCTCGACGGTGCGGAAGCTGCGCGGCGGCGGCTCGTTGTTGCCGAGGATGGTGGTGCGGTCCTCGTCGGTCATCACCATCGGCGCGCTCGGCTTCTGGCCGCCGAGCACCCGGATCAGGTCGGCGCGCATCTCGGCGGCGGTCTGGTACCGGTTCGCCGGGTTCTTGCTCATCGCCTTGAGCACCACGGAATCCAGCTCGCGCGGCACGCCCGAGTACACGTGCGAGGGCAGCCGCGGGTCCTCGCGGACGTGCTGATAGGCCACCGCGATCGGCGAGTCACCGGTGAAAGGCGGCTCGCCGGTGAGGATCTCGAAGAGCACGCAGCCCACCGAGTACACGTCCGAGCGTGCGTCGACGGTCTCGCCGCGGGCCTGCTCCGGCGAAAGGTATTGCGCGGTGCCGATGACCGCCGCGGTCTGGGTCATCGGGTTGGAGCTGTCGGCCAGCGCGCGGGCGATGCCGAAGTCCATCACCTTCACCGCGCCCGCGCGGTTGATCATGATGTTGGCCGGCTTCATGTCGCGGTGCACGATCCCGGCCTTGTGGCTGAAATCCAGTGCGGCGCAGACGTCGGCGACGATCTCCATGGCGCGCCGTGGCGGCAGCGGACCCTTGCCGCGCACGATGTCGCGCAGCGTGTCGCCGTCGACGTACTCCATCACGATGTACGGCAGCGGACCGCCGTCCACCTCGGCCTCGCCGGTGTCGTAGACCGCGACGATGGCCGGGTGGTTCAGCGCGGCGGCGTTCTGCGCCTCTCGCTTGAAGCGCAGGTAGAACGTGGGGTCGCGGGCCAGGTCGGCGCGCAGCACCTTGATCGCCACATCGCGGCTCAAGCGCAGGTCGCGCGCCTTGTGTACCTCGGACATACCGCCGAAGCCGATGATCTCGCCCAGCTCGTAGCGGGAAGAGAGATTCTTCGGGGTCGTCATCGTGGTCCTTGTGAAGGAGTGGCGGGCGCGCTACGAGTGGGGCCGGGGCCCTGGGCACCGGGATTATCCGGAAATGGTAAGTCGAAAGTCGGGAACCAGGTGCGGGTGGTGCTCGGACTCGTCGTCTTGGTGGTCTTTGTCGTGCTCGGCGCTGTGGTGCTCGGCGGCGCCGTGGTCGTCGTGGGTTCCGGAGTCGTCGTCGGCGGCTCGGTGGTAGTCGGCGTCGGCTCCTCGGTCGTGGTCACCGGTGGCGGCGGCACGTACCTGGTGGTGGTCTGCTGCGCCGCCGTCGTGGTCGGGATCGGCGGCGGGGCGACCGACGAGCTGACCGGATCGCGCACCGGGTCCGGGTTGGTGTCGCCGCCGAACAGCAGCCAGATCGCCGCGCCGCCGAGCAGCACGGCACCGACGCCGAGACCGGCGAGCGCCTTCTGCGTCGTGTTCCACGGCTTCTTGCCCGGCGGCCGACCGTTCGACGCGCCCGTGTTCATCATGGTCGCGGGCGCGCTGCCCGCGGCGCCACCGAGGGCAGCGGCCGCGGGAGCGCTGTAGCGCACGGTCGCGCCGTCGGCCTGGCCTGCGGGCAGGATGACGGTCGGGCCGGGCGGCAGCACCCTGGTGGCGCCGGTCGCGAACGACGCGGCCGCGGAGCCCGCGTTCCGGGGTGGCGGCGGACGATGACCCGCGCGGACCGCGGCCACCGCGTCGGCGAACTCGCCGCCGCTGGCGTAGCGCAGGTTCGGGTCCTTGCCCATCGTGATCTCGATGAGTTCGCGGACGTTGGGCGGCAGATCCTCCGGCATCGGCGGCGGATTCTCGCGGACGTGCTTCATCGCCACGGTGATCGCGCCGTCGCCGCTGAACGGCCGCTGCCCCGCCAGCGCCTCGTAGCCGACCACGCCGAGCGAGTACACGTCGCTCGCCGCGGTCGCGTCCTCGCCGACGGCCTGCTCCGGCGCGATGTACTGGGCGGTGCCCATCACCATGCCGGTCTTGGTCACCGGGCTGGCGTCGACCGCCTTGGCGATGCCGAAGTCGGTGATCTTCACCTGACCGGTCGGCGTCACCAGGATGTTGCCCGGCTTCACGTCCCGGTGCACCACGCCCGCGGCATGGGCGACCTCGAGCGCGCGGCCGGTCTGCTCGAGCATGTCGAGGCCCTGCTGCACCGAGAGCCTGCCCATCCGATTGAGCACGGTGTTGAGCGGCTCGCCCTGCACCAGCTCCATGACCAGGTAGGCGGTCTCGCCAGCGCTCGGGTCGTAGGTCTCGCCGTAGTCGTAGATGCCGGCGATTCCGGGGTGGTTGAGCTGTGCGGTGGTCTTGGCCTCCGTGCGGAACCGGTGCCGGAAGGTCGGGTCGGCGGAGAACTCCGCCTTCAGCACCTTCACCGCGACCCTACGATCCAGCCGGGTGTCGAGCGCCTCCCACACCTGACCCATGCCGCCGGTGGCGATCAGGCGGTGCAGGCGGTAGCGATCGGCGATCATCGCGCCGTTGTTCAGCATCGGGGCCCCCGAACTTCAACTCGCTCGTTCATATCGTTCAGCCCCCCTGCAGACCGGCGTCCAGCACGGCCCTGGCAATGGGTGCGGCCACCGAGCCGCCGGTGGCCGCCAGCGCCCGATCGCCGCCGTTCTCCACGATCACCGCGATGGCGATCTTGGGGTTCTGCGCGGGTGCGAACGCGATGTACCAGGCGTGCGGAGGCGTGTTGCGCGGGTTGCTGCCGTGCTCGGCCGTTCCGGTCTTGGACGCGATCGTGTATCGGGACTGGCGTGATCCGACGGTGTTCTCCTCGGAGGCGACCATCATGGTGGTCAGCTGAGACGCTACCTGGGCGCTCACCGCCTGGCCGACCGAGACCGGCTTCGTCTTGGACAACACGCTCAGATCGGGCCCCTGCCGTTGATCCACCAGGTACGGCTCCATCCGCACTCCGCCGTTGGCGATGGTCGCGGCGATCACCGCGTTGTCCAGCGGAGTGAGCGCCACATCGCGCTGGCCGATGCTGCTCTGGCCGAGCGCGGCGTTGTCGCCGATGGTGCCGACGGTGCTCTCCGCCACCGGAATCGGGATGCCGCGATGCGGGCCGATGCCGAACGCGGCGGCCTCGTCCTTCAGGTTGGCGGCGCCCACCTTGACGCCGAGCTCGACGAACGCGGTGTTGCACGACCGGAAGAACGCCTCGTTCAGCGAGGCCGTCGGGCCGGAGCCGCAGGTCGCGCCGTTGTAGTTCTCCAGCGTGGTGCTGGTGCCGGGCAGCGTGATGTTGGGCGCGGCGGTGAACTGATCGTCGGGGGTCGCGACGCCGTTGGCCAGCGCGGCCGCGGTGACCACCACCTTGAAGGTGGAGCCGGGCGGGTAGGTCTGCGAGACGGCCCGGTTGAGCATCGGCTGGCTCGGATCCTTGCTCAGCGTGTCCCACGCCTCGGTGGTGCGCGCCCCGTCGTGCCCGGCCAGCAGGTTCGGGTCGTAGCTCGGAGTGGACACCATGGTGAGGATCTTGCCGGTGCTCGGTTCGATGGCCACCACCGAGCCCGTGTAACCCTTCGCGCTGAGCTGTTCGTAGGCGACCTGCTGCATCACCGGATTCAGGGTGGTGAGCACGTTGCCGCCGCGTGGATCGCGACCGGACACCAGGTCGACGAGCCTGCGGCCGAACAGCTGGCTGTCCGAACCGTTGAGCACCTGGTCCTCGGAGCGCTCCAGCCCGGCGCTGCCGTACTGAATCGAGTAGTAGCCGGTCGCGGGCGCGTAAGCCTTCGGGTCGGTGGGGTAGGTGCGCAGGTATTTGTAGCGGTCGTCGGTGGCGACCGAGCTGGCCAGCACGGTGCCGCCCGCCGAGATCTGGCCGCGCTGGCGCGAGTACTCGTCGAGCAGCACACGCGAGTTGCGCGGATCGCTGCGGTAATCGTCGGCCTTGATGACCTGTACGTAGGTGGCGTTCGCGAGCAGCGCGACGATCATCACCATCACCGCGACCGCGACCCGCCGTAGGGGAGTGTTCATTCCTGCGGCCTCGCTTCCGAGCGGCGCAGCAGCTCGGTCTGTGCGTCGGCGATCGGCGCCGGGTCCTTCTTGCGCACCGGCGCCGGGGCGCGGGCCGCGTCGGACACCTTGATCAGCAGCGCGAGCAACGCGTAGTTGGCCAAGAGCGAAGAGCCGCCGTACGACATGAACGGCGTGGTGAGGCCGGTCAGCGGGATCAGCTTGGTGACGCCGCCGACGACGACGAACAGCTGGACGGCGAGAGTGAACGAGAGCCCGGCGGCGAGCAGCTTGCCGAAGCTGTCGCGCACGGCGATCGCGGTGCGCAGGCCACGCATCACCAGCATGAGGAACAGGATCAGCACCGCGGTGAGCCCGATCAGGCCGAGCTCCTCACCGATGGTGGTGACGATGAAGTCGGTGTTGGCGAAGGGCACCTGATTCGGCCGTCCGCTGCCCAGGCCGGTGCCCGCGAGTCCGCCGGTGGCGAGGCCGAACAGCGACTGCGAGATCTGGTAGCCGGTGTTGTGGTAATCCGCGAAGGGGTCGAGCCAGGTGTTGGTGCGCACGCGCACGTGGCTGAACGACTGGTACGCGAAGACGAATCCGATGGCGAGCAGGCTGCCGCCGATGATCAGCCAGCCCACCCGCTCGGTCGCGATGTAGAGCATCACCAGCACCGTGCTGAAGATCAGCAGCGAGGTGCCGAGGTCCTTCTCGAAGACCAGCACCGCGATGCACACCACCCAGACCACCAGGATCGGGCCGAGGTCGCGGGCGCGCGGGAACTCCATGCCGAGCATGTGCCGTCCCGCGGTGGTGAACAGATCGCGTTTGGCGACGAGCACCGAGGCGAAGAAGATGATCAGCAGGATCTTGGCGAATTCGCCGGGCTGCACGCTGAAACCCGGCAGCCTGATCCAGATCTTGGAACCGTTGGTCTCCGAGTAGGCACCGGGCAGCAGCGCCGGGATCATCAGCGCGACGAGCCCGATCAGGCCGAGGGTGTAGCTGTAGCGAGCCAGCGTGCGGTAGTCGCGCAGCACGATCAGCAGCGTGACGAACACCACCATGCCGAGCGCGGTCCAGAGAATCTGCTGGTTGGCATCGGGCGACGGCACCGGCTCCGAGTTGAATTCCGCGTTCTGCGCGGCGCCCAGATCCAGGCGGTGGATCAGCACCAGACCCAGACCGTTGAGTAGCGCGACGATCGGCAGCAGCAGCGGATCGGCGAACGGCGCGAACCGGCGGACGGCCAGGTGCGCGATGCCGAACAGGGCGAGGAAGGCCAGGCCGTACTTGGCGATGTCCCAGGTGACCGACTGTTCCTGGCTGGCCTCGACCAGGAACAGGGAGACGGTCGTGATCAGTGCGGCGAATCCGAGCAGCAGCAGTTCGACGTGGCGTCTGGTGGACGGTGGCGGCGCTGGAGCGAACCCGCCCGGGGGACTGGGGAAGGCCCCCGCGGACGGTGGTGCCGGTGCGGACATCAGTCCGTCACCCGGCAGTTCTCCCCCGAGATCTGGGGGTTCTGCGCCGGGGTCGACGTCGGCGCCTGCTCCACCCGGGTGGGTGTACTGACGTCGGTTCCCCTGGTGTCACCCTGGTCGGTGGTCGGTGCCGGGTTCGGCGTCGTGGTCGGTGCGACCGGTCCCTGAGCCTGCTCGCCCGGCGGCACGACACCGGGCTGCGGTACACCGGGCTGCTGCGGCGGCGCGGTGGTCTGGCGAGCCGGGCACGGCGGCAGCAGTTCCTGCTGGGCGAGCAGCCGTATCTGGTCCTCGGCCTTGCCGAGGGACCCGGGCGGCAGGCCCGCGTTGACCTTGTCGCGCCCGGTTTGCTCGAGATCGCTGACCCGCAGCTGGCGGCAGCCGGACGGCAGATCCGATCCGGCCTTCATGATGGTCAGCGCGCCGCTTCGGTCGACGCAGCCGACGGTGTCGACGTCGTGGATCGAATACCCGAGCACCGAACCCGGCAGCCCGCGCATGATCACGACTTGGCCGTTGTCCGCGCCGACGTAGTAGTTGTTGCGGATCATCTTGTAGCCGACCAGCAGGCCGACGGCGACGGCGACCACCAGCGCGACCGCGAGCAGGATCCAGCGCAGCCGATGCGACTTGCTCGGCGGCGGCGGTTCCGGCGCCGCGGCCCGGCGCGGCGGCGCGGCGCGCGGCGGACGCATCGCCGCGGCGCGTCCGGCCGCGGTGTTCGGCGGCGGGGTGTCCTCGTCCTGACCGGAGGCCGCGCCCGCCACGATCGGATGGCTCTGGCCGTAGTCCAGATCGATGACGTCGGCCACCACCACGGTGACGTTGTCGGGACCGCCGCTGCGCAGCGCGAGTTCGATCAGGCGGTCGGCGCACTCGTCGGTGCTGCCCTCGCGCATGGTGTTGGCGATGGTCTCGTCGCTCACCACGTCCGAAAGACCATCCGAGCACAGCAGATAGCGGTCGCCCGCGCGCGCCTCGCGCATGATCAGCGTCGGCTCGATCTCGTTGCCGGTGAGTGCGCGCATGATCAGCGAACGCTGCGGGTGGGTGTGCGCCTGTTCGGGCGTGATCCGGCCCTCGTCCACCAGCGACTGCACGAAGGTGTCGTCGCGGGTGATCTGGGCCAGCTCGCCGCCGCGCAACAGGTAGGCGCGCGAATCGCCGATGTGCACGAGCCCGAGCTTCTTGCCCGCGAACAGGATCGCGGTGAGCGTGGTGCCCATGCCGTCGAGCTCGGGCTCCTCCTCGACCTGATCGGCGATGGCGGCGTTGCCGGAGCGCGTCGCCGTGTCGAGCTTGCCGAGCAGGTCGTCGCCTGGCTCGTCGTCGTCGAGATGCGCCAGCGCGGCGATCATCAACTGCGACGCGACCTCACCCGCCGCGTGCCCGCCCATGCCGTCGGCGAGTGCGAGCAGGCGGGCGCCCGCGTAGACGGAATCTTCGTTGTTGCCTCGGACCAGACCGCGGTCGCTGCGCGCTGCGTAGCGGAGAACGAGTGTCACGATCGGAGCTCGATCACTGTTTTGCCGACACGGACAGGAGTGCCGAGCGGAACACGGACGGCGGTGGTGACTTTCGCGCGGTCGAGATAGGTGCCGTTGGTCGAGCCGAGGTCTTCGACGTACCAGTCGTCACCACGCGGGGACAATCGCGCGTGTCGGGTAGAGGCGTAATCATCGGTGAGCACCAGCGTCGAATCGTCCGCACGCCCGATCAGCACCGGTTGGGTGCCGAGTGAGATGCGGGTGCCGGCGAGTGAACCTTGAGTCACCACAAGATATTTGGCGCCCTTCTGGCCTCGGCTGAAGGAAGGCAGCACCGCGGAACCGCGTGCGGCCCTGGGCTGGATCCGGATGCCGGAGGCCGCGTAGATGTCGCTGCGCAAGGTCCGCAGTACCGCCCAGACGAACAGCCACAACAGCAGCAGGAACCCCGCACGGGTCAATTGCAGGATCAGTCCCTGCACGGCGTTCCACCTCCTGTTCGACCGTAGGTACGTCGGTGCCGTAGGTGCGGTTCGACCCACCCCACAGCCTGCTCGGCTTGCCGGCCCCGGGTTCGGGGCCGCGCGCGTTGGCAGCATCATAGGGCCGTCAGTCGATTTCGATCACGATACGACCGACGATTCCGTGGGGGCCATGTCGTGACCTGCACCGCGAGCTTACGGGATCAGACGATACGGATCAGGATCTCGGAATGCCCGGCGCGGATCACATCACCGTCGGCCAGCTGCCAATCCTGGACCGGGGAGCCGTTGACGAGCGTGCCGTTGGTCGACCCGAGGTCGGACAGCATCGCGGTCTGGCCGTCCCAGCGGACCTCGATGTGGCGGCGCGAGACACCGGTGTCCGGCAGCCGGAAGTGCGCGTCCTGACCGCGGCCGATGATGTTGCTGCCCTCGCGCAGCTGGTACGTGCGGCCGCTGCCGTCGTCCAGTTGCAGCGTGGCCGAGTATCCGGAGCCCGCGGCGGCGCCGCCGCTGTACGACGACGGTGCGGCGTAACCCGGCTGCTGGCCGCTGTAGCCGGACTGTTGCGAGTAGGCCTGGCCGTAGCCGCCCTGCTCCTCGGAACCGTAGCCCTGATCGGCGTAGCCGGGTTCGGCGTAGCCCTGCTGGCCGTAACCCTGCTGACCGGCGTAGCCCTGCTGGCCGTAGCCCTGATCGGCATAGCCTTGATCGGCGTAGCCCTGGTCACCGTAGCCCTGCTGCTGGCCGTAGCCCTGCTGACCGTAGCCCTGGTCGCCGTAGCCGCCGCCCTGCTGGCCGTACCCCGGCTCCTGGTAGCCCTGCGCGCCGTAGCCCTGATCGCCGAAGCCTTGCTGGCCGTAGCCGCCGCGGTCGCCGCGGTCGCCGTAGCCGGCGCCCTGCTGGCCGTACCCCTGGTCGGCGTAGCCCTGCTGCTGGCCGCCGCCGTACCCCTGGCCGCCCTGCTGGTAGTCGTAACCGTTCTGGTAGTCGCCGTACGCCTGCTGCGCGTCCGGTGCCTGGTACTCGGAGGCTCCGTACGGCGCGGAGCCGCGCCCGTACTCGTCGCGGTACGCACCGTTCTGGGGACCACCTGCCCGCCCGCCGGGCGGAGGTGCGTACCCGCGATTGCGTGGATCGGACTCCGCGGGCTCACGGCTCGGGTCGTAGCCAGAGTTCTGCGTCATGGGGCCAGCTCCTGGTTGCGGGTGTGCAGGTCGTTGTGGCGTGGGTTCCGGGCTTGGTGCGGGTGCAGCTCGACGGCCGACGTCCGGATCGACGCGGCCGCTCGCCCTGAACTGTCCGGTGTGCAGCGTAGGTGATGCCTCGAACGCTACGTGTACTTCGCCATAGGTCTGCCACCCTTGATCGCGGATGTAGTCCCGGAGATGCTTGGCGAACGCGCGGGTCGTGAGGTCGTGATCGGCGTCCAGTTGCTGGTGGTCGGACGAGTTGATGGTGATCACGTAGCTGTTCGGCGCCAGCAGATGACCACCGCCCAAGTCCTGGACGTGGTCGGCGGCCTCTTGCTGCAGCGCCGCCTCCACCTCCTGGGGCACGACGTTGCCCCCGAAGACCCGGGCGAACACGTCACCGACGGCGCCCTGCAGGCGACGCTCGAACCGCGAAACGATGCCCATCTCGGCCTCCCTTCGGTGAGCGTCTTCCTATCTCGTTCCCAGCTTCATAACAACGACACACGCGCATGGCGTGTCGCGCAACGACCACGTTCATTGCATGATATCCACGATCCTCCACACCTGTAACTCTTGGAAACCCCGGCGGGTTCCCGTGATGCTCATTGGGCATCACAAGCCACACTGACCAGCCGATTTCGTTTCTCGACCGGCCCCGTGCTAATGTTCCGGAGTCGCTCGGGCGAGTGGCGGAATGGCAGACGCGCTGGCTTCAGGTGCCAGTGTCCTTCGGGACGTGGGGGTTCAAGTCCCCCTTCGCCCACGCTTCACTCGATAGAAGGCTCGTGCTCGTTGAGAGCGCGAGCCTTTTCTCGTTTCGCGGTGTTTTGTGGGGGCGCGCGCCCCCACGCCCCGCCCGGGGGGTCTTCCCCCCACCCCCC
>NZ_CBDQZP010000033.1:0-42761 GCF_965341865.1 Nocardia sp. bgisy134
GCTCCGCCATGCGCAACGCGCGCTGGCACATGATTCGCTCACTACGTTCGCTCATTCCACCCCGATCTGCGCCAGATCCCCTTGCTGCCCACCGGAATACACCGTGACCTCGACGCCGGGGAAGCTCCGCGCGATGTGCGCGCTCAATTCCTCGGCCAGACCGGCGGGCGCGTCCGCACCCATCAACAGGGTGACCAATTCGCCGCCGAGGCCGAGCATCCGGTCGAGCAGCGTCAGCGCCGCGCCGCGCACGTCGCGGTCGATCACCACCACGTCGTGGCCGACCAGGCCGAGTCCGTCGCCCGGCTCGCAGGTCCCGACCATGGTCAGTGCGCGGTGCGAGGCCGCCCGCAGCGCACCCCATCGGGTGGCCGCGGCCGCCTCCGACATCGCGAACGCGTCGTCCACGGCGATCCGGCCGCGATCGTGCACCGCGAGCGCCGCCAAGCCCTGCACCATGGAACCGCTCGGCAGCAGCAGCACGTCGCGGTGCGCGTCGCGAGCGGCGACACCGACGGCCACCAGTTCGTGCGCGGGCAGCGCGCCGTTGGGCAGCACGAGCACTTCGCGATGCGGCATCTGCCGGATCGCGGTGAGCAGCGCGGCCGAGGTGACCGGATGCGCGCCGAGCACCGCCGCGCCCGCCGCCTCGAACAGCGCCGCGGCGCCCGAGCCCGCGGCGACGGCCAGCACACCGCGATCGGCGGGGCCCGCGTCGCGCGGGCGCGGCGGCTCCAGATGATCGCGGCCGACCGGGGCCGTGATGGCGAAGCTCTCGATCCGGATGTCGCGCAGGGCGCCCGCCGCCAGCCCCGCCTCCACGGCGGCGCCCGCGTCGGCACAGTGCACGTGCGCGGACCAGTTCCCGCTGCCGTCGCCGACCACGACCACGGAATCGCCGAGCTCGGCGAGGCGCTCGCGCAGACGGGTGATGCGCGCCAGGTCGGTGTCGGACAGCTGGTACATCACCTCGAAATGCGGCTCGTCGCCCGCGCTGTCCACGACTTCCGCGGCCTCCGCGACCGCGGCGAATTCACCAGGCAGGTACTCGGGCCTGGTCGGCGTCTCGCCGAGGACGACCGCGACCAGCGCGTCCAGCAGCACCACCAGACCGCGCGCGCCCGCGTCGACCACGCCCGCCGCCCGCAGGACACCGAGCTGGGACGGGGTCTCGCCGAGCGCCTTCGCCGCGCCGTCGGCGGCGGCCACGGCGACCTCGGCGAGCGTGTCCTCGGCGCAGGCCGACGCGCAGTCGGCCGCGCACTCCAGCACGGTGAGGATGGTGCCCTCGACCGGGACGCTCAACGCCTCGCGGACCAGGGCCGCGGCGCGGTGCAAGGCGGCGCGCAGGGTCGTCGCGGTGAGCGGTCCCTCCGTAGTCGCCTCCGCGATGCCGCGCAGCACCTGCGAGAGGATGATGCCGGAATTCCCCCGCGCGCCCGCGGTGGCGCCGCGCGCCAGTGCCGCGGCGACCTGATTCGCGCTCGCCGCGGCCTGCGCGGCGTCGGCCGCCTGCACGGCCGCGCGCATGGTGGCCAGCAGATTGGTCCCGGTGTCGGCGTCGGCGACGGGGAAGACATTGAGCGCGTTGATCTCCGCGCGGCGCTCTTCGAGGTCGTCCAGACAGAGGCGGCTCCAGAGCCTCAGCGCCGCGCCGTCCATCTCGTCCCGCTGCCCCGGCACCGTCACCTCGCTCCCTTCTCGCCCACCGGCGTCACCACCGTTCGCCAGGTTAGCTGGCGATACCGACAGCGGGCGCGTGACACCGAATCGGTATGCTCGACGGGTGTTCGACGGCCGGGACGGCCCGTCCGACCGGGTCCCGGTTTGGCGGATCGGCACGGCATTGGCTACCCTTGCTGGGTTGCTCGTGCGGCCTGAAGCTGGCCTGCGCTGGCCGACGTCAGTCGGCAGGGCACATCACGACATTGTTTCCGGACATGCCGCATCATTGTGCGGCGGTCCCCACATGACATGAAGGAGTTCGCGACTATGGCTGCCGTCTGCGACGTCTGCGCCAAGGGCCCCGGCTTCGGGAAGTCGGTCTCGCACTCGCACCGGCGCACCAACCGTCGCTGGAACCCGAACATCCAGACCGTGCGCGCGCAGGTTGCCCCGGGCAACACCCGCCGCATGAACGTGTGCACCTCCTGCCTGAAGGCGGGCAAGGTCGCTCGCGGCTGATTCGGCCGCCGGTCGATCAGCACCAAGACACACGCCCCGGCGCCCGACAAGGGTGGTCCGGGGCGTCGTCGTCGGTAGGTATTCCAGTACGCCGACCACAGCGGGGACATCGGATGGCCGAGGCGCCCTCGCGAGCATGGCGGATCACGCCGCTCGCCGCCGAACACGTGCACAGCTTGGCCGAATGCCACATCGCCTGCTGGCGTGAGGCCTACCGCGGCCTGGTCCCCGCTCACGTGCTCGACGCCTTCGACGTGGATCGGCGGGCCGAGGCGTGGGACCGCGTCCGCACCGCCCATCCCGACAGCACGCACGTCGCGGTCGTCGGCGACTCCGTCATCGGGTTCGCGAGTTCGGGCCTGTCCCGGGACCGTGCCCCGGTCGCTCCGATCGAACTCAACGCGCTGTACGTGCGCGCCGGCTGGTACGGCACGGGCCTGGCCGACCAACTGCTGGCCGCCGCCGTCGACCCGGATCGGCCGTGCTCGCTATGGGTGTTCGAGGACAATCCGCGCGCCCAGGCCTTCTACCGCAAGCACGGTTTCGCGCTGGAGGGTGCGCGCAAGGTGGAGGACTTCACCGTCGCGATGCAGGTGCGGATGATTCGCCCGGCCCGCGCGACCGGGTAGCCCGAAGCCGGAACGGGCGTCGAGATCCCGCCCGAGCGAACGATAGTGTTCCCTCATGACTTCCACCGCGCAGACCGACTACGTCACGACCGTCGACGACGTCCTCCAGATCACGATCGCCACTGCCGCCAACGGCACCTCGATGGATTTCGCCGGGATCACCGCGGGCACCGCGGCGCTCGCCGACCTCGGCCCCGAGATCGGCGCGGTCGTGCTCGTCGGATCGGGCGCGAACTTCTGCGCGGGCGGCGACGTGCGCGGCTTCGCCGCCGCCGAGGATCGCGCCGCCCACATCCACGGCCTGGCGACCGACCTGCACGCGTTCGTCCGCGCACTGGACGAGACCCGCGTGCCGGTGCTCGCCGCGGTGCAGGGCTGGGCGGCGGGCGCGGGCATGAGCCTGGTCTGCGCCGCGGATATCGCGCTGGGCGGCCCGTCCACCAAGCTGCGCCCCGCCTACCCCGGCATCGGCCTGAGCCCCGACGGCGGCATGTCGTGGACGCTGCCCCGCATCGTCGGCGCGGGACGGGCCAGCGAGATCCTGCTCACCGACGCCGTCCTCGACGCCGAGGAGGGCGTGCGGCTGGGCATCCTCAGCCGCCTCGTCGCGGACGACGAAGTGCGCAGCGCGACACTCGCGCTCGCGCAGGAGCTGGCGCGCGGGCCGCGCTCCACCCATGCCAGCATCAAATCGCTTCTGGCACAGTCGGATTCGACGACGCTGAGCGAACAGCTGGACCTGGAGCGCGATTTCATCGCCACGGCGGCGAACAGCCGCACCGGCCGGGAAGGGGTGGACGCCTTCGTGGCCAAGCGCAAGCCCGACTACCGGAACCCGGCCTGAGCTACGTCAGGTTCTCCACCACGAACTTCGCGACCGCGTCGGTGAAGGCGTCGTTGTCGTCACCGGCCGCGGTGTGCGCCGCGCCGCCGATCTCGACCAGTTCGGCGTGCGGCACCAGCGCCTGGAACGCCGCCGCGCCCTCGGCGCTCACCACATCGGACTGCATGCCGCGCACCAGCAGCACCGGGATGCGCAGCCGCGCGGCGGCCGCCTCCATCTGCTCGGTCATCGCGCTCGGATCCTCGACGCGGTCGCGCAGCATGTCCGGGTCCCAGTGCCAGTACCAGCGGCCGTCGCGCTCGCGCAGATTGCGGCGCAGGCCGTCGGTGTTCTTCGGCCGCGGCCGGTGCGGCAGATACTCCGCGACCGCGTCGGCAGCCTGTTCGAGGGTGTCGAAGCCGTCGCGATGTTTGCTGAGGAAGTCGATCACCCGGGCGACGCCCTCGGGCTCGGGGCGGGTGACGATGTCGACGAGCACCAGCGCGCGGATCGCCGCGCCGCCCGGCGTGGCCGAGGTCAGCAGTCCGGTGATGCCGCCCATGCTGGCGCCGACCACGACCGCACCCCCGCCCGGTGCGGCCGCGGCATCGAGCTGTTCGAGCACGAGCGTCAGATCCGCGACCATCGTCTCGCGCGTGTAGTCGCGGTCCGGCGACCACTGGCTGTCGCCGTGGCCGCGGGCGTCCAGGGTGATCACCCGCATCCCGGCCGCGGCCAGTTTCGCGCCGGTCTGCTTCCACGAGTGCCTGGTCTGTCCGCCGCCGTGCAGAAAGACGACGAGCGGGCCGCCGACCGGGCCGAACTGGTCGGCGGCCAGCTCGATGCCACCCGAACCGCGCAGCCGCAGCCGGGTGGGCTCGAGAAGATTGTTCGCATTACTCACGATCTGAGGATCGCACAGTACGTGCACGGCTCGTCGTGAGCCTCGGTGAACTCGGTGCTCAGCAGTCCAGGCGCATGGCGCTGAAGGTGCGCTGGAACAGGCACGCGACCTTCGCGTTCACCGACGCCGAGATGGTGGAGGAGCCGGTCGAGGTGAACTCCTCGGCCACCGGCGCCGCAGGCGCGGTCTCGCTGGTCTCCACGGCGGGTTCCAGTTTCAGCGGCGCGGCGGTGGCCGCCGACGTGGCGCCCGCGATAGCGGCGGCCATGGCCAGCGTGGCGGTGGTGCCGCGCAGGGCGCCGCGAACGGTGTTGTGCTGCATTGCAGTGCTCCTCGATATCGTGTTCGTGCGGTGATGCGGGTGGTGCTGATTCCCGGCGGGCCGGGAGGCGAGCGGGATCAGGGCAGGCGCCAGTCGACCGGTTCGGCGCCCAGTTCATCGAGCAGTTCGTTGACCCGCGAGAACGGGCGCGAGCCGAAGAACCCGCGGGACGCGGACAGCGGCGAGGGATGCGCGGACTCGATGTAGGGCACCTCGGCCTGGCTCAGCAGCGGCTTCAGCGTCGAGGCGTCGCGACCCCACAGGATCGCCACCAGCGGCTCGTCGCGCGCGACGAGCGCGCGGATGGCCTGCTCGGTGACCGCCTCCCAGCCCTTGCCGCGGTGCGAGGCGGGCTGGCCGGGCGAGACGGTGAGCACGCGGTTGAGCAGCAGCACGCCCTGGTCCGACCACGGGCTCAGATCGCCGCAGGAGGGCGTCGGGTGGCCGAGGTCCTTGTGCAGCTCGGAGAAGATGTTGGCCAGGCTGCGCGGTACGGGCGAAACATCTGGCGCCACAGAGAAACTCAGTCCCATGGCGTGGCCGGGCGTCGGGTACGGATCCTGGCCGACGATCAGCACGCGCACCTTGTCGAACGGCCGCTGGAAAGCGCGTAGCACGTTCTCCCCCGCGGGCAGGTAGCCGCGGCCCGCGGTGTTCTCGGTTCGCAGGAATTCACCCATCTCCGCGATCCGGTCCTCGACCGGCTGCAAGGCCTGTGCCCAGCCCGAATCCATGATTTCCGACAGTGGTTTCGCACCCATGACCGCACAACCTATCGTGGCTCGGGCCCGGACGCCGAGTCCGCCCCACGGAACGATTCCCAGCCGCTGCCGCCCCGGTGCGGCGCACCGTCGACGGTGACCCTCGACCCGGCCGTCACGCGGCCGATCGCACGCCATCCTTCCGGCAGCTCAGCGCCCTCCGGCCAGGTCCCGGCGAAGGCGTGATCCTCGCCCCCGGCCAGAACCCATTGCGCCGCATCGGCATCCAGCCTGCGCGCGAGCGCGTCCAGCGCGGGGTCGCGCAGCGCGGCCGCGTCGAGATCGATCGCGACACCCGAGGCGTCGGCGATATGACCGAGATCGGCGAGCAGTCCGTCGGAGATATCGGTGAGCGAGTGTCCCGCTCGCCACGTCGAACCGAGTACCGCCTCGTAGGGCGGCTGCGGAACCCGGTGGGCGGCAAACGCTTCGGCGAACTCCTCGGCGTCGACGCCCCGCGTGAGCGCGGCCAGTCCCGCGGCCGACCAGCCGAGCCTGCCCGCCACGGCGACCGTGTCTCCCACGCGCGCACCGGCTCTGGTGACCGGCGTGCCGCCGCGCAGATCGCCGAACGCGGTGACCGAGAGGACCAACTCGGGGCTGCGGACCAGATCGCCGCCCGCGATCGAGCCGCCCGCGCGCGCCGCCTCGGCCCACAGGCCGTCGGCCAGTTCGTCGATCACCGCGACGGGAGTCTCGGCGGGGCAGCCGAGCGCCACCACGAAGGCCGTCGGCGCCGCGCCCATGGCGACCACGTCGGCGGCGTTCTGCGCGATCGCCTTGCGGCCGATCTCCCTTGGGCTCGACCAGTCACGCCGGAAGTGGCGTCCCTCGACCAGCATGTCGGTGGTCACCACGAACCGGCCGTCGGGCGCGGCGACCAGCGCCGCGTCGTCACCGGGGCCGAGCAGCACGGCGGGCGCCTGCACCCGGCGGGCGTTGATGCGCTCGATCAGCGCGAACTCTCCCAGCTCACGCACCGTCCGCGGCGCCGCGCTCTCGCTGATGACCGGTCCCCTTCCGAGGTAATGCCAGCTGAAATCGGCTCGACGGTACCCTGTCCTGGGCAATCGAGACCACCGAGTCGGTGCGCGCGCCCGCCGCGACGCAGGCAGCGCGACCCGCGCCGACCGGCTCCAGCGAGCGCGAAGAGGAAGGACCGGTACGCATGGCGGCGGACTCGTCGGACAGCGACTCGTCGAAGGGCCATGACCCCACCGACGACGACAAGCCGACCGGCCTCGGCAAGGGGGCGGCCGCGGATCGGTCCGCCGACCGGTCGGACACCGTCGAGCAGCCCGAAGCCTCGGACGAGCCGCGTCCCGACGGCTCCGACGCTGCCGGGGACTCGCGCGCCGACGAGGAATCCGAGGCCACCGGCGAGAAGCCCGTCACCGGCGAGGCCGACGAAAGTACCAGCACCACAGGAGATTCCGACGCCGACGACGCGAACGAGGAATCCCGCCCGTACCCGCCCGCCTTGATCGCGACGGCGGTAGCACTGCCGGTGGTTCTGGTGGTCGCCGTCCTGGTCGCCGCCGTGCTGGCCCGCCGCATGCCGGTGGAGCGGGAGCCGCTGGCGCTCGGCCCGGTGCCCGCGCCCGCCGCGGAGGGCGAAGCCTGCACCAAGCTGCTGCCCGCGTTGCCCGCCGAGCTGGGCGAGTTCACCAAGTCGACCCTGGTGGAACCCGCTCCGCCCGCCACCCGCGCCTGGCAGCGCCCGGACGGCGGGAACGCCATCGTGCTGCGCTGCGGGCTGGATCGACCGCTGGAATTCCATCGCGCCTCGCCGTTGCAGATCGTCAACGACGTGCAGTGGTTCGAGGTGCGCGACGACGCGGCCGAGGCGAGCACCTGGTTCGCCGTCGACCGCGGCACCTACATCGCGCTGACGGTGCCCGACGGTTCGGGGCCGACTCCGCTCCAGGAGGTCTCCGACACCATCACGGCGAACCTGCCCGCCACGGAGCTCGATCCGGGCCCGCTGCCGAACTGATCCGCGCGGCAGCCTTCGCAGCGGTCAGCGCAGGCCGGTGCCGCGCACCAGCGCGGTGTCGATCAAGGTCGAGATCAGGACGTTGTAGTCGATCCCGGTCGCCTCCCACATGCGGGGATACATGGAGATCGCGGTGAAGCCGGGCATGGTGTTGATCTCGTTGATCACCGGCCCCTGCTCGGTGACGAAGAAGTCCACGCGGGCCAGCCCCTGGCAGTCGAGGGCGCGGAAGGCGCGCACCGCCAGCTCCCTGATCTGCTCGGCCACCTCGTCGTCGAGCTTCGCTGGCACGTCGAACTCGCAGACGTCGTCGAGGTATTTGGTGTCGAAGTCGTAGAACTCGGGAGCGTCGTCGTCGGGCATCCTGATCTCGGCGATCACGCTGGCCTCCACCCGGCCGTCCGGGAATTCCAGCACGCCGCATTCCACCTCGCGACCGACGATGCCCGCCTCCACGATCACCTTCGGATCGTGTGCGCGCGCCGTCGCGATGGCGGTGTCCAGCTCGCTCCAGTCGTCCACCTTCGTGATGCCGAGCGAGGAACCGGCGCGGGCGGGTTTGACGAACACCGGAAGCCCGAGCCGTTCCCGCTCGGCCGCCGACAGCGTCGCGACGCCGGGTCGCAGCACCACCTGCGTGCCGATCGGCAGGCCATCGGCCGCGAGCAGCTTCTTGGTGAATTCCTTGTCCATGCCAGCGGCGCTGGCCAGCACGCCGGGTCCCACGTACGGGACACCCGCGAGCTCGAGCATGCCCTGCAAGGTGCCGTCCTCGCCGAACGGGCCGTGCAGGATCGGGAACACCACGTCGACCGAGCCGAGCGCGGCGCCCGGGTCGTCCAGCGCCACCAGCGACCCCGAACGCTGCGGGTCGGGGGTCAGCGTCAGTGCGGTGCCGGAGGCGTCGACGGAGGGCAGCGCGTCGTCCTTGCGGCGCAGCGCGGCGACGTCGGCGCCGCCGAGCACCCAGCCGCCCTCGGTGGTGATGCCGATCGGGACGGCCTCGTACTTCTCCGGATCCAGGTTCCGCAGCACGCTGCCGGCCGACAGACACGAGACGGCGTGCTCATTGCTGCGCCCGCCGAACACCACAGCCACCCTGATCCGGTTCGTCATGCCCCGAACCGTACCCGCCCGCGGCGGCGCGGCGATCGCGGACCGGGCCGGTGGGCGGCGGTCATAGCGACCGCTACCCTGCGGCGATCACTCGGGCTTGACGCGCCGCCCCAGCAGATTCTCGACGGCTTCGCGCATCGAGAGGCCCTCGTGGCACACCTGGTGCACCGCGTTGGTGAGCGGCATTTCCACCTCGTGCGCGGCGGCCAGTGCGCGCACCGATGTGCACGACTTCACACCCTCGGCCACCTGTCCATGGGTGGCCTCCTGGGCTGCCTCCATCGATCCGCCCGCGCCGAGCACTTGCCCGAAGGACCGATTGCGCGACAGCGGCGAGGTACAAGTCGCGACCAGGTCGCCGACCCCGGCGAGGCCCGCGAGCGTCACAGGCTCGGCGCCGAGCGCGACGCCGAGCCGGATGATCTCGGCGAGGCCGCGGGTGATCAGGCTGGCGATGGAGTTGTCACCGAGACCCATGCCGGAGGCGATGCCGCAGGCCAGCGCGATGACGTTCTTGCACGCGCCGCCGATCTCGCAGCCGATCACGTCGGTGTTGGTGTACGGCCGGAAATAGCCGGTGTTGCTGGCCTGCTGCACCGCCTCCGCGCGGGCGGTGTCGGCGCACGCGATCACGGTGGCCGCGGGCTGACCGGCCGCGATCTCCTTGGCCAGATTGGGCCCGGACAGCACCGCGATGCGGCTCGGCTCGGTGCCGGTCACCTCGGCGATGACCTGGCTCATCCGCAGCAGCGTGCCCGTTTCGATGCCCTTGGCGAGGTTCAGCAGCGTGGCGTCGTGCTCGGTGATCGCGCCGTGCAGCGCCGGTTTCCACGCCTCGAGATTCGCGCGCAGAGATTGGGACGGCACGGCGAGCACCACGAGCTGCGCACCGTCCAGCGCCCGCTCGTGATCGTCGGTGGCGGCCACCGGCGGCAGCTGCACACCGGGCAGGTAGAAGGGATTGCGATGCTCGGAGGCCAACGCCTCGGCCACCTCGGCGCGCCGGGCCCAGATGGTGACCTCGGTTCCGGCGTCTGCCAACACCTTCGCGAACGCGGTGCCCCACGATCCCGCGCCAAGTACTGCCGCCCTCGTCATCTGCCCAATATGCCATGGAAGGATTGGGACCATGCGCCCGCACGCCGTGCACGCCGTGATCGCGGTCAAGAGCCTCGATCTGGCCAAGAGCCGACTGGCCGACCGGCTGCGCCCGGAGCACCGGGCGCGGCTGGTGCTCGCCATGCTCGCCGACACCGTGTCGGCCGCCGCGGCGGTCTCGCAGGTCCGGTCGGTCACCGTCGTCACCCCGGATCCCGCAGTCGCCGAGCTGGCGGGCGGGCTCGGCGCGCACGTGCACCCGGAACCGCGCATCGCCGACTCCGACGGACTGAACACCGCGCTGTCCGACGCCGCGACCGCGTTGCGCAGGCGCCACGGCGCGGTCGAACTGCTCGCACTGCAAGCGGATCTGCCTGCGCTGCGCCCCGAGGAACTGGCGGACATGCTGGCGGTCGCGCCGGTCGGCAGGCGCGCGGTGGTCGTCGACCACGCCGGGACCGGCACGGCCGCGCTCGTCGTCCGCGACGGCGTCGCGCCGCTGGATCCGCGGTTCGGCGCCGACTCCGCCCGACAGCACATCGCGGCGGGCGCAGCGGATCTGACCGGACACTGGCCGGGACTGCGCCTCGATGTCGACACCGCCGCGGATCTCGACCTGGCGGTCGAACTCGGGGCGGGCGACGCCACCCGCGCTGTGCTGCGTGACATCGGCTGGTCCTGTCGTGTTCACGAACCCTTTCGTCACGTGTGCTAGGGGATCGCCGAAACGGCGTGATCCGGCCTGCAATCCCGATGTGGACCTGCACACCGCGCGGTTCGTAGGGGATGATCGTTGACGTGAGCGATACGGAAACCGTCAAGCAACAGCAGCTGCTGCCCACGCCTCCACCGGCCGTCACCCCGGTGCAGTCGGACCAGGCTCCGCAGCGGTTGCCACGTGATCGCTACCTGAACAGGGAACTGAGCTGGCTCGACTTCAACGCCAGGGTGCTCGCCCTCGCGGAGGACGCCTCGCTGCCGTTGCTCGAACGCGCCAAATTCCTCGCGATCTTCGCGTCCAATCTCGACGAGTTCTACATGGTCCGGGTCGCCGGGCTGAAGCGTCGCGCCGAGACCGGGCTGTCGGTGCGTTCGGCCGACGGCCGCTCGCCGAGCGAGCAACTGGAGCTGATCGCGGCCCGCGCGCAGGAGATCGCGGACCGGCACGCGCGGGCCTTCCTCGATTCGGTGCTGCCCGCGCTCACCGCCGAGGGCATCGCCATCATCGTGTGGCGCGACCTGAACGACGATGAGCGCCAGCGGCTCTCGGCCTACTTCCAGGATCAGGTCTTTCCGGTGCTGACCCCGCTGGCCGTCGATCCGGCACACCCGTTCCCCTACATCAGCGGACTGAGCCTCAACCTCGCCGTGACGGTGAAGGACTCCGCCACCGGCGGCGAGCACTTCGCCAGGGTGAAGGTCCCCGACAACGTGGACCGCTTCGTGCGCGTGCGGCGCAACTCGTCCGGTTCCTCGGTCGCCGCCTTCCTGCCGATGGAAGAACTCATCGCCGCGCACCTGGATCAGCTCTTCCCCGGCATGGACGTGGTGGAGCACCACTCCTTCCGGATCACCCGCAACGCCGACTTCGAGGTCGACGAGGACCGCGACGAGGACCTACTACAGGCGCTGGAGCGCGAGCTGGCCCGCCGCCGCTTCGGATCGCCGGTGCGGCTCGAAGTCTCCGACGACATGACCGAGCACATGCTCGATCTGCTGTTGCGCGAACTCGACGTGCATCCCGGGGACGTGATCCAGGTGCCCGGCCTGCTCGACCTGTCCTGCCTGTGGCAGGTGTACGGCGTGGACCGGCCGAACCTGAAGGACGCGCCCTACGTTCCGGCCACCCCGCCCGCCTTCGGCGAGCGCGAGACCCCGCGCAACGTCTTCCAGGCGCTGCGCGAGGGCGATGTGCTGGTGCACCACCCGTACGACTCGTTCTCCACCAGCGTCCAGCGCTTCATCGAGCAGGCGGCCGCCGACCCGCAGGTGCTCGCGATCAAGCAGACCCTCTACCGCACCTCCGGCGACTCCCCGATCGTCAACGCGCTCATCGACGCGGCCGAGGCGGGCAAGCAAGTGGTCGCCCTGGTGGAGATCAAGGCCCGCTTCGACGAGCAGGCCAACATCAAATGGGCACGGGCGCTGGAGCAGGCGGGCGTGCACGTCGTGTACGGCCTGATCGGTCTCAAGACGCACTGCAAGACCTGCCTGGTGGTGCGGCGCGAGGGTTCGACCATCCGCCGCTACTGCCACATCGGCACCGGCAACTACAACCCGAAGACGGCCCGCCTCTACGAGGACGTCGGATTGCTCACCGCCGCACCGGAAATCGGCGCCGACCTCACCGACCTGTTCAACTCGCTGACCGGCTACTCCCGAAAAGCCAACTACCACAACCTGCTTGTCGCTCCGCAGGGCGTGCGCGCCGGCATCATCGACCGCATCCAGCGCGAGACCGAGCTCGCGCTGGAGGGCGTCGACGCGCGAATCCGCCTGAAGGCCAACGCGATCGTGGACGAGCAGGTGATCGACGCACTGTACCGCGCCTCGCAAGCGGGGGTGCCGGTGCAGATCGTGGTGCGCGGCATCTGCGGGCTGCGTCCCGGCGTGCCCGGCATGAGCGACAACATCGAGGTGCGCTCCATCCTCGGCCGCTTCCTCGAGCATTCGCGGATCATGCACTTCCAAGCGCAGGACGAGTACTGGATCGGCAGCGCCGACATGATGCACCGCAACCTGGACCGCCGGGTCGAGGTGATGGCGCAGGTGAAGGATCCCAAGTTGCGCGAGCAGTTGGGCGCCGTCTTCGACTCCGCCCTGTATCCCACCACCCGCTGCTGGGTACTCCAACCGGATGGCAGCTGGCAGGCCTCGCCGGAGCACGCCGGCGAGGACGGTGAGCAAGTGCGCGACCATCAAGAATTCCTCATGCGACTGCGGAGACCGGAACGACCGTGAATGCCACGACGGGATACGAAATGGACGGGGGCCCATTCTGGGATCCCCGAGTGACGGCCAATATTCACGCCGCTGGCGCCGTGCTGTGGCGCCGCGCCCCCGCGGCGCCCGGCGGCGTCGAGATCGCGGTCGTCCACCGGCCCAAATACCAGGATTGGTCGCTGCCCAAGGGCAAGCTCGACCCGGGTGAGACCCCGGTGCTGGCCGCCGTGCGCGAAGTGCGCGAGGAGACCGGCCTCGACTCCCGTCTCGGCCGCTACCTCGGGCACGTCACCTACCCCGTTCCCGGCCATCGCAAACTCAAACGCGTCGATTACTGGGCGGCGGAAGTGGCGGGCGGCGAATTCACCGCCAATTCCGAAGTGGACGTGCTGACCTGGTATCCGCTCGATCGGGTGATGGACGCGCTGTCCTATCCGATGGATCGCCAGGTCGTGCGGGCATTCAGCAGACTGCCCGCCGCCACCGACACCCTGTTGCTGGTGCGGCACGCGAAAGCGGGCCACCGCGACCGATTCGACGGTCCCGACGACGAACGTCCGCTGGAGCGCGCCGGACGCGACCAGGCCCAGGCATTGGTGCCGCATCTGCTGGCTTTCGGCGCGAGCGAGATCTATTCGGCCGATCCCGCGCGGTGCGTGCAGTCGGTGGAGCCGCTGGCCGAGAAACTCGGTGTGGAGATCCATCTGGAGCCGCTGCTGTCCGAAAGCGGTTACGCGGCAGCGCGGGACGAGGCCAGGGAACGCGCCGTCGAGCTGGAGCCGCACGGCGCGGTGCGGGTTGTGTGCAGCCAGGGCAAGGTGATTCCCGATCTGCTGTCCTGGTGGGCGGGCCGGTCCGGGCTCACCCTTCCACCCGCGCGCAACCGCAAGGGCAGCGTATGGGTGCTGTCTTTCGCGGGCGGGCGGATGGTGGCCGCCGATCACCTCGACCGGTCGCTGTCGACGGGCTTGGTGAAGCCGTAGGGCCATCGAGCCCGCCGAAGGCGCGCTAGGAGATCCCCGCCCCGAAACCGGGTGCGGACAGACCGAAACGGCCCCGGGGCGATCCCCGGGGCCGTTTCCGGTCCGTATGGCTGGTCAGTCGGCCGGGCCGCCGACCGATCCTCAGCGTGCGCGGCGGGCCGGAGCCTTCTTGGCCGCGGTCTTCTTCGCAGGGGCCTTCTTCGCCGCTGTGGTCTTCTTGGCGGCGGTGGCCTTGGTAACCGTCTTCTTGGCCGCGGTCTTCTTGGCCGCGGTGGCCTTGGCGGCCGTCTTCTTGGCGGGAGCCTTCTTCGCGACGGTCTTGGCGGCGGTCTTCCTGGCGGTGGTCTTCGCAGGAGCCTTGGCCGCAGCCTTCTTGGCCGTCGTCTTGGCGGGCGCCTTGGTGGCGGTCGCCTTCTTGGCGGCGGCCTTCTTCGCCGCCGTCTTCTTGGCGGCCGCCTTCTTCGCGGCCACAGGGGCATTCACGCCGCGCTTGACCGCAGGGCCGGTCGCCGCGAGCTTCTGCTTGCCCGCGATGACCGCCTTGAACTGGGCGCCGGGACGGAACGCGGGCACCGAAGTCGGCTTGACCTTGACGGTTTCGCCGGTGCGCGGGTTCCGAGCCACACGGGCAGCACGCTTACGCTGTTCGAACACACCGAATCCGGTGATCGTGACGCTCTGGCCTTTGTGCACCGCGCGCACGATGGTGTCCACAACATGCTCGACTGCCGCGGTAGCCGTGCGCCTGTCCGTACCCAACTTTTCGGTCAGAACGTCGATCAGTTCCGCCTTGTTCATTGAATCCTCCGCAGACTAATGGCCCGTCGTCGGACCGACTAGGTACCACGGTAAACCCACTTTGAGCAAGAGTCTATGTGCCACGCCAAAATTCATGGTGGTTTAGCACACGTCTAGCTACCGCCCACCATGACGTCCAGCTATCGTCCCTGATTGATTACGCCTGCGAAATATGCGCGGGCAGGGTGGTGGGCTTCCAAGCCGGCCTTGCCTTTTCGAACTCGGTGATGACGTCGCTACGCCGCAGCGTCAGACCGATGTCGTCCAAACCCTCGAGCAGACGCCACCGGGTGTAGTCATCAATATCGAACGGCAACACGACGGTTCCCGCCGTCACGGTGCGCGCCTGGAGATCCACTACCAATTCGAGACCGGGCTGTTCCTCGATCATCTTCCAGAGCAATTCGACATCGTTCTGTGACATCTGGGCCGCCAACAGGCCACCCTTGCCCGCATTGCCACGGAAGATGTCGGCGAATCGGGGCGAGATGACCACCCGAAAGCCGTAGTCCGACAGAGCCCATACGGCATGCTCGCGTGAGGAACCGGTACCGAAATCCGGACCCGCAACCAGCACACTACCCCGGTTGAAGGGCTCGGTGTTCAAAATGAAGTCCGGGTCCGTTCGCCAGCCCGCGAACAGTCCGTCCTCGAATCCGGTTCGAGTGACCCGCTTCAGATAGACCGCCGGGATGATCTGGTCGGTGTCGACGTTGGAGCGGCGCAGCGGTACACCGATCCCCTTGTGCACGGTGAAGGCTTCCATCGGATTCTCCTGGGTAGATAGGGGGTGTCGTGCGGCGTCAGTTCAGATCGGCGGGCGAGGAGAGAGTTCCGCGGACGGCCGTCGCGGCGGCCACCAGCGGAGAAACCAGGTGGGTACGCCCGCCTTTGCCCTGCCTGCCTTCGAAGTTGCGGTTGGAGGTCGAGGCGCAGCGCTGGCCCGGCGAAAGCTGATCCGGGTTCATTCCCAGGCACATCGAACAACCCGCCTGCCGCCATTCGGCGCCTGCCGCGGTGAAAATCTCGCCCAATCCTTCTTTTTCCGCCTGAGCGCGAACCCGCATCGAGCCCGGTACAACCAGCATTCGCACGCCGTCCGCGACGCGCCGTCCCTTCAAAATCCCGGCCACAGCGCGCAAATCCTCGATGCGCCCGTTGGTGCACGATCCGACGAATACGGTGTCGATCGGGATCTGCCGAAGCGGAGTTCCCGGCTCCAAATCCATGTACCGCAGCGCTTTCTCCGCGGCCTCACGCGCCGTCTCGTCGGCAATCTCGGCGGGGTCGGGTACCGCGGCGCCCAGGGGCAAACCCTGACCGGGGTTGGTGCCCCAGGTGACGAACGGCGTCAGCGCGCTCGCGTCGATGTGCACCTCGGCGTCGAAAACGGCGCCCTCCTCCGTCTTCAGCGCGTCCCAGGCCGCCACGGCGGCATCCCAGTCGGCGCCCTCGGGGGCGTGCGGACGGCCCTTCAGGAATTCGTAGGTGACCTCGTCCGGCGCGATCATGCCCGCGCGGGCGCCCGCCTCGATGGACATGTTGCACATCGTCATCCGCGCCTCCATGGACATGGCGCGCACGGCCTCGCCGCGGTACTCCAGGACGTAGCCCTGACCGCCGCCGGTGCCGATCTGGGCGATCACGGCGAGGATCACGTCTTTACTGGTGACGCCGTGCGGCAGCTGACCGTCGATGTTGACGGCCATCGTCTTGAACGGGCGCAGCGACAAAGTCTGTGTCGCCAGCACGTGTTCGACCTCGCTGGTGCCGATGCCCATCGCCAGCGCGCCGAACGCGCCGTGCGTGGAGGTGTGGCTGTCGCCGCACACCACCGTCGTACCCGGCTGGGTCAGGCCGAGCTGCGGACCGACCACGTGCACGATGCCCTGGTCCAGATCACCCATCGGGTGCAGCCGGACACCGAATTCCGCGCAGTTGTGCCGCAGCGTCTCGACCTGGGTCCGCGAAACGGGATCGGCGATCGGCTTATCGATATCTGTGGTGGGGACGTTGTGGTCCTCGGTCGCGATGGTCAGGTCGGGGCGGCGCACCCTCCTGCCGGCGGCCCGCAGTCCGTCGAAGGCCTGCGGACTCGTCACTTCGTGCACCAGATGCAGATCGATGTAGATCAGATCGGGCTCGCGCGAGGAACCTTCGCCCTCGCCGCGCGCGACGACATGCTGATCCCACACCTTCTCGGCCAGGGTGCGTGGGCGGTCGGCCATTCTCGATCACCTTTCGGACGAGCAGCGGTCCCCCGCGATTCGGGCTGAGTGCGCGGGAACTGCTGCACAGAATTGTGGATTCGGGTCGCCGGACATCTCGACCGCGTCGCCCCGCCCGGCCGCTCGTCTCGACGGCGACTTTCCCGGCGGAGTTTGACTATCTCAATATCCGAGACGCTAATATCGTTCTATGAGACAGCATAGCGGTATCGGCGTCCTCGACAAAGCAGTGGCGGTCCTCTACGCCGTCGCGGAGCATCCGTGCGGTCTCAACGAGCTGTGCACCCGCACCGGCCTGCCCAGGGCCACCGCGCACCGGCTGGCCGTCGGCCTCGAGGTGCACCGTCTGCTCGCCCGCGACAACAACGGAACCTGGCGGCCGGGACCGGCCCTCGCCGAGCTGGCCGCGGGCGCCACCGACCCGCTCCAGGAGGCCGCTGCCGCTATTCTGCCCCGGCTGCGCGAGATCACCGGCGAGAGCGTCCAGCTCTACTGCCGGGACGGCGGCGCCAGGGTCTGCATCGCCGCCATGGAACCCCCCGTCGGACTGCGCGACACCGTCCCGATCGGGGCCAGGCTGCCGCTCACCGCGGGCTCGGCCGCCAAGGTGCTGCTCGCCTGGGCGGATCCGGAGTTGCAGCGCACCATTCTGGCCGACGCGGTCTTCGGCGAGCGCGCGCTGGCCGAGGTGCGCAAGCGCGGCTGGGCGCAGAGCGCGGCCGAGCGAGCGGCGGGCGTGGCCAGCGTCTCGGCGCCGGTCCGCGACACCGCGGGCAACGTGATCGCCGCTGTCTCGGTCTCCGGCCCGATCGATCGGATGGGCCGCAGGCCGGGCGCGCGGTGGGCGGCGGATCTGGTCGCGGCCGCGGACGCGCTGCACAAGCGCCTGTAACACGTTTCAGAAACTGTTCTCTAGAGTTGGCCCATGGGAGTCAACCAACGGGCGCAGATCGTCATGTCCGACGCCGAGATCGCCGAGTTCCTGGAGCGCAGCCGTATCGCGACGCTGGCCACCCTCGGTCCGCAGGGCAGGCCGCACCTGACCGCGATGTGGTACGCGCTGATCGATGGCGAGATCTGGTTCGAGACCAAGGCCAAATCGCAGAAGGCGGTGAATCTGCGCCGCGATCCGCGCATCACGTGCATGGTCGAGGCCGGACAGACCTACGACCAGCTGCGCGGGGTGTCGATCGAGGGTCGCGCCGAGATCATCGATGACCCGAAGCGGCTGTTCGCGGTCGGCGTGAGCGTCTGGGAACGCTACACCGGCCCCTACAGCGAAGAGGTTCGCCCGCTGGTGGAGAACATGCTCAACAAGCGGGTCGCGGTGCGCGTGGTGCCCGAGCGGGTGCGCAGCTGGGATCACCGCAAACTCGGCCTGCCCGCGCTGCCGCTCGGCGGCACGACCGCCAACGCTCTGGACTGATCGCTGGCGCGCCGCACTGATCGGGGCCGCGCCGCGCCGCACCGGAAATCGAGCTGACAGCGGCGCTCCGGCGCGTTAGCGTCGAGTCGTTCGACACGATTCGGCCGGGCAGCGCCGCCCCGCGGGTAGCGCCTGCGCGCGGCCGCGACGACGAGGAGCAGGCGATGACGGAATCGGGAAGTCCCAACGGCAGTGCCGAAGAAGTGAAGCGCAAGTTCCGCGAGGCGCTGGAGCGCAAGAACGCCCAGCACGGCAAGGCAGCCGACCACATGGACGGCCACTCCAAGGCGACCGCCACCCACGGCACCGCCAGCCACAAGCGAGAGTTCCGCCGCAAGAGCGGATAACGACGACCCGGCACGGGGCGCCCGCGGATCACGAGGCTCACCACCCGCGATCCCATCGAAGGCGCCCCGTTCCCCTTCTTCCTCGCGCCGAAGATCACCCCCGAAACGCCCGCACGCAATTCGCCGCCCGCGGCAGCACGTCGCGCCGAACACGTCACCGATTCCGATCGAGTTCGCCCCGAAGACGAACCTTCGATTGCCAACACCTCCGGCAACACAGTTCGTGGATCGTCGCTCAGTTGGCCTGGTCGCCGAATTCGACCGGCTCTTCCGTCATCCGTCCGCTCGCACTCGCTGCGCGACTCAGGGGCATGCCTGCCGACCCGTCGAGGAGCCCGGCCCCGACGGCGCCCTTGCCCCGGCATGTGCACCGCGACCCCATCCGCGCTGACGGTGCGCACAGCGTCTCGCGCAGATCCGGCAGCAGCCACCACACCACCGCTGCCACCACACAGGCTCGACGCCGGTGTGCACTCGACCTCACGGAGCTCCCGCCCGGAACTCAGCAGCCGAATCTCCGCCGCGCGACGCCGATCAGCAAGCCCCGCGGCGCATTGCAGGGGCCCACGCTGCCCGATTCCTGAGCGTCCACCTGATCGACAACCCCAACAGCACCTAATCCCCCGATCCCGGCAGCCATCGCAGACTTCATCGACCACCGGATGCCCGCCGACATGCGCGATTCCGCGCAGCGTTCAACGCGCGCCGCACTTGTCCATGCCACAAGCCGCTTCGAGCGCCCCCGGTCCCGACACTCCGCTGACGCTGCCCTCGCAGAGGTTTCACGCCCCTCGCAAAGGCTGCCTCCCCTGCGAGGCGTGCAAACGGTCTGTGTGGTCGGACGTAGATGGCGCTGCGATGGGGCTGTGAGGTTCGTGGCGGCTCGATCCACCCTTGATGCCGGGCCAACCAGCCGCGAACGGCAGCCGCGAAGTGAGCCGCGCGATCACGGCGACCGCGTACACCAGGACCGCCTGGTGAAGGTGACGCGGCAAAGGCCCCCAAAGGCCAATCAGGGTTACTCAGCGGTCAACGGCGACATCCGATGACCCGCCTCGATTGCCGGAGCGCCTCCGCCCACCGAGCCTGCACCGCCCGAAGGCCATGCCTACCGCAGACTTCAAAGGCCCGTTCGCCAACGATCCCAAAGACTCAAAGTGACGACCCCCACAAAACGGGACCACCCACCAAGGGGGTCCGGGGGGCAACGCCCCTCCGGGTGGGGCGTGGGGGCCGCACCCCCACAAAACACTTGCGAAGCAAGAAAGGCCCATGCTCTCCATGAGCATGGGCCTCTCACTTGCGTAGCCCCGACGGGATTCGAACCCGCGCTACCGCCTTGAGAGGGCGGCGTCCTAGGCCGCTAGACGACGGGGCCAGGACTGATCACTCACGTTCTCAGTGATCTCCGGTTGATCTTTCGATCTTTGGAAGCTCGGTTAGTTTAGCTGACCGAAGCTCGGCGACCAAATCGCCGGATGCTGAACTACTTTCGGCCGCGAACCGAGAGACGTACAACATTCTCCGCTGGGGTACCAGGACTCGAACCTAGAATGGCTGAACCAGAATCAGCTGTGTTGCCAATTACACCATACCCCAGTGACCAGGTCCTTCGACCCCGCTGCCTGGCTGACCTCGGGGCCGCGTTCCGGCCGAGAAAGAGATTACCAAACCTCTACCGGTAAACTACAAATCGCCTGGTCAAAGCCATGTTTTCGGCCGAAAAATGCCGCTTGCCACAGCCGGTCCGCGTACGGCGAGCGAACCGGCCTCGATGCCCCCCCCCCCCCCGCCCCGGCCGGCGCGCGCCACCGGACGACATCCGTGGCGGCCCGTGCCGACCGGAGCGAGGGCGGGCAGACCTACTCCGCGGCGGGCGACCACGCCTGCGCGGCACGCAGCCGCGCCATCGTCACCTCCCTGCCGAGCAATTCCAGCGACTCGTACAGCGGCGGGCTGATGTGCGATCCGGTCACCGCGACCCGCACCGGCGCGAACGCCTTGCGCGGTTTGAGCCCCAGATCATCGATCAGCGCGACTTTCAGCGCTTCCTCGATAGCGGAGGTGGTCCAGGACGCCAAAGGCTCCAGCGCGGCAATTGCGGCGTCGAGCACCGGTACCGCGTCCGCGCCCAGATTCTTGCCGCCCGCCGCGGGATCGATGACGAACTCTTCGGCGGGTGCGAACAAGAATCGCAGAAGATCCCAGGCATCGGACAGCACCACGATTCTGGTCTGCACCAATTCCGCCGCCACCGCGAACACCTTCTCGTCCACTTCGGCGCCGATGTGACCGTGTTCGGTGAGGAACTCGCGCAGTCGGCTCGCGAAATCACCGGGTGCCAGCAATCGGATGTGCTCGGCGTTCAGCGCGTCGGCCTTCTTCTGGTCGAAACGCGCCGGGTTCGAATTCACTGTCGCAATATCGAAGGCCGCCACCATCTCGGTCATCGAGAACACATCGTGATCGTCGGCGATGCTCCAACCGAGTAGCGCCAGGTAATTCAGCAAACCCTCGGGGATGAATCCGCGGTCACGGTGGGCGAACAGATTCGACTCCGGATCACGCTTGGACAACTTCTTGTTGCCCTGCCCCATGACGAACGGCAGGTGGCCGAACTCCGGGGTGAAGTCCGCCACTCCGATCCGCTTCAGCGCGGCGTACAGCGCGAGCTGGCGCGGCGTCGAGGAGAGCAGATCCTCGCCGCGCAGCACGTGGGTGATCTTCATCAGCGCGTCGTCGACCGGGTTGACCAGCGTGTAGAGCGGATCGCCGTTACCGCGGGTGAGCGCGAAATCGGGTACTGTGCCCGCCTTGAAGGTGGTCTCGCCGCGCACCAGATCGTGCCAGGTGAGGTCCTCGTCGGGCATGCGCAGCCGGATCACCGGGGGCCTGCCCTCTTCGCGGTAGGCCGCGATGGCCTCGGGGGTCAGATCGCGGTCGAAGTTGTCGTAGCCGAGCTTGGGGTCCCGGCCCGCCGCGCGGTGGCGCGCCTCGACTTCGTCGGGCGTGGAGAAGGATTCGTACGCCTCGCCCGCCTCCAGCAGCTTGCGCACCACATCGAGATGCAGCTCCCGCCGCTCCGACTGGCGGTAGGGCCCGTAGGGGCCGCCGACCTCGGGACCCTCGTCCCAGGTCAGCCCGAGCCAGCGCAGCGCGTCGAGGATCGCGCGGTAGGACTCCTCGGAATCGCGTGCCGCGTCGGTGTCTTCGATGCGGAAGACGAAGGTGCCGCCGGTGTGGCGGGCGTACGCCCAGTTGAACAGCGCCGTCCGGATCAGGCCGACGTGCGGTGTACCGGTGGGTGACGGGCAGAAACGGACCCGTACTTCAGTCATGGCTCTCTTTCGATCAGCGTTTGGCGGCAACGGGATTGGTGAGGGTTCCGAGGCCCTCGACGGTGACGGACACCTGCTGGCCGTTCTGCATGGGCCCGACGCCCTCCGGCGTTCCGGTCAGGATGACGTCGCCGGGAAGCAGCGTCATGACCGTGCTCACCCATTCGATCAGCTTCGGAATGTCGTGCAGCAGTAGCGAAGTGCGGCTGCGCTGACGGACCTCGCCGTCGAGTTCAGTGACGATCTCCAGATCCGAAGGATCCAGCGAGGTTTCGATCCAGGGGCCGAGCGGGCAGAAGGTGTCGTAGCCTTTGCCGCGCGTCCACTGGCCGTCCTGACGCTGCTGATCGCGGGCGGTGACGTCGTTGGCGACGGTGTAGCCGAGGATCACGTCCTTGGCCCGGGCGGCGGGCACGTCCTTGCACGGGCGGCCGATGACGACGGCGAGCTCGCCCTCGTAATCGACCTGAGAGGAGCTGGGCGGCAAGATGATCGGGGCGTTCGGCCCGACGATGGCGGTGCTCGGCTTGATGAAGATCACCGGCTCCTCCGGCGCGGGACCGCCCATCTCCGCGGCGTGCGCGGCGTAGTTCTTGCCGACACACACCACCTTGCTGGCCAGGATCGGCGCGAGCAGGCGTACGTCGGCCAGCGGCCAGCTCCGTCCGGTGAACGTCGGCGTACCGAACGGGTGTTCCGCGATCTCTTTCGCGGTCCACGATCCCGCCCTACTCCCGCCCGTGATGTCGCTTCCCTCCCCCTCGATGCTGACGAACGCGACCCCATCGGGACTGGCAACTCGACCTAGACGCATGCCCCGAAGTCTATCGACCGGCGTCGACCTGCTCGAACGCACCCGACCGAGCGGTCCGATCGGCCCGCGCGGCCGACCGATTCGGCAGGAAGCCGCGACAGACCTCACTGTCGGCCGGGCGCACATCGAGTGTGAGTTTCGACTCGATCCGCGGCGCGTTCGCGCCGGTCACCCGGGACCCGACGCGGGCGTGACCGCTCCCGAATCGAGAAATCCAGTCGCCCCCGGGTGTAACGTAACGCCCGATGTTCATTCCGTGAGACTTGCGTTCCATATTCTGAGATTCGAGGTGTGGCCCATGGCGACCGTGACAGAGATTCGCGCGGGACGACGGTGGTCCATGCTCGCCCTCGGCGTCTTCGCGCAGGCATCGAGCGCGGTGTTCATCCACGGAACGCCCTTCCTGCTGCCCGCGCTGACGGCGCGCGGAATGTCCTTGCCCACAGCGGGTCTGCTGGTGGCGATGCCCACCGTCGGACTGGTCTGCACGCTCATCGCGTGGGGCTACGTGGTGGACCGCATCGGCGAGCGGAAGGTGTTGGTCGGCGGGCCGCTGGTGATGTTCTTCGCGGGCGCCGCGGCGGCCACCACCACCCACGACATCGCGCTGGGCGCGTTGCTGTTCCTCGGCGGCGCGGGCGCGGCAAGCACCAACGGCGCCAGCGGCCGCGTCATCGTCGGCTGGTTCCCGCCGGAGCGGCGCGGGCTGGCCATGGGCATCAGGCAGACCGCCCAACCGCTCGGTGTCGGCGTCGGCGCGCTGGCGGTGCCCGCCGTCGCTGCGGCCCACGGCATTTCGGCCGCCGTTCTGGTGCCCGCCGTCATGGCCGGCATCGCGGCGGCGGCCTGCTACCTGGGCATCATCGATCCGCCGCGGCCGGAGGGCAAGGGCGTCGACCGGGTCAATCCGTATCGCGGCGATGCCACGCTGTGGCGCATCCACGCCGTGTCCGTGCTGCTGTGCGTGCCGCAGGGCGTGGTGTGGACCTTCGCGCTGCTGTGGCTGCACCGCGACATCGGCTGGTCGCTGGCCGCCGCGGGCGCGCTGGTGACGGCGACCCAAATCCTCGGCGCGTTCGGCCGCATCGGCGCGGGCGCCTGGTCCGACCGGGTCGGCAGCAGACTGGGCCCGCTGCGAACGGTGGCCATCGGGGCCGTCCTGTCCATGGCGGCCTTGGGCCTGACGGCATGGACGCAGTGGTGGTGGGCCGCCATCCCGCTGCTGATCGCCGCCTCGGTGATCACGGTGTCGGACAACGGACTCGCCTTCACGGCGGTCGCCGAGATCGCCGGTCCGTACTGGAGCGGGCGCGGTCTCGGCATTCAGAACACCGGCCAGAACCTCGCGATGGCCGCCATCCCACCGGTTTTCGGCGCGCTGATCACGATCGGCGGTTTCCCCGCCGCCTACCTGGCTGCCGCGGCACTGGCCACGGCAGCCATCCCACTGGTTCCCGCCGACCGCCACATCCCGAGCTGATTACACTGCGGCCCACAGGGTCGCCCCGCATCGAACGAACGGGGCGACCCTACCGCGCGGCGCGGCCAACACTCGAACGGGCGACGCGAAAACGAACGCCTGGGCGCCGAATTCGTTGCGGTGCACCGCGTCGACCACACAACCCACCGAAAGCGATCTCCAGCGCACGTCCACGCCCGCCGTCGTCCCAGCCGTAATGCTCAGCGGCGGCACACAAGGCTCTTCTTCACCGCCTCTATTGCTGCCACCGGAATGGCCTGAGCAGGACCCGTTGCGCCGGTGGTGGACTCACACTTCGAGCAGGGCGGCCGGATCGACGCTGACGCGAAAGTGGTTGCGGTGACCGATGTTCGCGCTCAGGATCGACCCCGGTCCGACGGGCGGTTCGGCGCGATAGACGTCCCCGTCGAGGACGAGCGGATAGATGCGCACGTGCGGGTGGTGTTCGACGATCCAATACTGCGGTATGCCTGCGGCCGCGTACTCACGGACCTTTCGCACCCGGTCGGTGCGCTCGCTGCCGGTCCCCGGCGCGATGACCTCCACGGCGAGTTGCACTTCGGACCCGGGCAGCAGCCGGGGCGGATCGGCGACGAGCGCCGTGCGCACCACCTCGCGGGGCACCACGACGATGTCGGGTTTACGAATGCCGTTGGGCGTGCTCACTTCCCAGCCGCCGCCGAGGCAGACGTGCACCGCCGCGTCGGCGGCGACATCGAGGAAACGCGCCAGCCGCCGGGCCACGTGATTGTGCCGGGCGCCGCGCGCGACTTCGATCAACCAGCCGTCCTCGAGCTCGAATCCCTTGCCGTCCTCCGGCAGCGCGTGCAGGTCCCGGATCGTGTAGGGACCCGGCCCCGGCCGTTTGCTCGCTCGTCGCTCGGTCACCCGACCTCCCTGGTTCGCACTCGCCCCGAGGATAACCAGGAGGTACGACGAGGCCCCGCACCCGAGACGGATGCGGGGCCTCGCCGACGATGGTCAGACCGAGGCGGCGATGCGGTCGCCGACCTCCACCGTGGAGGAAGCGCCGGACCGCTCGGCCAGGTCCTTGGCGACGGCGGCCTCGATCCGGGCGGCGGCCTCGGTGTTGCCGAGGTGGTTGAGCAGCAGCGAGACCGACAGGATGGCGGCGGTCGGGTCGGCCTTCGACTGGCCCGCGATGTCGGGGGCGCTGCCGTGCACCGGCTCGAACATGCTCGGGTTGGCGCCGGAGGCATCGATGTTGCCGCTGGCGGCCAGGCCGATGCCGCCGCTGACCGCGGCAGCGAGGTCGGTGATGATGTCGCCGAACAGGTTGTCGGTGACGATCACGTCGAAGCGGCCGGGATCGTTGACCATGTGGATGGTCGCCGCGTCGATGTGCTGGTAGGCGGTGGTGACCTCGGGGAACTCCGCGGCGACCTCGTCGACGGTGCGCTGCCACAGCGATCCGGCGAAGGTCAGCACGTTGTTCTTGTGCACGAGGGTGAGGTGCTTGCGGCGGGCCTGCGCCTTGGCGAAGGCGTAGCGCACCACGCGCTCGATGCCGAAGCGGGTGTTGGTGCTCACCTCGGTGGCGACCTCGTGCGGGGTCTCGACGCGGATCGCGCCGCCGGTGCCGGTGTAGGGGCCCTCGGTGCCTTCGCGCACCACGACGAAGTCGATGTCGGGGTTGCCGGCCAGCGGGCTGGTCACGCCGGGGAACAGTTTCGAGGGGCGCAGGTTCACGTGGTGGTCGAGCGCGAACCGGGTGCGCAGCAGCAGACCGCGCTCGAGCACGCCGCTCGGCACCGACGGGTCGCCGATCGCGCCGAGCAGGATGGCGTCGTGCTGCTTCAGTTCCGGCAGCACCGAGTCGGGCAGGATCTCGCCGGTCGCGTGGTAACGCTTGGCACCCAGGTCGTACTCGGTCTTCTCGACTCCGGGCACGACGACGTCCAGCACCTTGAGCGCCTCGGCGATGACCTCGGGCCCGATACCGTCACCGGGGATGACAGCAAGCTTCATGACAACTCCGTTCAGTGTTCGACCGGACCTGGCCGGACGCTCGGCGAGCAACGACACGGTACTAGGCGCCCCGCCGTGTCCGGCCATCCGGGCGGGGCCGCTCCCGACCTCCCGGCGCCGCGCCGGGAACATGCGGCACGCCGCCACCCTGCGGTGACGGCGCGCACACGGTCTGATGTCACGCCCGAAGGGCGTGAGTGGATCAGAACAGGTCGACCAGCGCGATCTTGGCGGCGCCGACCGCCTCGGCGATGGCGTTCTGCACATCGGCGGGCACTTCCTTGTTGACGCGCAGGATGACGGTGGCGCCTTCCTTGTTCACGTCCTGGCTCAGCTGCGCGGCCAGGATGTCCACGTCGGCCTCGCCAAGCTTGGTGCCGATCTTGCCCAGCGCGCCCGGCCGGTCCTCGTAGTTCAGCACGGCCAGGTTCAGGCCCTCGGCGCGCATGTCGTAGTTGCGGCCGTTGATGTTGACGATCTTCTGCACCAGCTGCGGCTCGGTGAGGGTGCCCGCGACGTTCAGCGTGCGGCCGTCGCCGAACACGGCGCGCACGTCGACGACGCTGCGGTGGCTCGGGCTCTCCGAAGCGGTGGTGACCGTGGCGGTGATGCCGCGGTCCTTGGCGAGCGCGGGGGCGTTGACGAAGGTCACCGCCGGGCCCTGCCCGTCGCCCTCGGACAGCGCCGAGAAGATGCCGCGCAGCGCCGCGAGCTCCAGCACCGCGACGTCCTCGGAGGCGAGCTCGCCGCGCACCTGGACTTCGATGCTGACGGGCAGCACGTCGGACAGCGCGCCGATCAGCGCGCCCTGCTTGCGCACGATCTCGAGCCACGGGGCGACCTCTTCGCCCACGGTGCCGCCGGTGACGTTCACCGCGCCCGGCACGAACTCGCCGGCCAGGGCGAGCAGCACCGACTTGGCGACATCGGTGCCCGCGCGGTCCTGCGCCTCGGAGGTGGACGCGCCGAGGTGCGGGGTGACGACGACCTGCGGGAGGTCGAACAGCGGGCTGTCGGTGCAGGGCTCGGTGTCGAACACGTCGAGGCCCGCGGCGCGCACGTGGCCGGACTTGATCGCGTCGGCCAGCGCGGCCTCGTCGATCAGGCCGCCGCGCGCGGCGTTGACGATGATGACGCCCGGCTTGGTGAGGGCGAGCTTCTCCTTGCTCAGCAGGCCCTTGGTCTCGGGGGTCTTGGGCAGGTGCACCGAGATCAGGTCGGCGCGCTGCAGCAGCTCGTCCAGGGTGACCAGCTCGATGCCGAGCTGGGCGGCGCGGGCCGGGGAGACGTAGGGGTCGTACGCGATGATCTTGGTCTCGAACGCGGCGAGGCGCGCGGCGAACAGCTGGCCGATCCGGCCGAGGCCGACGACGCCGACGGTCTTGTCGAAGATCTCGACGCCGTTGAACTTGCTGCGCTGCCAGGTGCGCTCGCGCAGGGTCGCGTCGGCGGCGGGAACCTGGCGAGCCGCGGCGAGCAGCAGGGTGACCGCGTGCTCGGCGGCGGTGTGGATGTTGGAGGTCGGCGCGTTGACGACCATGACGCCGCGCTCGGTGGCCGCGGGCACGTCGACGTTGTCGAGGCCGACGCCGGCGCGGGCGACGATCTTCAGGTTCTTGCCCGCCTCGAGCACCTCGGCGTCGACGGTGGTGGCGGAACGCACGAGCAGCGCGTCGGCCGTCGGGACCGCGGCGAGCAGGGCCGGGCGGTCGGGGCCGTCGACCCAGCGAACCTCGACACCGTCACCGAGCGCGTCGACGGTCGACTGGGCGAGCTTGTCGGCGATCAGAACAACAGGACGGCCTGCTTGGCTCACTGTGGGGTACTCCTGGGGAAAGGGGGTCGGCAGTTACCGCCGACCAGCTTAGTAGTCGGCATTTCGTTCGGCCGTACCACCCGGTAGGCGGCTGCCGTCAGTGTGCGAGCGGCGCGGTGAGGTGCGGCGAAACCGAGAACGAATGCCGGTCTGTCGCAACGCCACCGGATCCGCGTCGGCCCTGTCGTGTGTCCGCGCACGCCCCGAACGGGCGCGTTGCCCGAAACCCTTGGAAAGACGGGAAGACCCCGCACCGAGGGGATGCGGGGTCTTCCATCGGTCGTGCCGATCGAACGGCACGGCTGCGATCGAGTTACTCGATCGCGGAGTCGAATCAGCGGCCGCCGAAGGATCCCGTCCACAGGGTGTTCAGCACACCGTGCAGCGCGGCACCGAGAGTGTCGAACAGGCCGTTGATGGCAGCACTACCGGTGTCGATGATAACGGGGATCATAAGAATTCCTCTTCGTTGAAATTATCCAGTCGAACTGGCTGACACACGGCACATCGGCGGCTTCGCGAATGCGGTTACGAAATTCCGAGGAATTGTGACGCAGACTACATTCGTTTATCGGATGCGGCCCGCGTCACTGGACGTCAGGCGAGTCGACCCTCAAAAATGGCCTCCTGCCTGCACATTTGCCGCCCTGGAACACTGGTCGTGCGTCCAGATAAGGTGGCCGATCACAATTCCAAAATCTCTGAGAGAACTCTGAGGAATCGCCGGAGAAACTCTGAGAATATCCACTAGAGCGCTCTCATCGAATTCGGATGCAGAGCCTCTCGGAGCGCGAACAGGACCGGGAATCAGCAGCATCGCTCGATGTCGGTATTTCCCGAGGCGCAAGCACACGAGTTATTGCTCGGCAATTCACCGAATTTTCGGTGGAGACAGCCGAAAGCACCGTCTCCGCCACGGACTCGGACGGAGGCAACCACTCACAGCAACCTCGGCAGGCCGGTCGCACGACATCACGCGAGCCCAGGCGGGCGCCCGACGATCGGCATCCCCGTCCAAGGCGAACGCCCGCGAGAACGCACATCGCGCGTTCTCCGCCGCGCGAGTGCCACACCACCTCCCACCGAGCTTCCGGCAGCCCACACGCACGAACAGCACCGAAGGCCGTGCCCTGGGTACACCGCGCGCACCGAAGGTTGTGCCGGGGTACACCGCGGTCGGACGGCACAGCAGCATCGCGCCACGCCCAACCCGACCCGCCCCCGCCAACGTTCAACCGGCGGCCCCGCGGCCCAGCGCGAGCATTCCGGCGAAGGCCGGGTGGATTTCGGACGCCTCGGCGTGCGCACTCGCCGAGAGGCGCAGCAGCGCGGCGCGCGGCGCACTGCTCATACAGGATGGGCACGGCGGGCTCGAACATCGCGATGACGGCCACCGGAGCTCGTTGTCTGCCGCGATCGCGGCAGGCTCGCCACCGGGCAGGCTCGCCACCGATCACCCGGCGGCTGTGCCGCCATGGCGCTCGGCCCAACGCTGTCGCTCGCCACGCTGACGAACATCACGATCGGACCCGATCCGGCTCGACAGTGATTCGCGCGGACCATGTTTCGTCCCGAAAAATGAGCTGAACGCACACACCGGCCCGCATACCATCGGCCCATGTCGTTGCGCGCTGTTCCCGAGTCGATGGATCCGACGGTGGTCGGGTCCGTCGACGCCGAGCTGGACCGGATCGAGCGCGAGTGCCGGGTGGGTGTGCGGCTGGCCATCGAAAGCGGCAGCCGCGCTTGGGGCTTCCCGTCGCCGGACTCCGACTACGACTGCCGGTTCGTGTACGTGGCGGCGCTGGACACCTACCTGTCGCCGTGGCGCACGCGCGATGTGATCGAGACGCCGCTGGTCGGCTTGCTCGATGTGAGCGGCTGGGATCTCGGCAAGGCGCTGCGGTTGCTCGTCAAGGGCAACGCGGTGCTGATCGAATGGCTGATGTCGCCGATCGTGTACCGCGGCGACGCGCGATTCCGTGCCGAGCTGCGGGAGCTGGCCGAGCAGGTCGCCACTCGCGACAAGGTGGCGCGGCACTACTTGCACCTGGGCGCGCGGCAATGGGAACTGTTCGACCACAACCGATCCCTGAAGAAGGTCTTCTACGCACTGCGCCCGGCGATGGCGCTGCGGTGGCTGCGCGAGCATCCCGAAGCCGCTGTGGCCCCGATGCATCTGCCGACGCTGATCGCGCAGTGCGAGCTGCCCGCCGACCTGGTCGCGGCCGTGACCGAGCTCACCGAACTCAAGTCGCGGACAAGGGAAATGGGCAGCGGAGTGGTGCCCGCACCGATCGCCGCCTTCATCGCGGGCGAATTCGACGGCGCCGCCGATGCTTTCCCGCGAACGACAGACCGGGATCCGGGACGCGCAAGGGAGCTGACCGCGGAGTTCTTCCGCGCGCAGGCCCTGTCGGTCAGCCGATGACGCGCACGCCGATCGCCTCCGGACCGGACTTGCTCTGGCGCAGCTCGAACTCGACCCGCTGCCCGGCCGCCAAAGACCGGAACCCCGAACCCTCCAGGTCCAGATAGTCCACGAACACGTCCTTGCCGCCATCGTCTTGGGCGATGAAACCGAAACCTTTTTCGGTGTCGAACCACATCACTGTGCCCTGAGCCATACGCCGTACCTTCTCCCGCGCAGAACCGGGGAAGGGTACACCGACCGAGGCCGATCGGTCCATCAGGTGGCGGCCTCAGGGGCCCGACCTGGCCTGAAAAGACGAGAGGCCCCGCACCGAACCGGTGCGGAGCCTCGAAGTGCGTGTCGAATCAGGCGACGACGCGGACGTCCTGGGCCTGCGGACCCTTCTGTCCCTGGCCGATCTCGAACTCCACGCGCTGCCCCTCATCGAGGGACCTGAAACCCGAGCCGCTCACAGCCGAGTAGTGCACGAAGACGTCGGGACCGCCGCCGTCCTGTGCAATGAAGCCGAAGCCCTTCTCGCTGTTGAACCACTTAACAATGCCTTGAGCCATTTCATACTTTCTGTTGACGAGCCAGGGACTTGCATGGACACCCCGGTCTCGTAGATCCACAATGCCATCATCGGACGAATTTCTCCACATTCGGCACCGTCGACTGTGAGCTATTCAACGAATCTCGGGGTCGGTGTCTCACACAGCGCGTCCGGGCCCGCCATCGACCGCCCAGCGAACAGGCCCGCATTTCGACGGGTGCGGGCGATCGCCAGCAGTTGTCATCGCCCGCGTGCGTAGCGCAGCTGAGCGGGCTTGTGCGCCTCGTAGTCGCCGCGACCGGAAAGGTATTGCGGTACACCGACTTCCCACCACGCACCCGCATCGGTCCAGTCGGACGCCCGCGTGCGCACCACCACGACCGCGGGACGCGACGCCGCGACCGCGGCCGCCCTGGCTTGGGCGTAGGCGGTTCGAAACTGGTCGGTATTGCTTGCAGCGAATATCGAGCAACCGAGCGCCGCCGCGTGCGCCGCGAAATCGACGCGCGGCGGGTCGGCGAGGGTGGTCCGGCAGTCCGCGTACTGATTGTTGAACGCCGCGCCGCCCTGTCCCTCCTGGAGCCGCGCGATCACCGCGTAGCCGTCGTTGTCGCACACCACAGCGACGAATGGATGCCCGGCGAAGGCCGCCGAGAACAGCTCCGAATTCAGCATCAGATAGGAGCCGTCGCCGAGCAGCGTGGTGACCAGACCGGGCCGGTGCGCCATGGCGGCGCCCCACGCGCCCGCGAGCTCGTAGCCCATACAGGAGAATCCGTACTCGACGTCCATGCTCGGCGTTCCTCCGGCGGCGCGCCAGCCGCCGATCAGCTCGCCGGGCAGCCCGCCGGAAGCGGTCATGACGTAGTCCTCCGGCGCCGAGAGCTCGTTGACGATGCCGACCACCTGGGCGTAGCTGGGCGTCCCCGGCGTCGGCGCGCGCAGCTTGTCGATCCGGGCGTCCCAGGTCTCGCGCAGCACCGCCGCGCGCCCGGACCAGTCCGCGGGCGCCGTCCACCCCGACAGCTCCTGGCCCAGCTCGGTGAGGGTGGCCGCCGCGTCGCCGACGATCGCCAGCGCACCGTGCTTCACCGCGTCGAAGCGGGCCGCGTTGACGGTGACCAGGCGGACGTCGGGCGCGAAGACCGTCCACGAGGCGGTGGTGAAGTCCTGGAGCCGGGTCCCGACGGCGAGCACCAGATCGGCGTCGGCGGCGAGAGCGTTCGCCGACGCCGAGCCGGTGATGCCGAGCGGTCCCGCGTGCAAGGGGTGATCGTGGGGCACCAGGGTCCGTCCCGCGGTGGTCTCGGTGATCGGAATACCGCGCCGCTCGGCGAATTCCACCGCCTGCGGGCCCGCGCCCGAATAGCGCACCCCGCCGCCGACGATCAGCAGCGGCCGCCGCGCGGCGCGCAGGACGGCGGCGGCCTCGCGCAGTGCGCGCAGGTCGGGACGCGGCCGCGGTACGCGATGCAGGAGCGGAGCGAACAGCGCGTCCGGGAAGTCGAAGGTCTCGGCCTGCACGTCCTGCGGCAGCGCCACGGTGACCGGTCCGGCGTCGGCTGGATCGGTCAGCACGCGCGCCACCTGCGGCAACGTCGCGATCAGCTGTTCTGGTCTGGTGATCCGGTCGAAGTATCGGCTGACCGCGCGGAAGGCGTCGTTCACCGTCGCGGTCGCGTCCCCGAAATGCTCCACCTGTTGCAGCACCGGGTCGGGGGCGCGTCCGGTGAAGGTGTCGCCGGGGAGCAGCAGGAGCGGCAGCCGGTTCGCGTGCGCGACCCCGGCCGCCGTGACCATGTTCAGCGCGCCGGGACCGATCGAAGACGTGGCGACGCCGACCTGACGCCGGTGGGTGGCCTTGGCGTACCCGAGCGCCGCCAGCGCCATCCCCTGCTCGGTGTGGCCCCGCCAGACGGGCAGTTCGTCGCGGCGCTCGTGCAGCGCCGTACCGAGGCCGAGCACATTGCCGTGCCCGAAGATCGCGAAGGCCGCCGGGAAGAGCGGCACATCCGCCCCGTCCAGCGTCTCCGAACGCTGTGCGACGATCCAGGCCACCAGGGCCTGGGCGGTGGTCAGTTCCATGGCGACCGTCCTTCCGGGCCGGTGACCGGGCAGCGCGGGTCGGTCGGCTCGCCGATCCAGCCGTCTCGGACCCAGGCGTGCGCCGGATCGTCGCAAAAGGCCATCGACCGTTCGGGCGCCGGACCGGCCAGCACATTGAGGTAGTACATCGGGTAGCCGGGCGCGGCGACGCAGGGACCGTGGTAGCCGCGCGGTATGAGGAAGACGTCGCCGTCGCGCACCGCCACGTTCTCGTCCACCGCGCCGTCGGCGGTGTAAATGCGATGCAGGCCGAAACCCTCGCGGGACGGGGTGACGCCGTCACGGCCCGCGATGCGGAAGTAATAGATCTCCTCGTTGACCACCTCGCACTCGCTCGCCTCGTCGTGCTTGTGCGGCGGGTACGACGACCAGTTGCCGTCCGGCGTGATCAGCTCACAGGCGTTGAGCTTGTCCGCGTGCTCCCATACTCCTGGCACGCCGAAGTTGGTGACCTGTCGGGTGGCTCGGCCCGCGCCCCTGACCTCGATCGGAATATCCTCGGCTGCACCGTATTTCGGCGAGAGCCGCCGCGCGCACTTGGCCATGGGCAGGGCGAGCAGCGCGCCGTCGGCGCTGGAGATCCGCGCTTCGGCGTCGCGCGGCACGTACGCGAAGTCCGTCACGCGGTGGAAAACCGAAGCGCGCCCGGCCAGTTCGAGGACGATCCCGTCGACGCGAACGACGCACGAGCCGGAGAGCGGCAGGACGAACGCCTCGTACTCGCCGGTGGACAGCGTTCTGGTCTCGCCCGGTTCGACCGTCACCACGCGTAGACCGGTGTAGCGCCACCCGGCGTCCTCGGCGGTCAACCGGATCGGATCTCGGCCGTCTGCCAGTGTCCCGGCCGGACGATGCAATGTCATCGGGACTCCTCCGTCATCGGGACGCCTTCAGCATGCGGGCCGCCGCGTCGACGGCGACGGCGACATCGCCGTCCGGCGGATACAGCAGAGCGCGCCCGACCACCAGGCCGCGCACCACGTCGTGGTGCAGCGCGCCGCCCCAGGCGGCCAGGTCGGCCGCGGGGTCTCCGGAGGGCGAGCCGCCGAGCACCACCACCGGCAGCGTCGTGGCGTCCAACACCGAACTGTCCTCGGGTGCGGGAATTTTCAGCCAGGTGTAGGCGGAGGTGACGCCGAGGCCGGAGGCGACCGTGATCGCCCGCGCCAGCGACGGCGCGTCCTTGCTCATCACCAGCGCGCCGGAGTGGTCGCGGTGATACGGCAGCGGTTCCACCATCGCCATCAGACCGTGCGCCGCCAGCTCGGAGACCGCCTGCGCGCAGGCGTGCAGGGTGGACGCCGTACCGGGATCGGAATCGACGAGGCGCAGCAGCATCTTGCCGCCGTCGAGGCGGCAGCGGACAAGGGCGTCGGCGTCGTAGCCGGTGAACCGGTCGTCGATCTCCCACTCCGCGCCCGCCAAGCCGCCGCGGTTCATGGAGCCGATCACCACCTTGTCGTCGAGCGCGTCGAGCAACAGCAGTTCCTCGACCACGTCGGGCGAGCCGAGCACGCCGTCCACGGCGGGATTCGCCAACGCGATCAGCAGCCGCTCCAGGAGCGCGCGGCGGTCGGCCATCGCGGTGCGATCCGATCCGACGCCGAGCGCGCCGCGGGCGGGGTGGTCGGCGGCCACCAGGAACAGCGTCTCGCGGTCCGACAGCACGCTCGCGCGCCGAATCCGCTTGGCGTAGGCCCGCTCCACGGCCGCGGGGTCCTTGGCGCGCATCCGCAGCAGCTCGGCCCAACGATCGTCGGTCAGGTACGGGACGGCGTTCATCGGCACAGCAGCTCCTCGATCTCCGCCGCCGTCGGCATGGCGTCCGCGCAGGCCAGCCGGGCCGCGACCAGCGCGCCCGCCGCGTTGGCGTACGTGGCGATCCGGTGCGGGTCCCAGCCGGCGAGCAGCCCGTGGACCAGCGCGCCGCCGAAAGCGTCGCCCGCGCCGAGACCGCACACCACTGTCACCGGGCACGGCGGCACGGTCCGGCGCTCGTCGGCGGTGGCGACGAGTACACCGTCGGCCCCGCGTTTGATCACCGCGAGCCGGACCCCGCGCGCCAGCAGTCGATCGGCTGCCGCGTCGGGGTCGGCGGTGCCGACCGCGACGCCGACCTCGGTGCGGTTGCCGACGACGACGTTCACGTGGTCGATCAACCCGCCGATCTCGGCGCGCGCGGTCGCCTCGTCGGGCCAGAACATCGGCCGGTAGTCCAGGTCGAGCACCGTGTGCCCGCGCCGGGCGCGCCGCTCCAGGATCGCGCGCTGGGTGCCGCGGGCGGGTTCGGCGCTCACTCCGGTGCCCGTGACCCACAGCAGCGGGACGGCATCGATGAGATCCCACGGCACGTCGTCGGGTGTCAAGGTGAGGTCGGGCGCGATCGGGGCGCGGTAGAACAGCAGGGGCGGATCGGCGGGCGGATTCAGCTCGCAGAAGACCACGGGCGTCAGCAGATTCGGCGCGGTGCCGACGTGGTCCGCGGCGACGCCGAACTCGGTGAGCGCCGCGCGCACATAGGAACCGAAGCCATCCGGGCCGACCTTGGTGAGGACCGCCGTGCGACGGCCGAGGCGCGCGGCGGCCACCGCGACGTTGGTCGCGGTGCCGCCCAACGATTTCGCGAAGGAGCGAACCTCGGCCAGCGGCACGCCGCTTTGCTCCGGATACAGGTCGACGCCGACGCGGCCGATGGTCAGCGCCTCCGTCGTCCCCGCCCCGGCGGCCGCGGTCACGAGCGGACCACCCGCGCCAATTCGTGTCGCAGCGCGTCCCATGTGGCCCCGCCCGCCATCCGCGCCCTCCTACATTCGCGCCGACGTCGATGCGACGCCGAGATCGGCGAGATAGCGCAGACTGCGTTGCGCGTCACGGCTCGCCGACTCCACCGGGTCGGTCGGCCGCAACGCCATGTCCTGCTCGATGACGAACCAGCCGCGGTAACCGGCCTCGTGGACGGCGCGCACGAGCGCGGCGATGTCGACGTCGCCCGCACCGAGCGGCACATAGAGTCCGCGGCGCACCGCATCGCTGTATTCCACTGCGCCACCGCGCACTTCGCGTGCCAGATCGGCGCGCACATCCTTCAGGTGGACGTGGCCGATGCGGTGCGCATGCCGCCGGGCCAGGCCGACCGGATCGGTTCCCCCGACGAGCAGGTGGCCGGTGTCGAGACAGAGATCGAGATCGGAGTCCGCGAGGAATCGTTCGACTTCGTCCTCCGTCTGCACCTGGGTGCCGACGTGCGGATGCACCGCGGTGCGCAGACCGTGCGCGGCCGCGAGGTCACGAATGGCGGCCGCGGTGTCCAGGAGGGTCCGCCACCCGGCCGCGTCGAGCCGTGGGCGGAGGTTGTAGCCCGCCAACCCGGTGGCGGCGGCCAGCACCAGGACCTCGGCGCCGGTCGCCGCGAACAGTTCGGCCGCGCGCCGCGCCGCCGCCAGCGCCTGCTCCGGCGCACGGTGCAGCGGCAGCGCGAGGAATCCGCCCACGGCGCGGATGCCGAATCCGTCGAGCAGCGCGCGCAGCGCGGCCGGGTCGTCCGGGAGATAGCCGGGCGGACCCAGCTCGGTCGCGGTGATGCCGAGTCGAGTCATCTCGGCCAGCACGGTCTCCGCGTCGAGCACATGGCCCCAGCCGGGGACTTCGCACACGCCCCAGGAGATCGGCGCGGCCGCGATACGCAGCGGGTAGAGAGATTCGGTCATCGCACCCTCCGGCCTTCGAGGTGAACAGGCGCCCTCGCTTGGAGCGCTCCAACTATGTAACGCGGGCCACAGCGTGTCAAGGGTTGCGGCCCCTCCGCGTTTCCTTGTCTCTACCTCGTATTTCTTTGCCAGGCATGACAACAGGGCATGGTGCGAAAGGTGCTCGGCGCCGGATTGGAGCGCTCTATTGATCGGCCCGCTTCGCTGCGTGTAACGTCCGATCCGGCACCCGGTACAGCCCGTTCGACGGGCTGGGAGCCGGACACGGGACGGCCGGACGGAGGCGAGATGGCGCGACCGACGATGGAGGACGTCGCCGCCCGCGCCGGCGTCTCGCGGGCGCTGGTATCGCTGGTCATGCGGGATTCGCCGAAGGTCAGCGCACACCGTCGCCGCGCCGTGCTGGAGGCCGCGCGCGATCTCGGCTATCAGCCGCACATCATGGCCAGATCGCTGGCCAGTCGCACCTCCAATATCGTCGGAGTCCTCGTCTCGGATCTGCGCAACGCCTTCTTCGCCGACGTTGTGGAGGGCATGGACGCCGTCGCCCAGCGATCGGGGCTCGAATTGATTCTGAACACCGGCAGGCGTAGCGCGGCCCGTGAGCGCACCGCACTGGAGAGCTTGCTGTCGTTCCGCCCCGGCGGGATCATCCTGCTCTCCCCCGTGCTACCCGCCTCCGCGATTCGTCATGCGGCACAACAGGTTCCGATCGTCCTGGTATCCCGCGGCTCTACCATCGCCGGCGTCGACACCGTCAACGACGACGGCGAGATCGGCAGCGCGCTGGCTGTCGACCACCTGGTTTCCCTCGGCCACAGTCGAATCGTGCACCTGGACGGGGGCGCAGCTTTCACCGCCGCCGCCCGCCGCCGCGGCTACCGCACCGCCATGGCGCGGCACGGCCTGGAACCGATGGTCATCGCCAGCGAGCACACCGACTCGGCAGGCATGGAAGGCGTGCGCAAGCTGCTGAAGATCTTCTCCCCCAGCACTTTTCCCACCGCGCTGATGTGCGGCAACGATTTCAACGCCGTGGGCGCGATGTCGGCGCTCGAGGAAGCCGGGCTGCGAGTGCCGGACGACGTCTCCGTCGTCGGCTATGACAACACGTCGCTTGCCGCGCTGCGCCACATCTCGCTCACCACCATCGACCAGCCGCGCGTCCGGATGGGCGGGCTCGCCGTCGAAGCGCTCGCCGAACGTCTCCGCGACGGCCGCATCGACCCCGTCCGCCGCAGGCTGGAACCCAAGCTCGTCGTCCGAGGAACCACCGCCGCACCCGGCTGAATCACAGCGAAACACCAAGGCAAGCAATCGAATTCTTACCGAGCAGGAGGATCGATGAGCACCACCGTCACCATAGGCCTCGTGGGCACGGGCCGCATCGGCACCGCGCACGCCGAAACGCTGCACGAACTTCCGGGGGTCGACCGCGTCCTTGTCGCCGATATCGACACCACTCGCGCGCACGCCGCGGCGGCCAAGCTCGGCGTCGAAGCCGTCCCCGACATCCAGACGCTGCTCGCCGCCGGCCTCACCGGCCTCGTCGTCGCCACCGCCACCGACTCCCACCCCGCGCTGATCGCCGCCGCCGTCGACCGTGGCATCCCCGTCTTCTGCGAAAAGCCCGTCGCCGCCGACATCGACGGCACCCTGGCCGTGCTCGACCACCTGCGCGGCGCCACCGTCCCCGTGCAGATCGGCTTCCAACGCCGCTTCGACGCCGGCTACCGCGCCGCGCGCGCGGCCGTCGCGAGCGGCGAACTCGGCTGGCTGCACACCCTGCGGGCCACCACCCTCGACCCGGCGCCGCCGCCCGCCGACTACGTCCGTCGCTCGGGTGGACTGTTCCGCGACTGCGGCGTCCACGATTTCGACATCATCCGCTGGGTCAGCGGCCGCGAGGTCACCGAGGTCTACGCGCACGGCGCCAATCGCGGCGACCAATTCTTCACCGCCGCAGGCGATATCGACACCGCCGCCGCCCTCCTCACGCTCGACGACGGCACTCTCGCCACGGTGAACCTGGGGCGCTACAACGGCGTGGGCTACGACGTCCGCCTCGAGGTCCTCGGCTCACGCGGCAACGCCATCGTCGGCCTCGACGACCGCGCTCCACTGCGCTCCGTCGAACCCGACCACCACGCCTCGCCCTACCCCGCCTATCCCGGCTTCATGGAACGATTCCGCCGCGCCTACACCGAGGAACTCGCCACCTTCGTCGCCGTCGCCACCGGCTCCACCCCCACCCCCTGCACCGTGGCCGACGCGCTCGAAGCCGCCTACATCGCCGAAGCCTGCACACGCTCCCGCGCCGAGCGCCGCCCAGTCGCGCTCACCGAAGTGCGCCGCTGAGTCCCCCCACCACACCAGTCCTGCTCACACATCACGGAGACACCCACCACCCTGGCACAACGATCGAGATACGGAACCGAAACCTGTCGGACCCCACCGCCAAACTGTTGGTACTCAGCACAACAGCCGTCGCTCACCAGCGACACGCATCACCCGGGGGTCCCATGTTCCAGGTCGCACTCACCGCTGTCTCCCTCACCTGCATCGCCACCGCCGTCCTCGCCCTCACCGCAGGCGGCATCGCCGACTCCCTCGCCGCCCGCGCCATCAAAGCCTCCGAATCCTGCTTCATCGGCGACACGATGCCCACCGACAAGTTCTTCGAGAACCGGCAGAGGTACGAGCGGCTGCACCGGATTACGGTGCGGTTGATGATGGGTGGGTTGGGGACGTTGGTGGTGGGGATCGCGGTGCTGGGGGTGGCGGCGTGGCAGTTCAAACACGCGGGGCGTTGACGGTCCCGGACCCGACACGCCTCCTGCGAATCCCTTGCGGGAAGGCATTTCGAACCTCCGACTGCGGAAATGTGATCAGCGCCGCCACCAAACTTCGCACCGGGCTTTGACGAGAACTATCACCGGGCCAGTCGCCAGGCCCCTTCGGCTCGACAGGCTATCCGCATGCAGGCTGTCGCGAAGATAGGTCGATCGGCCGATTCGGGTGTACCCGTGGAACGCGCATCATCGGCCCATGACACGAACACTACGCAGAGTGCTGGTCGCGCTGGGTTGTGCAGTTATCGTATTGCTATACAACCCGATTGCCGCACCAGCGCATCCGATGCCGGGCACCAAGGTTCTGCTCGATGTGCGCGAGACGGCAATCAACGCAGAATTGCTGGTACCCGCAGCCAATCTCGCGGAGGCCAGCGGTATCGATGTCAACCTGAAGCCGGACCTGTCGGCCGAGGACTTCGCCAGACTGGCGAGCTATTTCCGCGACCATCTGCGGCCCGCCACGCCGGACGGCGTGCCGTGGACCGTCCAGATCGGCGACCTGCGTCTGGACTACGCAGACCAGACGGCCACCGGTTCTTACAAGGAACTCGTCGTCCATGCAGTGCTGACCGCGCCGCCGGGCGTCGACATGCGCCGATTCGTCTTGGGCTACGACGCCGTCATCCACAAGGTTGTCACGCACATCGCCATCGTCGCGGTCCGTCAGGACTGGCAAGCCGGGCAAGTCGATGCCGATAATGACGCCAGACAGGTCGGCGTCGTACGCATGGACACCGAGTCCATGACCGTGCCACCCCTATCGGTGGATCTGAACGATGCCAGCGCGTGGCGGGGATTCGTCGGAATGGTGATGCTCGGTGGCCATCACATTCTCGAGGGCACTGACCACCTCCTGTTTCTGTTCACCCTCCTCCTACCAGCTGTGCTGATAGCCAAGGCTGGTCGTTGGCACCCGGACAACCGCCCGCGTCGCGCCGTTCGGCACATCCTGGCTGTCACAATCGCATTCACCGTGGGGCACTCCGCTGCGCTCGTGGTCAGCGCCCTGAGTCGGCTGGAGATCCCTGCGCGCCCGGTCGAAACACTCATCGCCGCGACGATCCTGGTGGGCGGCGCACACGCCATCCGGCCGCTGTTCCCGGGCCGAGAAGCCGTCGCCGCCGGGACATTCGGGCTTATCCACGGTATGGCGTTCTCGTTCACCCTGGCCGAACTGGAGTTGTCCACCCGCCAACTGGCGCTCAGTCTGCTCGGGTTCAATCTGGGCATCGAGGCGATTCAGTTGCTGCTGGTCGCGCTCGCCCTGCCGCCACTACTCGTACTGGCCACCACCCGAGCTCAGCCAGTCCTTCGCGTCGGCGGCTCACTCCTGGTAATCATCGCCGCCCTCGGCTGGGCGTTCGATCGACTCGGGTTCGCCAACCCGATCGCCCGTGCCGCGGACCAGGCCGGCACAATGATCCTTCCGATCATCATTACCGCAGCCGGTGTCGCCGTTGTAGTGCTGGCCGCCCAGGTGCTGAGACGGCGGTCAAGGGTACGTCGACCGCAGCTGCTTGGGGTCGCCGACTAGGAGCCTGTGAACAACTGCTCATATCCGTGGTTGGGTGCGGGCGAGCAGGACATGAGCATGACCATCGACCAGGTGACTCAGGCTTCGCGGTGGTCGGGTAGGCGTTCATAGTCGCGGATGCATCTGCAGCGCAGGCAGATCCAGGCCAGTAAGCGTTCGACGAGCCAACGGCGTGCCGCACGACGAAGCCGGTCATGATGTCGTGTCGGTGTCATCTTTGCACCGCGCTGTCGCCGGTCAGATCACGGCAACCGCTGTTCCGCTCCAGCTCCGAGTTTCAGCTCGACACAAACCCATCTACGAAGTCGAACTCACCGTCGCGTACGCCGGCGCGAAAGGCAGACCATTCACCATCATCGAAGCTGAGCGACTCCGATCCAGACAACGACCGAACCAGCGTCGCGTCACCGCTGATCTCGACGGCGACAACGCCATTTGCGTCGCCGGCCCGATCCTGTACCTCACAGACAAACCTGCTCCAAGCAGCAGCGTCGAAGGTGATGATGCCATCGGCGGGCCGCTTGCTGTGCCGCAAATGCACGGCACCGTCTCCAGGTGCGACCTCCACACAGTTCTCACCGGCGCCGCTGTAGCTCGAGGTTCGCCAGTCGAGGCGGTCGTCGATGATCAACCGGTACTCCTAACCCACGCGTGCAAGCCTCGCGATGCGGTCCCGGATGAGATCAGCCGAGTCCGACTCCGAGAGCGCCGATCCGCAAAGCCGATCGGCAGTCATCCTATACTCGCCGACCTGGCCGGCCTCCTGCACATACAAGGCTCCAGCCGGATATTCGATGTATCCGATCGACTGAGCTTGCTCGAAGTCGAGCAGCATGAAGTCGCCGTCGAGTCCGTCGTGCACCGTCACGGTCACCGGCATCACGTGCAGTTCGACATTGTCGAGGCCGACCAGATCGAGCAAGTGCTCAAGTTGTGCGCGCATGATCGAGGGACCACCGACCATGCGGTCGAGCACGTACTCCTCGATCACTGCACGAAAGTGCAACGGCCGATCCACATCTGTCAGGCGCTGACGAGCCATCCGTGCCTGCACCACCTGCGGCACGTCGATCGGCGGTACGCGCAGGTGACCGTCGAGCAACGCGGTCGCATACTCGGCAGTCTGTAGCTGCCCGGGCAGTAACTGCGGCTCGTAGGTAAAAGCACTGCTGGCGAGCCCTTCCAGTCCGACAAACGTTCTGAACCACCCCGGCAGGACATCCCGAAACGGCGTCCACCAGATCGTTTGATCGGCACGTCCCGCCAGCGACGTGACCCGATCGCGGTAGGCAACATCGACGCCGTAGAACGCCAACAGCCGGTCGACGTCATCCGGCTGCTGTTGCAGCTTCGCCGCCTCCAACGCGTTGATCCGTGATTGCGCACATCCGAGCAGCTTTGCCGCCTCCGCCTGCGTCTTGCCAGAACGCTCGCGGGCAACGCGCAGATCGTGCCCGATCAAGAAGCGCAACGCAGTGGGATCGGACCGTGTACCGGGATCAGACATCGGACTCCCCTTGTCGGACTTCAGCGAGAACCTGAACCGAGCAATGCCACGTCAAGATATATCACTTCGTCAATCGCGGGATGTTCCAGAT
>NZ_CBDQZP010000034.1:0-37909 GCF_965341865.1 Nocardia sp. bgisy134
CCACCACACACCCGAACCCGGACAGCTCCCCCGGATCGAGCGTGGCCAGCATGGTCGGCGTCAGGAAGCCGTGCGTGACCCCCTCCCCGGCGATCAGCCCGGCCAGCTCCGCACCGCCGCGCACCTGCGCCGGTGCGATCACCAACCGCGCCGACGCCGCGAACGCCATCAGCAACTCCAGCACCGACGCATCGAAACTCGGTGAGGCGGCATGCAACACACGCGACGACGACCCCGCACGATATCGCTCGAGCTGCTCGACGGCGAAGTTCCTCACCCCCCGATGCGGCACCACCACCCCCTTCGGGACGCCGGTGGAGCCGGAGGTATAGATCACATACGCGGGATGGTCGACCCGCAACGGGCCGACCCGATCCGCATCGGTCACCACCGCACCGGACTGCCGAGCACACTCGGCCCGCACCGTCGCATCGTCGAGCACCAACCACCCCACCGACCCCGGCAGTGCACCCGCCTGCTCGCAGAGCGTAATACCCACCACCGCCCCGGAATCGGTGAGCATGTGCGATATCCGCTCGGCCGGATACATCGGATCCACCGGCACGAACGCGGCCCCGGCCTTGGCGACCGCCCACACCGCCAACACCGACTCCACCGACCGCGGCACAGCCACCGCCACTACCGACTCCGGGCCCACCCCCCGGCCGATCAGCACCCGCGCCACCCGGCTCGACCATTCGTCGAGCTCTCGATAGGTCAGCGATCGCGCCCCATACACCACCGCCACCGCACCCGGATCCACCCCCGCCGCCTCCGTGAAGATCTGCGGCAGAGTCCGGCCCACCACCGCCGCCGCACCCCGCACCGGCACCAACCGGCTCCGCTCCTCGACATCGAGCAGGCTCAACCGTGATATCTCGGTGTCGTGCTCCGCATGAAGAAAACGACCGATGAAGTCGATGAACCTGCTGTGAAGACGGTCCAGGTCCTCCTGGGTGTATCTGTTCGGATTTCCGTGGAGGTCGATCGACAAGGCGGCATCATGACCGCTTCCATGAACATTGATCTGCAGGTCGTCCAATATCCCGGACCGCAGAATGTGATAGGTAGCCGTCGCCTCCCCGAGATTCAACTCGGAATCGAACAGCATGAGATTCACAACGGGACCGAACACAGCCCCGATGGTGTTCAGCAGATTCGCATCACGGCGAATGTCCTCGTAGCGATACCGCTGATGACGCAGGGCCCCGAGCAGCTCCCGCGCAGACTCGGCGACCAGCTCACCGATCGTCGTCCGCACACCGACGTGGAATCGGATCGGGAGAAGATTCGCGAACATTCCCGCAGCCTGCTTCGCACCAGCGTTCGCCCGACCCGTGACGGGAAGACTCATCACGACGTCGCAGGTATTCGCCATGCGAGACAGGAACGCCGCGATCGCGGCAACGACAACCTGCGCTGGACTCTGCCCGTTCTCCCGGGTTATCGCCTCCAGCCGGGCAGTCAGCTCCGGACCCAACTCCTGCCCGCTCACCAGATCGTAGGCGGCCGGCGGAGCCGATCGTCTCGACAGGCTGATTGGCTCCGGGAGACCGGCAACCCGCTCCGCCCAGTACTGACGATCCGCAACGAACCGACCGGACTCGCGGTACTCGCGCTCCGCTCCATACAGCGTTTCCAGGTCCACCGTCTTCAGCGTCGACGGCTGCCGACCTTCCACTGCGGCGCAGTACCGCTGCGCGATGCGACGAGTGACATTCAGTCCGCCGTATCCGTCCATCGCGATGTGATGGACCCGTGAATACCAGAAGTAATGACCATCTGCCAGCACGATCAGCTTGGTTTCCGACAATTCGTCACGAAGCAGATCCACCGGTTTGCTGTAGTCGGCACGCATCCACTCCCTAGCCGAACGAACCGGATCCAGCTCCGAGCTGAGATCGAGAACACCGTCCTCGTAGGACTGCACCCCCTCCACCCACTGATAGGGAATGCCGTCTACTTCGACCAAGCGGAATCGCCCGGATTTCAGCTCCGCAGTCGCGTCAAGTCCCTCCCGAACCATCAAACCGACGTCGACAGGACCTGTGATTTCGAGGTAATGGGCAATATTGAACGACACGCCGCTCGACACCTTCTCCGCCAGCCAGACGCCGTACTGTGCCGGCGACAGCGGATACATGGCCGTCGTCACCCCCACCGTATTCTCAGACCGAGCAACCATCGAAGTTGGCCTTCCGCTACTTTCAACTTCTGAATCAGCCGAGCATTTGGATGAGGGCCAATTCGGTGGTGATCCGGGCGGCCAGGGCGGTCGCGGTGTCCGCGGTGCCGATGTCCTCTCAGACGCGGACGAATTCGTCGCCGCCGAGGCGGGCGACGGTATCGGCCGGGCGGACCGCCCCTGCCAGCCGCCGCCCGAGCCGTTGCAGGATGGCGTGCCCGAGGCTGTCGTCGACGACCTCGAAGTCGTCGACATCGACCAGCAGCACCGCGAGCAGGGTGCGCTCGCGGTGGGCGGTGTGCAGGGCGGCGGTGATCCACCGGTACGCCGCGGTGCGGTTCGGCAGCCCGGTGAGCGGGTCGTGCAGGCTCTGATGCCGCACCCGGGTTTCGGCGTCGATCCGGCCGATCGCGGCGGACAGCACCGCTACCAATCGGCCGGCCTGTTTCAGGCGTAGTGCGGCGGTCAATCCAGCGAAGCCTGCGCCGATCACGCAATAGTCGACATCTGTCATGGCGAGCTGTCCTCGTATCGAGTTCTGCGCACGACCGGAGGACCAGCGCACGATCGCGGCACCCTCGACACGGGTGCACATCGCCTTCGATCAGGTAGACGCGTCGAATCTTCAGCAATTCCCGGTTCCCGAGTCGATCTGGCAGCCAGATGCGCCCCGACGAATCCATTGCTTCCGAGAACGAGCGCGACTTCTCGTCCGGGAGGGGCCATCTCAGCTCTCCGGATCGGAGTCGTCTCATCCACGATCGGTAGCAGTCGCGTCGAATCGCCTGTGCTCAACGCTTCGATGTCTGCAAATCTGCCCCGGAACTTCAAAGTTGGACAATCCTCGGTGAGGACCGCGAGATCAGTTTCTGGCACATCAAGCCCTGATGCTGTCCGGTCATCTGCATGCACAGACACTGCCGACCACGCCCTTCGCTGTACTGTTTGCAGCATTCGCTGAGGCGGTTCGCATCACGCGACCGGTTTCACCCCAGCTCCCACCGAAATACACACGCGAGACATTGTCAATACCAGTGGATTGGTGAGGTTGGATGGCCGCGTTCCGGGTGAGCAGCCGGAGGTTCAGCGACTTTCCGGGATTCCGGTCGGTCATGAGCTCATTTCCGGGGTGAAGATGATCATAAAGTCGTCGGTGCCGAACCAGAAGCTTGTTGCCGATCCTGTGTCTACTGAGACGCCTGGGGCGAACCAGACCACGCTTCTTCGGAAGCCGAGTCGGGTAGCTGCTGGCGCTCGGATCGTCCCGCGGGGATCGTGTTCCCAGCAGATATCAGCGGCGATGATCTTCTTGCCGATCGGCCCGGCCCACCGCGGGTGGTCGGATACCGGCCCCGTGGCAGCGCCTCCGGGTCCGCTGCAAAAGAAGTCGACCATCGGCTTCGGGAAGATTCTCAGTTCCGATTCGGTGAGGTGTTGTTCCAGATCGCCGCGTATCGGTGACCGATATGGGTGATCAGTTCAACGCCCATCGTCGGTTCGTGCCAGTCGCCGAAATCCCACTCCACGGCGAGCCGACCGTCGTCGTCGATGGTTCTACGGGTAGTACACGACATCGGCGAGGCGTTGACCGCGCAGCTCGGCCACGACCGCTTCGAGGTGTTTCTCGGCAGTGGGTATCGACGGCGGCACGACATGATTGTTGCCCGGGTGATCGGATTTCACCCGCAACGGGCAGCACCTCGGAGGATGTCACCAAGCTGGCGTTCGCCAGCGTGATGTCGAGCAGGGCCGAAGCGGCGGCCCAAGTAGATCTACAGAACCTGCCGAGCACCCCTCGGCTGACCGAGACGGAGATCCGCAAACTCATGGACTCCCTCGGCGACATCGCAGCCGTCCTTGCGAACACGTACGCGGGGAGTTGTAGTCATTGCATGGGTCCTTGCGTCAGCCGAATCCTCTCAGATTCCTTGTGTGTGTGGACCGCGGTGTGGACGCAGAGGGGGCGCACTCTTCCGATTACGCCCCTGACCTGCTGTGGGCTGGTGTCCTGTCGCCACACGTAACCGCAGCCGTTGCACCGGTATCGGCGGACCGTAACGTGCATCGTGGTGGGCCGCCACCCGAATGGTTCGTGCGCCAACCGGCGCAGGATGGTGTCGCGAGGCACGCCCTCGCAGCCGCAGCATCGACACCACTGGTTCGGTTCGACGACACGGCATGCGAGGACCGCGCGGTCGGGATCGAGCCGCTGGCCGGTGACTTCGAGCCCGAGCTCGTCCAGTCGACAGAAAGTGGTCAGGTCAACGCGGGAGAGACCCCGACCAGGACTAGCGTCGTTCACGTCAGACGCTGCTTCGACGCCTCCCGTTGGCTGGTCAGCGGCCGATGCTGTCCAGTTCGGCCACATCCTCGCCGGAGAGGGCGAGCCCGGCGCCGGCGATGTTCTCGCGCAGATGCGCAGTCGATGACGTGCCCGGGATCAGCAGGATGTTCGGGGAGCGCCGCAGTAGCCAGGCCAGCGCGACGGACATCGGTGCTGCCCCGAGCCGGTCGGCGACTCCCGAAAGCGCCGCGGACTGTAGCGGCGTGAAACCCCCGAGGGGGAAGAACGGTACGTAGGCGATGTCGGCGGCGGCGAGTCGGTCGATGAGGTCGTCGTCGTGGCGGTGGGCGAGGTTGTACATGTTCTGCACGCATACGATCTGTCCGATGCGCCGGGCCTCGGCGACCTGCTCGGTGGTGACGTTGCTGACGCCGAGGTGGCGGATCAGACCTTCCTGCTGTAGGTCGACGAGCATCCCGAACGCCTCTGCGAGCGAGCCGGGCTGGGGGCCTTCGGCATTGCCCATACGCATGTTGACCAGGTCGAGCACCTCGAGACCGAGGGACTGCAAGGTCTCGTGGACCTGCTTGCGCAGGTCTTCGGGCCGCCGGGCTGTGGGCCAGCCGCCCTGCGCGTCGCGGTTCGCCCCTACCTTGGTGGCGATGAACAACGACCGAGGATAGGGGTGCAGGGCTTCGCGGATCAGCTCGTTGGTGACCTGCGGGCCGTAAGCGACACTGGTGTCGATGTGGGTGATCCCGGCCTCGACTGCCTCGCGCAGTACCGCCAGGGCACCGTTGTGGTCGGCGGGCGGGCCCATGACCCACGGGCCCGCGAGCTGCATCGCGCCGTAGCCGAAGCGGGTGACGGGCGAATCGCCCAGAGTCCAGGTGCCGCCGGGAAGTGAGGTGGGGGATGCGTTCATCGTGCTTCGTTCTGCTCTCTGATCCGAGGTGGCGCGTGTCGCCACCTCGGACCATCATTGGGGAGTTACTTCCTATCCGGAAGTAGGCACCTCAAGGTGCGTAACTCACTCTCAGGAATAGGTGTGATCAGGTTGGGGACGACAAGCGCCGCTCAGCGGCGAGCGCAGGCCAAGGTGGAATACAACGCGTTCTTGGCGGCATGCCCCAGTCGCCAACTGCTCGACCGGATCTCGGACAAGTGGGTTGTGCTCGTTCTATGCGCGCTCGGGGGCGACGCTTCCGACCAGCCCGGTGCGGCGAGCGATGCGAGGGCGATGCGCTACTCCGAGATTTCGCGCCTGCTGGCGGGAGTCAGCCAGAAGATGTTGACCCAGACATTGCGGTCGCTGGAACGTGATGGCCTGATCACCCGCACCGTGACGCCAACCGTCCCCGTCACCGTCTCCTACAAGGTGACCGACCTTGGCCTCTCCCTCCACCACCTGACCCGCGGACTCAGATCATGGGCGCAGAGCCACATGGACGAAGTCCTCTTATACCGCGCGACCTACGACGCTCGCGTCTCGTAACCAACACCTCGAACCGTCAGATACCACCACACCCTCGATTGTGAAGAGCCGCGAAACGCCTCGACCTGGGTGTCGAGGTCGCGGGCCATCATCGATACCTGGGAGTTGGAAAGGGTTGTGATGCCGAGTGATTCGACGAGTTTCTCCATCCGTCGTGTCGATACTCCGAGCAGATAGCAGGTGGCCACGACCGAGGTGAGTGCTCGTTCGGCGCGTTTGCGACGCTCGAGCAACCAATCCGGGAAGTAACTGCCTGTTCGCAGCAGTGGAACGGTCGCAGGGCATGTCAACCGCATCAAGATGCTCAAACGGCAGATGTTCGGACGCGCGAAAACCGACCTACTCGGAAAACGAATCCTGTTGAGCGAGTGAATAACCCGGCATCCGAGATCACCAAAATTGTGCCAGATCCGCGTCACGGACGTCGTTGTCCGCTGAGGTGGTCGAGGCAGGGCAGGACGATATGGTTGGCGCCCGATCGTCGAAGCCCATGGGCGAGCCATAGGAACGAGCCGCTATTGGGGTCGGCTCCGTAGAAGACGGTAGCGAATTCGATCCCGTCGTGTTGTGCCTACTGCTCGTGACGGTCGTCGTGTCAAGCTTGCGGGGTGCCCTCGATGGAGTCCCCGAGGTGCCCGTCCGCCGGATCTGTCATTCGATGTCCGGTGACCCGGCTCTGGCCCCGAGTTCGGCTTGTGATGTCGGCGTGCAGTCAAGGTCTCGCACCGCAGGTCTGCGCGAGCGTGCTCGGCGTTCAGGTATCGAGATCGCGGCATGTGTAGCCGAGCAGGCCTATCGCTGTCAGGATCGCCGCGATCGCGAGGAGCACGAGGCTGGCGACCCAAGCCGGTCCGGTGTCGGGAACGGCAGACAGGTGAGCGAAGGGCGAGACATTGATCAGCCATGCCGGTGCTCGGATGCTTCGGGCGATGACGTCGAGCAGGAACCCTCCGGCGACGGGGAGTGCGCCGACCGGCCCGACCGCGGCCGGATACCAGCCCAGCGCGAGCATCGCGGCGCCCAGCCCCAGCAGGGCGATCGGCGCGACGTTGATCGCTCCGGCGAGGGCGGCGTCGATCCCCAGCGGCGCGCCGGTCAGTGCAGCACCGCTCCACATCGCGACAGCCGCGGTGATCAACAGGACGAACGATCCCGCCGCGGTCACCGCGACCTCCGCGGCTGCGATGCGACACCGGGGCACCGGCAGGGCATGCAGCACAGTCCAGCGCCGCGCCTTCTCGTCCGCGCCCATGGCCGCGAGCCGAGTCGCGCAGTAGAGCCCGACCGGAATCGCGAGCAAGCCGAACAGCGCCGCGGCGAAACCGGTGGCCGAATCGAGGCCTGCGAATCCAGCCGACGCGGCGAGCTCGGCGAAGCGGGCATTGCCCTCGAAGAACTCCAGGATCGAGGAGATCAACGCACCGATCAGCAGGAAGTAGGTCGCGATACCGATCGACCACGCCATTGTCGGCATGACCGCCCGACGCAGCGCGAAGGCACTCATCGAACCCAGCAGCCGAGTGCGCGCAGGACGGGTAGCCGGAAGAACGATCAGCGCGCCGCCGAGGTCGCGATTGCGAGCAGCAGCCAGCGCGGCGACCGCGAACGCAACACCCACAGCCACCAGCACCAGCAGCGGCTCATAGCGGTTGCCCGCATAGGGCGCGGCGCGGGCAACGAGCCCGAACGGTGTGACCCATGCGGTCCAGGCGACCTCGGACACACCATCGGCGAGCATCCGCAGCAGCAGACACACGCCCAGGACCGCGCCGGAGAATCCCGCGGCCGCGGCCCGGGAGGGCAGCAGTTGCGCGGCGAACAGTCCAGCGCAGCTGAAGACGACGACAGTGCCGAACACGCAGAAGGCGTGCACGATCGCTCCGGCGGGATCGGTGCCGGTCAGGATCAACGCCATTCCCACGCCCGTCGCGATCAGGAGGGCCGCCATGGCAAAGGTGACCAGGCACCGCACCAGCAGATCCACCGCGCGCACAGCTCCGCCGAGGAGCAGGTCCCAGCGCCCGGCATCCTCTTCTCCACGGGTGACGCGAGTGGCGGCCAGCAGCGCCCAGACACCGCTGAGTACCAGGACGGGGGTACCGGTTCGCCACACGGTGAACCCGCCGGGATCGTCGAGCGCGCGTGGAGTTCCGAAAAGGACTCGGATAGCGGGGTTTTCGGCCAATGCGTGGATGGCGTCGGTGTCGATGGCATCGGCGAAGGTGGTCTGATACTGGCCGGCGACGAGGGCAGACATTCCCGCCGCGGTGACCGCCACGAGAACCGCTCCTCGCCGGATCTGCCGCGCGGTGAGCCATTGGACAGCCCGGCCAGGCGCCGGTGCCTGCCTCACCTCTGTCCGGACTGCGGTGGTCATCGCTCGTCCTCGCCGTAATAGTCGAGGAAGATCTCCTCGAGGCTGGGCTCACGCAGCGAAAGGGCGGTCGCCTCGGACGCGGCCAGTGCCCGTAGCGCCGGCGCGGGCGGTCCGGACAAGGTGAACCGCACACGACTGCCATCGAGTCGTTCGACTGCCGCCACCCCCTCCACACCATCCAGTGACGGCGCGCCGCCTCGATAGGAGACTTCCACGACAGTGCGCTGCAGGCGGCGCAGGTCCGCCAATGTCGCGATCTCGACCAGACGACCGGCCCGCAGAATTCCGACCCGATCACACAGCGCTTCGACCTCCCCGAGCTGATGCGAGCTCAGGAACACCGTTTGACCCCGCTCGCGCGCCTCGCCAACGCACCGGCGAAATTCCCGCTCCATCAACGGATCCAGCCCAATGGTCGGTTCATCGAGAACCAGCAGAGGTGCGCGAGTGGCGAACGCGGCGACCAAGGCGACCTTCTGACGATTGCCAGTCGAATACGCCTTGCCCGGCTTGTCGAGTTCGAGCGCGAAACGGTCGATCAGCTCGCCGCGATACGCCGCATCGTTTCCAGGGCCGACGCGGGCGAGCAGCTCGAGGATCTCGGCTCCGGTCAACGACGGCCACAGCGCGACGTCGGCGGGCACGTAGGCCAAGTGGCGGTGGGCCGCACGAACGTCGCCCGCGAGGTCACCGAACACGCGCGCCACCCCTGCGGTGGGGCGGATCAGGCCGAGCAGAAGCCGGATCGTGGTCGACTTCCCGGCGCCATTGGGCCCGAGAAATCCGAATACTTCACCGTGTGAGACTCGCAAACTGAGGTCATCGACAGCGAGCGTGCGACCGAACCGCTTCGACAGGTGGTCGATCGTGATGGCCGCGCTTGAATCGAGGGCGCGCGCGGACAACGCCGCAACAGTGGACATGGAAGCCCTTTCCTAGTCGGCGAACTGACCTGCCGACCAGACTTCCCGGCGCACCTACCAAACAGGCTACTCCGGAAAGGAGCCGTCTCGAACGAGACAAGAAGACGGTGTGATGATTGCCATCATCACAGCCACGATCGCCAGTGCGACCGATTTCGGTGTGCTGTGGTGGATAATCGCCAGACAGTCCAGCACTGTGGCGAGACCCGCATCGCCCTCGTAGGTTACAGCCAGGGTGCCGACGCCGCCGGAGATCTCGCGGCCGAAATCGGACGCGGCGGCAGCGTCGTGGCTCCGGACCGTCTCGTCGGCGTCGGTCTGCTCCCCGACCCACAGCGCGCCCCCACCGACATCCAGGTCGGGCCGCAGGTCGGCGGGGCGGGCGCGATCGGCGCGCGACCGGGAGGGCTCGGCCTGGTCCACAGCAAGGTCCGTACCATCTGCGCAACCGGCGACCTGTACTGCTCGACCGACGACGAGGATTTCCTCCTCCGCTTCGGCGGTTACCTCGCCCGGGCGTCGGGCACCACGTCGGACCCGGTGCTGCACAAGTGCGATGCCGCCGCGCTCCTGGACGCGATCCGGTCGCGCGGCGGCATCGCGGCTCTCCCAACCGATTTCGACGAGGAAACCAGCGGGCAGCGCGCGCAGCTGGCACACTTCTACGGCTCCGGGACGCACATGTCGTACGGCACCTATCCGGTCGGAGACGGGCACACCGCTATCACGTGGATGCACGACTACCTCGCGAACCTGGCCTGAGCGCCCACCCGTGCCGACCTCGACCGTTCAGATCATCATCGCCGAATCCTGCGCCGCCACAGCGCGGCGACCGCCACCAGCGCCCAGATCACGAGGACGGCGGTGAGCAGTCCCGTGCTGTAGTCGCGATCGAGGACGGTGGGGTTGGCCGCGTTCGCGTGTTCGCGGCCGAGGACGGCCACGGCGAGCAGCCCGAGCGTCACGGTGCATACCGCGCCGACGACGACCGGCGCCCACGACCACGCAGGCAGCAGACGTCGGGCCGTGAGACCCGCGGCGGCGCACAGGGGCGCGAACACCCCGTCGTGCAACACGATCGCGGCGGCGAACCACCACGCGATCGAGATCAGGTCCGCGCGCGGAAAGTCGAGCAGCTGGCTGAATCCGTGCCAGCCCAGCCAGAGTCCGGCCGCGCCGAGCAGCAGCCGGATCATCGTCATCATCGCACCTCGATCGAGGACAACCATTTGGTTTGCAGGACGCCGGGTCGGGTCGGGGCGATGAGTCGACACGGATAACCATGGTCGAGATCGAGGTCCTCCCCGTTCAGCCGCAGCGCGATCAGGCTGTCGGCGGCGACTACGTGGGACTCCGGAAGCGCTGAGCGGCTGTAGAGCCCACCCTGCTCCAAGGAGCGGAAGACGGCGTCGCCACCGGTGTAGTCGCCAACCGCGCCGAGCAGATCGCGCACCCTGATTCCGGACCAGTCCGCGCTGACACTCCATCCCTCGACACAGGCCAGCGGCAGCGTCGCGGTGGTCTGCGGCAGCGCCGCGAGCGCGTCCCGGGTGAACTCGGCGGTGCGTTCGCCCACCGTGACGGTGAGCCGGTAGGCCGCATCGCGGGCGCGTTCGGCGACACCGGCCTCGACCGCGGTGCGATTCACCGGAAGCCCCTGTGGCCCTTCGCCACTGCGCGGTGCGAGCACCGAGATACGACGAAGCAGCGGCACCGTCTGCCCCGCGACGGCGACCCCGGCAACCGCGGCCGCGGCGACCGCCGCCCCGAGCACGACCCGCCGCGAAGCCGTGCCGCTATCGGCGCTGGGCTCGACGGCGGGCCGAGCCAGTGCGGTGTGCACCACGGGAAGTTTCACCGCGAGGTGCACCGCGAGCGCACCGATCGCGACATAGGCGAGGGCGTAGTGGGTGGTGGTGAAGAAGAACCGCCACGGGTAGTACTGCGCGGAGTTGAGCAGTCCGGTCACCAATTGGAAGATCATCGAGCCGACCAGCACCGCGATCGATCCGCGTTCGAGCAGGTGCAGCGGATTGCCCAGGATCGGGCGGGCGAACAACCTCGGAAACACCGACCACAGCTTGACGATCAGCAGTGGTATCGCGACCACACCTGAGATGACGTGGGCGCCTTGGCTGACGCGGTAGAGCCAGACCGGGTGCGCGGGCCACCAGAACCAGGCGGGCGGATGCTGGATCCAGTGACTGATCAGGCCGGTCACGAGGCAGATCGCGACGGCGATTCCGAGCAGGATGCCGACCCGGGCGGCGACGGCCGTCGAGCGGGCCGGGGAGATGCGCGCGGTCACCGCCGCGGGCAGCAGCAGGGCGGTGTCGGTTCCCGGTTGGGCTTCGGTGTCGCGAGGCTTGTGGTCTTGCGCCACGGTCACTCCTCAGAGGTGGTCAGGGGCCGCGCGTGCGGTCGGCCGCGGTAGGGGCTCCGAGGCGTTCGGGCGTCTCGGGGACAACCGGAATTTCGGGGATGATCGGCCGCCGCGACACCCCTGTCGTGGTACCGACCCGTCACGGCCGGCTCCCGCTGCCCACGGTGAGGCGGGCCGCGACGGCCGCGAAGCGTCCACCCGAGGCCTCGGCGACCGGCGCGATGTCGTCGACCTCGTCGACGTCGGTCAGCATCGGCAGCAGGCCGATGTCATAGCCGTTGCGGAACAGTGCGTTTCGCGTCAGTTCACCGGTCGTGGTCGTCGACATGGGTATCCCGACGAGCATCCGGGCGATGCGCGGATCGGTGAGTCCGAGCATCCACCAGCCACCGTCGGTGGCCGGACCGAGCACCGCCTCCCGGCCCGCCGCCAATTGCGCGGCCGCCTCGGCGAACAGCGCGGGGGTCACCTGCGGGGTATCCATACCGATCTGGACCACGGGATCACCGGGACGTGCCGCGTCGGCGTGTGCGTTGGCCAGGCGTTCGCCGAAGGTCCGGCCGCGCTGCGGCACGACTTCGAAATCGGCGAGGGCGCTGACGATTTCAGTGGCGTGCTGAGCGTGCGTGACAGAGCCGGTCCACGCAACGATCGCATGGCGCGGATTGCTGGCGCGCACCGCGTCCAGGGTGTCGAGCAGCGCGGCGGCGGCCAGGGTGGCGGCGTCGACGGGCCGCAGCGGCGGGGTCAACCGGGTCTTGGCGAAGCCTGCGATCGGGGCCTTCGCGACGACGAGCACCGTCGCGTCCAGGGTGGTCATCGAACGCTCCAGAAGTCGCGGGCCGCCCGGATCGTGCCGAGCACCGAACCGGAAACCTTCGACACCCCATGGGTTCTCGGCCGGTAGGTGACGTCGCGTTCGACTACGCCCCAGCCTGCCGAGGCCGCCCGCGCCAGCAGCGCCAGCGGATAGCCCGACCGCGGATGCAATGGACCGAGGTCGACCAGTTCGGCGCGGCGCAGGACGCGCATCGCGGCCAGATCGTGCACCACCAGGCCGTACCGGCGACGCAGCCAGCTCGCCAGCACCCAGTTGCCCAGCCGAGCATGCCACGGCCAGGCCCCCGGCACAGGTCGACGGCGTCCCGCCACCATCGTGACTTCGGGTGCGAGAGCGGCTACAAGCCTGGGAAATTCGGCCGGATCCATGGATCCGTCGCCGTCGAGCACCGCGATCAGTTCGGTCGTCGACGCGTCCACTCCGGCTTGCACGGCGCTGCCGTATCCCGGCCTGGTCTCCGTGACGACCTGAGCGCCATGCGCCCGCGCGACGGTCGCGGTGGTATCGGTCGAGCCGTTGTCGACCACGATCACCTCGTAGGCGGCGGGGATTGCCGTGAGGACGCCGGGCAGTGCTCCCGCTTCGTTTCGGCAGGGAATCACCACGGTCACTCGCCGTGTGCTTTCTGCAACGTTCACACCACTGACCGTAGGGTCGTTTCAGCGGAAAATGCCTGCTGAAACCGGTGACGAAACTGTGACGGCGCGATCGCGTTGGTGTGCGAGGAGGTCTGTGGAACCTACCGTGAACCAGTGCGGAAGACGACTGACCGACCCCTGCGCCGAGCGATTACCGGGCGGGCCGATCTATACGGCGCGGGTGCCGCGGCGGCCCTGGTCGCGCTGGCGATCCTGGTGCCCCTGCTGGGGAGCGACCAATGGCGAGACAGCCTGTACGCGGCATCGGCCCCGATCTTCGGCAGTTGGGATCCGCACTGGGGGTGGGGAACGGCACCGGCGATCGCGATCGGCGCGCTCGTCACCCTGTACGGACCGGGCCTCGCCGCCCGATTGCCCTGGCGCACAATGCTGCTCGCGGTCTGGCTCACCGGGCTGGCGTGGGCGTTCGCGCTGGCCATGGTGGACGGCTGGCAGCGCGGCTTCACCGGACGGCTGGACAACAGCCACGAGTATCTGCACGAGGTCGGCGGCGTCACCGACATCGGCGCGATGCTGCGTGGTTTCGCCGACCGCATTCTCGACTTCCAACCCGATTCCTGGACCACACACGTGTCCGGTCATCCACCGGGGGCGCTGCTGACGTTCGTGCTGCTGGACCGCGCGGGATTGGGCGGAGGAACCTGGGCGGCGCTGGTGTGCACCGTGATCGGGTGCAGCGCGGCGGTCGCGGTGGTGGTGGCGATTCGCGCACTCGGCGCACCGGACCGTGCGCGCGCCGCGGCCCCGTTCCTGGCGCTGGCGCCCGCCGTGATCTGGCTGGCGGTGTCGGCGGACGCACTGTTCGCCGGTGTGACGGCATGGGCCGTCGCGCTACTCGCCCTCGCGCTCCAACCGGGTCGACGACGGCCGATAGCCGCGTTCGTGGCCGGGTTGCTGTTCGGGTACGGGCTGTATCTGAACTACGGCCTGGTTTTGATGGCGGTCCCGGTGCTGGCAGTGCTCGCGCTGCGTGGGGTGTGTCGCGCGGCGGCCGCGGCGGCCGGGGTGCTGGTAGTGGTCGCGGCCTTCACGGCGTCCGGGTTCTGGTGGCTGGACGGCTACCACCTCGTCGTGGAGCGCTATTACCAGGGCATCGCCACCACGCGTCCGGTGTCGTACTGGGTGTGGGGGAACCTGGCCGCGACAGTCTGTGTCGTCGGCTTGGCGAGCGCGGCGGCGCTGACCCGGCTGCCCGGCTCGCTCGCACTGCCGACCAGACTCCGTCCGAATCTGGTTGTGGTACTGAGCGATTGGCGCGAACGCGTCGACCCGGCCGCCCTGCTGGCCGCCGCCGGACTCCTCGCCCTGCTCGCGGCCGACCTGAGCGGTCTGAGCAAGGCCGAGACCGAGCGCATCTGGCTGCCGTTCGACGTCTGGGTGCTGGCCGCGACGGCGCTGCTGCCCGGCTGGTCGGCACGCCGGTGGTTGGCCGTGCAAGCGATTGGCACACTCCTACTAGCCCATCTCATCCTGACGAATTGGTGACCGACACGATGCGTATCCTGATTGCCGACGACGACCCGGTGGTCCGCGAGGTGGTACGGCGCTACCTCGAGCGCGACGGGCTGGAGGTCGTCGAGGCAGCCGACGGCGCGACCGCGCTGGCCCGCCTCGAGGCCGCCGATATCGACCTCGCGATCCTCGATCTCATGATGCCGCCGCCGGACGGCATCGCCCTGTGCCGGGGCATCCGAGCCGGTGATCGCGCGGACATCCCGATCATCATGCTCACCGCACGCGGCGAGGAGGACGATCGCGTGACCGGCCTGCGGGTCGGCGCCGACGACTACGTCACCAAGCCGTTCAGCCCCCGCGAACTGGCCCTGCGGGTCGCCTCGGTGCTGCGACGGACCTGGGCCGCGGCACCGTCCGGTGAACCGGTGTTGCGTGGCGGACCGATCGAATTGCGTTCTGCCGCAAGGACAGTCCACGTCGCCGGGACCGCGGTCGAGCTGACCGCGCGGGAGTTCGACCTGCTGGCGTTCCTGCTGGCCAATCAGCAGCGTGTCTTCAGCCGCACCGAATTGCTCGAGCGGGTGTGGGGCTGGAACTTCGGCGATCAGTCGACAGTCACGGTGCACATCAAACGCCTGCGCGCCAAACTCGGTGCCGCCAGCCGGATCGACACCGTGTGGGGTCGCGGCTACGCCTGGGGTAGGAGCAGGGACGAGGGGCGCGACGATGCCCGCTGACGTCTCCGGCCTGATCGGTCTCGCGCTGATCGGTACCCTGCCCGTGGTCGCGGCCGGCGCGCTCGTACTGCGGCTGATCCGCAATCGCCTGCTCAGTACCAGCATGGTGATCCTGGTGCTGATCCCGACCCTGGCCACGCTGACAGGTTTCGTCGCGGTCAGCCGACTGATGGTCACCGACGAACTCTGGCGTGTTGCCGTGGTTCTCACGGTGGTCACCGCGGTGACGGTGCCCGCGGCGGTGCTGCTCGGCCGGGCCCAGGCGCGGCAGCTGGTGTGGGAACAGCAGATGCTCGAGCAGGAACGCGTCGCCGAGCAGTCGCGCCGGGAACTGGTCTCGTGGGTCAGCCACGACCTGCGCACCCCGCTGGCCGGTATTCGGGCCATGGGCGAGGCGCTGGCCGACGGCGTGGTCGACGCCGACGCCGACATCACCCGCTATGGGCTCCAGATCGTGCGCGACACCACCAGGCTCTCGGCGATGGTCGATGACCTGTTCGAGATGTCGAAGATCAACGCCGGCGCGCTGCGCCTGCATCTGGAACCCCTCGACCTGCGCGAACTCGTCGACGAGGTGTGCGCTGCGAACGAACCCGCCGCAGCGCGCGCCCAGTTGACGCTCACCGCCCGGCAACCGCTCACCCGTGTCATGGTGGCCGCCAGCGATCAGGCGCTGACCCGCGTACTCACCAATCTTGTCGGCAACGCGATCGCGCATACACCGCCGGGCGGCCGGATCGAGATCGCCGCGGGCGCCGACGACCAGGCATGGGCCCGAGTCACCGACACCGGGCCCGGCATCGCGCCCGAGGACCTGCCGCGCATCTTCGAAGCCGGATACCGCGGGACAACGGCACGGACGCCCGGACTCGGCGAATCCGGCGGCAGCGGTATGGGTTTGGCCATCGCGGCCGGACTGATGTCCGTCCATTCGGGCACCATCACCGCGACGAACCGGGAGCCCGGCGCACGGTTGGAGATCCGACTGCCCCGGTTGTCGCCGCCGACCGCCGGAGGCTGATCGGTTCACCAAGTTGGCGCGCCCGCGCCGCCGACGGCGCGCAGTGGCGCACGAGCGAATTCGGTCAGTCCGGGCTCCGGCCCGATCGCGGCGGTGAAATCCAGCAGCTCGCGGGCGCGGTCCGGACTCGCCACGACATGGCGGACATCGCCCGGCCGGAACTTCCCGGTGATCACTGGCGCGGGTCCGAGGTGGGCGGCCGCGAGCAGCGTGGCGACCGCTCCGATGGAGATCGGCTGTCCCGAAGCGATATTCAGCGCGACGAAACCGGGCAGCGGCCGTTCGACCGCGGCGAGATTGGCCGCGGCGACATCGCGGACATGCACGAAATCGCGCATCTGCCCGCCGTCCTCGAAGACTTGCGGCGGCACGCCCGCCGCAAGTGCCGACCGGAACAGCGCGGCGACACCGGAATACGGTGTGTCCCTTGGCATATCATCGCCGTACACATTGTGATAGCGCAGCGCGGTGACAGCCGAATCAGTGGCGGTCGCCCAGGCCGCGGCATAGTGCTCCTGGGCGACTTTGCTCGCCGCGTAGAGACTGCGGGGGCGCACCGGCGTGTCCTCGCCGACCGGGGCCCAGCCGAGGGGTTCGCCGGAGTGCAGGTCACGGTGTTCGAAGAAGCCACGCTCGAGCTCGTCCCGACTGCGCGGCGCCGGTACCCGTGAAGTGGAATCGGCTGCGCGATAACAGCCTTCGCCATACACCACCATCGAGGACGCGAGCACCATGCGTCGACAGCCCGCCCGCGACATCGCGGCCAGCAGCACCGCGGTGCCGAGGTCGTTGTGGCTGGCGTAGGCGGGCGCGTCCTGGGCGCTCACACCCGCCCCGACGACGGCGGCCTGATGACACACCACGTCGATGCCGGTGAGCCGGTCGTCCAGGGCCGCTGGGTTGCGCACGTCGACACGCTCGACGCCGACCGGCGGCGGCGCCGCCGGACCGTGTGCGGCGGCCAGCATCAGGTCGACGGCAACCACCTCGTGCCCGGCATTAGCCAGAACGCGCCGCACCTGGGACCCGATGAAACCGGCCGCGCCGGTCAAGAGCACTCGCATGGGGTCGAGTCTGTCGATGCTCGCCTGGAATTCCCAGCGAATCCCGCTGTACCGGACCAGCGGTAAGAATTCCGTCACATTTGACAGCGCGGACATGATGTCAATGTTTCGTCAGATTTTCCCGGGGTCGCCGAACGCCATTCTGCGGAATGCTGGGCGGGTGCTGTTGGACATGGACGAGACCTGGGAGGCCGGCATGGCGGCAACCGTCGCCGATCGTATTCGGACCCGCATCGAACGGTCCCACCACGAACGCATCCTGGGTGGGTGGGGTGCCCGAAACCCACGCCACAGCCGCGCACCCGCCACCCACGACATCGTGCTGACCAGCAACGACTACCTCGCGCTCGCGGATGACCCACGGATCGCGGTGGCGGTGTGCCGAGCCGCGCTCGACCGCCCGCCCGCGACGGGCCACCGCGCGGAGCGGGCCAGCGCCGACCTCGAAGCCGCGCTGGCCACCCATGTGCACGCGCAGAGCGCAGTGCTGTGCCAATCAGGGTGGGAGGCGAATGTCGGTCTGCTGCAATCCATCGCCGATCCCGCAACCCCCGTCTACCTCGACAGCCGCACACACATGTCCTTGCGGTTCGGCGCTCGGGCCGCAGGCGCGCCCGTGTACTCCTTCCGACACAACGTCCTCGACGACCTGCGCGCACTGATCACCGCGCACGGCCCCGGCGTCATCGGCGTCGACGCGATCGACAGCACCGGGGGCAGCCACGCCGCGCTGGCCGCGCTGTGCACGTTGGCCGAGGAGTCCGGTGGTGTGCTGATCGTCGACGAGTCACACGCGCTGGGCGTGACCGGACCGCGCGGTGCGGGTGTGGTCGTGGCGCTCGGCCTCACCGACCGGGTCGCCTATCGCACCGCGAGTCTGGCCAAGGCGTTCGCCCGGCACGCCGGGGTCGTCTTCGCTCGTGATCCGGATTTCGCCGAATACTTTCAGTTGGAGGCGGCGGCCGCGGTGTTCTCCTCGCCCGTCCCCCACGCCGATATCGCCGCGCTGACGGCGACGCTCGCGGTGATCCAAGAATCCGATTCCCGGCGCGACCGGCTGCGGGAGGTGGGGCACCGAATCCGAACAGCGTTGCGCACGACGGGATTCGAGCTGGCGGGGGCGGCCGGCCACCTGGTGTCACTACCCACCGGGCCCGCGCCGCATGCGATCGCTGTCCGAGACCATCTGGAAAAGCTCGGCGTCTTCGGCTCGCTGTTCTGGCCGCCCGCGACCCCCGACGACGCCACCCTGATCCGCTTCTCGCTTCATGCCGCACTGACCGACTCCCAGGTCGACCGCATCCTCGACGCCTGCCGTGAGGTCGCGAACACGTACGGGCCGATCCCGCCCGCTATCGCTTGACCGCCTGATGAATGGCATCGATCGTGCCGGGTCCACCTGATCAACAGCTTGCCGACGCGGCCATCGATCCAATGGTGCGTCGGCAGATGGAAATGACGGTTCCCCCGCTAATCCGGAGAGCGGATTATCTGGTTCCGGCTGGAACCTGGTAGTTCGCTCTCCGACCGAGCGGGGGAACCTCATCTCGGCCTTCACCCGCCAGGATGTGCGTGATCTGTCTGGGCCCAGGCGACGCTGGCCGGTGAATTGGCGGGACGGGCGGCCAGGACCATCTCGGCCCGGGAACTCGAGCAGCTCGGCGATGTCGTCCCCGAGTACGGCAGGGCCATGACCGCGGGCGATACCGACCGTGACTCTCGGCCGCGAGTTCCATCGCCGGATCAACCTCGCCGCCGATTCGCACCGTCTGGTGACGGCTGTTGGGTTCGATCGTCAAACAGTTACCCGACCGGTTCTTCGGCGATATCGAGGGTCACACCGAACAGACGCGCCATTTCCATCCGGCGATCCCCGAGGCGCTGTGCAAGCGCCGCGCCAAGACGGCGACCACGCTGATGCGCGATCACATCATGTCCGGCACCAACGATCTGGTGGCCGTGCTCGACGAGCACCGGCTCTGGGCCGAGGACGCCAAGTCCAGCGCCTAGAACGTTCACCTGTCGATGACGACGTGTCGAAGTTCTGGTCGATCTGGTTGTCGGTGAGGAACTCCCGCAGAATTTGTGTGCCCCGGGTGTCCGACGGACAATACCGTCGACATCCACTGATCCAGGCCCGTTCGCGCGGCGCCTGCTGCCGGGAGGGCAGTCGGAATGTTCGTCGAACCGCTGTCGGGGCATCGCTATTTTCGGACCGACGACCCCGAGGTGGCCCGAGCGGGGATGGCCGGCATCCTGCGTGAGCACCGGCTCGACCCGGGCGCCTCCACCATGGAGGCCAGCTGCAATATCGTCCGGTACGGCGATATCGGCCTGGTCTACAAGCATTACGGGGTTCAGGTTCGGATCCGGACCGACCCCATCGAAACCTTCCGCCTGATTCAAATACCGCTGGCCGGGTGGGTCCGGGTGCTCGACGGCACCGCCGATATTGCCTGCGACCCGGCGGTGGCCTCGGTTCCGGACCCGGATGCGCCCCTGGACATGAACTGGCACGAGAGCAGCAGGCAACTCCTGGTCCGAATCGACCGTGCCGCGTTGGACGACCATTTGCGGCGGATGCTGGGCCGGCCGCCGGATCGTCCGTTGCGGATGGCCATCGCCATGCAGTTGCGATCACCGGCCGCCCGGACCTGGTTCGAATCGCTGCGCATGCTGCAGACCGACGCCGAAGGTCCGGGCCTGTTTCTGGATCCGCGGCTGCGGCCGCAGGTCGAGCAGCTGATGATGTCGCAATTCCTGCTGGCCCAGCCGAACAGCTGTTCGGAGCTCCTGCTCGACGACGCCCCCGGAAGGTCGACGCCACGACCCATCCGCCGGGCCGAGCAACTCATCGCCGACCATGCGCACGAAATGCTCACCGTCACCGATATCGCAGAGGCAGTGGGACTTTCGGTGCGGAGTCTCCAGGAGGGCTTCCGGCGATACCTCGACACCACACCGACGGCGCGATTGCGTGAAGCCCGGCTGGTGGGCGTGCACTCCGCGCTGGTCGCCGCGGACCCCACTATGACCACGGTCGCCGCGGTGGCCGCGGACTGGGGGTTCTGGCATCTGGGCCGTTTTTCGGCCCTGTACCGGCGGCGATGGGGTGTGCCGCCGTCGGTGACGCTGCGCGCCTGACGCACCGCGCAGCCCGGACAGAACTCGCGCGAGGTGGATAGTCGCGGACGGTCCGGACCACCCATCATGAGTGCGGCGGATTTCCGCCCACCGACACTCGATCCCACCGGCTTCGAAGGGTCAATCATGTTGTCACTCAGACTGTTTAGCCGTCTCAGCGTCGCGGCGGCAGCCACCATCGCGGTCGCCGGGTACGGCGCAGCCCTCGCGCCGGCGCCGGCATCGGCGGCCTACGACTGCCCGGGCGGACTGTTCTGCGGCTACGACCACCGCGACGGCTCCGGCATGTTCGTGCAGGTCGACAACAACTGCCTGCTGCACGACATCGGCAACGGCGGAATGGGAGATCGTTTGAGCTCGTACTGGAACCGCACCGGAAAGACGGTCGGCGTCTACAACTGGACCGGTCAGAAGTGGCAACTGCTCGTCTCGGTCCCCGACAACAGCAAGGGCAATGTGCCCGCCGACGGTGACAACAAGGCCGATGCCCTGTGGGTCTGCGGCTGAGGCTTGCAGTACTCGGTAGACCCTCCCGGCGCACCACCGGGAGGGTCTTCTGTCTGTCGCGCTGAAAGGCCGCCGACGTTACCTGTTCAACGTGGCAGCGATGTGCAGGACGGCTTGGTAGCGGACGGCGAGCTTGTCGAACCGTGTTGCGGACAGCGAGCTCGGTAGGCCGCCGAGTCCCGGCTCGTCGGAACCCGGGCCGGGCGGATCTTCCGGTCGGCCGGAGTCCGAGGGGGGCGGGAGACCCGGTGTCGATCCGAAGAAGGAGGCCGATCGCCAAGCGCGCATCGCCAAAGGCGAGGCGCTTCTCAACGACACGCGGATCGGTGATACCGAGGATTCCCTGGGCCAGGCGATCTGGGGTGACCGGCCCGCGACCGATCGCGCTCGGCAGCGAGCGGCGGACCTGGTCGGTGGTGGCACGACCTTCAAGAAGAAGGCTTTGGCGGAGGGAATCCAGGACCGAGCCATCCAATGGGCGTTCGAGCAGGGCGGGCGCAATAATCCGGGGCGATTCTCCAATGCCTACGAGTACTACAAACTGAAATTCGACGAATATCGCGGATCGCTGGACCCGTCGCTGTACCGGAACCAAAATCTCGATGCCCTCGCGGCGCGGATGTTCGAAAATCGCATTGCCGACGAGATGTTGGCGATCGATGTCCAGACGGTCCTGCGCAGCGGACGCGGCGCGGTGAATCTCGGTGCAAATCTGTCCGACGAGGCAATGGTATCGGCGCTGCGCAATGCCGAGGGGTTGGGCTTCGATGACCCGGTCTCTAGTGCGTATCACACCCTCAAACACCGCGATGAGTACCCCGATATCGAGAAGGTCGGGCCGACCGAGATCGAGTCGTATCAGAACAGCGCGGCCCGAACCGTCCGCGAGGGCCGTTTGGTTCAGGTCGGGGTCGACGACGCGACCGGAGCGACGAAACTGGTTTTTCACCGAGTGATCGATGACGGCGCGGGCGGTACGAAGATCACCGAGGCGATCGTATGGGTCGATACCGAGGGGCGTGCCTCCATCGCCTCGTACGGCGCTCCGAAGGCGGTTCGGCTGGGACCGGACAAACAGTTGCCGCCGGAATGGGAATTCGGCGGCGCCCGATCGGACGCACCGCAGATCCTGCCCGAAGACGCCGATCCCGCCCCGACCGGAATACCGCGCCCGCTCCTCACAGTGCCGCCGCTGCTCTCGCTGCGACCCGGCGAATCCACGCCGAACTCCGGCGACGGAACAACCGCACCGTGGGCGGGTGACCTACTACAGCACCTGCGGGAAACGATCGAGATGGCTCAGCGCACGGTCCCGCGGACCTTCGCGGCGATGCCCGTCGCTCGCGCCGAGACGTCGCAGGATCGGCCGCTGACGTTCAATATCCGCGTGCCGAGGCCGACAACGGACATGCGAGCGGAATCGGCTAGGGTGCTGACCTATTCAGCCCACCTCGGTTGATTCGTAAGGGGATCGATATGGCGCGCAATTCCGACGATGGCGGAGATGAGAAAATGGCTTCGACTGTGAGAGACAAGTTGATGCGTGACACGATCGCGGCATTCGAGGAATCCGCGTCGATCGCGGACTCCGGCGCGGATGATGTGATACGTGGGCGCGATTCCGCATTCAGGCGGGCGATGGCGTATCTGTTCGAGGTCTGCCTCGACTCCGAGCGGGCGAAGGCAGGTTCCGGGTGGGCCGAATTCCGGGAGCGGGTAATAGGTCTCGTGCGGCGCAACGGGTGGGCGTTCCACAATTACATCGACGCCACCACAGAAGCGTCACTGCATTCCTCGGTGGACGGCTGGGACTCGTGGACATCGGCGTGTCGGCGCCGGTCCTCGGTGCAGTTCGTCATGGACGAATTCGACGGCGCCGCGTTGCTGTACGCCGGTGATTACGACGTCGAGTTGTTGCGGGAGGCCGACGAGGAACTCCGCGAACGCGCGCACCGGGTCTCGCCGCTGCCAGACGACCTGCTCCCGCCCGGTATTCCGGAAACCCACTGGTGGTGGTTGTCGCCGGGGAACCCGTGAGGCCGGTCGGGAAGGCCCGGGACGGCGAGTCCGTCGGTGCCGCGCCCGGACCGCTCGTGCCGGGCCCGCCCGGCATGGGTATGGCCTCAGTGTGAGTGATGAGCACGGCAGCGTGCCCAGTTCAGGAACGGAGCGGGCCGTGGCGCGAAGGTACCGGTCACACGGAACAGCACCGACGCGATCGCGTACCGGCCTGCCGTGAGACCGATAGTAGTGCCAGCGGTCGTTCCCAGCATCAATCCGAGGAGTAGTCCGACATCGAGCCCTTGCTCGAACTGGGGCAGCATGGCTAGGTCGGTTGTCTTGGAGGCGTAGATGGCAGCAGCGGGGAATGCTTGCTTGAAGGCGCCGGGCGACGACGACGTGGTCGGGATGGGAGTGGGTCACAAGCACCGCGGCGACCGGCTTGCCCGTCTTGTTGATCTCAGCGATCGCATTGCGCGCGTCGGTCTCTGTGCGCAGGGTGTCCACGACGATCAGCCCTTCGGATGCCTGGATCCAATAGGTGTTGACCGAGCCGGGGTTGAGCGAGGCGAAGTAGCCCGGCTCCCCTGCTGTCGCAGTCCGCAGGTCGCAGGTGTCCTCGCTCGCACAGCCCGCCGCCCACATGATGGCGCATGCGGCAGCGGCGCCCGCAACGAGACAACGCCGCAATGCCTGGTTCATCTGGAGTCTTTGCACCTCACAGAAGATTCAGCGGAAGTCGTTTGCGTGAGCCACTGCCCATTGATGAAAAGTACGAGGTGGATGGCCTGTCACCTCGTCCACCGTGGGGTAGATCAGGGACTCGTCGAGTGTCCGGTCGCTGTAGAAGCTGAGGAAGGCGTGGACATATTCCTCCGGCATCCTTTCGCTCATGTCGGCACGGGCCTGCTCATCGGTGAGCGGATGGAAGCGCAGATCGCGACCGAGTACCTGCGCGAGAAGGGCCAGCCGCTCAGCCGGCAACAGCCGTTGCGGGCCGCTCAGCATGTGGATGCGTTCCTCGTGTCCGGAGTCGAGCAGTGCCCGCACCGCGACGGCCGCGATGTCATAGGGGTCGACGGATGCGATGGGCACATCACCGAAACCATCTTCGACGACGTCACTGGACCGTAGCTGGGTCAGCCAGCGCAGTGCGTTGGACATGAAAGCGTTGGGACGCAGAAAAGTCCAGGCCAGACCGGACTCACGGACTGCGCTTTCGGACCGGATCATGAACTCCGAGAAAGCGTTTCGGGTGTCGGTGGCGACTGTGGCCAGACTAGACAGCAACACAACTCGTTTCACTCCTGCCTGCCGCATCGCGGTGAGCAGGCCCGGCATGTCGCGGTAGCCGGGCAGCAGGAACACCGCACCGACACCGTCGAGGGCGGTGGCGAGCGAGGCCGGCTCGTTCAGATCGCCGACGGCCTGCTCGACCGGCAGGTCGGTCTGCTCGCGTACCAACGCGCGGACCGGCTGCTGCTCCCGGACGAGTGCCTGGACTACTTCGCCGCCGACGTTGCCGGTGGCGCCTGTCACGAGGATCATCGAAGGGTCCTTCCGAAGTGTGCGGCGGCGGTGTCTGCGGCCAGCGTGACCTGGGGCTCCTGGTCGTAGAAGTCGAACTGGCTGCCCTGGGTCCACAGGATGTCCTTGCGGCCGGCGAGTCCGGCGTGGAAACGGCGGGCACCGTCGGGGATTGCGGCGTCCTCGCTGTGCACGAGCAGGGTGGGCTGGCATCCAGATTCTCCGGCTAACGCTCTTCGACGGAACTGCGCCGTACCTCGCACTCTGCCGCCGCGCTGGCGGTAGCTGGTGGATCTGCGTCGATAGGCCGAGACTGTTATTGCCTGCCCGCGCCATACGGCACGCGACCACACGGGTCGCGCTCGCCTCGGAACCGCCAGATCGGGCGAGGTGCGTGGGTCTCCGCCTATCGACATGAAGGAGGCTGGAAATGAATCACTCAGACTTGGACCCGACCTTCTATCGGAGCGCAGCGGAGGCGGCGGCCGCGCCACCGGAGCGGCTCGCATACGTTGTTGCGTTCGACCGCGCGGCACAGAAGCCAGATGCGCTGTCAGTAATCGATGTGGATCCGGGCTCGGCCACCTACGGCCGGGTGGTGGGCTGGACCGAGGTACCCCACCTGGGCAACGAGCTGCACCATTTCGGCTGGAACGCCTGCAGCAGCGCGCTGAAGCACGAGGGCCACCAGATTGAGGGGCTGACTCGGCGGTACCTGATCGTGCCGGGTCTGCGCTCGTCGCGCCTGTACGTGTTCGACACCCAGCCCGACCCACGCCAGCCCACCCTGTCCAAGATCGTGGACAGCTCCGAGCTCGCGGCCAAGGCCGGCTACTCCCGTCCACACACGCTGCACTGCGGGCCGGACGGTGTGTTCATGACCTGCCTCGGCGGGGCAGACGGATCGGACGGGCCGGGCGGGATCGCGCTGCTCGATCACGGCACGTTCGATGTGCTGCGGCAGTGGGAGACCAACCGTGGGCCGCAATACCTCGCGTACGACGCCTGGTGGCATCTCAACCAGAACACGCTGATCAGCAGCGAGTGGGGCACCCCAGCCATGATCGAGGACGGGCTGAACCCGGAGCTGCTGCTGGCCAACAAGTACGGCCACGCGATCCACTTCTGGGACCTCAGCGCCGGTCGGCACCAGCAGCGGATCGATCTCGGCGAGCAATACCAGATGGCACTCGAGCTGCGCCCGTCGCACGATCCGGACGCCGCTTGGGGGTTCGTCGGCGTGGTGATCTCGACCGAGGATCTGTCGGCCTCCGTGTGGCGTTGGCATCGCGATGGCGGCGTGTGGGCGGTCGACAAGGTGATCACCATCCCGGCCGAGCCGGCCGATCCCGACCTGCTGCCGCCGGCACTGAAACCGTTCGGCGCGGTGCCGCCGCTGGTCACCGACATCGACCTGTCGGTCGATGACGCATACCTCTACGTCTCGTGCTGGGGTACCGGGGAGCTGAAACAGTTCGACGTGCACGATCCGGCTGACCCGAAAGAGACCGGGTCGGTCCGGCTCGGCGGGATCGTGGGCCGCACCGCCCACCCGGCCGCGCCGAACCAGCCGCTTGCCGGCGGCCCCCAGATGGTCGAGATCAGCCGTAACGGTCGGCGGGTCTACGTCACCAACTCGCTCTATGGCGCGTGGGACGACCAGTTCTACCCGGATGGGGTTGGCGCCTGGATGGCCGTGATGCGCATCGATCCCGACCGCGGAATGACCATCGACGAGTCGTTCTTCCCGCACGACGAGGACTTTCGAGGTCTGCGGGTGCACCAGGTGCGCCTCCAGGGCGGCGACGCCTCCTCCGACTCCTACTGCTACCGGTAGTCGGGTCGAGCGGGGACCACTGGATCTCTACCGCGTATGCCCGGTCGGCGAAGTGTCCGCACACGTCCAACCTCGGACACGCTGTTGGCGCTAGGAGATCGTCCCCAGAGGTGCTCGCCGAAAGCCCCAGGCGGCTTGGGGTTTGAACTTAGCAGCCTCGTCGGCGTAGCGGGACGATCGTCGTGTCGGTTGGCATGCTCGGCCGGGCTGCTTCCGGGGTGGTCAGCAATCGCGCCGAGCACTTCGCTGAGGCGAAGTCCGACACCGACACCGAGCGCGAGGGCGATGCGTGTCTCCTCGGGCATCAGATGAAAGCAGGTCCAGAACTCCGTCATCGTCGGACAGTAGGCGGCGAGCTCAGGGCGATCCCGGTTCGGTTTGGCGTAGGTCTCGATAGAACAGGGCATCACCACGGTGGCTTCGGCTCGTTCGCTGCAGCCGTGATCCGGGTGAGCATGCGATGGATATCGACTCGGTAGTCGAACGAATAGCCCGTGCGATGGAGTCCGGTCATCAGTTTCAGGACGTGTGGCTCGCGCATTTCGTGGACCGCTAGTCTGTCGAGATACAGGAGGATGAGCCTGATCTTGCTCTGGTAGCGACCGTAGGTTCCCCGATCGATCGCCTGGAGATCGAGCCATTCCCAGCACCATTCGGTCATCATGACCCGAGATCATCTTTCGTGATGTGCTGTCCGGCTACCATTCTGATCTGGGGGATCTATGACCTACGACGACTGCGGCTGGCACTCGGACACAACCGCGGAGTTGGGCCTGGACCGCGAGGCAGGAGCAACCCATATCGGGATGTTCTACGCATGGGCCGTCGCTCACGACCTGCATTCGCCGACCGTGCTCGTCTGGGGCGAACCGGAACCGGTGCCACGACCTGAGCTGGCCGCGTTGCGCGATCGCACGAAAACACCCGGCCGCTACCTGCTCGACCACTGCTGCAGCGAACTGAACGAGGGAGACCTCAACGCCACCGGACAGGCCTTCGCCAAGGCCGTCTACCGGCAATACCTCCGCGCCTATGAATCCATCCCCGCGATCGCGCGGTATGAGACCACCTATCACGTCCCCGATACCTGGGAGATCTACGACGCCGTCGCGGTCTTGCTCGACGAGGCGTGGACGGAGTGGCAGATACACGCTGGCTGACCTGCCGAAAGACGCGCGAAGGCACGGACTTCACTACGGAAGTCCGTGCCTTCGTGCGTTATTCGCGTAGGTGGCAGCGCTCACGAGGAGCGCGGGCTCACCAGGAGCTCTTGTGCACGCCGGGGAGCTCGCCACGGTGGGCCATCTCGCGCAGGCACACGCGGCACATCGTGGAAGACTCGGCTGACACTCGGTCAGAGCGCCCGCTTCAGCCCGACGTGACTGTTGTCGTACCCGAGCCGCGCATAAAAGGCGTGAGCTCGCTCGCGGACCCGGTCTGTGGTGACCTGCGCGAGTGTCGCACCTCGGTGCCTGCCGTGGTCGTGTGCCCACTCGAGCATCGCGGTTCCGATGCCGCGAGAGCGTTCCGAGGCAGCGACCCGGACTCCCTCGATCTGGAGGCGGGTGGCGCCGCCGCGGGAAAGCCCCGGAATGATGGTGAGCTGCATGGTGCCGACGATCCGGTCGCCCTCGTCCCGGACCACGGCCAGATAGTGCGACGGGTCCCTGGTGACGGCGTCGTATGCCTCCTCGTAGCGGGCAATTTCGAAACCTTCGCGGGTACGGCCGATCTCGTCGTCGGAGAGCAGCGCGACCAGCGCTGGCACGTCGGCACGCCCCGCCCGCTGCACACGATAGATCCGGTCGCCGAGTCGGAGCCGACCACCGACCGAAGCCCGTGCCCGTGACTGCAGTCGGGCGATCAGCGTGTCCAGCCAGGCGCCGACGTGCCGCCGGGCTTCGGGAGTGTCCGGATACCGGCAGCGCAGGTGCAGACCCGCCTCGTCGAGGATGAACCAGAGCATCACGCCGTCGGTCCGAATCGTCGCGCCGACGTACTGCGCCTCCAATCCGGTCGCGTCGATTCGGACCGGCAGCCGACGCAGGTCCAGCCACGAAATCGCGAACATCCCCGGCGCCTCGGGCATCCCGCCCCACGGACGCAGGATGTCCTCCAGTGGCCAGGACCCCATCCGGACGGCCTCCTTCACCGCCTCCGCGCTGGCACGGGGATCGGGGTCGGCCGACTCGAGCACCGAGTTGGTGATGAACCACCCCACCGAGTCGTGCCAGGTGGTGTCGTACCGACTGTGCACCGGAAACACGGCCCGCAGTGCGGTGCCGGCCAACTCGTGGGTCACCTCGGTCATCGCCCCCACCACCAGCGCCAAGGTCGAGACGCCGTCGTCGCGGGCCTGCGCCGAGAACGCGGCGCTGTCGTCGACGTCGAGGACATCGCGCACCTCCACGCGCTCCTCCTGCAACGTCGCCTCACCCAGCGGCAGCGGGAACCGTGGCATCACATCGCCGCTGCCCGCCAGCACCTCTGCCCAGCGGCGGTGCACCTCGTCGGGTGCCGGCGGGCGGTCCCGCAGCGCGCGGGTGTGCTCCGCGAAGGCGGGTGCCGGCGGCAACGACGGTGCACGACCCTTCTGCACCGCGGCCAGCGCGGTGAGCAGGTCGCGCGCGATCACCAACATCGACCACATGTCGACGTGCGCGTGGTCGGCGGCGACCACCACGGTCGGCCCTACCGCGGTCTCGAGCACGCAGAGCCGGTACGACGGACGACCGTACGGTGAACAAGCACGGTCGAGCACGGCGCGGAGCGCATCGTTGACCGCCTGCCCCGGAGCGATCACATGCTCGACCCAGCCGCCGGGGCGGATATCGACCTCGTGCAGCCGAGGCTCGCCGTCCTCGCCCGGCACGAAGACCGACCGAAGCGTGCCGTGCCGCTCGATCACCGCCAGCCAGCAGGTCGCGAGCTCGTCCGGCGGTACCGGCGCGGAGAGCCTGAAGGACAACGCCATCCAGGATCCCGCTCGGTCGCCGGCGCCGACGTGGCGCCGCTGGTCGAAGGACACGGGAAGTGACCGGCCCACCCGACCCGCAATGACGTCGAAGCCCAGCAGGCGGCCGAACGGCAGGCGCAAGTGCGCGACGTTGGTCAGCCGCATGACGGTATCCTAGGCTTCTTCCCGAGCGATCGCCGTCTCACCAGCACCCTGGAGCCGCCGTGCCGACCTTCCGTGTTCCCGGCGCCGACCTCGCCGTGGAACTGAGCGACGAGGGCGGCCACCCCGTCGTCCAACTCCACGGCCTCACCTCCAGCCGCCACCGCGACCGTCTGATGGACCTCGATCTCGGCCGCGGACTCAGCGGAACCCGACTGCTGCGGTACGACGCCCGCGGCCACGGCCACTCGACGGGCCGTACCGTCCCCGAGGACTATCGGTGGCCGGTTCTGGCCGATGACCTGCTGAAACTGCTCGACCACTGGTTCCCCGGTGAACAGGTGCACGGTGTCGGTCCTTCGATGGGCACCGGGACACTGCTGCATGCCGCTGTCCGCGATCCTGCCCGATTCGCCGGCCTCACCCTGCTGGTGCCCGCGACCGCCTGGCGCACCCGCGCCGCGAAGGCCGACATCTACCGGAAGAATGCTCGCTTGATCGAGGAACAGGGACTCGACGCCTTCCTCGGTGCCGATCTCACCGCGCCTCGCCCGCCGGCCACCGTCGGAACGCCGGAAACCGTGCCGGATGTCGCCGAGCACCTACTGCCCTCACTGTTCCGCGGGGCAGCGATGAGCGACCTGCCCGCCCCCGAGGCGATCGCCGCGATCGAGGTGCCGACCACGGTGTTGGCCTGGATCGACGACCCCGCCCATCCGGTGTCGACCGCCGAGGCGCTGGTGGACCTGCTACCGACCGCCACACTGGAGGTGGCGCACACACCGGCCGATCTCGCACGCTGGCCGAGCATCCTGTGCGAGGACGTAGCCCGACACGGGTAGGCACGACGCCCTAGCGATTCGTTCTGGGGCCAACCGCCCGATACGATCGCCCGTGCCCCACAGCTCGCCGTCGGCCGGTCCGACGGGGGCCCGAGCACCCAAATGTACGCTCTGGCTACACGGAACTGATCGAATCGGTCCCAGGACGGGTGCATAACAGCCGAGCGCCAGCCGGATCTCGTGTGGCGCAGCGCCAGGCCGCACGCCCCGCGCCCGCCTGGCTTTGCTCGCGATCTCCGACGGCGGTTGTTCATCAATAGTGACGGCAGTCGGCGGGGTTGCGGCGGGCGTGTTGTTCGCGAACTCTGACGGCGGTCAGGCGGGCGGAAGTGCCGGTGCGGTCGAGGTGATCGTGTTGCGGCTCTGGGCCAGGACGACGGTGTCGCCGGTCATGGGTGTGGGGTTCACGGGGCCTTTCCATCCGCACCAGCCGCCGCAGGCGGCGATGCTTTGGCTTTCGACGCGGCCGTCGTCGAATTGGGCGGTGATGAGCCAGGCGCGAGCAGGGTAGTCGCAGATGGGGCAGGTGCCGAAGTAGTTGAGAACGTCCTGGACTTCGGAAGCGGTGACAGTGTGTTTGCGACTGGCCATGAGCTGGTTCCTCCCTGAGCAGGGAGCATAAGCCGTTGGGGCCGTTGCTCTTTCCGGAATGCCGGGTGCTTCCGATCACAGGTCAGCGCGACGGCGGGATCTCGGTGCCGAGTAGCAAGGCGAATCGGAGCAGGTCGGCGCGAAGGTCGTCGGCGGTGTAGTGGCCGTCGGTGAGGTAGCGGTTGAAGCTTAGGCGGGCGTGTTGATCGGTGCTGATCCAGTCGTGGAGGAGCAACAGCAGTTCGCCGAGCTCGATGGCGTCGGCGGGATCGGCGTCGGTCATCTCAGCTGGCGCCGGTGGCGGCTTTGGTGCGGGCGAGCCGGTAGGAAACGGTGCCGGTCTCGATGATGTTGCCGCCGAAGGTAATCCTGTCGACAATGGCCGCGCAGAGCCGGGGATCGGTGAAAGTCTTTGTCCAGGAACCGAAGCTGTCGTTGGAGGCGATCGCGACGGAGTTCTTCTCCTCGCGTTCGGTGAGAACCTGGAACAGCAGTTCGGCGCCGCGTTTGTCCAGCTCCATGTAGCCGAGTTCATCGATGCATAAAGGTCGACCCGGCCGTAACGGGCGATGGTCTTGGTCAGCACCTTGTCGTCGGCGGCCTCGACCACCTCGTTGACCAGCTTGGCGACGAGGGTGTATTCGACTCGGAACCCGGCCATGGCGGCCTCGGTGCCCAGCGCGATCAGCAGGTGGGACTTGTCGGCGCCGGAATCGCCGATCAGACACAGCGGCATGCCTTTTCGGATCCATTCGCATTTGGCGAGAGTGTGGAACCTTTGTCGAACTCGACGAACGCCGCCCTCGCTTCGGCAATCGACCGTCTGCTCGGCTTCTGCGCATCCTCCCGCTGGCCGGAACTGGTTCCCGCCAACCTCTTTCGACATCCATCTCCCCTCCCCACGCCAGCTCACAGATCGCGCAACAGTACGGTACTTGCAGTTATCCCTGGCCTCGAACCAGGCTCAGCAGGCAGCGATCCGAACACAGCGCGTCGACGAATTCGTTGCCGCGGAGAAGGCACTCTTCTGCCGAGGGGAATGCCCCGGGGGGCCAGCACCTACGCTGCCATCATGCCCAAGCTCAGATTGACCAACACGCACGAGAGCAAGAAGCTGGTGATCTGGCTCGAACCCCTCGGCGAGGACTTTTGGATGTGTCCGGGAGAGGCATTCACGGTCGAGTTCGACGGCAGCGACCACGCGGAGCATGTGATCGGCGACGCACACTTCGACGTCTCGTGGTACGAAGACGGTTTCATCGTATGGACCGGCTCCCGGTGGTGCCCCAGCTTGCGCGACAAGGCAGGTGTCGAGCTCGAATGTGGGCATCAGCGTCCCCCCGCAGCCGACCGCGCTTGGCAGCTACCGAAGCTCATGCGCGACGGCGGGTAGGAGATGGCAGCGGGTAGCGAAGAGTTGCCACAACTCTCTGACCAAGACAGCCGCAAAAATCCGGACAATGCCCCGCTGAGCGGCGGCCTGCACCCGAGACGGACTACGGCTCGCAACGTTGTGGCTAATAACGTTCGGTAGCCGATTACCGCGCAATCGCGTGACACGCTCGGACATTTGCTGACTGATGGTGCGCCGACACGTTTGGCGGTTCCGCTCTGACTGAGCTGAGCGGCTTTGTCGCGCTGCGCCCTTGGGCATCACCACCCACTGGCTCCGCCACACCACACAGACCTGGGTCGAACGCAACTTCGGCCACGCCGTCGCCCACGCCTACGCAGGACACACCGACGCCAACGGCGAGAGCAGCACCACCCTCTATACCCGAGCCCGGCATCGAGAAAGTGGCCCAAGCCCTCTCAGCCAATGGGCGCAGCAGTTTCCGAGTCAACGCCTCTGGGTTTGTAATACAACAATGTTTGGAAGCCTGGCGCCCACAGCGGCTCCGGGCGGCTGTCGGACGGCGATGCCGGGGCCGGCGGATCCATGCCGGCGGACTGTCGAGGTCGATCAGCGTGACAGGGCGACCGACTGCATCATCGCCAGCAGGAGGGCGCCGCAGGCCTCGAGCTGTTGATCGGCGGCGTGGGGGTCGTCGCTTATTGTTTCGATGGTCGTCTTCAGGCCGTCGAAGGCGCCGACGAGGACGGTGGCGAGCAGTTCCGGGTCGACTCCGTCTGATACCTCACCGATGTGCTGGGCGTCGCGAATGAGGTCGGCGACGCGGTCGATCCATCGGCGGGTCAGTTCCGTGGCGAGGGTTCGGGTCGCGGGCACCTCGGCGAGGTTCTGGGCAAGGCGCGAGATGACCCAGGCGTCGGGGTCGTCACGGTGGAGATCCAGCATGGCGGGCAACAGCGCTTCCATCCGCTGCAGCCCGGGGGGTGCCGTGGCCAGTCGTGCTTGTACCCGATCGAGCCATTGCGCGTGCTTCTCGGTGAGCACGGCAACGGCGAGGGCTTCCTTGCTCTCGAAATGAAAGTAGACCGAGCCCTTGGTCATTCCGCTCGCTTCGATCACGTCGGCCATGCGTGCCCGGTCGTAACCGACCTGCGCGAACACAGCGGCGGCGGCATCGAGGATCCGCTCTCGGGATGCCGCTCCGTGTTCGGTTGGGCCGGACGGGCGGCCGACGCGTCGCCGGGCCGGCGTGTTGCGGTGGGGGCTTGCCATGGCCTCAGCATAGCGGTATTAATTAGACCAGCATGCAGGTTTAATTAAGGAGGTAGTGGTGGCCGGATACTTCGACCGACAGCGAGTACTGGTGACCGGGGCGTCATCGGGTATCGGGCGCGCGTTCGCCGCACGCGTCGCCGCAGACGGTGGTGACCTCGTTCTGGTCGCCCGCAGGGAGGCCGTGCTGCGAACACAGGCCGACGAACTGCACACGCAATTCGGTTCGAGCGTGGAGGTCATCCCCGCGGACCTCAGCGCCCCGAACGCCGCGGTGGGCGTCGCCGAACTGCTCGCCCAGCGTGCGATCACCGTCGATGCGCTCGTCAACAATGCGGGACTCGGAATCCATGGCGACCTCGCCGATGCCGACCTCGGGGCGGTCTCGAGTCAGATCGCGGTGAACATCACCGCTTTGACCGAGCTCACCGCAATCCTGTTGCCCGGCATGATCGCTCGCGGACGCGGAGCCGTCGTCAACGTGGCCAGCACCGCCGCGTTTCAGCCGGTGCCGCACATGGCGGTGTACGCGGCGACCAAGGCGTATGTGCTGTCCTTCACCCGCGCGCTCTGGTCCGAGACCCGCGGTACCGGGGTCCAGGTACTTGCCGTGAGCCCGGGTGCCACCGACACCGCATTCTTCGAGATCGCCGGGGAGGACGCCTCGGTCGGCAGCCGGCGTGCTCCCGAACAGGTCGTCGAAGCGGCCTTGTGCGCAATCGGGTCCAACCGCCCCGACATCGTCGACGGCGCAGCGAACGCATTGCTGGCGCGCATCGCCGGCCGGATTCCCGCCAAGTGGGCAATCGCGCTCGCCGAGCGTTCCGTCCGGCCGGAATCGCCTGCACCCCAAACCAATTGATCGATCCGGAGAGAGTGCGACATGTTCATCCAGCAGTTCGCCACCGCGGCCGCGGCCGCAGTGAACAAGCACAGCGTCGAGGAGGTCGTCGGCCTGTGGCGAGAGCCCGCCGCCTACGACTCACCCCTGACAGGCCCGCAGCAAGGTCTTGCGGCGCTGGCTGCCCGAGAATCCGCGCTGTTCGACGGTTTCAGCGACCTCACCGCCACTATCCAACCCCTCGGGCAAGTGGATTCCACTGGCGCCGCGCTGGTTCGCTTCGACGGTACCCACGACGGGCACTACGCGGGAATAGCGTCGAGCGGGAACACGATCGCCATCGAGATGGTCGCCGTCGTCACCTTCGACGACGAGGGCTACGTCATCGGTGAACGCGTCTTCCTCGACACCGCGGCAGTCCTGCGTCAACTCACCGGATACGACGGCACCAGCACGACATAACCTCGCCAACTTCCTCCCGGCCGCACTGCCCGACGGAGCAGGGCTCGCCTCGATACGACGTGGACGACGACCCCATCTTCCATGCGATCGCAAGCGAGGATCGTCACGAGCGAGAGCCGTGGCCCGAGCATGCACTCGCGGATGTCGGACACACCGCCGCTGATCTCGTCCGGCAAAAGGCCGCGGCCTCCGAGATCGCTGTGCAACCGAGTGCCGCCGAGCAGGCCGGGACCTCAACTGAGTACCGGGGCGGCGATCTCGTCGGCATCCACCTCGGCGACTCCTGGCTGGAACGCTTGGGCTGATGAGATCAACTCGCCCGTCGAACGCGGTGAGCGGAGCGTGGGTAGCGCTCCAGTTGACCAGAGTGGTGCCAACTCTGCTCCGGCACAGCCAGTCCGCGACTTTTGAGTACGACAGGCCCAGGGGAATCGAACAGTTGCCGGCCCGTATCTCGACCCGCGCACAGCGAGAATATCGACTTCTTCGGCACCATCGAAGTCGACCTTCACACCGAACTCGTCCGCTGGGGCGACTACCAGTCGCCGAAGCGTCAGATGGGCAGGGCCCCATAGCGTCTGCTGTGCGGCTTGCCAGCGGGCACGGCCAGCACGCCGGTGCCTTGGACACGTGTATGCGGTCCAAGTGCTTCGGGGCTCACCGACAGCCGCCAGGCCACCTCGAGGGACCTGAATTCCCAGCCGCCTGACTCCCCTTCGTCCCGCTGAGTGTCGAGAGGTTCGTCGACGTCGTCGGCATCGTCGAACTCGTCGTCGATGTCCTCATAGCTCCTCTCATCCTTGGGAGGGGGTGCGAAGTTTTCCAGCACCCACGCCTTGAATTTCTCTTCTGTCGACTCGCTGGGCGGGGTCTCCAGTCGCACAGGTGGGACTCCCGTGCCGGGGTCATGCTCGTTCACCCAGGCCCGAAGTTCCTCGACGGTCGGTTGCCGTCCGGATTCGGCCGCAGGGCCGATCTGCACTCCGCCGTCGATATCGAAGTCGTAGTAGCAGTACCGCACGACCTCACCCTTGTCGGCGACGCACCATCCGCTCTGATCCGAACATCCACCGCTCTCGGTTTCGAGGTACCAGTGCGCTTTCCCGAAGCGGCGGCTCAACTCCGCGCAGCGGCGGTGCGCGGAGGCGAACGCAACTTCACCGTCAGCCACATTCCCGTCCGCGGTCAGCACGCTGCCGTCGGCGAATACCAACGTCCACCCGTCCAAGGCCGGTGTGACGAACACCTGCCCGTACGCGCCGGTGATGCCGTAGCCGATGTACTCGGGCAACGGCCGCCACGGGCCGTCCAGCTGCCAGGGTGCGAATCCCATACGCATGGTCACGGGCACCGGGTCTCGAAGATCGAACGCGGCCAGCACTGCTGCCTGGTCGGTCGTCGGCAATGCGTACCACTCGCCCTGCGGGATCACCGGCTGCGGCACTTCGGTGAGCTGCTTGACCCGAATCAGGCGTTGAACCAACGCTTGGTCGGCCGTGCCCAACTCGGCCCAGTCGAGCTCCGCCAGGGCGCTGATCGCGGCGCGCCGGCCCAACATTCGTGTGTCTCGTACGGCGCGCAGTACCGGGGCGACGCCGGGGCCGAGTTCGGCCAGGAACCACACTGCATTCTGCCGCACCCGCTCCAGCGGGCTGCCCAGCAGTGCCACCAGCACGGCTGCCCGTTGATGGAGGCCAGCAGCCACCGCGGGCGCGGGTAGCACGGAGTCGCCACTGTGACCGTCAATGGCGAAGCGGGGCGGGTGAGTTCCGGCCGGTAGCCCGAGCAGACCGGCAAACCGATCGAACACGACCTCGTTCGGCGCTTCGATGAGGTCATCGATGAAGACGTTGAAGGAGATCTTGCTGTCACAGAGGTCTTCGCTGAGCATGTCGGCGCAGTCCGGCCAGGCGTACGAGTACTCCTCGTATCGCAGCACTTCCACCAACACGTTGTAGATGTAGCCACCCCAGTCGGCCAACCTTTCCAAGCCTTTTCGGCGAACCTCCGGATCCACGTCGGTCACCTGCGCAAACAGCTTGGCTATAAGAGCGTCACCCACGACCGACAACGCTACTGCCCCCAGATGTTCGACGGGTAGGCTCGAAACCTGAACCAGGGCGACCTCACAGCCCAGTACCGGCAGACCGAGCAACCGACCGACGTATCGCCGAGGTCCGCTTGTTGTCTTGGGCACTGCGGCCGTCACCGAAACTTGTTCGCCCATTCCGCGTAGGCACGAGGACGACATGGGCACGGCGGCAGATCATCACCGGGAATCCCTCCCAGCAGCAGCTGATAACGCTCCAGATCGACACACAGATCTCCCACTGAATACGTGCCGGTCCCCACGAACGGCCGCGAACTCCTCGGTCACCGCCAGCCCCGCCGCGCCGAAGAAGTCTCGGATGAACTCCAACAGTTCAACCAACCCCAAGGCGTCATTGACGTCGATACGTATCCCGTTGTCGGCCATGGCTGAATCACCCCCGGTTTGGTGCCCACCATGCCTCAACACACCCCGGCCCGCACTTCTCCGCCATCACCGTCCGGACCCGCACAGGCGCCGTCCAAATCCGCGGACACTACCCCTGCCCGATTTCTCGGTGCCGTCCAAATTCGTGGACAGACGCCGTCCAGATCAGTGGACGTAGCCACGGAGCACCGCCTTGCGGAGTGAGGTATGAACTAGCGAGACCACCGACTGGCACTGAGCGCACAGCTCGTGGGTACCCCGCGGGCGACCGCGACGTCCAAGCCGACAGCACCGCGTTTGAACCGACAAGGCGGACCTCTACCGGGCCCTCCACCTCGCCATACGCTATCGGCCTCGACAACGGGTTGCCGTTGTCGAGGCCGATGCTGTGTTTAGCACTGGTGTCCGGAGGGGGTATCGACCAGTACGCCAACCTGCTGCAACACCGAAAACTGCTGGTCATCGGGAAATAGCGGTGGCACGACGGTTCCGGTCGGTTGTGCCGTAGGTCCA
>NZ_CBDQZP010000035.1:0-35613 GCF_965341865.1 Nocardia sp. bgisy134
ACCGCCGTCGACGCGGCCGGACCGGCGGGCGCCCACCCACTTTCGATCCAACCGCTTACCGTCGCCGCAATGTCGTCGAGCGTTGCTTCAACCGGCTCAAGCAGTATCGAGCTATCGCCACCAGATACGACAAAACCGCACAGTCCTACCGAGGCATGCTCGACCTGGCCACCCTGCTCATATGGCTTTGAGGACACTTCCTAGTACGGATCGCTTGGGCGCACCCGACGATTCCGCCCGCTCTGATCGAAGCCGCGCATATGGCTTTCGAAGGTCAGCTCAACGGCTCCAATGAAGACAACGGCCTGCCCTCGTTCATGCGTGGGAAGCACAGTGAATCGCCCCAGTGAGTCGGGAGACTTACTGGGGGATCCAACCGCCTCGACGTAATCCGCTGCCAACAGCATGTTGGCGGCCTTCGCGATGACTTTCAGCGTGATGCGTGGCCGTTGTCGGCGTAGCTCACGGAGCTCGGCTGCACGCGGGCCATCCGGGCAAAATCCGCGACGTCCAGTCGTAGTGGTCGACAGGTGCTTCTTGGCGTCAGCTGGGAGTAGTCCATGCCCAGTTCGACGTCCGTTCAATGGGCGATCCGGTGCCCGCAGAGCCTGCAGGTCACCGTCACCACCGGCCCGCTCTGTGACCACAGTCCAAGATCTTCTGATCTGTCACGACCCGCGGCTGAAGTGCGGGACACCGAAATCGACTGTGACACTTGTCGGGGGGTGTTCAGCCGGTGATGGTTTCGGCGTGAGTGGTGGCTTCGATCGGTTCGTCAGTGTGCCCAACGGCCCGGTGACCGGCCGCGCGGCTCCGGGGCGGGACCTGCTTGCTGCCGCGCGTCACCCTTACCCGCCTCAACGCTCGAACATGGGTATGGCCCATTCCGCAAAGATCGGCTGTGTAGTATGACCCCTCCTTTTCACGTCGTTGTCTCCGCTGGACCATCCGAGCCGCTGCCGGGCTGTGGCTACCCTGCCGACACCATTGGTCGGCAGCTGGAGAATGACATCTATCCATCCGGCGCCTCGGAGCGTGTATGTCTCAACGTCGATCGGCACGGGAGCGGTTGCGGACAGGGCGACCGAGTCCGGTCCGGATACGGCGAGACCAGCTCTTCTGACCGCAACGCCATAGACGTGCTCCAGCTCGGGACTCATTGCCTTCCTGGTGTCGTCCCAGATGAGGTGGGAGGTGAAGTCGACGGTGTCGGCGACGAACCGATGGTCGCCGTCGGTGACGAATTCGATCCTCCATCGATGGCGGGGAAGGAGAGCGCGGGCCTCAGAGTCGATGAAGAGCTCTGCTTGGAGGGCCAGGACGCGTTGCCCTTCTATGTACTGCGGGTCCCCGGCACGGTCACGTGACTGCGCCAGGCGAAGGGTCAACTTCGGCTGGAGCAACTCAAGCTTCGGGGCTGCGACCGCGGCGCTCAGTAGAGACAGCAGCTCGTGCCGTTTCGCAGTACGCAGCAGCGTTCCCTCGCGCCATGGAACCTCGCGTGTGACACCTGCTACGCCGTTTGCCGTCACGACATACGGTGACCGATCGGTCTCGAAATACAGGCACATCAGCAGGCCGTGAGCGGTAGGAACGGACAGTGTCCTCACGCTCGGTACCACACCATCGGCGAATTTAGATTCGACCGAACCCCACCAGTTCGCCGGATCAGTGCTGTCCAGAGGAACCACCTGGTGGTTGTTCTCGTCCAGCCCGATCAGCCACATGACGCCTTCGCCGCGAGCGGCGTTAGCGAGCCCTGCGATCCGGCGAGCAGCTTTGGCCGTATCGTGCACCCACTCGGCCTTGCACTCGACAAAGTCGTCTTCGACTTTGCCGCCACTCACAACGCGTTCCGCGATTTCCAGGGCACGGGCCTCGATCTGCTGCCGACTCTTCACAACCGACCACGGTACGTAGGCCGCGCCTGGAATGCCCGAGAGTTTCGAAGCCCATGTTCCAACCCAACATCTACACCGCCCGATGGGCGAGTACTGGCTGACCGGCAGGCTGTCCCCTCCACCCTGGTGAGTTCGCGGCGGCTCGGTGGCGCCGAGAAAGGAACCCACCGGAATATGTGAGCTGGCAACGCAATTCGATGTTCCCGGAGCGGGCAGCGTTCTTCCGAAACTGATCGGCGCCGCAGTGGTCTGGCCTATCGTTGGTCTGGTCTGGTCTGGTCTGGTCTGGTCGGGTTGTCGGTTGGGGTGCGGAGGCGACAGGTATGACCACTCTCAAGGATCTGTTTCTCGATGTGATCGAGGACGCCAGACACGTCCAGACATGGGCGGAGGCGGTCGATCTGCACGAGCACACCAAGACGCTGGTCAGCGACTTCGGCACGAAGCAGGGCCTGTACTCGGCCGACGAGCGCCTCGAGCTGATCAAGCTGCGCAACGAGGCGCTGGCCAAGGTCCGCAACGTCCTGCATTTGGAGAGAATCGAGCGCGATGTCGCCGCGGCCGCCGAGGCTCGGCAACGCCACGCGGTCGAGCGCGTCGAACGTCTCGAGGCGATCGAGCGCGAACTCGCCGCGGCCGAGCGGGAGCGAGAAGCCTTGGAGCAGAGCCAATCTCGCAGCATTCGCGGGCACGCCTTCGAGGGCCTGACCGGCAACGCCATCTCCCGTGCGCGGGAGTCTCTGCACGAGCGCGAGCGGTAGACGAACTCCTCGGGCTTGTCGGTGGGCTCTGGCAGGATGCACGGCCATGACGGCGATGGGGGAGCGCGAAGATCGGCGGGGCAGTCTGTGGACGGGGGAGGACTACCAGGAGTTCTTCGCCGCGTTGGAGACCACGGCGACCGATGAACAGATCGCTGCCCAGCTGGGCCGAACGCTGGGTGGGGTGCGGGCCCGCGCGAAATTCGTTCTGCTGGACGGATATACCGGCGCCATCGCGATGCGCAAGCTGCGCGAGATGATCACTCAACCGGGCTTCGATGGTGAGGCCCTGGCCCGCGAGGCGCACGCGGCCAAGGGCTTCCCGTTCTGGGACGCCGCCTCCGACGAGCAGCTGATCCTGGCCTGGGCACGGACCCCGGCCCCGGGCATGGCCGCACTCGTCGAACGGTTCGGCGTGCCGGAGCGCGACATCGCGCGCCGCTGCATCTGGTTGGGACTGGCTGCCTCCACTGCTGAGGTCGTCGACCACCTCGGTGCCGAACCCGGCAAAGTCCTCGACACGTGGGCGCGCATGGCCCGCGACAGTACGAGCGTCGCGGTCGGCGTGCTGGTCGTGACATCAAGTCAGGGCACGGTGCTGCACCTGTCGCTGCACACCGACATCGACGCCGCGGCGCAGGCCTGCGCCGAGCTCGACGAGTCCACCCTCCCGGGGCCGCCAGCGGTATGGACGATCGCGACCCGCATCGTCGATGAGGGCTCGATCAGGGAGATCGCCACCGGCGCGTGGGCCGAGCGGCACCGGCTGCGAGATGCCGCCGAGCCCGCGCCGGTCAAGGCGGGCCCGACACGTCGTTGGCAGCCCTGGTGGCGGTTCTTCCGGCGCTGAACCAGAGGGCAGGCCACCACCTATTGCAACCCAGTTGTCCTGGGGTGCATGCGTCCTGAGCGTTCGTCCCGAACCGAATTCGGCAACTAGGAGGACTCGGCAACCGGGTGGACTACGACCTGGCCGTCGGCAAGTTGCAACATCGCCTTGCGGTCGGCGTGCGCGATCAGCGCCCACACAACCTGCTGGGCGAGGTCGCTGGCCTGCTCCTCCGACTCACCCCGGTGCAAGGTGTACGCGACAGGATCGAGGTCACCGTCCCCCGACTGCTCATAAGAGCGCCAACTCCCCGTGGTCAGGGTGGTACGAACCACGACATCGAACTTGGTTGTTCACTGCCCGGAAGGCGAATCGACGTCGATCACCACAAACCGGGACGGATCGCGATCGGCGGCGTTGACCAGGATTGGATGCAACCAGCGCACTTCGGCTACCCGCTGCTCTTTCGGGCCGGTCCAGTAGGTGTGCCAGTGCGCTTTGCGGATGTGGGCGCGAACGCGGGATCCCGATTCTCCGCTTGAGGTTGCCGAGGCATCGCGGCTGGCTGCGTGCAGTTTGGGGCCGATGTCGAAACCTACGTCGACCACGGTGTTGGGCACCAGCCGTTGCCGACGCTTCTTCTTTCCAGGCGTCAGCTCGGTTCGGGCGCCGATGTCGGATCGTCCGCTGCACAGGTACAGCAGCAGGCTGACCGCGAGGCGGAAGGCATTGCGCTGCGCACCGTTTTCCCGTGCTTCCGGATCGGTGGTGGCGATCATCTGGCCAGCGGTCTCGACCATCTCGTCGACGGTGTAGCGGTCACCGAGGCAGGGGATCCGGATGCTGTACTCCCGGTACTCGGGCTGTGTTTTTCCGATGTAGTGGACTCGGCCGACCAGCGCAACGTTCAGTAAGCAGAGATCGGGGTCGGATGTCGAGCACAGCGTGAGACCGCGGCTCAGCCCTGTCACCAACATGCCTACGTAGACCGCAGGCTTGGCCATCCCACTCGAATCGGCACCATGAGGAGCCGGGATTGGGGTCGGGAAGGCGACGAAAGGGTCTGGGTGGGGGAGCCGAGTGAATACCTCGCAGGGGATCGCAGCACCGGGTTCGGTGTCGGCGAGGCTGGCTGCCAGGTTGGGGTGCACGCGGTAGACGACTCGATTCCGCTGCCACACCTTGAGGCTCTCGATTCCGAGGAGGATGATCATCGCCTGGTCCACGGCCGCGAGCCCGTCAGGACCGAATGAGCGGGCCAGCCGGTTCTTGTGCTCGACGCCGAGGTCGCTCTTCCAGAGCAGGGGAGCAACTTGGTCGAAGAGGGTGGCGACGGGTTGGCTCTCGCGCAGAGACGCGATCCACTCCCCCTGGCCCTTCTCGTAGGCGTCCGCAAGAGCCGCCGCCTGCTTCGCCGTCTGGACCTGCGCTGTGTCCAGCGAAAGCGGCAGGGTCGGTGCAGGTTTGATGTGCTCGGCCATCCTGTCATCTTGGCGCGAGGTGGCCAGTTTGTGCGCGACGGCCAGGTGCTGGCTGGCGGCCACGATGTGGCGGGCGACCATCACCGAGACCGGGGCGGGCACCTGCGCCTCGGCGAGGGAGTCCAGATCCGCCTGTCGTAAAACGATCTTGGGCTCAAGTGGTCAATGCATCACCGCGTGGATGATCATGTTGTGTGGAGGGTGTGGTGCGGGATTACGGGTTGTCGGCGGGTCAGCAGGATGACGCGTGGCGGCAGTGGCGTGCTGGTGAACCATTCAGCGTCATCGCGCGATCGGCCGGTGTGCCGGTGCATCAGGTGCGGCGGTTTTGGCCCAGACCGGTGGCGTCCGACAGTCGGCGTTGCGGCGTCGCAGCATGCATCTGAGCTTGGCCGAGCGGGAGGAGATCTCTCGGGGCCTGGCTGTGGGGTGCTCTGCACGTGCGATCGCCCGCTGGTTGGGTCGTCCTTCGTCGACGATCTCCCGGGAGGTTTCCCGCAACGGCGGACGGGAGGGCTACCGTGCGACGGCCGCCGATGCCCAGGCCTATCAGAAGGCTCAGCGGCCCAAACTGTCTAAGCTGTCGCAGGATTCGAGGTTGCGGATGCTGGTTTAGCAGAAGCTGATGATGTGGTGGTCTCCGGAGCAGATCGCGGGGTGGCTGGCACGATGTTTCTCCGGCGACCCGGGCATGCGGATCTCCCATGAAGCGATCGACTTGTCGCTATTCGATCCTCGTCGCCGCAAGGCGATCGACCGGGGACTCACCCGGCCGCTGCGCAGCGGGCGGGTGATGCGCCACCCCAAACGCGTGCGCCGACCGGACGGGCGAGGGGTGATCAAGGATCTGGTTCCGATCAGCGAGCGCCCAGCCGAAGTCGAAAACCGTATGGTCGCTGGTCACTGGAAGGTGACCTTCTCATGGGATCACGACCATCGGCCATCGCAACACTGGTTGAGCGAACCAGCCGCTTCACAGCCCTGGTGGCACTGCCCGACGGAATCAAAGCCGACCAGGTCACCCCGCACCTGACGCGCTACCTGCTCAACCTCCCGGCCCCGATGCGACGCACCCTGACCTGGGACCGTGGCCGAGAGATCGCCGGCCACAAAGCTATTACCGAGGCAGCGACTATGCCGATCTACCTGTGCAAACCGCGCAGCCCGTGGCAGCGCGGCACCAATGAGAACACCAATCGACTGCTGCGCCAGTATTTGCCCAAGAACGCCGACCTGCGTCGGTTCAGCCAGGCAGACCTCGACTCCATCGCCGACGAACTCAACCACCGGCCTCGCAAGATCCGCGGCTTCCGAAGTCCCGCAGAGGTTTACGCCGCGCACCTCAGCGACGGGCGATCATCTTCTCGTCATTCCGTAGTAGGGGGGTGCGATTCATCCCGGCGGGTGATGTCCGCTTCAATCGACTGAAGATAGCGTCGCTTCATGCGCGAAGCACGGGGGGCATCGGCAGCGAGATCACGCCTCGACCGGTACAACAGAGCACAACTCATCCTTGCCGTGTCAGGAGCAGCCATCACGCTGGTCGGTTGCAGCTCTAGCGGCCCGTCGACCGGTCCGGGCGGCTCGTCGACCATCGAGCGTCCGATCGAATGCGGTGCCCTTGTGACACCACCGCGCAGCTTGGATCCCGTTGAAGCCGCTGAGTATGCCCGCCGCCTGCAGGAACAACGACGTATATGCGGTTCACCATCATCGGCACCATAGGAGCACAAGTTCCAACCAACCCGACGAGACAAGCCGCCTGAGCCGCATCGGTCTACGCTGAGCACCTCAGCAGCGGTGATGCGCTGACCATTTGAGCCCAAGATCGTTTACCGACAACCGAGATTCGCGCGCCGAGCCCCCTTCAGTCGAAGGCCGCCGACGACCATCATTCGATGCGATACCGAGACATGCCCATGCTCATTCGTCGTTGGCGGCGCCGGAGTGAAGTTCGAGCGCGGCATCCTGGTCGAATATGACACCGTGGCCGTATGAGCGTCAAAGACCGGGTCATCGGGTACGGCTACGGAGCCGCGTGGTCACTGATCAGGGCCCTGCCGGAGAGAACGGCCTACCGGCTGTTCGACCGCATCGCCGACCGTCTCTGGGAGCGGCGCGGCGCCCAGGTTCTGCAGTTGGAGACGAACCTGCTCAGGGTCCTGGGCAAGGACACGACGCCGGAGCTTCTCGCCGAGACGTCCCGCAAGGGCATGCGATCGGCGCTGCGGTATTACAGCGAGGCATTCCGGATGAACGGGTGGGATCGGAGCCGCATCCTGGACAGTGTCGACATCGCAGACGAAGACCGTGCGCGCGTCGCCGAGGCGGTCCGCTCGGACCGCGGCGTCGTCCTGGCGCTCGGCCACACCGGCAACTACGACCATGCCGGAGCGTGGCTCATCGCGACGCACTCGATCGAGTTCACCACTGTCGCCGAGAACCTCGAGCCCGAAGCGGTCGCTGAACGGTTCTGGGACTACCGCCGCAAGCTCGGGATGGAAGTGCTGCCGCACGACGGCGGACCATCGGTATTCGGGACCCTGGCGCGGCGGCTTCGGGAAGGCCGCATCGTCTGCCTCGTCGCGGATCGCGACCTCGGCGCCTCTGGGATCCCGGTGGAGTTCTTCGGCGAAACCACACGGATCGCCGCCGGACCGGCGGCGCTCGCAGTACAGACCGGCTGCGGGCTGCATCCGGTGAATCTGTGGTATCCGGGTCCGGGTCGGATGGGCATCAGGGTCCATCCTGAGATCCCGGTGCCGTCCGAAGGCACTCAGCAAGAGAAAATCGCCCGGATGACTCAAGCGCTCGCAGACGCCTACGCGGAGGGCATCGCCGCCCACCCTGAGGACTGGCACATGTTGCAGAAGTACTTCCTGGCCGACCTGAATCCTGCGCATTCGGATTCGAGACTCGCTAACCGAACCGGAACCAGCCACTGAACACCACTTCGAACATCACTGAAGACGACTTCGAAAGCTGACAACGGCTCCCTGCACACCCTGTGATCGATGACGACCGCAGCGAACCCAACACCCTGTTTCGTCTCTAGCCTGCCGAACAGGTGGTGTGGGCCTACCTCGGGGAAATCCAGCGCGTCCTCGCAGGATCGGAGGCGTTCGCGGTGTTCTGCCACATCGACTACGCCGTGCGCGCTTGGCCGATCGCCACGGCCGGTCCGTTCGACCCGCGCAGGTTCGAAGAAGGCTTCCGCACGGCGATGCGAGCCATCGCCGTTAGCGGACGGGCACTCGAGATCAACACCCGCCACCTGCGGCCCTGGACACCTCAGTGGTGGGCAGAAGAAGGCGGCCGCGCAGTCACCTTCGGCAGCGACGCCACGTCCCCGAAGCACTCGCCGACAACTTCTCCGAGCCGTCGCCATGATCGCGCACTGCGGATTCCGCCCCGGACGCCAACCCGAGGACTTCTGAACCCGATAAAGTCCGCTTCCAAGACAGCAGACGCGCACTGACGCCGCATCTGCAGTGCAGTGATGCACTGACCCTTTGAGCGCAGCCCTCGTTTTCCGAACATCGGACCCCCGGTTTATCTGAGGATGAGGGTGAGCGCGGAGCCGCCCGCGGAGCGTGGGGCCGCGATGCGCTCGGCGGGGTGGATCCGATCCTGTTCGACAGCGGTCTCGGTGGTGGCTGGGACATCGCGCGGCATGCCAGCGGCCGGAACGGCATCGACCTCGCCGGGTATCGCGATTGTGGTAGTGCGGGGCTGGACATGCAGGTGGTTCCCGGGAGGTCTTGTGTGATGGTTGTCGATGTCGGTGACGGGCTGGATATCGACACGGGTTCGGACCGGTGGGCCGCAGGTGGGGTGGTCACGGGTTTGTCTCCCGGTGCGGTCAGGATCCGGGGCTCGCGGGTGGATTGCGTGGAGGTACGGCTCTCCCCGGTGCAGGTGTATGAGTTGTTGGGTACGGCGGTTTCTTCGGCTACGGCTCCGGATGAATTGTGGGGCGAGCCGGTGCGCAGGCTACGCGAGCAGCTGGCCACCGCGACTTGGGATCAACGGTTCACGCTGACCGATGCGTTCGTGATGCAACGCTTTTCGTATCGGCCCGCACCTGAGGTGGTGGCGAGTTGGGAGCGCATCCTGGCCAGCCATGGCCGGGTGCACGTCGGTGAGCTGGCCCAGATGTGCGGATGGAGCCGGAAACGGTTGTGGTCCAGGTTCACCGCCCAGATCGGCGTCACGCCGAAGCGTGCCGCGATGCTGGCCCGGTTCGATCGTGCGGTGAAGGCGCTCGGCGCGGGGATGGCGGCGGCCGAGGTCGCTGCCCGCCGCGGATACGCCGATCAGTCGCATCTTCACCGCGAGACCGTCCAGTTCGCCGGCCGAACCCCAGCCGAGCTGGCGGGGGAGGGGAATATTCGTTCAAGACGGGAACCCCTCCACTACCGATAGTCGTGGGCATGGACATGGAGTTTGTCGACGAGGGTCGTGGTCCGGTGATTCTGATCGTGCACGGCGGTATGGGTGACAGCTCGGCTTGGGCTCGCGTGGTCCGCCCGCTGACGAACCGCTACCGGGTGATCCGACTGCACCGCCGCCAGTATCGCCTCGACCTGGTGCGGGCCGAGCCGGTCACCATCGCTGAGGAAGTCGATGACGTGCTGGCACTGGCAGGCACCGTCGGGGAGCCGGTTCTGCTCGTCGGCCACTCGTCGGGTGGTGTGATCGCCTTGGAAGCCGCCGCTGCTGCGCCCGCATTGTTCGCGGGACTGTTCGTCTACGAACCGCCGGCGGTGATCGGCGCACCGTTAGGCGGTCGCCCGCTGTGTGCGGCACGCGCCGCGGCCGCCGCAGGAAAACCCGGTAAGGCCATCGCGATCTTCGAACGTGACATATTCGGGGCGGGTCGAGTTGCGAGGACAGTGTTTCGGATTGTGGTCGCTGCGGTGCCGCAACTGCGGGCATATGTGCCGCGCCAACTCGATGACGTCGCGGCAATCGACTCCCTCGGCCCGCGGCTGGACTCCTATGCTGCGATCGAGCTGCCGACGGTCCTGCTCGGCGGAGATCGCAGTCCCGCCCACCTCGGCGAACGGATCGACGCCCTGTGCGATGTCATGCCGAACGCGCGGAAGATCGTCATGGCCGGGCAGGCGCACAACGCCAACGACTTCGCGCCACGCAGACTCGCGCGGCTCGTCGAAGGTTTTGCGGCGGAGGTGGCAGCCGAATAGACTTGCTCCCCAGGGGCTTTTGGCATGGTTCTATGTCGCTATAGGCATTTGGCAATGTCAGGAGCCGAAACAAATCGCTGACGGTGAAACTGTTCATCCCCATCCACCTCGTTCTGGAAAGGCTACCGCGGAGAGCACGACAAGCCCGCCGAAGCCGTCGACGCCGCAGGAGATCGACTCTCCGCTGTGGCCGTCACATCCGCCGGAGCTCGAAATCCACCCGGACTCAGACGACATCAACGGATGAGACCACGGGCGTCGTAGCGCTGCGATTCTCTAAACGCACAGGGCTGTCAGTTCCAGGTGGTGATCGGGTTTTGACGCCGCGGAACGGTTTTGCCGACCAGTTCGGCGGTGAGTTCAGGATCGTCGACCAGCCGCCCCTGTAATCCGTAGCGACCCTCGAAAGGCCCGATGTATCGGTCGATTCGGATCACCGCGCGAGTGATTCCGGCGTGGGCGACCACCGCGTATTCGATGTCACGCCAGCGAGGAGACTCTGGGTTGAACTTCCAGAACACACGAGCCGAGTCCAGCAGCTGACTGTCGGCCATGCCGTCGAAGAATCCGTGGCCGGAGCGAGTGTGGATGCTTCCGCCCCAGGGGGTTTCGTCCCACGAGGCTGAATCGTCCACCCACCTGCCAAGGCTTATCAGCATCACGCGCCGAGACGTCGACAGCTCGCGCGGCGGTACATCCTCCGAGCGAGCCTCGGACTCCGCAGAACGTGACTGTCCAAGGACCACCGGGCCGCGCAGCTTTTCGCTGGGGCCTTGGGGGGTGCGATGCCCCGCGCGTTGCCACCAGGTAGCGGCCTCTGGGACTTGGCCGCGATAACGGAGTCGGATCGCCAGGTTGTGCATCGCGTCGGGGTGGCCGGACTCGGCAGCTCGCTGATACCAGGCGACGGCATCGTCGAAGTTGCGGGTTTTGTCGAACATGACGGCAAGGTTGTACATCGCATCGGTGTCACCTCCTTCAGCGGCGCGATACCAGCTTTCCAGTTCGGCACGGTGACTCACGTCCGTTTCGATGCTCGGCATGGTCGCGATACCGGCGATGGGTGGGCGGTGCACGGGTGGGATAAATAGGCGCAGGCCACCGGCGATGTCAACGCTTCGCCGGTGTGGCCGGGGATAGCCTTTTCGGAACAGATTCCGGTCAAGTTCCACGTAGAGCTGGTCGAGTGTGCGGCTGGTGTCCCTGGCAGCGTCGAGCAGCGCCGCAGTAAATGCGGTGTGGCGGTGGCCTTCTGGCGCTTCCGAAGGTTCGTTTCTGGCCGAGGACGCGATCGTATAAGTACCGTGGATGTCGACCTGGCCCTCGACGAGGGTCGAGGTCGCACTCATTGCTTCGAAAGCCCGGCCGGAGAAGCAGCAGTCCAGGATCAAGATACGGGCACGGGCGGGACTTACAGAGAATTCGCGGCGCAGCCGATCGAACGGTATACCGTTCCACTCGATGTGATCGCGGTTGCTGGCAGGCAGCGCCAAGTGCAGTTGCCCCCGACTGTCCAGCACGCCATGTCCGGCGTAATACAAGATGAGGACATCGCTAGCTTGCTTGGCCGCGGCTCTGATCGCCGCTCCGACCGGTACGGCGTCGCTGGGATCGTGCAGGACGGTGCAGTGGTCGGCGGCCAGCGCGCCGCCGGTGGGCGCGGTCAGGAGTTCGGCGAGGTCCGCGACATTGTTGGCGGCAGCCGGAATATCTGGAAGCTCAGGGTTGGTGTACCTGCTCACCCCGATCAAGGTGGCGCGCCAGCCGTTTCGGTTCATGTCCGAGATCACAGTGGGTCGACCGGCCTTTCGATCATCTGCTGCACTGCCTGGGTCACTTCGGGGAGTTTGATTCGTTTGGCGTCGATGGTGATCTCGGTGTTGTTGTCCCGTTTGAGGGTGATGGTGACCTCGGAACGGCGGACGGTGAACCATGTGGTCAGCGATCGGGCCAATGCCGTCGCGATGCCACCCGCACCGACAGCGACGACCAGGGCTTCGGTGAGCTCACCCATCTGCCCGGGGCGAATCTGGTTCGATGGCAGGCTCACCCGGCCGCGTAGCTCGTCATCGTCGTTGAACCACTCGTAGAGCCGGAAGAGTTCGTCGGCGCCTCCATCGGTGCGGATTGTCAACTGCCCCTGAGGTTCTAGCATGGCGTCCATCCTTCATCAATTAGCCGCGAACATGCGGGAAACGATCGGGCCAGCTCGGCTAAATATGTTGTCGCACAGTCACTCACGATCACGATCACGATCGCGGGTCACGGCGAGGCTTTGCCGATACTCCATGGCCTCAGCGAGTTCGTCGAACTCGACGAGCTCCCCGGTTACAGCCTGCAGAAGTTCTCGCACCTCTGCAGGCGTAGCTTTGAAGAACTCGCGGCGGTTGTTGAGCTTGTTGATCCGCTTGTGCGCCAGCCGACGGTGAAGCTCAGCTTCGATACCGACCGCGTCCTGACTGAAGAACATGGTGTGCCTGTCGTATTTGAACGGCACCGACGTGTTGCCCAGTTCGCGGATCCGATCTGCCGGATCGACCCGGCGGGTCAAACCGATCATGACCACGCCTGCACCGAACGCCCCGATATTGGAGAGCACGTACACGTAGCCAGCGCGAATGTTGTCTTCCCGGTTCTTGAGGGCGAGGATGGCGCGCTCCAACTCCGCCAACCTCTCCCGTAGATCGTCCGCGCCCGCCGCGCTTGCGCTGCCCGCAGCCTCGAGCGCTGATAGCTTGTCGCGGCATTGCTGTTCCTGCTTTTCGAGTCGCGCGCGCTCACGGGCGAGCTCCTCCTGCGCTCTGCGCTCCTCACGAAGTGTTTCGCGCTGCTCGCGTTCATGCTCCTTCTGGCGTGCGAGGAGCTCGAGGTGATCGGCGGTCATCTGCAGCTCGCGACGGCGGAGTTCATGATAGCCGGGCGTGATGCGCAGATGCATCGTCTTGCCCAGCCGCTCGATGGTGAACGCGATCTTGTCCAGGCGTTCCAGAGAGGTGGGCAACTTGTACGGCTTGAGTCCTCGAACAAGATTGTCGGCCTCCGCGTTGTAGGCACGCAGCATCAGCATCGAATACTCGCGAATCATCCTGCGGCCCTCGGCGGCCGACCCGTTGACCGCCCAGGTCTGTGATGCCTCGATAGCGCCACCGTCACGCCGCGCCATGTACTTGATCTCACCTTGCAGGTGCTTCAGCGCGTCGCGATAGGCGACTGCGTCCGATAGCGGGTGGCGGTATTCGTAGATGCCGATCTCTTGCAGTACCTGATCTTCTCGGGTGTTGACCACCTGAGTGCGCAGACTGTCCAGCAGCGTCTGCTGCTCGGTGATCTGCGCTGCCAGCTGGTCACGCAGCCGCTGCAGCTCGGCGACCTCCAGGCCTCCGGTACTCGTCAAATGCGCTCGTAGCCTTTGGTTGTCGGACAGCGCGTCCGCCAGCTCCTCCGACTGCCGTTTCGCGTGTGCGCGAGCACCAAGCAGCGGCACCTTCGGGGCTTGTCCGAGGGCCTGAGTCCGGTCGACGGAATCCTTGGCGAGCACAGGTTTTCGGTCAGTGGTCCAATCGGTCCCGTTCCAGTACCTCAGGAAACCCACGTCAGAAGGGTCGGGATACCAATCCGGCGGCACAGTACTCACGATCGATCCCCCTTGTTGCAGTCGCTCTTTCGAGGATGCCAGCCTGAATCCGTGCCTGGAGGCCGAATGCAGTACTAGGCTCGGCAAAGGCAACATCCTCGACATCCTCCACACCGGCGGCGCCACCATCCGCGAACAACGCCACCTCACCGGCAACAAGATCGACTACGACATCACCCGCTACGGACACGGCGAATCACTCGGGACTGCCCCCAGCTTGGTTGATTCAAGTCAACCGAAACGGGGGCAGTCCCCTCGCCCGAATCGGCGACCACCTCGGCGTCGCGCACACCACCATCTCGCACAGCAGCCCCAACGCCACGCCATCACGCGACGTGACATTCACGCGTCGATCTGGCCCCGTCCTTACGCGCTAGCGACCACTTGGCGACGGTTCGGGTCGTCCCGAAGGTGCTATCGTTGCGGCACCAGAGGATGATGGATCTGGCCGAACGCGACGACGCCCGCCTGCTCGATCGCATCCATTGTCGATTGAACGCTGACACAGGCGAAGCTCGGCGCCACGAGCCGACGGGATACGGCGTCGATCTTGATCCTGCCGACTACCCACTTGAACTCGGCGCCCTGCGTGATCTGAGGCTGGAGCGACTACCCGGCTACGCCGAGGCGGTCATGGCGGCAAATCTCGGACGCGTCTCGTTCGAGGAGATGTTCTTCGAAGCTGAGCGCGCGCCGGCAATCTACACCATTGTCACCGACCTGACTGATTTCCGTCCCTCCCGCGCGGTTGACCGTTTGCCATTCTGAGGCGGGCGAGGATCGACGTGGTGTCCAGAGGATTTCGTCGAGGGTTGGGCATGCAGGACCGAAATGCGGTGACCGAGACCTCGGGGTAGAGGCCCGCTGCTTCGGCTTCCGAGGCTCGCACGATACATTCGGGGTCCTGGTGCACTCTCTCGATCAAAGGCGGGGCCGGCGGGCGGGTAGCCGTAGCTTGGCCAACGATTTGGCCGCCTCGCTGCGAACCAGGCATCAGGCTGGTGTGGGCGCGGGACTGTGCAGTAGGCAGACACACTCGCAGCGTCTTCAGATTGGTACTTAACGCTCGTCACGCCGGGGTGATTCGATCGTGTACCCCGCTGCATGATTCGCTGTCGGCGCTTTGACATCAAGTGGTCGTCGATCACCTTTCCTGGCATTGAGGATTTGAGGACGGGCCGCCGATCAGTGCGTGCGCTTCCTACGCCGACGCTGGGCACGATCCTGCTCTTCGTCCGCGCAAAGTCGGTTGATCTGGGCCTTGATCTCCTCGTCAGTAAGCCCATGGAATGCCAGTTGCTTTCGGTTTGCTTCGAGCCAGCACCACAGGGCATCTGCGTAGACTTTTCCGCGCTGATGGCAGACGAGCACCGAGTGTGATGCCTGGATCAACCGGTCTGCCTCGGCAGCCAAGGCGCTAGCCTGTTCCAGTTCGCTGACACCGACCAATCTCATCAACCAGCGGGCAGCGGACTCCCATACCGCGTAGACTTCGGTCCATTGGTTTGGGCTGAGGTGGATTCCGCAGATCCGGCTGATGCATCGATCGACCTGAGCTTGTGCACGGGTGGTCAGAAACTGTGCGCAGACAGGGTCGATCGGCTCAATCGATGCCAGGTGGGTTTGGTGCGCGGGGTAAACGGTGGGGTCGGGATCGACGATGACGGCATCGAGGATGTCGATCCCGTCGGTGGTGACGGGAAGCCCTTCGGAACGCAATGCTGCCGCGATAATTTCGGCATTGGCCCAGGCATCCTCAGCGGCATCGCGCAGCAGTGCCTTATTTCCGATGCCCCATTCGCGATGCGCAAGTGCGCGCAGTCTTGCTTGCTCGCCGGTGAATAATTCCAGCCGTAGCGTGACGTCTTGAAGCCGCTCACCCCTGTATTCGGTGTCGCCCTCGCTGTAATCCTCCCAATCGAACAGTTCCCGCCAAAGCTTTTCAGTCGGCGAGCCGTACTGGCCTACCCAATACTTGTAATTGCGGGCAACCGCGCGGCCATCCAACCATCTGAAGTTTGCCATCGGAAGATGGGTGGCTTGCAGCAGGCCGTCGAGGGCGGCTTGGTCGTAGCTGGCGTTGTAGGCGGTGATGATCTTCCCTGCAAGCCGCAGGGCAAGTTGAGGCCAGACCTGGGCAAACGGTTCGGGCTCGGGGCGGCGGTACTCGGCCTGAGGGAATGGATCGGGGATAGGGGAGAATCCGAACAGTCGGTTGTGCTGTTCGACGTCATCGCTGACGTCCCACCGGTTCTGAAGGCGCTCTCGTTCGGTCGTGGACCGCGTCGAGTGGACCATGTCGAGATAGTCCTCGCATGCTGCCACCCAATCTTCCCAGGGATCCTGGCACAATGGACTTCTGAATCGAATCAGCGCGGGTTGGCCGACGCCTTCGGCACTGACTTCGCAAATTCCGATGTATCCCACCGGTGTCGCGGAACCACCTGGCTCGATGTCTATTGAGACGATGCCTACCACCTATACCCCTAGCTACTGGATTCTGCTGTTGTTCGGCGATGAGACTGGATTCTCCTCGGGGCCACCGACACTCAGCGCTATCCTCGGCATAGGCTGCTGGTCGTGCTAGCAATTGGGCCCGGTGACCGCCGTGGTAGTGGGCGGGAACTTTCCTTACTGCCTCGCTGACTGGCGGGTCGTCTTGGGCGGTGATCCATGCGTAGGCGTCATGCTTTGTCAGCCGGATCGGGTCGGGTTCGGTTACGTCCACCGCGAAGTTGAATTGCTGGCCCTTCTTGCTGCTGCCCGACTGGTGGTCGAACTCGCCCAGGTAGCCGCAGTCGCTGGTGATGTCGAGGCCGGTCTCTTCTTTGACCTCGCGGATCAGTGCTCGATCGATCGTCTCGTCAGGATCGACTTTCCCGCTGGGAAGTTCCCAGATTCCGCCCATGAAGTCATCTACGGGTCGTTGCAGGACAAGTACTTTCCCCTGGCAGTGGGTGACCGCGCCAACTACCAGCTGCTGCACCCGTCACGTTGCGCATCCAGGGAGACTCCTCCAGCAGTGCGGGATCGATCATGAGGGTTCCGCCTTTTCGAGTCCGAGTGGTGCTCGATGACATTGGCGGTGGTTTCAACTACCGATCGGGTCCACGAGACTGGTGCCGGAGTCATCTGTCCGCTGCTCTGCCGACTGCATCGGCGTCGTTGTATCTACAGTCCCCACCCCGATCGCGCAGCCGCGATTTGCGCGCAGACGTGGACGCTGCGGCATGCGCACAGGTGTGGGGGGCGGGCCAGTTCTGGTCCCAGATGCGGCCATCGGTCCCGTCTGTGATGACTGGGTGGGTGGCCTTCTGCCTGCTCACGCAGCCAGCCTGCTCCTCGGTGACAACACTCAATCCTCTTCATGAGATGTCTCCTGACCCGCCGAGAGATTCAGAGTGTCGCCGCGCTGCACGGAGATCCACGCCCAGTGCATGCGGAAACACATTCCGATTCCCTCGCACTCCCGCATCGACGCGATCCTGCCGCAGCTGCACGTAACCGGCTCGACCACCGGCTTTTCGGTCGCGTCCTCATCGGCGCCTAGCCGCCGGTCGAGATAGTGGCGACCGGTGAGCCGGGGCACGGCACCGTCGCCGTACTGCGCGCTTGGATCGAAACTGCTCGCGGTTCGGGAATGCCACCGGGCACTGTCCGATCTGGCCGACAGCGGCTTGATCTCCCCGCTGCTCAGCGAACGTCTCGCCCTGGCCGATGTCGCCGCCGGGGTCCAGCGGCTCGCCGACGGTGAGACCGTCGGACGGGTCGTCTACGACACGGCGGTGTACGCATGAGCCAGTAGCCCCTCATCGACGCCGTCCTGTTCGACTATGGCGGCGTCCTGACCGGGCTGGTGAAGGATTCGATTTCAGACTGGCTCGCCACTGACGGCATCGAGCCGGCATCGTTCTCCACCACTCTCAAAGCGTGGCTGTCGCGCCCAACGCCGCCGTGCAGTACGAAACCTGTTGCACGCCCGCTACGACAATGTGTTGGCGACCGGTTTGTCGCACGACTCTCTGGCCTATGTCGCTATGGTTCTCACTTAAGGCGAATCCGAGCTGAGAAGCATTCTGTTCGATCCTGGCCGATCGTAATCAGGGGCCGACGTGTATGAACGGCAACCACAGCGGGGCCGCTTGCGGCAGGCTGTTACGTAGCTTCACCACTGCCGAATGCAACGCTCGGGGAGCGAGTTCGGCGGCGATGGCGTTCGAGGAGGCGATGTCCTGATAGACGGATTCGGCAACCTTGACCGCAGCCCTGTCGTAGGCGGCCCATGTGGTGGCGATGATGTGGCGCCACCCGATATATGACAACGCGGTCGCGACGGTGATGCTCTCATCCATCACGCTGTGGCTGCCGGTGTGGGTGAAACACGCGCACAGGAAAGCGAACTCGCCGTGGTGATGGCGTTGCTTGGCTAGTTCGGCGATGGTGATGATGCCGTCGAACATCATCAAGCCGCCATTGGACGGACGGGTGAAATCGTGATCGCCGTGGCAGCAGAAGTGCACCCAGTTGTGTGTTCTCATGTCCGAGACCACCGCGTCGTGTGTGGCCTCCGCGTCTTGGCGCGTGGTACGGATGTCGGATGGGAAGAGCTGTTGCAGTCGGATGATTTCCTCGGCGATCGTGGGTAGCGGTGCGCAGCCGGGGGTGTTGGGCATGCCGACGATGAGCAGCCGGGGGTCGGCCGCGGGGAAGGAAGCGCTCTCCGCACGCGTCAATGCGGTGACGGTGGGGATGTACGAGGACACCACACGATCCATGACGCTGTTGCCGCCACGACCATCGAATTCCACACCCGCGGCGTGCAGAGGAAGGACGCTGAGCGGACCAGTGGGACACCACCACAGTCGCGGTGCGTCGGCGGCCGATTTGGCGCTGTCGTGCCCCAGCGCGGACAGGATCGGTTCGGTGATTGCGGTCCACAGCCATCGCAACACAGACAGTAGGTCGTCTGCGGCTGTCACACGGTCGCGGCGCGGCTGTGTTGTATCGCTCAGCACCGCTTGACATCTCATGTATTGATCTACGTGGGCGGCGACGATGCTGTAGTTGATTCGATCCAGCGCGATATTGCTGAGTTGACCGTCGCGGATCACCAACGCGTCGCAGCGCCGTTTCGCGATATTGATCACCACGACAGCACCCTCGCGGCTGCCAGCGGTGAGGGCTTCGGCCGCTGGCGGTCGCAGAAAATCCTCGAAACCGGGCAGTGTCCGCACCATCGCGATGGTGTCGTCGAGGATGCGTGCCGCAGCGAGGGCCACGTCGGGCCTGCGAGAACGGTCATCGTCGGTACTATTGACGTCCACTCCGGCTGTTGGTTCGCTCATGGTGTCAAGCAACTGCCGTTGGTGCTGGATCGTCGCCGCGAACTCGGGGTGGACGGCTGCGAGGTCGTCGAGCGCGGTGCGGTCGGTGATCAACTGCGACCACAACACACCTCGTCCGTGTTCGAGTAGTTCCAGCGCACCGGCGAAATCGCCCACGGCGCAGGCGTATGCGGCGCCTTCGCGTGCGGCACCGGTCTGGGCATGTAACAGCCGTTCGCGGTCGATGCGGCTGATCCCACGCGACGCAGCTTGAGGCAGCAGCTGTATCAGGGTGCGGTAGTTGAGCAGTGCTTCGGCGTCGTCGCCGAGCGCCGCGGCCGCCTCCGCAGCCGCGCCGGCCGCGATGCTACGTACGGTCATTGGTGCGGTCGGTGCCGCTGAGGCCCGTTTCCAGCTGGCCAATGCGGCTCGACCGATATCCCGATCATCGAAGGCCCTGTAGCACAAGTACTGGATGTGTCCGAGATTCTGCAGATAGGCGGCGTGATCGGGTGCGGAGTCCATCGACACGGCGACAGCCTGCTCGGCCGCGTCGAGCGCTTCGCCCAACAGGTCACGATCTGCGGTCTGTTCGTACAGTCGGGCTACTGACAAGCCGAGTCTGCTCAGGCGCGAGGAGCGCCAAGGATGATCGTGCGGCGTCTGTTGGGCGACGGTGCGGTTCCAGGAGACAGCGGCCCGCAGATCCTCGCTTTTTTTGAGAAGTCGAAACCGTATCAGTGACGCACCGGCCAACCGCTCCATACATTTCACTGATTGTGTTGGGTTGTCGGGTGTGAGTTGCTGTGCTTGGTGCTGGTATCGGATCGACTCGTCGATGTCGGTTACGCTGTCGAATTCGTCGCCCCGCACCGACAGGATCACTCCCAAATTGGATATCATCGAGGCGCGTTCACTGTGCTGCTCGGGCAGCAAACCGACTGCGGTTCGCATGGCTTCGACCGCCTCGTCGAGGTCGGACCGCAGCCCGGTTACATGAAATCGCCGATCCAAGGTGAGGCGCAGGTTCGCGAAGAATCTCGCTCCACGAACATTCCGCGCAGCTGGACTAGCTGTGGCAGTGCGCAGCACATCGATCGCCTCGTCGAGGTCGGACCGGTCGCCCGTGAGATCGAATCTGGCCATCAGGGCGAGGCTCAGGTCGGACAGAGAACCGGGAAGTTCGGCCGCACCGCGGCCTATCTGGGTGGCGGCGCTGTGGTGAGTGTTCACCGCTTCGTCGGCGTCTTCGATACTCCGAAGAGCCTGTGCGCGATAGGTCAAGGCCACGCCGAGTACATTCAATGTTTGCGCGCCGGCATGGGGTGCTTGCGACGCCGTCCGCGCTGCGGCGACGCACGCGTGCAGATCCGCGTGGTCACCAGATCGCTCGTACCGCTTGCGGAGCAGATTCGACAACTGCTCCAAGCAGTTTCCCTGTTCGGTGTGGTTGACCGCGGTCGAGTTCGCCGCCTCATACCAGGTGTCGATCGCCGTGTTCAGATCGCGGTGGTCGCCACGGTGTTCATAGCGGGCACCGAGTGCCGTGCCGAGGTCGGCAAGGTAGGTACCGCGCAGCGTATGGTGTGGAGGAACGAGCTGTATCTGTTTCTCGCACAACGCGATAGCGGTTTCAATGTCGTCATGGTCGTGGCGCTCCGCGTAGCGCCGTGTCAGTGTCTTCACATACAGGTGGGTGATCGGCACGTAGTGCACGTGCTGTGGTGGCGTTTGGTTTACCGCGTCGGCCAACAGTGACACCGCTTCGTCGAGATCGTCTTGCTCGCACAGACATTCGAAGCAGACAGTAAGGGCGCGAGCCAGGTCGGCCTTTCGTTTGGCGATGCCCGGTCCCTTAATGGAGGTGAGCGCCTGGCGCGCTAGATCGACCATGCGCCTCACCTCGCGCGTATCGTCGAAGTAGGCGTAGCGCGCCTGCACGACCAAGATCAGATCCGCGAGGTACTCCGACTGGAGGACGGAGTTGTCCGGAACCAGCGCCAGCGCCTCCACCAGCAACTCGACCGCATCATCGAGATGACCTATCTGTTGGTCCAGCGACTGGAACAGCACCAGAAGTGACTGTGCCAGGTTCGCGTGCCTGCGTGCCTTCTCCACGTGACCCAGACCCAGGAACTCGATCGCCTGTCGGCCGACAGCCACCGCTTCGAGCAGCTGCTCCGGTTGGCGATCGATGCCGAACTGCGTTCGAAGCGCGATGCCGAGGTCGGAGATCGAGGCACCGTGCTCAACCAGTTCCGGTGGAAGTAGCTCGACGCCCTGACGAAACGCTGAGATCGCGGCCTCGTTGTCGGATCGATCTGCGGTGTGCGCGAATCGCATACCGTACGCGGTACCGAGGCAGTAGAGGCCCCTTCCACGCGCCGTCGGACGATCGACCGAAATGCTGTTCCTGAAATGCTCGAGAAGAACGATCGCGTTGTCCAGCGGCCCTCGGTATCCGGTGGCCCGGGATTTGAAGGTCTGGAAGGTGGCCTTCTCGAGCAGCGCCCCCAGCCAGTCGGACACGTCTGCCGATCCGCCAACCAATGGGCGAAGGCTCGGCGGGACTTGGTCCGGGAGGGCGGGGTGGATCGCGGTGAACCAGCCGTGCGCCTGCGTGAGCTCGGACTGACCTTCGTTGGACGGCAGTGACAGATACCGGAGCCAGTAGAAGTTGCCCAACGTGATTGCGACCCCGGCGTCGACGCCGCCGTCGGGCAGCAACGCCTGAGAATAGAGTCGCTGCGCATCGGCCATCGCCTGCGGGGAAAGAATTCCGTCGTCGCGGAATGCGACACAGGAATCGATCCAGGTCTGCACTTTGCGGCGTTCGTCGTGCACCATCGCGAGCCCAGTTCCTCAAGTCGGGCCCGGCTGGTCACCGGGACGTGAGCGCCACTGTGACACCCAGTGTCACCAGAGCGAGAATCTGCGTTGCGGCCGCCGAGATCAAGAGCTGCGTTTTGGTCGCGGTACCTTGGCGGAGGGTTCGTATCGCTTCCAGGTTGCAGCGCGCAACGATGTTGCGGGCATCGACCTCATGATCCTTCCACTGCGTGCTGAGCATCTTCTCCATCGTCACAATGGAGACCGACTTCGAGCGCCAACTCAGGCCAGCTGAGATGGCGAGTGCCGCGGAGACCAGTAGTAGCGAGAGCGCGACGACGAGAGCGAGTTTGGCCGAACTCGACAGAGGGTTGTCCTTTCCGATTAATAGTGACACCACTGCCAGAACGACAGTGACGATTGCGGTGCTACCGGTCGCGGCGCTCGTTGCGCGGGTGTTGAGCAGATCGCGTCGGTCATGTTCGTTCTTGAGTTCCGCGAGGACCAATGCTGCGTACTCTTTGCCCTGGTCGCTCACCTCGAACGTCCATTTCCTTTGCTGCTACCAGTTTCTCGGGCAGGCGGGTGCATCACTGTTCCTCATCGGCCTTGTTCGAGAACGACGCTCCACGGCCTACCGGTGGTATCTCTCCACGGATGGTCGTGTCGAAGTCGAGCCAACTGTGGTCGGGGGCATCGCGAGGCGCATCGCCGCCCCCGGCGTCCTCGGCGGCGGTCGTAGTGGAATCAGCGGGGTCAGGCATCGGCGACTAGCCTCCTAAAGGCGTTGGCCCGGAAGCCGAATTATATTCGGACGCAACGATTCCCTGCGAAAAAGCAATATATTGGGGGATAGATCGGGCCGGAGCCGAGTACCGTTCGGTATCTTTGGCCACGTTTCGCCGACAGAGGAACTGGTGGCGACGTCGGCCGAAGTTAACGCCACCAGTTCCTGTGATCAATTGTCCAGCTGTGCATCTCGCACGTCGCCAGCCAAGCTCACGATAGTGCCGCTGGGCGCGTCAACCCGCTGCGGTAGGTGTGGCGACGCACCGCAGTCATCATTCGTGGATATTGCCTACAGGTTCGTCTGATGCGGCCACCGGTTCGGACGCGGCCACCTGTTCATCATGCGATCGATGTGTTCATCGCAGGTGCTGGCCTGCCAGCGGGCGGGCCAGTGCTGGACTTCAGCGTTGCCGATCTGGACGAGGCCATCGCAGTGAATCTGCGTGCACCGATCGTGATGGCTCGGGAGGTGGCCGAATCGATGCGGGCGAGGCGAAATGGCCACATCGTCTTCCTCGGATCCATCGGCGGCCGCGTCACATCCGGCGACACCGCCGTCTACAACGCGACGAAGTTCGGCCTTCGGGGATTCGCCCTCGGCATGCGCGAAGACCTGCGTGGCAGTGGAGTCGGGGTGTCCCTGGTCGAGCCGGGATTCGTGCGCGAGGCCGGGATGTTCGCCGACAGCGGCGTGCGTCTACCGCCCGGGTTCCGCACATCGTCTCCACAGCAGGTCGCCGATGCGGTGATCCGCGCGATTCAGCGCGATATCGCCGAAATCGTGGTCGCCCCCTTCGAGCTACGCATCGGCGTCGCCCTCGGCAGCCTTGCACCGATGCTGAATTCTCGTGTTCAACGCATGCTCGGCGTCAGACTCGACAGCACAGCCACATGATGAGAGCAGCGGCTCTCGTCCCTGCTGGGACGAGGAGCGGAATGACATGTTGAGATTGCGGTGGCGCAACGGTTCTACGCGCGCACGATTGCAAACCCTTGTCGACCGCCTCGACGAGGCTCTGCCCGAAGATTGGACGGCCGAGTAGCTCTTCACATCTGTCGAGCGACTTCGGGGCCGACGTATCGTGCGTTTGCCGATGCCGTCGGAGGCGCCGGTGGGGTTGTGCGGGATGTGGCTGGCGTGCAGTGGTTATGACGTCTTCCGCTTCAATGTCGGCATGACGGATATCGACGCGGCCGCAGCCCGGCCCTCGGCGGAGTGGTTGGAAGCGTGCGTCGGGGCGGATTCGGTATGGCGCCCGGCGGATCTTCCCGAGGGGTTGAGGCACGAGGAAAGCCGGAGGTTTCTCTCGACGATCGGGTACCCGGCGGTGTTCCTGAGTGCCGTCCGCTTTGACTCCTCGGACCTGCCTGCACAAGGTTTGTGGGAGGAGGACCCCGATGAGCTGTTCGGTCGCCGTGAGCCCGATGATGACTCTGCTCCGGTGAAGTACTGCTACGGACTTGGCGTCTACGGCAACGACTACACACTGATGCTCGATGGCGAGCTCGGTGTCGTGGACGTCTATGACCCGAGCGGGTGGGACCACGGTGCCGGCTACCGCGGCCGCGCCTTCGACTCGCTCGCCGAGTTGGCCGGGGCGGTGGGCATGTTGACCCGGTACCTCGCCCGGTTGGAGGAAGGTGAGGAACCGGCCACGGTCCTACGCGAGCTGAGCGAATCGGTGACGATGTCAGGCTGGGCGGACTCCGGTTTCTGGATCAGCGCGTTCGAGCACCTCGAGGACGAGTATGGGGTGGCCTGAAGGCGAGATGCTCACCGCCACAGCTGAACTCGGTGATCCGATACCTCGCCGGACCCTGGATGCGTCATCGCCACCCTGTGTGAGCTCGGACAGTGCTCCCGAGACGGATTCCGCAGGCATCAGATTGATTGGGCCACATTCGGCCAGCGCGACTCGATCAATCTGATGCACCGCACTTCAGGAACTGGCGAAGGCGTCCATGCCAACAGCTGAATGAGAGCGCCGATCCCACAGCGAAAGTGGACCCATCGATACCTCAACAACCTGTCAAATGACGTGATCCGATCTGCTGCAAGGCAAGGTAGGCGGCGAGGACCCCTGTCGGGCAATCGATCCGACTGTGTCTTTCCGACCAGGTTATGCGCTCACCTGCGCGGCCCGGTCTGCGCGACCGGATAGATCGGCGAAGGCGTCGCGTAGCGATTGCGGGGCCACCACCTCGATCTCGGTATCGAAGCGCGCCAGCGTCGCAGCGAGCGCCGCCCATGACCACGAACCGATCAGCAGTCTGGTTCGCCCTTGGTCGAGCGCCTCGACGACTCCATCGACGGCGAACGGAACAACTTGCGGGGCAGGCAGATGGAGGATCACCTCGCCGTTGCACGGCCAGACGTCGGCACCGGCAGAGCCTTTGAAGCGGGCGGAGAGGAAGGCTGCGACATCGCCGCCTGGTAGTTGCCGGGGTGAGAAGCGTGGGCCGTTGGGGATGCGGAGGGTCATCCGGTCCGCGCGGTAGGTCCGCCAGTCGGCACGCTCGGGGTCCCAGCCGATCAGGTACCAGCGCCCGTTCCGGACTATGAGGTGATGGGGTTGTATCCGGCGGAACGGGCGCGGATCGACCGCGTCAGAGGGGGTCGCCTCCGGGTAGTCGAACCGTACTTCCTCCGCGGAACGAATCGCGATACTCAGATCCACCAGGCTCTGAGTATCGACTTGGACGTCGGCCCCGGCCGCGGCGATCTCGAGCACATCGACTCGCTGCCGTAATCGGGAAGGCAGGACCTGTCGCACGGTCGCGAGGGCTCGCGCGGCGTTCTCTTCGATTCCCGCCCCGGTCCCAACCGCGATCCGCAATGCCACGGCGAGCGCGACGGCCTGCTCGTCGTCGAACAACAGCGGCGGGAGCTCACTGCCTGCCTCCAGCCGGTAGCCGCCCTCAGGGCCCTTGATCGCCTGAATGGGATAGCCGAGCTCGCGCAGGCGATCGACGTCGCGGCGCACTGTGCGTCCACTGACGTCGAGCCGCTCGGCGAGCAGACCCCCTGGCCAGTCCCTGCGGACCTGCAGCAAAGACAGCAGCGAGAGCAGGCGGCGAGAGGTCGCCGTCGAGGTCGATATCGGCATGGTTTCCAGATTGCCACGAGTAGAGGACAATCCCTGTCCTCTACCGGTGACAGTGTGGAATTCGTCGCCCACCGGCGGCGAAAACCACTCGAAGGGACATCAATCACCATGACGGTCAACACTGTTGCCCACCTGAACTTCCGCGGTCAGGCCCGCGCGGCCCTGGAGTTCTACCAGTCGGTGTTCGGGGGCCAGCTCACTCTCGCCACCTACGGAGACTTCGGGATGCCGACCGAACTGCCCGACGCCACCAAAGTGGTGTTCGGCCAGGTCGTCGCCGACAACGGGTTCCGGGTCATGGCCTACGACGTGCCCGGCCAGGACACCCCTGCGACCCCAGCCGCGCCCACCACCCGCCGCGAAAACGGCACCACCATCACCGAGGAACGGTTCTTCCTTTCGGTGCGCGGCGAAACCCTCGAGGAGGTCGGCGCACTGTGGGAACGCCTCGCCGAAGGCGCGACGATCATCGAGGCATTCGGCCCAGCTCAATGGGCGCCCGCTTTCGGGATGCTCAGTGATCGCTTCGGTGTCACCTGGATCCTCGACGTCGCAGCCGAATACGTCCCGGCCTAACGCTCTCTTCGGGGTGCGACCAGACCCGGTCGCACCCCGAAGGTCCAGGTCGCGAACAACCACACAGGAGACACCGCATGCGCACTCGCCCCCTCGGCCGCACCGGAATTCAGGTGAGCCCCTACGCATTGGGCACGATGAAGTTCGGGCGATTCGGCAACCCCGACCATGACGAGTGCGCACGCATCGTCCATCGGGCCCTCGACAGCGGCATCAACGTTATCGATACTGCCGACGTCTACGGCGGTGGTGACGGTGAGACCGAACAGATCGTCGGGAAGGCACTGCGCGGCCGTCGTGACGACGTCGTTCTCGCCACCAAGTTCAACGGTGCGATGGGCCCCGGACCCAACCATCGGGGCAACTCCCGCCGGTGGATCGTCTCGGCCGTCGAAGCGTCGCTGCGTCGGCTCGGTGTCGACCACATCGACCTCTACCAAATGCACCACCCCGACTCCGGCACGGACATCGAGGAAACCCTGAGCGCGCTGACCGATCTGCTGCGCGCAGGCAAGGTGCGGGCCGTCGGACACTCTAACCTCCCGGCCTCCGGCATCGTTGAAGGCCAATGGGTTTCCGAACGTCGTGGCCTGGCCAAGTTCCGCGCCGAACAGCCGCACTACTCGATCCTCAATCGAAGTGCCGAGCGCGAGATCTTCCCGATCTGTCAGCGCTATGGGTTGGGGACCTTGGTCTGGAGTCCGCTGTCGATGGGACTGCTCACCGGTCGCTACCGCAAGAGTGGCGGAGAGCAAGCATCGGCGGCCCTGATGCACTGGGTGCCACAACACATGAGCGACGAACGAAAACTCGACGCCGTCGAAGCGCTCATTCCCATCGCCGAACAGAGCGGACTGCCGCTGACTCACCTCGCACTCGCGTTCGTCATCGCCCACCCCGCGGTCACCACGGCGATCGTCGGACCGCGCACTGTCGAGCAGTTGGACGACCTACTCGCGGGAACCGGCACGCCCCTCGCCGACGACCTGTTGGACCGCATAGATGAGATCGTGCCGCCAGGAACCGACACCGGACCGATCGATGTGGCCTATGTACCGCCAGACCTCCAGCAGCCGAGCCTGCGCCGACGTACCGCCGAAGACCGTGGCGCCGCGTGATCGGGTGTACTCCTGGTAACGCAGGTGGGTGATTACAGCGCCGACCATGAGAAGCGCGAGACCGATTCCCGCAGACGGCACGAGCCACGTGGCATTTCCGAAGATACCCGGCAGAACCAGACCCAAGGCTGCTGCGACCTCACAAAACCGACGTCGGATTCGACGTCAGCTGCCGACTTGCCCGAAGCAGGGTCACAGTCAGGCCGCGGGAGGCGGCGTCGAGGGCGGCGCCCGCGCCCACCACGCCGCCACCGATGACGAGCACATCGCTCTCGGTGTCGCCGATTGAGTTCACCGCGCGGGCGCGGTACTGGGAGTCCAATCGTGCGGACACAGCGGTATCTCTCCTTGTTTCGGTGTTATTCGGGTAGGCCGACGTCGCCCCTCATTCGTCGACGTCGATCCAATCGAGGGTGCGGGAGACGGCCTTCTTCCAGCGCGCGTAGCCGCGCTCGCGCTGCTCGTCCGACCAGGTGGGAGTCCAGCGCTTGGCCTCGTTCCAGTTCTGTTCGAGCTCGTCGGTGTCGTTCCAGAACCCGACGGCGAGCCCCGCCGCGTAAGCGGCGCCCAGCGCGGTGGTCTCGGCGACTACCGGCCGCGACACCGGCACACCGAGGAAGTCGGCCTGCAACTGCATGCACAGCTCGTTGGCGGTGACGCCGCCGTCCACACGCAGCACGTCGAGCTTCACCCCGGAGTCGGCCTGCATGGCCTCGACGACGTCGCGGGACTGGTAGCAGATCGATTCCAGCGTCGCCCGCGCCACGTGGGCGTTGGTGCTGTAGCGCGACAGGCCGACGATGGCTCCGCGCGCGTCCGAGCGCCAGTACGGCGCGAACAGTCCCGAGAACGCCGGGACGAAGTACACCCCGCCGTTGTCCTCGGCCTGCCGGGCCAGGGATTCGCTCTGCGCCGCACCGGAGATGATGCCCAGCTGATCGCGCAGCCACTGCACCGCCGAGCCGGTCACCGCGATCGAACCCTCCAACGCGTACACCGGCTTGTCCGAGCCGAGCTGGTAGGCGACCGTGGTGAGCAGTCCGTGCTGCGACCGCACGATCTCGGTTCCGGTGTTCAGCAGCAGGAAGTTGCCGGTGCCGTAGGTGTTCTTGGCTTCGCCGGGACGGAAGCAGACCTGCCCCACCGTGGCCGCCTGCTGGTCGCCGAGCACACCCGACAGCGGCACCGCACCGCCGAACGGACCGTCGGCGCGGGTGGTCCCGAACAGCTCCGGGTTGGACGAGGGCGCGATGGCGGGCAGCATCGCGCGCCGGATGCCGAAGATCGACAGCAGCTCGTCGTCCCAGTCCAGCGTCTCCAAACTCATCAGCATGGTGCGGCTGGCATTGGTCGGATCGGTGACGTGTACCCCGCCGTCCACGCCGCCGGTGAGCTGCCACAGCAACCAGGTGTCGGTGGTGCCGAAGAGCGCGTCGCCACGCTCGGCGTCCTCGGCCACACCCGGAACGTTGTCCAGGATCCAGCGCAGCTTCCCGCCGGAGAAGTAGGTGGCCGGCGGCAGGCCCGACTTGCGCCGGATGGTGTCACCGTGCCCGGCCTTCTCCAGGTCGGAGGCGATGCGATCGGTGCGGGTGTCCTGCCACACGATGGCGTTGCAGTACGGCCGCCCGGTCTTGCGGTTCCACACCACCGTGGTCTCGCGCTGGTTGGTGACGCCGACCGCGGCCAGATCGCTCGCCACCAGATCGGCCTTGGTGAGGGTGCTCTGGATGACCGCGCGGGTGCGCTCCCAGATCTCGGTCGGGTTGTGCTCCACCCACCCCGGGCGCGGCAGGATCTGCTCGTGCTCGAGCTGGTGGCGGGCAACCTCGTTGCCGCTGTGGTCGAACACCATGAAGCGGGTGCTCGTGGTGCCTTGGTCGATGGCGCCGACGAACTTGGTCATCGCGGTCCTTTCGAGAAACTGCTGTCGGAAATGGACTCAGAACAGGAACTGGGCAGCGAGACCGGCGAGCGCGCCGCCGACCAGCGGGCCGAGCACCGGCACCCAGGCATAACCCCAGTCGGAGTTCTTGCGGCTCGGTTCGGCGCTGACGTCGGGCGACTCGACCGACGAGCGGGCGCCGACACCCACCGGAACCCGGGCCTCATCGGCCGGCACGGGCTGGCTGACCGGCAGGAGTGCGTGCGCGATGCGCGGACCGAGGTCGCGAGCCGGGTTGATGGCGTATCCGGTCGGGCCGCCGAGCGACGCGCCGATGCCGACGACGAGGAGCGCCGCCGCGACCGGGCCGAGTCCACTGGGGGTGTGTCCGAACGCGAGGATCACCAGGACCAGGGTGAACGTGCCGATCACCTCGGTGGCGAAGTTCCAGCGGAAGGCGCGGATCGCGGGGCCGGTGGCGAACACCGCGAGCTTCTTCTCCTCGTCGGTCTCCTCGTCGAAGTGGCGCTTGTAGGCCAGGTAGGCAACGGTCGCGCCGAGGAACGCGCCGCCCAGCTGACCGCTCAGATAGGCGAGCGTCGTGGCGCCCGAGATGGCGATACCGGAGGCGTACTCGTCGGCACCGCTGAACAGGATGCCGATGGTGACCGCAGGATTGAGGTGGCCGCCGGTCTTGTAGGCGACATAAACGCCGGCCAGCACCGCGAACCCCCATCCAAAGTTGATCAGTAGCCAGCCGCCGTCCTGTCCTTTGGACTTGGCCAGCAGTACGTTCGCGACCACACCGACCCCGAGCAGCAGCAGTACTCCTGTACCGAGTGCTTCGCTGAGGAAGATTGAGCCGAAGTTCATCGTTGAGCCTCCGTTTCGCCCCGCAGGTCGCGGGCGCGACCGTGCCGAACGGAAATTACGGGGGGATTTCCGAGTCGGACATAGCTCGTATTCGACAATGCCGAATGGCTCGGCTGGTTGCCAGACCGCGGCGCCACTACCGTCCGACACGCTAGGAGGATGTATGGCGCAGCTCACACTGGGTTTCAATGATGTAACCCAGGTATTACCGAAGATTCGACATTGTCGAATCGCCACTCGCCGGAGAGGTTTCCCGACATGCCAGGTCCGATCCAATCAATCGAGCGAGCGGCGGCCGTACTGCGGCTGCTGGCCCGTGGATCCGGTCGTCTCGGCATCGGCGACATCGCGGGTGCGCTCGATCTCGCCAAGCCGACCGCGCACGGCATTCTGCGCACGTTGCAGGGCGTCGGTTTCGTTGAGCAGGACCCGGCAACCGGCAAATACCAGCTCGGCGCCGCGCTGCTGCATCTGGGCACCAGCTATCTCGACGCAAACGAGCTGCGCTCCCGGGCGATCAACTGGGCCGACGCCCTTGCGGCGCGCACCGGAGAGTCGGTGCGGATCGGCGCCCCGATCGGCGGCGCGGTGGTGGTGGTCCACCACGTGTTCCGGCCGGACAACACCGAGCAGGCGCTCGAGCTCGGCGAACTCCTGCCCCCGCACGCGACTGCTCTGGGCAAGGTCCTGCTGGCCTACGACACCGACCTGGCCGCCACGGTACGCGGAAGCGAACTGGCTCCGCTCACACACCGCACTCTCGTCGACCGAGCCGCGTTGGCCAGGGCGCTGGCCGTGGTGCGGCAGGCCGGATGGGCAGGCGACACCGAGGAATTCCGATCGGGCGAGGCGGGTATCGCCGCGCCGATCCGAGCGCCCGGCGGTCTCGTGGTCGGCGCCATCGGCATCACCGGCCGGGTGGATCGACTGTGCGACGCACAGTTGCGGCACCGGCCGGCGCTGGTCGGTTACGTCCTCGACGCCGCACGGGCGGTCTCGAGGGATCTCGGTGCGCCGCACTGAGTTCCGGCGGGCCGGTGACTGGCGGACTTCGACTGAAGGCGGCCGCCGATGACGCAACGTTACGTGCTGTCCATCGATCAGGGCACTACCTCGACTCGCTGCATACTGTTCGACCAGCGCGCCCGCTTGGTCGGCGTCGGGCAGCGCCCGCACCAGCAGCACTATCCGCGCCCGGGATGGGCCGAGCAGGACGCGCTGGAGATCTGGCGCAACGTCGAGCGGATCGTGCCGCAGGCGATGCGGGATTCCGGCGTGGCCGCCAACCAGATCGTCGCGCTCGGCATCGCCAATCAGCGCGAGACCACCGTGGTGTGGGACCGCCGCACCGGGATGCCGATCGGGCGCGCCATCGTCTGGCAGGACGTGCGCACCGAGGAGTTGGTCGGCGAGCTGCGCGAACGTCCGGGTGCGGACCGGATCCGCGAGCTGTGCGGCCTGCCGCTGGCCACGTACTTCGCGGCGCCGCGGCTGCGGTGGATGCTGGACGCCGTCCCGGGTCTGCGCGAGCGCGCCGAGCGCGGCGAGGTGCTGTTCGGCACCATGGAGACGTGGCTGATCTGGAATCTCACCGGCGGGGTCGACGGCGGGCTGCACCTCACCGATGTCACCAACGCCAGCCGCACCTTGCTGATGAACCTCAGCACCCTCACGTGGGACGACGAACTGCTGGCGTTCTTCGGCATTCCCGCGGCGATGCTGCCGCGCATCCAGCGCTCCACCGCGTCCTACGGCGTGACCCGCCGGGTGGTGCCGGGCATCCCGATCGCCGCTGCGCTGGGCGACCAGCACGCCGCGCTGTTCGGCCAAACCTGTTTCGCGCGTGGGGAAACCAAGTGCACTTACGGCACCGGCGGGTTCCTCATGATGAACACCGGACGCGATCTGGTGCGGTCCGAGCACGGCCTGCTCACCACGATCGGCTACCAGATCGGCCCCGAGCCGGTGTACGCGCTGGAGGGACCGATCGCGGTCACCGGCTCGCTCGTGCAGTGGGTGCGGGACAACATCGGCCTGGTCACCAGCGCGCCGGAGATCGAAACGCTCGCGCGCACCGTCGAAGACAACGGCGGCTGCTATGTGGTGCCCGCGTTCTCCGGGCTGTATGCGCCGCATTGGCGCAGCGACGCCCGCGGCCTGATTGCCGGACTGACCTCCTACATCACCAAGGGGCACATCGCCCGCGCCGTGCTGGAGGCCACCGCGTGGCAGACCCGCGACGTGGTCGAGGCGATGAACGCCGACTCCGGCCTGCAGGCCGCCACTCTGCGCGTGGACGGCGGCATGACGTCGAACAACCTGCTCATGCAGATCGTGGCCGACGTACTCGACGTACCCGTCTTGCGCCCATTGGTCGCCGAGACCGTCTCGCTGGGTGCGGCGTATGCCGCCGGCCTCGCTGTCGGTTACTGGCCGGATCTGGAGGGACTGCGCAACAATTGGCGCCTTGCCGCCCAATGGCTTCCGCGAATGGACCCCGCGCATCGCGAGGACGAGTACGAGAAGTGGAGGCGCGCGGTGGAACTGACCTTCGGCTGGGTGCGATCGAAACCGCGTGCTCGGTAGAGGCGTGTCGTCCGCGGGCGCGCACCGCGGCGGGCTTGTGTCGGGCACCTGGGTCAGCGTCGCACTCATCCGGCTTCATGTGGGATGTGCGATGTGGACGCACGCGGTATGGCAGGAACGGCAGCTCCCTCGCGGGGAGCGGCTGCGCTGGTACGCCACGTGGTGCCACCCCGCGCGCACCGCCGCCCGAGGACGACATCGAGGCCGTCCGCCGCAAGGTCCGCGACTCGATCGCCGACTCCCGCACCTAGATCGTCACGACGATCTTCCCGGCGTACAGCCCCTTCTCGAAGTGGCGGTGCGCCTCGACCACCTCGTCGAGGGCGAACGTCTTGTCGACGACCGGCTGTAGCACGCCGAGGCGGACACCGGCGTTCAAGAACGCCGCCATACGCTTGACGACCACAGGGTCGAGGGTGTGTTCGAAACTTCGGTAGCCGTGGATCGTCAGCGGTGTGCCTGCCGGGAAGGATGCCGGCCGAGGGTCCAGGAAGCCGGCGGCGACCAGCGTTGCGCCCGGGCGGGCCGCCGCCAGGAGATCCAGCTGACCTGGGCCCGTGACGAGGTCGAGGACGATGTCGGCGCCGGTCCCGCCGGTGTGGTGGCGGACGGCTTCGGCGACGCCGATCCGGTCGGTGGCGACGACAGCGGCTGCGCCGGTGGCGAGCAGGTCGTCCTGTTTCGCGGCGTGCCGGGTGACGGCGATGGGCACGGCGCCGATCTGATTGGCGATCTGTATCGCCGCGCGGCCGACACCGCCGGACGCGGCGGTGATGAGGACATGGTCGCCGGGACGCATCCCCGCCTTCTCGACGAGCGCACCGTAGGCCGTGGAGTAGGCGACCCAGATCGCCGCCGCCTCCGCAACTCCGAGCCCGGCAGGCCGGGCGAGGACGCGGCTCGCGGGGACTGTGAGGTATTCGGCGTAGCTCCCCCGGACGCTCGCGTCCGGAACTGCCGTGAGAACGACCGGATCGCCAGCCTGCAACCCGGCGACCTCGGGGCCCACCGCGTCGATGACACCGGTTCCTTCCACGCCGAGGCGGGCGTGCGGCAGGGCGATCGGCGCCGGCGAGGCGCCCGAACGCATCATCTGGTCGAGCGGGTTGACGGCGAATGCCTCGATCCGGACCCGCAGCTCGCCGGCCGCGGGTTCGACGGCCGGCTCCTCGACGATGTGCATGACTTCCGGCCCACCGAACCGGTCGAAGACGACTACCTGTGGCATGGTGATTCCTCCGCATCTGGCGCTGAATTCGTTGCTCCGGAAAACGCTACGGAGCCGTGGGTTACCTCCTGGTACCTTCGAATTCCATGCAGGACATCGCCGGACCGGCTTTTCTCGCCGACTGCCCCACACGGCTGGCCGTCGAGATCCTCTCGGACAAATGGGCCGTGCTGGTGCTCTTCGGGCTCAGCCGACGGCCGCACAGACACGGTGAGCTCATCGGCCTCATCGGTGGTGGCATCTCACGCAAGGTCCTCACCCAGACGCTGCGCCGACTCCAGCAGTACGGTCTGATCGAGCGCCGTGCCGAAGCGCCACGCCGGGTGGTGTACAGCCTCACCGACCTCGGTCTGACCCTTGTCGAGCCCATCGATGTCTTGACGAACTGGGCGAGGGACAACGCCGGGGCCATCGTCGACTTCCAGGAGACGGCCCGGGGTTGATGCACACCGGGTTGTCCGTCTCCGGCCGCGTACCGCGGCAGACGCTGTCGCCCGCGCGGTCCGATGTCAGCGGCTCATTCTCCTCGACGGGCTCGCGCGCGGCGTTTGCCTCCGTGCATGGCCTGCACCTGGGCCACCGGGGTGGGGTGCCTCCTCGACCAGATCCAGGGGAAGCTGCTGCGGCGCAGGCATTTCCGATGATCAGGGATCGCTGTCACCGAGCAGGTCCGGCACGGTAAGCAGTGTGAAGTCGGCCGGTGTCACGTCGTCGAGGTCCGACCAGCGCAGCGGGATCGAGACGGTGACGCCCGGACAGATGCGGGGACTGTAGGCGGCGGCCACGGTGGCACCGCCGGCGCGGGTCGGGTCGAGGAAGACCTCGCCGTGATGGTCCTCCCGGATGAACGCCGTCGTACCCACCGACGGATCGATCCGCTCGGCCCGCGCCGCCACGGCCGCATCCACCGCATCGATCCCCGCCACCACCGCTAGGAGCCCTTCGTGCCCAACAGATTCCTCACCCCCGACGTCCTCGCGCGCCGCAGCCTGGCCAACCTCTAGGAACTCACCGTCCTGCTACCGCTGGTCTACCGCGACATCTCCAGCGACTTCGGCCCAAACGACGAACTCCCCACCGCGTCTTGACTGAAGGGGAGTCATTATCGGACGTTCCGCGCGGAGGTCAACGGCCCGAGATGGCCTCGGGCCGTTGATCTTCGGACTGTCGCATCTGGCCGCCAGCAGGGGTGCCGACAGCATCCTCGATTGCGAAATCCAGCTGGGGACTTCGAATATGCCGCTACTTGACCGAGTTGGCCAACTGATCGGCAGCGAGATGACTGCCAACGACCTCGAAACGCCTGGGTGATGGCTCATTACACAATCGAGCACCGAAAAGCCGCAGAGTAGCCGAGTCGGTCTCCGAGCAAGGGCCGCTGCACGGTCATCGTCGTGCAGCGGTGTGTTCGGTCGGCCTCGGATCGATACAGCCACCTGAAGGTCGCCTGCCCCGCGCCGGCCGGTTCGATCGGCGCGGTGTGCG
>NZ_CBDQZP010000036.1:0-29846 GCF_965341865.1 Nocardia sp. bgisy134
GAGCTGGCCCGCTCCAGCTCCGCGTCCATCTCGGACAGCTGGTGGTCCATCCGATCGCGCTTGGCGCGCAGATATCGGATGTTGTGCTCGGTCGGGGTCGATTGCAACGGCACCCTGCGCACCACCGCGATGCCGTGTTCCTCTAGCCCGGCCTGTTTGGCCGGGTTGTTGCTCAACAGGCGCACCGAGCGAACGCCGAGATCGGCGAGCACCTGCGCGCCCGCGGTGTAGCGGCGCGCGTCCACCGGCAGCCCGAGCGCCACGTTGGCCTCGACCGTGTCGGCGCCGAGGTCCTGGAGCTCGTAGGCGCGCAGCTTGTTCAGCAGTCCGATGCCGCGCCCCTCCTGGCCGCGCAGATACACCACCACGCCGCTGCCCTCGGCGGCGACCGCGTGCAGTGCGGCGTCGAGCTGGTCGCCGCAGTCGCAGCGCAGCGAGCCGAGCGCGTCGCCGGTGAGGCATTCCGAATGCAACCGCGCCAGCACGGCGTCCCGGCCGGGGTCGCCGAAAACCATGGCGAGCGCCTCGGTTCCGGTGAGCTCGTCGCGGTAGCCGACGAGGCGGAACTCGCCGTACTTGGTCGGCATCCTGGTCTGCACCACCCGGGTCACCGTCCGCTCGATCCGGCGGCGGTACTCGATCAGATCGGCGATCGAGATGATCGGCAGTCCGTGAGCGCGCGCGAACTCCCGCAGTTCCGGCAGCCTGGCCATGGCGCCGTCGTCGCGTACGACCTCCGCGATCACCCCGGCCGGGCGCAGTCCGGCGAGGCGGGCGAGGTCCACCGCCGCCTCGGTGTGCCCCGGCCTGCCGAGCACGCCGCTCGGGTGGGCGCGCAACGGGAAGACGTGACCGGGGCGGGTGAGTTCATGCGCCTCGGTGCGCGGGTCGGCGAGCGTGCGCAGCGTGTGGGCGCGGTCGGCGGCCGAGATGCCGGTGGCGACGCCGTGCGCCGCGTCGACCGACACGGTGTACGCGGTGCCTTTCGGATCCTCGTTGACCGCGGTCATGGGCGGCAGCAGCAGGCGATCCAGGTCGGGTCCCGCCATCGGGGCGCACAGCACGCCGCTGGCGTGGCGGACCAGGAACGCGATGGACTCCGTGGTCGCCAGTTCGGCGGCGAGGATCAGATCACCCTCGTTCTCGCGGTCCTCGTCGTCCACGACGACCGCCATCCCGCCCGCGGCGATCGCCGCGATCGCCGTCTCGACCGGATCCAATGTCCGCTGTCCTGCGAATTCGGTACGCATGACCACCTCCTCCTATATGACTAGTAGAAATATCCCTAATCGATATAGGAAGCGGCAGTCCCGCTCAGCGGGCCGCGATCAGGACGCGCGGCGCCCCTTGCCCTTGGCGGCACGCTTGGGGCGCCCGCCCTCGGCGAGCTTGTCGACATCGGCCAGCAGCTCCCGCGCGAAGTCCCGCTCGGCCTCGTAGTGGCGCACGCACCAGCGCAGCACCGCGCCGGGGTAGGCCCAGTCCGGGTTCTCCTCGGCGCCCTCGGCGTCCACCTCGGCGAGCTTGCGCATCCGCTCGGCGTAGCCGATGTGCTCGGTGAGGATCTCGCGCAGCCGGTCCGGTTCGGCGAGGTGGCCGAGCCAGGCCCGCAGCATCACGCTGTGCTTGAGGACGGGCGCCTCCACCGGGGCGTGATTGACCCACTGCGCAGCCGCCGCGCGCCCTGCCTCGGTGATGGAGTACATCCGCTTGCCGCGCACGCCGTCGTCCTGCAGCACGGTGCGCGAGGTGGCGTAGCCGTGCTTCTCGAGCCGCTTGAGTTCGGCGTAGATCTGACTGAACGACGGGCTCCAGTAGAAGAACTGGAGGCTCCAGTCGGCCCATTTCTTGAGATCGTAGCCGGACAATTCCTCGGCGTGCGAGAGCATTCCGAGCACCGCCCAGCTCGTCGTCGGCAGGTCGGGCACCCCGGCGTCCACGGGAACAGACTTGGCATCGGTCACGCTAGGACTATATCGCCTAGGCATATGACAGGTGAGAAATCCCGTTGAGTGGGATTCACGCGGCATCGATCCGGGTCCGGTGTGACAGGTTTCACAACACGTATCACCAGAGCATCGGAGGGCGATCCATGTCCACCATTCCCCGCGACCCCGGGACCACCGAAAGTCCGGGCGTCGTATCCGAATCCGCCGACGACACCGGACGACTCGACGGCGCGTCGCGCGGCAGGATCTTCGCCGTGCTGGCGGTCATCGTGCTGTTCACCGAGGTCGCCCCGATGCAGTACACGATCGTGGCCGCCGCGCTGCAGAAGATCGCGCCGACCTTTCCCGGCGTCGGGGCGAACATCAACTGGGCCATCATCGTTTTCGGCCTCGTCGGCGCGGCCGCCTCGCCGCTGATCGGCAAGATGAGCGACGTCTGGGGCAAGAAGCGGATGTTCCTCGTCTGCGGCGTGCTGTTCATGCTCGGTTGCGCGCTCGACGCGATCACCTCGAGCTGGGCGCTGTTCCTGATCGGGCGCGGCCTCCAGGCGACCGCCATCGCGACCGCCGTAATCGCCTACGGCTTGATCCGGGATCTGATGCCGCGCAAGTACGTTCCGATCGGCCTCGGCATCACCGCGACGGGTCTCGGCCTCTCCGCCATCGCGGGTCCGCTGCTCGGCGGTTTCCTGGTCGACAACTACAGCTGGCGCGCGATCTTCTGGTGCCTCGCCGGGTTCACGCTGCTGATGCTGCCGCTGGTCTACTTCGTGGTGCCGGAGTCGAAGCTGCGCGTGCCCGAACGCATCGACGTCCTCGGCGCGGTGCTGCTGTCCGCTGGCGCCGGGCTCACCCTGATCTACCTGGACAAGGGCCAGGACTGGGGCTGGAGCAGGCCGACGACGCTGGGCTGGCTGGCCGCGGGTCTCGTGCTGCTGATGCTGTTCGTGGTGATCGAGAACCGGGTCAGCAGGCCGATCATGGACATGCGCCTGCTGTTCCACCCGAGGGTGGCGCTGGTGCTCGCGGGCGCGCTGTTCGCGTCGTTCCTGATCGGCGTGCAGTCCTACGCGCTCGGCTACATGACGCAGACGCCCGACCAGGCCACCGTCACCGCGGGCGTACAGCAGGCCACGCTGGCGCAGATCCAGCAGCAGACCGGGCAGCCGCTCCCGCCCGAGGCGGTGCAGGTGACCCTCGATCCGGGCTACACCTACGGAAACGGTTACACCCTTTTGGAATTCGCGGTGCGCATCGCGCTGCTGCAAGCCGTGCTCGCGATGCTGTGCGGCGCGCTGGCCGGCGCGCTGGCCCGCCGGATCGGCGCCCGGCTGCCGCTGATCACCGCGCTCGCGCTGTTCGTCGGCGCGGGGGTCTGCTACGCCGTGCTCCCGCACACCTGGGTGACCTTCCTCTGGGTGAGCGCCGCGTTCGGCATCGGCTTCGGGTTCTACTACGCGGCCATGCCGATCCTCATGGTCGAGGCCGTCCCGCAGGAACAACAGGGCATCAGCCTGGGCATGCTCGGGGTCATGCAGTCCATGGGCGTGGCGATCGGCCTGGCGATCGTCACCGCGTTCCTGAACGCCAGCCCGATGCGGGCGCTGGTCACCGTCGCCGGTCAGCCCGCGCCGCCCAGCCCGATCCCCGACATCTTCGGCGACCGCGGCTACGAACTGGGCTTCTGGGTCGCGGCGGGCGCCGCGGCGCTCGCCCTGCTCATCGCGCTGATCATGCGACACGGCCGCACACCGGCGACCGGCGGCACCGCCTACTGATGCCGACGCTCGTGGCGGGGCCGGTCACCGACCGGCCCCGCCCTGTGTCACTCCGGCGCGCTATTGCTCAGGTAGCGATACTCCGCCTCGGCGATGGTTCCGAAATCCACCGCGGTGAGCCGCGCGGTCAGAGCGAAGACGTCGTCCTCGGCGCCGAACCCGATCCCGTCCTCTTCGGGCAGCGGAACCCCTTCCTCGGCAACCGTTTCCCCTTCGACGACGAGCACGTCGCGCACAACCGCGCCGTCGACGTACCAGCCGATGCCGTAGGTGTCGGTCGCTCCGTTCAGGATGAACGTCAGCACCCGTCGTCCTTCGGCCAGGCGCGGCGTCAGCGTCTCGTCGTAGAGCGCGCTGATCCACGGATCGGCGAGCACGGTCCAGCCGCCGACCGTCGCGACCGCGTAATCGGCCGCAAAGCTGCTGCTGAAAACCTCGTCGCCCGAACCTGTTTCGCCCGATGCCAACGGCGCGCCCGGCAGCGCTGCCAGCACGTCGGAGCCGATCTCCCCCTCCACCAGCAATCCGGCGGCATTCCAGCCCATACTCTTCTCTCCTTGCCCTCGGTGACGGGGCGACAACCCCGGGAGTAGTGTGCTGCCCATGTCGCGGACGCGCATCATTCGCATCGCTACCCGATCCAGCCCCATGGCGCTCGCGCAGGCCGAGCACGTGGCGGCGCTACTCGCCGGGCTGGGGGTGGACAGCGAGCTGGTGAAGGTGACCACCGCGGGCGACCGCTGGATGGGGGATCTGTCGAAACTCGGCGGCAAGGGGGCGTTCGTCAAGGAGATCGACCTCGCGCTCCAGACCGACCAGGCCGACCTCGCGGTGCACTGCCTCAAGGACATCCCCGGCGACATCCCGGTGCCGGAAGGCTTGGCCTTCGCCGGATTCCTGGCCCGCGAGGACGTGCACGACGCGGTGATCACCGCGAGCGGCGCGCCGCTGGCGGAGCTGCCGGAGGGCACCGTGGTCGGCACCAGTTCGGTGCGCCGGACGGCGCAGCTGAAGCTGCATTTCCCGCATTTGACCGTGAAACCGTTGCGGGGCAACGTGAACACCCGGCTGGCGCGGCTCGAGGAGGGGCACGTCGACGTGCTCATCGCGGCGGTGGCCGGGCTGCATCGGGTCGGCCAGGAACACCGGATCACCGAGACCCTCGACCTGGACACCATGTGCCCACCGGTCGGCGCGGGCGTTATCGCGCTGGAGTGCCGCGCCGACGACGCGTGGCTGCTGGACGTCGGCGGCGAACTGGACCACCCGGAGACGCACCGGCATGCCGATGCCGAACGCGCCATGCTGCACGCCCTCCAGGGCCACTGCAACTCTCCCATCGCCGGGTACGCCACCACCGACGCCGCGGGACGACTCACCTTGCACGGCAAGGTCTTCGACAGCGACGGCAGCCGATGGCTGGACGCCAAACACTGGGGGGTGCCGGAGGACCCGAAGGCGCTCGGCTTCTTCGTCGGCGCCGACCTGCTCCGCCAGGGTGCTCGCGCGCTCATCGATTCCATCCCGCACTGATCCGGATCTGGTCATCTCAGCTACCTCTTCCACACGGCCTTTCGTGCCCGGCTCAGCGGTTGGCTCACTGATCAATGCTCGTCGTCGGCACTCGTCCGCCCCCTGACGATGAGCGCCATTGCTTCAACCATCGCCTGTTCGTGACCGTCGAAGGTCAGGTTGTCGTGCGGATGTCGAGGCGCCGCGGAACTTTTCGCCGTGGTGTCTACGCAAGCACGGAATTCGAGGTTGGTATCGCAGAGCTTGTTTGTCGCCCAACGGCACGCCCGAGTCGGGGATGGTGCGGTCGATGAGGACGACGTCGGCGCGCTGACAGGCGGCGAGTTCGTCGCCGATGCCGCGTGTGACGAATCACAGCGTCGATGCACAACACGCTGTGTGTGCGCGGGTGGCGGGCCGGCTCGCGCGGGCGGCCGCGGTTGCGGGCGCGTTGGGAGGTGGCGCAGCCGCAGGTGCACGCGCTGGTAAACGCTGGCGCGCCGGTGAGCTTGCGGGTTGGAATCTGTTGCCGGGCAAGTCATCCGGCGGCCGGGGCGAGGAACTGCTGGCCTCAGGGGTGGAGGCGATAGTGTCTTCAACGCATTTGCGTGAGAGGAGTGGCGGTGGCGGAAGAGTCGATCGAATCGTTGAGCGAGACCGGGCGTGTGGAGCAGGCGACGGAGGCGGATCTGGAGAAGATCCTCGACGAGGACATTCGCTCTTGCCTCGATGACGACACCAAGGTGCACCGTGGTGACTTGAGGATCGACGGTGATCTCGGCATCTACGACGGCGCGCTCATCGTATTGGGGAACCTGTCGGCGACGGGCTCGGTCGCCACCGATGAGACCGCCAGCCTCATCGTGACCGGCTCGGTCGAGTGCAGGCATCTGTACCTCGAGGGCAATCTCGAGATTCAGGGGAACGCAACGATGCGGGGCGTCGTCTACGGCTTCTACGAAGCGGGGATCTCCGGGGTGTACGGGACGACGAAAGCCAAGGTTGGCCTCATCGGGAATCACTGCTGGGAGTGCCGAAAGGAGGAGTATGAAGTCGGAGGCACGTTCTCGAACTTCCGCACGGGAAGCTTCACCGGCGATCCAGAAGCGCTCCGCCGGGTGGTCGGCGAGCGTGCCTTCCAGGGGCTTGGCATGTTGCTCGGCTTGACCCAGGTGGAACCGAAGGAACGAAACTCCGCGTGGGGGCTCCCGCTGTTTCGCGATATGTGACCCGAATCCTGCACGAGCAGGGGATTGATCGGCACCCTGCGGAACAGCATGAGCCCCGGCCCGGCGCTGGACGGCGACATGATCTCGTCACCTGGGGCGGACTGCATTTGCAGTCCGGGCTGGCAGCGTCCGATCCACCGCGCGATCGGCTCATTCCACCGCGGCCTTGGCCCGCGGCCAGATGCGGGCCAGAGCGATCAGGTGCGCGAGCTCGGCGTCGAAATCATGCGCGACCACGGGCAATGGCGGTGCTGCTCCGGCACGGGTGGGCGGTAGGCCCGTCTTCCTGGCCTGCGCCGCCCGCATCAGCCGGTGGGCGTAGTCGGCAAGCCCCCGGTCCGATTTCGGCTCTCGCACGGTATTGCGTTGCGTTGCGCCGGTTTCGGCCGGGAGGTAAGCGCCTAGGTGGAGCATTGCGTCGCGGATCTCCACGGTCATCCGCAGCAGACGGGTGGCTGGATCCGAGCCGTGCCGTACATCGACGGGCATGACGATCTCCGGGACCGCCGCGGTGAGATCACGCCACAGCGGCAACAGTCGACGGCAGGTTCTGGTGGCGCGATCCATACCCGCGCGCTGCACCAGCTCCCCGACCAGCGGTATCGCGAGCAGTGTCGAATCGATCGCGACCCACAGGGCGAACGCAGCCTGAACCAGCGACAGTTGTGGTCCCTCGAGCCATCCAGTGGCCGGCTGGGAAAGTGAGAGTGCCAGCGCACCCCAGAGAACGGCATTGCTGCCGATCAGGCCGATGCCTACGATCCGCGCCGCGGGCGGCGTCTCGGCATCGCGAAGTGTGCCCAGGCATCTGCGAGTGAACACGACCGTGTTGTAGGTGAATGGTATGGCGAAGGCGCAACCGATGCCCAGTGCATCCCGTATGAGGCGCAGGTCGACCGATCGTCCCGAGTATCGGGCCGATGCCGCGGTCAGGACTACCGAGGCCGTCGCGGCCGAGGCGAGCAGAGTGGCGGTGCGCTGGTGGCGCCTTACGGTATCCGGCTCGGCATCGGCGCTGACCAGCCGACCGATGACGTACAGGTATGTGGTGGTCATCAGAACGCAGCCCAGGGCAAGCTGATTCGCCGGGTCATCGAGGGTCGGCGACGACGCGCACCGGTACATCAGCAGGGCCGCGATGCTCCACAGGCCCATGTGGTTCACGAGCCGATCGACAACAGCGCCGCCGACGAGCCAGAACCGAACCGCCAGGAGAACCGAGACGTAGCCGATCACTGCCCAGGCCACGACCCCCGGCATCGGAGACGACATCGACACATCCTCTTGGTCCGGCGGAACTCGTTGAATGGCTGAGGCTATTGGGAGACATGGCCTCGGTCCAGTCGCGTGTATTTCGCCGAGTTCTGGCGAGGTCAGGCTGGGAATTGGGAGACCCACGTGTTCTGAAAAGTGGTGAACAACCAGGTTCCGTTGGCGCGCACCGCCACTCGAGTCTGGATGGACTGCTCATCGCGACCAGGTTGCACGCCGGGTGGGCTCGGGCGCAGGCCCTGGGTGATCATGACCGCCGTATCGGGCGTGGGGAATCGGATGATCAGGGTGTGCGGTTCGGACATGTGGGTGCCCTTCATGAAGCCGTCGAAGCCCTTCTGCATCTCGATCGTAAGTTCTTCACGGCCCCGGATGAATTCGCCGATCACCGAAACGAAGTCGGCGTCGTCGGTGAAGGTCGCGGCGAATGCTTTCCCGCTACCGGCCGCCCATGCGGCCATCTGCGCCCGCAGGAGTTCGCGCAGCGCGGTCTCCGGGGCTGCCATGTCGTTGGTCATGTTTCACCTATCGGCGCGGCGCAGGCCGACATATTCGAGGGTGGCGAAGATCGCGACGAACGAGGCTCCGATGTGCAGGAAGACAATGCCCCAGCCGGTCAGTGGCAGCAGATCGGTGAAGGTGAGCAGCACCATTCCGACCGCAGACAGGGCGTTGACCGTCACTACCGTGACCGCCAGGGGCGCCGGGATCTCCGGATATCCCGCGAGGAGCAGCAAGGCGGCCGCGCCGCCCAGCATGGCGACACCGAATGGGATCGACCAGGTGGTCGGCAGGCCCAGGGGTTCGCGCAGGCCCGGCGCGACCGCCAGCAGGATCGCGCCGAATGCGCCTGTGCTCCAACCATCCACGCGAAGGACTGCGCGAAGTAAATCGTGACCGGTGTCGAGGACCGGAACTGTCGTTGTCGTCATGACGGCAACGCTGCCAGTGGTCGATCATGGTCTCAATGACCTCGGAGGTCATGGAGGACTTGATCGGCGCTTGGATATCCTGCGCGAATGACGCGATCGGCACAGCACTCCCCGGTGGGCGCACTCCTCCGCGAGTGGCGGCAGCGGCGGCGATTGAGTCAGCTCGATCTGGCACTGGCCGCCGACAGCTCCGCGCGGCATCTCTCCTGCGTCGAGACCGGCAAGTCCCAACCCAGCCGGGCCATGGTGTTGAAACTCTGCGAAGTCATGGCAGTGCCTCTGCGAGAACGTAATACGGTGCTGTTGGCGGGTGGGTTCGCGCCGGAGTACCGGGAGAGCAGTCTCGACGATGTGGAACTGGCAGCCGCGCGAGCAGCCTTGGACACCATACTGGCCGCGCACGAGCCGTATCCCGCGGTGGCGGTGGACCGCTACTGGAATGTGGTCGCCACCAACCGCGCGATGAGTCTGCTCGAGGACGAGATCCCCGAACATCTGCTGGCCGAGCCACGGAATATGTACCGCCTCGCCCTGCACCCGGCCAGTGCGTCCGCTTCCACGCACCTGGTCAATCACCGCGAAGTCCGAGACTTCCTCCTGGAAAACCTGTTTCGTCAGGTCCAAGCCACAGACGACCCGATCCTGCGCAACCTGTACGAGGAGGTCTCCCAGTACCCGGTGCCACCGGAGACCGAATCGGAAACGGCCGCAATGCCACCGAGTCCGTTCGCGGTTCCCCTGCGCATTCGCACCCAAAGGGGTGAGCTACGAATCTTCACCACAATGGTCACCTTCGGCGCACCCTCCGACGTCACCCTCTCGGAGCTGGCGATCGAATTGTTCTATCCGCTGGACGAATTCACGGCCAACACCCTCCGCGGCCTCTTCGAGACCACCATCGGCGACGCCCTACCCGCTTGAAAGATACGACCTGAACTCGGCTGGTCGGCGGCAGGAGGGCCGACCGGTCCCAGCCTGTGCGGGCCGCCCGATCCGGGCCGAATCTCAGGCGGCGCTGGTCGATCTGAGCAACGAAGACGTCAACACCGCGCCGAACAGGCCCACTACCAGCGAAGGCGGGCACAACATCTCGAACTGCCGCTGTGGAGTTCTAGGCGATACCACCATTGGTCGAGCCGGCCATCGCGGCGGCAAATCCCGGGTGCGCCTCGACAACAACAGTATCCTCAGCCACTATCGGACGAAACCAAATGAAGGTATTTGCCCGACGATGGAGCATGGAAGCGACCAAAAGACCTGCAGGAATCCAGCCCGGAAATACCACGACCGCCAAGGAAACCATAACAGCGCTCGTCAGGCCCAGAATTCTGGCTATTACCAATCCTGCGACACAAAGCAACCCGACAATGACAATACTTCGAGCAATCCTCCGACACCTGCGAGACGACCGGAGGCAACGGTGGCACACCGGCCATTCACCACGGAGACAGGTGTTGATCTCGAGACGGTTGGGCCCCAAGCTGAACATCTTGTAAGCCAAGGTGCGAAACGTCGAGTTCGGCGTGAGCTGTTCCCGCCCGCGGGTGCCCTCGTGAAAAAGAACCACTTCGGACCGGCGACCGATCGCGGGGAGGCCATGCCTGCTGCATACATCCGGCAGGGGCTCGCAAAGCTCCACCTCGAATCGAATGCCCGAATCTCGCCACCCCTTCGACAGAGGCCGAGTTGCGGTGACCACGGGGACTGCGACAGGAACCACATCCACATCCGGGTATCGAGCCATCATTCCAGCCAGCCCCGTTGCCGACGCTCACCGAATATTTCGTCGACCAATCCGTTTGCACTCACGTGAATTCGACCTTGCTCAGCGTTAATATTCCGATAGCTGCTGACATATTCTTTCGCCCTGCCCGCTTGGGCAGATAGGTCTTTCATTGTAGTGCGAACTCGTCCAGGTCGTCCGGCTCTACCTTGAATTCTTCGGACACTGTCCCCCTCCTGACCAGTAGTGAAACACTTCCGTGAAGGACATGACCGTAGCACGAACCTACGATGCCGACGATCGACCAAATTCCGAGGTTACATCGCAGAAGGGCTGTCCAACCATAGAGCAACTGCTACCCCGGCTTTGGCTGACTCACGCGATCTGTTCGTAGTAGCACTGACCGGACTGGAGGCAGCGGTGGAGCTGGCCTCGTTTGTCGAGTCGTTGATTCGGCATCGGTTGTGGTGGGTGCTGGCGCCGAGCCTGGGTCCCGGGTCGCGGAGATCGTGTCGACCGAGTCCGAACGCGCCGAGTTGGAGGGTTGAGTGCGTAGACCCGATACGGCCGCAGGTCTGGCGTCGCAGGCGAGGATCGTGTCGGCCGCGGCCGGGAGCGGATCGAATTCTGCTGGTCCTTAACGGATCGGGCCGGATCGCGGCACGGTCCGCACGTGGGGTGATCTGGATCGATCGACGAGAGATCTGGTCCGAGTGGCCGAGTGCGGTTGCAGGAGTCTGGCTTCACGGATCGCCCGCGGTGGTCGAAGCGACGACCTCCGTTGGCAAAGCCTTTGCTGCCCTCGAGTTGGCGGTGGCAGAGAAGCGTGTGGCCTCCATCGATGACTGGCGGGTGGCACGAACTCCGGTTCACGATGCCTTCGGCAAATTCATCGGCTCGGCGCGCAGGGACTTGGATTTGTCGCCTGTTTCAGCCACCTTCTTCGACCACTATCCACCGCCGCCGGAGGAAGGCTAGACGTTGCGGCAACCGGTAGTTCCGGTTGCCGTCGCAGTACTAGGGTCGCCGGACCCAACGGTCACAGCGCCGCCGGGATCGAATTGCCCGGCGCCGAACATCTCAGCGCCAGCGCGCGTGCCGCGGGAACAGCGCCCGGCCCGCCTCGTGGGCGACCTCGACGAGAACGCGCGCCAGCCGGGCGGTGTCCAGCGCGGGCCGCTCACCGCTGACCTGCCCGGACAGCGACAGCGCGGCCACCGCGGCGCCGCGCCCGCGCACCGGCACGGCCACGCACGCGATGCCGCTGACCGATTCCTCGTTGTCGACGGCGACGCCCTGGCGGTGCCGGATCCGGTTCAGCTCCCGGTGCAGTTCGCCTCTGTCGCAAACGGTCCGGGCGGTCAGCTGGGGCAGCCGGTCACGGAACGACGCTTCGACGATGCTGGGTTCCAGCGTCGCGAGCAGCGCCTTGCCCAATGCCGTGCTGTGCGCGGGCATGCGGCCGCCGAGCCGGGTCGGGATGGTCGCGGCCAGGCGTCCACCCGCCTTGTCGAGATAGAGCACCTCGCGCCCGTCGAGCACGCCGAGGTGTCCGACCATCCCGGTGCGCTGACACAGATCGTGCAGCAGCGGGCTCACCACATCGCGAATCTCGTTGTGGTCGGCGGCGAGTCCGCCCAGCTCCAGGGTGCGCATGCCGAGGCGGTAGCCGCCGGGAGCGTGCGCGAGCCAGCGCAGCCGGATCATCTGATCCAGGATGCGGTGCACCGTGGAGCGGGGCAGCCCGGTGCGTTCGGCGAGACCTAGCAGGGTCAAAGTCGGTGTCGCGCCGTCGAACGCATCTAGGATCAGCGTCATTCGTTCGATCATCGACACCGGCGGCTGGGCCGGCTTGGCGGTCGCACGACCCGTACCCGTCCACTCGCCGGACTCGGGATGGGTCAGCATCTCGACCGTCATGGCTCACCTCCATTGTGTAGCGACTCAAAGCTTAGAAGTATTTCGATTAGGCATGTGCAATTTCGGCACATGTGTTTGTGTCTCCCATCACAGTGCCGCGCCCGCGTCGAGCCTGAATCCCGGAAACTACGGAGATCGGTACGGATCTTTCTCGGTAGCCGGAACCCGTGCTTGACACCTCCGACACCCCGCCGCCTACGGTCATGACGAAACGGAATATTTCTAGTCGAAACTAGGAGCACCATGGCCGTCGATCTCGACTTCAAGGCCGTCCTGGGCCGATTCTGCACCGGCATCACCGCGATCACGGCGCTCGAAGGCGATCAGCCGCTCGGCTTCGCCTGCCAGTCGTTCTCCGCGCTGTCGCTGAGCCCGCCCGCTGTCGCACTCTTCCCGGCCCGCACGTCCACCACCTGGCCGCGCATCCGCGAGGTGGGCCGATTCTGCGTCAACATCCTGGCCGACGATCAGGAAGACGTGTGCAGGCAGCTGGGCCGCAGCGGCCAGGACAAGTTCGCCGACCTGCGCTGGCGCCGCTCCCCCAACGGCTCGCCGCTGCTCGAGGGCTCCATCGCCTGGATCGACTGCACCCTCGAGCGAGAGGTCGACGGCGGCGACCACACCATCGTCGTCGCGCACGTCACCGAGCTGAGCGAGCAGCGCGAGGCCGCGCCGCTGCTGTTCTACCGGTCCGGCTACGAGCGGCTGGCGGTGGTCTGAGCGGCTCCCGATCAGTGGGACCACGCCTACCGGCGCAGCGAGCGCCGTCACAGCATCGAAATAGCCCGGAACGACATAGGCCTGAGCGAAATACCTCTGGAGGACCCGACATCATGAGCACGGCGAACACCGACGATCAGGTGCGCGTGATCGACACCGGCGCCCCGCCCGCCCGCTACGCGCGCGGCTGGCACTGCCTCGGCCTCGCCGACAGCTTCCGCGACGGCAAGCCGCACACCATCACCGCGTTCGGCACCGAACTGGTGGTCTTCGCGGGCACGGACGGCACGCTCAACGTCCTCGACGCCTACTGCAGGCACATGGGCGGCAACCTCGGCGACGGCACCATCAAGGGCGACACCATCGCCTGCCCCTTCCACGACTGGCGCTGGAAGGGCAACGGCCGCTGTGCGGCGATCCCGTATGCGCGCCGAGTGCCGCCGCTGGCCCGCACCAAGGCGTGGACCACTCTCGAACAGAACCGGCAGTTGTTCGTCTGGCACGACCCCGAGGGCAACCCGCCGCCGGAGGACGTCACGATCCCCCGCATCGAGGGCGCGTTCAGCGACGAGTGGAGCGACTGGACCTGGAACCAGATCGTCATCGACGGCGCGAACTGCCGCGAGGTCATCGACAACGTGGTCGACATGGCGCACTTCTTCTACGTGCATTTCGCGTTCCCGACCTATTTCAAGAACGTCTTCGAGGGCCACGTCGCCAGCCAGTACATGACCTCCATCGGTCGCGAGGACATGCAGGGCGAGCTGGCCAAGGAAGCGGGCGGCAAGAACGTGCTGCACTCCGAGGCGCACTACTTCGGCCCCTCCTACATGATCGACAACCTGGTCAACGAGTCCAACGGCCAGACGGTGGAAGCGGTGCTGATCAACTGCCACTACCCGGTGACCCCGACCAAGTTCGTGCTCCAGTACGGCGCGATCGTCAAGAAGCTGCCTGGTCTCGCGCCCGAGGAGGCCGACGCGATGGCGGTGCGGTTCGCGGGCGGGCTCGGCCGCGGCTTCGAGCAGGACGTGGCGATCTGGAAGCGCAAGACCCGCATCGACAACCCGCTGCTGTGCGAAGAGGACGGGCCGGTGTACCAGCTGCGTCGCTGGTACGAGCAGTTCTACCGGGACGTCGCCGAGGTGGACGAGAAGATGACCGACCGTTTCGAATTCGAGGTCGACACCACCCGCGCGATCAGCGCGTGGGAGGCCGAGGTCGCCGAGAATCTCGCCGCGCAGCGCGCGAGCAGCGAGGCCTGAGCGCAGCAGCATGGACGCCGTCATCTGTCAGGCCTGCGGAAACCGGGTCGCCGTCGTCAAATTCAGCCCCGCGCACACGAGCGTGCAGTGGACCGCCGCCGCGGCGGGACGCTGCGCGGAGCTGCGCGGCAACGGCGGCGGGCCCATGCCGGGGTGTGCCGCGCTACGCCGCAGCATCGACAACGCGGTCATCGCGGGCGCGCTGGGTCTCAGTACCCGAGAGCAGGATCTGTTGTGAGCGAGCGAACCAAGTACGCAGCAGCTCTGCTCACGGCGGAACCGAGCGCCGGCGAGGTGCAGTCGTGAGCATCCGATTGCGCGTCGCGCGCGTGATCGCCGAGACCCCCGACGCGGTGTCGCTGGAACTGGTCGCCGAGGGTGAACGCCCCGCGTATCGGCCCGGCCAGTTCCTCACCCTGCGAATCCCCAGCGACCGTACCGGGTCGGTGGCGCGCTCGTACTCGCTGTCGAGCGCACCGCACGAAGACGGTCCGCTGAAGGTGACCGTGAAGCGGACGGCATCCGGCTATGCCTCGAACTGGTTGTGCGACAACGCCACCGAGGGTATGGAGTTCGAAAGCCTACCCCCGGCGGGGGTGTTCACCCCGGCCTCGCTCGACGACGATCTACTGCTGCTCGCGGCAGGCAGCGGGATCACGCCGGTGTTGTCCATCGCGAAATCGGCGCTGGCGCAGGGACGCGGGCGCTGCACCCTGGTCTACGCCAACCGGGACGAGGGCTCGGTGATCTTCGCGGCCGAATTGGCTCAGCTCGCGGCGGCCCACCCGGACCGTCTCACGGTGGTGCACTGGCTGGAGACCGTGCAGGGCCTGCCCTCCGCGCGGCAGCTGGAGTCGCTGTTGGCGCCGTGGGCCGATCGCGCCGTGTTCGTCTGCGGGCCGGAGCCTTTCATGGATGCGGTCGAGTCGGCCGCCGCCGGGCTCGGCGTCGACCGGGTGCACTCGGAGCGGTTCCTGTCTCTCACCGGCGACCCGTTCGCGCCCGTACCCGCGGCCGACGCCGGGCACGAGGACGCGGCGGCCGTCACCGTCGATATCGACGGCGAAACTCACGAACTGGGCTGGCCGCGCGAGACGGTGCTGCTCGACGTGCTGCTGGCCCGCGGCATCGAGGCGCCGTACTCGTGTCGCGAGGGCGCGTGCAGCGCGTGCGTGTGCCGCCTGAGCGACGGCGAGGTGAAGCTGCTGCGCAACGACGTATTGGAGAAAGACGACCTGGCCGACGGCTATGTGCTTGCCTGCCAGGCGATTCCGGTCACCGACACGGTCCGGATCACCTATGACTGAGGAGAACCACCCCATGGCTGTCATCAGCTCGCTCGGTTATGTGAAGGTCGCGGTCAGCGATCCGCATGCCTGGCGCACCTTCGCCTTCGACGTGATGGGTTTCGCGGAGGGCAGCGGTCCCGACCCGGATGCGATCTACCTGCGCATGGACGAGCGCGGCGCCCGCTTGGTGCTGGTGCCCGGCGATACCGACAAGGTGCTCGCGGTGGGCTGGGAGGTCCGCGACCACCGTGCGCTGGCCGCCGCGCGAGACGCGGTGCGCGCGGCGGGAATCGAGGTTGCCACGCTCTCCGTCGAGGAGGCCGACGCGCGCCGGGTCGAGGAGGCGATCGCCTTCGCCGACCCCGCGGGGACGCCCGTCGAGGTCTTCCACGGCCCGGTGCTCGACCACAGCCCGGTCGTCACCCAGCACGGAAACCGTTTCGTCACCGAGGGACTCGGCCTCGGCCACGTCGTGCTGCCGGTGCCGGACCTGGACGTCGCGTTCCGCTTCTACACCGAGGTACTCGGCTTCCTGCCGCGCGGCGCGTTCCGGCTGCCGACCCCGCCGGAATACGGCCCGATGCGGGTGCGGTTCCTCGGCGTCAACCAGCGGCACCACAGTCTTGCGCTGATCCCCTCCGGCGGCAAGGAAGGCTCCGGGCTGGTGCACATCATGGTCGAGGTCGACGCGCTCGACGACGTGGGCCGCGCACTGGACCGGGTCGGCAAGGCCGGCTACCACCTGTCCTCCACGCTGGGCAGGCACACCAACGACAAGATGATCTCCTTCTACGTCCGCACCCCGGGCGGCTGGGATCTGGAATTCGGCACCGAGGGGCTGCTGGTGGACGAATCCACCTACACCGCGGAGGAAATCACCGCGGACAGCTACTGGGGCCACGACTGGTCGCGCTGACGAGCTCGAACCCGAAGTCAGGACAACTGAATTGAGAGAGGGGCCGTGCGTCGGGCCCGCAACCCTCTGGCCAGGGCCCGCCGCACGCTCTCGTCCTTCGAGTAACACTGCCTGCGCGACAGGCGATTTCGGAGCATTGACATCCCGGCTCACTCGATTCGGAGGTTGGCTCGTGTTCGATCCGGTTGTTTCCGATCTCGCCCGTGACGTAGTCGGTGAAGTGGTTCCGGCCGAGCTACCGGTGTTCGATGCTGTGAGCCGAGCGTACTTCAAATCTCCGAAGGCTACCCTGCATGGCAGGAGCAAAGCCGGCCCCCTCGGGTTCGGGCTGGCTGAAACCGCGACAATGCTGACACCCGCGGTGTTGTTCGCAGCCACTACCCTGCTGAACGCGTTTATCGACCCACTCGCCCGACGGACCAGTAATGCGCTGGTGCGCAAGGTTTTTGGAGTTTTCCAACGCCGCCGCGTGCATTCGCGCGAAGAGATCAGCCGAGCATTTCGCGCGTTGACACCCGCCCAGGAGTCCACGCTTCGTCAACTCGCGGTGACCTCCGCACAGGAAGCACATGCCGACCCGGAGATGTCGGAACGGATCGCCGACTTGCTGATCGCCAATCTGCGCGGCGTCGGCGCGGATGAGAACCGGCATGAGCAGTGATGAACGTCCTCCGGCCGCCGGCGGGCACCTCGCTGCGATTCGCGCTCCTGATCCTGCTGGTCGGCGCAAGTGGCCTGTTCATCTTCTATCAACTCTTCTTCCTTGCACCAGTCAGTCACAACTATTTCTTCTCGGTCTTCGGTCGCTGCTTCGCGGATCCGAGAATCGCCCTGCCCGACACCTACGAGACCGGGCGGTCGTTGCTGATCGAATGTCAGGCTCCCGCCTTTTACGCGAAACTGAAGTGGATCGGATCAGGATTCTTAGTACTGATCTCGAGCACGGCGGTGCTCTATCTACTACATCCGGTGCGGACCACATTGTGGAACGGGTGGGTGCGATACGAACCGAGTGCCTACAACGCTCACGTGCTGACGCACCTGCAGGAACTGGTCGACCAGATGGGGTTGAGGCGCGCGCCCCAGTGGTACGTCGCCGGACGGGGCAGCGCCTCGGCCGGAGGCAGCGTCTTCGGACTTCCGCGGCGGCGGCGAATCCGTCTGGACGCGGCGCTCGTCCGCGACTTGCACGACAACCCCGACACATTCGATGCGACGGTCCTGCACGAGCTCGCCCACCTGCGCAACCGCGATGTCGATCTCACCCAAGTAACCATTGCTCTGTGGTGGGCATTCGTCGCGGTTGTCGCGATGCCATTGTTCGTGCTCGCCGCCTTCTCCGCCACCGATAGTTTCGACCGGTCGGCCGCCGCATCGGAGCTCACTGCCCACCTCGTGGATCGGCCGTTGCTGGTCACCGAAACGCTGGTGCTGACCGCTCTGGTCTTTCTGACCCGCAACTCGGTGTTGCGCGCCCGTGAGCTGCACGCCGACGCGACCGCTGCTCAGCACGACGGTGCAGATGAAGTAGTCCTGCGTCGCCTCTACCCGAAACGTTCCCGTGGTCGACTCGGTCGCTGGACAGGTTTCGTGCAGCTGCTGGGGACACATCCGATGCCCGCTGCCAGGATCGCCGCGCGCAAGCATCCCCACCTGGTGTGGCGTCCATCGTTGGTACAACTGTGGGCGGCCGGACTGGCCCTCGGGCTTTTGGCGGCAAATCTCGACCAGCTGGTCCAGCAGCTGTTCCTCGATGTTCTCGGACGAATCAACACCTTCCAAGGCGTGGCCCTCACCGGCACGGGCATCGGTGCGTTGTCGACGACGGTGCTGTTGATCTCGCTCTGGCAAAGCCGGGGTCCGACGGTCGACTGTCGAGTGTCACCGCGGGCGTGCGCGCTGCAGCCAATCGTCCTGGTGACAGGTCTAGTCGCAGGTCTTGCCGTGCCGCTGCTGACTTACCACCTGCGCAGCACCCCGCACGTATGGGCGTCTTCTCGATGGTGGAACGGTGATTTCACTCCGCTGATCCTTTCTGCTATCCCCCTCACCATCGGATTGATACTGCTCGCGCTGTGGTTCCGCTCGGCGATCGAGCCCGCTTCGTCGTCTCGACGACGAACACTGGGCTTGCTCGTCGCCGGTGCGGTCATCGCGAGCCCGTGGTTCGCGGCATGGTATGTCTCAGCTGATTGGCGGCGCGAGGAACAGACCGCTGGACTCGGGTGCTGGTGGGATGGGATCTCGACTGCTCAATTCGGGCAGGCGTTACGTTGCCCACCTGCGTTTCCGGTCTTGAATCTGGTCGAGATCAACCCGTTGACGCTTCTCGGTATCGTGCTGGTGTTCCTGGTTCCCCTTGGTCCACGAGCATCACAACGGGGGCATGTTGCGGCGGGAACCATCGCGGGACTTTCGGTGGTGGGGTTCGGAATCTGCCTTGCCTTCTGGGCTCAGGACGCGGTCCCCGCATCCGATCGCCGCATCGGCACGCCCGCCGGAGACGCTTTCCTCGACACGTTCTGGCACGCCTATCTCACTGCGGCAGTCGCACTTCAGGTCGTCGCAGCCCTCGCCGTACTCGTCCGATCGCGTGCTTTCCGGATGCGCAGCGCCGTTCTCGCCGCGTCGATCGCCGCGATCATCGGGACGGTCGGTCAACTAGCGACGTGGGCAACGGCCCGCTGCATCGACCTGTGGGGAACGAACCCCGCAAGCTGTGTGCCACCCCTATCCATGCCTCGGCTGGCCGCCGACCTCCACACGGTCATGCTCTACGGATGTTTGGCCTGCGTCCCCATCGTCACCCTCGCCGCGCTTCGGCGCCCACTGGTGGGGAAGCCGAACCATTTGCCAGCACGAACAATCGCCGGCGACATCGTGGTGGCCGGTGTTGTCATAGTCGTCCTCGTCGCCGTCATCGCGAATCTGCCAACTGCCGAGCGAGTATGGGTCAGGTGGGGAGCATGATCGACAGGGCGGACGAACGTGGGATGGCGATTCTCGGAATTGGCCCTGCGGATCGTCTGGCGCACAGGGGCTCTGCCGATTCACATCAGCCCGGAGAAGGTGTGAGTTCTGACCGCTGCCCGGTGGGCCTATCGTGGTGCGCGTGGAGGCAGTAGCTGAACTCGTGGAGAGGTGGAAGCCGCTGTGTCATACGAGGACAAGAAGCAAGCAGCGCACCGCGCTCTGGTGGACCGCGTCCTGAACGGGGAGGGCAGGGCATCTCGGGACCAACGCTCCCGCGCCTTCCGCAATGCCGATGTTCCACCGCCTTTGCAGGCGCTGATCGGCAAGGTCGCTACGAAGCCTGCGCAGGTCACCGATGCCGACTTCGCCGCGGCCAAGGCAGCCGGCTTCAGTGAGGATCAGCTCTTCGAGTTGGTCGTCTCCGCCGCGGTCGGCCAGTCCGCCCGGCGGTACGCCGCCGGACTCGCAGCCTTGGCCGAAGCAACCGGCAGCGGGGAGGCCGGGTGATGCGACTCGACATCCTCAACCGCGGTTACCGTCCCGGGATCAAGTTGTTGTTCACGCTGATCCGGGCGTTCTCCGGGCAGCCGGTGCCGGACGCCGCCAAGCTGGTCTTCTACCGGCCCGACTTCTACGGCGCCCTGGCGAAGGCGTTCACCCACGAAGCGATGCGGGGGCCCTCCGCCTGGTCGGTAGCCGACCGAGAGCTGATGGCGGCCTTCGTGTCGAAGGTCAACGACAGCGCGTTCTGCATCGGCGCGCACACCGCGACCGCGGGGCAGGCGTACCAGGACGGCGCGAAGGTTCGAGCGGTGCTGGCCGACGTGGAATCGGCCCCCATCGAGGACGGACTGCGGGCCACGCTGCGCATGCTCGGCAAGCTGACCCGGGAAGGAACGGTGAACGTCGAGGACATGCGAGATGTGCTGTCCGCCGGTGTCACACGCCGGCAAGTCGCGGACGCGCTGGCGGTCTGCGCCGCGTTCGATACGACCGACCGCCTCGCCGATGCCTTCGGTTTCGAAGTGCTGAGCCCCGCGGGCTTCGAGGCAGGAGCCAAGTACCTGCTCAAACGGGGCTACCGATAGGACCGCGGCTCTGCGCGCGCCCTAGCCGAAGTCGACTCGACGAGCGCTGAGCTGCGCCGGGATACGCCCGGGTCGAGGCGCCGGACTCGCCGGCTCAAGCCGGGGTGGCCTCCCACTCGAACCCGTCCGGGTCGGCGAAGGCCCCGAAACCGCCGCCGATGACGACCCGATGCGACCCGGCGCCCTCCGGCTTGACGCCGGCGTCCTTGGCCGCGGCACGGCGTCCGTAGAGCGCCAGCTTGACCGAAGACGGCGGGGTGTCGAACTCGACGTACTTGCTGCCGAAGCTCTTTCCCACGGCCAGGCCGCGGTCGACGTAGAACTGCTTGGTCGCCTTGACGTTGTCGACCCCGAGGAGCACCACGAGATCGTCGATCTCCCGGATGGCAGGCCCGGTGTCCTTCTTCGCCGACGTCGCGATCTTCCAGATCGCCCCGTCCGGGGCCTGAATGACGCCGCCGTATCCCCAGAAGCTCTTCTTGGCCGGCTTCAGCGTCGTCGCGCCCGCCTCGATGGCGGTGCCGATGAAGCTGTCGACGGTGCTCGGCTGCGACACCACGAGCGACAGGATGAAGCCTCGAAAGCCGGTCGTCGGCGCCTCCGAGGCGCGGACGCGCACCTTGTCGCCGAGACCGAACGCGGCGTCGTAGAAGGCCGCGGCAGCCGTGGGGTCGGACACCTCGAGGATGACGTAGTCGATGGCGGTCTGATCAGTGGTGATGTTCATGGCGACAACGCTAATTGCGGCGCGGTGACCAGCGCTTCTCGATTCCTGATCGGTTCGGCCGCCCGCGTCGCCGGGCACGACGGGTATGTCGATTTCGTCGACAGCCGCGGCATCGACGGACCTACGCCGAGGTTTCGGCTTCGGCCAAGGCGTGCAGCCACTCACGCGTGTAGCGCTCGGCGAGGAGGGGAAGGAAGTGGTCGAAGGTGGCGTGGTCGGCCATGTGGTCGTAGGCGGCTTGCAGGAACTGTTCGATGGCGGTCTCGGGGGCGACGCCCTCGAACTCGTTCGCCAGCCGGGCGGCGGCGGTCTGCAAGGCATGCCGCTGGTCGACGGACGGCTCGGCGGGGCGGTCGGCGGGCACGGGCGTCTCGGTCACGGTTCCTCCTCGTGACGGGTATGTGCACGGCGGCGCGGAGGGGCGCTCCACACCCGCTCGTCGAGTACCCATTCGCCCGCGCCGCTGCACCCGGACGACATAAAATGAGAACACGTTCTTGTCGAGCGCGCCGCCTCGTGCCAGGCTGAGCGCATGGATCTCGCCGCCATCGAAGCCGTGCGCCAGCTGAAGTACCGCTACTTCCGAACCCTCGATCTCAAGCTCTGGGCGGAGTTCGCCGACACGCTCGCCGTCGACGCGGTCGGACGCTACGGCACGCACGCGCTGGGCGAACCGCTCGCGCTCGACGGCCGCGCCGCCATCACCGATTTCATGCGCCAGAATCTCGGCCCCGGCATTCTCACGGTGCACATCGCCAACCATCCGGAGATCACCGTCGACGGCGACACCGCGACCGGGTCGTGGGCCTTCGAGGACACCGTCATCGCCACCGAGTACGGCGTGCTGATCCGCGGCGCCGGGTACTACGACGACCGGTACCGGCGCGACGCCGACGGGCGGTGGCGCATCACCGAGACCAGCTATCGGCGGATCTACGAATCCAGCCGATCGCTCGCCGATACGCCGAGCCACCGGCTGCTCAGCAACATGTGGGCCGACAAGGTCTGAACGGTTCGGCCGCGCGAAGAATCGGCACGGAAAACGAGCCCCCGCCACCGCAATACGTCCCGGTAGCGGGGCAACCGCTTGCGGCGACGGCGATTACGCGGAATAGTCCGTTCGGATACCCACCAGAAAGGTCCTACGATGGCAAACCGGTTCCGGCGGCGATCGTCGCGCGCGTTGGCGCTCGCCGCGGTCGCCCTGTCGCTGCTCGCGCCGACCGCCGGGGCCGCCGATACCGGGCCGCTGGCCTACATCCCGGTGGCGGGCGAGGGCGCGGTGGTCGTGGTCGACACCGCGACCGACCAGATCGTCAGCCGGGTCGAGGGAGTCGGACCGCAGGCATCCGCGGTGACGGCCTCCCGGGACGGACGCCATCTCTATGTCCAGGCGTTCAATCCACCGTTCGTCGGCGCCGACGACATTGTTGTCATCGACCGCGCCACCGACAGCGTTACCACCCGCATTCCGATCAGCGGGACGGACGGCATGACGCGACCGATCACCGATCCGGTCCGGGACCTGGTCTACGTGGTCACCGCCCGCCCGTCCATCGACGTGCTCAGTACGACGTCCAACACGCTGGTCCGCTCGATGCCGCTGCCGTCGCTGGCGCTCGCCGCCGCCATCTCTCCCGACGGTGAACGCCTCTACGCCGTGTTCGCCGACTCGACCGCCGCCGTGTTCGACCCCGAGTCGGGATTCCAACTCGGCGAACGCATTCAGATCGACGGCTCGGTGCCCGCGTTCGCCGCGGTCTCCCCCGACGGTCACAAGCTCTACGCGATGAACGCGCTGGGCGACAACGTCTCGGTGATCGACACGGTGTCCTGGCGGCGGCTCGGCGCCATCCCGCTGCCGCCCGGCAGCGCACCGGTGTCGGGCGCGTTCAGCCCCGACGGGGATCGGCTCGTGGTGGCCACCCCGGGCGCGAACGCCGTCCAGGTGGTCGACGTGGCGGCCGACCGCGTGACGAGCTCGGTTCCGGTGGACGCGCCGGTCTCGGTCGGCTTCACCGCCGACGGCGCCAAGCTCTACGTGGGCAGTCTCGGCCCCCAGGCCGGTCCGGTCATCGCGCCGATCGCGGGCTTCGACGCGACCTCGCTGCTCCAGCCCCTGGTGCGGGCGAGCAGCAGGCCGAGTTCGGTGATCTCCCTCGACGCGGCGACACTGCGACCGAGCGGATCGCCGATCGGCATCGGCGCGGCGCCCGGCGCGGGAGCATTCACGAACTGAGTCCCGAGTCCGGCCGAGATCGGTCCACTTTCGGGCCGCTGGCGCTGTACGAATGGTCACCGAGGTCGCATGCTGCAAGGCATGTCCTCGCTAGCGCCCGATGAATTCCGTTCCGAGACCGCCTATCTCAACACCGCCTCCTACGGACTGCCCTCGAAACGGGCGCTGACCGCGAAGGCCGAGGTCAACGCCCGCTGGGCGGCGGGAAGGGGCGGCCCGATGACTCACGATTCGATGGTGCCGGAGCTGCGTGCTGCGTTCGCGAGGCTGCTGACCGGCGCGCACCCCGATCACATTGCGCTCGGCAGCGGCGTCGCCGGTCTGGTGGGTCCGGTGGCGGCCGCGCTGCCGCCCGGCGCGGAGGTGCTGCTCGCGGCGGGCGAATTCGCCTCGGTGTCCATGCCTTTCGTGCATCGCGGCGATCTGGCGGTGCGGGTGGTTCCGCTGGCGGAGCTGGCCGCGCAGGTGCGGCCGGAGACCGCGTTGGTGGCCGTGAGCGTCGTGCAGTCCGCCGATGGGCGTATCACCGATTTGGCCGAGCTGCGCGCCGCCACCGCGGCCAACGGCGCCCGGCTGCTGGTCGACGCCACCCAGGCGGCGGGCTGGCTGCCGCTGCGCTTCGCCGACGCCGACTACTGGGTCTGCGCGACCTTCAAATGGCTGATCGGCGCGCGCAGCGTGGCGTTCTTCGCCGCAGCGTCCGAGGCTGCCGCCGCACTGCGCCCGATCGGGCCGAGCTGGTACGCCGCCGAGGACCGCTGGACCGAGCTCTACGATCCGCGCGCCCTGCCGGTCACCACCCGCCGCTTCGACGCGACCCCGGACTGGCTGGGCGTCGTCGCCGCGTCGGCCGGTCTCGGCCTGATCGAGGAGCTGACCGTCGAGAAGATCAACGCGCACAATCTCGATCTGGCCGACCGCTTCCGCGCCGGTCTCGCCGAACTCGGCCGAGAGCCGGTGCCAGGGCGTTCGGCGATCGTCGTGGTTCCTGGCGCGGGCGAACTCGCACCGCAGCTGGAGGAGGCGGGCGTGATCGCCTCGGCCCGGGCGGGCTCACTGCGTTTCGCGTTCCACCTCTACAACGACGAGACAGACGTGGACCGCGCGCTCAACGCACTGGGTTCCTGAGCAGAACGGGGCGGACTTGGACCGGGTACGGCGGTCGATCGCCGACGTCGTGCGTGCCGTGCGGTCGAAGGCGCCGACCGCGACCGTCCGATCGCTGGACACGGCACCCGCGCTCAGCTCAGTGTGAACGTCGCCGTACCCGAGATCTGCTCCATCTCCCTGTCGTTCGAGTCCAGCGCGACGATCCGAGCCTCCACCCGGCCGAGGCCCGGCGCCGTGCCGAAACCGACGATCACGCCGTCCACCATGTTCTGGACGACACCGTTCACGACGCGGTGCTGCTGCCCGTCCGCGTACCCGGTATCCAGGTTCTTGAAGCGCACGGCGACCTTCCAGTCCGAGCAGCTGTCCCCGGTCTGGGTGACCTTCACCCGCACGCCGAACGTGCCAGGCTTCTCCTGCTGCACGGTGACCGCGTCGATGATCGCCGAGCAGCTGGTCGGAACCAGGCGCGTCAGGGTCGGCGAGAACGGAAAGCCTGGGTCGTGCGGAATGGCGGTAGATGGCGCTGCGAGCCCGACCACTCCGGCAGCGGCCACCGCTGCGATGACACCGACACGGACCGAAAACTGTTGTAGCTGTTTGCGATTGAGAGTCACGCCCGGTTTGTCGGGTCACCAACAGCCGTTGTTACCACAGTAGTTGCGTTAGTGAAATCACTGTAACATCTGGAAACGATGCTGTTGATGATCTCAACGGCCAGGTCCGAAAGCCGTTACAGCTCAGAAGATCTCAGCTTCACCGCTGATCCGGCGGCAACGGCGACTGTTCCAGCCCGCAGAGATCCCGTCCCTGGGCGAACTCTGGTGCATCAACCACACAGCGCCAGTTGGGTGAGAGCCCGAAGTGCGTCGTCGATGGGATGGGGCTGCGGTTTCCCCGAGGGGTCGAGTTGGTTCCATCGCTGCAGGTTGACCGCGATGGACATTTGCCGTCTGCCGTCAGCGCTGGTCATGGACATCGCGCCGCCGCCCCAGACCGAACCCTCATGGCCCCAGTAGATGCCGTGACCGGGCACCGTCATCTTCTGCAGGCCCAGACCGTAGTCGAGTGTCTTTCCCTCGAAGGAGATGACCGGAACGGTACGTTGCATCTGCGCCAGCGACGCTCGACTGATGATTTCGCCGGCCAGCAGCAGGCCGAAGAAGCGGTTCAGGTCCGCGACGGTCGATATCAGCGAAGCCGCCGGCCCCACCCACGACATGTCGTAGACGCTGTAGTCGCGCGGCGGGTCGATCATGCCGAACCACGCCTCGTAGTGCAGTGAGTGCGGTCCGTTGATATGCGGTCCGGCCGGGAGCTCGGTGTCCCGCAGCCCGGCGCGCTCGATGATGTTGCGGGTGATGTATTTCTCCGCCGAGGTACCGGTAATCGACTCCAGGAGTTGGCACAGGAGCAGATAATTGGTGTTCGAGTACACCCCGGGTGTGCCACCCGGGGTCCCGGTAGCGGGCGCAGAGACCCCCATCTCGATCAGCTCGATCGCGTGAAACCTGGTGAACCGGCTGTCATCCAGGCTGGTCGGTGTCGTTTTCGCCAGGGCGGGGAAGGCTGCGAGGGACGGGTAGGCATGCGGGAGGTATTCGGCGAGGCCGCTGGTGTGGTCGATCAACATCCGGACCGTGATCGCCGCGCCTCGTTCGCCGGGAACCAGCCGCGGCAGGTAGTGGCCGATGGGCGTGTCGAGCTCGATTTCACCATCGTCGACCAGCTGCAACACAGCGGCGGCGGTGAACGTCTTGGTGATGCTGCCGACACGGTGTCGCATATCGGCCGTGACGGGGCGGCCGGTGGCGACATCGGCGACTCCGGCGGCGCCACGCCAGACTTGGTCGTCGTCGCGCACCTCGGCGAAAACTCCGGGCATGCCGGCGCGATGAACGGTCTCCAGTGCTGTCTGTAGCTTCTCGGGATCGAATGTGCTGGTCACGGCACCACTATCGACCGACCGCTCCCGCCCGGTATTGGAAAAAACTTCCCCAGGCCCGGTGCCTCTGCTGGGCGATGGTGGGCAGATAGTGCGCCCTCAGTGCCCCCGGCGTGCGGTTGGCGAATATCGACACGTCTCGGCACAGATGAGCCTGATCGGTGTATCCGCAGTCCACCGCGACGTCGGCGGCGGGCCGCCCCGCCAGCAGACCGTCGACCGCGTACCGGAACCGGACCAGCATCGCCGCCCGCTTGGGTGTCAGGCCGATCTGGGACTCGAACCGCGCCCACAGCCGCTTGGGGCTCCATCCGAGGGATTCGGCGAGCTCACCGATCTTCACCTGGCCACGGGAGGTGAGTATGCGATTCCAGCCGGCGAGCACCTCCGGGTCAGGCGTCCGCATCGGCCTTTCACATTGCGCCAGAAACGATTTCGTCACGGCGAAACGTTCGTCCCAGGTCCGGGTGGACGCGAGTTGCTCACGCAGTCGCCGAGCCCACGATCCCCACAGGTCTTCCAGAGCGACCACGCCCCGGCCCAAATCAGTTGGGGAAACACCCAACAGCGAATACGCCTGTATCGGCGACAAGCGAACCTCGATGCACTCTGCCCGCTCGCCACGAACACGCATGGCCTCCACGGGAAGCCCGACAACGAAGCCACCGAGGGTCCGCCGCCCGACAGCATCGTCGACGATCAGCCCGCGATCCCCGAATTCGATCACCACGGTGATCGCCGCTGTCCCGGCAACCCGAAGATCCAACCCCGCGCCACCCGCGTCGCGATAACCGATGATCGCGGCACCCAGCGGCACGGCATCGGCCGGACCTGCGAAATCCCACCCCACATCAGGCTCGCGGCCGGAATCCACAGTTCCCACCCGTCCAGGCTACGGAAAGGTGAGGACACCGCCATCGCTCACGCAGGCCCGTCCGTGCCGACGATGTCGACGCCTACACCGACGATCATGCCGCTGGGCGCGCGGGCCCACTGTGCTGCACCGTAGTAGTCCGAGGCCGAGATCTGCTGTTGCTCAGGACATTCTGCTATGCGGATGAGCGGACGGTCCTGCGGATCCGCCGCACATCGAACACGGGACCACCGGGCGCGGCGCGAATCGGTCCATCATCCAATGCAAGTCGATAATGCTGCGCTCGGTGTCGCGGTCACTGGTGCTCCCGCCTGGATGCCGAGTGCCCCGAGCTGGCCGAGAATATTCATCCGATCATCCGGCATGCTTCCGCGCACTACGACTACCAAATACACTAGCCCCAAAGAGCGGCCATGACATCGTCCACGCCGGCCGGAGGGCGCCTATGCTGCGCGCCGAGGTCAGCCGCCTGTGCCACCAGCTCCTCGTTGGTTGGCTGTCCTTGTCCGGCATAATCCTCGAGACCGACTCGGACGTGGCCGCCCGCTCGCAGGGCTGCCTCGGCGAGCCCTGATCCGAGTACGTCCCCCCACGGCACCCCGACCATCCAGGGAAGTCCCACGTCGCTGATCATCTCGACGTAGGCATTCAGGCCGGTCTGCGTCGGCGGTAGGCCGAATAGTGCCGCTTGTCCGCCGAAATACAACTGGATCTTCGTCCGCTTCGGCAGCCGCCCCGCCTTGTGGTGCGCGAGGGTGAGTCTGAGGAAGCCGGGCTCGAAGATCGACACGTGAAGCGGCAGGTCGGCCTCACGGCACCACCCGAACACCTGGTCGACGTCGGCAGCGGAGTTGCCGAAGACGGGTAAGGCCATCGGTCCTTCGGGACCGCCGAAAGCAAGCGACAGGCAACCCGCATCTGCGGTGGTCATGGTCAGGGAGCCGCGCCGATGGAGCTCTTCGATGTGCGAGAAACGATCGGCGACCACGGACGTGCGCTCACCCGATGTTGTGGGGTGCATCAGCAAACCGGGTCGGGTCTCCCAGATTTGGCTCCACGCCGCTTCGTAGGGATCGGCCGAATGCACGCTCGGCTCACCGAAGTTCGGCTCGTCGTTGTGGTTGTGCACGATGGTTGCGCCCGCGTCGACACAGGCGAGAGTCGTCGCGACGATCTCCTCGACCGTACGCGGCACGTTGGGATTGACCTCCTTCGACGTCGACCCATTGATGGCGGCCTCGATCACCAGCGGCTTACCCCAACTCATTCGACCCCCATAGGCGTGTGACGTACGGGCGCAAGCCTCGCTGGAATCGATCCATTGCGCAATATCCGCATTCGACCAGCGGCAGGGGTCGTGGATCACTTGCCGCACAAGCGATTCCGACACGCACATCAGCTTCGCGATCAACCCGCCACCACGGGTGGCTGGTTACAGCATCAACTTTCCTGGACGCGGCACTAGCCCGTGAATGGATCGCTGGCACCCCTAGGAAGTGTCCTCAAAGCCATATGAGCAGGGTGGCCAGGTCGAGCATGCCGCGGTAGGACAGTGCGGTCTTGTCGTAGCGGGTGGCGATGGCTCGATACTGTTTGAGCCGGTTGAAGCAACGTTCGACGACGTTGCGGCGGCGGTAGGCCAGCGGGTCGAACGTCGGTGGGCGGCCACCGGCTTGGCCGCGGCGACGCCGGTGGGCCTGTTGATCGGCGCGTTCGGGAATCGTCGCGGCGATCTGACGCCGACGCAGATACTGCCGGATCGCCCGTGAGGAGTAGCCCTTGTCGGCCAGTACTCGCCGCGGCCTCGTCCAGGGTCGTCCGCGACCGGGGCGTGGCATGCGGATACCAGCCAGCACGCGGGTGAACACGGTGCAGTCGTTGACGTTGCCGCCGGTCAACACGATCGACAACGGCCGCCCCAATCCGTCGCAAGCCAGGTGGATCTTCGTCGTCGGCCCACCACGAGAACGACCGATCGCGTGGTCAGCGGGCTCGCCGTCCGTTTCGGGGTAGAACCCGGTCCCCGCCGATGTGGACCACCCGGTCGCGGCGGGCGCCGGCGGCGTGCTGATGGGCGCGCACGATCGAGGAGTCCACCGACACCTCTCGGTCGAGTTCGGCGACGGCGTCGGCGATCACCCGCACCCGCGCCACCAACAGTGACAAGGTGCCGTTGCGTGACCAACGCCAGAACCGGTTGTAGACGGTCTTCCACGGCCCGTACCGCTCGGGCAGGTCCCGCCAGGCGATCCCGGTCTTGGCCTTGTACAGCATGCCGTTGACCACCCGCCGGTCATCGACCCGCGGGCGGCCCTTCGCTCCCGAGGCCGGCAGCAACGCCGCCACGACCTGCCACTGCTCATCGGTCAACTCATGCCTGCGCAC
>NZ_CBDQZP010000037.1:0-28296 GCF_965341865.1 Nocardia sp. bgisy134
CGGCGCAATTACCTCGGATGCGGTGCAAGCGGGTCGTCATGTACGTGCGGTATTGCGGCAAATGTCTCTTCCTTTAGCCGGGCGTATGGCGAAAGCCAAGTAGTGCACTACGTGCGACTTTCGTCCCCGGTCCGGTCAGACTCGGAGCATCCGTTCATATCGTTCTATGCGCTCACCGTGGGAGCGAGGAGAGGACCATGTGTGCGCGTACTCCTGATGTTCTGGAGTCGCCGACCCAGGGACGCGAGGAGCCGTTCGAATACGACCTCTTCGTCTCCTACGCGCACGAGGATCGACCGGTCACTCGCGGGACTCAAAAGGGCTTGACCGATTGCATCGGCCGACAGGTGAGCCACTTGCATGCGCTGCGTGTTTTCCGGGATTCCATCGACTTGATGAGCCAGTCTCTCTCACGGGATCGAAAGATCAGCTGTCGGCGGGGTGGGTTGTGGTCCTTCTCCGATGCGCGATGGCGCAGATACGGCTACGCGAACTTCTTTCGTGCAGCCGAAGGTTCGAGCGTGGACCGCAGTCAGGTCCGTAGTAGTCGTCACCGCCGCCTTCGGGTAGGCCGCTGCCCGTGTCTCGGCGTTGGCCGAATCCGACACCGAAAGCCACATTTGAGGAGACTTCCATGACCACCAGGCCAGTTCACAGCACATTCTCGATTTCGTCGGGTTTCCGGACCCCGGAGCGGCCCGATCACGACGGCATCGACTTCGCGGCACCGTTCGGCACGCCCATTTTTGCCCCTATCGACGGCATGGTCATCGAAGGTGCGGATCGGCCGCCAGGATCGGTGTCGGGATTCGGCAACTGGGTGTGGCTCGATGCTCAAGACACCCATGGCGTCGATCTGGTCTTCGGACACATGCGCCACGCGAGCATTCTGGTGAAGCGGGGCGATCGTGTCCGGGAAGGCGAGCAGATCGCGAGCGTGGGATCGGAGGGCGAATCCACTGGTCCGCACCTGCATTTCGAGGTGTGGGGACCACCCGGACGTCTCGGCGGAGACCCCAGGAATCCGCAGGATTTCCTTCAGGACGCCGTCGACCCCGGTACGCAGCCTGGCCCCGGAACGGACGGGGGCGCTTCCGATGATTTCCCGCTCCCGCGCGGGTTCTTCTACGGTCCGCTCGAAGGCCCCGATTCGTCCATTTCCGGCCGCCACGGCAGCGAACGCCCTGAGTGGATCGCGGGGCTGAAGCGGTGGCAGCAAGCGCAAGGAGTGCCCCAGACCGGCGTCTACGACAAGGCCACCGCCGACGCGGCGCGTGCTGTTCAACTCGCCAACGGGTTGACGCCGGACGGGCTGATCGACCCCGCGACGTGGCGCGCGGGAATCACAGGCCCCGGGACGCGGCCAACCGAGCGGCTGCAGCTTGTCGATCACGCGGCGGCACGGCCGGGGGCTCGCGCGGTGAAGGCCGACGGATATCACGGGGCGGTTCGCTATCTGGTGGACTCGCCCGAACGCGGCCTGGTCAACAAAAAGCTCACGCCCGAGGAGGCCGCCGGATATCTCGAGCTCGATATGCCGCTGGTCAGCAACTGGCAAAAGGGCAAGCACGAGACCGCGGATTGGCGCCGGGGCTTCGACGGCGGTGTCGCCGATGCCAAGGCGGCCGATGCGTGGCACAAGCACTGCGGCGGCCCGCCCGAGGCCCCGATCTTCTTCTCGATCGACGACGATCTGTCGCTGTCGGAGTGGAACAGCCTGGCCAGCCATTATCTGCGCGGCGCCGCGTCGGTGCTGGGCAAGCAGCGCGTCGGCGCATATTGCAAGTATCTGGCGTGCGACTGGGCGGTCGAGGACGACGTCGTCGGCACCTGCCGTGACGGGAGCGGTAAACGCTACTTGTGGCAGCCGAATACGTGGCTGGGCAGTCGGCCGCTGGGGACGATCTCCGAGCACGCCTGCCTGTTCCAGCGGCTCATCCACCCGCGCGACGACATCAAGGTCGCCGGGATCAACGTCGATGTCAACGACACGCTCACAGAGGATTTCGGGCAATGGCACTACGTCGCCCAGCTTCCCGTCCCGGTACCGGTCGCCGTCGAGCCGATCGTCGTTCGTGCACCTGAGGGCTACGACATCGCTTGGCACGACGGTCCCGGACACCGCTCCGGGCACGGCCCGTACAAGCGGATCTATCTCCATACGACAGAGAATCAAGACTGGATCACTCGCGCGGAAAACGTCGCCGACTGGCAGGCCCGGCAACAGAACGGGTCGTACCACTACATGGTCGACGACAATCACATCATCCAGACCGTCTCCACCAAGAACGCAGCGTGGGGCGTGCCGGTGCGGGGACTGGACGACGACAACCATGTTTCGGTCCAGATCGCCTTGGTCGGCACCTCCGGCGCGATTCCGCGGTGGACCGGCTCGTCGCCCAACGTCGAATCGAACCCGAAGCAACGCCAGGCGTGGCTCGAGCACGACAAGATGCTCGACATGGTGGCCTACACCATCGCCAAGGTGTCGAAGGACCACAACATTCCCATCGAGAGAGTCGATATCGCCGGTGTCGGCAACGACCTGCACGGCGTCTCCAGCCACAACAACTACACGTACGGGTCGGTGAAACTGAAGGGCTTCCAGGACGGCACCCACTGGGATGTTCCCGACACCTTCCCCTACGACGTCGTCTTCGCCGCGGCCAAGCAGTACGCAAGCGTCCCCGACGACCCCGACCGCTTTCCACTCCCGGACGGACACTACTGGGGGCCACTGGAAGGACCGGAAGAGTCGTGGTCGAACCTGTTCGGAAACGAGCCGCAATCGTCGAAGGACGGGCTGAAGCGTTGGCAGGCAGCGCTCGATATTCCGCAGACGAGCGTTTACGACGGCGCCACTCGGGACGCCGCGAAGACGATGCAGCAGGCCAAGGGCTGGCCGATTACCGGCCATGTGTACGCCGGGGAATGGTACGGCGTCATCAAGGACGGCTGGCGACTGCCGACCCCGCAGCCGGCAATGCTCGCCACCGGCGCGCGCAAGATCAAAGATGCGACCGGACCCGGTCACACCGACCGATTCGGAATGGCCGCGACCGATCTCGGGGTGATGACCCGGACACCCTCGGGGAGGATTCTCGCCGTTTTCGGTGACACCTTCCGCGACCCCGAGGTCGGCAGCGCGGACTGGCGTTCGCCCGTGGCGCTGCTCTCGGAGACGACGAACCTGGACGACGGCATCGAGTGGCACGAAGCCGCAGGACCGGATCCGCACTACGCCCGCCAGCTGTGGCCCTACGACCACGCGGGCGGGACCACCGCGCTGCCCTCCGATGTCATCACCATCGGACAGGACATCTTCCTGCACGTCATGATCAACCAAGGCCTCGGCAACGTGGTGCGCACCGAGATCTGGACGTCGTCCGACGACGGCAAGTCCTGGCAGCACTCCGGTGCACAGTTCGACGCCGGCCTCCACGGCGGCTTCGCGCAACTATGGACGTGGGCACGCGACGACGACGGGTGGGTCTACGTCTTCTCGACGGGCTTCCAACGCGACAAGGGCGTCATCCTGCGCCGCGTCCGTGAGGACCAGATCACCGATCCCGGCGCCTATGTCGGTTGGGGTTGGCGTGACGGACAATGGAATTGGGGGAATCCGCCGACACCGGTTCTCGAACGCGAGCCCTCCGCGGAAAAGTTCGGGGAGATGTGCCTCCGCAAGATCGAGAACAAGTGGGCTCTGGTGAACTTCGACGCCTCGACGATAGGGGGCTACGACATCGACCTGCGCATCCTCGACACTCCCACCGACAACCTGTACCTGGTGCCCAAGACCACACCGCTGCGGGGTTCGTCATGGAGTGAACAGGGCGGCGACAAGATCGCGCAACTGTACGGTCCGAGCATCATCCCCGGATCCACCCTCGACGCTGGACTGCACCTGCTGGTGTCGCAATGGAAGACAGCCGACGGATGGCCCTACCGCGCAATGCACTTCAAGATCCCCGTCGGATAGAAGTCTGGGGAGCGTCCTCAGGTCATATGAGTGTGCTAAGTCCAGCATGTCGCGGAAGGAGGTTGCGGTATTGCCGTAGCCGTTACCGCCGAGAAGTCCGGCTATATCAAGTGCCCGGGCTATCTCGAGTGGATCCGACTGCCCGTCACGGCCAGTTGCCGGCCCGAGTCGGGAAGAATTGTTGACGGGCAAGCGAGCTCGGTGAGCAGGGAGCGTGCGTAGCGACGGTGACGTTTCCATACCGTCTGCCACGGACCGAATGCCTCGGGCAGGTCCCGCCACGGCATCCCGGTCCGCAACCGGAACAACATCCCCTCCACGACCAAGCGGTTGTCGGAGAAGTTACGGCCCACGCGGCCATCGGATTTCGGTAAGAGCAGCTCGAGCAGTTCCCACTGGTTGTCCGTCAGAACCTGATACCGATCACCGACAGTCGCTGCCACGGCGGACATGATGCCCGACACGACAACCTACCGGCCGTGAACCGGAAATACCGATTGGGAGACACTAGGGCCTCAGCACGATTTTTCCGTGGGTGTGTCTGCGTTCGAGTTCGGTGTAGGCCTGACGAACCTGCGTCAACGGGTAGACGTTCGCGATCGGGACTTCGAGGTGTCCGTCGGCAATCAGGCCGGCCAATTCGGCGAGCACCTCGGCGCCCGGCCTGGCCTTGGTCCCGGGTTCAGTCTTGACCCCATACTTTGCGGCTGCTGCGAAATCGGCGATGGTGTCGATCCGTTCGATTGCGACGCCGAGAGCGAGGGCAAGTTCGACGTACCCGTCGCCGTAGGTGTCGATGAAGGCATGGATGCCGTTGGGTGCGGCGGCCTTGATCCGGTCCGTGACGCCGTCACCGTATGCGACGGGGATCACGCTGTGGCTTTGCAGCCACTCGTGGTTGCTGTCGCTCGCCAGGCCGATGACCGTGGCTCCGGTACGGCGCGCGAGCTGAACGGCGATCGAGCCGACTCCTCCGGCTGCTCCGGAGATGACGACGCTCTCGCCCTTCTCGAGCTGTACGGAATGCACTGCCCCCCATGCAGTCACGCCGGCGACGTATAGGCCGCCCGCCACCTCCCATGAGACGTTCTTCGGTTTGGGTGTGAGGTTGTCGACGTCGACCAGGACCAGCTCGGCCTGGGCGGCCCGCAGCTCGGAGAATCCGATCACCTCGTCGCCGGGCGAGAATCGGTCGGCTCCGGCGCCGATCTCGGCGACAACTCCGGCGAGATCGCTGCCCTGCCCGGACGGGAAGGTCGAGGGAAAGATGTCCGCCATCGCGCCGGTGCGTATGGCCGCCTCACCGGGGTTGATGCCTGCCGCTCTTACCTGCACGAGGACCTGCCTGGCCGCGGGCACCGGGCGATCGACCTCGTCGATACGCAGGACGTCGATTCCGCCGAATTCGTCGTACCTGACTGCTTTTGTCATTGTCTTGCTTCTCCTCCGGCGTGCGATGCGCGGCTGACTTCGAGAACGGGAATGGTTCGCACCGGTGTGGCCGTCACCAGGGCACTGTTCCGGCGTCGTCGAAGAATCCGCCGGTCGGTCCGTCGTCGGGCAGGGTCGCGAGGTGAATCGCGATCGCCGCTCCCTGTTGCGGTGTGCGGACGCCTCGGAAGCCGTTGAGGTCGGTGGCGGTGAAACCGGGGCAGCCGGAGTTGATCAGGATGTTGGTGTCGCTCAGTTCCCTGACGTATTGGATGGTGACGGCGTTGAGGAAGGTCTTCGACGCCAAGTACGCGGTGGGAATCGGCCCCATGTCGATGCCGGGCGTGGTCTGCAGGGCGAGCGAGCCCACGCTGCTGGACATGTTGACGATTCGCGGTGATGCCGAGCCGCGCAGCATGGGCAGCATCATGTTGGTGACCCGGATGACGCCGATCACGTTGGTTTCCACGACAGCTCGCATGGTCGCGGGATCGACCGTGGTGGGTGTCTGTGGCATACCGCCGGTGATCGCGGCATTGTTGACCAGGACGTCGAGGCCTCCGGCATAGTCGGCGATCAGCTCGGCCGCGGCAGCGACACTCGCGTCGTCGTCCACGTCGAGCGGCACGCCGAACGCATCGGTCCCGGCCGCGCGCAGCTTCTCCACCGCGGTCTCGCGGCGTTGTTGATCCCTCGCGCCCACACCAATTCGCCAGCCAAGGGCGCCCAGGCCCGCCGCGATCTCGTATCCGATTCCTTTGTTCGCGCCGGTCACCAGCGCGATCGTCCGTTCACTCATGCCGTTGATCATGTTGCGGACTCGGGTGGGGCGTCCAAGACCGATTGGGTGGGCGGCGATACCGCACGGGTATTGGTCGTGGTGAGCGCCGGATACGATGACGTGGTGGAGACGCGGGAGTTGCGATACTTCGTCGCTGTCGCCGAGGAGTTGCACTTCGGGCGGGCGGCACAACGGCTCGCGATGGCGCAACCACCGCTGTCGCGGGCGATCCAGCAGCTAGAACGGCGGCTCGGAGTCGTTCTGCTGCACCGCACTGCTCGCGCAATCACGTTGACCAAGGCCGGGTCGGTGCTGCTGCGGGAGGCCCGGCTCGCCCTCGAAGCGGTCGAAGCCGCCGAGCGCCGCACCCGCCGCGCCGCTGCCGACCGGCCCGGTGTGGTGCTGGCCACCAAGGCAGGAGCGTCCAGCGAACTGTTGTCGAAGCTGCTGGACGCCTACGCCGCCGACCCCTGCGCTGTCGCAGTCGAGGTGGTGCTGTGCGGGCCCGGCGAACCGGAAAGCCTGCTACGCGACGGGCGCGCCGACGTTGCTCTGCTCCACCGGCCCTACGACACGACGGCCGGATTCGACACCGAGGACCTGCACACCGAACAGCAGGTCGTGGTCCTGCCCGCGGGGCACCCCCTCGCCAATCGACCCCACATGTCGATGGCCGAGGTCAATGCCCTGACGGACCTGCCCCTGCCGCGCTGGCCTCGACGGGATGGAAGTTATCCGGACGGCCCTGGCCCACAGGTTCGCGACCATACCCAGTTGACCCAGCTGATCATGCTCGGACGGGCCTGTGCGGTCATGCCCGAGTCGCTCCGAGCCCAGCTACGCGACGGTCACGCCATCGTGCCGGTGCCGGACGCACCGGCCGTCACGACCGTCATCGCCTGGCCACCACACAGCAGATCCAAAGCCGTCGCCGACCTCGTCCGTACGGCGATACGCCTCTAGCCGACGACGTCCGCAAATGCCCGCATAGCGCGCTGACCGAACCGGCCAGCACAGCACTCGATCGCCGCGTACACGGCTGGCCGGAAGAACCATGCGATCTCGGCCGAGTTGCCCACTTCCCGGCTGGTGAGCGTGGCTGAGGCCGGTATGTACATCGGCTACACATCCCTGCGAGGGGTGACGTGCTACCTCGATGGCTATGACCAAGCCGCACGTCGACACGGCGGGCAGGGCCTCAACGGTTTCCGAGAGTGGTTGATGGCCAACCACGTTGGTGAGAGCAGCTTCACCTGGTGGGCCATGGTCCAGTTGATTGCGTTACCGGACTGGGACTTCCAGACCGATCTCACTTACGAGCAGGAGCTGCCCTTGTCGGTGATGGGTGCCTTCGCCGAGTTCGAACATGCCCTGATCCTGGAACGCCAACGCGAGGGCATCGCCGCCGCCAAGGCCCGCGGTACCTACACCGGCCGCAAACCCGCCCTCACCACCGAACAGGCACAGCAGCGGCGGGAACGGGCCGCAGCCGGGTAACGAAAGTCCGTGCTGCCCAACGAGTTCGGCATCCGCCGCGAAACCGTCTACAGCTACCTGCGAGCCGACCACCGGCTGAACGAGGCATGCACCGTCCGTTTCCTGGTCAAAGTGGTATTTCAGCTGAAAGGAGATGATTCGGGTCCTTATCGGTACATACTTGCTTCGAGGTCAGACCAGCTTATGAAGCAACTCTGTCTCTCAGCGGCGGTGTAGTACTCCGGATTCGGTGGCGGCTTTCCGCTTGCCTTGTCGGTCACGTCAACCGTCGAACACCTGCAGGTCGTACGTCGTATATTGGCTTTGATATCGACACGGATGTCGGACTTGTCCTGACCGGCCACTTTGGGAACGGGACGGTCGATCATGAAGGTGATCGGCCTGGGCGGTGCGCGGTCTCGGTCGGCCGCGGAAGTCGACGCGAAATTCGTCAAGGATCGAATCGGTCAAGGAGCATCCAGCTCAGCCTTTCTACTGTGCGGTCCCAGCGGTCATCGGACCGATGACCCGGCAGATTCAGAGGAGGAAGAGAGATGATCAGTGCATCCTGCAAGCTCCCGTGGGACGTGAAGAACGCGGCGTTGATCAAGGGCGATGAGGTGTGGCACACCGACTGGTCGGGTCAGACGCTGAGCATCGCGGAATGGGTCGGGCGCAACTTCACCGGTAACCTTCCCTCCTGGAAGTCGGTCGATGCGGCCATGCAACTGCCGTGGAGCACGAAGAACGCCGCGCTGTTCAACGGCGATCAGGTATGGCACACCGACTGGTCGGGTCAGACGCTGAGCATCGCGGACTGGGCCTCCCGCAACTTCACGGGGAAGCTGCCGGACTGGACCAAGATCGATGCTTCCTGCAAGCTCCCCTGGGACGAGAAGAACGCGGCGCTGTTCAACGGCGATCAGGTGTGGCACACCGACTGGCCAGGCCACACGGTCGAGATCGGGGAATGGGTCGGGCGCAACTTCACCGGCCACTTCCCCTCCTGGGACAAGGTCGATGCGGCCATGCAACTGCCGTGGAGCACGAAGAACGCCGCGCTGATCAACGGCAACCAGGTGTGGCACACCGACTGGCCAGCCCAGACACAAAACATCGCCACCTGGGTCCGGAGCAACTTCGGCGGTAGCCTGCCCAACGGATGGAATTGAGCAGTCGATAGGGCCCTCACCGGCCATGGACTGCGCTGATACACCGCGGGCCTCCGCTCATGAGAGCGGGGGTCCGCGCGATCTGGCGGGTGAAGTATCGCGCGGGCCTGGCGGCTGCCGTCGCCTGCCGCCTGGCCGTGGTCGTGATCGACCTCGACGAGGCAGCTTGCAAGCCGGTCGTTGTCCAGTTCCGGATGGCCACCGACGACTGGGACACCGTGATGAACGTGCACCTGTGCGGCTCCTTCCTGATGGGCCGGGCGACCCAGAAGTGCATGACCGCAGCGGGTTTCGGCCGGATCGTGAACCTGTCGAGCACCTCGGCGCCGGGCAACCGCGGACAGGTCGACTACGGGGCGGCCAAGGTCGGCTTGCAGGGGTTCACCAAGACGCTGGCGCTCGAACTCGGCAAGCAGGTTTGGATGCGGCTGACGTGATGTTATCGGGCGAAAGTCGCATCTGAATTGCGCATTCGGACCCCCGAGTGGAGCCGCGACGTGCCATCTCATCGATGGATCTTTCCGTGGTTGTCCTGGTTGAACCAAGCGTCAGGTGTAGCTGCGAGGCCGCACGAAAATGTCAGTGGCCGGGCCGCACGAAAATGTCAGTGAATCCGCGCCCCGGGACTGTGCGTGATCGAATACGGCCTGGTGCTCGCATCTGGTTGCGAGCCAACCGATCTGGGAGGCCGGGCCAGTGGTCGACGCGAACAAGCGCGCGTTGCGGCGAGCGGCTGTCGATCGGCTCACGCAGATGTCGGACCAGGGTGGTTTGTCCAGCGATCACGTCCGGTTGACTGCTGAGACGCTCGGTGTGGCCGAGCGAACGGTGTGGCGGTGGTTGTCGGCGCGCCGGATGAATGCGCCGCCAGTTCAGCGGGACCGGTTTCGGATCGATGATCAGTTGCGAGTGCGGCTGGCCTATTGGCGTGGCAACGCGGCTGCGCTGCACCGGGAGTTGGTGGACCAGCACCAAGATGGCGGACCAGTGCCACCGAGTGTGTCGACCGTGCAGCGGGCGATTCTGCGGGATCTGACGCCAGGGGAGCGTGCGGGTCTGCGGGGCGGTGAGCGGGCGCGCCGCAAGTTCGATGTGTTCCTGCAACGGCCACCGGCGCACCGCAATGCCGCGTGGGAGGCCGATCATGTCGAAGCTGCGGTGCAGGTCGACGTGGACGGGATTCTGACAAAGCCGTGGGTGACGTGGTTCGTCGACGCCACCCATGATGTGATTCTGGGCGCGGCGGTGACACAGCAGACCCCGAACCGGGCCAGCATTCTGGCCGCGTTGCGGGCCGCGGTGCTGCGGCGGGCGCCGTATGGTCCGGCCGGTGGCCTGCCTGGGGTGGTGCGGGTCGACCAGGGCAAGGACTTCCTGTCGCGCACGGTGGGTGAGGCGATGGGCGCGTTCGCGGTTCGGGTGGTGGATTTGCCGGGCTACACCCCGTATCTGAAGGGCACGGTCGAGGCCGTGAACAGGGCGGCCGAGGAGATGCTGTTCGCGCGGTTGCCCCGATACACCCACCGCCAAACCCAGATCAACGGTGCGCCAGTCGATCCGGACCAGCCCGCGCTGACGTTCGAAGCGTTCGTCGCCGAGGTGCTGGCGTGGATCGACTGGTGGAACACCTGCCACCAGATCGAGGCCTTGGGCGGGGTGTCGCCGCTGGAGTCGTGGCTGGCCGATCCGACGCCGGTGCACGAGGTCGACGAGTCCCAGCTGTGGATGTTCACCCTCGAAGACGACCGGCGCCAGCGCAAGATCACCACCAAAGGTGTCGGGTTCGGGCGGGGCCGCTACTACGTGGCGGACTGGATGGTCGGGCTGGTGGGCACCGCCGTGCGGATCCGCTACATGCCCAACCACACCGGTGAGATCGAGGTCTTCGCCGCCGACTCTGGTGTCCATCTGGGCACCGCGGAGCTGGCCGACGCCGCCTCCGCCCGGACCCGGGCCGCCGTGCGCCGCGCACGAGACCGCAAGGCCCGCAAGTTGCGCGCGGACCTCGCCGCCGCCGAACGCGCCCGCCGCGACCGCTACGCGGCGTCGACCGTCGCGGGGCCCGCGCAGCGGCTCGACGCGATGACCACGGCCGAGGCTGCCCGGGTGCTCGCCGATGATCGGTGCGAGGACATGGCGCGGTGGGCGCGGCCGGATCTGATTCCGTTGCCGCCGCCGGCGCCGGGCTGGGTGATGCCGATCGATCTCGACGAACTGCACCGCCGCGGCGGAGAAAGCGGGAATTCCTCGTGACTCGACCACCGAAGCCGGGCCTGAACATCAACACCGCGACCGATCACTTCCTCGGCCTGGCGGGCGCACACATCGTGGCTACCGACGCGCTGCTGCTGATGAAGGACAACCTCGCCGACGTGATCGACGCCAAGGCGATGATGTGCGTGCACGGTGACGCCGGGGTCGGAAAGACGCTGTCGGTCAACGCCACACTGCGCGAGCTTGCACCGGACACGGTGTGCCGCGTGCAGTTCCGGGCCCGGCCGACACCACGCGATATCCGGCACACGCTCTTTGACGCGCTCGCGATCGGAGGTGCGCCGCCGCGCAAGCCGATCGAGTTCGATCGCGTCCTCAAGGACGTTCTGTCCGAACGGTTCCGGGTGCTGGTGTGCGATGAGGCGCAGTGGATGAGTCGCGAGTGCTTCGAGTATTGGCGGCATCTGTGGGACGACCGGCGCACCGACATCGCCATCGTGTTCGTCGGCGGCGGGGACTGCTACCAGGTGTTGCGCCGCGAACCGATGCTCTCGTCGAGGGTCTATGTGTGGCAGGAGTTCCGGCGCATGACCCCCGAGCAGGTGCTGCGGGTGATCCCGGCCTTCCATCCGGTGTGGGAGAACACCGCCCCGGCGACCATCGCCTTCGCCGACGCCCACGCCGGGCACGGCGCCTTCAGGGCCTGGGCCAAGATCACCTCCCACACCGTGCGCGCCCTGGCCAGGCTCGAACGCGAGCAGGTCGATGAAGAGGTGATGGGCTGGGTGTTCTCCAAGCTGTCGGGGCTGTCGGGGTGAGCCAACCCCGCTGGCACGCCGACCTCGCCACCGAAGCCGCCACCGAGACCCCCGGCGGATACCCGATCACCGTGCTGCGCGACCCCAGTGACGACGCCCGCGTCACCCACGCCCTGCTGGGCGCGCACGACCTCGCCCATGGAGTGATCACCGTGCATCCCACGCCCACCGCGGTCTCCGGGTCCGCACTGGCGGCCGACACCCTGGCCGCACTCGGGTGCTGCCTGGCCCGGGCCTCGACCGAACAGGTGGCCACCACCGACGCAGCCTCCCGCGCGGTGCTGGCCTGGATCCACGCCGACCGCATTCGGCACCTGGTGGTGCTGCGCGCGCACACCCTCACCGCCGACCAGCTCGCCTGGCTGCTGCGACTACGCCGCTCCAGCAGTGTGCGCCTGGTCCTAAACGCCGCGCTCCCGACCGCATCGCGGGCTGGTACGAAATCATCGCCCTGTACCGGCTGCTCGGTGCCGTCATCGCCGACAGCCCCGGCCCCAACACCACCGTCACGCGCGTCCAGGGTGTGCGCGCCGCGTTCGAACTCCACGGCATCGACCTCAAGTTGCCGCCGAACCTGGCCTACAGCGTCGGGCCAGGACTGACCACCACCCCGGTCACTCACAAGGTCGTCGACCGGATTCGGTGCGCCACAATCAACCCCGTCTACGCCGCCGCGGCCGCCATCCAGTTGTTCACCGGCGCCGATGTCGAAGAACTGAAGTTCATTCCGTGCGTGGCCTTCACCGGCGACGCCCTGATCTTCAACAGCGCCCTCGGCTTCGCCGATCCCGCCGACGTGTGCGTCTGGACGATCCCACCGGCCGCGCGACCGTTGATCGACGCCGCCCTGGTGTTCCAGGAAGCCGGGCGCGCACCCGACCGGCTGCTGGCCGGAGGAGTCGGCCGGGACGGTCAGCGGCTGCGCGACGCGGTCACCGCTGCCGGTCTGACCGTCCCGGCCCGCTACTACTGGAATCGTGGCTGGATGTGGCACACCGGAATGCTGTGGCGCGGGCACCGGCCCGTTCCTCGGAAGAAGCAGCGGCACCCAAGCCGTCGACGCAACGAGCCGACCTTCCAGCGCAACATTCCCGCCCCAGAGTTCGTGACGATAGAGGAAGTCGTAAGGCAAGCCGAGGCATGGCGCCGCTCGACACGGGCCAGGCAACGACGGATGTAATCGCAGTGACCGCATTGCCGATCCGCCGCTGAGGTCGTCGCCGGACTAGGGTTCCGGACTGCGCGCGAAAAACAACGGATATGGCGAAGCCGCTGCTCAGCGTCGGCGGTCGACTCCCGGGCCGAGCAGCGCGGTGAGATCGCGCATCGCCTGCGGCGACGGTTTGAAGTAGCGGCGCAGGTTCTCAGCTTTGCGATGCCGCGACTTGGCCATCAGCTCGAGCAGGCTGGCCCCGGACTCCCCGAGGTGCGTCAGACCCGAATGCCGGAGTTCGTGTAGATCCCAGCCGGTCCCGGGACCGTCGAGCGCGGTGGCGGCGTCGAGCAGATCGCGGGCCTGGTCGTAGGACAGCCGCGCCAGGCCGGTGTCGGGGCACACGTCGCGCTCGGCGAGGTACTTGCCGGGCCCGGGCCGGCGGTGGGTCACGAACAATGGCCCGTGCGTGCGGCCGCGGATCAGTCTCGGCAGCAGCCGGGCGGTGCCCGCATCCCAGTACACCTTCTCCAGGACGTGTTCGTGGTGGGCGGGGCCGCGGCGGCGGGTGCGGGGTTTGGCGCCCTTGGACTTCACCGGTGCGCACCGGCCCGCCAGGTCCAGGTCCTCGATGTTGAGTTGCAGCAGTTCCTCTGCACGAGCGCACGTTTCGTACAGCATCCGCCACAGCGTCTTCTCCCGCACATGGATGTCGCGGCGGGTGATGAGCCGGTCGATCGCGGTGCGCGAGCGCACCGGGGTGTCGGAGTCCGGCGGGGTTGACCGCGCGGCCGAGGCGGGCAGCTTCGGGGCGGTCCAGCCCTGTTCGGCACACCAGTTCAGCCATTTGCCGACCGCGGCGCGGCGCGCGTTCCAGGTGTTGACCGCAGCTTGGCCCCATAGGGTTTCGAGGGCGGCGCCGATCTCGGCGTCGGTGACCGAGTCCAGGGCGCGCGAGCGCGCGATCAGTCCGTCGGGGCCGGGCCCGTCGAGGGCGTCGACGGTCTTGACGATCGCGATGCCGTAGGCGCGGCGGGTGTTCGCCGATCCGATGGTGTCCAGGTACGCCTCGGCGGCGCTGCGCAGAGTCCGCGCTGGCGGGGTGCGCAGCCGGGTCACCTTCGCCGCCATCGGCCTGCCTTTCCTGGCTTGCCCCGGATAACGGGGCCGGGTCGTGTTGCGCCGCAGTCCGATCGCCGCAGCACGGTTCCGACGATAGCCCAGATAACGGGCTGTTATCCAGGGCAAAGAGATTGCCCGGGCAAAAGTCTGCCGAACGCGCAGAATGCGGAGCGTGATCGCGCGTTCCGCCGACTGTGCTGGCCGATCCGGTCAGCACGACCAGCGGCGTTGCAGGGCGTTCGGCGTGATCGATGTGCTGCTTCGTCGGTGGTGCGAGATCGCAATGGCTCAGTCTGTCTGCAGGACGAAAAACAGGAAACCCAAGAAACTTTCGCCGATGACTTCACGGAACACCTCCGGAAACAGATCGCGGGCCGCAGGCACAGGCGGCGGCTCGCTGATGACACTGATGCGAAAACCCGACGCGGTGAAAGCATCGGTCATCGCGTGCAGCGGCCGGTCCCAGAAATGCAACCGGGCGGACTGCCCGCCCATGGTCCACTCTTCGGTCCGCTCGCGGGTCTGGAAATAGTCGGTTTTCTTCCCAGCCGAGCGTTCTGTGACCCAGATGGCGAAAGGATGCTCGACCGAGACGATGAACCGACCGCCCGGCTTCAGGACGCGTCGCAACTCGGTCAGTGTCGGTCCCCAGTCCTGCAGGTAGTGCAGCACCAGGGATGCAACGACGTCATCGAACGCGTCGTCGGGAAACGGGAGTGGGTTCGCGAGGTCGGCGATTCGCAGGTCCGCGTCGGTGCCCAGTCGGCGTCGAGCCACCTCCAGCATTCCGGCACTCGCGTCGATGCCGGTCACCATGGCACCCCGATCGCGCAGTTCAGCGAATAAAGCACCTGATCCGCACCCGGCGTCGAGGATCCGCCGACCGCTCACGTCCCCGGCGAGCTCCAGCACCGCGGGCCGCTCGTAGTAAGCGTTCAGCAGGCTGGTCTCGTTCTCTGCGGTATACCCCTCGGCAATGCTGTCGTAGTTGTACGCCTGGGCGGGATCGGCAGGAAGCGCGGTGCCTTCCGGAACGGGAGTCATGCGGCCCATCCTGGCACGCCCGCACGTGCATGCGCTGTAATGCCTTGTCAGGCAACCATTCTGACTACTCGACAATCGTCCACTATCGGGTGTTACAGGATGTCGATCTAAGGCGTCCGGAGGCGCTGAGATGAGGTCAGAACAGGGGGGTGCCGCGCACCCGCAGCGGTCGGTAGCCGGTAGGGCCGAGCTGGGCGAGTTCGGCGTCGATGTCGACTTCGATGGGCGCCGAAGAAGTTGATGTTGGCGCTGTGCGCCGGAGAGATGTGGGCCAGGATCTCGTTATCGATGCGCTGTCCGGACCGGCGCAGCTCCACGGCCAGCCCGTAATACTTCGTGCGCGAACACACCGCAGGCGGTGCACTACTGCGCCGCCTGTACCGGGCTGAGGGCCCGAGTGACGAACCCGCAGGTCATCATCGACTGACATTCTCATGCGGTTTGCTGCTGACACGTAGCGCCGTTTCCCCAGCTCGCGCCACTGACATTCTCATGCGGCCTCGCATGTAGCTGTACAGCGCGTGCACGGTTCGTGGAAGTTGGCTGAGGCGGCGGAGAGTGGGAAGCTTCTGCGGCTCGGCGGACGGCAGCCGTTCTGTTGTCGGTTGTAGTGCGCCCTGCTGAGCGACACCGAGGCCGGGGGCTAGGGGCTATGAAATCGTCAACGGCAGCCAAATGGAGGTGCCCCAGAGGCTGTGACATGCATCTATGTCGCTATGCGCATCTGACCATGCCAGCGGTCCTGCCGGAGACGGCGCATCCTCGCGCACGTGTTGACTAACATTTCCTATGTTCGCTAACATAGCGCATGTCATACAAGCAGCGAGAGGTGATCTAGATGGCGAAATGGGCTTCCTATCAGCACGAGGGGAAAAGCTATGCCGGTGTGGTTGTGGGGGACAACGTTCACGCCGCGCCGGGACGCGCGACTCTGCTGGACCTGATCGGTGCCGGACCTGTCGCGCTCGCTCAGGCTGCCGAGCAGGCCGCCACGTCACCGGCGCACGTGGCGGCTCTGGCCGATGTCACACTGGGTGCGCCCATTTCCAATCCGCCGGCGCTGCGTGATTGCCTGTGCTTCTTGGACCACATGCGCAACTGTCAGCTGGTTCTGGCCGGCAACCGGGATCTCAACGACACGTGGTATCAGCGCCCGGCGTTCTACATCGGCTGCAACTCGACGATTCTCGGCCCCTTCGACGATGCGCCGAAGGCTCCCGGCACGATGGCAGCCGACTTCGAACTCGAAATTGCGGCCGTGGTGTATGGAACAGGGCCGAATCTGACAGTTGAGGAGGCCCAGCGCGCCATCGTTGGCTACACGCTGTTCAACGACTGGACGGGCCGTGACCATCAACTCGCCGATCAGCAGTTGGGACTGGGGCAGGCCAAGGGCAAGGATTGCGGCACGACGCTGGGCCCGTTCTTGGTCACGCCCGATGAACTCGAGGAGTACTTCGCTGATGGCCGGTTGAATCTTTCCGTGACCGCGTTGGTCAATGATGAGGTGATCGGATCGGGCTCGCTGTCGTCAGCGGATTGGACTCTTGCCGAAATGATCTCGTTCGCCTCACGTGGTGTGCCGTTGCGGGCTGGTGAGGTCTTCGGCTCTGGCACGGTCCCAACGTGCACCTTGGTCGAGCACCTGGGCGACACCGATCCCACGGCCTTCCGCTGGTTGCAGGAGGGCGACCTAGTGACGTTGCGCGTCGATCATCTCGGCGAAACTCGACAGAAGGTCGTTGGCAGCGCTGACCCGCATCCCCTGCGGACGCTGACCAAACCACAGGTCTGAACGCGGCAGCAGTTCGCCTGGGGCGAGGCGCTCGTCGCTCGACGCCCGCGAGCGTCTGTCGATCAATACAGAAGGGAGACTGCTCATGGCGCCATCCGATGCGCCCGCCGAACTCGTGCAGATCGGGCAAGGCACCTGGGCGTTGTTGCGGTTACCTGGATCGTGGGGCCAGACCAATACCGGCCTCATCGCCGGTGCAGACGCTTCGGTCGTCATAGACACGCCGTGGGACGAACGGCGCGGGCAGGAGATGATGCGGCTGTTCGAACCTCACGTCCGGCGCGCGCCGATCGAGTCTGCGGTGATCACTCACGGCGATGCCGACCATTGGTGGGGTAGCGACTGTCTGCCGTCTCATGCCGACATCATTTCCAGTGAGGCGACATTAGAGGAGATCAAGCACGACAACCCGCCCAGGCAGGCATCGTTGGTGGTGTCGGCGTCACGCGTGCTGTCCCGTGTCCCCGTTCGGCGCATCGCGCATCCGTTTTGCATCATCGGTGAGGCCCTCGCCGGTGTGCAGCCGTCGCCCGAAAAGCGTGTTCCTAGTGTGACGTTCACCGGCAAGAGGGTTCTGAGTATGGGCGGACGGGCGTTGCAACTGCGTGAGGAAGGCCCGGCCCACACCGCCGGTGACGTCATCGTCTATGCCCCCGACGTCGGCGTAGTGTTCGGCGGCGATCTGCTGTTCTTGGGGTCCACGCCGGTGGCATGGCATGGTCCGCTGAGCAACTGGATCGGTGCGTTGGAGCGCATGATGGCTCTGGAAGCTGACACGTATGTGCCCGGGCACGGTCCGCTTGCGACGAAACGGGATGTGGGGGAACTGGCCGCGTACTGGCAGTGGATCACGACCGACGGGCGCGCCTGCTTCGACGCTGGGCTCACGCCATTGGAAGCTGGGCGGCGGCTGTTGGCGTCCCCTGACGGACGCAACAGGTGGGCGTCATGGCTCCACCCCGAGCGGATCGCGATCACACTGCACACCGCTTGGCGGGAATGGCTGGGGCGCGAGCTGTCGACGCCGACGTTGCGTCAGCGGGTGGCGGCCTTCAGCGATACCCGCCAGCTTCAGCTCGAGTTCTCTCAGGGGCGGTGAAGCGATGCGTGCGCCGTATCTGCGGGCACGACTGGGTCGCAGCTGTGTCGTCGTCACCAGAAGCTATGTCAAGACTCACTTTGCGCGATACAAGGTTCCGCGTGATCTCCGGTGTGCCGCTGAGCTTCCGAGATCGCTTGCTCGGGGCTCCGCCCAGCGAGCCGGGATGACGACGACATGGATCTGATGATGGCATGCGCTGCGTCAGCCCGCGCTGCCCCACGCAGGAATCAACTGCGCTCGGATTGCTTGCGGCGCGGCTTGGTGCTGGCCACGAAGAGCGTCTTGATCGCAGCGCACGCCGTGTCCAGGTCGATCGCCTCGGGTGCAACCCGCCACTGCTGATGGACTCCGATGATGGAGCCGTGTACTACGGTGATAAAGGTATCTTCGTTCATCCCTGATGGCAGCGTGACCCCGCCGAGACTGTCGGCCAGCCACTTTCGCAGAGTGGCCTGAAGGTCAGCGCACACCGCAGTAAGCGGTGAATCAGGCTCGATAGCCTCGGCCAGCAGCGTGATGGCCAGCCTGCTAGTGGGCTGCCGGATGTGCTCGAACAGCTGGTCGAGAGCATCCTCGAACGAGGTGACGGCTCCTGCGGCTCCGATTCCCGTGGTGCGGATGTCATCGATGACCGCCTTGAGTAGCCCCTCCTTATTGCCGAAGTGCCATGGAATCGAGCCGCGGCTGATGCCAGAACGTTCGGCGATGTGTTCGAAGGTCGTTGCGCGGTAACCGTTCTCGGCGAACAATTCGGCAGCCGCCCGCAGCAGGATCTGACGGCTTTCTTGGCTGGTCGCCTCACGACGGCTCATCGCCACGACCGACCTCCTTCTGTCACAGTTACCGATCGCCATGCCTATTCCATGCTACTCGACATGTGCTGCGATGGATGACATAGGTAGTGCTCGCGGCCCGATATGTGACGAGGAGGTCGAGTTACCGCTACCTATGTCGGCTGACATAGGATATGTTGATTGATCTACGACGCTCTTTGTCGTCACGAGATTCGAAGGAGGTCGCCGCGCCGCAATGATGAACACGTCCTACCCGTCTGGCGCCCGCACTGTGTCACGGCTGCTGTCCTACCGGGCAGACCATGAGCCTGATGCCGTGTTCTCGAGCTTCCTGCACGACAACGACAGCGACGACCTCAGCTACGCCCAGGCATGGGAGATGGCGCAGTCGGGAGCGCGGCTGCTCGCCAATGCCGGCGTGGGTGCCGGAGCGACATTCGCGGTCATGACTGACAACTGCCGCGAATTCTTCGCCTGCTGGTTCGGGGCTGCTCTTCTCGGCGCGGTGATCGTTCCGATCAGTCCGCGCAGCAGCGTCGACGAGATCGCCTTCATCATCGGTCATGCGCAATGTCGCTTGCTGATATGCGGGCAAGAGCGCGGCGCTGAGCTACCTGCCGACCTGGGGGTGCCGGTCATCACCTGCGGGGCCGACTTCGAGGCCCACTCGCAGGGATCCTCGCCCCCCAACGCGACGGTGGGTCCCGAGTGGCCGCTGGCGGTGATGTACACCTCGGGAACCACCGGCCGGCCGAAAGGCGTCGTGGTCACCCATGCCAACTACGTGGAAGCCGGGACGGTGGTGGCCAATCATCTGCGGATGCGTCCCGATGACCGCTGGATGGTCTGCTTGCCGTTGTTCCATGCCAACGCCCAGTATTACTGCGTGATGTCGGCACTGGTAACCGGCGCCTCTGTGGCCGTCGCCCCACGATTCTCGGCTACCCGCTGGCCCGCTCAGATCCGTCGCAGCGCAGCCACCTTGGCCAGCCTGTTCGCCGCACCGATGAGAATGATCCTGGCACAGCAAGGACCCGACACGCCTACGTCGTTGCGCGCCACCATCTTTGCCCAAAACCTCACACCTGGCCAGCTCGAGGAATTTCAGCACCGCTTCGACACGGCGTTGGTGCAGATCTATGGCATGACCGAGACCATCGCGCCGGTGCTGATGAATCCGCTTCACGATCGCCGGGACAACATGACCGTCGGTCTGCCCGTGCGCACGGGCGCAGTGCGCGTGCTGACCGCCGACGGGCGCGATGCCGAGATCGGTGAGATCGGCGAGCTTCTCGTCGCGGGCAGCCCCGGATCGACACTGATGGCTGGCTACCTGCATGACGAGACGGCAACCGCCGAGGCTTTTCTCGATGGTTGGCTGCGCACGGGCGATCTGGTCACCATCGATGAACACGGCTACTTCTCGATAGTCGACCGGAAGAAGAACATGATCAAACGCGCCGGCGAGAATGTTGCCGCCGCCGAGGTCGAACGTGTGGTCAATTTGCATCCCGGTGTGTTCGAGTGCGCCGTGGTGGGCGAACCCGATCCGGTGCGCGACGAGCGGATCAGAGCGTTCGTGGTGCTCGAGCCAGGACACGGCGATGTCACCGGCGAAGACACCATCGCCTACTGCACCCGGCATCTCGCCGACTTCAAAGTCCCGAGCGTCGTCGACATCGTTGGCTCCCTGCCGCACACCGCGGTGGGCAAAGTGCAAAAGCACCGACTCGGGGCCGCGTCTTCAGGGGTACGTAAGGCCGCGCCGTAACAGCGGCGGTGCTGCATCTCCCGTGACTCGCAAAGCCTCTGTCGGGAAAGCGATCAGCATCGCAGCGGATCGGGTTTTCGGACCACGCGCGAGGATCGGGGGCGAAGAGGCTCGAAGCATGTGGTCTTCGATCAGATCGGAAAACCGCGATCGGATGTGGCTGAGCCACTCCGCCTAGCATGCGCGCACGTCGGCCGCGCAGCGCGCCACGGGAGGGGTGGCATGAAGGTCGGAAAGGGCCGCGGCGTGCGTACGGCCAGCGGCAAGCCGCGCTTGCTCCCGAAGTGCCACGCGATAGCGCAACTGCTGATGCCCGAACGTCGCTCGATCGCCTCGAGAGTGGTGGCGCGATAACCGTTGTGGATGAACAGGTCCAACGCCACCTGCACGATCGTGCCGATACCGGCGTTTCGCCGAGGATGGGTGTCGCTCATCGCTGTCGTCCTTCCGCGCCACTGGAGAAGCTCCTCTGTCCTATGTTGGAAGACCTTTGCAATGCTTGATAGCCTATTCTGTGTTAGCCAACACAGGCGAAAGGTGTTCGATGCGCTATGTGATGTACCGGTCCGACGAAGGGGACCGTGCCGGAGTCGTGGTCGGCGACGCGATTCACGCCCTGCCGACAGGACTGGCCTTGATCGACGTGATCGGCCGAGGCGCCGAAGTGCTGCATGAGCTCGGGCAGGCTGCCCGGCAGTCTCCGGCGGAGGTGGTGAGTCTGGCGCAGGCCCATCTGTTGGCGCCCATCGAGCGACCACCTGTGTTTCGCGATGCACTGTGCTATCTCGACCACGTACGCAACTATCAGGAAGCGGTCGGGCAGGGCCGCGTCCTCAAAGACGTCTTCTACCGGATACCCGCTTTCGCGTTCCGGTGCCCGACCACCATTCTCGGGCCCTTCGACGACGCGCCGATGGCGCCCGGAACCGCCTGGCAGGATTTCGAACTGGAGATCGGTGCCATCGTCGGCGTCGGCGGCAAGGATCTCACCGTTTCGCAGGCGCAGGACGCCATCATCGGCTACACGATCGTCAACGACTGGTCGGCGCGAGATCTGCAGGCCCTTGACGCACAGATGGCCATCGGGCAGGCAAAGGGAAAGGACAGCGGCATCACCCTGGGCCCATATCTGGTCACCCCCGATGATCTGGAGCCGTACATGCGCGACGGACAGTTGGATCTGACCGTGACGGCCATGATCAACGACACGGTGATCGGCACGCGGTCGACCGCGCCGATGGACTGGAGTTTCGCAGAGGTGATCTCATTCGCGTCGCGAGGTGTTCCGATCGTCGCCGGAGAGGTATTCGGGTCGGGCACGGTGCCGGTGTGCACGCTGCTGGAGCATTTCCGGCTCGATGACATCGACAACTGGCGCGGATGGCTGCGAGACGGCGATGTGGTCACCTTGACCGTCGAAGGTCTCGGTCAGACCCGCCAGACGGTGCGCGCATCCCACTGCCCCGAACCGCTACCGGCACGGGTGAATCCCGATGTCCCCGTCGTCGTGCGGCGCCCCAACCCGCTGAAACCGCTGCTGCCGTTCACCCATGGACTGCATGAAGTCGGCCGCGATGTGTGGGCGTGGATTCAACCCGACGGTGGATACGGCCTCAGCAATGCGGGACTGATCGCCGGAGACAACGCGTCGATGCTCATCGATACGCTCTACGATTTGCAGCTGACTCGAGCGATGCTCGATGCAATGGTGCCGATCACGTCGGCACGTCCCATCACCACGGCGCTGTTCACTCATGCCAATGGCGATCACTGTTACGGCAATCAACTGCTCGACGAGTCGGTGAACATCCTCGCGGCGGCCGGCAGTGCTGAGGAGCTCGCGCACGAGATGAATCCACAGATGATGGCTTTCGTCGCCTCCATGGATCTCGGCCCGGTTGCCAGCCCCTGGCTGCGGGAACGGTTCGGTGGTCATGATTGGGGCAGCATCGCGGTGCGCAATGCCGATCAGACCTTCGACACGTCGCTGACCGTCGAGGTAGGTAGCCGCACAGTCGAACTCCACGATCTCGGTCCCGCCCACACTACCGCCGACACGGTCGCGTTCGTTCCCGACGCCGGTGTGCTGTTCACAGGCGATCTGGTTTTCGCTGGCAGTTCACCGATCGTGTGGGCGGGGCCGATCTCGAACTGGGTCGCTGCCTGCGAACGCATGATCGACCTCGGACCCTCGGTCGTAATTCCCGGGCATGGCCCGGTTGTCGGCGTCGAGGCCATACGCGCGGTAAAGGAATACTGGGAAATGGTGATCGAACAGTCCGATGTCGCCTTCCACGCCGGGCTGCCGGTGGCCGAGGCGGTCCACCAGATCGACCTGGGCCCATTCAAGGACTGGTTGGATGCCGAGCGCATCGTCAACAACGTCTACGTCCGTTACCGGGAACTGGACCCCGACACACCCGAACTGCCTATCGTGGCCCTGCTGACCATGCAGGCCGACTGGGACGCCAAGCACCGCAGCTAGATCACTCATCCGCGCAACAAGATGGCGCATGGTTTGTCAGCAGTTCACGACCAGGCTCTGCCCGCCTTCGCCGCGCAGTTCGCCAGCGCCGGAATCGCTGTGATTCCAGGTGATGCGAGTCCGCAGACGATCTGCGAGGCGACGGGCGCCGCGAACGCCACCATTATCGAACGAATTTCCAGGAGTACGCAATGACATACGAGATCGTCAAGGGCCTACCGTCGACGCACGGCGACCACTACCAGCTCAACACCACGACACTCATTCGGCACGCCGCCCGCACGTACCCCGAACAGGAGATCGTCTTCCGGACCGCAGACGGCGGCTGGGATCGCTACACCTACCGCCATGCGTACGTTCGGATTCGCAAGGCCGCCAACGTCCTTCGCGGACTCGGTATCGGACCCGCCGACATGGTCGGGGTCCTGGACTGGAACAGCAGGCGGCATTTCGAGCTGTACTGGGCGATCCCGGGGCTCGCGGCGGCGATGCTGCAAATGAATCTGCGATTGTCCCCCGAGGACCTCGGGTACGTGGTCGAGCACAGTGCGGCCCGCTTCGTGTTGGTCGACGAGACCTTGCTACCGGTAGCGGAATCCCTTGCCGCCCAAGGAGTCGGCGTCGAAGGCTGGGTGATCATGTCCGACCGGCCGATGGCCGAGATCTCGACCACCCTGTCGACGTGCACCATTTCGAGGACCTGATGGCCACCGCCGACACCGAGATCGAGTGGCCGATGATCGACGAAACCTCCACCTACAGTGCCTGTTACACCACCGGGACCACCGGCCGCCCCAAGGGCGTCTACTACTCGCATCGCGGAATGTATCTGCACGCTGTGGCGCAGGCCGCGGCCTTGAGCATTACCGCCGACGACGCGATCATGCTCATTACCCCCATGTTCCATGGACAGTCGTGGGGACTGCCGCAGTCCGGTGTGTACAGCGCGGCCAAGATCGTGCTCCCCGGGCGTAATCTGGCGCAGGACACCTCGGTCCTGGTGGATGAGATGATCGCCGAGAACGTCACCATAGCCAATGGCGCACCCGCGATCTTCGGGCCCATGCTCGACTACATCCGAACCCTCGACGTCAAGCCGGACTTCAGCCGTGCCAGATTGCTCTCGGGCGCGACCGAACCGCCGTTGTCGATGATGCGCGGCTTCTACGAATTGACCGGCGCGGACATCGTGCACGGCTACGGGGCTACCGAGACGACGCCCATCGTCGCCGCGAACGGCGCGCTGAAACCCGCGCTGCGCGACACTCTCACCGAGGACGAGCAGTGGGATCTCAAACGCTCCCAGGGCATTACGGCCGTCGGTGTCGATATTCGGATCGTGGACGCGGAAGGCAATGATCTGCCGCACGACGGTGTCGCGCAGGGCGAGGTCCTGGTGCGCGGCCCGTGGATCATCGAGCGGTATCACCAGCTGCCCGACGACGGCGACCGATTCCACGAAGGCTATTGGCGCAGTGGGGATGTGGGCCGCATCGACGAAAACGGGTACCTCGAGCTGACCGACCGGATCAAGGACGTGATCAAGAGCGGTGGCGAGTGGATCTCCTCGATCGATATGGAGAACGCCATCGCCGGGCATCCGATGGTGGCCGAGGCCGCGGTGATCGGTGTGCCGCACCCGAAGTGGCAGGAGCGCCTGGTCGCGCTCGTGGTCACGGTGGATGGAAACGAAATGCCGCTCATCGAGATCCACGAGTTGCTCGAGGGGCGGATTCGCCAAATGGCAACTGCCGGAAACGGTCCTGTTCGTCGAGGAGCTGCCGCGTACCAGCGTCGGGAAGCTCGACAAGAAGATCATGCGCACCCAGTACTCCGATCTCTACGAGGACGCTCAGTGAACAACGACTGTGCTGAACGCACGTCACAGGGGCGAACAGCGCCGCTGGCGTGAGCATGCAACCGGTACCCGCCGACCAGACAGCCTTCGAACAGCGCTTCGCATCGGTGGGTACCGACCTGCTCGAAGCGGCTCCCGTGGTTCGGTCCGCGCCGCCGGAAAACAAACCCCGCGAGACCCGCGACCAGATCCTCACGGCTCGTGGTGGATGCTCGGCGCGGTACCGATCAACGGGGCGCGCATCGGACCCTGGCAGTCAGGCCGGTCGGCCCGGTGAGGGGTGGACCTTCGGCCCTGCCGCGAGGCGGTCTCGAAGACGACGATGTGAAGAAAAAGAGGCGGTCCGGCCATGAGCCGGGAATCGAGGCTGAGCCGCAAGAACGGAGTGGAGGAGGAGTGCCGACTCCGCGGACGACTCGATCGAAGTCGAACGAGAGACTCTCGACTCGACAGACACCGGCGTCACTGTGCTGGCGTAGGCAATGCGGGTGTGCCACGCGCCACTGGCCCGCGTTCTCGGATATCGCCCACCGCTTCGTCCCCACCCGCGGTCAGCACGACCGCACCCGAAGTCGATGCCGGGAGGAGTCATGGGACATCTGGAACTGCACGCACACTTGAAGATCCGTCCAGGTCAACTGGAAGGGTTCAAGGCGCAAGCGGCCGAGATCATGCGGCTGACCCGAGAGAAGGACACGCAGACCCTTCGCTACGACTGGTTCATCAGCGAGGACGGAACCGAGTGCGAGGTCCACGAGGCGTACCCGAGCGGGCAAGGTCTGATCGAGCACAATTCACACGTCATGGACGCGCGGGCGATCCTCTTCGAGAAGTACGCATACGACCACCGGATGACCGCCTTCGGCGAGGTCTCCCAGGAGCTCAGGGAACTCGCAGACAAGCACGCCGGAGGAATCGCTGTTTACTCGTTCCTCCAAGGCCTCGGAACCGCGGCGGCTGTCTAGGCCCCGAGGAAGGGACGTGAGGTCATGGCCGAGACCCGTCTCCTGGAGCGGGTGACCGCTTCGGACCTGTTCCTGCTGCTCTGGGACGACTACGGCTGGTCCACCGACATCGGCGGGCTCGCCATCCTCGACGGCACAAACCTGCTCGACGAGGACGGCAGCGTCCGACTCGACGCGGTCCGGCGACACCTCGAGCCGAGAATGCGGTTGGTGCCTCGTTTCAGGCAGCTGCTGTACCGGCCTCGCCTCGGGCTGGGGTGGCCGCTGTGGATCGACGCGCCCTCCTTCGACCTCGCTGAGCACCTCCACGTCCATGCGGTTGCCGCGCCCGGCGACCAGGACCAGCTGCTGCGGACATGTCAGCAGCTGGCCCGGCGGCCGTTCGACCCCGCCCGGCCACTGTGGGAGCTGTGGCTGCTGCCCGGCCTGCCGGACCAACGGGTCGGCGCGTTCTTGAAGCTGCATCACGTCCTCGCCGACGGCCCCGCCGCGATGGCCGCCTTCGGGGCGCTGCTCGACCGGACCGCCGACGCGCCGGTCGAGGGTGCACCGCCGTGGACGCCGACACCTATCCCGTCCACCGGTGAACTGCTCGGCGACAACCTGCGACGCCGCCGACAGGAACTACGGCTCGGGTGGTCGGGCCTTGTCCATCCGAGTAGAACATTGCGCCAGGCGCGCCGCGCGTTGCCGGCCTGGCGGGAGGTGCTCACCGAAAAGCCTGCCCCACGAACCAGTCTCAACCACCCCGTAGGCTCCGAGCGCCGACTGACCATCGTCCGCGGCCGTCTCGACCCCATCGAACATGTCGCTCATGTCCATCAGGCCACGGTCAACGACGTGGTGCTGGCCGCGGTTGCCGGCGGCCTGCGCCAGCTGCTGGCAAGCCGCGGCGAGGATGTCCGAGGGCTTGTCCAGCGCGCGATGGTGACCATCTCCCACCACGAAGCGCGGCCCGGGGAAGCGCAAGGCAACACGCCCGGATGGATGATGGTGCCGCTGCCGGTCGGTGAGCCGGACCCGGTGTGCCGGCTCACGGTGATCGCCGCAGAGACGAGCGCACGGAAGGGCAAGGCTCGCCCCGAGGCGGGCAGCGGGATCTTCAGATTCGTCGCCTGCCAGCGCATCTGGTACCGGCTGTTTCCGCGGCAGCGGTCGGTGAACCTGGTCGTGAGCAACGTCCCGGGTCCGCGGACGCGGCTTTATCTCGCCGGCGCGCCGCTGCTGGAGGTGTTCCCCCTACTGCCGCCCATGGGCAACCTGACACTCGTCGTCGCAGCCCTGTCGTACGCCGGCCAGCTCAATTTCACTGCCGCCGCCGATCAGGACAGTTGCCCGGACGTGGAGGTCTTCGCCCGCGGGTTGCGCAGTGCCCTCGACGACCTCGTGCAACCGGTCCTGGGGTCTGAGAAAGGCGGTCGGGCCGGCGCCATGGAGTCGGTACCGACGCCCAACGCGCCGACTACGCCGCGCCCGTCACCGCGGTGATCGATCCCGGCATGTGCGGATACTGGTGTCGCCGAGTTGCTGCCCGAAATCGATTGGGTTTCCTTGGGTGCACGGGCAGTCTTGGTTGTATGAGCTGGAACGAGGCATTCGCGGACCATTATGACGAATGGTCGGCCGGTATGACGGCGGATATTGCTTTCTATGTCGAGCTTGCCAGTCGTGCCGATGGGCCGTTGGTCGAACTCGCAATCGGCAATGGCCGGGTGGCGATCCCGGTTGCCCAAGCCACCGGGCAACCCGTAATCGGCGTCGATACCTCTCCTCGAATGCTCGAGCAGGCCATGATCCGGGCGGCGGCGGCTGGCGTGCGGCTCGAATTGCGCGAGGCCGACATGCGCGAGCTGCGCCTCGATCAGCCGGCGGCGCTGATCTACTGCCCGTTCCGTGCGCTGCTGCACCTGAATACCTGGGCTGACCGCCGCCGTGTCTTCGAGCGTGTAGCCGCCTCCCTGCAGCCCGGCGGACGATTCGCCTGGAACGCGTTCGTCTTCGATCACCACACCGCAGCAGACCTGGACGGCACTCGCCAGCTCGGACCGGTCCCGCACACAATCCGATACGCGGTGGGCGACAACCGGATTGACCTGGTCCGTGACGACGGCGCGGTGAGCTCCTTGTGGTGGGCGACGAAGAACGAGTGGCTCGGACTTCTCGACGTGGCAGACCTGGAACTCGAGGCACTCCACGGTGGGTTCGCTGGCGAACCGTTCACCGAGGACAGTCGAGAATATGTCTTCGTAGCCCGACGCCCGCATGGTGCGTACTCGGGCCGGTATATCCGCTCATCGGCAGAAGCGCGCATCCGGTTGGATACGCGCTTCCCG
>NZ_CBDQZP010000038.1:0-22507 GCF_965341865.1 Nocardia sp. bgisy134
TCTACGTGGCCAATCACGCCGAGGACCAGGTGGTCATCGTGGACGGCACCCTGGTGCCGATGAGGTGCCCGCCCCGGCAGGTGGTGTCATGCGGTACGTACGGCGGTGGACTGGCGGGCTGGTGCGCTACGGGACGTAAACGATGCGGTCATCGGTTTGGGCATTCCATGTCTCGCTGACCTGAGCGAGGGGCACGGGACGGGCCTGCACGGCGATCGCGTCGGTGTGCACCGCAGCGGCGAGTTCCGGCAGCTCCGCGAGGAAGTCGCGGGCCGGTACCGAGCCGATTCCGCTGCCGCAGATCTGCAGCCGCGACGCGCGCAGCAGCGAGGAGTCGACGGGAATCGTCTGACCGGCGACGGATCCGATCTGGATCCAGTCCAGCGGAGCGCTGCGGTCGCGGCGGGCGGTGATCATCGCGGTCATCGCTCGGGCGGACGGTTCTCCCCACACGTAGTCGATGACAATGTCGACGTCGGCGGCGCGGTCGGCGCGCTCGAAGGTCACTGTTTCGTCCGCGCCGAGGTCGTGCAGTGCCTCGAGCCGGGAAGCGTTGCGTCCGGCGGCGATCACGTATGCGGCACCGAACCGTTTGGCGATCTGCACCGCCATCCGGCCGGCGCTGCCGGTGGCGCCGAGGACGAGGACGCATTGACCCTTCCGGAACGCGATACGGCGACGCAGCGCGACCCAGGACGACATTGCCGGGTTCATCGCGGCGGCGATGCGCACCGGGTCGGCGTCGTCCGGCAGTAGCACGCTGCGGCGGGGGTCGATCACCGTCTGCTCGGCGAGCGTGCCCAGGTCGCTGTCGTCCACCACCGTGTACCTGAGATTTCCGTGCTGGTCGCGTACGACGGCGTCGACGCCGGGAACGAACGGGAACGTGCCGGTGCTGCTGTAGTGCGTGCCGTTCGCCCGAGCCCTGACCAGTTGGTGCAAACCTGCCGCGAGAACGTCCACGACCATCTCGTTCTCCCGCTGGGCGACCGGGGCGGGGTACTCGCTGTACCGCGGCGGAGCGTCGAAGCTGGTGACAACAGCGGCGTGCATGGCAACTCCTCGTATTTGATTGGTATTGCAAACTAAATTGAGTTTGGTTGGTAATGCAAACTATGTCAAGTAGGATCCGGGCATGGGATCTGACGACGCGCTCGAGGACGCTCTCGTCCGGACGTCATTCCGGGTGATGGCCGTGCTCACCCGCATCGGTTCGGAGCACGATCTGTCCCTCACCCAACTGCGGCTGCTCGGCCTGCTGCGCGACCGCCGACCGCGCATGACCGATCTGGCGGCGTTCCTGGGGCTGGACAAGTCCACGATGTCGGGCCTCGTCGAACGGGCAGAGCGTCGAGGCCTCGTGGCGCGGGGCAAGTCGCCGCAGGATCGCCGGGTGGTCGATGTGTTCATCACTCCGATGGGCAGCGAACTCGTGCAACGGGTGCAGGAGGAGATCCACGCGGCCCTCGCGCCCTATACCGCACGTCTAGCTGAGGACGACCGCCAGGTGCTCACACAACTGCTCGATTCCCTTTCGGGAAGGCCAACGGGGGACAACGGGAAAGAAGGGTCGACGAACGCACTGTGAGCCCAGATCAACGCACCGACCCCGATACGGGAACGCCGAGCAGGGAAACACCACCGGCGATCACGGGCCGGGATCGGAGACCGGTGACGGGCCGACCTCGGAAAACAGGCATTAGCTTGTGCGCCAACTCATCTGGCACAGGACAGCGGACCCGTCGTGAATGGCATGCCAGCGCTCGAGCGTGGATTGCTCGCCCGTCAACCGCTTCGGTCCGTGTTCGGCCCAGCAAGCGCTGTGGGCGACGACCGCCTAATCCACTACCCGGCCCAGCCTGTTCGACAGATGCCAGTGATCGGAGGCCTGCACGGCCCCGGGGAGCGCCCGTCGGGCACCCCTGGCATCAGGCGGTAGAGCCGTCGCGCACGATGATCTCGACACCGGGATGTTCGTATGACCATGCCCGCGATGAATCGAGCTTGCGATCGGGCAGCACGTCGATCCATTCGTGGGTGGCGGCGTCGATCATAAGAAACAATCCCGGAGTTCCCTGAGGTCAGAGGCAGCGATCAATCTCCAGGCCAGCGGGTTTCGGTCGATAGAGAGATCATTCGGCTGATTGAGCCTTCTTCAGGCTTTCTGAAGTTCTATCGTCTTCTCCGTCGCTCGTGCATGGATGGTGAAGGCGAGGAGGTTCGGGTGGGATTGGCCGCGGTGCGGGAACTGCGTGATCGCCGGGTTCCGGCGAGCCCGGAGCAGATCGCCGAGTTCGAGACCGATGCGCTGTCGGGCTTCGTACTCGCGCGAGCGGCAGCAGGATTGGCCGACAACACGATTCGCGCCGATTTGTCGAATCTCGAGCAGATCCGGGCGTGGTTCGGGCGCCCGTTATGGGATATGGAACCCGCGGATGCCGACGCATATTTCGGTCGTGTGTTGCGGTCGGCGCCGCGGAACACTTCGCTGGCGCGGGCACAGGCGCTGAAGACCTACTTCAGCTTCCTGGAACTGCGCTATCCAGTCGAAATCCATATTCTGACAGGGCGAGTCGTCGAGTGCCCGATCGACGAGATCAACCGGCCACGCGGGCAGCAGCGCGCCGCGCTGCGGATCCCGCCCAGTGTCGAGCAGATCGACCGGTTGTTCACCGGTTGGCGTCAGGAGCTGATCAGCTGCCGCAAGTTCGCGCCGACGGCCCGCAATTTCGCCGCGGCCCGGCTGATGGCGGATGTCGGGATCCGTGTCAACGAGACCCGCAGCCTCGACCTGGCGGATGTGAAGTGGGATCTGGGCCGGTTCGGCAAATTGCATGTGCGCCATGGGAAAGGGACTCGTGGCAGTGGGCCCCGTGAGCGGATGGTGCCGCTGATCAACAACGCTGACCGGGCTCTGCGCTGGTTCGTCGAGGACGTCTGGTGTTGTTTCGGCGACGACCATCGCCGTCTCGGCGCGCCCCTGTTCCCGTCCGAACGCAAGAACATTGATGGGTCGGCGGCCCGCATCAGCAGTGAAACACTGCGGGCCGCACTGGCGGGCGCGGCCGCACGGCATCTGCCGGAGTGGTCGGATCGACTCACTCCCCATGTCCTGCGGCACTTTTGCGCCAGCCAGCTCTATCTGTCTGGGATGGATCTGATCGCGATCCAGCAGACCCTCGGCCATGTTTGGGTCGCGACCACGATGCACTACATCCATGTCCACCGCACGCATATCGAAGATGCCTGGATCGCCGGCCAGCAACGCGCGGCGGACCGGCTGGGAGGGCTGTTGTCGTGAAATGGAACCTGCGTCTGGCCGCGGCCAACCGTGGTATCTGGAAGGCCAGCGAACTCCAGCGCATGCTCGCCGAGCACGGGCTGACCATCAGCGCCGGGAAGATGTCGGGGTTGTGGTCGACCGACTCGCTGACCAGTATCAAACTGGCCGACCTGGATGTCATCTGCACCGTTTTGAATTGCGAGGTCGGCGAGCTGCTGCTCCCCGAACCCGACAAGGTCAGCCGCCAACCCGACGGCGCGGACGCCGCGCCAGCCGCGCTATCGGCTTCCAGCGGGCAGGTGGTGCCCAAACGCCGGGACGGTCGTTCTCTGCCGCCGATCTGATGGGCGGGATCCGGCCGGACAAGGCGGCGGCCAGTTGCGCGGAGTGTCTGTGCTGGGGCGTGCTGCCCGGCACCTGTTGCCGCTCCTGCTATACCTTCCGCAACCTGCACCCTTCCGGTCGCTGCAACGCCTGCCGTCGGATCGTCCCGGTCAAGGACGGCTACTGCCGCTTGTGTCGGACCCAGGCACTCGCCGCCGCCAAGGCGGCCGGGAAAACCGCAGTCTCCGAACCTTTTCTGCGCGCGGTGCGCTATCAGCAGCTGTTCTTCGCCCGCATGCACCGCGACCATTACCGGGTGCCCGGCAGGGTTCGTCTCGGCAAAGCTGGGACACGCGGCCAGCGGGCCCGCCCGCTCGAGCCCGCGACGACGACGGCTCCGCCTGGGCAGCAGTTGTGCTTGCCGTTGGATCTTCGCCGTGACTACAGCCGGTTCGACCGCAACACCCATGCAGACCCCGCAGATCCGATCGTTATTCAAGCCCGTTGCATCGCAAGAGATTTCGGCGAAGCACGTGGATGGTCGCACTGGCTGATCAAAGCCGTCGGACACGGACTGGTCGTCGTGCTGTCCCGTCGTGTCCCTGGCGAGAAAGTCCGCTATTCCGAACTCGCGACCATCGTTCGCCACCACGGGCGCGTCGCGGAAGTCCTCAACCACCTCGCGCTGCTGGATGACGACCGTGTTCCCGCGTTCGACACCTGGCTCGACCGCAAGCTCGACGGCGTCACACCCGGCATCAGCCGCGAGGTCGAGAACTGGACCCGAGCACTCCAACATGGCGGGCGCCGCACCCGGCGCCGCGACCCGCATACCGGGCGGGCCTACCTCAACTCCATCCGGCCAGCTCTGCTCGACTGGTCCATCCGCTACGACCACCTCCGCGAAGTGACCCGCGACGACATCCTCGCGGTCACGGATGCCTTGCGCGGCAGCCGGCGGCGTCACACGTTGATCGCTCTGCGGTCCCTATTCGCCTTCGCCAAGAAAACCGGTGTCGTCTTCCGCAACCCGACCGCTCGGATCCCGGTCGGGCCGAACACCTACAGCGTCCTGCAGCCCCTGAACCGCGCCGCGATCACCGAAGCAGCCAACGCTGCCACCACACCAGCTGCCCGACTCACCCTCGCCCTCGCCGCAATCCACGCCGCACGGACCACCGACATCGGACGACTCAAACTCGACGACATCGACCTCGGCAACCGCAAACTCACCATCGCCGACCGAACCCGTCCGCTGGACGACCTCACCCATCGGGCCTTGACCGAATGGCTGGCCTACCGCCATACGCACTGGCCCAGCACCGCCAACCCCCACGTTCTGATCAACCGCGTCACCGCTGTCCGCGACATCCCCGTCGGGCGAGTCTGGATCACCAAGGCGTTCTGGGGACTCACCGCCACCCTCGACCGCCTCCACATCGACCGCCAGCTCGAAGAATCACTGACCCACGGCCCCGACCCACTCCACCTGACCGCCGTGTTCGGCATCAGCCCCGGCACCGCCATCCGCTACGCGGCCGCCGCCCGCCAACTCCTCACCACACCCGCCGAACTCCACCAGACCCCCTGAATCAACACGAACTCAAGCACTATCCTCGGTCTGAAAGCCCTCCGGCCCTCGAGTTCCCACTGAAACTCCTTCACTTCCGCTGAACTCCGGGCTTTCGCACGCTGGAATACCGCTGCCCGCGACGCAACGCGAAGTCGTCGACGCCCAGCACTTTCGGCACTGGCCGATTCGGCAGCGGAATACCCAGCAGCGCCCGGATCGCGGTATGACGCGACAACCGGAACGCCATCGCTGACAGCAGCCGCACACTGGCTCGTCCGGCCATCTCGCGCACGACCGACTGCACCTGCTGCGTCACACGTGTGGTGCGACGCTGATGGCGGCCGAGGACACCGGGCACCTGTTCTCGAAACGTCCTGCGGCAGTTCTGTGTTGGGCACACCGGTCGCCGAACTCGGACCCGTGGCATGACGGACCAGCCGTCGACCGGAACGTCGACCACGGTCCGATGGTGACTCGCGTGCAACCGCGTTGATTCTGCGCCGCAGCCCGGGCAAGCGGCTGGACTATCCGGCGTCCGCGCCCGCACCAAGATCCGCTCGCCCTCATCGACCACATCCTGAACCACCAATGGGCGTAACCATGAAAAGACGACGACGGCAGCAACATTCACCAAAAACACCGGCACATCGTGCCGTCACCGGTACCTGATCACCACCGAAAGTGGGCCGTTCATCCGGCACTCCCGTCGAATTCGATAACGAGGCGGGCGAGGGTGTCGGGGGACTCCGATTGGGGGAGATGTCCTGCGTCGGAGATGATTTCGAGGCGTGCCCCGGGGATCGCGTTCGCGTAGGCGGTGGCGTGCGTGAGAGGGATCATGCGGTCGCACTGACCCCAGGTGATCAGTGTTGGGGTGGTGATGGCCGGGAGGCGGTCGAGCAGGGTGGGGTCGGTCATGGCGGTGCCGCCGTAGGTCTGCAGGGTGGCGCGGTTGCCCGCAATGGTGGCGAGTCGTTGCGGGGGAAGGGAATTCATGTCGATGCGAAAGGCGTCGGAGTGGCAGTAGCTGAGGTCGGCGACCTCGTCCATGGTCAGGGCGAAGAAGTCCGCGATCGGGGTGGCTGGGAGATCCAGGCCGGCGGCGTTCGCGATGACCACCCTGCCGACTCGTTCGTTGGACAGCAGGGCGATCTCGGCGGCGATCCAGCCGCCGAGGGAATTGCCGATCACGGTGACATCGGGTAATTCCAGTCGATCCAGCAGCTCCACGTACAGCCGCGCCAAATCGGCAATGGTGGTGAGGGTTTCGGGCCGCGGTGTGCCGTCGAAACCGGGGTGAGTGGGGACGATCACCCGCCGTTCGAAGCGGTCGGCCAGCAACGCGGCGAAGCCGGACACCGAGAGTGGCCCGGCGCCGCCGTGCAGCAGGAGCACTGGCCGTCCATTGCAGTGGTCGGTGACGGTCAGCTCGATGGGTGTGTTGTCGAGGGTGAAGCGGTGGATGGTCATCGGAGTGTTTCCGTTCTTCTGGGCAAGCCAACGATGTAAGCAAGCTTATATAAGGTTCCTTATATCAACAACCTGATTTCGTGGGTTATGATCGGCCGGTGGAACCCTCGTTGCAGCAACTCGGGCAGGCGGTGAAGCGCCTGCAGTGGCGACACCATCGGGAGGCCAATCGTCGGCTGGCCGAGGTGGGCTTGTCGATCGCGCAGTGGGATGTGCTGCGGAATCTGCATGAGCGTCCGGAGGCGTCGCTGCACGAACTGGCGCAGTTGACTTTTCAGACCGACCAGTCGATGGGGACGCTGGCCTCCCGCATGATCGAACGCGGCCTGCTGGAACGCGTCGCCAGCCCCGGACGAGCCGTGCGGCATCGGCCAACGGGTGAGGGGGAGCGGGTGCGCCGCGCAGGCGCGAGTTTGATGGACGAGGTGTTGAAAGAGACCATCGGCGTACTGGATTCGACCGATCGCGCAGTGCTGTACCGCCTGCTGATCGCAGCCGCCGCGGGAGAGTAGTTGTCGCGACAGCAGAGCCAGGGCGTCAGGTCCGAGCACGACCGTTGCTTGACGATCTGCGGCTCGAAGATGCTGTCGCGGTCACGGGGCATGTCGATCCGCCCGTGACCGGTCGCCTCGCCGCCAGGCTCCTCGACCTCGCTTTTCTGCCTGCTGCTGACGTTCGTCGTCGCGATACCGATGGCGATTCTGCTGATACCGGTCACCGCGATGACGAGCGAAGCCACGACGGGATGATTGTCGGAGCAGCGGCGTGATTGTGCTACTTCGTGTCCGTGGCGATCGCAGCGGAAGCTCAGCGCGCACACGACCCGGACGGCGAGCCCAGCGCAGGTGCGGTGGGGACGCCCGGGTTGCTCGCCGATGTCGGTGCCGCAGTGGCGCAGGTGACCGATGTCGGGCTCGTGGGGGGTGAGTCGTGGTGCGTACGATCGCTGGTCACCCACCAGGCGATGGCGGCCACGACGACGAGGACGACGATCCACGTCGGTCCGGGCCGGTTGCGGCTTCGTGGTTGCGAGGCCGGATTGATCCGAGTGGTGGCCGGCCTGGACGGTGCGGGTGTCGCTGTGGGTGCGGCGCGGAGCGCGGCTCGCGCCGCCGTGGCCAGGTCCCCCGCCGTGCGATAACGGTCGTCGGGGTTCTTCGCCATTCCCCGCCCGATGACCGCGTCGAATGCGGCAGGCACCGCTGCCGATGCGGACGGTCGTGGCGGTGGCGCGTTCAAGTGGGCGGTGATCTGCTGCTCGATGCTGTCCCCGGGGAATGGTTGGGAGCCCGTCAAGCATTGGTACAGAACACAAGTCAGGGAGTACACATCCGAGCGGGCGTCGCAGGCGCCGTGCAGGAGCCGTTCCGGTGCGGTGTAGGCGAAACTGCCGATTGCCGCACCGGTGGTGGTCAAGCTGGAGTCGCCGCTGCCGACAGCGATCCCGAAATCGATCAGGTACGCGAAATCGCCCGCGGTGACGAGGATGTTCGAGGGCTTCACATCGCGGTGCACGAGCCCGGCCCGATGCGCTGCGTCGAGGGCCGAGCCGATCTGCCGGATGTACTCCACCGCAGTGTCTTTCGCTATCGGTCCGGTGCCGAGCAGGGCGGCGATGTCGTGACCCTCGACCAGCCGCATGTCCAGATAGAGGCGCCCGTCGATCTCGCCATAGTCGTGGATCGGGACGACATGCGGTTCGCTCAACCGCGCCGCAGCGTGCGCCTCCCGCCGGAATCGCTCGCGATATTTGGGGTCGTGCGCCAGATGTTGCGCCAGCACTTTGAGCGCCACCACCCGATCGGTCTCGGTGTCGTAGGCCCGATAGACCTGCCCCATTCCACCCGCGCCGAGCATCTCGAGCAGCCGGTACCGCCCGAATGGAGTCCCATCCACCCTGTACGACTATCACATCGGAGCCCAGATCTCTCCCCGAATCATCCCTGTCGCAACAATGCTCGCGGACTTCGCCGGAAATCCACCGAAGACACGGTCTCAGGGCGGACGTGGTAAGAATTTTCGAGTGACAAGCAGCCCCGACCCGGATCGTCCAGCGCGGTCGAAGTCACGGAAGGACCTGGTCGAGCGTTCGGCACCCCTGCTTCCCGCAGGCAGTGAAATCCGGCAGGTGTTCATCTGCCAGACCGCGCCCAGCTTCGTCTTCTTCCTCATCACATATCTCACTGGTCTTACGATGTTCTGGAACAAGTACCGTTGCGTGGCAGTCACTCAGAACGCCATATATGTGCTGGAGAGCAGCAAGTTGTCGGGCGGCGCCAAGCCGCAGCAGCTGGTGGGCGCGTTGCCGCGACACACCCAGCTCGGTCCGGTCTCCGGCCTATGGGGGCAGGTGAACATCCTGGGCCAGCGCCATTGGGTCCACAAGCGCTTTCACGACGCAATCGCTGCCGCCGACCATGAGGCCGGCCTCACCCGCTGAAGCACGGGCCGGTCAACCGGTTTCCCGTACTCGACCTGTTCGAAGCCGCCAGGGACATGAGCTTCACTCGCTGCCGCACTCACCCGCTACGAGAAGGTCGCGAAAGCGAAATCGGCGACATGAGACACCGTCTTTGGCCAGCTGAGTTCCTGAGCATCTCCCGTCGTAGCCTTGAACCAGCCAGTGGCTGTGTCGCGGCATCCCGACCAACCGTAGGAGGCGCGTGATGATCTTCATCGTCGTCAAATTCAAGACCAAGCCCGAACGGGCGGACGAATGGCTCGACATCGTCGGCTCGTTTACCGCGGCTACCCGAGCCGAGGAGGGCAACCTCTGGTTCGACTGGTCTCGCAGCGTCGACGACCCGACCGAATTCGTCCTGGTGGAGGCATTCCGAGACCAGGCCGCCGGCAGTGCACACGTCGGCAGCCCTCACTTCAAGGCCGCAATGGCCGAACTTCCCGCGGCCCTCGCGCAGACCCCGCGCATTATCAGTCAGACCATCGATGCCACCGACTGGTCCGAAATGGGGGAGATGACCGTCGAATAGCCGCGTCTGTGAAACGCCGCATCGCAGCCCGGCTTCGCTGGAGTGGTGGGCGTTCTGGCGACTGTCTTGATGACGGTATCGTCAGCGCTCGGATTGGGTGCTGATCGATGGCCATGAGCACCGAGGTAATTCGGTGCGGCTCGCCGGGGATCAGTGGGCCTGGCAGATACTCACCCAGTGTCTTCGGCGAGCCGCCGGTGAGCTGTTCTACGTCGCCGTGGCGCGTGGAAAGCGGCCGTTCCATTGTTGTATGAAGTGCGCCCTGCTGGGCCTGCGACAGCCGAGGCCGGGAGCTGGGGCTGGGTAATCGTCAACCGGCAGCCAAACAGAGGTGCTCTTACAGTGGAATGGTTCTATGTAGCTATGTGCATCTGACGATGTCTTCGGCCGGATAATCGCTCAACGTGCAGGCGAGGCAAAGAGGCCAACAAACGATCGAGCACAGCGACATCGACTACGCGCGCGATCACTGCCTGGCTGTGCCGGTGAATTCCAACGTCGTTCATCGGTGGACCGCGACGTCAGGGAGCAGGTCCAAGTGTTGTTTTCATCGATGAAAAGTGACGTCACCGGATCGGCGTGTCCAAACGGTGAGCGTGTCGGAGGAACACGCCCCGTCGGGTCGTCCGATGGACGGCTCGAGTTGGTCAGACGCTGTCAGTCGGTCACCGTCAGCGCGAGCAGGGCAGCGTGAGACCTCGTGATCACCACGAAGTGATCGACGATGTTCGTGTAGTAGCCCTAGCCCGGTGTGGTGCAGACGGTGAGCCGAGGCTTGTCCCAGACCACGGCGTCGGTGTTCTGGTCGTGGCAGCGGGCAGCGTTCGAGACGCCTTCGTAAACCGCTGTGAGGCGGCTTGTTTCAGGTTCATGCGCGTCGCAGTCGACGCGACGCCTTTCCCTGACATCGGTGAAGTTCCAGCAATCACCGACCCGGAAGTTGTTGGCGAAGCAGTAGAGGGCCAAGCGGACGCCGTCATCGGTGCGATGGTGGTAGGAGACCGCGGCCATCGGATCACCGCATTCCATGCCCGCGGTTTCCGGCGCGAGCTGATACTTCTCCACCAGGCGATAATTCGCCTGTACAGAATCGCAATCGGCGGGTCCGCCGACCTGGTTCATGCGATCGTAGAGGGCGCACTCGCCGATCTCGAGTCCCTCGTAGATGTTCGGGTAAGCGGCGGCGGTGCCCGAGCTCGCCAGGCTCACAATTGCCGCTGCGATGCCGACGGTGAATCCCCCTAGGTGACGACGCATGATGGATTCTCCCCCTTGATGTTTCGAACGATCGGAGATGAGGCTACTCGGCCACGGCGATGTGGGCCCAACCAGGTCATGTCGACTTGTGCGCCGAGCTGCAGAGATCCGGTGTCTTGATCTCGGCGGGGGATTTGTCGATACGGATACCCCGCCAGCTGGGATGACGCAGTCCCTCGGGGGTAGCTTCCCGGTATTCGATATCGGCGACCAACTCGGGCTCGACCCAGTGCGCCAGCACGGCGGCGGCGCGTCGAAAGGTGTGTCGGGGCGGGCGAGTTCGTTCAGGCGGGTGCGTAGACTGCGCCGTCCGGCGATTTTCCATCCGGTCCCGGCGGTGGTGGACCGACACGAGTCTGTCCACCACCAACGGTGACTGCTGGCACGCACCAAGCGCTGAGGGTTCAGGGCGACCAGGGTCCGCGGCCCGGTCATCCGTTACTTTGCCGACCACGTCGGCAATCCTGCAACAGCGGCCGCAGCCTGCGGGGGTTGTCTATCCGGTGTGGACGTGAACGCGGGGCTCGGCGTCGACCAGGCTGGTGAGGGTCGCCCATTCGTCGAGTTCGGCGAGGCGTGCGGTGAGCGCGGTGCGCATACTGTCGGCGCCGGCGATGCCCAGGGCGAGGCGGCGGGGCGGGGTGTCGCCGGCCACGGCTGTGCGGATGGCGGCGGCCACGCGATCGACGCCGGAGAACGCCGATGCCGGCAGCGCTTGGATCGCCAGCAGTAGAGCGCGCACCGTCTGGTCGTAGTCGGCGTGGGTTGCTGTAGCCGTGTCGAGGTTGGACAGGAAAGGCGTTGCGGTGAGGCCGGGCTGAACGAGAGTCACGTGGATTCCGAGTGGCGCCACTTCGGCTGCGAGCGCGTCGGAAAGCCCTTCGACGGCGTACTTGGTGGCTGCGAGCAGCCCGACGCCGGGATCTGCGGTCTGGCCGTAGTAGGACGAGCCCTGCAGGATGTGCCCGGACCGCTGGGCCCGCAGCACCGGCAGTGTCGCGCGCAGCACGTTGAGTACGCCGAAGACGTTGGTGTCGAAGATCGCCCGTGCCTGCGCGTCGGCTGCTTCCTCGACCGCTCCGAAGAGTCCGTAGCCGGCGAGGTTGGCGACGATGTCGATGCGGCCGAAGCGAGCCACGCTCTGCTCGACCGCCTTCGCGACGGCTGTCTCGTCGCGCACGTCTGCCTCGATCGTGAGAAGTCGGTCGGGTTCTCCCAAGTCACAGAGAGTTTCGGTGTGTCGAGCCACCGCGACCACAGTTTCTCCGGCCGTCAGCGCCTGAACTGCGAGCTCGCGTCCGATGCCCGAGGAGGCGCCGGTGATGAACCAGATCGGTGGGGTGTTTCCTGCATTCGTCATGTTGTGAGCGTAACCGTTTAGCTAACAACGTTTCAAGTCGTTTCAGCGCAGATGTTGTGATCAACTGGGTTAGCCGCTTGTCGTGTTGGTATCGTGGAGGAGTGGAGGCGACGCGTGAGGCACCGAAGTGGAGCGATGATGCGGCTGCCTTGGTGTTGCAGTTCGTCAACACCAGAGCCGACGGCGCGGGGCGTGTCGAGGTCTTCGGCACTGCTTCGGGATTCGCGGACTGGGCGATCGAGCATGGCCTGGTCGACGCCGCCATCGTGGTGACCGACTCCGACGCGGTGGCTGCGCGTGAGCTTCGCGACGCATTGGTCACGGTGCTGCTGACACACTCGGGTGATCCAGATATCGGTGACGCCCAGATCGCCGAGGCGGAACGGTATCTGCTGCAGGCCGGTGTGCGCTATCCGCTCACAACGGTCGTCACCGCGGAAACGGCTCAGCTTCTCGCCGGATCGACCGGTGTCCCCGGCGCTTTGGGTGCCGTTCTCGCCGCGGTGACCGAGACGGCGCAGCGCGGGGACTGGATGCGGATCAAGGCATGCTGCAATCCGCCGTGCCACTTCGGCTTCATCGATCGCACCCGCAACCGGGCGGCGCGCTACTGCAGCCCCGGATGCGGATCGCAGGTGTCGATGCGCGCTCTTCGGCAGCGCCGCAAGCAAGCCAGCTCCTGAAGGACTCGGTCCACCAGAACATCGACCGCTGCGGCAATGCCGGCCAGAGCATCGAGAGCCGCCAGATCAGGTTCGGAGCCAGCGCGGCAAGCGTTCCCGCCGACGACAGGCGTCGCGTGAGACCCGACGCCTGTCACTGCGGCAACCACCCGACTGCGCAAGGGGCACCCCGCCGTCCCGGATGAATGGCTTACGACGGCTGCCGGGTCGGCATGATCGTGACCTGCTGCAGGTTCACGTGCGCGGGCTGGGACGCCAGGAAGTTGACGGCCTCGGCGATATCTTCCGGATCGAGCCAGGTCATCGCCTGTTTCGAACTCTCGAGCCATTCGTGGGCGCCGGCGTCGGTGACGTGGCTCTGCAGTTCCGTGCCGACGATGCCCGGCTCGATCGCGGAGACACGAACATCCTTGGCGCCGAGTTCCGCGCGCAGGGTCCGCGACAGGTGCGTCACGTAGGCCTTGGTGCCCGAGTACACCGCGAAATTCGGGAACAGGTTCTGCGCGGCGATCGAGGACGTGTTGACCAGGTCGGCCACGCCCTTGTCCGCGGCCGCGGCGATCAATTGCGGTAGGAACGCGCCGATGGCATTCATCAGGCCGGTCACGTTCAGATCGATCTGCTGCTGCCACTGCTCGACCGGCAGCTCCTCGACGGGTGCGGGCAGCATGACACCCGCATTGTTGAACAGCAGATCGGCGGTACCGAGTTCGGCGGCCACCCGCTCGGCCGCGGTGCGCAGGGCCTGCGCATCGGTGACGTCGACGGTCAGGGCCAGCGCCGTCCCGCCCGCCTGTTCGATCCCCTCGGCCAGGAGTTCGAGCCGATCGGCCCGGCGTGCGAGCACGGCCACCGCCGCCCCGGACGCGGCCAACCGCTTGGCAGTGGCCGCGCCGATGCCGCTGGAGGCACCGGTCACCACGGCAACGCGGCCGGCGAGCGGGGAGGTGTTGTGAGTAGTCATGGGTGTGATCTCTCCTGTGTGTCGTCCGCGGCGGATGCGCCGCGCATTCGATACAACAGCGGGAACAGGGGCCGCGGCCGGCCTAATTGCGCCTTGCTCGACCTAGGTTCGGCGAACCTGGGTCCAGCAGACCGACCTTGGTTGCGATCTGTGGCTGCCGTGTCCGTCAGACTGGATCCATGGAGCACAATGCCGAGCTGAAGGAGTTCTTACGCACCCGCCGCGCGCGCCTGAACGTCGATGACATGCAGATCGGCGGCACGGGCGGGGTACGCCGAATGCCGGGGCTGCGCCGCGAGGAAGTTGCCCAGCTCGCCGGGGTGACATATCGGTTACGCACTCCTCAAATGCTCGCCTGAGCCGGTGAGCGGTGACAGGTGGGCGTGAGCGGAAAGTCTCACGCAGGTGGCGTGGTCGCGGCGCGCCGGATCCCGCCGAGCCGGTCTGTGGACGACATTGTTCGCCGCGTCCACGACGGAGACGGCCCGTTGCCCCTCACCGAGCCCGCCAGCTGCCACGCTGGCGGGCTCGTTGCAGGCCAGCGCTTTCGGCCACGAATCCCCGAACTCGCGTCAGCCGCTGGGCGATTCCGCGCGGTCCGAAGCAACCAGCGCTGGGCTATGGAAGATCAACTGGCCCTACTCCTCTGGGTCGGCCAAACGCACCATATTGCCGATTTCAGGATGGGTCGAGTTGTCCCTGGCTGGTTACTGTCGTGCGCGGCTGGGCTTTGGCGCCGATCGGTCACCAATCAGCGCTCAGTACTCCGCAGGGCAGGCTGAGCGTGCGAGCGAGAAGGTGCTTCCGGCAGGCGTGGGACTTTTTCGTGCAGTGACAGTCCAAGTACGACCCTGGTTCCGGTTGCGACTATTTCAGCCATTCCGCGTATGCCTGCCAACGTCAGCGCGACAGACCGGAACGTATGGGTGCGCGTGTCCGTGACCGGGATACCCGCGATACGATCCTCCAGCCAATTCAGACTCATCGGCGTCGACAAAGGCAGCAACGTGAAATGCTCGCTCAAGCTATCGCGCACATAGGTGACCGTGGCACCTCCTCGGCGATATCGGTCGACCTGGCCCTCGACACACTCGAGGTGGACGACTTGGTCGTGCACAGGCTGGATCACCAGCAGCGGGCAGGCAGGCGTCCTATGACCTAATCGGAGATCGCCGAGCATCGATTGCAGGTCCGGTTCGGCCAATATCTCGGCCAATGGCCGACGGAGGAAGTCGTCGACATTCTGACTGGCCAGCCGCCAGATCGCCGCCACGGGAGTCATCCTGGCCGCCTGTTCGAGAAACTCGAGTCCTTCGGGGCTGAGGTTCTCGTCGATGATTCGATCCAGAATGGGGTAGATACGACGTATCGCCGCGATCACGATTGCCCCGAAACCCGCGAAATATCCACCGTTGAGACGCGCGAACACTTCACCTGGATCCCCTACCGGCGCACCGAGGACCGCGCCGACGATATCGAGCTCCGGTGCATAAGTCGGTGCCATCTCCGCTACCCAGGAACTCGCCATACCGCCGCCTGAGTAGCCCCACACCGCGACGGGGGTATCGATGTTCAATCCGAGAGGCCCGAACCTGAGCGCTGAGCGTATTCCATCAAGGACGCGGTAGCCAGGCTCGCGAGGAACCCCGAAGTTGCCATGCAGCCCTTGGTGGTCGGCGATGCTCACGGCCCAACCGCGACGCAGGGCGTTAGCGACCAACATCCACTCCAGCTGGGTGACAGACCCCAGTGCTCGCGCGCTACGTCTCAGCGCGTATGAGGGTGCACAGCGGTCAGTGACCGCGTCGATAGCGGACTGGAAGGCCAGCAGAGGTCGGTTGGTTCCGCGGGCCGCGCCGTTGGGAAGCATTACGGTGGTCACCGCTACCTCCGGCTGTCCGTGCAGATCGTTGCTGCGGTAGAGCAGTTGCCAGGCCGAAACCTGTTGCGGAACAACGCCCATCAGTGCAATTTTCACGGGTCGGCTGCGCAGGATCGTGCCGGGTGGATGGGCCGCAAGGTTGGCTGGTGCACGCCAGAACGCATCCTGTGACGGTAGCTCTGGTCGGTCCGTCCCCGGGACTGGCGACCAGCCGAAGAATCGTCCTCGGACAGTGGTCATCGCGAGCTCCTCGTATCATCCCCGCATCGGAGGATCTGTTGATGGGAATGATCCGGACCGCTCACCGCAATAGGTCAACCCGACAATGGGGTTGATCTGGAGTCATCAATTGGTATGTTGCGCAACGGATTACCCGCTGTACGACGCGATCAAGGCATCGTAGACGGAGGCTTCGACCCGCGGGCTCATTCAGCTCGTGCTGATTCGAGGATCCAGCCGGCTGCCCTCGCCGTGTGGGCCCGACCGGCATTGCCGACGGCCTGTGAGCAATGGCCCACGCGGGTGGACGTCGCTGCCGTCCAGGGTCAGCTGGTGGCTGAGAGTACGCGGGCGGCTGCAAATTTCGCGCCCGCCTCAGTGGAGCCGTCGACGATGTAGGCGACGTGATCCAGAGCGCTCACCCCGTTGTTGCACACCGGATCTCCGGAAGCGCAGTAGTCGGCCCACTTCGGCGAGTATGTGGGACTGCCGGCGGCAATGGTCTTACCTGTGAGCCGAATCGGGTTACCGAAGGTCACGACGGCGACGACGCGCGAGGCAAGCGAGGCGGGGATGGCTGTGCCGGAACCGAGGACGGTCTTGATGCCAGCCGCGATGTCGGTCACGGTAGCGCCCTGGGAGTATCCGCCGATGACGAAACGCGTATTCGGGCATCGCGCCGCCACTGAAATGACATGTTCGGTCATTTTCGTTGCTCCGGATCCCGCGCTGAGCTGGGCGGGGTCGGCGAGATAGTCGACAGCGTAGGTGGTTACAGATTTGCCGGGCAGTTCGGCGATGAGAGCTTGGGTGAACGGGCCGCCGACAATGCCGAGGCCGGGCAGCTCCAGGGTGCCACGTGCGAAGGTGACATCGACGTCTGTGCACGAGGCCGCCGATGCGGTCGCCGCGCTGAACGGGAAGCCCACCGTGGTGCCTGTGATCACGAGCCCAGCCACAGCGACCAACGCGGCGGTCCATCGGGTACGGCGCTCCGGCGCCGACCTAGCGACCATCCTCGAAATGGGCGCTGCGGTAACAGATTCGAACTTCAAGGTGGTTCCTTCACGTTGAGGCGCGTGGTGCACCGGTGATCGGGTGCTACGAATCTATGCGTCAGCCTCGAACGGGAGCTATGCCCGATAGCAAAGGAATTCAGCGATCTTTTGCGGTGCGATGAGTGGAATATCGTGCCAGTGTTTGTCATCCGCGGACAAGGGTGGCGCGCTCTTTTGTCACCGATGCAAGTCAGCCGGTGACCGTACTCGCTGTCGGGAAGGGGACGGCCTGGAGGGCGAGAATCAGCTCGAGCCGCGTTTGCGGGTCGTAGAGCGCGTCACCGAATTGTTCCTCGAGCTGCCGAAGCCGGTACCGGACCGTCTGCGCGTGGACATTGAGGCGGACGGCTGTTTCAGCGACATTGCTCCCGAGGAGCAGCCACATCAGAAGTGTCTCGCAGAGGCGCGCGCGCTGAGCCTCCGGCAGCGCGCTGATGGGGGCGAGGGCACGCGCGTTGAGGTGGCGCAGAAGTTGTTGGTCACTGTGCAGCAGCAGGGTCGAGAGATGATCTGCGCATCGCAGGATGCCCCCGCCGGGGAGGATGCCGTTCTCGGTTAGGCGCAGAGCACGTGTTGCCCAGCGCAGTGAGTTCGCTGCCTCGGAAAGCGGCACGGTCGGGCCTATCGCTGCTGGGCGATGGCGCAGTGCGAGGGTCAGGGCCCGCTCGCTGATTCGCCCTGAGTTCGGGTCCGGAAGCAGTAGCCGCGGTGGGTGCGCATCCATATCAGTTAGGGCGTCGAGCAGTGTCGGCGTCGGGTTCTCGCGGATATCGTCCGAGTCCCGTGCTGCGAGAACCACGACGGCGACATGTTCGGGTATGTTCCATCGAGCGCTGTGGGCCAGCTCGCGAATGACATCCGGCGATGTGGGCGAGTCACCGATCAGCAGATCGAGCAGATGCCGACGGCGGCGTTCCAGTTCGTCGGAGTCGCGTAGCCGCGCCTCTGCGTAGCCGGCCGACGCCGCCTCGGCGACTTCGTGGACCGTGCGAAACGCCAACTCACCCAGCGTCGAGACCACTGCGGAGTCCAGCCCTACTTTCTCTACGGTGCGGCCCATCAACCGCCAGGCATGCAGGCCTCCCACCCGTAGCGCCGATTGCACCGCTTCCAGGCTTCGGCCTTCACGGGCCGCATTCCACCCCAGTTCGTAGTACGCCGCCATAATCTCCTGATCCTGGCCACGCGATTCGGCGACATACTCGACGAACAGGGTCAGCGCCTGGACCACACCGATGCGGAGTTTGTCGCCCAAGGCATGTTCGGCCTGGGCATACTCCGGGACCTGGGCGCGGACGGCGTCCTCGACCTCGGCGGCTACGGAACCGAGCTGATCTCGCAGCCGCTGGGCCAGATCAGGTGGAACCCACACGGCCGGAAGGCTCCGCGAAGCAGGTGCAAGTGTCGGTGCACCGTTGGTCCGAATGCGGTTCATACCCCTGAATTCTCGTTGATGACGTGCAGTGTGCACGCCCGCGGTCGCGGCGGAGACCGCGCGGTAACCGTGGAATCAGCATGATCGTGTTTGCCCTTGCCCACTCCGGATACAGGACGCGGTGGCCGTGTCCTTTGCTGGCTCCGATTGCCACTCGATGTTCGGGTCGGACTCACCGGTCACTCGCGGGGCGCGGCATCTGCGGATGGCTGTCGCCGTGCTGTGTGGCCGCGGCAACAGAGCAGCCCCGTTCCTGTCCTGGTTCGGGAAGGAACGGGGCTGCTGGCGTCCGGCTACACCTTGGTTGCCGCGAATGCGGCTGCCGCTGCGGCGTCGTTGCCGTAGAGGAGGTGAGCGGCGCCGTTCAGGCCGCCGGCCTGGCATATCGGGTCCCCGGAGGCGCAGAAGTCGCGGGTGCGGCTGGCGTAGGTTCCGGTGACGCTCTTCCCCAGGGCGCGGATCGGGTTGCCGAACAACAGCAGTGCGGCGACTTTGGGTTCGATCGCGGTTGGGATCGTGGCCGCGATGTCACCTCCGACCACAGCGCCCGCGCTGCTGATGCCGATCGAGTTGTCCACTACGTTGGCGCCCTGGGAGTAGCCGATGAGGATGAAGCGTTGTTGCGGGCAGGCTGCTGCTTGGCTGCTCAAGTGGTTGACCAAGTCGCGGTTGCCTTGCTGCACCGACCAGGGCTGGATGAGGCTAGCAGGATAGTCCACCGCATACGAGCTGGTGGTCTTGCCGGTCAAGGCCTTCTGCAGTGCGGCATACAACGGCTCGCCGATGATGCGACCCAAGCCCTCGGCTTCGAAGGTTCCCCTGGCTGCGACCACGTCGATATCGGTGCACGTCGCGGCCGCGGTCCTGGGCGATGCGGTCGTGGTCGGTGCCGGTGCGGCGGTGGACGGTGCCGTGGTCGAAGGTGCGGTCGTGGACGGGTCCGCCGTTGCCGAAGCCATAGCGCCACCTCCCAGCATCAAGACGACTGCACACACCTGCGCAACGTGGCTGAACCTGTTGCGCGGGAACGACTTCCAATTGCCCATAGCGAATCACACTTCTTCGTGTCGACCTGAGGAGGGTCCCCGATCCGCTTCTTACTAAGCGGTCGGTCACCTCGTGACGCGGATCACCGTACTGGCGGGTAATACGACCGTCAACGATCTGCTTCGCCGCGAATCTCCAGCTAAATTGGAGCCAATCCTGTTGGCACCGAGGATGAGTCGTTACGTTGGGACTCGTGGGAATGAAGCCGACACCAGCAGAGGAAGCCGCGAAGGCTCTACCGGGCCTCCTCAACCGGTCGCTGGAACAGCAGATCGAGCGGCATAGATTCCCTGCGGGCTATCGCCGGATATTTCACGTCGCGATCGAAGCGTTCGCCGAACGCGGCTTCTATGCGACAACGACCCGCGAAATCGCTGCTAGGGCGGGACTGAGCCCGGCTGCGATCTTTGTCCACTTCAAGACGAAAGAAGAGATACTGCACCGGATTGCGGTCGCAGCCCTCGACCTCACCGAAGAAATTTCGGTCTTGGCGGCAAACAGCTCGCAGGTACCCACCGACCGCCTGCGCGCACTGGTCTGTGCGCTCACCGCGTGGCTCGCCCACCACGGAGCGTCGGTACGGGTGGTGCTCAATCAGCTCGACGCGTTGACCCCCGAACATCAAGCCGAGATCTTCGACAAGCAGCGGGCACTCAACCAACTCGTGCGCGACATCATGACCGACGGCGTCGAACGCGGCGAGTTCGATGTCCCCGACATCGCCACCACCAGCATCGCGGTGCTGTCGATTTGCGTCGACACCGCTCGCTGGTACCGACCCGGCCATCACCGCACCCCCGTCGAGCTCGGTGACCACCACGCAAAAACCGCCCTGCGCATGGTCGGCGCGAGGGAAGCGCGCCAGCCCGCGGAATGAGGATTCGGCCGGCGGGTGTCGTGGCAGTCCAAATGGAAACCGTGTTCGGCGCCCGGCACTGAGCGTAGATCGAAGTAGCGGCTCGCCCCGCCTCGGTCGCGCTCTTGACTTGCCGTCGGGAAACCTTGAAGTCCCGAGATCAGGCGCGGGATCGTGTCAGTCCGCATCAGCTCGACGGGTGATCCGCAGCTCCGGCTACATGGAGTGCGGAGATGGTACGACTCGCTGGGGTGACATATCGGTTACACACTCCTTAGAGCATTCTGACCTATTCTGGTGCATCAGAACTTGCACAACCGTTGGACCTGCTCGCCCTGTCACAGCCCTGATATGTCAACTGACACCGGCTTCGGTGTTCAGGTACACCACGAGATCGCGGGGCAGGCCGTGGGTGTCGTGCAGGTAGTGGTAGTCGTCGTCGGTCAAGGGTTCAGTGAAACGGCTGTGGGACAATACCTTTCGTCCGCGCTGGAGCAGCAGATCGAATTTGCGTTCCTCATCGAGCAGGATGGTGCGCACCTCGTGGGAGTGAACAGATTGCCGGAAGTTCCCGAGGGTGTGTTCCACCAGCTCGATCGGCAGGTCGGACAGGGTGCGGGTCGGATCGTCGCGCCACAGCGTGGTCAGGGTGCGGCGGATCAAACGGCGGAGTACATGACCGCGACCGGACGGGGATGGGGTGACCCGGTCGCCGAGGACGACGATGCTGGATCGCAGATGGTCCGACAGCAGTCGCAGCGACGGTTCGTCCAGCGGGCTCCAGATTCGGGGCAGGGTGGTCAGCCAGGGCTGGAAAACGTCGATCTCGAAGACGGACTGCGTGTTCCCCAGGATTCGCACCAGCCGTTCCAAACCCAGGCCGGTGTCGATGCCCGGCCGACACATTGGTTCGAGGCTGCCGTCGGGATGCCGGACGTATCGCATCATGACGTGATTCCACACCTCCACCCACCGGTTATCGGATGTCGGTGTGCCCTGCGGCATTTCGTCTCCCGTCCAGACGAAGATCTCGGAATCGGGTCCGCAGAGTCCGGTCGGGCCGTTGGACCACCAGTTCTCGTCAGTGGTCGGTTCGACCGGTAGGCCCAGCTCATCCCACGTGCGCCGCGACTTGTGGTCGGGCTCGACCTGTTCGTCACCGCCGAACACCGTGACGTATATCCGGCCGGGGTCGATGCCGAAGCCGTCGCGCAGCAGTTCGAATCCCCAACGCAGGCTCTGCGGGCCGCCGTAGTCGCCGAGTGACCAGGACCCGAGCATTTCGAACACGGTGAGGTGGGTGTCGTCACCGACCTCCTCGAGATCGGTGGTGCGCAGGCATCGCTGCAGGCTGGTGAGTCGCTGGCCCAGCGGTTGGGGTCGGCCCATCAGATATGGGGTCAACGGGTGCATCCCGGAGGTGGTGAACAGCACCGGATCCCCCGGCGACGGAATGAGCGATCCGCCCGGCGTGAGTTCATGCCCGCGTTCGTGGAAGAAGTCGAGGAAGGTCTGAACGGTCTGGTCTGTGGTGATCATGGTGGTTGCTCCATCGATGTGAAATCGACCGGAAGCGACCGCACATGGCAAGTCCGGCAACAAGACCGACGCGCACCAGCGGACCGTTTCCGGTCGCCGGCATGGGAGAAGAGGTCAGGCGGCAGCGACCAGCGAGCTGAGAGCTCGTGCGGCCGCGGCAGCGATTCGTGAATTGACCTTCATGACTGCATGGTAGCAACCAGGCCCTGCGAAGCACGACCCATTTATCGGCCGATGGAGTGATCAGGCACCGGTCAATTGCAGGATGAGGCGCACATCGGTGTAGCCGGGTGGTGCTGGGGTACTCACGTCGCTGCCAGTCCCGCACGCGCACAGCGTCAACGCCGCCGTGACGCACACAGAGCCGAGAACCTTCCCGAATCCGAGCATTTGTCCTCCAACAGCTTGGCGGACCTCATGCTAGGCAGCCCCGGCCAGGGCACACGTCACCCCGAGAGCTAACTGACACACCGTCTTTCGATACTCGAGGGCCAACCACGCGGTGATGTTCATACCAAATTCCAGGGACGGTCGATCCGTCCGGCAACGGCTGCGGTCGCCGGTCCG
>NZ_CBDQZP010000039.1:0-22469 GCF_965341865.1 Nocardia sp. bgisy134
CGCCGCAGGGTGAGTTCAATTCCGAGACTTATACCGCGGCGCTCCCCATTTGCGATGGAGTAGGGGCTGAATGAGGCGAACTTCGCGACATCACACCCTTCTCGCCGCGCATGTATCGCCGCCGCAACGTCGTTGAACGCTGCTTCAACCGGCGATCCTGCGTTGCACCGACCTCGACCGTGTTACACCGACAACCGTCAGGCGCCGAGATCTCCCCCGGTGATCAGCCCTTTCGCGGTCGCGACACCATGATCTCGTCCACCCCGGTCAGTCGCCGCTGCCGCTTACGCACGGTCTTCGGCCGAACGAGGAGTTCCTATCGCGCGCGGCACGTCGATCTGGACGGGAATCCGCAGGTCACGAAGTAACTGAATGAGCAGGTTCAGCCGCGTGGCGCTAGCGTGGCGGGACGAGCGCGTCTCACAGTCGGGTGTAGTTTGTCTGGTCTTGCTCGAACGCTGTCAAAATCTCCGGTGTCAGTGTCAGGCGGGTGTTGGCGACGGCGGCAAGGTAGTCCTCGAGGTCGGCGGGTTCGCTCGTTTCCTCGCGCATCGCGCGTTCGAACGCCGACTGGGCCCCAGCGCGGGCGGCGTACTCTATGTCCGCGGGGGTGAAGTGAATGGTTGCGTGCACCAGGTGGTCGAGGTCGATGGTCTCGGCTGCGGGGCCCAGGTAGCGCCGCCAGATCGCTTTGCGCGCAGGCTCGTCGGGCGGACCAACCGGAATTACGTAGTCGAAGCGGCCTGGCCGCAGGAACGCCGAATCCAGGGAACGCACCGAATTGGTCGCACAGATCAGCAACCGGCCGTAGTCCTCTCGGAATACCGGAATCAGTTTGAGCAACTCGTTCGTCACGCCATGCGCCGGACTGGTCGCGGTCCCTTCGCGCGCACCGGCGATCTCCTCGACCTCATCAATGAACAACAGCAGTTCGTCGAGGTCGCTCAAGTCCGCGAACACCTCACGCAAAGATGCTGCGAGACCGCCACTGGCCGCTGCGGCCAACCGAGACGGGAACAACTCCACGAACGGCCAGCCCAGCCGTGATGCGACCGCTTTCGCGAAACTGGTCTTCCCGGTACCCGGCGGCCCGAACAAGATCACGCTCTTGGGTGGCCGAACCCGATAACGTTCGGCGACATCCGGGTTCGCCAACGGCAACACGATCCGCCGTTCGATGATCTCTTTCTCCCGGTCCATCCCCGCCATCGACTGCCACAATCCGGGTGGCAACAGCCGGCCGCCCAGTTCGGTCAGCAAACTGGACTGCGCCGGTGCCAGCGGCTCGACCAGTTCGTAGTAGACGAGACCGGTCCTGCGCAGATAGCCGGAATTCTCGAACGCGACCGACCCAGTCGCGCCCTCGGGAACGAGCGTGCAGATCCGCCGCACCCCATTCGAGCGCAGCCGCCTCTCCAACTCGGTCAGCAATGCACTGCCGATACCGCGCCGACGCCACTGCGCGCCCAGCGCCACCAGCAAGACCCACGCACGCTCACCCTGGATCTGCGCGACCGCCATGCCCACCATCTCTTCGCCGACCTCGGCCACCACCGCCGGCGGTCCCGCCCGCGCAGACGCCAGCACCTCCGCCAACGCGAACACCGGCTCATCCGCAGTGGCCATACGGCTCTGCTCCCAGACCTGAATCGCCTGGTCCAGGTCATCATCGCGAAACTCGCGAAGTCGCCATACCGGCATACACACCTCGAACCGCCGTTGCAGAGTGGACGAATCGCTCCCTGCCAGTAAACACCTAGCAGCACCCGTGAGTAGGCCATTCCTAAGCTCCGGCGCAGGGCGGATCGGCGATGTCGACAACTGCTTCTTCGAGCTGGGCTCGAACCAACGCTGAGATCTGCTCGCGGACTGCCTCCGGCGGGCGATCGTGCGTTGGCGGGCGGCGAATGCACTTCATCTGCCGCCGTGCCCCCTGTCACCGCGTCGAAGTATTGGCTATAGTTCTATATAGTCAGCTATGAGGTGGGCGAACAAGGAAGGCAGACATGACCAGAATCGAAGGCGCTATCGCCCTGGTGACCGGCGGGCAGCGGGGCCTCGGCCGCGCGTTCACCGAGGAATTTCTGGGACGCGGCGCGGCCAAGATCTACGTCACCGCCCGCAAGCCCGGCGCGGCCGATGACCCCCGCATCGTCCCGCTCGAATTGGAGGTTACCGACCCGGATTCGGTTGCGGCCGTCGCGGCTCGGGCCACTGATGTGAACATCGTCGTCAACAACGCGGGCGTACTGCGCCCGGCGCCGCTGCTGCAGGCCGAAATGGCCGATGTCGTCGAAACATTCGAGACCAACGTCTTCGGACCGCTGCGCATCGCCCAGGCTTTCGCTCCCATCCTCGCCGCGAATGATGGTGGCGCCCTAGTGGATATGCACTCTGTGCTGTCCTGGAGTTCCGGGGCCGCGGCTTACGGTGCGTCGAAGGCCGCCCTGTGGTCTCTGACCAACTCCTTGCGCATCGAACTGGCTGCGCAGGGCACCCAGGTCGTCGGTGTCCACCTCGGCTTCGCCGAGACCGACATGGTCAAGGCCATCGATACCGCGAAGCTCAGTCCCGCTACGGTTGCCGCCGCACTCGCCGATGGCCTGGAACAGGGTGCGAGCGAAGTCCTCGTCGATGAGTTCACTCGGCAGGTGAAGGCCACCCTGTCCGGTCCCGTCGAAAACCTCGTCCTTCCCTTCCGCCGCTGAGACACCGGTTCGCCCAAAGGAATTCACTATGCCGCTCTGGCACATCTACCACCCCGCGAACACCTACACCCCCGAGGACAAGCAGAACTTCGCCCAGGACATCGCCGCCTACTACACCCGTGTCGGCCTCCCGGAGTTCTACGCCATAGCCCTCTTCCACGAACTGCCCGCCGACTCCTTCTATGTCGGCGGCAAACCCACCGCCGCCTCGGTGCGCATCACCATCGACCACCTCGCCCGTCAACTCGACGACCCGGAAATGCGAAAACGCATGACCCGCGGCCTCGACACCCTTATGGCCCCCTACACGCACGATCGCGGCCTGTACCTCGAATTCAACATCAACGAGGTCGCGCGCGACACCTGGATGATCGCCGGGCTCTTCCCGCCACCGATCGGTAGCGACATCGAGCAGGTCTGGGCCAAGGAGAACAAGCCCATCCCGTACTGAAGCCGGCGGACGGCACCTGCCTCCCGCGCCTGCCAGCAGCATCGGGCTGATGCACGACAACCAACTGTCGAAGCGGCGTCCTGCTGGTCGCTGCGGCATAGTGCTCGCCGCACTGAGGTCGGATGCACTCACTGATGCGAATCCTGCTCGCGACCCTCGCCGGGCTACTGCTCGCCACCGCGTGTTCGTCGCCCGATGTCGGTGCGCCCGAGCCCGGCCCGGCGACCTCGGCCGAAATATCGGATTCAGCGGGCGCACTGGGCTTTCCGGCTGCAGCGGTGGCCGACTACCTGCTCTGTGGCCCGTACCCGCCACCCTAGGCACAAAGATCGTGCTGCGAGACAGCACGATGGCACCCGCCCCCGGCTTCTACAACATCTGCTATGTCAACGGTTTCCAGACGCAGCCCGGCGAGCATGACCTATGGCTGCGTCAGCGACGCGATCTCATCCTCCTCGGAAGCGACAGCCGTCCCCTGATCGACGAGAACCGGCCCGACGAGCCGATCGTCGACACCTCGACAGCGGCGAAGCCGACCCCGTTCGCCTGTGTCATCGGCGAGACGGTCAGCATTTGAGCCACAAAGGGACCGACTGTGGGCACTGGACTGGACCTGAGTTCTAGTAGCAATGCCGCGCAGTTACAGATCAGTTAAGAATGAGTCGGTGTGTCGGTTTGCTCTGCGACACAACGTTTCCGACCCTATCGGGTGGTTGACGAGGTGGTGACCGATGCGTTGTGGTCACGGTTGGAGCCGTTGATCCCGCTGCGGCAGCGCCGTTTCCGTCATCCGGGTCGACAGTGACTGCGCTCGTTCAGCGAGCGCCGTCAACAGCGCGTGGCCAACCGCCTCTGATCGGTGTGAGTTCCCTGCAAGACCTGATCTCCATCGTGGCCGGACTCCGCAAGCGCGGCATCGGCTTCCGCTCCCTGCACGAAGTCGGCGACACCACCCCCGGCGGGCGCCTGGTCTTCCACGTCTTCGCCGTCCTGGCGGAATTCATCCGCGAACTGATCGTCCAAGGCACCCACGAAGGCCTCGACGCCGCCCGCGCCCGCGGCCAAACGCCTCGGCCGCCCGCCGGCCATGACCGCCGAACAGATCCGCCAGGCCCGCGCCATCCTCACCCGCCCCGAGGAGACCGTCTCATCAGTGGCCCGGCTCCTCGGGGTCTCACGCTCCACGGTCTACAAATACCTGCCCGAACTGACGCACTCATGAAGGCCTGGACGCCGCCAGAACCCGCGGGCAGCGCCTCGGCCGCCCGCCAGGAGGGAACGGCCAGGCGGATCAGGTTGGGCTGCCCACACAGCGTTCCGATATACGGACCGACGCGTTGTTCCCGGCCCTGACAAGCGAAATGATCAGTGAGTAATCAGTTGACCCCTCCATCGGATGGGGCTACCGGGCATCGTCCTCGGTGACTATCGAGGTCGGCCGAAACGTGAATATCACCATCGAGGCCGAATGACCCCAGTGCCGATGGCGGGGCTCCTACGGCCGAGGCTTGAACAGCGGTGGACGGTCATGCGCCCAGCGGGTCCGGCGCACCCGAGTCGGGGTCGGCTCAGGCTACAGCTGCACAGGACGACGCCTGTGGGCGTTCGGCGAGAATAGGGGAAGAAGCGATGACACCGATGAGCACCCTAAAAAGTAGCGGTGGTCCAGATGGCGCAGGCGTGCGATCGTCGACGAGCTGCTCGTACGTCGTAGAGGCGCCGGTGCTTGCGTGAGCCTGGATCCACGTGTGTCACGAACGTCGCCGCACGTATGAGAACCTCGGCGATCAGGTGGGCTCGCCGCTGATTCGGCGGGCGCTCGAGCTTGGCGACCTGCACGCTACGCTATCGACCGGCCGGCTGAATCCGGCTCGGCGTCCTGGGGACTTCGACGAGACCGTGCTGCGCACTTGGAGGCGTCTCGATCACTTGACACCCGGTCGGCGCCCCGGACCGATACCGGTCGAATTCCGCTCTTCGCGGCGACGACTTTCAACCATGAGGGGGCATCCGTGGTCACCGATAATATCGGCCACACGGCTACCAGCACGCCGACAGTCAATCCGGACGACGAGGCCACTCGCCTTCTCGCCTCCGCGGCCCACCTCGATCCCGAACTGGCCGACGCCATGGTCGAGGAGTGCTTGGCCGAACCATATCGAGTCGTCCTGCCGTCCCCTGGGGTCCGGGCCCACATCGTGCTGCGGGAGGCGGTCGCAGCGCGGACAGCGCGACGGATCGGCAGCGCGGTGCTGGTCGCCCTGCTGGTGCCCTTCACCATCGCCAGCGGCGGGCTCGTCGTCCTCTGGCTCGCGTCCGGCTCGGCTTGGAAGATCAGCTCATGGGCCGTGCGAGCCGCGCGACGGTCACGCACACCGGCAGTCGGGCGCGAACAGCACGGCGAGCGAGAACAGCGCGGTGAGCGCGGATCATGGTGGCCGACCGCGTTGCTGTGGCTGCCGCTGTCCTTGATCTTTACGTCGCTGTTCGCAATTCCTGCGGCCGTGCTGTCTCTGCTGACCGCTGCGCTATTCGGAGGCCTCGGCAACGAATCCGGCGATGGTTTCTACTCCGAGCAGCCCGGGGGCATCTCGGCGGTCTCCGCCATCGGCATCGGCACCGGCCTGCTGATCACGACGGTAGGGATGTTCTGCGTACTGTTCGTGCAGCGCTATCGGCCATGGGTTTTGGCCGATCGATACTTCCGTTTCGGCCACTTCCAGCCGGATAGGCCACCGCGCGAATTCGTGAGCTGGGCCTGTCGTCCGTTCGCCACCCGATTGCAGCGCATCATCGACCAGGAACAGCGCGATAATCGCCCTACTCCCCGCAATCTGATCATCTACCGCGGCCATCGGCCGTTCGTCGGCGCCGGGACGCGGGTGCGGTCCTGGTCGCAGGCATTCGAGTTACGTCCGAACGATCCCGCCGGGTACTCGGACGCGCCGATGGCGGAGTTCGCCGCGGCAGAACTGCAGAACTTCGTGGCTCGCGACGTCGACGCCATGCGTAAGACACCGAACATCACACCGGGCTGGCGGTTCGCGGGCCTCGAGATCAGCGATACCGCTTTCCTGTCGGCCGGGCACGTCCTGAACTACCGCGAGGCTGAATTCTTCGCACGGGAGTTGAAACAGGGCCGCAATCCTCAACTCGCCGAATCGTATTGGCAGGAATTGCTCGACAGCGCACCGGAGTGGCTGCGCTTCTATCGCTGCTTCCGGCTCGAAGGTTGGGCGCGGCAGTTGGGTGTCGCCGGATACCTGCACATCGGGTACGAGCGACAGATCCTTTTCGTCGAGTGGAATGGGTTCGTGCTGCCACCCGTGGCGCCGACGTACCATTTCGCCGATTTCCCGCCCCGCGCGCCTGCGCTGCTGGCGCTGTGGCAGGCCCTCGGGGAACTCGCGCTGCTACCGACCACGATTCCCGCTCGTGTGATCGATATGGCGCGATGGATGCGGGATGCGCATGGAGTCGGTCGCGGCCGTACCAACACCCCTGATCGAGCCGCCAATGCGTTCGGTGCGCTGGCCACCGTACGCGAAATCGGAGCGGGCACAATCTTCCCGCAATTCTTCCAGGAGTCCGACAGCGACCAGTATTTGAAGATCCTGGAGCGCCGGGTGCTCGATGCGATCCACCGCTTCCTGTCGAGCAAAGGTATCGCCACCGACGCCTTCGACACGATGATCACCCAGATCAACAACGCCACCGTCATGGAGGGCTGCACTGTGGTCGCGGGCAATATCGGCGGCGCGGACAATATCGGCACCGTCGGATCCGGGACCATCGGCGGTACGACCTCCGCCACACCGACCGCCGCGCCTTTGGCCACGAAATGATCTGAGTGGCAATTGAATTCAACTAGAGGAGCATCCAGCCATGCCTGGGGATACGCACGACAGCAACGTCCATATCAGCGGCGGGCAGGTGGTCGCGGGAAATATTAGCGGCAAAGACAACACGGGTGTCGTGTCCGGCCCCGTGTCCATCAACAGTGCGACCGAACAATCCGCGCTGATTGCTGCGGTGGCCGAACTGCGTGCCGAATTGACCGCGTTGCGAACACATCTCACCGCTACCGGCGGCGCCGGTGCCGAACCCGCTGACGTCGACGACGTTCTCGATGCACTGAACGACCCGGAACCCGATCTGGAGCGGGCCGAGAGTCGATGGTGCCGCCTGCGCCGCCGCATCCCGGAGGGTCTGCTGAATCTCGACACGCTGACGAAAATCGCCAACCTGTTCGAGAAGATACAGGGCCTCACTAGCTCATAGCCGGGGGTCATTCGCCGGAATTCCGCGTGGGTCTTCTTCGGGCCGCCGATCACATTTCGACAGCCGACCAGCTACACCACGCGTCCCAGATCAACCCCTCGAATCAGGCCGGGAGGCAGTGCGGGGATGAAATCTCCCAGAGGCAACTTCGCATCTGGGAGAACCCAGGGCGAGCCGTACGCCCTACCGGTCGCCTCGTGCTCGCGACGCGGGCCGAGATCGAAGCGTCCGCCGAGCTCGGGCACCCAGACCTCGACCTTGTGGGCTTGAATGCGGAGACATGACCCACTCGATCATGATTAGCATGCTCGGCGGCCTCGTCATACCCCTGTCGAGTCAGACCGTGAACGGAGACCAGGCGGTGGACATATCGCGAGCAAGTCAGCCACATCGGCGACAGGCAGTTGACGAGCCACCCCGCCCAGTCACCTGCGGGACGCTACGGGGTAGCTATCCCCGACCACGAACCACTGCGCATAGATAAGTCGACAGTTGAATACACGGTCTTGCCAGTCCGGGACCCGACCTACATCAGGCCCGACGCATGAAGGCCAGCATGTAGTAGACGTTCTCGATGTTCCGTTCGACGACGCTGACCAGCTCCCAACCCTGGGATTCGAGCAGCTCGATGCCGTTGACCAGGTGGACGACCGGCTCGAAGATCGCACGTTGATAGCCGGCCGAGCCGAACACGAAACCTCCGGTCTGAGGCGAGCTCAAGACCAGGTTCCGACGCGGATAGGACCGCAGGTCCACCACGCCGTTCAACACGGCAATCACATCGAAAACAGGCCCGGGCGCAGGAGCATTCATGTCCCTATCGTTGTGCATACCCGCGGACTCGCACACTTGCGGTCGCACCGACTCAGACTCGATCGTCGGCACGCCACCGGCGACTGCCTCTCTGCGAGCATGTCCCCATGATCGACCGACGGCTACGGAGCCGACCCGCGCATCGGAAGCGTCGATGATTCGTATCAACCAGCTGGCGCCGTGGCCACTGCGCGCAATACATTGGGCGCATGCGTGAACGATCTCGAATCCTGCTGTGCGCTACCACGACCGTCGCCGCGGCGATGGCGCTGCCGGTTCTCCCGATCGCATCCGCTGAGCCCTCCCCCAGTCCCACCGCCTGCGCCCAGGTCCGCGTCGTCACCGTCCGTGGCACGCTCGAACCGCAGAGCGGCAGCCTGCTGCTGACCCCGCTGGCCGGGCGGATCGCCCAGGAATCCGGCCGCAGCACCACAGTGACCGAACTCGAGTATCCCGCCTCGATGGCCCCGGACAGCCCCGTGCGCGGCGTCGAGAACCTGACGGCACTGGTCAACACCGCCGCAGCCGAATGCCCGAATCAGCAGCTCGTCCTCCTCGGCTACTCACAGGGCACCCGCGTCATCGGCAACACCCTCCGCACGCGAACCGCGTTGACCGACCAGGCCGCCACGCAGATCGACGCAATCGCCCTGTTCGGCAGCCCGCTGTTCAACGGCGCCGACCCCTTCAACCGCGGCAACTACGATCCCACCCTGTCGGGCACCGCCGCGCTGCCCGTCGGCGCCCTCGGAGAATTCACCGACCGCGTGCGCTCCTACTGCCATGCCGCCGACCGCGTCTGCCAGGGCGGCGATCCGGCCGCCGGGTTCGGAAATGCCTTGAGTCCTGGGCATTTCGCATACTTCGTCAACGACTACCGGGACCAGGCGGCGGCATTCGTCCGCGAGCAGCTCGGCTCGTAGTCGTCCCCTCCTGCGGTCCGGGCTGGTACGCGCCCGACCGATCACCGCGATACGCGCGGTAATCGACGAGCTAGACCTGCCCCTGCGGGTGCCTCGTTGCGGTCGGTTGGTAGCGACCGGTGAGAGTGCGGTGCCGTATCGGTTGTTGGGTTGCTGGTGGGGTCAAGGACAAGCTCACTCAGATCGAAACCTCGCTTCAACGAACCGCAGTAACAACTGGCCTCGGAATGCCTACGTTCGGTTCTATTTCTGGAAGAACCTCCACCTGATGAGAATCAGGTTCGTAGGCTGCATCCGCCCGATACGCGGCAATATCGGACGTTCCGCGCGGACGCCGACGGCCCGAGATAGCCTCGGGCCGTCGGTCTTCGGACTGTCGCATCTGGTTACCGGCAGGGTTGCGGAATCCCGCTGCGGACTTCGAATATGCCGCTACTTGACCGAGTTGGCCAACTGATCGGCATACGGAGCGGTGAATTTTCCGACAAGGGGAAGCTCCGCGCGGACACCGCCGGTGTTGCTCGCCTGGACCATGGCCAAGACCCAGACGACGACCGCGAAGACCCCGACTACGAGTCCGGCGAGGCTGAAGATGATCCCCGCGACTCCGAGGAGCGAGCCGACGATGCTCAGAACAATATTGACCACCGAGACCGCCCCGAAGAAGACGATCGATTGCGAGGCATGGAATTTCACGTCGGGGTCGTTCTTGCCAACGAACAGGAAGATGATTCCGGTGAGCCACCCCAGTGCGTAGGACAGGATCGCGCTGGTCTTCTTGTCCAAGCCGGCGGACTGCGGTTGATTCGTGGGAGGTTGAGAAGATGTCATGAGGTAAGTAGACGCTGCGCGCGCCACCTACCGATCCCAAGTTCCGCCCGAACCCCCAGGTCGCGGGCCGGCCGGCGACCGGGATCCTGGACGTGGTTCTCCCTATGAGATGACTGCCGACGACCTCGAAACGCCCCATCGGTCTCCGGGCAGGGCCCGCCGCCCGGTCATCGTCATGCAGCTGTGTGTTCGGTCGGCCTCGAATCGATGCATCCAACGGGTGGTCGCCTGCCCGGCCGGCCGGTTCGGTCAGCGCGGTATGCGGCCATTACAGGTTGTCAGGCGCATTGGGGGTCTTGCTCATTCGTCGGCTGGTGTGGTTTCCGCGTCGGGGGAAGCCGTTTGTGGGGAGGGTAGATCGGATCCGGCTCCATCGTTTCTGCGGTGATGGGCCTGGAGAACGTCCTGGACCAGGTCGAGGGATGGGGTACCACTGGGGTCGCCTGCGCGGGCGTGACCCCGGCCTGTACTGGCTTCGGCTCTTCGGCCGCCCTGGACATGACCGTGTCTGGGCCTGGCGGTTCGGCGGCCACCACATCTCCCTGAACTATCTGGTCATCGACGGTCGGCTCGTTGCGGCGACCCCCTGCTTCGGCCTGAACGAGCTGGCCGCACACCGGCAGCGCGCTTTCCCCCGCTGACGTGCGGCAGGACGCTGACCCGCGGCTTGTTCCCCTGCCTAGCCGTGATGCGATGCGCTGCGGTAGCCGTGAAAGTACGGGACCGGTAACGCCCCGGTCGCTGCGGTGCGCGCCGGTCGGCAGCGCCGCGGGATAGGACCTCAGCGATGCCAACTGCTCGCGTACAGACTGGGGATCCTCCTCGCGGGAGATGATCGCCATACGCGCGATCCCGTCCGGCCGGACGGGCCGAGGGCCGTGTACCGATACGACAAAAGGCCTGACGGCGGATGGAACGCCTACACCGCCTATTCCTACGAGTCGCAGAACCTCTTGCGACTTTGGCCAGAGTTCGGAACGCACTCATCTGCCGCGTCCCGCGCTGACCGAGACGGTCAGCGTGGGGTGTCGAAACGGCGACTGACCGTGCTCACCCGCTCGCCTGGTGGTCCCATCACTTCCGCGACGCCGAGCCTTATCCGGATTGATGTAGAGCCGAACACCCCTGTACACCACCGTGTTCGGCACATCGTCGTCGTGATCCGGGTCGCCAGCGCCCCCGGGATCCGGCAGTTCCGCCATCTCCTCGATGACGATCTGTGCCCGCGCCGCACCAGGATCGAACATTTCCTGAAACGGCCCGACGAACGACCCGAGTTCCGTGCGTTACCAAGGTGGCACGAAAGCTAGCCGGCTACACCCGACCTGGTCACCAGCATCTTCTCCAGCCCCCAGGTTGGGTCCAGGATTGGCACGTTCCGCTCCACCCACTCCTCTGACCACCACACCGAGATAGAAGAGCTTCCACGTCCGGGTGCGACCGATTACCGATCGATCGACTGAGTCGCCTGGGCAAGTTCCCGCTCGACGGTTGCCAACTCCGCGGACCGATCCCCGTGTGACGGTTCGTCCCGTCGTCGCAGCCTGCGGCTGTTCGCCCAGGTCGGTAATGTCTGTCCGGTGACCGACGCTACCGACCTGATGCGGATGTATCTGGTCGATCCAGACCAGCCTTTCCCACCTGTCGAGCTCGCGGATCCGACCGGACTGGTCGCATTCGGCGGGAATCTGTCACCAGAGCGGCTGTTGGACGCCTATTCCGCGGGCATCTTTCCCTGGTATAACCCCGGCGAAACGATCCACTGGTACAGCCCGGACCCGCGCAGCATTCTGGTGCCGACCGACCTGCGGGTGACCAAGTCCTATCGCCGATCTGTCGCCCATGCCGACTACGCGGTGACCATGGATCGCGCCTTCGCCGATGTGATGTCGAATTGCGCCGGACCGCGTGACAAGGAGACCGGAACCTGGATCGGCTCCGACATGCTGGCGGCCTACCTACGGCTGCACCACCTCGGTCATGCGCACTCAGTCGAGGTATGGCGCGACGGCGACCTTGTCGGCGGCCTCTACGGCGTCGCATGCGGCCGCTCCTTCGCCGGCGAGTCCATGTTCTCCCGCGCCCGTGACACCTCCAAGGTCGCGTTGTATTGGCTCTGCGCCCAACTGGCCGCCTGGGATTTCGCGCTCATCGACTGCCAGGTCACCTCCAGCCACCTCACCTCCCTCGGCGCCATCGACCTCTCCCGTGCGGACTACCTGCACCTACACACCCAGGCCGCCGCCCGCCCCGGCCTCTCGGGCCCCTGGCAGTTCGAAATCCCGGTCCCCAACTCCCCCAAACACCTACCGGCGTGAACGATCACCGAAGCGATAGGTCAGCAACGTCGTGAATTGGCGGGCCGGATTCACGACCGCGAATATGAACATCGTTCCGGCTTCGGTGGCCACCCGCGCCAACATCGACGAGCGCAGCGAATTGGCCGACCAACGACAATGCTGAATCGGGGTGCCGAGCCGGCTCGCCGGACGAACCCGCAAACGCACTCTCATGCCGCACAGCGCAGGATGAACCGCTGGGCGTGCGATCCGCGAGCGTCCGGATCTGCCGCTTACGGCGCCGATCGGATCGGCCACGGCCTGATGTAGCCCTGACGTGTCAACTGACACCGGCTTCGGTGTTCAGGTACACCACGAGATCGCGGGGCAGGCCGTGGGTGTCGTGCAGGTAGTGGTAGTCGTCGTCGGTCAAGGGTTCAGTGAAACGGCTGTGGGACAATACCTTTCGTCCGCGCTGGAGCAGCAGATGACGGTCCCCTGCAGCTGTGGTCGTTCGACCCTGCTCATTGTTCGGTCACGCTGTCGGTCGGCGCGCCGCACCGAAACCTCATCGGTCAGCGGGCCGCCCTGGACCTCGAGCAACCTCACGGCCGTCGCCGAAGACGACACGGACATCACAGCGGCGCGCATGGTCGGGCAGCCATGCCTCGATGCGGACCTCGACGACATCCGGCTGCGTCCGAGCCCATCGAGCCAGCATCGCCTTACCGTTGAAGTGCCACAACGTCTCCGGGTGATGCTCACCGCCCGGCGGTGCGTATCCGGGTGGATGAGCGAAGTGTGGACGGCGAATTCCGCCCAGCCGTGCCCCGGACCACGACGAATCGGTTGGAGGAACTCACCCGAAAACCCCTTGTCGAATAGACGGTCAGCCTTCCCGTACACACGGGAAAGCCACGGTGGCCGCGCTATTCGAAGAAGTATTTGGATTCGGCTGAGTTCGAAGTCGAGGAGCCTGCAACGGCTGAAATATCAGTTGGGGGTACGCATCGCCGAGTAGGTGGGGTGATCGACTGTGCTATCTGTCGACAACGGTTGCTGTCGAGGACATCTCAGTGCCGAATAGGCTCGCTATGAGACATGCAGAGCCGAGGTGACAGCGCAGAAGGCCATCACTGAGGCCGATGTGGCGTCACTCGAGCTTCTGCCATGCGGTGACGAGCGCTGCCATGCTGTTGCGGGCAAGCCAGATAGGCGACGCTGAACGTACTCCTGCCCGTCTGGTGCAAGCCAATGCGCTTAACATCTGCCGTCACCGCGAACCCCTGCAGACCGGCCTTGGCCGCCGCGTAGTTGGCCTGGCCGCGATTGCCCGATAGTCCGGCCCCGACGATCACGACATCGAGGTGCTGCGGAACTACGGACGAAGCTTGCTGGTGGATTCCGGGTGCTGCTCCTGTCCGGTCGTGGCGGACCAGCTGGCGAGCAGCTTCAGGCCCTCTTCGGCGGCGGTTCCGGAGGGTGCGCTGTAGACGACCACGCTCAGGCCGCTTTCGTCTGGCAGGGTCATGGTCTCCTGGTCGAGTTCCAGGTCGCCGACGAGTGGGTGGTTGAGGCGTTTGGTGCTCTGGCTGAAGACATATACGTCCTGGGAGCCCCACATCACGCGGAAGGCGTCACTGCGGGTGGACAGTTCACCGATCAGGTTCGACAGCTCCCGGTCGTAGGGGTTCTTCCCCGCCTCGATGCGCAGTGCGCCCACAGCGAAGCGGGCCATGCGCTCCCAGTCGATGTAGAACCGTCTGGCCGCGGGGCTGAGGAACGCGAACCGGGCGATGTTCGCCCCGCAGGTGGCATCGGCGTACATCTCCGAGTACAGGGCCCGGGCGAGCGAGTTGGCGGCCAGCGTGTCGAGGCGGTTGTTCATCACGGACGCCGGCAGCCCCGGCATGCCTTCGACGATTCGCGCCACGCTGGGCCGAACCGTCGGCCGGACCACCCGCCGCCGGGCCTGGGGTGCCGGTCCTGCCGCGCGGGCGAGGTCGTACAGATACATGCGCTCAGGGCCGTCGAGCCGCAGTGCCTGGGCCAGCGCGTCCAACACGCTGTCGGAGACACCTTTGAGGTTGCCGCGCTCCAGGCGCGTGTAGTACTCGACGCTCACCCCGGCGACCGTGGCGACCTCACCCCGGCGCAGTCCGGGCACCCGCCGCTGACCGTACGTCGGCAGACCCGCCTGCTCGGGCGTGATCCTCTCGCGTCGGGAGCGGAGAATCGCGCTGACTGCGTCCCGGTTGTCCATGAGGACAGCGTAGGCAGGCCCGCCGTCGCGTGGGGGTCCCTCCCAGGACCCCTCACAGCGGAAACTCCCCCGTCACGGCCGCTTCCCGTTGCATGGTGCATGCCCCGGTCCTCCGGGGCCCGATCGGTGCGAGGACATACGCGCCCCGGCCGGCCGAACTTTCCCGTACCGAGTTCCGCATGCGGGCTCGAGTACCTGAACAAGATTGAAGGGCACACACGATGAGCGACCAGATCGAGACAGTGACGCAGACCCCGGCCGATGTCGTACGAGGGCTGTATGACGCGTTGAGCAAGGGCGACGTGCCGGGTGTCCTGGCCAAGCTCGACCCCGAGGTGATCGTGGACGAGCCGAATCAGCTTCCCTACGGCGGCGTGCACCAGGGCCGCGAGGTGTTCGTCCAGTCGATCCTGGGCGCGATGATGGGCTACGCCGACGTTGCCATCACCGATGCCGAGGTGTACGAGGGCCCGGCCGGCGTAATCGGAACCCTCACCGGAACACTCACGGCCCACACCACCGGTGAGCGGTACCCGCTGACCATGGTCGAGATCCACCAGGTTGAAGACGACACGGTGCGCAAGATCGACGTCTACATCAAGAACCCCCACGACCTCGCCGCGTTCTACGCGCGCGCCGATGCGGGCACCCGCTGACGACGCCACACTTCAGAGTTACCTGGTAGCACTCGGGAATCGCAACCTGAGGCTCCCCCGAATGGTGGACAGGGAGGTTATACGGCTACCGCTGTGAGCTAGCACTCGAAACTGTCGGGGCTTTGGTTCCCGATCGCGGAGTGCCGCCGCGTAGTACTTGTAGAAACTCATCCACTTGTCAACCGAGGCAACGAGTTCGGCCTTCGTGGCGTAGGCGTTAGTGGTGGCGGGACGGTTCTGGTTCGGTTGTCGCAGGTACGTGCCCGTAGCCGGATGAACAAGAGCCCGACAACAATGGCGAGCCGCAAACCGGCTGATCAGCCGAATCTCACTCGTCTGCACCGCATTTCAGGTACTTGCCCGCCTGGCCGGGCTGGTGATGGCGCGTCTCATTCTGGTGGGGTACTGCCTGGATGCACTGCACATCCCCGATGCCCCGCACGGCTTGGTGCAGAATTCCGCCGCGTTCCACCATCTGCGTTAGCCAGTCCCCACTGCCTCGGGAAAGCTCATACGCCGCGAACCGGTTGTGAGCCGGGAGATCTGGGGGCCGCAAGGTGGGTATGCGGGGTTACGCTGGATGAGTGCATGGCCTGCAGCGGCTGCTGCTCGGGTCGGGGCGGTTGCCAGAGGATCTGCGTGCGTCGCTGGTCGCGTCCGACGATGTTGTGTTCTTGGAGGAGGGTTTGACCGGTTCGGTCACCCGTCGCCTTGTCCGCTCATCCGGTCGTCTTGTCGAGTGGGAGCGGCAGGCGGTCTCAGGTGCGATCGCAGTCACTGTCGGCCGACGGGTGCTGGTGTGGGCGGGCCGGTTCAAACACATCGATGTGCCGATGACGCATCCGCTGTGGGCGACAATCGAGTTCAGCATCGACCGACCGAACCGAGTGTGCTTCGCCTACGACCCGGCGGTGACCGATCCGGGGCAGTCGGGACGGGTGGAAGTGCGATTGAAAACGTCGCGGGTGAAGCAACTCGCCCGGCTGGTCACGCGGCCGGTGTGAGGCCATTATCGGTTGCCCGGCATGGTGACTCGGCGAGATCCGATCAGCTGCCGTGGGCTCACCGTCCCGCGGCGGTGAGCTGGTAATCCGCTTCGAGCAAATCCACCCGCTCAGTTGTACCGAGAGATCGCGGCTCAGGTTCGTCGACGAAGCGGCGGACGAGTGCGCGAGCGGGGGAAGGGTCACGGTGACCCTGATCGATATCCAGTGCACGACAACCACAACGGTGATCGAGCAGACGCGCACAATATCGATGGCCCAGTCGCGCTCGAGCACGTTGGACCACATCGCCCGGTCGGGCTGGGTCACCATGACTTCGGATTACTCGCCCCGGCTGAACACGTGGTGAATACCGCGCTGAATTCGGTGGTATGCAATGCGCGCCTGGCCACCGACGACATTGCCACCGAGGTCGGCCGGCTTCGTGACCAGCCGGGTGCGGGCGTAGTGTCCATCGGCGGGAACGCAGCCAAAGGTGAGCCGATGGGCCCGCAATTCCACCACCGGGTGGCCGAACCGCTCATCGATCATCCAGGCGGCCACAGTCCGCCAGCTTCCGGACCGATGACCGGCTCTCACACGCCCTTGATGTGGCCCCCTGGCAGCAGGCCGCCGAGCGCGGCTATCACGTCCTGGCCGAACACCGGTGCACGACCACACCGGCCCACCGGTCCCATTCAGCTCGAAGAATTCCACTACCGGACATTCGAAACCACGCGAAGTACCAGGGGAGGGTCAGCCGCGATTGCTGTCACACATCCCGACTACATTTACTGCACAGTCGACAGCAGTCGCAGCGGCGCCTGTGAGCCCTTTGGCCACGGAGCCGACACTTGGGCAGGAGTCATATGAGTAGGTACGTGGTCGTTATTACTCCCGAGACGGAAGAGACAGAGGCAACTTCCAGACACGCGGAAGCCACGATCAAGATCGAGACTGCCGGTCCGACCCCACGCATTACAGAAATGACCATCAGGTCTACTGCAGCGGGTGGCCTGTCCGCACGCACACTGCCGAGTATCGACCTCGAATCGGTTGTTGCTGCCCTGGTGGCCGGGGTGAATCCGAGCGCACCCGTTGCGCACCCTGAGACTCGCCGAGCTGCAACGCATGTCGCAGAGACCACCCCTGCCACGGCCAGCGAACAAGCCCCGACACAGCAATCAGACGCAACCCGAAACACCACTGACCCAACACCATCCGTGACTCCGGACACGACGGTCCCCGAGGTCCCGGAGCGGGCCTATCGCCGCATGCCCGACGCCGGCGAAGTCCGCGCGGCGTATGAAAAGATCGGAACAGTCACTGGCCTTGCCCGACACTACGGTGTACCCAGGCACACCGCCCAAGGCTGGATGAGCCGACTCCGCAAGCTCGCCGCCGAATCCCCGGCTGGATCCGCAGATGCCAGGTGAGCCGCGCGCGACGTCAGCGAAGGAGATATTCGTGGGCAGTACGTACAAAGTAACGATCGCACCTGACGCGCCGGACAAGACAACCGCAACCATCACCGTCGTGCTCGACACAGGGGGCGTGCGGGTAACCGAGATCCGCGTGGCGGTCGGCGACGATGGTGCGCCACTGCCGAACGAACTGGCACACATCGACTTCGCCGTCTTGGTCGAGAACGCCGTACTGATGTCGCAAGGCCGCCTACCGATGGTCGCTGAGGCCACCAATGCCGAGGCAATCGACGTCGAGCCCGATCCCGATCGTGCATCAGCCAAAACCGCGCCCCCCGCGGATCGCGCCGTTCTTCGGTCCGATACCGGCGCCGCTGCGTCCGGCAATACCCGACGCCCGTCGGACTCGGCCCGCCCATCCAATGGCGCACCGTCGGATCTGGCGGTGACCTTCTGGCGCCTTGGAAGTATCACCAAAGTCGCCAAACACTACGATGTTCCGCGTCACATAGCGCAAGACTGGATCAAAGTACTGAGTCAGGAGACCAAGCTACCGAATAGCTGGAGCAACAAGAGGAATGGGCGATAATTAGATCGAATCAGTTGCCCGTCGGTCGATTCACGATCCTATCCGCTCCGTCGCCGACAACGACATAGCATCGCAGCTCGTCCGTCGTGCAGGCGACTGATTCCTGCGCGTCGATCCGGACTCTCAGTGCGCAGTCGCGCCGATCGCGTCAGGTCTGAATGCTGACCAGCCGCTGATCGACCACGGGTTGACATTGTGAATATCCACTCAGCCATCCGGTTGCTTGATAATCGCCGCGCCAGGTGAATACCGCTGCCCCGTGCTCAGAACCGCTGCCCGGAGCATCAGTGGTGGCTTTCCCTTGTGGCGCTGGGGACGTGATGTAGTTCGCCCCTGACCACGTGGCCAGGATGGCGGTGGTCGAACACTTCAAGCGCACTTCACCGGAGGTGCTTTCGAGCACGGCTCCGGTGACACGGTCTCGTAGCAGCGCCGCATAGTCCGACGGGTCGAGCTGAGTGCCCTGAGGTCTGCCTGTTTCCGTCCAGTCGGGACTGGTCAGGCCGCGCGAGGTAGCCGCGTGCCACAGCGTGGGAACGAGGTCCTCGGCGTGTTCGGCAGTGACCATCTGCTCACACATCCACAGCAGCCGCCCCGCGCCCCGGCCGGGCTGGCACCGCCGCCACCGGATTCTCTTGCTCAGGTCAGCAGCGACCACAGCGACCCACGGATGCACCGTGCCGAGAAACCCCTGGCTGCTCAACCAATACAGGTACCGCGGCGCACGCTCTAGGATCGGATACATTGTCGCATAAGGGATCCCGGCGATCACCCGGGCGCCACGATGAAACTGCGATGGTGAGTTCGCTGCTGTCAACAGCACCGCGCAAGCCAGGTCTCCCTGGCTGTAGGCGAAAGAACCTGCGCTCTGGCGACACTCGATGTGGACCTGGCCGTCGTCGGGCACCACTCCGCCGGCAAGCTTCAGCTGGACGGCATTCGCTTTGAGAGCTTCGCTGATCGCGGCTTGGGCCAGTTCGGGAACGTGGGCGGCAATGGTCTGAATCAAGAGGTTTTCGGCCTCTGCGGGACTCTTGGGTAGGTCCAGTCCGGCCAGGGCCGTTCGTAGCTGATAGCAGACCTGAGGGGACACCATCAACCGAGCAGTCAACAACCCGAGCTCGGTGGGGATCAGCTCATCGATTTTGTCGGATCGCGCTACCTGTCTGAGGAAGTCACCGTCTATCAAGAACCGCACTGCTTGCCTGAGCGGGGTCATATCACGGCTCCCCTGATGATGGGCCAGCGTTTGCGCCCACCACCGTTCGGCCTGCGATAGAGAGTTGATGCGCCCCTGAATCGCCTCCGCTAGAACATGCTCAGGAAAGCTGTCCTGGATCTGAGAATCGACGCGAAAACCCGCAAGCAGCTTGCGTTGCCACACCGCCCGTTCGACATCGTCGACGATCAGAAAGGCCCAACCCTCATTCTCCCCCGCGCCAACACGTCCTGCACGACCGAACATCTGCTGAACGGTCGCAACATCGATCGACTTCAGGCCGACCTCCGTGTCTTGCACAACAACAGCCCGGGCTGGCATGTTGACCCCCGCCGCCACCGTCGATGTCGCTACAAGCACATCCAATTCGCGTGCACGGAAGCCTTTTTCGGCCTCGCGCTTGTACTCCCAGCCCTTATAGTGCAAGCCCACCCGAGCGGCTGCACAGATCCGATGCACGACGTCAGGATCATCAGGATCGACACCGAACACATCAGCACCCCGGCTGGCGGCAATGATCAACGCGGTCCGGCGAACATTCCGTTTACTGCTGCAGAACACCAGCACACTGCCCCGATCGGCGGTGACCATATTCACGATCCCGCTCGTCAAACGCGACTTGGCGCCCTCTACCAGACTCCAATCCGCGGTCTTGGCCACTACCGGCAGCTGCCACGTCAGCTGTGTAGGCCGCCACGCAACCCGCACCGTCCGAGCATGCAGCCACACGGCGAGTTCGTCGGCGTTGGCGACAGTGGCCGACAATCCGATGATTCGCATTCGAGACCCCGCACCCCGAACCCGCGCGAGAATCGCTTCGAGGAACGGCCCCCGAGTGCGGTCACCCAGCAAATGGATCTCGTCGACGATCAAACAGCCAACTTCGGCCAATGCCTCCCGCAGCGAAGCAGTCCGGCAGATCGATTCGAACTTCTCCGTCGTCGTAACCCACAGATCCGCGTCCCGAATCCGTTGCGCATCAAGGCGATACTCTCCCGAGAGCCGCTCCACACGCAGACCACGCTGACGCCAGCTATCGAGCTCCTCGTTCAGCTCATCGGTAAGCGAACGTTGCGGCACCAGCCACGCGGCCTTCTTTCCCTGCTCGAGCACGGTGCGCAGCGCGGCAACCATACCCATCACTGTCTTACCCGCCCCTGTCGGTGCCACCACGATCAGGTGTTCGCCGCTGCTGAGGATGTGTGGGATCGCTTCTGCTTGAGCGGGATTCACCACCGGATGCGGCAAGTACCGAACCCAGGCCGCAGGCACGACTCGCTCTATCGGGAGGGGCTCGGTCAGCAGCCCCTCCACCATGGAGTGGTTCTGCCACATCAGCTCGAACGCATCGCGCGCGGTTTGCGCTGCGGGTCCGCTGGCTGCTCGATTCCGCCGAGAAGCCGACCGGGTAAGCCCTGACTGATCGGTGACGACGGTCAACTGACCGTCATCGTTCAAAGTGTGCACCGACTCTTGCTCCAACAGATAGCCGATCTCACGAAACGGCACCTGCTCGGCTACCAGCCTGCTCCTGAGATCGGCGAAACGATCGCCGACCGGAATCAGTACTCGCACATCGGTGTTCGGCGGATGCGGCGGGAGCACCGCATCTGGATCAGCAATCTTCATCCACAAAACGGGAGGCTGGTTCGCATACTGAGACCTGGCACCGGCGACTTGCATCAGCGTGAACCTGACCTCCGTGTGGACCGATCACACCGACACACCGTTACCGGCGCCTCGAGCGTGACGAACTGAGCGACCTCGACACCATAGCCGAGGACAGCGACAGTTCATGATCAGCGTCGAATCAGCCATCTGACAGGCGATTACGGCAGCCGACAGGACACCGCCCCTTCAGACATCCCAGTGCCATGTCGCACCACTACCATGGCGGAGTCTCGGACTGCCGCGCAGGATCGACAATGTGGTTCTCGAGGATGGGACCAATGACCGCCAATGCCTCCGGTGACGTCATCTGAGTATGCTCGCAGTCCACCGTGTTCTCGTGCACGGCGCCGGTAACAGCGGACCGCCATGCCTGCGCCGGGCGTTGCTTGCCGGCATGGTCCATCACGCTCGCCGAGCCCGCCGCGCTGAAGTAGAGCAAGTCCCCGTCGAAGACACCCGGCCGGTATTCGCGCCATATCCGTCTGGAGTTCTCAACCGAGGCGGCAAGTCGTTTCAGGTGCGTGGAGGTGAGACCGGTCTCCGGACCGAACAACCTGTTCAACAGCGCGGCGGCATCCTCGAAGGAAAACTCGCCATCTATGTGGGAATCGGCGAGCGTCCTACCGACAGTTTCGAGACCTTCGATGTGGCTGTCGGCGAGGTCCGAACTTATGGCGTGGACCAACTTCTCGGCGCTTACCCTCCCTCCGAGCGGATCTTCCCCGTAGACCGCGGCCGTATCTTCTTCGTAAAGGACAGAATCCATCATTGCGAGCGTGGCAACGTCGTCACCGGCTTTGGACAACTCGACGGCCATGGCGTGTGCAATTGCGCCACCCAAGGACCACCCCAGCAGATGGTAGGGTCCGTGCGGCTGGACTGCGCGCATCTCCTCGACATACCGATGGGCCAGCTGACCAACTGATTCGAAGTTCGGTTCACCGCTGATGACCGGCGATTGCAGACCGTATACCGGGCGGTCAGGTGAGAGGTATCGAACCAGCCCCGAATACGCCCACGAGAGTCCGAGTCCCGGATGTACGCAGAACAGAGCCGGATGACTTCCGGTCGAACGCAGCGGAATCACCGCACCGAAAGCATCGTCGATCGACACTCTGATGAGGCCCAGTGGATCCCCGATGCGACCGGCAACCCCTGTGACTGTCGGATCCAGGAACATCAGTGGTAACGGAATCCGGCTACCGAGTCGTTCCTGCAGCGCAGTCACCGCAGTGACCGCGAGCAACGAGTTCCCCCCCAATGCGAAGAAATCGTCGTCGAGCCCGACCCGCTCGACCCCCAACACCTCCGCGAACACCTCCGCCACCACCTGCTCCACCGGAGTCACCGGCGCCCGGAACACCACCGGCTCGAATAT
>NZ_CBDQZP010000040.1:0-16285 GCF_965341865.1 Nocardia sp. bgisy134
AGTCACTAGTTCTGGGCTGCGGCCAAGTGGGTTCGGAAGAACCGGATGCACAGGTCGAGCCATTCGGGCTCGTGCTTCATGGCGCAGTGGTCGTCGTCGGCGTAGAGCACCAGCTGGGCGTTGGGCGCGTAGGTGGCGATATCGATGGAATCCTCGACCCTGCACAGGGAGTCGTCGGCTCCGTTGACGACCAGCAGCGGGATCTCGATTCGCCGTAGGTGATCGCGCAGCGACAGCGCCGAAAGCTTGCCCACCATATCCGGCACGCTTGTGGCTCCGACGGTCCGGCGAATGGTGGAGACGATGATTTCGGGAACGCCGATCGACCCCGTCGGCGCGAAAGTGCGGTCGGCCAGCGCACCGTTGGCGACCGCGGCACGCAACCGCGGCTCGACCGCGGCCATACGGGTCGACCAGTACGCGCCGAAGCTGACGCCCAGCATGCCGATTCGCTGCGCGTCGACACGGTGATCGGCGGTGAGGAAGTCAACGACGGCCGAGTACACCCGCTCCGATTCCGGCGTCAGCGGCTGCCGGTAATGGAAGGTGCCGGGCATCTCCATGACGAAATAGGTCATGCCCTCGGCGCGATGCTGCAACAGCGGCAACGTCAGCTCGCCGAGGGTGCCCTCGAGGCCGTTGGTGATGAGCACGGTCGGCAACTGCTCGGCACCCTCCGGCGAGATCAGGTATCCGCGGACTTCATCGGCGCTGCCGCGGGGGATTCGCACCGCCTCCACGGTGATGCCCATGGCCGGGGCGAGCGCGGTGAGCAGGATCTCGCACAGCCGATGGGAGGTCTCGTAGGCCTGCAACCGGCGCGGGCTCCAACCCGGCCAGGACGCGGCGAACTCGTACACCACGACCTTGATCAGCGCGTCCAGAGCGACTGCGGCATCACAGTCTTCGGGGTGCAGCGCGCAAAAGCGGTCCACGGCGTCCGGTGGTGCGATCGGGCCGCGGTCGGCGAGGATCTCCACCGCCGGAGCGAGCAGTTCGCCGAGCTTGCGGACCTCCACGTCGGTGGTCGAATCGAGCAGTTCCCGCGTCGACGGTCCGCCGAGTACCGCCAGCGCGGCATCGGCCGTGGCGGTGTGTTCGTCGGCGAACGTCTCCCAGTGTGTGGTCCATCGGTTGTCGTCGAAGGAGTTGCACGCGGCCAATTGGGCGCTGAACACCGCGGGATCGATCCCACCGAGGTGAGTGAGCCGATCGGCGAAGAGTGCGGGCAGAAACGGCGCCGTGCCGAAACGGTTCGCGGCCCGTTCGGTGGTGCCGGTCAGTGCGAGGGTGCTGACGAAAAGCCTGCGGGCCCGGGATGTGGTCGATGCCACAGTCCTGCCTCCCTATCGGATCGAGGTGCCATAACGGTTGCGGCCGCGGGGCCAGCGTAAGCACCGTCGATGCTAAAAGCAAGACTATTGCGTTAAGAGTTCGCCGGGTTACGTAGCCAGCGCCAGTGGTCGCGCTGCGGCGTGCCGCACCAACCCAGCCCTATCCGGCCAGGCCTCGCAGGAGGGTGTCGACCATCTGCGCGATCAGCTGGTCGTCGACGGGTCGACGGACGAGCAGGGCCCGGAAATGCAGTGGGGCGATGAGCATTTCGAGGGCAATCCAGGGATCGGCCCCCGGGGCGAGTTCGTCGCGGGCGGCAGCGCGGTCGAAAATGACACTTGCCGCGTGGTACCGGGCTTTCCAGAACTCGGAGCGACCGCCGGCGGTGGCGGGATCGTCGTCGGCGACCGCCATCGCCCTGGCCAGCGCGGTACCCAGCGGCGTGGCCAGATAGGCCTCGACCGCTCGCGCCAGCGCGATCATGTCGCCGCGCAGCGATCCGGTGTCGGGGACCGGCAGCAGCTCCTCGCTGCGCTCCAGCAGCGCATCGAGCATCACGTTCTCGGTTGTCCCCCAACGTCGTTGGATCGATGTCGCATGAACCCCGGCCCGTCGAGCGATATCGCTCATCGTCACCCCGCCCGGGCCGTGTTCGGCCAGGACCTCCAGAGTTGCTTGCAGCACCGCGGTGCGCACTCGCGCGGACCGGCCGCCAGGGCGGCGCCGCACCTCGTCACCAAGCTCATCCTGACTCATCACCCTCACCCTAATGCATGCCTATTGCGTTAACGACGCGCCGCGCGTACTGTTCGTTAAAGCGGAATCTCTGCGTTAAAGGCACGGATCGCCGAAGGAGTCGACATGCCCTACCCATGGCCGCTGAACCCACAGGAGCTGTTCAGCGAGCGGTACGCGCAGATGACCAACACCGGATTGCCCGTCGACGACGTCGACGCGATGCGTGCCGTGATCACGGACATGTGGGCGGACGCCCCGGGCGGCGCGATCCGGTCTGGCCGGTGAGGTCGATGCCGCCGTCGACATCGGCGGGCCGGTCGAAGCCACCTTCGCCGGAACGGGGCCGACCCGGTTCGGCATGGCCGACATCATCGGCAACACACTGGGATTCGACGCGCCACCCAGCGCCGAGGAACGGATGGCCCGCTACGCGGAAATGTCGCTGCGCCCGCTACTCGATCAGGATCGCAACGCCCCGATGCTGATCATCAACGGCGCCGACGATGTCCACGTCCCGCAGCACGACACCCTGGTCTTCGAGGGACGCCGCGACACCGTCGTCGAGCCGCTGCCCGATACCGGGCATTGTGCGGTCACCAAGCTCCCCGAGGTGGCCTCGACCGTGCTGGACTGGCTCCCCCGCGCCCTGGCCTCCGCCGAGGTCGCCCGGTGACCGGCCTCGAGCTCCTCGACGACTACATCGCCCGGTTCAGCCGTGGGGTCGCTTTGTCAGCTCGCCACGCCGTCACCAACGTCCATGGTCAGTACACCTAGGTCGTGGGTTCGGTGGCCGTTCGGGCTTGGATGGTGTCGAGGGTGTCGAGCGCTTCTCGGCACCAGTCGACCCAGAGTTGTTCCATCGCGATTCCGGCTTTGAGGACGAGGTGCCGCAGGGCGTCGGCGTCGGTGTCGACAGTGGAGAAGTCGCGAGTCTCGATCTCTGTGTGTTTGACCAGGTCGCTGCCGTGCACGGCGAGATGGTGGGCGATCACTGCGCGCAGCCCGTCGAAGTCGCCGACGGAGGCCGCGGCCCGCGTTTTCACGATCAGGGATTCGCGGGCATGCGTCGGTTCGTCGATCTCGCCGGTCCAGTCGCGCAGGGCGGTTGTTCCCGCCTCGGTGATGGCGAAGCGTTTGGGTTGGCCGCGCCCAGGGCGTTCGGGTTGGGGCACTTCGGCGACCAGGCCGGTGGCGTGGAGCCGGTCGAGCTCCCGGTAGATCTGCTGATGGGAGGCCGACCAGAAGTATCCGTAGAGACGATCGAAGCGTTTGGCCAACTCGAAACCGCTGGATTCGCGTTCGGCCAGCGCTGTGAGGATCGCGAACTGCAGTGCCATTCGCCGAATCTTAGAGAGGTCGCCCGACGGCGGGTTCGTCAGTAGCCGGCGAATACCGGGGCGGACTTGGCCAGAAACGCTGCCACCGCCGTCTTGTGATCACGGGTGCGGCCCGTGCGGGTCATCTGGTCGGCTTCGAAATCCACGGCGGCATCGAGGGTTGTTCCGCAGGCGTGGTTGACCGAAGCCTTGATCGCGGCCAGCGCCGTCGTCGGGCCTGCGGCCAGTTCGTTCGACAGCGAACGCCAGCGTGCTTCGAAGTCGGTGTCGGCGACCACTTGGTGGACGATGCCGAGGCGCAGGGCTTCGGCGGATCCGATGACGCGTGGACGCATCAGTAGGTCCAGCGCGGCGGCACGGCCCGCGATACGGGGCAGGGTCCATGACATCCCGGTGTCGCAGGACAGTCCGATTCCGGCGAAGGCGGTGGTGAAGGCCGCCGACTCCGTGGCGATGCGCAGGTCACACGCCAGCGCCAGCGCCATCCCCGCTCCCGCGGCGGTTCCGTTGACGGCCGCGATCACCGGTTTGGGCATGCTCACCAGCAACTGCACGATCGGGTTGAAGTGTTCGCGCACCAGGTCGCCCAGAACGGTTGCTTCCGGAGCGCTCTGCAATTCCCGCAGGTCTTGTCCGGCGCAGAACGCGCGACCGTTGCCAGTGAGGACGACCGCGCGCACATCGGGATCGGCGGCTGCGGCGGCCAGGTCCCGCCGCAGCCGGTTGCGGGCGGCGGTGTCGATGCTGTTGAACTGCTGGGGCCGATTGAACCGGATGATGGTGGTCGCGCCTTCGGTGCGGGTGTCGATCACGGGAGTGTTGTCGTTCATCGGTTGTCGCTTCCTTCTCGGTTTCAGAGGGTGTCGCAGCGGTGGTGTGGGGTACTGGCGTTGGTGGGTGAGCGCAGATAAGGGCAGTGCTCTTCGAGCAGATGACCGATCACACTCAATCGGCGCGCGTAGTGCCCGATCGAGTCGCGGGCCGCGGGGCCGGGGCGGGTCATCGCGTCGTGACCGATCCAGCGGGCCGTGTCGGTTCGACGGGTCGCCCGCGCCGCGGCGTCGATGGCCCGATCGGGGTCGTCGAGCAGGGTCGTCGTTGCCCACGGGGCGCTGCGGCGCGCGAACTCGATCGCGAGGTACCAGTCGGCGACGCCGGCTCCGGCTGCCTCGTCGTAGGTGAGGGCGGCACCCTTTCGCCGTTCGCCGGTGGAATGGTCGACGATCAGCTGCAGTGCGCGAGCCATCGCGCCGACCGCCTCGTGGCAATAGGCGATGCGCGCGCGGGCGAGCGCGGTGGCAATGGTGGCCGAGTGATCGTGCTCGGGCGTCCCCAGTGGTGTCGCCGCGGCGCGGTCCAGGATCAGCCGCGCGGCGCGGCTGCCGTCGAGGAGGGTGTAGCCGTCGATCTCGACGGCGCGCTGGTCGGGTTCGATCAGGAACAGCCCGGTGCCGTCGCTGTCGGTGTGGGCACTGACGATCAGCAGCGAGGACTCAGCGCCGTAGACGACGGATTCCTTTGTGCCGGACACCGACCAGCCATGCCCCCGTCGGCTCGCCCGGCTGCCCGGATCCCCAGTTGCGTCGGCTTCGGAATGGGCGAATACCGGCAACAAGGTGCCTTGCCCGAGTGAGGTGAGCAGTTCTCGACGTTGTGGCGCGCCGGCCGCGCCGGTGATCAGAGCACCGGTCAGGACCGCCATGGCGACGTAGGGTTCGGGTGCAAGCACCCGGCCGATCTCCTCGGCCACGATTGCCGCTTCGGTCGGTCCGGCCCCGGCCGGGACAGGCTCCCCGCTGCGGCGCGAACCGAGCACGTCCAGCTGCGCCAGCGAACGCCAGATACCGGCATCGAAACCTGACGCGGTGGCGAGGCTGTCGCGACGGGCGTCGAGGTCGGGGTAGCGCAGCGCGAAGACGTCGTGCAGGTTCTTGCGCAGCGCGGGCTGATCGAGTTCGAAGGTCGAATCCATTGTTGGCCTTGGTTGTTCGTGGTCGCATGCGAGTCCTACCGCGGGGGTTGCGTGATCATCTCGCCGATGACTGTGCGGCTCGGCGCGGAAGGCTGCCCGGCGCGCTCGAGCATGGATGCCAGGTCGCGGCGGGCTCGGTCGTACTGCTGGGTGAGCGACCCGACCACGGGCAGGGACAGACGGCGGGAAAGCCACAGCGGTGAATCCTTCGAGACGGAAAGCGGCGAAGACGCCGCCGGGACTGCGCTTGAACCCGACGTTATTTCCAGCGAAGGCTTTATGCAACAAGTTGCACAAAAAGTGTGGCATCGCTCACTTTGCGGACCCCTCCAGCCCGGGGCCCGTGGGTTATCCGCCAGCTGCCAACCGAGGTGCAGCAGTCCGACCAAGGGCGTGACCAGCACGTTCACCGACGTCGGCGGATTGGACGACAAGCGATCGTGATTGCCGACACACTTTTTATGCAACTTGTTGCACAATGCGCGGCGGTCCCCATAGCCTCCTGTGCACCGCCTCGGGCCACCCCGCACCAGTCATGCGAACCCGGGCGATCCATCCACGTTCGACGCGCCAAGGAGAGCCGCGCATGGACATTCAGTTCGATTTCACCGGTAAGAAGGTCGTGATCTTCGGAGGCACGACCGGCATCAACTTCGGCATCGCCGAAGCCTTCGCCGCCCATGGCGCGGCCGTGGTGGTGGTCAGCCGCAAACGCGACAACGTCGACGCCGCGATCGCGCGGCTCGACGTGCACGGCGTGCCGGTCGGCGGCTTCGTGGCCGATGTGCGCGACATGCGGGCCGTGGAAGAGGTTTTCGAGTCGATCCGCACCGAGTGGGGAGCCATCGATGTCCTGATCTCGGGCGCGGCGGGCAACTTCCTCGCCGAGGCCTCGGCGCTGTCGTCGAATGGCTTCAAGGTGGTCGTCGACATCGACCTCAACGGCACCTTCCATGTGATGCGCGCCGGGCTCGACTACCTCGCTCCGGGCGCTTCGGTCATCAACATCACCGCCCCGCAGGCCTCGATCCCGGTCCGCTACCAAGCCCACGTGTGTGCGGCCAAAGCCGGTGTCGACCAACTGACCCGGGTGCTGGCCCTGGAATGGGGCGCCAAGGGGATCCGCGTCAATGCCATCGCTCCCGGCCCGATCGCCGGCACCGAGGGGATGGCGCGGTTGACCCCGCACGACGACGGCGCCGCCATCAAGACGGTGCCACTGGGAAGGCTTGGCACCAAAGACGATGTCGCCGGCCTGGCGATGTTCCTGTCGTCCTCGGCGGCCCGCTACATCTCCGGGGCGATCATCCCCTGCGACGGCGGCGGCTCGGGCGAAAGCGTTCTCCAGATCCAGGAAGCCGGACGGTTCCTGGCAGCAGCCGCCCAACAGTAAGCCCCCGTCGCGACACCTTCCCCGCTTCGCCAGCCGCGGGCCGCTACAGCCCGACAGCACTGGCCCCCAATGGTTTCCGTTCACCGCCTCATCGCCGCCACCGCAGAAAGATCCGACGTGCAACGCCACATCTTCGACACCGAACACAACGACTTCCGCGACCTCGTACGCACCTTCCTCGCCAAAGAGGTACTGCCGCACTACGAACAGTGGGAAAAGGACGGCGCAGTCTCCCGTGAGGTCTGGCTCGCCGCAGGCCGCCAGGGCCTGCTCGGCCTGTCCGCACCGGAAGAATTCGGCGGCGGGGGCACCACCGACTTCCGCTACAGCGCCATCATCGCCGAAGAACTCGCCAGTGCGGGCGTGCCCGGACTCGCGCTGGGACTGCACAACGACATGGTCGGCTCCTACCTGATCGGCCTGAGCAACGAGGAACAAAAGAGGCGCTGGCTGCCCGGCTTCTGCAGCGGCGAAACGATCGGCGCGATCGCCATGACCGAACCCGGCGGCGGCTCCGACCTCCAAGGCATCAGCACCCACGCCCAGGATCGCGGCGATCACTGGCTGCTCAACGGCTCCAAGACCTTCATCTCCAACGGCATCCTTGCCGATCTGGTCATCGTGGTCGCCAAAACCACCCCGGAAGGCGGGTCACGAGGCCTGTCACTGCTCGTGGTGGAACGCGGCATGGACGGCTTCGAACGCGGCCGCAACCTCGACAAACTCGGCCAGAAGGCCCAGGACACAGCGGAACTGTTCTTCAACGACGTCAAGGTGCCCAAGGAGAATCTGCTCGGACAACTCGACGGCGCGTTCCTGCACCTGGTCACCAACCTGGCCACCGAGCGGCTCCACATCGCCGCAGCCGCGATCGCGGTGGCGGAGCACATGCTCGACATCACCACCCGGTACGTCAAGGAGCGCGAAGCGTTCGGGCGACCGCTGGCCAAGCTGCAACACGTGCGCTTCGAGATCGCCGAGATGGCCACCGAGTGCGCCGTCACCCGGAGCTTCATCGACCGGTGCATCATCGATCACTCCGGCGGCGAACTCGATGCCGTGCACGCCTCCATGGCGAAATGGTGGGCCACCGAACTGCAAAAACGAGTCACCGACCGGTGCCTGCAACTGCACGGCGGCTACGGCTACATGACCGAGTACCCGGTCGCGAAGGCCTTCGTGGACGGACGCGTGCAGACCATCTACGGCGGCGCCACCGAGATCATGAAGGAGATCATCGGCCGCTCACTTCTCGCCTCCTGACCAATCCCTCGACCGCAGCAAACCGGCCTTATATTCAACCAAGTGGTTGACCATTGCCGCTGATGCGCGCATACTCAACCATGTGGTTGAACATGAATCCGATCGGCTGGACGCGCTGTTCCACGCGCTGTCGCACCCCACACGGCGGGCCATGTTGCGCACGCTGGCCGAGGGCGCGCACAGTGTCGGCGAGTTGGCCGAGCCGTACGCGATGACACTGGCCGGGGCGTCCAAGCACATCCAGGTGCTCGAGCGCGCGGGGTTGGTGCGGCGGACGGTGCACGGTCGGGTTCACATCTGCCGCCTCGACGCGCGGCCGATCCGGGACGGCGCCGAGTGGATGCGCTTCTACGAGCGCTTCTGGACCGAGCGACTCGACAGGCTCGAAGAACTACTCCGAACCGAGGATGAATCATGACGGCACAACGGATTTCCGACTACGGCACCGTGACCGAACCCGGCGCGGTGCGCATGGAACGGCTGCTGCCCGGCCCCATCGAGCGGGTGTGGCGGTACCTGACCGACGCGGAGCTGCGGCGCACCTGGCTGGCGGGCGGTGAGATGACGCAGGCGGCAGGCGGCTCGGTCGAATTGATCTTCCGCAATTCCGAACTCACCGATGCCGACGATCCGGCGCCGCCGCAGTACGCGAACGAGCACCGGATGCAGGGCGAGGTGCTGGCGTGTGAGCCGCCGCGGCTGCTGTCGTTCACCTGGGGCGACGGGTCGGAGGTGACGTTCACGCTGGAACAGGTGGGCGAGCAGGTCCGCCTGGAACTCACCCACCGCCGCCTCCCCGACCGCGACGCCCTGCTCAACGTCTCCGGCGGCTGGCACAGCCACCTCGACCTGCTCGTCGCCCGGCTGTCCGGAGGCACGCCGGAACCGTTCTGGCCCAAGCTCGCTCGGCTCGAGAAGGACTACGCCGAGCGCATCCCGGAGTAGCGGCCGAGCCGCCCTGCTCGCTCGGCGAGCAGGGCGGCGGACAGCTCGCGATCCCTCGCTCTTCGCCCGACAGCTGATGGCCCGACGTTCAGGCGACGAGCAGGCTGATCGTCTCGGTGACGCGGGCGGGTTTGCCGGAACCTCAGCGGCCGGCGAATTCGGCTGTCGTGCGGGTCAGGAAGGCCTGGATGCCGATGGCGGCGTCCTCGGTGGTGAACAGCTTCTGCACGGTGGGCACGAGCTCGGCTTCGGCGGCGGCCTCGCCCTCGCGTTCGGCCAGGCGCGCGTTGCGCAGGGTTGCCTGCACACCGAGTGGCGCCTGTCGCGCGATGACTCGCGCGATCTCGATCGCCCGTTCGACGTGCGTGTCGTCGGGTACGACTTCCTGGACGACGCCGATCCGGTGCGCTTCGGCGGCGTCGAACTCCTCGGCCGTCAGCAGCCAACGCATGGCGTTACCCCACCCCGCGGCACGCGGGAAGCGGATGGTCGTTCCGCCGAACGGGTAGATGCCGCGCGAGATCTCGAGTTGGGCGAAGGTGGTCGATTCGGCGGCCACCACGATGTCGGCGGCGAGCATCAGTTCGATGCCGAGGGTGAGGACTTTGCCGTGCACCGCGGCGACGATCGGCTTGGAGACCCGCTTGCCCTCGACTTGCCACGGGTTGATCCCGCCCTCCGGGACCATCGAGTTGCCCGCCTGGATCTCCCCGGCGACGCTGGCCAGATCCAAGCCGGAGGTGAACATCGTTCCCTCGCCGTAGAGAACGGCGGCGCGCACGCTGTCGTCGCGGTCGAGTTCGCCGAAGGCGGTGGCCAGTTCCCGCAGCATCGTGATGTCGAAGGCGTTGCGTTTGGCCGGGCGGTCGAGGCCGATGATCTGCACCGCGCCGCGGCGGCGAACGGTGAGGGTTTCGTAGGTCATGAGTATTTAGTCCTTTCGGGGTTCGGGCACGCTGACGGCTTCAGGCATGGGACTGCTTCTTTCGCTGGAACGCGGTGACCGCCGAGAGCACCAGCGCCGAGGGATTGACGTGATCGGGGAACTGCGACCGCATGTGCGTGACCAGTTCGCGCAAGTTCGCACTGCTGTCGACGTGCGCGGCGAATTGTTCGATGTAGTCGCGGGTTTCGGCGATGCAGTCGGCGGTGTCGGCGGCGCCGGGTCGTTTGTGCCCGGCCACGACGGTGGCAGGGTTCAGTGCGGCGATGACATCGACACTGCCCAGCCATTTCTGCCATTCCGCGGGCCCGCTGACGGCGAGGAAGGGATTGACCCCGTTGTAGATCGCGTCGCCCGCGACGACCGCCGCGATCGAGGGGATGTGCAGGATCGCCGTGGGAGCGATGTCGGCCTGGGGGATTTCGAGGACGTGGACCGCGATGCCGTCGACCGACAGGGTCGGCTCGTCGAGAGGTTCGGGCACGACCGCGTTGTCGAGGGCCTGCCCGGCGAAGAATTCGCGGGCGTAGGCGCGATCGGAGTCGATGCTCGCGGCGATGTGCGCTGCCACCGATGCCACCGCTACCGGCCGGGCTTCGGGGAACCGGTCGAGCAATCGCTGGAGCCCGAAGTAATGGTCGGAATGGCCGTGGGTGACGAAGATCGTGGTCAACCGCTTGCCGGAGGCTTCGATGCGCCTGATGACCTCGTCGACGTCGGCGGCCCGGTACTGGGTGTCGACGAGCAGCGCCTCGCTGGGACCGGTGACGAGGGTCGAGGTGGTCGGCGAGAACATCCCTCCGTTGGGGAGGTCGAATGCCTCGCTGGTGTAGACGTCCAGTATCAGTTTGTCGCTCATTGGATTTCGCCTTCGCGGATGGCTTCGGCCAGGGAGTGGACCCGGCTGAGGTGGTGGGCGCCGTAGAAGTCGGCCTCGCGCAGCCGTCGCAGGTCGTCCTCGGTGGGTTCGGGATGGGCGAGCAGCGCGGCGGAAATGATGCGCGCGTGCATCCACGCCCCGGCGATGAGGGCCATCATGGTCAGGTAGTTCACCGAGCCCGCGTAAGCGTCGCGTCGATCGTTCGCCGCCAGTTCCAGCAGCCTTCGAGTCGTGTCGCGGGCGCACTCGATCGCACGGTCCAGCCGCTCGACAGTGCGCCGCACCACCGGATGTTGCGATTGCCGCAACGGAACCAAGTCGCCGGCGATCAACCCGAGCGCCAGTTCTGCGGTGGCGCCTTTGTCGCGAATGACCTTGCGGCCCACCAGGTCGTTGGATTGGATCCCGGTCGTGCCCTCGTAGATGGGCAGGATCCTGGCGTCGCGGTAGTACTGGGCGGCGCCGGTCTCCTCGATGAACCCCATGCCACCGTGCACCTGGATGGCGTCGGAGGCGATGCGCACGGATTCCTCGGTGAACCAGCCCTTCATGACCGGCACGAAGAATTCGGCCAGCTGCGCAGCCTGCTGGGAGTCGTCGCGCCGCCAGCGGTCGCACCACTCCCCCAGTTGCAGTGAGAACGCGCGCATCGCCGAGAGGGAACTCGACATCGACAGCAGCAGGCGCGCGACATCGGGGTGCTCGGCGATCGGGGAGTCTGTGGGGCGTCCGAGCACCCGGCCCTGCACTCGCTGTTCGGCGTAGTCGCGGGCCTGCTGGTAGGCGCGGTCGGCGATGCCCAATCCCTGCAGGCCGACGCCGATGCGCGTGTTGTTCATCATGACGAACATCGCCATCAGGCCGAAGTGTTGTCGTCCCACGAGATGACCGACCGCGTCGTCGTATTCGAGTACGCAGGTGGGGCTGGCGTGGATGCCGAGCTTGTGTTCCAGCGCGAGAGTCGTGACGCGGTTCCGTTCCCCGACGCCGCCGTCGCGGCCGGGCAGGAATTTCGGCACCACGAACAGCGAGAGCCCGGCCAGCCCTTCCGGTGCGTCCGGGGTCCGGGCCAGGACCAAATGGACGATGTTCTCGGTCAGGTCGTGGTCGCCCCAGGTGATGAAGATCTTCTGGCCCCGCACGGACCAGGTGCCGTCGTCGTTGGGACGGGCGGTGGTGCGGATGGCGGCCAGATCCGTCCCGGACTGGGGTTCGGTCAGGTTCATCGTTCCGGTCCATTCGCCGGACACCATCTTGGGCAGGTACGTCGCGCGCAGTTCCTCGCTCCCGGCGGTCTGCAGCGCGGTGATCGCGGCGGTGGACAGCCCCCAGCACAGCGAGAACGCCGTGTTGGCCGCGGTCCACAATTCCGAGACGGCGTTGTAGACCATCAATGGCACACCGCCGCCGCCGATCTCGCTGTCCAGGCCGAAACCGACCCATCCGGCTTCGGCGAAAGAACGGTAGGCCTTGACGTACCCGGGCGGGGTGGTCACCACGCCCTCGGCCAGCACGCTGCCGACCCGGTCGCCGACGGGATTGAGCGGATGCATCACCTGCACCGCGAAATCGGCTGCGGTGGTGAGGATGTCGTTCACATCGGCGGCGTTCAGCTCGCCGTTGCCGAGGGTGTGCAGCAGCTCGTCGCCGAATACGTGGGTGTAGAGGAAGTCGTAGTCGTCGATGGGCGGTCGATACATCGATCTGCCTTTCAGAGTCGGATGCCGACAGTGGTGGCGAGACCGCCGTCGAGCGGAATCACCGCGCCGGTCACGAAATTCGAGGCACGCGAGCTGAGGAACACCGCGGTGGCGGCGATGTCGGCCGGCTCGCCGATGCGGCCGAGCGGGCTGGCAGCCCGCAGTTCGTCGCCGACCTCTTCGAGGGTCTTGGCCATCATCTTCGACGGGAACGGACCGGGAGCGATGGCGTTGACGAGGATGGACGGCGCGAGTTCGGCGGCCATGTGCCTGGTCAGGTGATGGACCGCGGCCTTGGACGCGGAGTAGGAGTAGTTGCCGACCCCGGGAACTACCAGCCCGTCGATGGAACCGATGTTGATCACCCGGGCCGGATCTCCCTCGGCGGCAGCCTGTTCCAGCAGCGGACGAGCCAGCCGGGTCAGGGTGAACGGCGCTTTGACGTTCGCGTCGAGCACCTTGTCCCATGCGGCGTCGGGGAATTCGTCGAACGGCGCTCCCCAGCTCGCGCCCGCGTTGTTGACCAGCACGTGCAGCGCGGATTCGCGGGCGGCGACGGCTTCGATCAGCGTCCGGCACTGGGCCTCGCTGCTGACGTCGCAGGGTATGGCGTGCACTTCGCCGTACCGCGAGAGGTTCTCGGCGGCTTCGGCGCAGGCGGCTTCTTTGCGCGAGGAGATGTACACGCGCGCACCGGCTTTCAGGTAGCCCTCGGCGATCATGTAGCCGATACCGCGGGTGCCGCCGGTGACCAGCACCGTCTTGCCTTCGACGGAGAAGATTTCGGGAAACATTCGTACCTTTCGGGGTGGGGGAAGGTCAGGAGTAGAGGTCCGCTCGATGAACGACCCGCCTGCCAAGCGGTTTTCGATCACGCCGGGAGCGATGTTCTCGCCGGAAGACGTGATCAGCAGGTCCTTCTTACGGTCGGTGATGTGCAGTCGGCCCGCCGCGTCGAAGTAGCCGAGGTCACCGGTGTGCAGCCACTGATCGGTGAACAGTCCCGCGCGGTCCTCGGCGCGCCAGTAGCCCGTGGTGTTGCCGCGGCTGCGAACCAGGACCTCGCGGTCGGCGGCGATGCGAATATCGGCGCCCGGCAGCGGAAGACCTACCGAGTCGCGGCTCCCGGATCCGAGCCGGTCGCAGGCCGCCGGACCGGATGTCTCGGTGAGGCCATAGCCCAGATGGATGTCCACTCCGATCGCGGCGAGCGTGATCCGCAGATCGTGGGACATCGGCGCGGCGCCCGTGCCGGCGAACAGAACCTTGTCCAAACCCAGCGTCCAGCGGACGTCGCGCAGCAGACCCTCTCGCGCGCGAACAGCCGCGACCGCCTCCGGGGCGGGTACCGGCCGGTCCTCCCATCGCGCGTGGGCCACCTGCCGGAGGATCTGCCGGTCGCGATCGAGATCGGCTCGGCGGGAGTCGAATTCGGCGCTGCCGATGACCCGCTGCGCAGCGGCGTGCAGCTTCTCCCACACCCGGGGGACAGTCATCAGGAAGCTGGGCCGGTGCGTTTGGAGCGCGTGGATCAGCCGCCTCGGTTCCGGGCAGCAGAACACGTGGCCGCCCAGCCGCATCGGCAGATACAACGACCACAGGCGCTCGGCCACATGCGCCAGCGGCAGGTGCGAGACGGCGCGGTAGTCGTAGTCGACGGTGCCGGTGCGCACCATGGCCTCGACCTCCCACAACAGGTTGTCGTGGGTGAGGACGACCCCCTTGGGAAATCCGGTCGTTCCCGAGGTGTAGACGATGGTGACCGGATCCGACGGCTCGATCGCCGCGATCCGGGAGTCCAGTTCCTCGGCCACCCAGTCGCGACTGTCCGCGCCGAGGGTGAGCAGCTCGTCCCAGGTGAACTCGGTCGGTGGATTCGGGTCGTCGAGGGGATCGAACAGCACCAGCTTCGGCTGGTTGGCCACGACCCACGGCAGGTGACGCACGATCCGCTGCTGAGGATGTTCCTCCACCACGATCATCCGAGGCATGCAGTCCGCGAGGACGTGATCGATCCGTTCGGCGGCCATCGTCGGATACACGCTCACCGGGACCGCACCGCAGTGCAGCGCCGCGAGGTCGGCCATCAGGTGTTCGGGACAGTTGCGGCCGAGGATCGCGACGGTGTCGCCGGCCCGTACCCCGAGCCGCAGCATCGCACCGGCGAGGTTCAGCACACGTTCGCGATAGTCGAACCAGGTCATGGTGCGCACCAACATGCCGTCCCACCACGACACCGCGAACCGGTCCGAATGCCGGGCCGCCGCAACGGAGAGCAGATGGCAGAAGGTCGGCACCTCCGTCGCGGCCCCGATCTCACCCGCAGCCTCGTAGTTGCTGGTGCTCATGAACTTGCTCCTTCGACAAAACCCGTGGTCAGCGCCGACCGACCGGGCTAGACTAAATCGTCTAGACTAAATCGTCAACAGTTGCGGGGCGCGAAAGACGATGCCGCTATGCTTGGTTCGGTGAAAACGCAGGAAGCCGCGACGAACGGCGACAAATCGGCACGTACCGTGCCCTCGCACAAGGAGCGGCTGCTCCGTCAGGGCATGCAGCACTTCTATGCCTACGGCTTCCACGGCACCACGGTCGATGCGGTCCTGGAGGCCTCAGGGGTCCCGAAGGGCTCCTTCTATCACCACTTCGGATCCAAGGAAGCCTTCGGCCGAGCGGTGCTCGAGCGCTACAGCCGCTACCAACTCGATCTGCTCGCGAAGTGGGCGGCGAAGTCCGAGTTGAGCACCGCGGACAAGCTCTGCGGCTACTTCTCGGCGATGGCCGATCACTTCGTCGAGTCCGGGTATCAGCACGCCTGCTTGTTCGGGAAGTTCTCCACCGAGGTCGCCGCGACCTCCGATACGTTCCGCGAGCAACTCGACACCGATGTGCGCGCCTGGCAATCGCACCTGCGCGATGCGATCGCGGCAGGCCAGTCCGCGGGCGATGTCCGGAGCGACCGCACGGCCGACGAGCTCGCAGACACCGTCCTGGCCCTGATCCAAGGGGCGTTCGTCGTCGCGCTGTCCACCCGCGACGACGAATCCCTTCGCTCGGTCTGCCGGTCTATTCCGAGTTTGATCTCATGATCCGCGCGGGCTCGGATGTACCGGCATCCTGGCCAGCCCGCGCCAGCACATCGCCACCGTCGCCTCCACGGCGTCCGCCTTGGCGACCGGACGTCCGCTCTCGACCCAATCCGTAGCCGCGGCTTGCCACGCCCCGACGAGGCCGGTCGCCACCATGCGGGCGCGAAAGTCGTTGCCCTCCCGGTTCATCGCCTCGCAGACCGCGTCGACGCAGTCCTCGGTGGAGCGCGCCAGTCGGCGGCGGACCGGGGGTTCGCCGCCGGCGTCCGAATCGAAGACGAGGCGATAGCTCCGTGGCCGACGGTCGACGAAGTCGAAGGTGGCCGACGTCGCGGCCCGCATTCGGCGCTCGCTGTCGGTCGCCGACCGAAGGGCCTTTCGCACGCCGCCGACCCAGGCGTCGACGTGCATCTCGACAACAGCGAGATAGAGTCCCAGCTTGCCGGGAAAATGCGCGTACACAATCGGTTTCGATACTCGCGCCTGCTCGCAGACATGTTCCATCACCGTCGCGTAGTAGCCCCGTAACCCGAACACCTCACTGGCAGCGGCCAAGAGCTGCGCCCGTTCGCGGCGACCGGACGGTCGTAGCGACCGACGAATCGAGGAGTCAGCCGATGCCGGTGCATCGCCGTTCATCATCACCTTCTCTATGAAATTCGAGGACATGCACCGAGACCCGGGAATCCC
>NZ_CBDQZP010000041.1:0-15015 GCF_965341865.1 Nocardia sp. bgisy134
CGAGCGCCAGCGAGGTGGAGGCATGAGCACGAGGGCGGAGACATGGCGACACTGAGCGATCGGCTGGACCACATCCTTGGCGCGAAGGCCGCGGATTCGCTGGCCGACGCCTTCGATATGAACACCGTCGAGGACCTGCTGCGGCACTACCCGCTGCGCTACGCCACCCAGGGCCAGCCGCTCACCGAGGAGGCGCCGGAGGACGGTTCGCACATCACCGTCATCGGCCGGATCACCAAGACCGAGCTGAAGCCGATGCGCAACCGGCGCGGCTCGCTGCTGAAGGTGTTGCTGGACACCGGTTCCGGACGCCCGGTCGACGTCACGTTCTTCAACGGTGACAAGGTGAAGTACGTCGTCAAAGAGGGACTTCGGGCGATGATGTCGGGCACCGTGAGCTACTGGCGGCCCGGCAGCTGGAATCTCAGCCATCCCGGCTACCTGATCCTGCCCGAGACCGAGGACGATTCGGTCGGCACCTTCACCAAGGTGCGCGGCGGCGGCGATCTGCGCGGCCTGGCAGAGAGCGCGAAAGGCGCTGGCGGCGTGGATGTCTCGTTCATGGAGCGGGAATTCATCCCGGTGTATCCGGCCACCGCGAAGGTGCAGAGCTGGGATCTGCTCGCCTGCGTGCGCCAGGTGCTCGAACAGCTCGACCCGATCGACGATCCGCTGCCGGAGGACGTTCGCGACGACCGCGCTCTGATGCCGGTCTCCGACGCGCTGCGGTTGATCCATCTGCCGGAACGCAAGACCGATATCGACCGGGCCAAGGAGCGGCTGCGCTTCGACGAGGCGCTGGCGCTGCAACTGGTGCTCGCCGAGCGTCGGCACGAGGTCGCGGGCCGGACCGCGCGACCGTGCCCGCCGCGCACCGACGGCATCGCGGCGGCCTTCGACCGGCAGCTGCCGTTCGAGCTCACCGCCGGTCAGCGGCAGGTGATCTCGGAGATCTCCGCCGATCTCGGCCGCACCCAGCCGATGCACCGGCTGCTACAGGGTGAGGTCGGCTCCGGCAAGACGATCGTCGCGCTGCACGCCATGCTCCAGGTGGTCGACGCAGGTCAGCAGTGCGCGCTGCTCGCGCCGACGGAAGTTCTCGCCGCTCAGCACTATCGGTCGCTGCGCGGGATGCTCGGCGAACTCGGCACGGCGGGCGAGCTCGGCGCCGCCGAACAGTCCACCCGGGTGGTGCTGGTGACCGGTTCGATGTCGGCGTCGGCGAAGAAGGCCGCGCTGCTCGAGGCCGTCACCGGCGAGGCGGGCATCGTCATCGGCACGCACGCGCTGATCCAGGACAACGTGGAGTTCTTCGACCTGGGCATGGTGGTGGTCGACGAACAGCACCGCTTCGGCGTCGAACAGCGGGACGCGTTGCGCGCCAAGGCGAAAGCTGGAAGCAGCCCGCATCTGCTCGTGATGACCGCGACCCCGATTCCGCGCACCATCGCCATGACCACGCTCGGCGATCTGGAGACCTCCACGCTCACCGAGCTGCCCCGCGGCCGTTCGCCCATCACGTCGAAAGTCGTTCCGCGCAAGCTGCATCCGAACTGGGTGGACCGGGCCTGGGAACGCATCCTCGAAGAGGTGAAAGTCGGCCGCCAGGCTTACGTGGTGTGCTCGCGCATCGGCGACGACGAGGAGAACGGCGGCTCCGGCAAGGGGCGCGGCCGCGGCAAGGCGGCGGAGGAGAAAGAGGCCCCGGCCACCCAGGCCGTGGTCGACGTCTTCGACATGCTGCGCGCCGGACCGCTCGCGGGCATCCGGGTCGGCCTGTTGCACGGCAGGCTGCCCTCGGACGAGAAGGACCAGGTCATGCGCGCCTTCAACGACGCGGAGATCGATGTGCTGATCTGCACCACCGTGGTCGAGGTCGGCGTCGACGTGCCGAACGCGACGGTGATGGTGATCGTGGACGCCGACCGGTTCGGCGTCAGCCAGCTACACCAGCTGCGCGGGCGGATCGGCCGCGGCAAGCACGCGGGGCTGTGCCTGCTGATCACCGACGCCGCGCCCGGCGGTTCGGCGATGACCCGGCTCGAAGCCGTGGCCGCCACCACCGACGGTTTCGAGCTCGCCGTGCTCGATCTGCGCCAGCGCCGCGAGGGCGACGTGCTCGGGGCGGCGCAGTCCGGCACCGCCAGCTCGCTCAAGCTGCTCTCCCTGCTCGACGACCTGGAAGTCGTCACCGCGGCGCAGGATCTGGCCAGGCAGCTGGTCGAGGCCGATCCCGGTCTGCGCGAGCACCCCGGCTTGGCGGGCATGATGCACGCCGCCGTCGACGGTGAGCGGCTGGAGTATCTGGCCAAATCATGACGCGCGCCGGGGACGGACCGCGGCCGCGATCCGCCCCTCGGCGAATGGTGCTATGCCACAACGGCTTTCGGCTGCTCCTCCGTCGCGTCGGCGGCATTCGCGCCGCGCGAGTCCGCGGTCCACAACCCGATGACCGCCGCCGAGATCGCGATCAGGCCGCCGACGAGCAGCGCGCGCTGGAAACCGTCGGTCATCGCGTCGAGCTGCGGCTCGCCCGCCGCCAGCTGCGCGGTGGTGCGGGAGGTGGCGATCGCGGTCAGCACGGCGATGCCGAGCGCGCCGCCGATCTGCTGGGCCGTGTTGAGCAGCGCGGCGGCAAGTCCGGCCTGTTCGGCGGGGACGCCGGCGTTGGCCGCGGTGGTGTTCGCGACGAACACGGCGCCCGCCCCCACCGACATGACGAGCATGCCGGGCAGCACGTTCGTCAGGTAGGACCCGTCGGTCGGGATGAACGACAGCCACACCACGCCGAGCCCGGTGATCGCGGCGCCGCCGATGATGACCGGCCGGGTGCCGACCCGGGCGAACAGTTTCGCCGAAAGGCCAGCCGCCGCACCGATGGTGAGGCTCACCGGCAGATAGGCCACGCCCGCCTCGAACTCGCCGTACCCGAGGACCGACTGCATGTAGAGCGTCACGAAGAAGAACATCGCGAGCATGCCCGCGGCCAGGGTGAGATGGGTCAGGTTCGCCGCCGCCAGGCCGCGGATGCGGAAGATCGACAGCGGCATCAGCGGATCCGCCGAGTAGCGCTCGTTCGCCACGAAGGCGATCAGCAGCGCGGCCGCGCCGCCGAGCAGCGCGAGCGTCGTCGCGTCGCCCCACCCGTGCTCGGGCGCCTTCACGAGTCCGTAGACGAGCAGCATCAGCCCGCCGGTGCCCAGCGCGGTGCCGAGCAGGTCGAAGCCGCCGCGGATCTCGTTGCGACGATCGTTGGGAACGAGCGCAGGGACGGCCGCCAGCACCAGCAGGCAGACCGGGGTGTTGACGTAGAAGATCCAGCGCCAGCCGGGGCCCTCCGCCAGCACGCCGCCGAGGAAGACGCCCGCCGCCGACGCCAGGCCCGCGGCCCCGCCCCACACGCTGAGCGCGGCGGTGCGGTCAGGGCCCTCGCGGAAACTGGTGGTGAGGATCGACAGCGCGGCGGGCAGCATCAGCGCCGCGCCGACGCCCTGCGCGAGGCGCGCGCCGATCAGCAGCCCGCTCGCGTCGGCCAGCCCGCCGATCGCCGAGGCGACCGCTATGGTCAGCGTGCCCGCGATGAGCACGCGGCGGCGTCCGAGCAGGTCGGCGAGACGGCCGCCGAGCAGCATGAGTCCGCCGTAGGTGAGCAGGTAGCCGCTGGTGACCCATTGCAGCGTCGACACGTCCATGCCGAGTTCGCGCTGGATGGTCGGCAGCGCGACATTGACGATCGAGCCGTCGACGAAGTCGAGGAACGCGACTGTGCACAGCAGCGCCAGCGTGAGCTTGCCGCGGCGAGTCGCCAGATACGAGGGTGTTTCGGTCGGTGCGAGCACTGGCCTGGTCCTTCTCTGTGGTCGGACGGTTGTCGTCCGGTCACCAACCCAGAGCGCGCGGAGCCGAGGGAGGTGACATCGGCGGCCGCCCGCGAGATTCGGATCACACCTCGCGGCTCGCGATGTCACATCCGAGGCGCGGAAACACTCTCGGACAACGACAGCCGCGCGAGCTTTCCGGCACAGGAGGAACGATGATCGAGACCATGGACGAACAGCCGACGCGAATCTTCGCCGAGCACCGCGAACTGCTGTTCTCGATCGTGTACAACATGCTCGGCACCGTCACCGACACCGAGGACGTCCTGCAGGACACCTGGCTGGCCTGGGTGTCGCGCCATCGCTCCGATCTCGGCGAGATCACCAGCCCGCGCGCGTACCTGGTGCGGATCGCGGTGAACGCCGCGCTCTCGCGCCGGGAGAGCATCGTCCGCAGGCGCGAGACTTACGTCGGGCCGTGGCTGCCCGAGCCGCTGGTCGCCGACACCCCCGAGATCCGAGACAGCGCGGATGCCGCCGAGATCGCGCTGCGGGGCGAGTCGGTCTCGCTGGCCGTGCTCGTGATCCTGGAGACGCTGACCCCGCTGGAACGCGCGGTGTTCGTGCTGCACGAGGTGTTCGGCTATCCGCACGCCGAGATCGGCGCGATCCTGGGCCGGGAGACCCCGGCGATCCGTCAACTCGCGCACCGGGCGCGGGATCACGTGCGGGCGAAGCGCCCGCGCTACCAGGCCGATCCGCGAACCCAGCGCGCGGTGACCGAGCGCTTCCTCGCCGCCCAGCTCAGCGGGGACGTGACGGGCCTGCTGGAGATGCTCGCGCCGGACGTCACGTTCCTGTCCGACGCGGGCGGCCGGGCGCGGGCGGCGCTGCGGCCGATCCACGGGGCGGACAAGGTCGCGCGTCTGCTCACCAGCCGGATGGTGATCGCTTCCGTGCCGGACATGACCGTCCGGGTCGGGCGGACCAACGGCGATCCGTCCGCGATCGTGTACTCCGGCGGCGAGCTGCAAGCCGTCGTGGTGCTGGACATCGACGCGGACACCGGAAAGGTGCGCGGCGTCTACGCGATTCGCAACCCGGAGAAGCTCCGCCACCTGCGCGGGTGAGGTTCAGCGCAGCATTCGGGGATACGGCAGATCGGTGCTGGTGTTCTCGGCGACCGCGAGCGGGCTGCCGATCTGCGGAAATGCCCGCTGCGGGCAGGCGGGCCGCTCGCACACCTTGCAGCCCGCGCCGATCGGCACCGCGGCGGCCGGGTCGTCCAGGTGCAGGCCGGTGGAATACACCAGGCGGTCGGCGTATTCGATGTCGCAGCCGAGTCCGATGGCGAAATTCTTGGTGGCCGTACCGAATCCGTGCGGGGCGATGAACGAGGTGCGGGCGATCCACAGGTAGCGCCGTCCGTCGGGCATGGCGGCGATCTGGGTGAGGATGCGGCCGGGATTCGCGAACGCCTCGTGCACCACCCACAGCGGGCAGCTGCCGCCGACGCGGGAGAAGTGGAAGGCCGTGGCGGACTGGCGTTTCGAGATGTTGCCCGCGCGGTCGGTGCGGACCAGGAAGAACGGCACGCCGCGCTGGCCCTGCCGCTGGAGGGTGCTCAGGCGGTGGCAGATGGTCTCGAAGCCGACCTCGAAACGCAGGCTCAGCAGGTCGATGTCGTAGCGCAGTTCCTCGGCCGAGCGCAGGAACCGGCCGTAGGGCAGGATCAGCGCGCCCGCGAAGTAGTTGGCCAGCCCGATCCGGGCCAGCGCGCGGGATTCCCCGGTGAGCGAGGGGGTCTCGCTGAGCACCGCGTCCAGTTCGGCGCCGAAGAGCAGGAAGCCGAGCGTGGTCGCGATCTGGAAGGCGCGCTGCCCGGGCCGCAGCCTGCGGGCCAGGGTCAGCGTCCGGCTCTCGGGGTCGTAGTGGCGCTTCGGGATCGACGGATCGGCGCCGTCGCCGCGCACCAGCACGGTCACCCCCGCCCGCTCCTCGGCGATCCTGGCCAGCTGGCGATCCAGCGAGCCGATGGTCAGTCCGGACTCTTCGAAGAGCTGTTCGGCGAGGTGATCGAGGTGCGGAATGTGATTGTGGTGGTCGTAGAAGAAGTCGCGGACGTCCTCGTAGGGCATCGGGACGCCGGGCCCGCCGGTGGGCGCGGCCACCCGGGAGGAGAGCAGATCCAATTGGTCGGTGGCGGCGCGCAATCGCCGGTGCATGGCGACCAGGAGGCGGGCCACCTCCGGCTGCCTGGTGGCCAGCTCCTCGACCTCGGCCAGCGGGGCGCTGTCGCCGCCCGCCGCGTCGACGAGCACCTCGTGCAGATCGGAGACCAGTCTGGCGTCGGAGTCGGCGGCGAAGAACTGCACATCGAGGTCGAAGGTGGAGTTGAGCTTCAACAGCACCGGAATGGTGAGCGGTCGCTGGTCGCGTTCCAGTTGGTTGAGATAACTGGGCGAGAGATCCAGGGATTTCGCCAGTGCCGCCTGGGTCATCCGCCGTTCCTCGCGCAATCGCCGCAACCGGGCGCCCGCATACATCTTGCGCACGGGCGAATCCTAGCCGCTGAGTCTTCGCAAACATCGCAGATTCGGCACTTCTCGCCCACAAAAATCGGCATTTGCAAGGGGTTTTTGCTTCGGAGTTCGCTGCGTAGCGTGCGAAGAGAGGCCCTTGGGCCTGCTGAGCTGGCCGTCTGGAACCGGAGGATGCATGAAGACCCATATCGTACGCGCTCGCGCCGCCGACGAGGCGTTTCCGCGCGGCGAACATCTGGCCGCGAGGATCGCGGAGGTGGCCGCGGATCCGGTCGAGGTGACCGACGAGGTGGCCGAGATGATCGTGAACCGCATCATCGACAACGCGGCCGTCGCCGCGGCCTCGGTGCTGCGGCGTCCGGTCACCAGCGCGCGCACCCAGGCCACGGCGCAGCCGTATCGACCGCGTGAGGGGCGGTCGGGTGGCACCGTCTTCGGCCTGTCCACGCAGACCAGGGTCTCCCCCGAGTGGGCCGCGTGGGCCAACGGGGTCGCGGTGCGGGAACTGGACTTCCACGACACCTTCCTCGCCGCGGAGTACTCGCACCCCGGCGACAACATCCCGCCGATCCTCGCCGTCGCCCAGCACACCGGGCGCACCGGCGCCGAGCTGATCCGCGGCCTGGCCACCGGTTACGAGATCCAGATCGACCTGGTGCGCGGAATCTGCCTGCACCAGCACAAGATCGACCACGTCGCGCATCTGGGGCCGTCGGCCGCGGCGGGCATCGGCACGCTGCTCGGGCTGGACACCGAGACCATCTACCAGGCGATCGGTCAGGCGCTGCACACCACCACCGCGACCAGGCAGTCACGCAAGGGCGAGATCTCCAGCTGGAAGGCCTACGCCCCGGCGTTCGCGGGCAAGATGGCGGTGGAGGCGGTGGACCGGGCCATGCGCGGCGAGGGCGCGCCCGCACCGATCTGGGAGGGCGCCGACGGCGTCATCGCGTGGCTGCTCGGCGGAACCGACGTCGAGTACCGCGTGCCGCTGCCCGCCCCCGGCGAGGCCAAGCGCGCCATCCTGGACAGCTACACCAAGGAGCACTCGGCGGAATACCAGAGCCAGGCCCCGATCGACCTGGCCCGCCGGATGCGTTCGCGCATCGACGATCTCGACCGGATCGAGTCGATCGTGCTGCACACCAGCCATCACACGCACGTGGTGATCGGCACCGGCTCCGGCGATCCGCAGAAGTTCGACCCGCACGCCAGTCGCGAAACCCTCGACCACTCCGTTCCCTATATCTTCGCGGTGGCGCTGCAGGACGGCGGCTGGCACCACGAGCGCTCCTACGCCCCGGAACGCGCGCAACGACCGGACACCGTCGCGCTGTGGCACAAGATCTCCACGGTCGAGGATCCGGAATGGACCCGCCGCTACCACTCGACCGACCCGAACGAGAAGGCGTTCGGCGCACGCGCGGTGGTGACACTGCAGGGCGGCGAGACCCTCGTCGACGAGCTGGCTGTCGCCGACGCGCATCCGCTCGGTGCGCGGCCGTTCGCCCGCGCCCAGTACATCGAGAAGTTTCGGACGCTGGCCGACGGGGTAGTAGATCCTGCGGAGCAGGACCGTTTCCTCGACGCGGCGCAACGCACCACGAAACTCGGTGCGGGAGAACTCGATCAGCTGACGTTCACCGTGGCGCCCGAGGTCCTCGGCCGGGCACCGGAGGTTCGTGAGGGGATCTTCTGATGCCCGACCAACTCCGTTCCGGCCTGATGGCCGCCACGACCACCGCCGCCGACAAGCGGGCCGCCTTCCGCACTGGACTGGCCTCCGGGCGCATCCAGCGCCTGCCCGGCGCGTTCAACCCGCTGGTGGCCACGCTGATCCAGCGGCTCGGATTCGAGGGCGTCTACGTCTCCGGCGCGGTGGTGTCGGCCGAATTGGCGCTGCCCGACATCGGTTTGACCACGCTCACCGAGGTGGTCGAGCGCGGTCGGCAGATCGCCAGGGTGACCGACCTGCCCGTGCTGATCGACGCCGACACCGGCTTCGGCGAACCGATGAACGCCGCGCGCACGGTGACCCTGCTCGAGGACGCGGGACTGGCGGGCTGCCACATCGAGGACCAGGTGAACCCCAAGCGCTGCGGCCATCTCGACGGCAAGGCCGTGGTGCCGGTGGACGACATGGTGCGCAGGCTGCGGGCGGCCGTCTCGGCGCGCCGCGATCCCGGCTTCGTGATCTGCGCCAGGACCGACGCGCGCGGCACCGAGGGACTGGACGCGGCGATCGATCGCGCCAACGCCTACGCCGACGCGGGCGCGGATCTGATCTTCACCGAGGCGCTGGCCGACCCGGCGGAGTTCGCGAAGTTCCGTGCTGCCGTTGACGTTCCGCTGCTCGCCAACATGACCGAGTTCGGCAAGTCCGAGCTGCTGTCGGCGCGGACGCTGGAGGAACTCGGCTACAACGCGGTCATCTATCCGGTGACCACGCTGCGGCTCGCTATGCACGCGGTGGAACAGGGGTTGGCCGAGATCGCGGGCACCGGAACGCAATCCGGTCTGCTCGACCGGATGCAGCACCGCGCGCGGCTCTACGAACTTCTCGACTACGAGCGATACAACGACTTCGACTCCGGAATATTCACCTTCACGCTGAGCGAGTGAACCATGACCGAGATCAGAAAGGGGCTGGCCGGAGTGGTGGTCGACACCACCACCGTCTCCAAGGTCGTGCCCGAGACCAATTCGCTGACCTACCGCGGCTACGCGGTCCAGGATCTGGCGGCGCACTGTAGCTTCGAGGAGGTCGCCTACCTGCTCTGGTACGGCGAGCTGCCCGATGTCGCGCAGCTCGAGCTGCTGTGCCAGCGGGAGCGCGCGCAGCGGCGGGTCGACCGGTCGATCCTGTCGCTGATCGAGAAGATGCCCGCCAGTTGTCACCCGATGGATGTCGTGCGCACGGTGGTCAGCTACCTGGGTGCGGAAGACCCGGGCACGGACCCGGACGGCATTGCCGCGCCGAAAGACCTGCTGGCCAGGGCATTACGGCTCACCGCCGTGTTGCCGACGGTGGTGGCGGCCGATATGCGCCGCCGTCGCGGCCTCGATCCCATCGCGCCGCACTCGCACCTGGGCTTCGCGGAGAACTTCCTGACCATGTGCTTCGGCGAAGTGCCCGACCAGCGGATCGTCCGCGCCTTCGAGGCATCGCTGATCCTGTACGCCGAGCACGGCTTCAACGCCTCCACCTTCGCCGCGCGCGTGGTCACCTCCACCCGCTCCGATCTCTACAGCGCGGTCACCGCCGCCATCGGCGCGCTCAAGGGCCCGTTGCACGGCGGCGCGAACGAAGCGGTGATGCACGCGATGCTGGAGATCGGCGAGCCGGAGCGTGCGGCGGACTGGTTGCGCGGCAAGCTCGCCGCGAAGCAGAAGGTGATGGGCTTCGGGCACCGCGTCTACAAGAACGGCGACTCCCGGGTGCCCACCATGAAGGCCGCGCTGGACGACGTGGCGGCGGTGACCGGCGGGCAGCGCTGGTTGCGCATGTACGACGAGCTGGAACGCGCCATGGCCGAGGCCACCGGCATCCGCCCGAACCTCGATTTCCCGGCCGGGCCCGCGTATTACCTGATGGGCTTCGACATAGAGATGTTCACCCCCATCTTCGTGCTGAGCCGTATCACCGGCTGGACCGCGCACATCGCCGAGCAGTCGGCGGCCAACGCGCTCATCCGGCCGCTGTCGGAGTACGCGGGGGTGGCGCAGCGGGAGCTGCTGGCCGCGGGCGGGGCGGCGCGGCGGTAGGCGACACGGTCGGACCTCGACCGCCGACAGCCCGCGCGTGCCGTGGGCCCGCGCGGTCGGGGTCGGCGCGGACGCTCGCTCAGCCGAAGTGCCGGGCGGGGTCGGGCGAACCCCTATTGAACCAAGCGACTATTTGGTTGAATCGGTGGATCGACCCGATGCCCCGCCCGGCGCCAAGGAAGCGAGCGTTGCCATGACAAGTCCGGACGAACTCGTCCGCGCGATGTGCCAGAGCTGGTCCGATCTCGATCCCGACCCCGATCGGATCAGCTCGTACTTCGCCGAAGACGCCGTGTACCACAACATTCCGATGGAGCCGATCGTCGGCCGCGCCGCCATCCGCGATTTCATCGCCGGATTCCTCAGCTCCTTCGACGCCATCGATTTCGACATCCACCACCAGGTGACGTCCGGCGACATCGTGATGAACGAACGCACCGACACCTTGCGCGGTAACGGTCGCGACACCCCGCTCCCCGTCATGGGCGTCTTCGAGGTGCACGACGGCGCCATCACCGCGTGGCGCGACTACTTCGACATGGCGGCCGTCGACCGCGCCTTCGGCGTGCCCGGCTGAGACTGCGTCGCCTTCTCGCACCGCCTCGGCGATGCCCGGGCTCCGTCGCCACAAGCCATCCGCCGGCCACACTGCGAGCTGAGGGCGCCGACTTCCGGCTCGGCAGTGGCGGGACTCGGCGCCCAGATATGCAGGGCATGCTCCCCCATGCGCAGTCACTACATTGACGATCTCAGCGCTCGGTGCCTTCCAGTAGTGCAAGATACCGGCGTCCGAACAGATAGGCGTCTCCTGGCCAGCGTGCGGAGAGATAGTTGCGATCTTCGACGATGAAGGCGGGGGTGTCGTCGGTGGCGGTGCCGCGTCTGGTGAGTTCGAGTGGGCCGCGCTGGAATTGGGTGTCCGAATTGTCAAGAGCCGCGCGGACCTCGTCCTCGACGTAGGCCGGATACGTGCGGTAGTAGCGGCCAAGTCGCCATGCGGTGCTGAAATACGCGATGCGCTCCATGTATTTGGGCAGGCAGGTGGTGCGGCGCTGGGCGAGCACGCTACGGCCGGTAGCGGGATCTTCGGACCGGGCGAGGACGAGGACACCGTGGCAGATGGCGCCCACCGGCCGGCCCAGGGTCCAGAACCTTGCGACCTGCCGCTGCAGTGTCTCCGAGCCCAGGTACTGCCGCATGCCGGGTGCATGTCCGCCGGGTAGAAGCAGTCCGTCGAAGTCGTCCACGTCGACCTCCGACCAGGAGACCGTGGCGGTGAACTCCGGTGTGCCGGTGAGCTGCTGGTAGAAGGTCCGGGGCTCGGCTTCGGCACCGAGTTGACCGAAGATGACTCCGGTCAGCAGCCGCGGATCCGCCACGGGCACCGTACCCGCTCGCTCGGTGGTGAATACCACCTCGTGTCCGGCGTTGGTCAGGATCCGCCAAGGCACGGCGACCTCGGTGACGTCGAAGTCGTGGTCCGGAACCGGCATGAGAACGCGCATACGCACATCATCGCAGCCGGCACTCATCCGACTCCGGCAGCGTTCGGCGTGCGCCGTAGGTTCCTCAGCCAGGCTGGTCCAGGTGTAGGCATCGTGCTCGGTCAGTTCGATCGGTGTGCGTTCGGCCTGCATGGCTGAGAAGTGATATCGCCCGCGGGGGAACCGCACGGACGCGGCGCACGTCGAACAAAGCAAGTGGGGAGCAATGTTTCGTCGACGTGTGAGGAGGGGTGACATGGAACGGTCGAGGTGTGTGCCGTCGTGGCGGCAAGGGGTGAGTCCCAAGGCGCGGGTGCGTCCGGTGCGGGAGGCGGGGGAGGCTTGCGAGAGTTACACGCCGAGAAAGCGGCGGCAGCAAGGACGTCCGGCGGAGGGGGAGTGAGATCGCCTCTGGCGGAGGGGTGATCGGTGTCAGCCGGGGCAGGGGAGGTTGAGTCCGCCGGAGGGCGGGTGAGATTCGGTGCGCAGCGGCCGGGCCGCGCGGGAAGCGCGGCCCGGCCTTCGTGCTAGCGCACCGCCTTGGCGGCGGCCACCATGTTGCGCAGCGAGGCCTCCACCTCGACCGGGCCGCGGGTCTTCAGCCCGCAGTCCGGATTCACCCAGAGCCGCTCGGCGGGAACGGCTTTCAGTGCCGCGCGCAGCGAAGTGGTGATTTCCTCGACGCTCGGCACCCGCGGGGAGTGGATGTCGTAGACCCCCGGACCCACGCCCAGGTCGAAGCCCGCGGCATTGAGGTCGTCGAGTACCTCCATGTGCGAGCGAGCCGCCTCGATGGAGGTGACGTCGGCGTCCAGCCCCGCGATCGCGTCGATCACCTCACCGAACTCCGAATAGCACAGGTGGGTGTGGATCTGCGTGGCATCGGAGACGCCCGAGGTCGCCAGCCGGAACGAGCCCACCGACCAGTCCAGGTACGCGGCCTGATCGGCGGCGCGCAACGGGAGCAGCTCGCGCAGCGCGGGTTCGTCGACCTGGACGATGCGGATGCCCGCGGACTGGAGATCGACCGTCTCGTCCCGGATCGCCAGCGCCACCTGGCGCGCCGAGTCGGCCGGCGGCTGGTCGTCGCGCACGAACGACCAGGCGAGGATGGTGACCGGTCCGGTCAGCATGCCCTTGACCGGCTTGTCGGTCAGCGACTGGGCGTAGGTGATCCAGTCCACGGTCATCGGCGCGCGGCGGGTGACGTCGCCGAACAGGATCGGCGGCCGCACGCAGCGGGTGCCGTAGGACTGCACCCAGCCGTTGTCGGTGGCGGCGAAACCGTCGAGCTGCTCGGCGAAGTACTGCACCATGTCGTTGCGCTCGGGCTCGCCGTGCACGAGCACGTCCAGGCCCAGCTTCTCCTGGAGCGCGACGACATCGGCGATCTCGGCGCGCATCCGACGCACGTACTCGGTCTGATCGATCTCGCCCTTACGCAGCGCCGCCCTGGCCAGCCGGATCTCGGAGGTCTGCGGGTAGGAGCCGATCGTGGTGGTGGGCAGTGCGGGCAGATCGAGCCGCTGCGCCTGGAGCGCGCGACGTTCGTCGGCGGGCGCGCGCCGGGTGGCGTCCGGACCGAGCGCGTCCAGCCTGGCCCGCACCTGCGCGTCGGAGAGCCGAGGGTCGGCCTTGCGCGTCGCCGCGGCGGCCCGCGCGGCGGCGAGCTCGTCCGCGATGGCCTCGGTGCCCTCCGTCAAAGCCGTTGCCAGCAGGCGCACTTCGGTCACCTTCTCCGCGCCGAAGGCCAGCCAGGAGCGCAGCCGCTCGTCCAGGCCGGTCTCCGGGCCGAGCGAGTACGGCACGTGCAGCAACGAGCAGGAACTCGACACTGCCACCGACGCCGCGCTGCCCAGCAGCGTGCCGAGGGTGGACAGGGCGCGATCCAGGTCGGTGCGCCACACATTGCGTCCGTCGACCACGCCCGCCACCAGCAGCTTGCCTGCCAGCGACGGCAGCGCGGCCACCGCGGACAGATCCCACGCGGCGGTGAAGTCGAGCGCGATGCCCTCGACGGCGGTCGCCGCGAGCGCGGGCAGTGCGGCCCCCGGAGCGCCGAAGTAGGTGGCGACCAGGATCGCGGGCCGCTCGCTCGCCTCGGCCAGCTCGGCGTAGGTGCGCCGCACCAGCTCGATCTCGGCCCCGGTGAGATCGGTGACCAGCACCGGCTCGTCGATCTGCACCCATGCCGCACCCGCGGCGGCCAGCTGCCGCAGCAGGTCGCGGTAGAGCGGCACCAGCTCGCCGAGCCGGTCGAGCGCCGCGCCGCCGGTGCTCTTGGCCAGCTTCAGGAAGGTGATCGGCCCGACCACTACCGGACGCGCAGGCACGCCGAGCTCCTGCGCTTCGCGCAGCTCGTCGAGCAGCTTGTCCGGGTGCAGCGCGAACGTCGTCTCGGCGCCGATCTCGGGAACGAGGTAGTGGTAGTTGGTATCGAACCACTTGGTCATCTCCAGCGGTTCCACGGTGTCGGTGCCGCGGGCCGCCGCGAAGTACCGGTCGAGCGGATCGACGATCCCCGCCACCCGGGCGGGCAGCGCGCCGAGCAGCACGGCGGTGTCGAGCACCTGGTCGTAGTAGGAGAAGGTGCCGACCGGGATCGAGTCGAGCCCGGCCGCCCGCAGTTCGGCGAACTGGGCGCGTCGCAGGTCGCGGGCGACGGCGCGCAGCTGCTCGGCGTCGATGCGCCCGGCCCAGTACGCCTCGGTGGCGCGCTTCAATTCCCTGCGCGGTCCCACGCGCGGTAGCCCGAGAACGGTCGCGGTGAAGGGTGTGTGCTGAGAAACAGTCACGGTGTGCTCCAGTGCTTTTCAGGTCGTGAGCCATCGCCATGCGAGCACGCGGCGACCGGCCGACGTCGCGGGCAGCCGAGTGGAGACGGAGCCCGGGAAGATCAGCACTGGTGGTCCGCGCGCCCAATCCACGAGGCGGTGGCCGCCGGATACGGCGTATCCGGCACGGCTGGCAGGTCTTCGGACTCGCGGGCACCGGCTGCGGAGCTACGCTCCCGCCGACCTACTTGCCGCCGCTTCCCAGGTCTTGGCCCAGTGCGTGATGACGGTGTTCGTTCCTGCATACCGCTGCGGGACAGTCCCGGATTCCCACCGGGTTCCCTCTCGCCCGCCGCCCGGGGGACCGGGAACGGGTTTCGACTCCGGCGCGCGACGTCGGGGCTCCATCTCGTCGGGCGCACTGGAGAACCAGCTGCGTTGTCCAGCATAAACGGGAGCCGGGGTATTCCGGACGCACCCCCCGGCCCGCCGCGCACCGACGGGGCACGGCGGCGGTGAGATGTGACGCAGGGATGAACGCAACTTCGCAAGCCTGCTAGGTCTCGTTGTGAAGATTGCTGCGAAGGGGACTTCCCTGTCGGTGCTGTATCCGGGGCCGGGTACCTTGGTT
>NZ_CBDQZP010000042.1:0-13446 GCF_965341865.1 Nocardia sp. bgisy134
CACCTCGCCCCCCCCCCCCCCCCCCCCCAAGCCGGTCGCGCAGAACCAGCACATCGGCGTCCAGTCCAACGTCCCGCACTTCGCGGGCGAGGAGGGACTGCTGCGCCGCCGCGCCCTCTCGATGGCGATCAACCGGGAACAGATCTGCGAGAAGATCTTTCACGGCACCCGCATCCCGGCGCGCGACTTCACCGCGAGCACGCTGCCCGGCTTCGACGGCAACCTGCCCGGTTCGGAGGTGCTGAAGTACAACCCCGAGGAGGCCAAGCGGTTGTGGGCGCGGGCCGACGCCATTTCGCCGTGGTCGGGGCGCTACGAGGTCGCCTACAACTCCGACGGCGGCCATCAGGCATGGGTGGAGGCGGTGGCCAACAGCGTCAAGAACACCCTCGGCATCGACGCCATCGCGGTGCCGTACCCGACCTTCAAGAACATCCGCGACGAGGTGAACGCCGAAACCATCCGCAAGTCCTTCCGTTACGGCTGGCAGGGCGACTATCCGACGATGCTGCAGTTCCTCACCTCGCAGTACTACAGCTACTCCGAGACCAACAACGTCAACTACGACAACCCCGAATTCGACCGGCTGCTCGACGCCGCGCTCGCCGCGCCGACCCAGGAGGAGTCCTACCGGATCATCGCCCAGGCGCAGGCCCTGCTGATCAGGGACATGGCCGACATCCCGGTGCTGGACTACGTGGCGGCGGCGGGCCATTCGGATCGGGTCCGCAACGCCCACCTGGCCTGGAACGGCCTGTTCGATTTCGAGGGCATCGAGAAGTAGACGCCCGGGGAGCCGGGCCGACGGCGAAAGTCGGTCCGGCTCGGTACTTTCCGGAGGAAATATGGCTTGGTATGTCGTGCGGCGCCTGCTCCAGATGATCCCCGTGTTCCTCGGCGCGACGCTGCTCATCTACGCGATGGTCTTCCTCATCCCCGGCGATCCGATCAAGGCGCTGGCCGGTGAGAAGCCGCTCACCCCTGCCGTCGAGGCCCAGCTGCGGGCCAGATATCACCTCGACGAGCCGTTCATCACGCAGTACCTGTTCTATCTGAAAGGCATCCTGACCTTCGATTTCGGCACCGCGTACTCCGGTCGTCCGGTCCGCGACGAGCTGGCGAGGGCCTTCCCGATCACGATCAAGCTCTCCGTCATGGCGGTGTTCATCGAAGGCGTGTTCGGCATCGTGTTCGGCCTGATCGCCGGTCTGCGCAAGGGCAAGCTGTTCGATTCGACGATGTTGGTGGCCAGCCTGGTGATCATCGCCGTGCCGGTGTTCGTCGTCGGTTATGTCGCGCAGTTCCTGTTCGGCGTGAAGTGGGGCATCGCGCCGACGACCGTCAGTGCGAAGGCGAGTTTCACGGAACTGCTGCTGCCCGCGTTCGTGCTCGGCTCGCTCTCGTTCGCCTATGTGCTGCGGCTGACGCGAAATTCCGTGGCGGAGAACATGTCCGCCGACTACGTGCGCACCGCGACCGCCAAAGGGCTGAGCAGACGTCGCGTGGTGACCATGCACATCCTGCGCAATTCGATGATCCCGGTGGTGACCTTCCTCGGCGCCGATCTCGGCGCGCTGATCGGCGGGGCGATCGTCACCGAGGGCATCTTCAACATCCCCGGCGTCGGCGGCACCCTGTACCAGGCGATCCAGCGGGTGGAGCCGCCGACGGTCGTCTCGTTCGTCACGGTGCTCGTGGTGATCTTCCTGCTGGCCAACCTGATCGTGGATTTGCTCTACGCCGCACTCGACCCGAGGATCCGCTATGCCTGAGCTGGAGAAGGACGCGAGCAGCGACATCAGGCCCGGTCAGGAGTACTACGTCGCGCCGCGGGACGAGGTGGAGGTGCTCGCCACCGACCGCGTCGACACGTCGGGCGAGCCGGCCAGCATCTGGGGCGACGCCTGGCGGCAGCTGCGGCGCAACCCGATCTTCCTGGTCGCCGTGCTGTTGATCGTGGCGGTGACGGTGGTGGTGCTGTGGCCGGGACTGTTCACCGATCAGGACCCGCGCCACTGCCTCGGCGACGACATCATGGCGCCCCCGCGCCCGGGACATCCCTTCGGCTTCGACCGGCAGGGCTGCGACGTCTACACCAGGACCATCTACGGCGCGCGGGCCTCCGTGCTGGTCGGGCTGAGCGCGGCGGCGCTGTTCGTGCTGATCGGCGGCACGCTCGGCGCGGCGGCCGGGTTCTTCGGCGGAGTGCTGGACGAGATCGTCTCGCGCATCGCGGAGATCTTCTACGCCATCCCGATGATGCTCGCCGCGATCGTCCTGTTGCAGATGCTGCGGCCCGCGACCATGTGGAACGTCGTCCTGGTGCTCGCCTCGTTCACCTGGCCGCAGGCGGCCCGCATCGCGCGCGGCGCGGTCATCGAGGCCAAGAACAGCGAATACGTCACGGCGGCAAAGGCGTTGGGCGTCTCCAGGACGGGAACACTGGTCCGGCACGTGCTGCCGAACGCGGCGGGCCCGCTCATCGTGGTCTCCACCATCTGGCTGGGCGTCTTCATCGTCACCGAGGCGACGCTGTCGTATCTCGGTGTGGGGCTGCCGCCCGACATCGTGTCCTGGGGTGGCGACATCGCCAGGGCCAAGAACGATCTGCGCACCTCGGCGATCCTGTTCTATCCCGCCGCCGCGCTCGCCATCACCGTGCTGAGCTTCATCATGCTCGGCGACGCGGTGCGCGACGCGCTCGACCCGAAGGCAAGGAAGAGGTGAGCGTCGCGATGACGGACCGTCCGCTGCTCGAAATCCGTGATCTCGATGTCTGTTTCAGCTCCGAGGGCAGGCAGGTGCCCGCGGTGCGCAACGTCGGTCTCACCGTGTACCCGGGCCAGACCGTCGCGATCGTCGGTGAGTCGGGTTCCGGGAAGACCACCACGGCGCACGCCGTCATCGACTTGCTGCCCGGCACCGGCCGGATCACCGCGGGGTCGATCGTGTTCGACGGCAAGGACCTCACCAACGCGTCGAAGAAGGAGATCCTCGCGGTGCGCGGGCGCGGCATCGGGCTGGTGCCGCAGGACCCGATGTCCAACCTGAATCCAGTGTGGAAGGTCGGGTTCCAGGTGCGGGAGACATTGGAGGCCAACGGAATCGCCAAAGGATCCGAGGCGCGCCGGCGGGCCGTCGAGTTGCTCGAGGAAGCGGGCATGTCGGATGCGGCGCGGCGGGTGAATCAGTACCCGCACGAATTCTCCGGCGGCATGCGGCAGCGGGCGCTGATCGCGATCGGGTTGTCGTGCCGTCCGAAACTGTTGATCGCCGATGAGCCGACCTCGGCGCTGGACGTCACCGTGCAGCGTCAGATCCTCGATCACCTCGACGGATTGACCGGGGAGCTCGGCACCGCCGTCCTGCTCATCACCCACGATCTCGGCCTGGCCGCCGAACGGGCCGAGCACTTGGTGGTGATGTACCGGGGGCAGGTGGTGGAATCCGGTCCCGCACTGCGCATTCTGCGCGATCCCCAGCACGCCTACACCAAGAAGCTGGTGAACTCGGCGCCTTCGCTCGCCTCGCAGCGGCTCTCCGCGGTGCGCAAGCGGATCGAGATTCGCGAGCAGGCCGAGCAGGTCGCCGAGGCCGAATCGGCCGCGCCCGATGTGGTGGTCGCCGAGCGGCTCACCAAGGTGTTCCCGATCCGCGGCGGCGCGCCGTGGAGGAAGTCGTCGGAGCTGCGTGCGGTCGACGACGTGTCGTTCCGGCTGCGCCGCGGCACCACCACCGCCATCGTCGGCGAATCCGGGTCGGGCAAGTCGACCGTCGCGCAGATGGTGCTCGGCCTGCTCGCGCCGACCTCGGGCGCCGTCACCTTCGACGGACGCGACGTGACCACGTTGGATCGCGCGGGCGCCTTCGCCTTCCGCCGCCGGGTGCAGCCGATCTTCCAGGACCCGTACGGCTCGCTCGACCCCATGTACTCGATCTTCCGCACGATCGAGGAGCCGCTGCGTGTCCACCGGATCGGCACGCCGAAGGAGCGCGCCGCGGTGGTGCGTGACCTGCTGGACAAGGTGTCGCTGCCCGCCTCGGTGCAACGGCGCTATCCGAACGAGCTGTCCGGCGGCCAGCGTCAGCGGGTCGCGATCGCGCGGGCCCTCGCGCTGTCGCCCGAGGTGGTGGTCTGCGACGAGGCGGTGTCCGCGCTCGACGTGCTCGTGCAGGCGCAGATTCTGAATCTGCTCAACGATCTGCAAGCCGCGCTGGGGCTTTCCTATCTCTTCATCTCGCACGACCTGGCCGTGGTGCGCCAGATCGCGGACGACGTGCTGGTCATGCAGCAGGGCCGGGTCGTCGAGGCGGCGAGCGCCGAGCAGGTGTTCGACCACCCGCGCGAGGACTACACGCGCCGGCTGCTCGACGCGATCCCGGGGCGGGATCTGCTGGCGGGGTGAGGTGGCCGCGCAAGTAGCCTCGTATCCCGTGACCGATCCGCTGCAGCCCCTCGTCGACCTGCCCGGCGTGCGCGACGCCGCCGACCGCGCCCGCGATGCACTGGCCGCGGTGCACCGGCACAAAGCGAACCGGCGCGGCTGGCCGACCACCGCGGCCGAGGCGGCGGTGCGCGCGGCGCGGTCCTCCGCGGCCATCGACGGCGGCAGCACCGACCTGCCCGCCGACGGCCGGGTGGAGGATCCGATCCTGGCGGGCTCGCTGCGCGTGGGGCAGGCGCTGGACGGCGATGCCCTGCGCAACCTCGCGGGCACCTGGCAGCGCGCGCCGCTCCAGGCCCTGGCTCGGTTGCACCTGCTGGCGGCCGCCGACCTGGTGACCGACGAGCAGCTGCTCGGGCGGCCGCGCGCCGACGCGGGCGTCGCCGAGCGGCTGGATCTGCTGGTGCAGACCGTGTTGACCACCAAGGCGCCCGCGCCGGTCGTCGCGGCGGTGGTGCACGGCGAGCTACTGGCGTTGCGACCGTTCGGCACGGCGGACGGGATCGTCGCGCGTGCGGCATCGCGGTTGGTGTCGGTGGCAAGGGGCCTGGACCCACACAGCCTGGGGGTGCCCGAGGTGTTCTGGCTGCGGCGCAAGCAGGCGTACGAGGCCGCGGCCGCGGAATTCGGGACCGGCAGGCCCGAGGCGGTCGGCGGATGGGTGATCCTGTGCTGCGGTGCGCTGGAGGACGGCGCCAGGGAGGCGACGTCGATCGCCGACGCGGCGTCGGGATAGCGACTCGGCGGACGTCTCGACCTTCCCCGCACATCAAAGCGGGCGGCGTTGTCGTTGACGACCTCACCGCCCGCTAGCACGGACTACCGGGTTACCAAGCGTGCTAGGTGGGTTGTGTTCTGCGGCCTCGGCGACTATTCGAACTCCGCCGGTTCATCCCCGCAACCTGTGCGAGGCCTTCGCCGTCGACAATTCGAATCTCGCAGGCCCACAACGCTTCTGCCCTTGTCGCGGCGTGCTCCGCGTGGGTGCCTGGTGTCCGTGCTGGGAAGGGTGGGATGGGAGACTGAACCTTCTCTTCCGGCTCCGCCTTGGCCTTCCGTCCTTCCGTGACTCATTTCTACCACTGTGAGCGGGCTCACTCAAGGGTCGAGAAAACAATGAAAAATCGGCGTGTTTGTCGGCGTTTCGTGCTTGAATGCCTGGTCGCGAACCCCTCGGAGCCGGGCTGTCGAACCCCCGGCGAGCCATCGGCTACCCCTGTTGAACAGTGCGGCGGCGCGCAGCCGGGTCCACAGTCAATGATCAGCGGCGGCGCCGCAGCAGGCGATAACTGATCGCTCCGGCCAGCACCGCGCTGAGTCCTACGGCCGCGGTCGCGGCAAGGGTGGTCGACGAGGGCGACTGGAATCGCGCCCACAGCGAGACCGGGTTGGAGAAGGCGAGGATCGGCCAGCCGCGGGCAGTCGCCTCGCGGCGGAGATTGCGATCGGGGTTCACCGCCGTCGGGTGGCCGACGGCGCTCAGCATCGGCAGATCGGTCGCCGAATCGGAATAGGCATAGCAGCGCGAAAGGTCGTAACCCTCTGCGGCGGCGAGCTTTTCGATGGCCTCGACCTTGCCGTCGCCGTAGCAGTAGAACTCGACCTCGCCGGTGTACTTGCCGTCCTCGACGACCATCCTGGTGGCCGCGGTGCGCGAGGCGCCGAGCACCTCGGCGATGGGGCCGACCATCTCCTCGCCGGACGCCGAGACGATCACCACGTCGTGGCCCCGAATCTTGTGATCGGCAATGAGATCGGCGGCCTCCGCGTAGATCAGCGGGTCGACCAGCTCGTGAAGTGTCTCGGCGACAATGGATTTCACCTGCTCGACGTCCCAGCCCGCGCACATCTTGGTCAGATGTTCACGCATCCGCTCCATCTGGTCGTGGTCGGCGCCCGACAGCAGGAAGAGAAAGTGCGCGTAGCTGCTCTCCAGCACGGTCCTGCGGTTGAGCAGACCCTGAGCGAAGAACGGCTTGCTGAAGACGAAGGCGCTCGATTTCGCGATCACCGTCTTGTCGAGATCGAAGAACGCGGCCACGCGCCCGCGCCTGGTCGGGGCGCTGTCCGCTGTCGTCGCGGCGCCCGCCTGATGGTCCGGATCCGTTGTCTGGTCGTCCTCGGCCGTCACCCGTTCAGAATATGCACACCGTGCAAATGCCGGTGGGCGGGTCGGGTCACCGGGGGCGGCCACGAGTTTGCTCGAGAGACGCCGGAGCGGCGGTGACGGCAAAGTTCTTCGATGACGGACTTGCGTGCGTGCCGGGGATTGGGTGTAGTATTGCTGGCACCTGGACATGGTCCAGGCGCGTTCAGCCCGACCCCCCGGGGCTGAACCCGACGGCCCCAGCCTCCTCCCCCCCCGGCTGGGGCCGTCCTCTATTTCGGGGACGAATTCCCCTTCTTCGTCGGTCCGACGGTTGTCCACAGCGTCGGAGTTATCCACATTCGGCATCTCGGGTCTTCTGGCGAGCCTTCGCGTGCACCACGCTGACCTGCATGGATAACGACGTCGCGCAGACAGTCTCGATCTCGCCCGCGCTCGTGCTCATCCGGGATGTCCGGTTACGAGACGAGGTCCGCCGGGTCGCCGCGGCCGCGGAGCGCCTGCTCGACGAACGCGAGCCGCCGGTGGGCAGGCATGCCTGGTCAGGGGCGCCCATGGTGATCCTCGACACAGTCACGGCGGGTGAGTGCGCGGCAGCCGGTTACCCGCGGCGGGGCGGCGTCGTTCTGGTGACCGATGGGGAGCCCGGACTACCCGGTTGGCAGGCCGCGGCGGCGGTCGGCGCCGAGCGCGTCATCGCGCTGCCGGGGGCCGCGGTGGGGCTTATCGAGAAGTTTGCTGAGCACGGCGAGCGGCGCGCATCCGACGGTGTCGTGGTGGCTGTCGCCGGTGCGAGCGGTGGCGCGGGAGCCTCGGTTCTCGCCGCTGCCACCGCCCTGCGCGCCGCCGCCGAAGGGTTCCGTCGCGACACCGTGCTCGTCGACGGAGCACCCCTCGGCGGCGGCCTCGACCTGCTGTTGGGCATAGAGACGGGTATGGGGCTGCGCTGGCCGGACCTGGTCGTCGAGGACGGCAGGATCGCGGCGACGGCGTTGCACGACGCGCTGCCGAAGGCGTCGCCGGGGCTGTCCGTGCTGTCCTGCGGCCGCGGCGGTGCCGGTCGATTGCCGGGCGCTATCGGGGCGGGCGCGGCGCGCGCGGTGATCGAAGCAGGCCGTGCCGCAGGCGATCTCGTGATCTGCGACGTGTCCGGTGAGCGCGGCGCGCACGCGGAACAGATGCTCGAAAGCGCGGATCTGGTGGTGCTGGTCGTGCAGGCCACGCTGCGGGCGGTGGCCGCGGCGGAGTCCGTCGCGGCGTACATCGGCAGGCGAAATCCCAACCAGGGCTTGGTGCTCCGCGGTCCGGCGCCGGGCGGGCTGCGCGGAGCCGAGGTGGCCGAGGTCCTCGACCTCCCGCTGCTGGCGGCCGTCCGAGCCGAAGGGGGCTTGGCGGCCCGCCTGGAGCGCGGCGGGCTCGCCACTCCGCGGCGTGGACCGCTCAAGGACGCGGCCGATGCGGTGCTCGCGGTGCTCGGCGCGCCTGCCGTGCGGAGCGAACCGTGAACGCGCTGGTGACGGCCGAGCTCCTGGATCGCGTGCGGGAGCGACTGGCGGGTGAACCGGGCGATCCCGACCCGGCGGCCGTCGCGGCGGCCATTCGCGCCGAAGCGGGCGGCGTCCTCGGTGACACCGACCTGCTGCGCGCGCTGCGGCTGTTGCAGACCGAGATGACCGGCGCGGGGGTGCTCGAGCCACTGCTGCACGATCCTCGGGTCGCGGATGTCCTTGTGACGGCGCCCGACGCGGTATGGATCGACCGCGGGCACGGGCTGGAGAGGACCCCGGTCACGTTCCCGGACGAGGCGGCGGTGCGCAGGCTCGCCCAGCGGTTGGCGCTTGCGGCGGGGCGCAGGCTCGACGACGCCCAGCCGTGGGTGGACGGACGACTGGCCGGAACCGAAGCGGCGCTCGGTGATTCGTTCGGCGTTCGGCTGCACGCGGTGCTCGCGCCGATCGCACAGGGCGGCACATGTCTGTCGCTGCGAGTGCTGCGCCCCGCCACCCAGGGGTTGGGCGCGCTGGCGGCGGCGGGCGCGGTGCCGCCGGACGCGAAAACCCTGCTGGAGCGCGTCATCCGGGCTCGGCTCGCGTTCCTGGTGGTCGGCGGCACCGGGGCTGGGAAGACGACCCTCTTGTCCGCGCTGCTCGCCGAAGTCGATGCCCGCGAGCGGATCGTGTGCGTCGAAGACGCGGCCGAACTCGCGCCGCCGCACCCGCACGTGGTGCGGCTCGTGGCGCGCACGGCGAACGTCGAGGGCGTCGGAGCGGTGACGGTGCGCGATCTGGTGCGGCAGGCGCTGCGCATGCGTCCGGACCGGATCGTGGTCGGCGAGGTCCGCGGCGCCGAAGTCGTCGATCTGCTGACCGCGCTGAACACCGGGCACGACGGCGGCGCGGGCACGGTCCACGCGAACTCCCCGCGGGAAGTCCCCGCCAGGCTGGAAGCGCTCGCCGCGCTCGGCGGCATGGACAGCGCGGCGCTGCACAGCCAACTGGCCGCCGCGGTGCAGGTGGTGCTGCACGTGCATCGCCGGGCGGACGGCTCGCGCGGTCTGCGGGAGATCGGGGTGCTCGACCGTGACGCGAGCGGCAGGGTGCGCATCGTCGCGGCTTGGCGCGCCGACGATGCGCCGATTCCGGGTGCGGCCGGGCTGGCGGCCCTGCTGGCGGAACGGATTGGTCGATGAGCGCGGCGATGGTGTGCTTGGCGCTCGCGGTGCTGGTGGTGCCCGAGACGGGTCCGCGCCGACGAATGCGAGGTCTTTTCGCGCGGGGTCGTGCGCGAAAGCCGGACTACAGCAATGTTGTTCGCGTCGCGGTGTGTTCGACGCTTGCGTCAACCCTGGCGATGGGCATCGGTGTTTTCCTCGCCGCGGCGATGCTGGCGGGCACCGTAGGGCTGCGCCGGCGACGGGCTCACGCCGACCGCCGTCGCACCGAAGCATGCGCCCATCTCCTCGACGCCTTGGAAGCGGTCATCGGCGAATTGCGCGTCGGCGCACACCCGAGTGCGGCCGCGGACGTCGCCGCCAGCGAATCACGCGGTGTGGCGGCTCGCGCTTTCGCCGTCAGCGCCGCGCGCGGCAAGCTGGGCGGTTCCGCCGCAGATGGTCTGCGTGACCCGCACGTGGTCATCAGCGCCGAGCTCGCTCGCATCGCCGACGCGTGGCTTATCGCGGAGCGCCACGGCCTGGCCCTCGCCGAACTCTTGACGGCCGCCCGCGCAGACCTGGTGGGTCGCATCCGTTTTCGCGCACGCGCTACCGCCGCCCTCGCGGGCGCTCGCGCCACCGCCACGGTCCTGTCCACCCTCCCGCTGCTCGGCTTGATCCTGGGCCAGCTCATGGGCGCCGACCCGCTGCGGGTCCTCTTCGCCTCCTCGGCGGGAAGCCTGCTGCTTCCACTCGGGGTGGCGCTGGCCTGCACCGGGCTGCTGTGGAGCGATGCGATCACGCGAAAGGCGCTGGTGTGAACGGGCGCGGTGCGGTGTGCGTCGAGCAGTCGCCGGGCGTGCCGGAGGTGGGCGGGAGCCGGATGCCTCGTGCCGAACCTCGGCGGAGATTCGGCGGGCTGTGCGTAGCGATCGGGTATGTCGTCTCGGCGTTCCTTGTGCTTGCCTCGTCGGCGTCGGCCGCCATGGCTTCGACGGAGCGCGGGCGCGCTGCACCTCGTCGGGTTATTGGCTCGGCGCGTGTGCCGGACTCGGTGGCGGGCCGGGATGCGGTGTCGGCGTGTTTTGGCGAATTCGGCTGGGCAGAAAGGGATTCGGATGGCGATCGAGGCCGGTGTCGCAACGTTGGCGGTGGCGGGGGCTTTCGCGCTGTGGCCGGGGCGCGTCGGCGTCGGTCGGAGGCTGCGGGTGCTGGGGCGGACCGGGGAGGGAAAGGAGCCGAAGCCGGACAAGCCGGGCGCTGCGAATCCGCTCGATATCGCGTCGGTGTTCGATCTGCTCGCCGCGTGTCTGCGAGCGGGTCTGCCGATGGCGAGTGCGGCGCGCGTGGTGGCTGCCGGCGCACCGCAGGCGGTGGGCATGGCATTGCGCACGGCCGCGGACCTGCTTGCGCTCGGCGCGGAGCCGGGCTCGGCCTGGGAGCGTGCGGCGCGGGATGCGGAGGGCCGACCGGGAGCTGCCGAGATCGATTCGCTGGCGCGGATGGCCCGACGCTCGGCGCGATCCGGCGCTTCGCTGGCGGTCGCCGTCGGAGAACTCGCCGACCAGCACCGCCGCGCGGTCGAGGATGCGGCAGCGGCTCGCGCGGAACGCGCGGGCGTGCTGATCGGCGGTCCGCTGGGGCTGTGCTTTCTGCCCGCGTTCCTGTGCTTGGGCATCGTGCCCGTGGTGATCGGTCTGGCGGGCCGTGTTCTCGAAGGCGGTCTCCTGTGAACGAGGACCTCCTCGCGAGTCGCGCTCGACGGCAACAGGCTTGCCCGCGCGGATCGGCCGCGCGGGCCGAAGGGAAAGGGGAAGCAGGTGCGAATCGAAGAACCGGCGGATCGTCCGCGGCGACGAGCCGACGGCCCGCTGCTGTCCGAACGGTTGGCTCGCGCCCACGCGGCCGTGTGGGATGCGACGACCGAAGTGGTTCGTGCGCTGCGTGGTTCCGCGGAGGAGGCAGCGGGCCCACGGAGGCGCTCGATCCCACGGGTCGCCCGGGTGGTCGGTATCCGAGTGGCCCGGATGCATGTGAAGTTGCGCAGGAAGGCGGCGCGGCGCGGGATGGCTACCGCAGGCGCGAGCGGATTATCGGCGGCGATGGCGTTTCGGAGCGGGAAGGTGAGGTGACACGGAGTGGTGACAGCGGGCGGAAACACAGCGTTGGCGGCGATGACGCTGCTGGGTCGGACAGTGCGGCGGCGCGAGATGGGGGCGCTACACGGGAAGGTAAATGCAGGCGGGAACCGGGTACACGCTGTGAAGCCGACACCCGGTGGGATCGCGAGTCCTGTCGGCGGGCTGGCGTGCACGACCGGGCAAGACCCGGAACACAACCCAGCCGGCCCGGCGAGAAACACAGCGGCCGAGGCAGATTCGTGGTTTCGGTACCGCACCCTCGGTGGCCGAGCACGGACGGCCATTGCTCAACTCCAGCTCCGCACGGTGCGGGCAGCCGTCGACGACGACGGCATGAGCACAGCGGAATATGCCATCGGGACTATTGCGGCAGCGGCATTTGGTGCGGTGCTGTACGGGGTGGTGACCGGCGATTCGATCGTGGACGCGTTGACGAAGATCATCGATCGCGCCTTGAACACCACGGTGTAGCGGCGGGGGTGGCCCGACGACGTGCCGGTGCTCGTCCGCTCGCGGATGATCGCGGGGTCGTCGCGGCGAGGACCGGACAGTGTGTTTGTGCCCATTCCCTTGCGGACGACGGCGGTGCCACCACGGTGGGGAACGGGCGGTGTGTGGGTGCCTGTTCGCTTGTGGGCGATGGCAGGGCGATCGCGGTGGGGAGCGGGCGGTGTGTTGGCGCCCGTTCGCTCGCGACCGATGGCGGTGCCATGACGGCGCGGAGGGGTCGGTGTGTGAGTGCCTGTTCGCTCGTTGGCTATGGCGGGGCGATGGTGGCCGAGACCGGACGACGTCTTGACGGCCGTCTGATCGCGGCCGATGGCGGGACCGTCGCGGTGGGTACTGGGCGATGTGTCGTTGCCTGTGCGGTCGCGGCGGAGAGTGGGGCCGTCGCGGCCAAGGGAGGACGACGTGTCGGTGCTCGTCCGCTCGGGGCCGATGGTGGGTCCGTCGCGGCGAGGACCGGACAGTGTGTTTGTGCTCGTTCCCTCGTGGCCGATGGCGGGGCCACCACGGTGGGGAATGGACGATGTGTCGATGGCCGTCCGCTCGCGATGAATGGCAGGACCGTCACGGTGGGGGCTGGGCGATGTGTCGTTGCGCGTGCGGTTGCAGCGGAGAGTGGGACCGTCGCGGCCAGAGGCGGACGAGGTGTAGGTGCTCGTCCGCTCGCGGATGATCGCGGGGCCGTCACGGTCGAGGCGGCGATCGCGCTCGGTTCCCTCGTCGTTGCGGTGATGGTCTGCCTCGGAGCCCTGCTCGCGGCGTCGACGCAGGTCCGCTGCGTCGACGCCGCCCGTGAGGCGGCACGCCTTGCGGCGCGCGGCGACGAAGCCAACGCGGTCGCCACGGCTCGTCGCGTCGCCCCGCCGAACGCCGCCGTCTCGCTCCGCACGGAGGGCGAGCACGTGGTCGTGGTGGTCTCGGCGCGGACAGCGCTCTTACCCCTCGAGTTACGGGCCGAGGCCGTGGCGGCGCTGGAGCTGGGGGTGGCGCGGTGAGCGGGAGACCCGCCCGCAGCGCTACGGCGAGCAGCCCGACGTGGCTCTTGTCGCTTCGCAGGACAGGGAGAGCATCGGCGAGCTCAGCGAAAGTGTCGCGGCTTTCCTGTGTGCACCGTCCCTCACCGCTCGGCGTGCGTCGACCGCCATCCGACGCGCCTTTGTGCTGTCGGGTGGCGGTGGGCGTGCGTCGGCCCGGGACGGTATTGGTCTGCCGGTCAGCGGTTGGTGAGCGTCGACCTGGGGCGGTGTTGGTCTCTCGGTCAGCGGTGAGTGTATGTCGGCCTAGCGCGGTGTTGGGCTGCTGGTCATCGGTCGGTGTGTGTTGGCCGGGGGCGGTGTTGGGCTGTAGGCCAACGGTCGGAGTGCGTCGACCGCGACCCGACATGCCGCTGTGCTGCCGGTCAGCGGTGGGCGTGTGTCGGCCTGATGCGATGTTGGGCTGTTGGTCGTCTGTTGGTGTGCGTGGGCCTGGGGCGGTGTTGGTCTGTCGGTCAGCGTCTGGCGTGTGTCGGCCTGATGCGATGTTGGGCTGTTGGTCGTCTGTTGGTGTGCGTGGGCCTGGTGCGGTGTTGGTCTGGCGGTCAGCGTCTGGCGT
>NZ_CBDQZP010000043.1:0-11425 GCF_965341865.1 Nocardia sp. bgisy134
GACACCCCCTTTTTGGGGGGTGCCCCCCTCCCCCCCCCCCGGCACCCTCGGCACACGCGCCACGAATGACCAGGGAGACGAAAAGCCATGACCGACAACCACACCGCCCCCGCGAACGCCGCTGACACCGTCGGCGGCCACTGGAGATTCCGCGCGTACGGCCAGCTGCGATTCCCCATGGGCGGCCAGTTGCGGATATCTGGCACACCGTCAGCACCCTGGCCCAGCGCACGCTGAGGAGCCGAATCGAGGACTATCCGAACCATGGCGTAGGAGCGAGCCGGTTCAGCGCGCGGTGGGCGCGCCCAGCCACCGGTCGAGGGCGGCGGTCAGCGCTTCGCGGGCGATGGGGGTAGTGGCAGGGTTGACCCAGGCGACATAGCCGTCCGGCCTGACAAATACCGCACCACACGCAGGGACCTCACCGAAAACGGGCAGGTTCCATTTACTGGCCGAGAGTGCGCGGTCGCGCCGCGCCTCGATGTATGCCACACGGTCCGCCCACCCTGCCGGGGTGCCCGTCAATCCATCGGTATCGAAGTTGATCAGCAGCGGTCGTGCCTGGCGCAGCAGATCGAACACCTCGGTGGTGCCCTGATCGGTGGACAGAGTCAGGTTGGGCATGCGTCGCCCGACGAGCGGGTGAGTGTCGCCGAGCGGGTAGCGCAGGCTCAGTCCGCTGAGGATCCCGCTGAGCCGCAGGCAGGTCTCGGGCACCGCGAGCATGTCGGCCACCACCGCGCGCAATGCGTCATTCTGCGCGCCGGGTTTGATCAGCGCCGTTTGCGCCTTGGTCAGTTGCAGCACGGTGGCCGCGACCGGGTGCCGCTCTTGGTTGTAGGTGTCCAGCAGTGTGTCGGGTGCGGGGCCGTCGAGCACGGCGGCCAGTTTCCAGCCCAGGTTCACCGCGTCCTGGATTCCGAGGTTCAGGCCCTGTCCACCGATCGGCGAATGGATGTGTCCGGCATCTCCGGCCAGGAAGACGCGCCTATGGCGGTAGTCGGTGATCTGGCGGAATCCGTCAGAGAATCGTGATAACCACCGCGCCTGGCTCAGGCCGTAATCGGTGCCCAGGCCGTCGCGCATGACCTCGCGCAGTTCGTCGAGGGTGACCGGCGCGGTGCGGTCGGCCGGAGGGGTGGCCCGCATCAGGCTCAGGCGGAACCATCCCGGTTCGGCTCGCGAGATCTGGTAAGTGCCGATCCGTTCGTTGCGCCCGAAGACTCCGTTGCCGTCGGGCGGGGAGTCCAGCCGCACATCGCCGACCACCCACCAGGACACGGGCTCGTCGCCGGGGAACGGGATGTCGCAGATCCGCCGGACCGCACTATGGCCGCCGTCACAGCCGACGAGATAGTCGGCGCAGATCGTGGCCGGACCGGACGGCCCTTCGACGAACACCTCGACCCCGTCATCGTCTTGACGCAGATCCACGACAGCGGTGGCCCATGCGAATCGGGCCCCGAGCTCGACGGCACGGGCAGCGAGGATCCGCTCGGTGTGGTGTTGCGGCAGGATCAGGGCCGATGGCCAGCCGGGATCGAGATCCCGTGGGGCCATGGGGATTCCGGAGAACAGCACGCCCGGCAAGACCTTGCCGCGGCTGACGAATTCCTCGCCGAGCCCGCGCTGGGTGAGTATCTCGAGGCTGCGGGCGTTGATGCCCGGTGCGCGTGACTCACCGACGGTACCGGCCGCGCGCCGCTCCACCACGACGACATCGACGCCGGCGAGGCGCAGTTCGGCGGCCAGCATGAGGCCGGTCGGACCGGCACCGGCGATGACCACTTGGACCTCGGATACCGAAGAGTTAGAGTTCATAGGATCCTATGTACCATTGGATAGGTTCCTATGTAAAGGATGTTATGACCTCGCGAACCACACCCAGCCTGGCTCAGCTGATCAATCGAGCATCCCGCGCATTCGCTCGCGACGGCGACATCGCACTCAAACCACTCGGCCTGCGCTACGCCCAGGTGCCGGTGATCGCGCTACTGCACGACGGCGAGGAACTCACCCAGAAGGAGCTCGCGGAGGCCACCGGTATGGAGCAACCGTCCATGGCACAGTTGCTCGCCCGTATGGACCGCGACGGGCTCGTTCGTCGCACACCCAACCCCCGTGACGCGCGCAGCCAGACGATCGCGTTGACCTCCGCAACCGACACGCGATTGACCGATGCACACGACCGCCTGGCCGCTCTCGACCGCCGGGCCGTAGCGGGCTTCACCGCCGCGGAGATCGACACGTTGAAGCACCTACTGACCCGCGTTGGTGACAACCTCGACCGAAAAAGAGATGCCGCCACGGACCCGGCTCAGTAGCCGGGGGTAGGCCAACGTCCGCTCATGTAGCCGCATACCGCCATCTGTCGGCGGCCCATTTCTGTTGCAGTGGGGTTGCCATGGCGGCCGACACGGTTATCGACAGATGCCCGGCTCGGCCGACCTCGGACCTGTGAGTGTCCGAGTATGCCGCGCGTTGCTCGGTGCGCGTTTCCCCGTGCACGCCATGGCTTTCCATCCCAGCCTTCCTGTTCTTGCCGTCGGCTCGGGTCGCTACAACGGCGGCTATTTCTTCGAAGGCGAGTTACTCCTGCTGGACCTGGAGACAGGCGCGATCAAGTCGCTCATCGAGGACTACTACGGCGGCCGCCAGGTCCTGGGTCTGGAATAGCTCGACGAACATGAGCTGCGCGTGCAGATGGCACCGCCGGACGATTACAAGCGGATGTTGCGTCGCGGCTCGGGCCCGAGGGATCACCGCCATCACCGCGTGGATGATCATGTCGGCGTGGAGGTTTGGGTGCGGGATTACGGGATGTCCGCTGCTCGTCAGGACGAGGTGTGGCGCCGGTGGCGGGCTGGTGAGTCGTTCAGTGCGATCGCCCGGTCGCTCGGGCTGCCGTTGCCGCATGTGCGGAGGTTTCTCGCTCACACCGGAGGAGTTCATTTGATCGCGTCGGTCAGCCCGTGCTCCGGGCGGTCGAAGGGCGAGCGCTCCCGCTGACCATCGAGGTCGTGGACGCGCACGGACAACCGCTCGCGCGCTTCCAGGTTCGCGGCGAGAAATTCGCGCCGCTGAGGTTCGTGCCGGTCAAGTCCGCGCCGGTCAAGTCGGCGCCGTTGAGGTCCGCGCCAGGGAGGTTCGCGCGGCCTGAGGGTCGTGTTGGCGAAGATCGCCTGGCTGAGGTTCGCGCCGCTGAGGTACGCGCCGTCCAGCGCACCCGGCGGTCGGTGTCAGATGCCGTGGACCAGGGCGGCGATCGAGGCCTCGGTGGTACAGTCCGCGCGCAGCACGGCGCTGGAACAGGGTCGGTTCGACGAAGAGAACGGGCCCTCCCGACGGAAGTTTCGTGAACGACACCTCATCCGCCGCGGCGAAAATTCCGGGTGATCCGCCGAAGTTGCTGGAAGTCCTGAGGTTCCGGGTTCAGCACTTCCCCTCGATAGGCGACGTAGCAGTTGCTCCACCAGCACGGCTGCGCTGCATTTCAGGCTGGAGCAGAAGCTCGGTCATCGGCACATCATGAAAATCTCACGGAGGGCTTGGTTTTCTGTCCCCAGCGCGGAGATGCCGCGCGGGAAAGGAATCCATCCCATGAAGATCAAGTCCGCGATCGCCGCCGCCACACTCACCCTCGGCGCCGTGGCCGCCGGCGCCGGTGTCGCCGCCGCCGCGCCCGCCCCGCTGCACACCCCGTTCATCGGTAACTACGCCACCTACGAGGCCTGTGCCGCGGACGGCAATTCGCCGAAGACCGGTGGCACCCAATGGGAGTGCGTCGAGGTCGCCAACGGCTGGGACCTGTACACCTACTGAGCCGACCAGTTCGGTGAGCGGGTGGCCCGGAGGGGTCGGGCCACCCGAACTCCGGCGGCGAACGATTTGTGAAGTGCCCTATTGTCTGATCTCGTGCGGGTTTTGGTCGTAGAGGACGATGAGAGGCTCGGCGTCGAAGTGGCGGCGGGCCTGCGCTACGCAGGCTTCGCGGTCGACCTCGCCGGTCATCTCGCCGACGCCGATTTCAAGATCTCCGTCAACACCTATGACTGTCTGGTGATCGACCGCGGCCTGCCCGACGGCGACGGCCTACACCTGGTCGCCGCGCACCGCGCCGCGGGCCACCGGGTCCCGGTGCTGATGCTCACCGCGCGCGACGGTCTGGCCGACCGCATCGCAGGCTTCGAGAATGGCGCCGACGACTATCTGGTCAAGCCGTTCGCGCTGCCCGAACTGACGGCCAGGGTGCGTGCCCTGTGCCGACGCCGCGAGCATCCGGCTCCGGCGCGCCTGCGACTCGGCGATATCGATATCGATCTACCCCGCCGCCGTGTACAGCGGGCGGGCATTCTGCGATCGCTGACCCCCAAGGAGTTCGCGGTCCTCGAACTGCTCGCCACCCGCGCGGGCAGCGTGGTGACCCGCTCGGAGCTGATCGAATGCTGCTGGGACGAGATGGCCGAACCCGCGTCGAACGTGGTCGACGCGGTGATCGCGCAATTGCGCCGCAAGCTCGGCGCACCGCCGGTGATCGAGACGGTGCGCGGCGCGGGCTTCATGATCGGAGGTGAACCATTCGTACCGTGATCGCCACCTCCGACGCGCGCCCCGCCGTCCGGCGGCTGCGCCGCACCCGATGGCAGCTGACCACGCTGATCACCGCCGTCACCGCGACCTGCCTGATCATCCTCGGGTTGGTGGCCACCACCATCGATGCCCGCTCGCGGGACAAGGCCATGGACGACGCGATCGACCGGGTGGCCACCGGCGTCAACCGCAGTATCGGCCTGCTCGAGGACGACACCTTCGATATCAGCCAGGTCGAGAACTACGACCTCGCCAATGGCGAGACCGCGGTGCTGGTGCTGTCCAACGACGGCGCGGGCCAGTGGCAGGAACGCTATTCGCACCTGCGCTCCTGGCTGCCGAAGGAGGAGATCGTCCAAGGCGTGGTCGACGACGCCACCGTGGCCACAGACACCATCTTCCGCGACGGCATCGACAGCCAGGGCAGGCCGGTGCGATTGGTCGCCCAGCACATGATCTGGGACGACTCCCCGATCGAGGCGGTCGTCATCGCGGGCGCCAATCCGGGTGTCTTCGACCGGGAACGCGCGCTGCTACTGTGGGGACTGGTGGTGGGCGGGCTCACCCTTGTCATCCTGTCGGGCATGGCCGCGCACTGGCTCTCCGGGCGCAGCATGCGCCAGGTCACCGTCATGCTCGAGGAACAGGAACGCTTCCTCGGCGACGCCGCCCACGAACTACGCACCCCACTGACCACGCTCGGATTGGTCACCGCGCCGCGCAGGCGCAACCCGCACGAGGTGGAGCGCGCGCTGGACGACGCGCGGGCCCTCGGTTCCCGGATGGAGCGGATCGTGGCGGGACTGCTCGCGCGGGCACGGATGCAGGCGGGCGTCACCAAGATGGAGCGGGTGCAGTTGCTGCTCGACCAGCTCACCGAGGCGGTGATCGAGGAGTTCCCGAATGCGGGCATCGTCGCGCGGACCCAGCCCTCGGTAGTCGTGGGGGATCCCGGCCTGCTGAGCCTCGCGGTGCGCAATCTGCTCGAGAACGCCGTCACACACGGCGCGATGAACCGCGGCGCACCCGTCGAGGTGTATGTGACCGAGGGGCGGGTCAGCGTGCGCGACCACGGCCCCGGGCTGAACCCGCAGGTGGCGAGCAATCCGTTCCAGCGCGGGGTGACCGGCGGTCGCGGCAGCGGCATCGGGCTGGCTCTGGTGGCGTGGATCGCCGAATTGCACGGCGGCACTGTGACAATGGAGCCCGCGGCGGGCGGTGGCGCGCTGGCCACGATCGCGCTACCGCCGCCCGTACTCGGACAGTCCTGATTCAGCTGTCCAGCGGGACCGGCTCCAGGATTTCGGGCCGTGGTTCGGGGGCGGCGATGCGCAGGGCATCGGCGGAGGCGTCATCGGGCTGTGTCTGCGAGCGGATCTCCGCGTCGACCCTGGCCCGGTATGTCGTGATCTCCCGGTCGATTTCGGCGTCGTCCCAGCCGAGCACCGGCGCGATCAGATGGGCCACCTGCTCGGCGCAGTTGACGCCGCGGTGCGAGTATTCGATGGAGATCCGGGTCCGGCGGGCCAGGATATCGTCGAGATGCAGCGCAGCTTCGACGAACGGCTCGAAGTGCCGGACCCGAGATCGCGGGCCTCGACCAGCGCGACCCGTAGGCCCCGGGTGGCCGCGTCCAACGCAATCCCGGCGCCCACCACGCCGCCCCCGACCACCACCACGTCGAAATGGTCCTTGCCGAACCGCTCCCACGCGGTGCGGCGCTGCTCGGGGGCGAAGAACTGCGAATCCTGTTTCATGGTCATGCTCGACTCCTCCAGCCGACGGCGGCCTCGGGTGTCGGCGATCCGACCCGCAGGCTGGTGCGCTAGGTGTAGCCAGGCCGGTTGAACGCGACCTTCGACTCGGGCCCGGTCACCGGACTCGGGTCCCCTGTCCGGCCGACCCGGCGCTGGTGGCCGCGCCGGTGGCCAGGTTCCACAGGTTGCCCTGGCCGACATCGATGATCGCGCCCGTCGGTAGCGCGGGATACCCGTAACGGCCGGGGTCGCAGTCGAATCCGACGACACTACCGGGCGAGTTCGACGACGGCGTGCGGCCAGTCGATCACGTCCGGTTCGACCACCCCCTTTGACGCAGCCGACGATCGGCACGCCCTCGTCGACGATCCGGTCCGCGTCCTCGTCGGATCTCCCAGGCCGCGGTGATGCCGCGGGCCCGCTGGAGCGGACTCAGCTTGGCGGTGTTGCGCCGACCGTAGCCCATGTGGGTGCGGAACAGGCGATGGCGCGCGATCACGGCGACGCGAGCAACGTGACCAACATACGGTTCGTCTTCGGCTTCAGGATGCAGAACCAGACGACAGCGCAGACGAGGATCGCCAACGGCGAGATATATCGAGGGCCTTCGCCACCCACACACGGTGGACGGCGTACTTAGTCAGCGGGGGCGAACGAGGCCCGCCTGCGCTTGGATGGCGCGGGTGACGTTATCCAGGTGGTGTGGTTCGGCGATCGTGGTGTTGCCCTCGTAGATAACGCCCGCCGGCACGTCGTCGCTGCCTTGTGGATCGGCGTCCCAAAAGTTGTCCCGGTAGACGACGTTCTCCAGCGGCGGCGCGACTTGCAGGACGGCGGTGTTGTCGGCGCGCATGACCACGTTGTTCTCGATGGTCACCCAGGAGGCGCCGTAGTCGGTGTAGAGGCCGAAGTTGTATGGAGTGCGGGTGTCTGTGATGACATTGCCGCGGACGAGCGCGCCGTTGCCGGGGCCGTCGCCCTGGGGGCCGGACAGGTAGATGCCGCCGCCGTCGGCCAAGGTCGTGAGGGTGTCCGTGACGAGGTTGCGCAACAGGCGGGTGCCGCGCGCGGGCCCGGCCACGATGCCGCAGTGCGGCACGTCGGTGACCTGGTTGCGGGTGACGGTGCAGTCGAGGGTATCGCTGATCGCAATGCCAGGAGAACCGGAGTAATCCAGACCGATCTGGTGGACGCGGTTGTCCTCGATCAGTACGTCCCGGCTGCCGGTGGCCGTGATACCGGAAGCCGCGAGGGTGTCGAAGTCGCAACCGCGCACGATGAGGTTCGTGCCGTTGGTGAGCCCGAGCCCGGTGGCGCCCAACCTGGTGAACCGGCAGTCCTCGATACGGACGTCGGTGCTGTCGTCGACACGAACGCAGGCAGGAATCATGGCGGATTCCTGCGGGACCGTCACCCACATCTGTCCCTCCACGATGGTGACCGTGTCGACCGGGCCGCCTTCGTAGTAGCCGCCGCCGTGATAGTGCAGGAAGCCTTCGGCGCGAGGGCGCAGCCAGGTGGCCTCGGCGAAAACCAGCCCCTGGAAAGCGACTCCGGTCGCGTCCGTGACGTGCAGCAACACCTCGAGAACGGGGGCGATCACCTGGGTGCGTTCAGGCTCTTCGTCGGGGCGTGGCAGGTAGTGCAGGACGTGCTGGCCAGGCCGCGAGCGGTCCAGGACGAATGTGCCGGGTTCGGTGAGGAAGACGGGGTCGTTCTCCACCCTGGTGGGCAAGCCGGGGCCGTGCGAGGTCTGTCCTTCCCAGGCGAAGTTGTACAGGTCGTGGGCGCGGGCGAAAGCAGGCTGTGCCATGGCGATCGTCGTCGAGCCTTCGCTGACGACGGCGTCGGCCACCGCGCAGCGGGCCTCGGTCCATGGGTAAATGCCCCGGTAGACGAACTCGATGTCGGCCGGGCTCTGCCAATTGAGCGTGACGTCCGTGACGTAACCCGTTTCGGTGCTGGTCACAGCGCCGGGGAGGGTGTCGATGGCGGCACGTTCGGCTCTGCGCCCGTCGACATAGAGCTGGCGAGTGTCCAGCTCGCCCACATCGGCCAGCCAGACCCCGTCACGTACACGCCAGCCGGTGATGTGTCGGCCGCCGCTGACGACGGCTTCCTCCTGCGCGGCGGTCCCGTAGCCGTAAGCCTGAAAGACTATGTCCCCCTTGGTGACCTCGAGGGGTTCGCGCAGGATGTGCCGACCCGCCCTGAGGTGGGCGACGACTGTGCCGGTGGCGTCTCCTGCGGCCTGCGCGACCCGGCCGAGCGTGGCGAACGGCCGGCTCTCGGTGCCCGGCCCGGAGTCGTCGCCATTCGGATCGACATAGAACTCCAACATGCAGCAACCCTTCTCTGCGTTTACGGTGTACACAAGATATAACACCATAGACGACAGGAGCGCCAATGATCGACGACAAAGCGGAGGACCCCGACCACGGGGTCGAGTTGCTGTGGCAGGAGCGCGAACAGGAGCCGCGCCGGGGGCTGAGCCTGGGAAGGATAGTGCGCGCCGCCATCGAACTGGCCGACGCCGAGGGCCTGGAGGGCCTGTCGATGCGCAAGGTCGCCGAACGGCTCGGCTTCACCACGATGTCGCTCTACCGCCATGTGCCCGGACGCGACCAGCTCGTCGACCTCATGCTCGATGCCGTCCGCGAGGAAGCCCACCCCTCGGTCGGCACCGAAGACGGCTGGCGGGCGCGACTGGAGTCGTGCGCCCGCAGCGAATGGGAGCTGCGCACGCGTCACCCCTGGATGGCCGAGGTGCGCGGCAGCCGTCACCTGCCCGGCCCCAACGGCGTCGCCTCCTACGAACGCATGCTGAGCGCGGTCACCGGCTCCGGCCTGCCTCCTGCGCAAGTGATCGCCGCAGTGAATCTGGTCGGCCGGTTCGTCGACGCCGAGGCCCAGACGTTGGTGGAGACCGCACGACAGGAACGACAGAGCGGGGTGAGCGAACAGGAATGGTGGGGCGCTCGCGACACGCTCTACCAGCGGCTCGACCGCTACCCGACGCTCACGGCCCTGTGGGAGGCGGGCGGCTACGACGAGCCGGAGACCCCGTTCGAGTTCGGGCTCGCGCGCGTGCTCGACGGTATCGCGATGCTCATCGCCCGCAATCGTGACGAAACTCGTGATGAAACATGCCTGATGTGCGGGAAGCCGGTCAAGCGACCCATCTCCGGCAGACCGCGCCTCTACTGCTCACGCGCGTGCCAACAGCGCGCCTACCGAAAGCGACTCGACAGGTGACTGCCCTGCCTCGCCCTCCGGCGGCCGGAAGAAGTCAGGTACTCGGCATGAACCGAGGCCGGTCCTGGCTGCGAAGATCCGTGCCGCAACCGACGATGGCAGCAAGTCGATCACCACACGCACCACTGAATTCATCTCCAACACAGGCGTTCTCGTTGCACGAGTCACCCAGCACTTGTATGTGCGTCGCGCCGAGTAGCGGTCTTGAAACGATCTCTGTGACCGTCGCAGAGAAGTCCTCTCGGCATTGTCGTGCCTGCTTATTGGGTGGATGCAAGCTTTTCGGAACCCTGTCACTGTTCGGGAGCTATTGTGCAGGTGTCGGTTTGGGTGATTGTCGGCATGCCGCGGCTGATGATGACGGTTCGCCGGGCTGCTTCCTCGTCGAGTTGGGCCAGTACGTCTTCCGCGCACTACGGCACCATGCTCGATGCCGGTGTCGGGTTGCGTGATGTCCAGATCGCAGCCCGCCATGCCGACCCTCGCACCACGATGCGCTACAACCGGGCGCGTAAGAACCTCGACCGGCATCCGAACTACATCCTCGCCGCCTACATGGCCTCGGGCACATGACAACTCGGCCCGCGCACGCCGATGTGCGTGCGTTCCCGTTGTGGTCGATGACCTGTGTGGGCCTGACAGGGTGTGGACTGGGGTGGTTCCGCTTCGAGTGGGTGGAGGTGCGAGACGATCCGGACTTCCGTCCGGTACGAGTCGGAATGCCCGGTCAGCGCGCGGTGGTGACCTGGTCCCGTGCTCGTCAGCAAGTGAAGTATTCCTTGAAACGGACGGGGACGCCGTCCGCGCTGGCCGGGCCCCAGCAGATGTCGTGGGGGAAGAAGACGTAGTTGGTCCAGCCGCCGGCGGTGCGGCGGATGATGCGCGCGCTGTCGCCGGGTGAGTCCCAGACGATGTGTGCCCACTTACCGTCACATTGACTGACCGTGGCCTTCGCGCTGCGGAGATGGTCGAATCGTATGTCGAGTTCGCGCAGGACCGTTTGGACTGCACACGGCTCGGACGGTTCAGAATCCTGGAAGCGGAGCTTGCCGGTGACGGTTTGTCCGGCGTGGACCAGGAACAGGGTGTGCAGTCCTTCCGGGACCGGCGTCGCGCCGGGCGGCGGGGTGCCCATGCCGAAGCGGTAGCAGCCGGCCGGCACGGTGAAGGTGGCCGTTCCGTTCGCGTCGGTGACCGCGTCGCGGCGCAGCGCCTCGGTGGAGGGGGTCGGAATGTCTTTGATCGCAGGGTCGCACGGCTGCCGCAGGCTCAGTTCGACCGGCACGTTCGGCACTGGGGCGCCGTTGAGGGTGTGGGTGCGTATCACCACGGTGCCGGTGCCCTGCGGCGGATTCGCGGGCGGCGGGGCCGGTTGGGAGCTGTTCCCTCCATCGTGTGGTGTCGTGATCTCGGCCGTCGGTGTGCCTGCGGGCATCACCGGCGTCGATGGCACGCTGGTCGACTGTGTCGAGGACTGGCCGGGCGCCGACGCGGCCGTGGTCGCCGACGCCGGCTTGTCAGCCTGGGTCGTCCCGGGCGCTTTGTCACTGTGACCACAGCCGGCGACAAGGCCGACGGCCAACGCCACGGCAGCCGCCATCGGAACCACTCCCATAGCATGTCTCTTTCCCTTGCCGATCCACATGAGCTAGATCCTTTCCTGACCGGATAGTCGTCAACGACGGCCTGCTCGTTATCCTGTTGTCTGCCATATCTTTTCAGTGGTCGACGCGGAAGGCCGATTCGCTGGGTGGCCCGGCCACCGGCTTCCTCGACCGGCTCACCTGGTCCGGGTGGACCGAGCCCTACGGGATGGGCGCGAA
>NZ_CBDQZP010000044.1:0-7458 GCF_965341865.1 Nocardia sp. bgisy134
ATCGCCCAGACTCTCGACGGCGGGCAGGCGAGCGCGGGGGCTGCGGTGGCGGCTCCTGCGGTGGTGGCGTTGGCGCGTCGAGACCATGCCGATCCGGCCACGGTGTTGGGCGGGGTGGCTGGACTGTTCGTGTCCGGCGCCGAGGTGGACTGGGCCGGTCTGTATGCCGGTACCGGTGCCGCGCGAATCGACCTGCCCACCTACGCCTTCCAGCATCGACGTTATTGGATGACCGAAGGGCCCGCCGCCGGTGGCAATGCCCGGGCGATGGGGCTCGTCGCCACCGGGCACCCTTTGGTCTCGGTGGTCGTCTCGCAACCGGACTCCGACGCGGTAACTCTCACCGGCCGCCTGTCGGTGCAGACGCACCCATGGCTGGCCGACCACACGGTTGTGGACACCGTGCTGTTCCCCGGTACCGGTTTGGTCGAACTCGCCTTGTACGCCGCAGAACAGGTCGGCTGCTCGACCCTCGAGGAACTGGTCCTACAAGCCCCACTGGCACTGCCGGAGTCCGCCGGACTCGCGGTGCGCGTTGTGGTCGGCGCCGAGGACGAGACCGGCCGTCGCGCGGTGCGTATCTTCTCCCGGCCCGATGATGGTGTCGATTCGGTGGCGTCGTGGACGTTGAACGCCGAGGGTGTGCTCGCGTCCGGAATCGACAGCGCGGCTGCCGATCTGGTGCAGTGGCCGCCCGCCGGTGCGGTCGCGGTCGATATCGATGGGGTGTACGACTCCCTCGACGCACAGGGCTATCACTACGGTCCGGTGTTCCAGGCACTGAGGTCGGTGTGGCGCGGATCCGACGGTCTGCTCTATGCCGAGGTCGAATTGCCCGAGCAGGCCCGAACCGAGGCGGAGCGTTTCGGTGTGCATCCGGCGTTGCTGGATGCGGCGTTGCATGCCTTGCGTTTCGCCGATGGCATGTCGGCGGACGGAACCGGTGTGGCGTTGCCGTTCGAGTGGTCCGGTGTCACGGTGCGTGCGGCGGGTGCTGATGCGTTGCGCGTTCGGCTCACCCGGGTCGGCGAGCACGGTGTTGCTCTGGATCTGGCGGACTCGACCGGTGCTGCGGTGGCGACGGTGCGGCATCTGGCTTCCCGGCCGATCGATCCCGCGCAGCTCATGGCCGGCGCATCCGTCGTCGGTAATGCGTTGTTCCAGATCGGCTGGACACCGATCGCGGTGCGTGAAGCCGAAGTCACCGCGGTGGCGTGGGCGGAGCTCGGTGAGCAGGTTCCGCAGGCGGTGGTGTTGGAGTGCCCGACGGGTAATGATCCCGCCGCTGTCCATGCTGCGACTCATGAGGTCCTCGAGGTATTGCAGTCCTGGATTGCGGGCAATCGATTCGCCGAATCGGTGCTGGTAGTCCGGACCGGTGGTGCGGTATCCGTTGCCGGGGAAGACGTTACGAACTTGGCCGGTGCGGCTGTGTGTGGTCTGGTTCGTTCCGCCCAGGCGGAGAATCCTGGCCGGATCGTGTTGATCGACACCGATTCCGAACTCGACGGGCTGCTGGGCGGGATTGTCGCCGTGGCCGAACCGCAGGTGGCGGTGCGTGATGGGCGAGTACACCTTGCGCGCGTCGGCCGAATCTCCGCTCCGACGACCACTTCAGCTGGGGGTTCCTCCGCGGCAGCTTCGGCTGTGAGTTCGTCCTTCGGCCCGGACGATACTGTTCTGGTCACCGGTGCCAGCGGCTACCTGGGTGGGTTGTTCGCCCGGCACCTGGTCGACGCACATGGTGTGCGCCGGCTTCTGCTGTTGAGCCGCCGCGGTGAATCCGCTTCCGGCGCTGCCGAGTTGCGGGCGGAGTTGCAGCGTCTCGGTGCCGAGGTCGGGTTCGTGGCTTGTGATGTCGCCGATCGCGGCGCGCTTGCGCAGGTGTTGGCCGAGGTGCCTTCCGGTCACCCGCTGACCGGTGTGTTCCACATGGCCGGCGTTCTCGACGACGGTGCGGTCGGTTCGTTGACCCCGGCCCGGATGGATGCCGTGTTGGGGCCCAAGGTCGATGCTGCCCTGCACCTGCATGAACTGACCGCCGATCTGCCGTTGAAGGCGTTCGTGCTGTTCAGTTCGGTGGCCGGTGCGTTCGGCAACCCTGGTCAAGGCAACTATGCCGCGGCCAACGCGTGCCTGGATGCTCTCGCGGCGCACCGCAGGGCATCCGGGCTCTGCGGCAAGTCTTACGCCTGGGGTGTATGGAGCATGGACGGGGGTATGGCCGCAGAACTCAGCGACCGGGACCGTCACCGCATGTCTCGCTCGGGTTTGCTGCCGCTCTCGGAGGAACAAGGCCTCGCGCTGTTCGATGCCGCGACCGGGTTGGACACAGCTGCCCCTCTCCTTGCCCGTTTCGACCTGGACGCGATGCGCAGTACGGGATTCGCGGTGCCCGCACTGTTTTCCGCGCTGATCCCGCATCGCCGCAAAGCGGCCTCAGGTGCTTTCACGGCGCTACGCGCTCGTTTGGCGAACACTCCCGACGGTGAACGTTTCGGTGTGCTCGTGGAGATCGTGCGTGGTCAGGTCGCGGCGATTCTGGGTCATCAGGACGCGAATGCGATTGCGGCGGACAAGGCCTTCGGTGAGTTGGGTTTCGACTCGCTCACTGCTATCGAGTTCCGCAATGCTCTCAAAAACGTGACAGGCCTGCGGCTGCCTGCGACGCTGGTGTTCGACTACCCGACACCGCAGGCTTTGGCGAAGTATCTGGCCGACGAGTTCGCCGGCACCAGCCGCGATGTCGAGGTTACTGCCAGCAAGGCTGTTGACGACGAGCCGATCGCTCTGGTCGGAATGGCCTGCCGTTACCCGGGTGGTGTCGCCTCGCCCGAAGACCTGTGGAGTCTCGTCATGTCGGGCGTCGATAGCATCGGTGAGTTGCCGATGGATCGTGGCTGGGACGTCGATGGTATCTACGATCCCGAACGTGGCAAGGCGGGCAAGACCTACACGCGCCGGGGTGGATTCCTGTACTCCGCAGCCGATTTCGATGCCGAATTCTTCGGGATCAGTCCCAATGAGGCCACGATGATGGATCCGCAACAGCGGCAGCTACTGGAAACGACGTGGGAGGCGTTGGAGCGGGCCGGTGTGGATCCGGCTGTGCTGCGTGGCAGTTCGACCGGTGTCTTCACCGGCGTGATGTACCACGACTACGCCCAGGGGAGCGGCAGCAACGCTACCGGCAGTTTGGTGTCGGGTCGGATCGCCTACACGCTGGGGTTGGAAGGCCCGGCGGTGTCGGTGGATACGGCGTGTTCGTCATCGTTGGTGGCGATGCACCTGGCTGCGCAGTCGTTGCGGTCGGGTGAGTGTGATCTGGCGTTGGCCGGTGGTGTGGCGGTGATGGCGACACCGGAGACTTTCGTGGAGTTCAGCCGTCAGCGAGGGTTGTCGCCGGACGGGCGGTGTAAGTCCTTCTCCGATAACGCCGATGGGGTGGGCTGGTCCGAGGGTGCCGGTGTGTTGGTGTTGGAGCGGTTGTCCGACGCTCAGCGCAACGGCCATCGGATTCTTGCGGTGATGGCCGGTTCGGCGGTGAATCAGGATGGTGCGTCGAATGGTTTGACCGCGCCGAACGGTCCTTCGCAGCGGCGGGTGATCCGCCAAGCATTGGCCAACGCCGGAGTCTCGCCGGTCGAGGTGGATGTGGTGGAGGCCCACGGCACCGGGACCACCCTGGGCGATCCGATCGAGGCGCAAGCGTTGCTGGCCACTTACGGTCAGGACCGGAACCCGGATCGTCCGTTGTGGTTGGGGTCGTTGAAGTCCAACATCGGCCATGCTCAGGCCGCCGCGGGTGTGGGTGGTGTGATCAAGATGGTGATGGCGATGCACCATGGCGTGCTGCCCCGAACGCTGCATGCGGATCAGCCCTCCACCAAGGTCGATTGGTCCGAGGGGCATGTGCGGTTGTTGACCGAGGCGGTCGAGTGGCCGACGGCGGATCGGCCGCGTCGGGCTGGTGTGTCCTCGTTCGGTATCAGCGGCACCAACGCCCACGTCATCCTGGAACAGGCCCCGGTGGTGGAGCCTGCCGCGGTACCGGTTGTGCGGACCGTCCCGGCTGTGCTGCCGTGGGTGGTTTCGGCACGCAGTAGGGATGCTCTTGCCGCTCAGGCTGATCGTTTGACATCGCGCGCGGGCGAGCACGATCCGATTGATACCGGTTTCTCGCTGGCGTCGGCGCGCAGTGTGTTCGAGCATCGCGGAGTTGTCGTGGCCGAGGGCCGTGACGATCTGCTGGCGGGTGTGCGGGCATTGGCTGCGGGGGTGCAGGCACCGGGTGTGGTGTCCGGTCGTGTGGTGTCGGGTTCGACTGGTGTGGTGTTTTCTGGTCAGGGTGCCCAGTGGGCGGGTATGGCTGCCGAGCTGCGCGGAGCGTATCCGGTGTTCGCCGAGGCTTTCGATGCGATCGTCGCTCAGCTGGATCCGCTGTTGGGGCAGTCGGTTTCGCTGGGTGAGGCGCTGTCGAGCGATGAACTGATCGATCGGACGGTGTTCGCTCAGGCGGGTTTGTTCGCGTTCGAGGTGGCGTTGTTCCGGCTGCTCGAGTCGTGGGGCGTGCGTGCGGATGTGGTGGCCGGTCATTCGATCGGCGAGATCGCGGCTGCGCACATCGCCGGGGTGATGTCGCTCGCGGATGCGTGCATCCTGGTCGCCGCGCGTGGCCGCTTGATGCAGGCGCTGCCCGCGGGTGGGGCGATGGTCGCTGTCGGTGCGTCGGAGGCCGACGTGCTGCCGATGCTGGCCGGCGAGGTGTCGATCGCGGCGATCAATGGTCCGTCGTCGGTGGTGTTGTCCGGTGTCGAAGACGATGTCGTGGCTGTCGCTGATCGGTGTGCCGAACGTGGTTGGCGCACACACAGGTTGCGGGTCTCGCATGCTTTCCATTCGGTGTCGATGGAGCCGATGCTGGCCGAATTCGCCACGGCGATCGATGGTTTGGCGTTCAGTCGCCCGAGTATCCCGTTGGTGTCCACGGTGACCGGTGTCCGGATCAACGACGAGATGTCCGATCCGTCGTATTGGGTCGGCCAGGTCCGTGACACGGTGCGCTTCGCCGATGCGGTCGCGACAATGGCAGGCACGGGTGTCGCCAGGTTCGCCGAGGTCGGGCCTGATGCGGTGTTGACTCCGATGATCGCGCAGATCGTGGATGACGAGCAGGTAGGCGCTTCTGCCGTTGTGGCGCTGGCTCGTCGAAACCATGCCGATCGGTCCACGGTGTTGGGCGGCGTGGCAGCGCTGTTCGTCTCTGGTGCCGAGGTGGATTGGGCTGGTTTCTACGCTGATTCCGGGGCCCAGCGAATCGACTTGCCCACCTATGCCTTCCAGCACGAGCGTTTCTGGATCGATACCAGGCAGATGTTGGCGCAGTCCTGGCTGGCGGCCGAGCTGGGTGGGGTCAGCTCGGCCGGGCTGGATGTGGTGGATCATCCGTTGCTGGGTGCGGTTGTGCCGCACCCGGATTCGGGTGGGGTGAGCTTCACCGGCCGGTGGTCGCTCGACTCCGTCGAATGGCTGGCCGACCACAGCGTGCTCGGCACCGTGCTGCTGCCCGGAACCGGACTTGTGGAGCTGGCCAGCTACGTCGGCGGCCTGTTGGGCTGCGGTGTGGTGGATGAGCTCGTCCTGCACACTCCGTTGACGATGTCGGCCGAGGGCAGTGTCTCGGTGCAGGTCGTGGTGGCCGCTGCTGACGAGGCTGGTCGTCGGCGGCTGGGTATCCATTCTCGGCAGGCGGGCGAGGGTCCGTGGGTGCTGCACGCCGAAGGTGTGCTTGCGCCGGGCGATGTGGTGGCTGATTTCGACCTGATCTCGTGGCCTCCTGCGGGCGCGCAGCCGGTGCCTGTCGACGGTGTGTATGACGAGCTGCTCGAACTCGGGTACGGGTACGGCCCGTTCTTCCAGGGTTTGCGGGCGGCGTGGCAGCGCGGCGATGAGTTGTTCGCCGAGGTCGCTCTGTCGGATCCGCGGGACGCGGAGGGTTTCGGGATTCATCCTGCGCTCTTCGATTCTGCGTTGCATGCCGGGATAATTCATGGTCTTCGTGGCGGTGGTAGTGGCGTCCCTGCGCTGCCTTTCGCTTGGAACCGGGTGGTGTTGTACTCGGCCGGTGCTGCCGTAGCGCGGGTGCGCATTGTGCTTCAGGGCGATCGGTTCACTGTGCAGATCGCCGACGAGCAGGGTCAACCTGTTCTGTCGGTGGGCGCCTTGGCTTCTCGGCCTGTGTCGCCTGAACGCCTGGGCGCGGGCCGGGTGTCGGAGGCCCTCTTCGGCGTGGATTGGGTCGCTGTTCCGCTGTCGTCGGCGGCGAGTGTCGAGCCGGGTCGTGTTGCGGTACTCGGTTCTGGCCGGGGTTCCGGTGACCAGAGTTCCGGTGAGGTGCGGCGTTATGGTGATCTCGCGGCGTTGATCGCCGATCTGGATGCGACTCCCGACCTGGTTGTTCCTGAGATCGTGTTGCTCGAGTGCCCGCACCATGATGGTGCGCCGCCGGAGGCCGTGCGGCAGGTTGTGGCCGGTGTTCTCGGCACCGTTCAGCGGTGGCTGGCCGATTCTCGTTTCGCCGGTTCCCGTTTGGTTGTGCTCACCAGAAAAGCCATGTCCACTGCCGATTCGGACCAGGTCGATCTGGGGCAGGCGCCGGTGTGGGGTCTGTTGCGTGCCGCGCAGGCCGAACACCCGAGTCGATTCCAGCTCCTCGATCTGGATCAGGACCGTGACCCGGTCTCTGTCGCGACCGCAGCGGCAGCTGGAGAACCGGAGGCCGCGCTACGCGGGACGACCCTGCTCGCGCCGCGCTTGACCCGTCACGCACCCGGCACGATTGCGCGGCTGTCCGAGCCTGGCACGGTGCTGATTACCGGTGGCACCGGTGGTCTGGGTGCGGTGATCGCTCGACATCTGGTGACCGAACACGGTGTGGGACATCTGCTTCTGACATCTCGGCGTGGACCGGATGCTGACGGCGCGGCTGAATTGTGTGCGGAGCTGGTCGAGCTCGGTGCGCAGGTGACCATCGCCGCGTGCGATGTGTCCGATCGGTCTGCGCTGGCGGCGCTGCTCGATACCATTTCTGACCAGCATCCGCTGGTTGGCGTGGTGCACGCGGCCGGAACCGCCGACAACGGGCTGATCGAGTCGATCACGGCGGACCGGATCGACCATGTCTTCGGACCCAAGCTCGATGCCGCGTGGCACCTTCACGAACTCACCCACGACCGCTCGTTGTCGCTGTTCGTCCTGTTGTCATCGGCGGGTGGATTGGTGCTGGCTGCCGGTCAAGCGAACTACGCTGCCGCGAACGTCTTCCTCGATGCCCTCGCCGCACATCGTCACAGCCTGGGACTACCCGCGACCTCCCTCGATTACGGGATGTGGGCGCGATCGACCGCGCTCGGCGCCGAGCTCTCCGAGGACGCCTTCAACTGGATGCGCAGGCAGGGC
>NZ_CBDQZP010000045.1:0-5340 GCF_965341865.1 Nocardia sp. bgisy134
AGGCGGTCGGGGAAGCGCACACGGGAGTCCGGCACCGAGGACGTGCCAGGAGACCGCTCGAAGGGACGTCCATGTACTACATCGACGCGGCCAAGGATCAACTGACCGACCTGGTCGGGAAACTGCGCGATGCGGCGAGCCGGACAGCGGGCGGGCAGACCGTGACGGTCGCCCGGCCACGCGCCGAGGTCGAGCGGTTCTGGCGCGATCCCGAGAACTTGTCTCGGGTGCTCGGCGATATCGGCGACGTCAGCGCGACCAGCCCGGCGGACTACGAGTGGACGCTACTGTACGGCGACGAGGGCGTGCTGACCTGGCAGACGATGTTGGTGACAGAGGAGGACGGCCTGCGGTTCGTCGACGTCGCCGAGGACGGCGCGGCGCGCGAGGACGGCCCCGAGATCGGGGTCTATTTCGCCGACGCGCCACGCGGCCTCGGCACCGAGGTGACGATCCGCGCCGCGGCGCCGCTGCCCGGTTTCCTGGCCGGGGCGGCGGCCTTCAAGGCGCTCTACCGGGCGCGCGCACTGATGCAGACCGGTGAGCTGCCCACTCTCGAACACGATCCCAGCACATGGGCGGCCGCCCGCTGACCGAGGAGGCGACATGCGCGCACTCTGCTGGAACGGTGTCGACGATCTGACGGTCGAAACGGTCGACGAGCCGACCCTGGTCAATCCACACGACGCCATCGTGCGGGTCCGGCTGACCACGACCTGCGGTTCGGACCTGCACGTCATCGACGGATACCTGCCGGGCATGCGCGAAGGCAGCGTGTTCGGTCACGAGTTCATGGGCGAGGTGGTGGAGATCGGCAGGGAGGTCCGCGCGCACGCGGTCGGCGAGCGCGTCGTCGTGCCGTCCTTCATCGGCTGCGGCGCGTGCTGGTACTGCGACAACGACCTGTACTCGCTGTGCGACACGACGAATCCGAATGCCGAAATGCAACAGCCGATGCTCGGCTACCCGACCGCGGGCAGGTACGGGTCCACCCACCCGTTCGGCGGCTATCAGGGCTCGCACGCGCAGTACGTCCGGGTGCCGTTCACGGACGTGAATTGCTTCGCCGTCCCCGAGGGCGTGAGCGACGAGCAGGCGCTGTTCCTGTCGGACGCGGTGCCGACCGGGTTCATGGGCGCCGACTTCTGCGACATCTCGCCGGGCGACACGGTCGCGGTGTGGGGGAGCGGCGGCGTGGGTCTGATGGCTGGGCACAGCGCGCGTCTGCTCGGTGCGGAACGGGTGGTCGTCATCGATCGGCTGCCCGAACGGCTCGCGTTGGCGCGCAAGGCATTCGATGCGGAGACGATCGACTGCACGGCCGTGGACAGCGTGCTGGAGGCGCTGCGCGAAGAGACCGGCGGACGCGGACCCGACGCATGCATCGACGCCGTCGGCATGGCGGGGCACGGCACGGGTCTGCACCGGATCTACGACCGTGCCAAACAGTTGCTGCGCCTGGAGACCGATCGCGCGACCCCGCTGCGCGAGGCGATTCTCGCCTGCCGCAAGGGCGGGATCGTCGCCGTGCTCGGCGTCCACGACATGATCGACAAGTTCCCGATGGGTGCGGTGACCACCAAGAATGTGACCATCCGCAGCGCGCAGCAGCACGGCCAGCGGTATGTGCCCCTGTTGTTCGACTACGTCCGGCGCGGTGAGCTCGACCCGACGTATCTGATCACCCACGACATGTCGCTCGAGGACTCCGTCCGCGGCTACGACCTGTTCAAGAACAGGCGCGAAGGCTGCGTACGAGCCGTCTTCCGCCCGTGAGCGTGCGGCACGCACGGGAGTTGCCGGAGCAGGATCCGACGATCGCGTGCAATTAGCCACGAGATAGCGCATTCTGTGTTATGGGTCGGGTGCTCGTAGTCATGACGTACTTCGGAACGGGAACTACGCATCATGTCCACGCCACACGGACAAAAGGCGCTGCGTAACGGGTCGTACTCAGCAGCGGACGCGCGTGCGCGGCCACAGCCGGACGGTTGTGCCACTCTGTCCCACCGGGACCGCCACGGGGGCCGGCGCGAGATTTCCCTCGATCACGGCGCGACCCGCATGACGATCGGGCGGTCGGACGCCGCCGACATCATCGTGACGGCCGACGCGACCGTTTCGCGTCTGCACGCCATCATCGAGCGAGTCGGCGGTTGCTGGGTCGTCATCGACAATGGGCTGTCGACGAACGGGACTTTCGTCAACGGCGAGCGCATCGGCGGATTTCGGAAGCTCGCGTCCGGCGATTCGATTCGCCTCGGGAAATCGGTATTCGTCTTCAACGACGGCCACCCGTCCGAAGACGAGAAAACGGTCGTCCAGGTCAGGCTGCCGACCCGGAATTCGCTGACCGACGCCCAGTATCTGATTCTCGAGGCGCTGTGTCGCCCTTACGACTCGGAGACCACGTTCACCTACCCCGCGTCGAACTGGCAGGTTGCCCATGATCTGTGCCTGAGCGTCGCCACGGTCAAAACCCACATGCGAGCCTTGTTCAAGATTTTCGACGTCGAAGCCCTGCCGCCGAATCAGAAGCGGGTATTCCTGGTCGAACGCGCCATCGAGAGCGGCGTGCTCGATCATCACGATCGGTAGGAGCAGGCAATTTCGGTGAGGTCCGTTCGCGGCCTCGGCGCCGCCGTCGGAGCGGCGACTCCTTTCGGTGCGGTGGCAGGTCAGATCGGGCGGAAGCCCGCGCCGACGCCACCGCGTCGGTCGATGTCCTCGATGATGGCGGCCATGTTCCCGCCCAGCTGCGGCCCGAGGCACGGCACGTACAGGTAGCCGTTGACCATGCCGACCAACGTCGTTCCGACCACCACCGGCCCGCCGGAGTCTCCGGGTAGGACACAGATCTGGGTCCAGGCCCAGTTGTTGGTCTGGAACACGTCGCCGTAGGCGAGTCCGCAGGTCTGGCCCGTGGTGTAGCCCTGCTTACAGGCGATGTCCGGGAACTGCGCAGGCCCGCCCACTGCGGTGATCGTCGTGTTGCCCACGCGATTCACAGGGACGACGCTGTCCGGGTCGAACACGATGACGGCGTAGTCCATCTCCGGGTTCGTGTAGGCGAAGGTGCCGACCACGCCCGCGTCCCGGTTGGCCTCGGCGGTGACCGAGGTGCCCGCCTCGCTGCAGTGACCCGCGGTGAGACCGACCAGCCGACCCGCGGCATCGTGCCCGATAGTGGTGAGCGTGCAGATGCCCTGGTCGCCGACGACGATGCCGGAGCCGCCGCCGAGCACCGCCGGGGCCGCGGCATGCGCGATGCCCAGTTGCGCCCCGGCCGGCATCAGGACTGCCGCCACCGCGAGGACGGCCACTTCGAGTTTCCTGAACATGTCCATCCCATCGCTGGAGCCGCAACGCTCCCGTGCGGCGCGAATGACGTCGGCACATTTCTCGCACAAGACCTCGCGGCGCGACGGCGTCAGGCCTTGTCGTTGTTCTTTCCCTGGTATCGAGTCCGGTCGGAGGTGCTGTATCGAATAGCACTTTTACTACAGGTCACCACGCCAACTGGTGTGTGACGCGCGGCGTTGTCGGCGCATTGTCGTGTTGCTGCTAGGTCATGCGAAGCAGATGCCCGTACCGAACGGGAAGATCGGCGGGACGAAGCAGACCCACCAGAGGAATGGGTTCCACCACAGAAGGGCCGGCTCGACCTGCGCGGGAACTTGGTCGGAGGCGGGCGCCACCTGAACGGGCACAGGAGGTTCGACGGCCGGGGCCGAGGTAGCAACGCCTGAGCCGAGGGCGATCATAGGTGCGAGCGCTACCGCTGCGACGGCTGCGCGCATTGTGGTTGATTTCATGATCTTTCCTTCAACTGAGCGCTTTCGGGACACCCTGGAAAGGCGTCCCGGAATGACACCATCAACTCTCCTCGTAGAGCGCGCGGAAGATCATCCACCCGCGGGTTGGAAATGCTCAGACCTCGGGTGGGCTCGCCCACCGGCCGCGCCCCGTTCGCCGCGCGACGGATCGCCCGCGACCCGACCGGCACAGGCCGCCCGGCCCCGTCGGCAACCCCGCACCGAGGCCCGAGGTCGCATGGGCGGGTGGAGTCGCGTCGCCACCGATGGGCATCGCGAGTGGCTGCCCGAACAGCGCTGTGTGCCATCCCGGTTCGGCGAAACCGCTGCCCGGCCTCGCGCCTGCGCAGCCTCGTGATGCGAGGAAAGTTCCTCTGGCCAAAGCGATCGTTAGACGATATGGTCTAGAACGTTGATAGCAAACTTATTGACTATGGAGGTCGAGTCGCATGTCCGCTGTGGACACCTTCCGCGCGGCCGTCGAAGCGCGTGATCTTCCGGCGTTGGAGCCGCTCTTCGCCGCCGACGCCCGCTTCTACAGCCCGATGAAGTTCACGCCTTTCGCTGGCCGCGCCGTCATACGAACTGTGTTCGGTGTGCTGCTCACGCAAGTTTTCGAGGACTTCCGGTACACCGGCGAACTCATCGGATCGGCCGAGACGGCAGCGGGAGTCGATGCCGAATCGCATCTGCTGGTCTTCCGGGCGGCCGTCGGCGACTTGCAGATCCAAGGGATCGATCTGATCCAGCTGGACGAGCAGGGTCTTATTCAAGAATTCACCGTGATGATCCGGCCGGGCAGCGCATTGGGCACCGTCTCGGACAAGGTCGTCGCCGGTCTCGTCGCGGAAGGGGTGCTGCCCGCTTCGGCGGGGGCGCGCTGACACGCGAATCTCGTAAGCCTCGGGTGAACCGAGGCGATCCTCGCCCGAGTTGCCATCCCCCGTCGCTGCTTCGGGCGGACCACATCCCAACCTTGGAGGTACTTTCATGCCCAATATCGACGCTTACATCCCCGCCGGCGCGCTGTCCCCTGACGCGGAGCGGGCGCTCATCGCGACCGTCACCGATATCGTCCTTCGTCACGAGGGCGCCGACCCGGCCAACCCGCTCGTGCGGTCCATCGCATGGCTGGCCCTGCACCGGCCTGAAATGTATGTCGCAGGCGAACCGGCCACGGACGCACCGCGTTACCGGTTCTATACGGCCGCGCCCGAAGGTCAATTCGACGACGAACGACGCCGCGCGATGGTCGCCGAGATCACCGAAGCGGTGCTGGACGCCGAAGCGGGCGCTTATCCCCATGATCCGCAACGCGTCTGGGTGTTCACGCCCGACATCCCGGAGGGCACATGGGGGGCGGGCGGCCAGGTGGTGCGCCTCGCCGACATCCTGTCGTTCGCCGTCGGGGATGCCGACCTCGGCCGCAAGCTGGCGGAGAAGGCGCTGGCCAGGAGCCGGAACGCGAACGTCTGAGTCGCTCGGCCCGACCATGACAGTAGGGGCGTCTGATTCCGGTACGCCC
>NZ_CBDQZP010000046.1:0-4843 GCF_965341865.1 Nocardia sp. bgisy134
TACGCCATCAACCAGCATCGGCAGCACGTCGGCCTCCGACGCACCCACGGCCACCATCGCCCCACCCGCGGGCAACGCCTGCATCAACCGGCCACGCGCCGCCACCAACACACACGCATCCCCGAGCGACATCACCCCCGCCACATGCGCAGCCGCGACCTCGCCGATCGAATGACCGGCCACCACATCCGCGCGGACTCCCCACGATTCGAGCAGCCGGAACAACGCCACCTCGAACGCGAACAAACCCGCCTGAGCGAACACCGTCCGATCGACCACGTCCTCGGACGACAGCGCCTCACCCAGCGAAACCGACTGCCCCAACAACGGATCCAACTCAGCCACGATCGCATCGAAAGCCTCGGCGAACACCGGATACGCACCACGCAGCTCAGTAGCCATACCCGCCCACTGCGCACCCTGACCAGAGAACACCACACCAGTCGAACCCGACACCACACGACCGGACACAACACCCGGAATCGATTCGCCGCGACCCAACGCTTGTATGCCCGCCCAGAGACCGTCGCGCTCGGGTGACAGCACCACGGCCCGATGCTCGAAAACACCGCGCGTGGACGCGAGCGAGAAGCCCACATCCACCGGATTCAGGTCGTGATCGTCCGCGTACGACGCCAGACGCCCGGCCTGACCGGCAAGGGCCGCACCGCTGCGCGCCGAAACCACCCACGGCAATACGGCCGGAACGGACTCCACCACCGGCGCCGACTCCACCGGCGCCGGTTCCACGACCGGAGCCTGCTCCAGGATGAGGTGAGCATTGGTGCCGCCGATACCGAACGAGGACACCCCGGCACGACGCGGCCTATCCACCTCCGGCCACGCCACCTCCTCGGTCAGCAACCGGATATGGCCTCGGGTCCAATCGACTTTGGTGCTGGGTTGATCGACATGCAGCGTTCGGGGCAGCACCCCGTGCCGCATCGCCATCACCATCTTGATCACACCACCCACACCCGCGGCGGCCTGCGCATGACCGATGTTGGACTTCAACGACCCCAACCACAGCGGGCGATCCCCATCACGGTCCTGCCCATACGTCGCCAGCAGCGCCTGCGCCTCGATCGGATCACCCAACGTGGTACCCGTACCGTGGGCTTCCACCACATCGACGTCGACCGGCGACACCTTGGCATTCGCCAAAGCCTGCCGGATCACACGCCGTTGCGACGGGCCATTGGGCGCGGTCAAGCCATTCGACGCACCATCCTGATTCACCGCTGAACCGGCGATCACCGCGAGAACTTCATGACCATTGCGGCGGGCGTCGGACAACCGCTCCAACACCAGCACACCGGCGCCTTCGGACCAGCCGACACCATCGGCGGCATCGGCGAACGACTTGCACCGCCCATCCGGGGACAACCCCCGCTGTCGACTGAACTCCACAAAGATCTCCGGTGTCGCCATCACGGCGACACCACCGGCCAACGCCAGATCACATTCGCCCGACCGCAGCGACTGCGCGGCCAGATGCATTGCCACCAGCGATGACGAGCACGCCGTGTCCACGGTGACCGACGGCCCTTCCAGACCGAACACATACGACACTCGCCCGGACACCAAACTCCCGGCAGCGCTGTTACCGGTTCCCTGGGCGTAGTCGTGATACATCATGCCGGTGAAGACACCGGTCGAACTGCCTCGCAGCACAGCAGGATCGACACCGGCGCGCTCCAGCGCCTCCCATGAGGTCTCCAGCAGCAACCGCTGCTGGGGATCCATGATCACGGCCTCGTTGGGGCTGATCCCGAAGAACTCCGCATCGAAATCGCCTGCCGAATAGAGGAATCCACCCTGACGGGTGTAGGTCTTACCGGCCTGACCGGGTTCGGGATCGTAGATGCCCTCGATATCCCAGCCACGATCCACCGGCAACGCACCGGTGGTATCAACGCCCGAAACGACCAGCCGCCACAGGTCCTCCGGCGAGGCCACACCACCGGGATAGCGGCAAGCCATCGCCACCACCGCAATCGGGTCGTCGCCAACAGTTCTGCTGGCAGCGACCTCGACGTCCTGCCCCGTGCCGGTGAGCTCGTCGGCCAGATATTCGGCCAAAGCCTGTGGTGTCGGGTAGTCGAACACCAGAGTCGCGGGGAGGTGTAGGCCTGTCGCGGTCTTGAGGGCGTTGCGGAACTCGATAGCGGTGATCGAATCGAAGCCCAGCTCGCCGAAGGCCTTGTCCGCTGCAATCGCGTTCGCGTTCTGGTGTCCCAGAGTCGCCGCGACCTGTCCACGGACGATCTCGACGAACACACCGAAACGTTCACCGTCGGGAGTGTTCGCCAAACGAGCGCGAAGCGCCGTGGATGCGCCCGAAGCCGCCTTCCGGCGATGCGGGATCAGCGCGGAAAGCAGCGCGGGCGCGGCGAATCCCGCGCTGCGCAAGGCATCCAGGTCCAAACGGGCAAGGACGAGGGCGGCTGTATCCGCTCCTGTCGCGGCATCGAACAGCGCGAGGCCCTGTTCCTTCGACAATGGCAGCATGCCCGAACGAGACATGCGGTGCCGGTCGACGTCGCTGAGCTCTGCCGCCATGCCTCCGTCCGCGCCCCAGGGACCCCAGGCGAAAGACTTGCCGCGTCGCCCGGATGCCCTGCGGTGTGCCGCCAGGGCGTCCAGGCACGCGTTGGCCGCGGCATAGTTGCCTTGACCGGCGTTTCCGAATGAGCCGGCCACCGAGCTGAACAGCACGAACGCCTTCAACGGCAGATCGGCGGTCAGCTCGTGCAAGTGCAGGGCGGCATCGACCTTGGGCCCCAACACCGCATCCAACCGATCCGAGGTCAGCGAAGCGATGGCACCATCATCGAGCACCCCAGCCATGTGGAACACGCCGGTGAGTGGATGACCGGCGGGCACGCCCGCCAGCACCTCGGCGAGCGCGCCGCGGTCGGCGATATCGCAGGCGACGAACTCGGCCTCGGCTCCGAGACGCTGCAACTCCGCGCGTAGCTCGGTGGTGCCGGGAGCAGACTCACCGCGCCGACTCAACAGCAACAGACGGCGCGCGCCATATGCGTCGACCAGGTGCCGGGCGAACAACCCACCGAGGTAGCCGCTGGCGCCGGTGATCAGAACTGTGTCGTCGGGGTCGAAGGCGTCGGTCGCCGGAGCGGTCGCGGCGGTGGAGACGACTCGGGCGAGTCGCGCTCTGTGTACCTGCCCGCCACGCACGGCCACCTGTGGTTCCTCCGCAGCCAGAATCCCACCCAGCAGCGCATCGAGTTCGGAACCGGCATCGTGGGAATCGGTGTCGATCAACACGATCCGGCCAGGGCTCTCCGCCTGGGCGGAACGCACCAGACCACCCACGGCGGCACCCGCCAGGTTCGTAATGTCCTCCCCGGCAACCGATACCGCACCACTGGTCCGGACCACGAGCACCGACTCGCCGAACCGATGATCGGCAATCCAGGACTGAAGCACCCGCAGCACATCATGGGTCGCGGCATGAACGGCGGCGGGATCATTACCCGCAGGGCAGTCCAGTACCACCGCGGCGGGGACCACGTCACCGAGATCCGCCCATGCAACCGCGGCGACTTCACCCTCGGACACCGAGATCGGCGTCCAGCTGACATCGAACACGGCAGTGCGAGCAATGGATGTACCGGTGGTGAGCTGCCCGGGATCGATCGGCCGGGAAGCCAGACGCCGCACCGTCGCCACCGCAGCACCGGTCGAGTCCGCCAGATCCAGAGCAACACCGTGCTCGCCGACGCGAGTGAGTCGAACCCGCAGCGCATCGGCACCCGCCGCATGCACCGTGACACCGGACCACTCGAACGGCAACGCCACACCGGTTCCGTCCGCAGGGGTGTCATCGGCGAAACGCAAGGCGTGCAACGCCGCATCCAGCAACGCCGGATGCACACCGAAACGCTCTGCCTCGGTTCGGGCCTGCTCAGGCAATTCGATCTCGGCGTAGAGCCCATCGGATGCCCGCCAGACCGACCGCAGCGCCTGGAACACCGGACCGTAGTGATAGCCCTGCGCATCGAGGGAGTCGTACACCCCATCGATGTCCACGGCGACCGCGTCGGCGGGCGGCCACTGCACCAGATCCACAGCCGCGCTGTCGATTCCGGGCGCGAGCACACCCTCCGCGTTCAACGTCCACGACGGCACCGAATCGACACCATCATCGGGGCGAGAGAAGATCCGCACCCCGCGACGCCCCTCGTGGTCCTCGCCACCGACGACGACACGCACCGCAACGCCCGCCGACTCCGGCAACACCAGCGGAGCCCGCAGAATCAGCTCATCCAAGCTCGAACAGCCCACACGCTCGCCGGCGTGCATGGCGAGTTCGACCAAACCGGTGCCGGGGAACAGCACGGTGTCCATGACCCTGTGATCGGCCAGCCACGGATGCGTCCGCAGCGACAACCTGCCGCTGACGGCGACCACGTCGGAATCCGGTTGCGACACCACCGCGGAGACCAAGGGATGTCCGGTAGCCACCAGACCCATCGATCGAGCGTCACCACCACCGGCAGACCCTTCGGGCATCCAATAACGCCGACGCTGGAAAGCGTAGGTGGGCAAATCGATTCGCTGGGCCCCGCTACCGGTGTAGAAACCGGCCCAGTCCACCTCGGCGCCGGAGACGAACAACCCGGCCACCCCGCCCAGCACCGTGGACGGATCGGCATGGTTTCGACGCGCCAAAGCCACCACGGTAGAAGCCGAAGCAGCCGCGCCCGCCTGGCGCCCGTCGAGCGTCTGGGTGATCATCGGGGTAAGCACCGCGTCGGGCCCGACCTCGGCGAACCTGGCGACACCCAGGCCCGCCATCGCGGCGACCGCATCGGCG
>NZ_CBDQZP010000047.1:0-4742 GCF_965341865.1 Nocardia sp. bgisy134
CGCAGTCACCGGCAACCCGTCGAGCACCACCACCACCGCCGGAACCATGTACGACGGCAACCGGGCACGCAGGTGGTCGCCGACCACGAGCGGGTCCACCTCCACCCCCGACTCCGGCACGACATACCCGACCAACCGGTCCCCGACGTGGGAATCGTGGTGCAACACCACCACCGCCCGCGCGACCGACTCGTGCGCCAGCAACACCGACTCGATCTCCCCCAACTCGACCCGGAACCCCCGCAGTTTCACCTGGAAATCACTGCGCCCCACATACTCCAACTGCCCATCCGCACGCCACCGCACCAGATCCCCCGTCCGGTACATCCGCTCCCCCGCCACCCCGAACGGATCCGCCACGAACCCACCCGCCGTCAAACCCGGCCGACCGTGATACCCCCGCGCCAACTGCACACTCGCCAGATACAACTCACCCACCACCCCCACGGGCACTGCCCGGAGCCGGCCGTCGAGGACATACACGCGAGTGTTCCACTCCGGTGATCCGATCGGCACACCCACGGCATCCGCATCCGCCACCTCGTGTGACGTCACCGATATCGCAGCCTCCGTCGGACCATACAAGTTCAATAGCGCCGTACTCGTGTTCGCCAAGCGGAACGCCTGTGCCGTGGCGGCCGGCAACGCCTCACCGATCGCGAGGACCCGCCGCAACGACTCCGACACGCCACCACCACCGCCGCCAGTTGTCGTCATCAGCATCGACAACGTCGACGGCACCACGTGCAACGTCGTCACTCCCTGTGCCCGAATCAACTCGAGCAGATAATCCGGCTCCTGGTGAGCGTCGGCCCTTGCGATCACCAACCGGCCGCCTGAGACCAACGCCGACCAGAATTCCCACACTGACAAATCGAACGTCGCCGCCGTCTCGAGCAACGCCACATCAGACGCGTCGAACCCGAATTCGTGCTTGATCCACTCCAACTGATTCACCACGGCACGGTGGCTGACGGATACACCCTTCGGAATGCCGGTCGAGCCGGACGTGAAGATCACATACGCTGTGTTCCGCGGCCGTAACGGCGCGAGCCGATCCGCATCCGACACCGCGGACGCATCGAACTCTGTGAGATTTACAGTGTCGACCTGCAAGACCGCGATACCACCCGGGACCTCGAAACGGTCGCGCGCGGTCGTGAGCACGCATACCGGCGCGCCCGTCTCCAAGATCAACCGTGTCCGCTCCGCCGGCTGATCCGGATCGATCGGCACATACCCGCCACCTGCCTTGGCGACCGCGTACATTCCCACCAACAGATCCACCGACCGGCGGATCGCCAACGCCACCAATGACTCCGGCCCCACGCCGTCACTGATGAGCTTGCGCGCAAGTCGATTGACCCGAGCATCGAACTCACCGTACGACAGTTTCCCGCCCTCGAACACCAGCGCCGTCGCAGCCGGATCGGCCGTAACTTGCGCGTCGAACAACGACACCAACGTCGCCCCCGCCTGTACCGCACGACCGGTGTCGTTCCACGACTCGAGCACCAACTCCCGCTCGGCGGCGGCGAGGATCTCGATATCGCCCACCGGCACCGACGGATCCGCAATCACGGCCTCGAGAACCCGCACGAACCGATCCGCGAACGAACGCACCGTCGAGGCATCGAACAGCGCCGTCGTATAAGTGATGGTGGCGCCGATACCGGCCGCGGTCCCATGCTCGTCGTAGGTGTCCGCCGCGATCAGGTGCAGGTCGTACTGCGATATGTTCGAGTAGAAATCGACCGCGTCGACGGACAAACCTTTGAGTTCGAGTGCGCTCGACGCGAGGTTCTGGAAAGAGAAACCGACCTGCGCCAGCGGCTGTCGCGCCGTCGATCGGTCCGGATTGAGCGCCGCCACCAAACTCTCGAATGGTATCTCTGCGTGTTCGAACGCTCCGAGGTCCGACGCCCGCACCCGCGCAAGCAGATCGGCGAAGCTCTGGGCGGGGTCCACCTCCGTCCGCAACACCAAAGTGTTGACGAACATGCCGACCAGATCCTCGAGCGCCGCGTCACCACGACCGGCGATCGGCGTGCCGATCACGATGTCATCGGTCCGCGACATCCTGGCGAGTAATGTCGCGAACGCTGTGTGCATCACCATGAACAGCGTCGCATTGTGTTCCCGCGCAAGCACGTTCAGCATTCGATGCAGGCGCGTGTCGATGGTGAAATCGATCCGTGCACCCTCGAACGACTGCACCGCGGGCCGCGGACGGTCCGCCGGCAGATCCAATTGATCCGGAATTCCAGCCAACACGGACTTCCAGTAGTCGAGTTGCTGGGAAATCCGTGACTTCGGATCGTTTTCGCTGCCCAGAACCTCTCGCTGCCACAGCGAGTAGTCCGCGTATTGCACTTCGAGCGGCGCCCACGCCGGCACCTCGCCCCGCGACCGTGCCGCATAGGCCACCATCAGATCCCGCGCCAGCGGCCGCATCGACCACCCGTCCGCGGCGATGTGATGGACCACGAAGACCAACACAAACCGGTTATCTGCTTCGGCTTCTCGAATCAACATTCCACGCAACGGGATCTGCTCGGTCACATCGAACCCGGCCGACACGAACTCAGCGATTTCCTCGAGGAGATCGGATTCGGGGACAACCCGCGATGTGAGATCCGGAATACATTGGCCTACAGGAAGGATCACCTGGTGGGCGGTGCCGTCGACCTCAGGGTAGACCGTGCGCAGTGTTTCGTGTCGGCCGATGAGGTCGTCGACCGCCGCTCGTAGGGCGTCCACATCGAGCGACCCGGACAAACGGAGTGCGACCGGAATGTTGTAGGCAGCCGAGTCGGGGTCGAACCGGTTGAGGAACCACATCCGCTGCTGCGCCAGCGACAGCGGAATACGATCCGGACGCGGCTGCGACCGCAGGGCTCTAGGCCCGCCCTCGCCGACATGCGCACCCACCCGCGCCGCCAACGTCCCCACCGTCGACGCCTCGAACACCTCCCGCACCGGCACCCGCGCATCGATCGCCGCGCCCAGTCGCGACACCAACCTCGTCGCCATCAATGAGTTGCCACCCAACGCGAAGAAATCGTCGTCGAGCCCCACCCGCTCGACCCCCAACACCTCGGCGAACACCTCCGCCACCACCTGCTCCACCGGAGTGACCGGCGCCCGGAACACCACCGGCTCGAATATCGGCGCCGGCAATGCCTTCCGGTCCAACTTCCCCGAAGTATTCAATGGGAACTCGTCGAGTACCACCACGGCCGTGGGCACCATGTACGACGGCACCACCGACCGCACGAACGTCAACACCTCGGCCGTGTCGATCTCCACCCCCGACTCCGGGACGACGTATCCGATCAGGCGGTCTACCCCAGCCTCGCCGCGGACCACCACCACCGCCCGCGCCACCGCGTCGTGCCGGGCAAGCGCCGCCTCGATCTCCCCCAACTCGATCCGGAACCCCCGTAGCTTGACCTGGAAATCGCTGCGGCCCACATACTCCAACTGCCCGTCGGCATTCCAGCGCACCACGTCCCCGGTGCGGTACATGCGGTGGCCAGGCTGACCGAATGGGTCGGCGACGAACCGTCGCGCCGTCAACCCTGTACGCCCAACATAGCCGCGCGCCAACTGCACGCCCGCCAGATACAACTCCCCTGAAACGCCCACAGGAACCGGTCGCAGATACGAATCCAGCACGTATGTTGAGGTGTTCCAGACCGGTGCCCCGATGGGCACCGTCGCCGCGGTGTCACCGGGTCTGCATTCCCACGCGGTGACTACTTCGACCTCCGCCGGGCCGTACCAGTTGTACAGGTCCGCATCGCAGTACCTGGTGAAACGGTCGGCGGTGTCCCTGGACAGCGCTTCCCCGGCGGCGAAGACCCGGCGCACACTGGAACCCAGCGGGGCGGGCACCGTGGCCATGTACGCCGCCAGCATCGACGGCACGAAATGCACCGTCGTCACCGCCTCGCTGTCCATGGTTCGCACCAGATACGCCGGATCGCGGTGGCCGTCGGGTGCGGCGATCACCACTCGTGCCCCAACCTGTAAGGGCCAGAACAACTCCCATACCGATATGTCGAATGTGATCGGCGTCTTGTGCAACACCACATCGCTGCCGTCGAGCGGGTACCGCGACTGGGCCCACGACAGCTGACTCACCGTGGCACGGTGAGTCAGGGCCACTCCCTTGGGCACCCCGGTGGATCCTGACGTGAAGATCACATACGCAATGTTCTGTGGTCGCAGCGGTGATATCCGGTCGGTGTCGGTGATCGGGGAAGGATCCGGCCCCGACATCGCGCGTGTGTCGATCTGCAGCACCGGGCTGGTGGTCGTCACCGGCAGGTTCCGGTCACCGCAGGTAGTCAGCACGCACAACGGATGCACCGTGTTCAGGACATGCCCGATGCGTTCGGCGGGGTGATCAGGGTCGAGCGGCACGTACGCGCCACCGGCCTTGACGATCGCATACATCCCGACCAGTAGGTCGATCGACCGACGCATCGCCACCGCCACGTGTGTCTCCGGACCTACACCTCGGGCGATCAACAACCGCGCGAGCCGGTTGATCCGCGCATCGAGTTCCGCATAGGTCAATCGCACGTCCCCGCACACCACCGCGACCGCATCCGGGGTGCGAGCCACCTGGGCGTCGAACAAATCACTCAATGTGGCATCCGGCACCTCGACCACCGTGGATGCCCTACCCGTGGCGAGCTGCCGGTGTTCTGTCTCCGAAAGCAGGTCCACCCGCG
>NZ_CBDQZP010000048.1:0-4155 GCF_965341865.1 Nocardia sp. bgisy134
TTTGCGAAGCATCGCCGATGGAGGGATGTCCGCCAACACCTGACCGACCACACCGGTCGATGGCGCAGGCCGTCCGCGGACGGGATCGAGTTTTTCAACCTTGCTAAGGTGCCGATCACTCAGATACTGGTACCGCGTCGAAACGATCGCCGATCCCTGGACCTGGGCCAACCTGACGCCAGATCCCGCGGAGCCCAGCGCGTGGAGACACGCACGTCTTCACTCGGCGAGCGGCCCCCCAAAGGACCAGCGGCAACGTCTGCACCGCGCTGTCTCGACCAACACGGTCTCTCAGCGAACCGAGAGTCTCACGTGTTGAAGTCGGGCACCGTCAGTTCGGGAGCGCTGCACATGACAGACACGTCTGTCGCTCGCGAGCGACGGCGGCCCGGCTGCACCCTTGCACGAACCGCGAAGTCGCAGCGAAAGTTCGGTCGCCTTGCCCACGCAAACCACGCCTCGGCCTAGGTGGCCGAAGTGGCCTTACTCATGCCTACACACCTGGTCGCCTTCGCATTCGCGTGCAGCTACTCTCGTCCTATGACAACAACGTTGAAACGGGGGTAAACGATGAGCCACCGACTGCGGGCGGCGGACAACCTCGTGGTGCCATCGAACTTCATTCGGGCGGCGCGAGAGTCGGGCTACGTCAGCCTGTCCACCGCGCTTGCGGAACTAGTCGACAACTCTCTCCAGGCAGGCGCCTCTGATGTCGCCATCAGCATCAACCGTCCGATTAAGGGTGTATGGCCACAGATCCAGGTCGAGGACAACGGCGAAGGCATGGATCGGGCCAAGCTTGCCTCCTGCCTGCGGTTCGGCGGTTCATCCCGGTTCGACGAGCGGACCTCGTTCGGCAGATTCGGTATGGGGTTGCCCGCCGCATCGGTCAGCCAGGCACGGAAGGTGGAAGTCGTCGCGTGGCAGGCGGGTCAGCCAGCACAGTCCGTCAGGCTCGACGTAGACGAGATTGCTGCTGGAATGCCAGTGGACCTTGCACCGCGACCCGCTGGCAGCGCGCCGACATCGTCAGGATGTCGCGTCGTTTGGTACCTGTGCGATCGGGTTGAATACCGACGTTTGGCATGGCTTGAGCGAGCACTGCACCGCGATCTGGGCAGAATTTACCGGCGTTTTCTGAGCGGTGATCTGCGGCTCACGATCAACGATATGCCTGTGCAGCCGGTGGATCCGACCTTGCTCACAACCGACGTCGAGGGTCGGACGGCACAGCCAGCGTTCGACACCCTGCGATACGAGGTCGCCACCGCGTCCGGTGACACCGCATTCGTGACTGTACGATTTACCATCCTGCCGGTGCACTCCTGGCATCACCTGGACAACGTCACCAAGCGCCAAGTCGGGATCGTAGGGCACGGCGGTGTAACGATACTTCGTGCTGGTCGTGAGATTGCCATCGGCTGGCACTTGATGGGCTCCAAGCGCAAAGAGAACTACGACGACTGGTGGCGCTGCGAGATCGAGTTCGACCCTGTGCTCGATGAGCACTTCGGCATAACCATTAACAAGCAAGGTATCCGGCCCTCCGCTGCTCTTCGCGACGCAATCGAGCCCGAACTCGAGTCAATCGCGCGAATGCTGAATGCCCGCGTCCGCCAAGCGTTCGAGGAGGTGAAGTTCAAGGCCGCTGCCGCGGCATCCTGCCGAATCGCCACGGCTGCCGACGCCGACCTCCCCGCCCTCAAAGGCCGGGGTCGGGCCCGAGGTCCTCTGAACTACAGCATCGGCTCGGCACCGCTGCCTGTGGAAACGATGTTCCGCTCGCGTCTCAAGCACCGTACGCTCGACGTCACCTTGAACATCGACCACCCCGCGTTCGCGGCGCTCTACCACCCGTTGATCACCATGGAAGATACCGCCGCCACGAAACTTCGCACAGCGATCGAACTGTTCCTACTGTCCTTCGCGCGGACCACCCTTCTCATGGGTCGAGAAACGGATGAGATGCTTCGGATATGGAGCGCGACATACGGACGGATGGTCCAGCGATCATGAGCCCAGATTTGAAGTACGTCCCGCTTAGTCTCCCGACCATGGCCACACGCCAAGAGCGGCGTGCGTTCGTAAAACTGTGCGCGCTCCTATCCGAAGTCGATATACACGCAGTCGGTTCCGGTCTAGACCACACTGAATGGGCACGCGCCGCCAACCTTGGCAACCTCTATGAACAACCCATCCTTGCGGCGGCAGCACACACCTTGATCGACCTGGTAGACCAAGGCTGGACGATCACAATCGACAAGATCGGACCACTTCTGCGCCCTCCCTCGGCGTACGACGACCGCCGAGCAGAGAAGGCGCGCATCAGAAGGCAGGAGCACGTCCGTCGAGATGAGCAACTGCGCAAGCCGAGCGTGCGTCGTTTCGTCGAGTCGATGGAGCGCGGCCAGCGACATGGCGATGACATCGTCTCGGTGTTCAACCTCATGCGGGACGGTGGTGAACTCGCAGATACCCTCGCATCAGCCGACGACCCGACCACAGCGATCAAGCCGTACGTCCAAATCGTCGACCAATCAACCTGCGAACTAACAGGTTTCAGACTGCACGATATTTGGCGGTACTTCCGCCACACGTGGTCGAACGCATATGCCACCGTGCCTGGTCGTTCGATGCCCATCCTCATCCGCGATGCTGCCACGAAGCACCACGCTGTGGTTGGCCTGGCTGCAATCTCCAGTCCCGTCGTCCAGATCGCCGAGCGCGACACCTGGATGGGGTGGGAGACAGATCAGTTCCTGAAGGCGGTCGAGGCGAATCCGACGACCGAAATCGCACAGTGGCTAGCGAATCGTATCCAGACGCAGATCGACGAGATCTATGTGACTGACCTGGTCCGGAACGGGGTACTCGAACCAACTGGCGCTGGCACGGACACCACCAACACGGTCGCCCGTCTCAAAGCCGACGCCGAGCGCTACCGCCAGAAGCACCATCGGGGCAGCGCCATCAGGATTGTTCGGAACATCGAGTCGGACGCCTGGGTTGAACGCGCCGAGACGTATTTGTTCCGGAGCAAGCGTTCCGCTGCCCTCGCAGAAGCGTTGGAGATCGCAGAATGCCTCGGGCAGCACTTCGAGCAGGAAGCCACCCCACTGGCTGGACTTAAGAAAGCTCTCGATGATCGGAAGGCCCGTGGGCAGATCCGGCGTGTGATTCGCAAGGCCCGCGGCGAGCGCGTGGGCACGGTTATCGCTGACCTCACAGTGTGCGGTGCCGTTGCACCGTACAACGCGCTCGCGGCTGGGAAACTCGTCGGTGCGCTCGCGGTGTCTCCCAAGGTGCTTGCCGCATACCGTGCGAAGTACGCTCGCCCTAGCGAAATCGCGTCGGCCATGGCGGGCCGCCCGATCGAACGAGAAGCACGGTTGTCCTTCGTAGGGACGACGTCGCTTTATGGCACCGGCTCCAGCCAGTACAATCGACTTTTCTGGCCAGCGAACGTCATGGGAGGCGCGGCCGATGTTTTGATGGGCTTCCACGAACTCGGCCGCTCCCGCTCGTTTGGCACGTCGCATTTCTCGGACGAAACTGTCGCTGCACTTGTGCGTCTGTCGCAATTGAACGGCTCTCTCATACGAGTGAATAGCATCTTCGGTGAAGGCGTAAGTCCACGGCTCCGCAAGATCCGGCTTGGCTTGGCAGCGCTAGGGTGGCCCACCAACGAACTACTCAAGCACGGCCGGGAACGGATCCTCTACGGCGTGCCTTTGGTCAAAAACCTGCGGGAGTTCTCGCTCGGTATCGCGCCGGAACCGGACTATCTGATCGACCCGGGTATGGAAGACGCAGATCATACGGTCGCCACCTGGTGGCTTGGGCGCTGGGCACTTCGGAGAGCCGCGCAGCCAGCGGTGCAGGACGCCATGCGCTCGCATCGCCTCGTTCGCCCGATCCAACACGGTGCGCGGGTGCCACTGCCCGTCGACGACGAGTTGTTGCTCTTCTCCGCCGAGTCCGTTCTCCCGGGCTCGTGAGGGCACGGCCTGGTTGCTGACTAACGAAGGCCTCCTGTTGTGGAGCGGATATCGAGAAACCGCTTCACTTCCAGGAGGCCTTCGTGGGGGCGCCGATCTGTCCGCCCGCGCCCGCAAGAACCCTCGCTCCTTCCGACGCCGGGAAGCCAAACCCCGT
>NZ_CBDQZP010000049.1:0-2767 GCF_965341865.1 Nocardia sp. bgisy134
CCACCGGGATTGTGGTGTCGGTGGTGATGGTGTCGAGGACGTGGGTGATTCGGTGGAGCAGGGTGGTGGCGGTGGTGGTGTCGTAGAGGTCGGGAAGGTATTTCATGGTCAGGTGCAGGCGGGTGTCGGCGGAGGCGATCAACGTGACCGGGTAATGGGTGGCGTCGTGGGCGCTGGCACCGACCACCCGCATCCCGGCCAGATCGGTGTCTTCGGACAATCCGGCCCGATCCACCGGGTAGGACTCGAACACCGTCAACGTGTCGAAAACCGCCCCCGCCCCGGCCGCGGCCTGGATCTGGGTCAACCCGAGATGGTGGTAGTCGAGCAGACCGGCCTGCTCGGCCTGGACCCGTGCAAGCAACCCGCCGACGGATTCGCGGTAGTCCAGCCGCACCCGCACCGGCACGGTGTTGATGAACAACCCGATCATCGACTCGACCCCGGGGATCTGCCCCGGCCGACCCGAGACGGTGGCACCGAAGACCACATCCTCGCGCGAGGTCATGGTGGCCAGCACCAGGCCCCACGCCACCTGGATCACGGTGTTGAGCGTGACTCCCCGCCCGCGGGCCACCGCGGTCAGTGTCTGGGTCTGTTCCTCGGTCAGATCCAGCCGGCACTGGTCGGGAATCGTGGACAGCTCCCGGCCCCGGTGCGCGGGGGCAAGCAGGGTCGGCTCCTCGACTCCCGCCAGAGCCCGCTGCCACACCGCGCGTGCGGCCTGCGCATCCTGGCGGCCCAGCCACGCCAGATACTCCCGGTACGGCTGCACCCGAGGCAACCCCGACCCGTCGCCTGCGGTGACATAGAGGGTCAGCAGTTCCCGCAGCAGCAACGGCAACGACCAACCGTCGAGCAGGATGTGATGATTGGTCAGCACCAACCGGTACTCACCGGGCGCGAGGGTGATCAACACCAACCGCAGCAGCGGCGCGGTGCTCATGTCGAACCGGGTGGCCCGGTCGGCGGTCAGGATCCGGTCGAGTTCGGCCCCACGCACGCTCTCCTGCACTGCGGTCAGGTCGATCTCACCCACCGGCACCTCGACACCGTCGGCGAGGACCTGCCAGAACCGCCCATCGGGAGCCGAGACGAACGCGGCCCGCAGGTTCACGTGCCGATCCAGCAGTGTGCGTGCCGCGGCCCGCAACCGTGCCGGATCCACATCGCCACGCAACTCCAACACCAACTGCAGCAGATACGCGTCCACCGAGTGCTCGGCCAGCAACGCATGAAACAGCAACCCCTCCTGCAGCGGCGCCAACGGCCAGATATCCGCCAGCGTCGGATACCGCTGTTCCAGCGCCTCGATCGTGTGCTGGTCCAGGCGCACCAGATCCAGATCCGACGGGGTGAACCCGCCCGCACCCGGCTGCCCCGCACACTCGGCCAGCACGGTCACCGCCTGCCGCCACCGCCGCGCCAGATCGGTCACCTCGCCGGCGCAGAGCACCCCGGTCGGGAACGAGAACACCGCCCGCAACACCGAACCGGCGGCGGTGGTGGTCACCGCGGCATCGACGGCGAGCACCACCGCCGCCGGCAGGTCCCGATCACCACCACCCAGATCGCCGGTCTCCTCGACCGGAACCCACCCCACCTCCACACCGTCGGCGAGCGCGCCGGTGGTGGTGAACCGGCCCAGATAGTTGAACCCGATCTGCGGTTGCGGGAACGACGCCAGTACCTCACCGGTCTCGTCATTGAGATACCGCAACAACCCGTACCCGATCCCGCGGTCCGCGGTCGTGCGCAGTTGTTCCTTCACGGTCTTGACCGCCGCCCCCGCCGCCGCACCACCGGCCAGGACCTCGTCGAGGTCCACCCCGGCCAAATCCAGACGCACCGGGAACATGGTGGTGAACCAGCCCACCGTCCGCGACAGGTCCGCCCCCGCCACCACCTGCTCCTCCCGGCCGTGTCCCTCCAACCCGATCAAGGCCTGCGCGGTGTCGATGCCCCGATCACGCCGCCAGCTACTCAACGCCACCGCCAGGGCGGTCAGCAAACCATCGTTCACCCCGCCGTGAAACACCTCCGGCAACGTGGTGAGCACGGTGTCGGTGACCGCGGCCGGCAACGCCACGCCGACCGTGTCCACCGTGGCCCCCACATCCACCGCCGGATCCAACGCACGCGACCCCAACACCGGATCCGACCCGGTCAGCATCTCCCGCCACAGGCCGAGTTCCCCGACCCGGGCCTCGGCGTGAGCGGCGGCAACCAGCCCGTGCGCCCACCGTCGCATCGACGTTCCCACCGGCGCCAGCTCCGCTTGCGCGCCCGCCGCGAGCCGGGCCCACGCCACCGCCAGATCGGGCACCAGAATCCGCCACGACACCCCATCGATCACCACATGATGCGCCACCAGCAACAACCGGCCCCCCGTGGTGGTGCCGGGATCGAACCACACTCCCTGCACCATCACCCCCGACGCCGGATCGAGCCGGCCCACGGCCGCCTCCCACGCACCGGCCACCACCGCCGAGAACCCCTGCCCGCTCACCTCCTCCACCGGCACCCGCACCAGCAGCGACTCCGCGGGAACCGACCCAACCGGCAACACCTCGAGAACCCACCCCACCCCGGACCCGGACCCGGACCCGGAAACAGAGCCGGAGTCGGTGCTGCGGCGCAACCGGGCTCGGAGCATGTCGTGGCGGTCCAACACCGCCTGCACCGTCCGGGCGAGCGTGTCCCGGTCGATCCCCACCGGCAACGTCAACAGCACCGACTGCGAAACCCGATCCAAACCACCCACCCG
>NZ_CBDQZP010000050.1:0-2541 GCF_965341865.1 Nocardia sp. bgisy134
GTGTCTGTGTGTTGTTTCAGATACCGCACAGTGGACGCGTAGCTTCTTCGTTGGTAAGTCCTCGGCCGATTAGTACCAGTCACCTCCACACGTTACCGTGCTTCCAGTTCTGGCCTATCAACCCCATGGTCTGTGGGGGGCCTTACCCCCTCGAGGGGGTGAGAAACCTCATCTTGGAACAGGCTTCCCGCTTAGATGCTTTCAGCGGTTATCCCTTCCGAACGTAGCTAACCAGCAGTGCCCTTGGCAGGACAACTGGCACACCAGAGGTTCGTCCGTCCCGGTCCTCTCGTACTAGGGACAGCCTTCCTCAAGTTTCTGACGCGCGCGGCGGATAGAGACCGAACTGTCTCACGACGTTCTAAACCCAGCTCGCGTGCCGCTTTAATGGGCGAACAGCCCAACCCTTGGGACCTACTCCAGCCCCAGGATGCGACGAGCCGACATCGAGGTGCCAAACCATCCCGTCGATATGGACTCTTGGGGAAGATCAGCCTGTTATCCCCGGGGTACCTTTTATCCGTTGAGCGACACCGCTTCCACTTGCCGGTGCCGGATCACTAGTCCCGACTTTCGTCCCTGCTCGAGCTGTCGCTCTCACAGTCAAGCTCCCTTGTGCACTTGCACTCGACACCTGATTGCCAACCAGGCTGAGGGAACCTTTGGGCGCCTCCGTTACATTTTGGGAGGCAACCGCCCCAGTTAAACTACCCACCAGGCACTGTCCCTGAACCAGATCATGGTCCGAGGTTAGAGGTCCAATACGATCAGAGTGGTATTTCAACGACGACTCCACACACACTGGCGTGCATGTTTCACAGTCTCCCACCTATCCTACACAAACCGTACCGAACACCAATACCAAGCTATAGTGAAGGTCCCGGGGTCTTTTCGTCCTGCCGCGCGTAACGAGCATCTTTACTCGTAATGCAATTTCGCCGAGTCTGTGGTTGAGACAGCAGAGAAGTCGTTACGCCATTCGTGCAGGTCGGAACTTACCCGACAAGGAATTTCGCTACCTTAGGATGGTTATAGTTACCACCGCCGTTTACCGGGGCTTAAATTCTCAGCTTCGCGCCGAAGCGCTAACCGGTCCTCTTAACCTTCCGGCACCGGGCAGGCGTCAGTCCGTATACATCGTCTTACGACTTCGCACGGACCTGTGTTTTTAGTAAACAGTCGCTTCTCTCTGGTCTCTGCGACCACCACCAGCTCCCGGAGCAAAGTCCGTTCACCAGCGTTGGTCCCCCTTCTCCCGAAGTTACGGGGGCATTTTGCCGAGTTCCTTAACCACAGTTCTCTCGATCGCCTCAGTATTCTCTACCTGACCACCTGTGTCGGTTTGGGGTACGGGCCGTGTACCAACTCACTAGAGGCTTTTCTCGGCAGCATAGGATCACTGAATTCGCCTCAATCGGCTACGCATCACCTCTCAGGCACATGTTGTGCGGATTTGCCTACACAACGCCCTACAGGCTTACACCAGTACAACCACTGACTGGCCCAGCTACCTTCCTGCGTCACCCCATCGCTTGACTACTACAGCCAGGGTCCCATGCAGCCCCCTCCAGCCACCCGAAGGTGGTCCATTGGGATTTGGATGGTTAGCACAACTGCCTCGCCATTGGGCGCGGATACACGGGTACGGGAATATCAACCCGTTGTCCATCGACTACGCCTGTCGGCCTCGCCTTAGGTCCCGACTCACCCTGGGCGGATTAACCTGGCCCAGGAACCCTTGGTCATTCGGCGGACGAGTTTCTCACTCGTCTTTCGCTACTCATGCCTGCATTCTCACTCCCATAGCCTCCACAACTAGTTCACACTGCTGCTTCCCTGGCTACAGGACGCTCCCCTACCCAGCCACACCACTGCACACCGAACCGTAGTTCGATGCGGATGTATTGTGCGACTGCCGCGGCTTCGGCGGTGTACTTGAGCCCCGCTACATTGTCGGCGCAGGATCACTTGACCAGTGAGCTATTACGCACTCTTTCAAGGGTGGCTGCTTCTAAGCCAACCTCCTGGTTGTCTTCGCGACCCCACATCCTTTTCCACTTAGTACACGCTTAGGGGCCTTAGCCGGCGATCTGGGCTGTTTCCCTCTCGACTACGAAGCTTATCCCCCGCAGTCTCACTGCCACGCTCTCACACACCGGCATTCGGAGTTTGGCTGACTTCGGTAAGCTTGTGGGCCCCCTAGGCCATCCAGTAGCTCTACCTCCGGCGTGAAACACGTGACGCTGCACCTAAATGCATTTCGGGGAGAACCAGCTATCACGGAGTTTGATTGGCCTTTCACCCCTACCCACAGCTCATCCCCTCAGTTTTCAACCTAAGTGGGTTCGGGCCTCCACGACGTCTTACCGTCGCTTCACCCTGGCCATGGGTAGATCACTCCGCTTCGGGTCTAGAACATGCGACTGGAAACGCCCTATTCGGACTCGCTTTCGCTACGGCTACCCCACACGGGTTAACCTCGCCACATGCCACTAACTCGCAGGCTCATTCTTCAAAAGGCACGCCATCACCCACAGTGCA
>NZ_CBDQZP010000051.1:0-2301 GCF_965341865.1 Nocardia sp. bgisy134
ACCCTGCCTGCGCATCCGATCGAAGTCGTCGTCGGACAGCTCGACGCCGAGCCCGCTCGATCTCGCCCACAACCCGTAATCGAGGGAGGTCGCGGGTAGTCCCAGGCTGCGGCGATGCGCCGCGAGGGCATCGAGGAAGACGTTCGCGGCAGCGTAGTTCGCTTGACCGGCAGCCAGCACCAGCCCACCCGCGGAAGACACCAGCACGAACAAGGACAGCGAGTGCTGACGAGTGAGTTCGTGAAGGTGCCACGCGGCATCGAGCTTGGGTCCGAAGACATGGTCGATCCGGTCCGGCGTGATCGACTCGATCACGCCGTTGTCGGCGGTTCCGGCCGCGTGCACGACACCCACCAGCGGATGCTGGGCCGGGATGGTTTCCAGCAGTGCCGCCAGTGCGTCCCGATCGGACACGTCACATGCGGTGATGGTCGCCTGCGCGCCGAGCTCGAGCAGATCGTCACGCAGTTCAGCCGCGCCAGGGGCATCCGGGCCACGCCGAGATGTCAAAAGCAGATGGCGCACACCGTGTTCGGTCACAAGGTGTCGAGCGATCACCGCACCGAGGCCACCGGTGCCACCGGTAATCAGCACAGTGCCGGGCTCGGACAGCCGGGCGATCGTGCCGGGTGCGTGACGGGTCAACCGCGGCACGAGCAGGGTCGTGCCACGGAGCGCGGCCTCCGGTTCCGTCGCAGCAGCCGTTGCCACGGTCGCGATAGAGACCGGGTCACGGTCTCGGGCCAGGTCGGGGTGGTCCAGGTCGAGAAGCTGGAATCGCCCTGGGTGTTCGGCCTGCGCGGCACGCAACAGCCCCCACACCGGAGCCTGACCCAGATCCACCTGCTCCGAATCGGCAACAGCCACTGCTTGTTCGGTGAGTACGACCAAACGAGAACCAGCGAAACGACTATCGGCCAGCCAGCCCTGAACAGTGTCCAGAACACCGGTGACAACCTGGCGCGCAGCCTCCGGCACCGCACCACTGTGGGAGGGGCACTCGAGCAACACGATGTCGGGAACAACCGAGTCGGAAGTCGCGTCCAGATCGGCGATCAACGACGGAAGATCATCGTAACCCCGCACCCCGCCAGAACTCTGGCCCCCGAGTACCGCTACGCGAGCCGGTTCGACTTCCCCCGCCGACAGCGGGGCAGTCAGCCATTCCAAGCCGAAGAGGGCCTCCGACACCCGATCCGCGCTGAGGCGCTCAGCCGATACCGGCCGAGAAACCAAGGCCCCCACCGACAACACCGGGTGGCCCTGCTCATCGGCCATCTGCACGGCGAACCGATCGCTTTGAAGCACGATCCGGACCCGCACCGCGGCAGCGCCGACCGAGTGCATCACCACTCGGTTCCAGGTGAACGGCAGCGCCGGGAAACCCTCGACACCACCGCGCAGACCATGAACTATCCCGGCATGCAACGCCGAGTCGAACAATGCCGGATGAATCCCGAAACCGTTGGCGTCCTGCGGATCCGGCAGCGCGACCTCGGCGAACAACTCATCGCCGCGCTGCCATGCCGCCCGCAAACCCTGGAAGAACGGGCCATATCCATAGCCGACATCGAGCAACTCGTCATAGACACCGTCAATGGGCATCGGCTGCGCACCGGCGGGAGGCCACGAGGCGAGGTCGAAATCGGCCACCACATCACCCGGCGCAAGCACACCTTCGGCGTGCAGCACCCACGGACCCTCGCCCGCCTGCCGAGAATGGACACTCAGCCGTCGACGACCGGCCTCGTCAGCAGCGGCCACCACGACCTGCACCGAGACACTGCCCTCGGCTGGGAGCGTCAACGGGGTATGCAGGACGAGCTCGTCCACCACGGCACAGCCCAGGATATCGCCGATGTAACTGGCCAGCTCGACAAAACCGGTTCCCGGCAGCAACACGGTGCCGAGCACGCTGTGGTCGGCCAGCCACTCGACAGAGCCCACCGACCACCGGCCGGTGAAACTCACCCCACCCGAATCCGGGTGCGGCACAACCGCACCCAGCAACGGATGATCCACCACATCCAACCCGGCCGAGCTGACCCCACCCAGCTCGGCTCCCAGCCACGACTGCGCCAGCACCTGCTTGGCATCGAGCCAGAAGCGCTCGTGCTGGAAGGCATAGGTGGGCAGGTCGATTCGTTGAGCCCCGGTACCGGCGTAGAAACCAGCCCAATCCACCACAGCGCCGGAGACGAACAACCCGGCCACCCCGCCCAGCACCGTGGACGGATCGGCATGGTCTCGACGCGCCAGCGCCACCACCGCGGCAGCCCCGTCGTCGAGAGTCTGGGCGAC
>NZ_CBDQZP010000052.1:0-1994 GCF_965341865.1 Nocardia sp. bgisy134
CGCCTCTGCCGAGTTGAGGATGTTCAAAGGGCTAGGGGCATGGGTGGCGAGCGCTACGACCCGAACAACCTGCATTCGCTGTGCCGCCCAAGACATGAGGCGAACACCATTGTCGGTGCCCTCGGCCCGCGCTGGGCATACCTGAATTGCCGCCGATCCTGCTGCACTCGCGACGCCCTCTGAATGGGTTCGGGCTCCGCGACTTCGGAGTCTCCTACCGGACCCACACGATTTCTCCACATTTGGTAACCGGATCGGACGCAACTGGTCGATACAGTGACCGCGTGTTTGCTCGTGATCCATCGTGGAATCGCTTGAACCGTCTCGCGTACCTATTGCATGTTGTTGCCGTCGGCGTGCTGGCTGTGGCGTGGGTGGCGATCGGGCTCGGACTGTACTCGGAGCCGGGATCGGATCCACGGTTCGAGTTCGAAGCGGGCGGCCGCTTCGCGGCCAACCTCATGGTCTATTGGCCGTTCCTGCTTGTGATTAGCCCGGTGCTGGTCGTCACTGGCATTTTCGGGCTGATGCCATACCGGTTCGCGCCTGGCGGCACCATCGCGGGTGGGGTAGTTGCCAGTTTGTTCGCTCAGTGGGTGGGGACCGAGCTGTACTTGTCCGATTACAAGCCGGAGTTATCCGGACACCTCGACACGAGCATCGTCGCGGCGTGCTTCGCACTTGCCGCAGCGTTCGCGGCAGCCTTCTTGCACTTGTATGGCAACCGATCCGGTCGGACGCGCGCCGCCTCGATGCGAGGCGGAGCAGTGCTGGTAGTTGCCATTCTCGTCAGTGTGGTGGTCACGATTCCGCCGCTGATCGCGGGCAGCGGCACCCCGTCCGGTGTCCTGGCTCGGCTCGTCACCGACGCCCATTGCGGCAGGAACTTGTCGGACTGGACCGACGAGGGACAGACGACCGTCTACACAGGCGGCGCGACACAGTCGTATCCGCCGAAGGATGTGCCTGACAACGTGTTCGGGGTCGTGGTCACACTGCGTAACGGCACAGGCAGCGTCGAAACTACCCCGCCGACCGCGATCTCGTTCCGAGACGAGCTGCCATTACGGTCGGGTCCGCCGGGAACCGAAGTGATGCTGTATCAGCCTGGTACAGGCAACGAGTTCGCGTTTACTCACCTGCGCGTTCCGAATTGTGAGGCTGGCAGTAGCCGGGTGGTTTCGGCGACCTACAAATATGCGGATTACGGCGGAACGAGCACGTCTCAGATTCAGGGCACGGTATCTCGTAGCGACTAACGCGCTGGCAGGGTGTTTGATAGCCGTCGCTGATCTGGATGTCCGCACATCTGGGTCGGCCAAACGCACCATATTGCCGCTGACAGTCAGAATTCCTTACTGGGTTCGGAACGCTTGGACCGTTCTTCGAAAGGCGATGCCGGGCCTGCCCGAGGTTGGCGGGCTCCCGCCCCGGCCGTCGAGCCGCACGCGCGCATCAACCACCGTGACATCCGGCCAGGACATCGGCCCACCTTTGACGCTCAACGAACCGGCAACCGCGAACGGCGTTCCGCCGAGAGCCGGACCTGGCCGCAACGGCCGACCGAACGCGTCCCGGAGCGTGCCGTCCTGCCTCAGTCGGTGCCCTCCTGCACCGGATAGTGGATGATGACCGCACCGCCGGTGGCGTAGTTGACGACATCGGCGGCCGCCCGCTGGCCTTGCGGCGACGCCGACGCCGCGGCCATGGCGGCGGCGTCAGCGTAGTCGGCTTCGAAGACCGCGAAATACGGCGCTTCTCCGTTGGTCGCCGCCACGTCGAAGCTGTAGCGCCACGCAAGTAGGCCGGGCATCTCTATGACCAGTGGAAGGTGTTTGGTCACGTAGTAGTCGCGGAAGTGGTCGGGGTCGGCGGGCTTGGGATATAGGACCAGCAGCTTATGCATGACTGCCTCCTGCATCTACCGCGGTCGGTTGAATCGTCATATGTGCAGGTTAGGGCTTGATGTGTGGTCGAGGGAAAGACCGGGACGC
>NZ_CBDQZP010000053.1:0-1919 GCF_965341865.1 Nocardia sp. bgisy134
GCACCACACGACCGGACACCACACCGGGAATCGTTTCGCCGCGACCCAACGCTTGTGTACCGGCCCGCAGGCCATCGCCTTCGGGTGACAGCACCACGGCCCGGTGGTCGAACAACACTCTCGAAGTCACGAGCGAGAAGCCGATGTCGATCGAGTCGTGGTCGTCGTCGATATGCGATACCAGGCGCCTGGTCTGCTCGGCAAGCGCCTCGCCACTGCGCGCCGAGACCACCCACGGCAGCACGCCACCGGCCGGGACGGTCTTGGCCACCGGCACGGCAGCCGGGTCAGCTGTCGGGGCCTGTTCGACGATGAGGTGAGCGTTGGTGCCGCTGAGGCCGAACGAGGACACACCGGCACGACGCGGCCGATCCACCTCCGGCCACGCCACCGCCTCGGTCAGCAATCGGATGTGGCCTTCGGACCAATCGACCTTTGTGGAGGGCTGATCGACGTGCAGGGTCTGCGGCAGCAGCCCGTGCCGCATCGCCATCACCATCTTGATCACACCACCCACACCCGCCGCGGCTTGGGAATGACCGATGTTGGACTTCAACGACCCCAACCACAACGGACGATCCGCATCACGATCCTGCCCATACGTCGCCAGCAGCGCCTGCGCCTCGATCGGATCACCCAACGTGGTACCCGTACCGTGGGCCTCCACCACATCCACCTCGACCGGCGACACCCCCGCATTCGCCAGCGCTTGACGGATCACTCGCCGCTGCGAAGGACCATTGGGCGCGGTGAAACCATTCGAAGCGCCATCCTGGTTCACCGCCGAACCCGCAACCACCGCGAGAACTTCATGACCATTGCGGCGGGCGTCGGACAACCGCTCCAACACCAACATTCCAGCGCCCTCGGACCAGCCCACACCGTCGGCGGCGTCAGCGAAGGACTTGCACCGCCCATCCGGGGCCAGCCCCCGCTGACGGCTGAATTCGAGGAACATATCCGGGGTGGCCATCACGGCGACACCACCGGCCAACGCCAGATCACACTCGCCCGACCGCAACGACTGCGCGGCCAAATGCAGAGCCACCAATGACGACGAGCACGCCGTATCCACCGACACCGCCGGGCCTTCCAGCCCGAGCGTGTAGGCGATGCGACCGGAGACCAGACTTCCGGCAGTGCTGCTACCGGTGCCGGTTCCCTGGGCGTAGTCGTGGTACATCACACCGGTGAAGACACCGGTCGAACTGCCACGCAGCACAGCCGGATCCACACCGGCCCGCTCCAACGCCTCCCACGACACCTCCAACAGCAACCGCTGCTGGGGATCCATCATCGTGGCTTCGTTAGGGCTGATCCCGAAGAAGTCCGCATCGAAATCGGCGGCCGAATAGAGGAATCCACCCTGGCGGGTGTAGGTCCGCCCCGCCTTGCCGGGCTCCGGATCGTAGATGCCTTCGATATCCCAGCCACGATCCACCGGCAACTCACCGGTGGTATCGATGCCCGAGACGACCAGTCGCCACAGGTCCTCCGGCGAGGCGACACCACCGGGGTAGCGGCAGCTCATCGCCACCACCGCAATCGGGTCGTCGCCAACAGTTCTGCTGGCAGTGACCTCGATGTCCTGATTTGTGCCTGTCAGCTGGGAATCGATGAAGTCAGCAACGATCTGCGGGTTGGGCTGATCGAAGACGAGGGTGGCCGGTAGTTGCAGGCCGGTCGCAGTGTTGAGCCTGTTACGGAACTCGATTGCCCTCAAAGAGTCGAACCCCAGCTGCTGGAACGCTTGCTGGGGTTCGACAGCATCGAGAGAAGCGTGCCCGAGGACCTCGGCAGCGACCGATCGGACCAGGTCGAGCAGAGCGCTCTTGCGAGCGGTGTCAGAGAGACCCGCCAGCTTCTGCGCGAATGCCTGACCTGCCGGGGTTCGACCGTGGCGGCGCACCGGGACAGGG
>NZ_CBDQZP010000054.1:0-1919 GCF_965341865.1 Nocardia sp. bgisy134
ACACCACACGACCGGACACCACACCCGGTGCCTGCACGCCGGCGGCCAACGCCCGCGCACCCTCGAGCAGACCATCGCGGTCATCGGCGACGATAACCGCGCGATGCTCGAACACAGCACGCGTGGACGCCATCGAGAAACCGGCGTCCACCGGATCCAGGTCGTGATCGACGACATGCGATGCCAGCCGGGCAGCCTGTCCGGCAAGAGCCGCACCGCTACGCGCCGAGACCACCCACGGCAGCACGCCACCGGCCGGGACGGTCTTGGCCACCGGCTCCGGAGCCCCCACCGGCGTCGGAGCCTGCTCGAGGACGACGTGAGCATTCGTGCCGCTGATCCCGAACGAGGACACACCAGCCCGACGCGGCCGATCCACCTCCGGCCACGCCACCTGCTCGGTCAGCAACCGGATATGCCCCTCGGTCCAATCGACCTTGGTGCTGGGCTGATCGACATGCAGCGTCCGCGGCAACACACCATGGCGCATCGCCATCACCATCTTGATCACACCACCCACACCCGCCGCGGCCTGAGCATGACCGATATTGGACTTCAACGACCCCAACCACAACGGACGATCCGGGTCCCGGTCCTGACCGTAAGTAGCAAGCAGCGCTTGGGCTTCGATCGGGTCCCCGAGGGTGGTGCCGGTGCCGTGAGCCTCGACCACATCGACCTCGACCGGCGACACCCTCGCATTCGCCAGCGCTTGACGGATCACCCGCCGCTGCGAAGGACCATTCGGCGCGGTCAAACCATTCGAAGCGCCATCCTGATTCACCGCCGAACCCGCAACCACCGCGAGAACTTCATGACCATTACGGCGGGCATCGGACAACCGCTCCAACACCAACATTCCAGCGCCCTCGGACCAGCCCACACCGTCGGCGGCATCGGCGAACGACTTGCACCGCCCATCCGGAGCCAAACCCCGCTGACGGCTGAACTCGAGGAACATCTCCGGGGTGGCCATCACCGCGACACCACCGGCCAACGCCAGATCACACTCACCCGACCGCAACGACTGTGCAGCCAGGTGCATCGCCACCAACGATGACGAACACGCCGTATCCACCGACACCGCCGGGCCTTCCAGCCCGAGCGTGTAGGCGATCCGACCCGACACCAAACTACCGCCGGCGCTGCTACCAGTGCCCTGCGCGTAGTCGTGGTACATCACACCGGTGAACACCCCGGTCGAACTGCCACGTAGCACGACAGGATCGACACCGGCCCGTTCCAACGCCTCCCACGACACCTCCAACAGCAACCGCTGCTGCGGATCCATCCCCGTGGCCTCGTTCGGACCGATCCCGAAGAAATCCGCATCGAACTCCGCTGCCGAATACAAGAACCCACCCTGACGGGTATAGGTCTTGCCTGCCTTGCCAGGTTCGGGGTCATAGATACCGTCGATGTCCCAGCCACGATCCACGGGCATCTCGCCGGTGGTGTCGATACCCGAGGTGACCAGATTCCACAGGTCTTCGGGCGAGACGACACCACCTGGATAGCGGCAGCTCATCGCCACCACCGCGATCGGCTCGTCGTCGGCTCGTACCCGACTGATCGCGAGTTCATCGACAGCCCCGGTACCGGTGAGTTGGGAATCGATGAACTCGGCGACGATCTGCGCGTTGGGGTAATCGAAAATGAGAGTGGCCGGCAATTGCAGACCCGTCGCGGCGTTGAGCCTGTTACGGAACTCGACAGCGCCCAGAGAATCGAACCCGAGCTGCTGGAACGCTTGCTGGGGTTCGACAGCATCGAGAGAAGCGTGCCCGAGGATGTCGGCGGCGACCGATCGGACCAGGTCGAGCAGGGCGCTCTTGCGAGCGGTATCAGAGAGACCGGCCAGCTTCTGCGCGAATGCCTGACCTGCCGGGGTTCGGCTGTGGCGGCGCACCGGGACAGGT
>NZ_CBDQZP010000056.1:0-1704 GCF_965341865.1 Nocardia sp. bgisy134
AGCCGCGGTGACCGATGTGCTCGACCGGCACGAGGTGCTGCGCACGATGTATCCCAGTGACCGAGCGGGTCCGGCGCAGGTGGTGCTGCCGGTGGAGGCGGTCGGGGTGGATCTGTCACCGGTACCGGTGACCGAGGCGGAATTGATACAACGGGTGGGGCAGGTGTTGGGGACGGGCTTCGATGTGGCGGCGGCGGTGCCGGTGCGAGCGAGGCTGTTCCGAGTCGGGGACGAAGAGCATGTGCTGGCGGTAGCGGTGCATCACATCGCCGGGGACGGATCATCGATACGGCCGTTCGCGCGAGATGTCATGGTGGCCTATGCAGCACGGTCACGGGGGCAGATGCCGGGATGGGCGCCACTGCCGGTGCAATACGCCGATTACGCGTTGTGGCAGCGGGAAATGCTCGGGGAGGCCGACGATCCGGAATCGATGGCCGGGCGGCAACTCGCATTCTGGAAACGGGAGTTGGCCGGGCTCGCGGAGATGCTGGCGTTGCCGACCGACCGGCCCCGACCCGCGGTGGCCTCGATGCGGGGTGGGCGGATCGAGTTCACCGTCGAGGCGGGCCTGCATCGGCGGGTGAATGTGTTTGCCCGCGAGCATGATGCGACCTCGTTCATGGTGGTCCATGCGGTGTTGACGGTGTTGCTGGCACGGCTGTCGGGCAGTGACGACATCGCCGTGGGCACCCCGATCGCCGGTCGCGGTGAGCACGAGCTCGACGATCTGGTCGGGATGTTCGTCAACACCCTGGTGCTGCGCACCCGGGTGGAACCGGGGTCGTCGTTCCTTTACCTGCTCGAACACACCCGGGAAGTGGATCTGGCGGCGCTCGCGCACGCGGAGGTGCCCTTCGAGTGGCTGGTCGAGGAACTGGCACCGGCACGCTCGACAGCGCACGCACCGCTGTTCCAGGTGCTGCTGGTATTCCAGAACTTCGCACCAGCGGGATTCGAGCTGCCGGGGCTGACCGTCGAGGCCATGCAGGCCGACCTGCCGGTGGCGAAGTTCGACCTGCAATCGACCTTCGTAGAGCGACTCGGGCCCGACAATGCTCCGGCCGGGATGGATGTCGAATTCACCTTCGCGACAGACCTGTTCGACGAGACGACAGTCCACGGATTCGCCGACCGATTCGTGCGGATTCTCGAAGCGGTGACCGCGGACCCGGCGATGCCGGTCGGGGATCTGCCTCTGCTCGAGGCACACGAGTTGCAGCGTATGGCGGTGTGGAACGAGACCGCGCATCCGGTACCCGAACGGCAGTTGCTCGACGGATTCGCGGCGCAGGTGGCGGCGACCCCGGACGCGGTCGCGGTGGTGTTCGAGGACGTTCGGTTGGCCTATGCCGAACTCGGTGCCCGCGTCCACCGGCTGGCCCGGCATCTGATCTCGCTCGGAGTGGGTCCGGAAACGCTGGTAGCGGTGGCCATGCCGCGGTCGATCGAGTTGTTGGTGGGCATCTACGCGATCGTCGAGGCTGGCGGGGGGTACGTGCCGGTCGATCCCGACCTGCCTGCCGAACGCATCGGGCAGATCTTCAGCGTGGCCGAGCCGGTGTGTGTGCTGACCACCGGCGAGGGGACAGCTCTTCCGGAGACATCCACCGTGCCGGTGCTGCGCATCGACGCGCTCGATCTCACGGAAACGAGTGCCCTCCCGGTCGCCGATGCGGAGCGGATCGTGCCGTTGCGGCCGCA
>NZ_CBDQZP010000057.1:0-1674 GCF_965341865.1 Nocardia sp. bgisy134
GCATAGAAAGACGTTCTATGCGCCGGGTGTCTGGACGAGGGAACGTCCTCCTGATGCGCTTGTCGGGCTTGGTGTCCCATCGCAGTAGGAGGACGTTCGTGGGTAACGGTAGTGGCTTGTCGCGGGGTGATCGCAACCGAAACGCCCGTTTGGCGCGGCTTCGGGCGCTGGTCCTGGCCGACAACGCCATCGTCGGGATTGATCTGGCCGACCGGAAACAGATGGTGGTAGTGACCGATCACGACTCGAAAGTGTTGGCCCGCAAAACATTCCGATGCCGGGCATGGGATCTGGGGGCCGCGTTGGACTGGGCGGCCCAGCGGGCAGCGGGCGCGGGTTTCGCCGGGGTGACGGTGGCGTGTGAGCCGACCGGACACCGGTGGCGGGTGCTGGGCCAGTTGGCCGCTGACCGGGGTATGGCGTTCGTGTGTGTCCAGCCGTCGATGACCTCCTGGTCACGTCGCGCCGAGGACCTGACCTGCGACAAAACCGATGAGAAGGACGCGGTGCTGATCGCCCGGTTGACCGCGCAGTTGCGTTGCTATATCCCTGAGCCGGTCGATGAGACCTGGGGCCGGTTGCGGCATCTGGGTGCTCGTCGCGAGCAGGTGATCGTGGAGATGGTCAGCCAAATCCAACAACTGCGGGCATTGCTGGAGTGCGTATGGCCGGCCGCGCTGCACACCGCGCGACAGCCGTTTCGTTCCCGCACTTGGGTCGCGGCGATGAGCGTGATCTGCGACCGCGATGGCGGTGACCTGGCCCGGACCCGCCGTCTCGGCCTGGCCCGTCTCGAGCAGGCGGTCCGCCGCGAGATTACCCGTCGAGGCGGTCAGAAACCGTCGCTGCGGATCGTGGGCAACCTGTTCACCGCCCTCGATGATCCGGCCGGGGTGAGCGCGCACCGGCGCGGCGCGCTGGAACGAGTGCAGCTGCTGCTGGGCGACTGGGCCGAAAACCAGCGACGCCTCACCGACACCGAAGCTCGAATGATCAACGTGCTCAACGAACTTGGACTCACTGACCTGGTCACCTCGATCACTGGGATCTCCGCGGTCGGGGCCGCGGCGATCCTGGCCGAAACCGGCGACCCCGCCCGGTTCACCACCGCCCGCGCTGTGGTCAAACACGCTGGTCTGGCACCACGAGAGAAACTATCCGGCACCTTCACCGGCCGCACCAAACTCACCGGCCAAGGCCGACCCGGCCTGCGCCTGGCCGCGTGGCGAGCCGTGTGGGGCGCCCAACGCGCCAACCCTGTTTATGCCGCCCGCTACCGGCACCTGACCGGCCGCGAAACCAATAAACTCACCCCCACCCAAGCCCAAGCCGCCATCGCCGCGACGATCCTGCGGCACCTGCATGCGGTCGTCACCACCGGCAAGCGCTGGGATCCACAAACCGCCACGCACGGCACACGACCAGCCAGCACCCTGATCCCGGTGGCCGCCTGAATATTTCGGCGACCATCGAGCGGGCGGTCGGGGCGAGCCCCACGCGGCATCGAGACACACCGTTGATCTCGCCGGAAATCATGGGCAGCCCCGCCCGTCGTCACCTCAACCCGATTACACGCTGCAGGGACCAACCCCATCACCGCTATGCCGGGACGACGACGGACGAGGCACCGACCGAACCACTTGACACAAAACGACTTACGCTGATTTCCGGACG
>NZ_CBDQZP010000058.1:0-1619 GCF_965341865.1 Nocardia sp. bgisy134
TGTCAACGGAACGCCAATGGTGATCACTTTCCGGAATCTGAATTTTGACCCCCTGGTTGGTGGGTTGGTGGTTCATCCTTTAGTGGTGCCGGCGGTGGGGACGCGGCCGAGGTCGCGGTCTTTGAGCCGGTAGCTGTCGCCTTTGAGGGCGATGACTTCGGCGTGGTGGACGAGGCGGTCGATCATGGCTGCGGCGACGACGTCGTCGCCGAAGACTTCGCCCCAGCGGCCGAAGACCTTGTTGCTGGTCACGATCAGCGACGCTCGTTCGTAGCGGGATGAGACGAGTTGGAAGAAGAGGTTGGCGGCTTCGTTCTCGAAGGGGATGTAGCCGACTTCGTCGACCACGAGTAGTGGGTAGCGGCTGAGCTTGGTCAGCTCGGCCTGTAACCGGCCGACGTGATGGGCCTCGGCGAGGCGGGCGACCCATTCGGCGGCGGTGGCGAACGCGACCCGGTGCCCGGCCTGGCAGGCGCGGATCGCCAACCCGATCGCCAGATGTGTTTTGCCGGTTCCGGGCGGGCCGAGGAAAACGACGTTCTCTCGGGCGGTGACGAAGTCCAGTGTCCCGAGGTGGGCGATGACGTCGCGTTTGAGTCCACGGGCGTGACCGAAGTCGAATTCTTCCAGCGATTTGCGGGCCGGAAACCGCGCGGAGCGGATGCGGCCCTCGCCGCCGTGGCTTTCGCGGGCGGAGACTTCCCGTTGCAGGCAGGCGACGAGGAACTCCTCATGGCTCCAGTTCTCGGCGCGGGCTCGTTCGGCCAGTCGATGCACCGATTCCCGCAGGGTCGGTGCCTTCAACGCCCGGGTCAGGAAAGAGATCTCGGCGGTCAGATCCCGTGCGGTGGTCGATGTCTTGGCGGCTGTTCTGGTGGCGGTCATCAGGCCACCCCGCCTTCGATGTCGACACCGAGCGCGGTGTCGTAGTCGGTCAGGCGCCGCTGCTCGACCTCGGGTTCGGGCGCTGGCCGCAGGTTGCCGACCCTTCTGCGGCGCAGCACTTTCGCTGCTTCGATGTGTTCGGGGTCGGAGATCGATTGATGCCAGGCCCAGATCCGTTCGTGATCGGCGACAACGCGCCCACCCGAGTGCACCCGAACCCGTTCGAGGTCGGCGACGATCTCGACGCAGCGGCCGATCACGGCAGGGTGCACCGAGTAGTCGTTGGAGTCCAAGCGAATGTAGTGATCACGCGCCAGGCGCGCCGATCCCCGCCATCCGGTCTCGGGCGCCACCGGCGGCAGCGTGAGCATCGCCTGGCGGTCGGCGGTGATCCGATCACACGGCGCGCAGCCCAACGCCCGCCGTGTCCGGGTGTTCACCAATGCCAGCCATTGACTCAACTGAGTGTTGAAATCGTTGGGCCCGGTGAACGTCCGGCCGGGCAGGAAGGATCGCTCCAGATAGTCGTGCGCCCGCTCGATCACACCCTTGGCTTCCGGGTCGGCGGGACGGCAGATGACAACCTTGGCGCCCAAAGTTCCTCGAAACGCCTGACACTCGGCAGTGAGCTCGTTGCGGCCACCACGCCACCGGCCGATCGCGCCTTCACCGTCCCACACCAGTACCCGCGGCACCGCACCCAACCGGTCGATCAGCATCCACCAGCCGGCGAA
>NZ_CBDQZP010000059.1:0-1580 GCF_965341865.1 Nocardia sp. bgisy134
GGTAGTCACGGGCAACCCGTCGAGCACCACCACCGAGGCCGGAACCATGTACGACGGCAACCCATCACCGACGAACCGCCTCAACTCCTCGACATCTACCCCCACCCCCACCTCGGGCACGACATACCCCACCAACCGGTCCACCCCACCCTCGCCGCGAACCACCACCACCGCCCGCGCCACCGCGTCGTGCCGGGCAAGCGCCGCCTCGATCTCCCCCAACTCGATCCGGAACCCCCGCAGTTTCACCTGGAAATCACTGCGCCCCACATACTCCAACTGCCCATCCGCACGCCACCGCACCAGATCCCCCGTCCGGTACATCCGCTCCCCCGGCGCCCCGAACGGATCCGCCACGAACCGACCCGCCGTCAGACCCGGCCGTTCGTGATAGCCCCGCGCCAACTGCACACCCGCCAGATACAACTCACCCACCACCCCCACCGGCACCATGCGCAGGCGACCGTCGAGGACCGACGTGCGCAGACCGGCAATGCCCTGACCGATAACGCTCGCCGACGTCGAGGCGGCGAGTTGGGAATCCAGCGGCAACCACGTCGCGTGGACACAGGTTTCCGTAATTCCGTACATGTTGACCAGCTGCGGTCCGCTGTCCTCGCGGCGCGCATACCACCGCACCAGCCGACCCAGATCGAGCGACTCTCCACCGAAAATCACATACCGCAACGAGAGCCCGTCCGGCCTCTCGGCCGCGGCCTGCTCGACATCTGCCAATTGGTAGAAGGCAGAGGGAGTTTGGTTGAGCACGGTCACGTGCTCACGCCGCAGGAGCTCGAGAAACAGCTCGGGCGAGCGTGCCGTGGAGTAGTCGACCACCACGAGCCTGCCGCCGTGCAGCAGCGGACCCCACAGCTCCCACACCGAGAAATCGAATGCATACGAATGGAACATCGTCCACACGTCCGCCTCGTCGAACCCGAACCGGTCTCGGGTGTTCGCGAACAGGGTGAGAACGCTGCGGTGGGAGACAGTCACTCCCTTCGGGGTGCCGGTCGAGCCCGAGGTGTAGATCACGTAGGCCACGGAGTCGGGATTGACCGGTGCCACACGATCCGTGTCCGTAACCGCAAGTGAGGGAATGCCCTTCAGTCGCGCCACAGTCTCGGGTGCATCGAGCACCACGACCGGCAGATCCCCCACCGGCAACCCGTCGATCTCGGCGGCGGTCGAGAGCACACAGATCGGGGCAGCGTCGGCAAACAGGAATGCGAGCCGATCGGCCGGGTAGGTCACATCGATCGGGAGATACCCGCCACCGGCCTTGATCACCGCCAACAGGGTCACGATCAGATCCGGCGACCGCGGCATGGCCACCGCCACCAACGATTCCGGACCCACCCCGAGCGAGATCAGGTGCCGTGCCAACCGATTAGCCCGCGCGTCCAACTCTGCGTAGGACAGCGCCGAGTCGTCGGCCACCACAGCCGTTGCATCGGGGAACCGCTCGACCGTCCGCGTGAACTCGTCCGCCAACGTCACCGAGCCGACCACGAGCCCGGGACGAATCCAGCTCTCGAGCATCGAGGTGCGCTCGGCTGGATCGAGGAACTCGATGTCGC
>NZ_CBDQZP010000060.1:0-1458 GCF_965341865.1 Nocardia sp. bgisy134
TAACTACTCGAAGACTAGAATCGGATTCATGAAATACCGACCTGTCCTGATCGTGGCCATGATCGGGGCTTGATCGGCACAATACTGTCGAGTCCGTTCGCCGTGTACTTCGGCTTCGGCACTCCTGTGCTCGCTGCCGCCATTGTTGGCGTGGGAATCTTGCTGGCGGGAGGCATAGTATTCGGCGGCCTGTGCGTTGCCCTGGCGTCGGCCGTCAGGGCTGACCGGCGCAGCGGTGGCTACCGCTGTCGCGGTAAGAGCCGGGCATGACTTTCCGAAGCTCCGGCCTGGCGGCGGTACGGCCGGCAGCCGTGTAGGACACGGTAATCGGCAATATGGTGCGTTCGGCCGACCCAGAGGAGTAGGGCCAGTTGATCTTCCATAGCCCAGCGCTGGCCGCTTCGGACCGCGCGGAATCGCCCAGCGGCTGACGCGAGTTCGGGGATTCGTGGCCGAAACCGCTGGCCTGCAACGAGCACGCCAGCGTGGCAGCTGGCGGGCTCGGTGAGGGGCAACGGGCCGTCTCCGTCGTGGACGCGGCGAACAATGTTGTCTACCGACCGGCTCGGCGGGATCCGGCGCGCCGCGACCACGCCACCTGCGTGAGACTTTCCGCTCACGCCCACCTGCCACTGCCACCGCTCACCGGCCCAGGCGGGCATTTAGGGAGTGCGTAACCAACATGTCACCCCGGCGAGCAGGGCCGACTCTGCACTCCTAAGGCCCGGAGCAGCCCGCGCGATCAGCGGCATGTGCGTACGTTTCTCGAACGCAGGAGTGCTGCTCAGCGGGTGATCAGGATGAGCTTTCCTGAGGCTCGCCGTTGTTCGAGGTCACCTAGCGCAGTTGCAGTGTCATCGAGTCGAGCCGGTAGGTGCCGCCCGGAGTGGCGGACATGGCTCCGGCCGGACATCGGCCCCACCTTCGACGCTCAATGAACCAGCAACCGCGAACGGTGTCCCGCCGATAGCCGGACCTGGCCCGCAACGGCCGACCGAACGCGTCCCGGGGCGTACCGTCCTGGCTCAGTCGGTGCCGTCCTGCACCGGATAGTCGATGACAACCACACTGCCGGTGGCGTAGTTGGCGACATCGGCGGCCACTCGCTGGCCTTGCGCCGACGCCCGAGCCGCGGCCAGGGCGGCGGCGTCAGCGAAGTCGCCTTCGAAGACTACGAAATACGGCGCTTCTCCCTTGGTCGCCGCCACGTCGAAGCTGTAGCGCCACGCGAGCAGGCCGGGCATCTCCATTACCAGCGGAAGGTGTTTGGTCACGTAGTAGTCGCGGAAGTGGTCAGGGTCGGCGGGCTTGGGATACAGGACCAACAACTTATGCATGACGACCTCCGTCCAGATCAGGGTCGGTGTGTGTGAGTGCGATATCCAGTACCGCGGTCGGTTGAATCGTCATATGCGCAGGTTAGGGCTTGATGTGTGGTCGAGGGAAAGATCAATACGG
>NZ_CBDQZP010000061.1:0-1231 GCF_965341865.1 Nocardia sp. bgisy134
TGACGGGACCCCGTTGATCGGTCCACCGTGAGTGTGAGTCGGTTATCGGTGGATGCAGGCAGCAGCGTATCCCGAGGGGGTTTGATAGCCCAGGGCTGAGTGCCTGCGGTAGTGGTTGTAGTCGTCCTTCCAGTCGCTGATCACGACGCGGGCTTGGGTCAGCGACCAGAAGTTGTTGATGTTGAGGCATTCGTCGCGCAGTCGGCCGTTGAACGATTCGACGTAGCCGTTGCGCCAGGGCTGTCCGGGTGGGATGAACGCCAGGCCGACGCGTTCACCGGCCCAGTCCCGCATCGCCTGGCATGCCAGTTCCGGGCCGTTGTCGCTGCGCAACGCGGCCGGGTATCCGCGGCCGGTGGCGATGCGGTCGAGTTCTTCGATGAGCCGGTCGGCGGTGATGGAGCGTTCGACCAGCCCGCCTAGGCATTCGCGGGTGTGCTCATCGACGATGGACACGATCTTGACCGGACGGCCGTCGTCGGTGGCGTCGAACTGGAAATCGACTGCCCACACTCGATTCGGTGCGTCCGCGGTCACCGCCGTGACCGTCGAGTCACCGATTCGTTTACGGCGCCGTCGCTGCGGCACCCGTAACCCTTCCTGCCGCCACAGACGTTGAATCTTCTTGTGATTCACCGTCCAGCCCTCGCCGCGGGCGTCGTGGTAGGCGCGACGGAACCCTTGACGGGGGTGGTTGCGTGCCCAGTCACGCAACCATGCCCGCAACGGGGCATCCCGATCCGTGGGCTGCTGCGCGCCCGCAGGACGGCGTTGGGTACTGCGATGCTGCCCGGTCACCCGGCAGGCGAACCGTTCGCTGACGCCCATAAGCCGCATCAGATGCGCTACAGCCGCCCGCCGGCGTTCCGGGTCTAGAAGTTTCCCTTGGCGATCTCCTTCAATGCCGCCTTCTCCAACTCCGCTTCGGCCAAAAGCCTTTTGAGTGTGGTGTTCTCGCGTTCGAGGTCTTTCAACCGTTTGGCGTCGTCGGCCTTCAGTCCGCCGAATTGGTTACGCCACCGGTAGTAGGTGGCTTCGGTGATCTGCAACGCCCGGCACACATCCGCGACGTCCTTGCCCTCGCCGAGCAGCCGATCGGCCTCGGTCAACTTGCGCACGACCTGCTCAGGGGTGTGCCTCTTCCTCGTGGTCATCGCCATCGAGCCTTCCCGCCCACAACATGGGCCGCAAGACCCACACAGCCCATGGACCGACCTCACGGGGTCAGGTC
>NZ_CBDQZP010000062.1:0-1121 GCF_965341865.1 Nocardia sp. bgisy134
TCGAGGATCTCGATATCCCCGACCGGCGTCGCCGGGTCCGCGGTGACCGTCTCGAGGACTCGCATGTACCGGTCGGCGAACCCGCGGACGGTCGCTTCGTCGAACAGGTCCGTCGCGTAGGTGAATTCCACATCCATCCCCGCCGGAACGTTGTCGGGTCCGGACCGCTCCACGAAGGTCGCCTGCAGGTCGAACTTCGCCACCGGCAGATCCGCTTGCACCGCCTCGACGGTCAGCCCCGGCAGCTCGAATCCCGTCGGCGCGAAGTTCTGGAACACCAGCAGCACCTGGAACAACGGTGCATGCGCGGTCGAGCGGACCGGCGCCAGTTCCTCGACCAGCCACTCGAAGGGCACCTCGGCATGCGCGTACGCCGCCAGATCCACGTCCCGGGTGCGTTCGAGCAGGTCGAGGAACGACCACCCCGGCTCCACCCGGGTGCGCAACACCAGGGTGTTGACGAACATCCCGACCAGATCGTCGAGCTCGTGTTCACCGCGACCGGCGATCGGCGTCCCCACGACGATGTCGTCACTGCCCGACAACCGCGCCAGCAACACCGCCAGCACCGCATGCACCACCATGAACGAGGTCGCATCATGCTCGCGGGCAAACACATTCACCCGCCGATGCAGACCCGCCTCGACGGTGAACTCGATCCGCCCACCCCGCATCGAGGCCACCGCGGGCCGCGGCCGGTCGGTCGGCAACCCCAGCACCTCCGCGACCCCCGCCAACTCCCGCTTCCAGAATGCGAGCTGGTGCCCGGCCATCGATTCCGGATCGTCGGCTTCCCCGAGCATCTCCCGTTGCCACAACGCGTAATCCGCGTACTGCACCGGCAGCGGCGCCCACCCCGGCACCTGCCCTCGCGAGCGTGCCGCATAGGCCACCATCACATCCCGCGCCAACGGCCGCATCGACGACCCGTCCCCGGCGATGTGATGCACCGCCACCGCCAGCACGTGCTCTGCGTCCCCGACCCGGAACAGCCTCGCCCGCACCGGCACCGCCGCCGCCACATCGAAGCCCGCCCCCAACACTTCTCCCACTCGCGACACCAGCTCCGCCTCGGCCACCGGGACCGGTGACAGGTCCACCCCCACCGCCTCCACCGGCCC
>NZ_CBDQZP010000063.1:0-1009 GCF_965341865.1 Nocardia sp. bgisy134
TCGGTGGTGAGGTGTGTCCGCCGGAGTTGGTGACCCGGTGGGCGCCGGGGCGGCGGTTGTTCCACGCGTACGGGCCGACCGAGGCGACGGTGATGTCGAATATCGGGGATCCGATGGTGGTGGGGGAGCCGATCACGATCGGTGGCCCGGTCCGGGGGGTGTGTGAGGTGGTGTTGGATGGGTGGTTGTGTCCGGTGCCGGTGGGGGTGTCGGGTGAGTTGTATCTGGCTGGTGTCGGTCTGGCTCGCGGCTATCACCGGCGTCCGGGGTTGACGGCGGAGCGGTTCGTGGCGTGTCCGTATGGTGCCCCGGGGGAGCGGATGTACCGGACCGGGGATGTGGTGCGGTGGCGTGGCGATTACACGCTGGAGTATGTGGGGCGCAGCGATTTCCAGGTCAAGCTCCGCGGGTTCCGGATCGAGCTGGGGGAGATCGAGTCGGTGTTGGCGCGGTGTGCGGGCATCGCGCAGGCGGTCGTGGTGGTCCGCGACGACGGTCGTGGGGACCGGCTGGTCGGTTATGTGGTGCCGGTGGATGGGCAGAACGTCGATGTCGAGGCGGTGCGTGCGGCGGTGGCGGCGCGGTTGCCTGCGTATATGGTGCCGGCGGTGGTGGTGGTCGAGGTGTTGCCGTTGACGCCGGTGGGGAAGTTGGATCGTGCCGCGTTGCCGGTGCCGGAGGTCACCGGTGGGGTGTATCGGGCGCCGTCGGGGCCGGTGGAGGTGGTGTTGGCGGGGGTGTTCGCCGAGGTGCTGGGGGTGGAGTCGGTGGGGGTGGATGATTCGTTCTTCGCCCTCGGTGGGGACAGCATCATGTCGATTCAGTTGGTGGCGCGGGCGAAGGCGGCGGGGGTGGTGATCTCGCCGCGGGAGGTGTTCGAACACAAGACCGTTGCGGGGTTGGCGCAGGTCGCTGTCTCGGCCGGGGTGGGCGCGCCGGTGCTCGAGGAACTTCCCGGCGGCGGGGTCGGGGAGGTTCCGGTGACCCCGATCGTGGCGTGGTTGCTCGA
>NZ_CBDQZP010000064.1:0-972 GCF_965341865.1 Nocardia sp. bgisy134
CTAGGGCCTGTCCTCAAAGCCATATGAGCAGGGTGGCCAGGTCGAGCATGCCGCGGTAGGAGGTTGCGGTTTTGTCGTATCGGGTGGCGACGGCCCGATACTGCTTGAGCCGGTTGAAACAACGCTCGACGACGTTGCGGCGGCGGTAAGTTGCCGGGTCGAACGTCGGTGGGCGCCCACCGATCTTGCCGCGGCGACGCCGGTGGGCCTGTTGATCAGAGCGTTCGGGAATCGTCGCGGCGATCCCACGCCGACGCAGGTACTCCCGGATCGCGCGTGAGGAGTAGCCCTTGTCGGCCAGCACCCGCCGCGGCCGAGTCCAGGGCCGGCCGCGACCGGGTCGTGGCATGCGGATACCGGCCAGCACCCGGGTGAACACGGTGCAGTCGTTGACGTTGCCGCCGGTCAGCACGATCGACAACGGACGCCCGAGCCCGTCGCAGGCCAGGTGGATCTTCGTCGTCGGCCCGCCACGAGAACGACCGATTGCATGGTCAGCGGGCTCGCCGCACGTCCCGGGGTAGAACCCGCTCCCCGCCGGTATGGATCACCCGGCCGCGGCGCCCACCGGCCGCGTGCTGGTGGGCCCGCACGATCGAGGAATCCACCGACACCTCCCGATCCAGCTCGGCGACCGCGTCAGCGATCACCCGCACCCGCGCCACCAACAACGACAGGGTGCCATTGCGCGACCAGCGCCAGAACCGGTTGTAGACGGTCTTCCACGGCCCGTACCGTTCGGGCAGATCCCGCCACGCGATCCCGGTCTTGGCCTTGTACAACATGCCGTTGACCACCCGCCGGTCGTCCACCCTGGGGCGGCCCTTGACCCCCGACGCCGGCAGCAAGACTGCCACGACCTGCCACTGCTCATCGGTCAACTCATGCCTGCGCACCACAACGCGACATCAAAACAGATCAACACCGGTCGCAAAGCAGATCAGCCACAACCACTTTGAGGACGCGCCCTAG
>NZ_CBDQZP010000065.1:0-854 GCF_965341865.1 Nocardia sp. bgisy134
GGAGACAGAGCGTGCGGCGCTGACGCCGGTGCGGGGGCTGCCGGGTGGGTCGGTACGGACGTTGCCGGAGATCTTCAGCGCTGCGGCGGCGATCGATCCCGATGCGGTCGCCGTGGCCTGTGGTGACGTCCGGGTGTCGTATCGGGAACTCGAGGAACGATCGACCCGGCTGGCGCGATTGTTGATCGACCGGGGTGCCGGTCCGGAAACGTATGTCGCGGTGGGGATGTCGCGGTCGGTGGAGTCGGTGCTGGCGGTGTGGGCGGTCACCTCGACCGGGGCCGCGTTCGTGCCGGTGGATCCGACGTATCCGGCCGAGCGGATCTCGCACATGCTCACCGATTCCGGGGTCCTCCTCGGGTTGACGGTGTCTGGGCAGCGGGACAAACTTCCGGGAACGGTCGAGTGGCTGGTACTCGACGATCCCGAGCTGCAACGGGCCTGCGCGGCACACTCGGCCACCCCGATCACCGATGCGGATCGGACCGCGCGTCTGTCCCTGGACCACACGGCCTACCTCGTCTATACCTCCGGCTCCACCGGGGTCCCGAAGGGGGTGGTGGTCACTCACCGTGGATTGGACAACTTCGCGGCCGAACAGAGCGCTCGGCTGGGAGCTACCTCGTCGTCGCGGACCTTACATTTCGCGACTCCGAGTTTCGACGGGTCGGTGTTCGAGTATCTGCAGGCGTTCGGACCGGCGGCAACGATGGTGATCGCGCCGCCGACCGTGTACGGCGGCAAGGAACTGGCAGAGCTTCTCGCCGCCGAGCATGTCACGCATGGTTTCGTTACCACGGCGGCGTTGGCGACGGTCGATCCTGCCGGTCTCGACGAGTTCGGTGATGTGGTCT
>NZ_CBDQZP010000066.1:0-765 GCF_965341865.1 Nocardia sp. bgisy134
ACCTGGAAATCGGTGCGCCCCACATACTCCAACTGCCCATCCGCACGCCACCGCACCAGATCCCCCGTCCGGTACATCCGCTCCCCCGCCACCCCGAACGGATCCGCCACGAACCCACCCGCCGTCACACCCGGCCGACCGTGATACCCCCGCGCCAACTGCACACCCGCCAGATACAACTCACCCACCACCCCCACCGGCACCGGATGCAACCGGGAATCGAGCACGAGGGTCTGCGTGTTCCACACCGGTGACCCGATCGGCACACCCACGGCATCCGCGTCGCACTCCCACGCGGTGACCACCTCGGCCTCGGCCGGGCCGTACCAGTTGTGCAACTCCGCGTCGCCGTACTCGGCGAACCGGGTGATGGCCGCGGCCGGCAAGGCCTCCCCGGCGGCGAAGACCCGCCGCACACTCACCGCCAGCGGCGCCGGCACCGCCGCCAGGTACGCCGCCAGCATCGACGGCACGAAATGCACCGTCGTCACCGCCTCGGCCTGGATCAGCGCCGCCAGATAATGCGGGTCCCGATGCCCGTCCGCGGCAGCGATCACCACCCGCGCCCCGACCTGCAAGGGCCAGAACAACTCCCACACCGAAATGTCGAACGTGATCGGCGTCTTGTGCAACACCACATCACTGCCGTCGAGCCGATACCGTGCCTGTGCCCAGGCCAGCTGGTGCACCGTCGCCCGGTGGGTCAACGCCACCCCCTTCGGCACCCCGGTCGAACCCGACGTGAAGATCACATACGCCGTGTTC
>NZ_CBDQZP010000067.1:0-714 GCF_965341865.1 Nocardia sp. bgisy134
CCGCCGGTCCGAGGACCCGGAACAGGCGCGGACGGATGTCCCCAGATCGGTCTTCGACCACATCGCTACCACCAAGTCGGCAAGCATCCTCGAATGTCGATGATCAGGCGCCGTCCTTTCGAGTGATGGTTGTACTTCTACTCCGCAACAAGTAGCGGCGGGCGCCCGGCGATTGGGACCACGCGGCGAGTGGAAATCGGTTCTCCGATCCAGGCGGCTCGGGTGTACTGACGATATGACGATCACATCTGCCACCGTGCGTGCCGCCGGTCCCGTCGATCTGTCGCCTGTGTTGGCGTTGGCCGTCGCGTTCTACTCCGAGGACGGTTTCGCCACCGGCGAACCCGAGTTGCGTGGCAACCTCGCGACGTTGCTCGCCTCGCCTGCGGCGCGAGTCGCGGTGGCGCATTCTGCGGATCGGCTGCTCGGGTTCGCCGTCACCACTACCAGCTTCGGTCTGGAGAGTGGACTGGTTGCCGAACTCGAGGATCTGTTCGTGGTGCCTGCTGAGCGGCGCCGCGGGCTGGCCGGACAGCTCATCGAGGACAGTGTCGGGTGGGCGCGCGAGCGAGGTTGCCGGTGTCTGGAGTTGGTCATCGCGCCGAACGGCCGCGATGTCGGGCATTTGTTCGCCTACTATCTCGCACGCGGTTTCCACAACGATGGTCGTCGCCTGATCAGCAGGCGGCTCTGATTCGACCTGCCGTCAGCTGA
>NZ_CBDQZP010000068.1:0-603 GCF_965341865.1 Nocardia sp. bgisy134
TGTCGGCGGAACGTGAAAACTGATCACTGCGTGGCATCCGAATTTTGACCCCTTGTCCGATTGATCCTGGTTCGAACCGAGCCAGGAGGACGAAGGGATGCTTTCCGTGGAGGATTGGGCTGAGATTCGTCGTTTGCGCAGGTCCGAGGGGCTGCCGATCAAGGCGATCGCCCGGGTGATGGGCGTGTCCCGCAATACGGTCAAAGCGGCGGTGGCGTCGGATCGGCCGCCGAAGTATGAGCGGGCGCCGAAGGGGTCGGTCGTGGATGCGGTCGAGCCGCAGATCCGGGAGTTGTTGCGGGCTTATCCGACGATGCCGGCGACGGTAATCGCTGAGCGGATCGGCTGGACTCGGTCGGTGCGCGTGCTGTCGGGGCGGGTGGCGCAGTTGCGGCCGGTGTATCTGCCGCCGGATCCGGCGTCGCGGACAGCGTATGTGGCTGGGGAGATCGCGCAGTGTGATCTGTGGTTCCCGCCGATCACGCTGCCGGTGGGCTTCGGTCAGGTCCGTGTTCCGAAGCGGTTGCCGGTGCTGACCATGGTGACCGGGTATTCGCGTTGGTTGTCGGCGGTGCTGATCCCCAGCCGCCGTGCTGAGGATCT
>NZ_CBDQZP010000069.1:0-539 GCF_965341865.1 Nocardia sp. bgisy134
GATGCAAGTTTCCTTTTCTTGCGCCGCCCATGGTCCTTGCTCGATGTCATCGAGGGGCCGTGCGCGGCAAGGTTCGTACTCGTGTCGGGCATCCTGAGCCTCTTCCCGCGGAGCTGCACCGAGGCGCGAGCGATGCCGTCCGGACGCAGCAGTCAGTTCAGCGAGAACAATGGACCGGTCAGTGTCATCCCGAGCTCGGGTGTGTGCGCGAAGAACGCGAAAAGCATGAGTGAAGCACCTGCGAGCTCGACGTTCTTGTTGAAGTGGATTCGATCGTTCTGCCTTGCCGACGGTTGTGACTGCGTCCAGAAGTTGTGCATACCCACCGCGGCAGCCAGGAGAAAGGCCCCGAGCAATAGGCTTCCGAGGTCGGCCCATACGCCGAGCAGCACACTGAATCCGCAAACTAGAAGCCACACACCAGAGCCGGAGACGGCTAGCGCCGGCAGCGGCAGGCCCTTGGTCTTGACGAATTCCACCATGTCTCGACCTCTGGCCAGGTGAGCAAATCCTGCCGGTAAGAGCAACGTGGCGAACAG